>CAWGET010000001.1:0-604234 GCA_963821715.1 uncultured Melioribacteraceae bacterium
TATATTAATAGCTCAAAAACTGCGTTTTTGGGCTATTTTTGTATCCGGCGCCTCTGAAATATACCTAAGATGGCATTATAGGAATTATTATTCTTATATAGTTATATGTGTTCTACATTGTTCAATCTGATTACTTCATTCGGTTTTATTACAATTACATTTATCGTTTGATGTTCAACTAATTATAAGTGTCCTTTAAAAAGGGGTCATTAATAATTCTTTTCAAAACTTTTTCTTCATTCTCTTCAAATTCTTTGCTTCTGCAGTAAGAGCATGTGTTCTGCTCAGCTCGAAACAGAGTCTTGCATCTTTTGCAATATTTCATAGCAAGCGCCAGCTTTTCCAAAACCGATTTTGTATTCACCACTAACTCCTATTAGTTCAGATAGACAACTATCTCAATTTAAATAGCATTAAAGCACACAAATATCTTTTTATGAAGTTAAATAAGAAAATTTTATAAGTCAATACTTAGTAAGGTTAAAAAGTTCGTTGAGTGTTTAAATTAAAGACCATTAATGAAGCAATTGGTCTATTCTTGTTAAGGGCAATATTTAAAAATCTTCTGCTTACATCATCCAATCAAGTGTTAGTTTAATTGGGACGGACTGCAAACAGAAAAAGAATTGAAAATACATAATAATGAATCACCATTCATTATCTTCCAAATGCTGTTCATCGCAAATCATGCGCCGCTTTGTATAGGTGATTATTGTATCTTAATTTTCTATTTAGAAGCCACACATATAAAAAGGCAGAAACAGCGATCATCAATTCGATTATCTGAGAAATCCAGCTTAGTTCACTGGCAAACCTGCCGTTGTTGTTCAACAAATGAACAAATGCTACAAGTGTTATGACAAAAAATCCGCCGAATAATATTTTAGGTACCGCAATTGTTTTTAAGGACTCAAACTTCACAAAAAGAATTCCGATAAGTCCTGTCAATCCCAATGCGAGGCGGAAATAACCGGTATTATTTTGCAATCCTCTTACACTCTGGAGTTTTATATTATCTTCAATGTTAATTGACCTGAAATAATCCGGAGTTCTAAAATTAAGAAGTTGTTGTCCCCAGGCAATTTCCTCCATCGCAATTATAAAAAAACCAAAAGAAATTACAGCGAGTAGAAGGAGCGGGATCGCTCCAGCCCCGAGCCTTTTCATCTTAAAGAAAAGGATTATACCGAACACAACCGCAAACAATAAAAAGCCGAATGATAAAGAATCGACCGGATAATTTTCCCTGCACATAAGAATCGTAAAGTCTCTGGTAGCCGGTATGCTTAATGCTAAAAAGGCTAATATAATAATCAAAAAAGGCAAAATTAAAAGGGAGGCAGACGTAAAAAAACTCAAATTATATTTACGTGCTTCCGAAGAAATGAAAGCACTTAGAGCATTGGAAGAATTGTTCATAAAATCCCACATTTTTTTCAAAAGAAGGTAAGCAATAAATTGCCAAAATATCAGATGGTTGTCAAATATTAACTTTAGGCAAATTACATTGATATTTCCATTTATCCGTTCGAAAGTTTATATTTATAAATAAATCAGGAGGTTGATATGCTCAGAATTTTATTTTTGATGATCGTCATTTTCTCTTTCCACATAAATTTTGCACAAACCGCAACTCTTCGGCCCACATTGGAATTGCGGGAAATTGACGGAACAATGATTCCTTATCAGAGCAACTTTCCACTTCCGTCATTCGAAAAACAGAACCGCACAATTCTAGATCTATCCGGTGTTTGGAAGAAGCAGAGATTCACGGCCAATGATAATATTTCTCTTTCCGCACGAAACGAATCCGGTCTTAATGATCTTATTGCAGAAGCGGGTGGAAGACATTTGCCCGATTTCGACGACTCGTCTTGGGAGGATAAATATCTTCCCGCAGTAGAAAATGAAATGAATCCGATGCCGACACCTCCCGAAAAGTATGACGATGGAATCTGGTATCGGAGAAAATTTTCTTCGGCGGAATTGCAAGATGGTAAATTTATAAAACTGATTTTCTATTCTGTAAATTACATTGCAGATGTTTGGCTTAACGGAGAATATTTGGGCTGGCACGAAGGAGGCTATACTCCATTCGCTTTCGATGTTTCCGAAAAAATTATTGCGGGCGGAGAAAATGTGATCGCGGTTCGAATTGATAATATAGAGTGGGGAACGAGGAAGGACATTGTTCCATTTACAAATAGCGATTGGTTCAATTACTCCGGCATAATTCACGATGTTTATCTCGAGATATCAAACCTTGTTTCTGTAATGCGCGCTAATATTGTCCCGCAAGATCTTGATGGGAATACCGAAACCTCTGTTCTGATTTATAATAGCGATGAGGAAAATTCGCAGGTAACCGCAGAGTTAAATGTTTATAGCGCTGAAATTGATTCTTCGAATATCGAATCAGAATTCGCAGGAGATTTGATTGGCGAAGAGATTAATTTTACAGGCGAAGCAAATAATTCTTTTTCCCTAAATGGAAACGAGGCGAAAGTTTGGAAAACAAATCTGCAAATTCCGGATCCCGAATTCTGGACTCCGAAAGATCCTAATCTTTATATCTTAAAAGTAACTCTTAAAAAAGATGAAACTATTATTGACGAATTCTTCACTCAGTTTGGAATAAGGAAAGTCTCTACCGAAGAAAATAAATTTTTGCTAAACGATAAAGTAGTTTTCCTAACCGGCGGCGCCAGACACGAAGACCATCCAGTTTACGGGAGAAGTATGCCGACCGGTGTTATTTATGACGATATGCAAATTGTAAAAAATTACAATATTAATTTTTTACGTACCGCACATTACCCTAATCATCCGTTTACATATTTAACTGCGGATAGATTGGGAATTACTGTAATGGAAGAAATTCCCGTCTGGTGGTTTGATACAGCAGAGCCTTGGCTTATTCAAAATGAAGAAAGGAAAATACATCAACAGATGTTCCGCGAAATGGTTTTCCGGGATTTCAATCGTCCTTCCATAATTATGTGGAGTTTAAGCAATGAATGTAAGGAAGAAATCAATCGGCTTATCTACAACGAAATGATGACCGAAGACATTAAAAATAATTTTAACGACGGCAGACTTGTAAGCCAGTCATCGGCAGGGGATATTCCGGGTCCGACCGATATAACACAAGCTCCTCTTGACGCTGCCGGCTGGACTCTTTATTTCGGAATCTTTCACGGTTCAACTTATTTTGCAGGAACCGCAAGTTTTCTCACCCAGGCAAATAATGCTTTTCCAAACAAGCCGGTCATCGACACTGAATTCGGATATTGGTCCTCTGAAAATGGTTCCTCAAAGGAGAGACAAGTGGAAGTATTTGAGGAAACGTTTAAAGCTTTTAAATTTTTTGCTCAGCTAAAATCGGATGGATCACTTAATGACAATGGATTTTTGATGGCTTCCACATGGTGGTGTGTGTTCGACTGGTATCAGTATAAAACCGGAGGATATCAAACGATGGGTTTGCTTTCGATGGACAGAGTTACGGAAAAGCCGGTAGCCTCTGTTTTGAAAAAAGCTTATGAACCTTATTTTAATTTTGAAGGAGTTGTAACGAAAATAAAAGAGGGGACAGGTGCTCTTCCGAATCAATTCAAACTATGGCAGAACTATCCGAATCCTTTCAACCCAAAAACTAAAATAAAATTCGCCGTTCCATCGAATCTGAAAGGCCAAACAGCAAAAGTCAGTTTAAAAGTTTTTGATGTTTTGGGAAATGAAATAGCGACATTAATGGAAGGAGAAAAGCCGGCAGGAGATTATGAAGTAGAATTCGATTCGGCCAACTTTGCAAGCGGCGTTTATATTTATCAATTTAAGTCAGGGTCCTTTTCAGATTCCAAAAAGATGCTGATGATAAAATAGATGAGACGCAAGACGTAAGAAAAAGAATTAATCGGAGAAACCGGGAAAAGGAGAATCGTCGATTTTTTCTTGTGAACTTCGCACCTTATTAGTATCCATTGTGGGCTGTTTTTTTTCTCGGTCAAAAGTCTAAAGTTAAATTTCATACGTGAGACGGAAAGCAAGTGAAGAAGAGAACGCTAAAAAAATCCCCTCTTGAGAGGGAAGACGCTGAGCGAAGTAAAGCGTCAGAGGTTTGTAAATGATACACGGATTTTATTTACCCGTAAAAATCTGTTATATCCATTTGATTCGCATACAATGTTTTGTGTAACATCAGGTGTGCAATATCCAGCTTCGTAAAAGCAACTATGCCACGACAAGCAAGCGTAAAGGCGATAACACGCAAAAAAATCCCCTCTTGAGAGGGGATTAAGGGGTGTGTTCCTTGAATTATAAACGGTAGCAAATTTAAAAAATTTGTCGCCTTAGTATGTTCCGCGTTCTATCTTTTTATCGAACGTCAATTCTTCGTAATCACAATCTCATCTTTTTCAGTCTCAATATCTTCGGAAGAAATATGATCTCCCGGAAAGCCAAGCGCTTTATTAACTTTGCTTAATTCCGCAGCGGCTGAATTATTTTCCGGATCGTTCATAACAGCCCATTCCAACATAATTTTTGCCGATTCAACCTCATCTTCTTTTAGAAAAACTTTTGCCAAACCCGCGCACGCTTTTGAAGATTTCGGATTCGCTTCGAGCGCTGTTTCAAAATAATATCTCGCTCTGTCTTGATCTTCTATAATCAGCGCAATGTTTCCGGTTAAGATATTCAATTGTTCGAAAGAAATATTCATCTCCCTAGCCGAATTTTCGTCGAAAAATTCAATTGCCGAAGTCAGATTTTGTAAAGCAAACTCATAATCATTTTCCTGAAGTAAATTGTTCGCCCGCTGGAAATATTCTAAAAAGCTGTTATTGTTTAGATGGTAAACTAAACTTCTCCTGTTAACAGGTTCATTTCTTAGCCAAATCCCGTCGGGATCGGAGTTCCACTTGTCGATAAAAATTTGTTTGTTTATATCTAATCTTTCCTGGTATTTTTCTACTCCTTCGGCGGAAAAACTCTTCGAACCGAAGTGATGAATGAAAACATCTTTTACCACGATTGTTTTGTAACCGGATAATTGAGCTCTCAGACAAAAATCGTCATCCTCAAAATTACCGGGAGAAAATCTTTCATCCAATCCACCTATCTTATCCACAACTTCTTTTTTGATCAGCGTGCAGAGAAACGCCACACGAGGAAATACAAATTCCTGATTTTTATTTTTTGCAGAAACTTCTCCCGCGTATTTATGCATTTCTTCGATAGTCGAATAATCCGCTTCTTTATCTATCTGGACTCCGCTAACCGAATTGCTGATCGGTCCCACAATTCCAACTTGCGTATCTCTATCCGCCGCTTCGATCATTCTTTCGAGCCAGCTTTCTGTAACGATGATATCGTTGTTGGCAATTAAAAAATAGCTCCCAGATGCGGCTTTCAATCCTTGATTAACCGCGGCTGGGAAGCCGAGATTTTTCTCATTTGAAATTACTTTCACTCGAGTCATCGGTGTTTTGCAATTCCTCCAAAAACTCTATCGTTTCTTTGCTGCTTCCGTTGTCGATCAAGATCAATTCGAAAGGGGAATGAGTGTATTTAAAAACCGAAGCGATAAACGCCTTCGTGTAATCCAATTGGTTGAAGATTGGCGTAATGATGGAGCTTTTTTTAGAATTTAACTCCGGACGAGCTTTCATCAAATACTGGTAATGGTTAAGATTCTGATTTAGATCTGTAGCGTCTATCCCGTCTTTTTTAAGAGCTTCGATTGTCTCGTTAGATAAATTAAAATTACCGAAAGAAGTCGCATTCATTTCAGTTACTTCATAACCGGTTGATTTCATCATTCTTAAAACGCTTTTCTTCGTAAAAAACCGGAGATGAGTTTTATCCAATATTCCCGCGTCCTCGTATTTCCATTCGCCTTCCAATAAATTTTTAAAAATGCTGAAATGATTTACATTCGGAATGCTAACAATTATTTCTCCGTTTGCCGAGAATTTGGATTTCAAATTTCTTAATACGTCCTCTGGATTTTCAAGATGCTCCAGCACGTCGGCAAAAATTATTGAATCAAATTTATGATCGGGCAATTTATCAATGGCTTCCTCAACTTTACCCGAAACCACTTTATCCAATTTCCTTTCAGCTTCTTCTGCGGCGTCTTCGAACGGTTCAATTCCCCAGACTTCGGCGTTCAACTTGGTCTTTAATTCCGAAGCCATTCTTCCCCTTGCACATCCAACGTCGAGAATATATTTGGAATTTGGATTAACCATCGCCTGAACTTCCGGGCGCGGGAATTCGTAATAGGCTGCGTCCGAAGAATCTTCAGTTTGCTCTTCCGCTTCGATTTGAGAAACTTCTTCTTCAAAATTGTATCTACCTGACTGAATATTCTCGCAAACTTGATCTCTATCATAAATTTTAAGTTGTGATTTATCCATCAACAAATTATGATCTTCATTCTTGATATAATCATAATGCTGATGCCACTGTGCGTCTCGTTCGGTTTGATCATATCTTTTTTTACGTTCGTTAAAAATCTTCTTAATTCCGTGATGCTGCGACCTTACACTGTAATGCCTTAAAATGAAAGGCAGCGGAAAAACCTTTCTCCCAAGAAACTGAATATTGTGTCCGCCGCTTTCCCATAAATTTATTTCCTGACCAAAGTTCTTCCAGGCTTTTACCTGAAAGTTATTGTAAGGATGAATATCTTCAGAATAATACTTAATGAAATCTCTTACATCCTTGCCGTTTTCAAAACTATTATCCGTAGGTTTGAAATCATAAATTTTAAAATTTATAGCGTTAAAACCTTCCGTCTCAACTTTTTCTATACCTTGGCGTAAATTCAGTCCTTTCCAAGGAGATTCCCTAAATTCATCAGCGTCGGCATGAATATACCATCCTTTGCCAAGTTCATTAGAAATTTCCTCTTTCCTTTTTAATAAATAACGCCAGACGTATTTATCTGAAGGAATATCATAGCCGCAATCTTCAGGAAATCTTTCAATGTGAACCACTCCTTTATCGAGTAATTTTTTTACTTCATCAACCGTATTATCTGTTGAATTATTATCGATAAAATAAACATCGATATCCTGATCAACGAGATCTTTCACCACATTGTAAATTATATCTCCTTCGTTAAATGCCGAGATTATTGCGCTAACGGGAAGTTTGGATTTTTGAGACCATTTTATTTCATTTTGAATTTTTTTCAAAAGTTTCATCCCTTCTTCGGATTTCTTGAATTCAAATAATCTATTTATATATTCAACCGCTCTTTCATTATCGCTCCACTTATAAAAGGCTTCTGCATAAACTTTATAAGCTAAATATTTGCCTTCATCTTTTTGATTTTCATTTAGAATCTGCCAATCAACATTAGAAAACATTTCTTCAATTGAATAATTGTCTACCAGAGAATTAATTATCCTTTTTTCATAAGATAGATCGGTTTTCTCGTGATAGATGGGCGATAAATTTCCCTGATTATGAAAATGCTGAAAGTATAAATTCTTATTAACTTGTTTGTAATATGCATAAGGCAGTGATTTTACCCAAAATTCAAAATCGTGGGCTCTTTTAAAATCTTCATTATAAAAGCCGGCTTTTTCAAATAAACTTTTCTTTATTAGAG
This sequence comes from uncultured Melioribacteraceae bacterium, assembly GCA_963821715.1. Classification (GTDB taxonomy): domain Bacteria; phylum Bacteroidota; class Ignavibacteria; order Ignavibacteriales; family Melioribacteraceae; genus CAWGET01. Next base: position 7,625 of record CAWGET010000001.1, read on the forward strand.
CGCCGCAATTAGCAATTTGAGGACCCAAAAGAAGTTGGTCTGGAGATAATTTCCCGCTAATATCTTTATATGTTATTTGCTGTTTATCGCCGTTTTCATCGAATACTCTTGTATTGTTGCAATAAAAGATATTGAAACCTGGATTAGATGAAATTGCCTGGTTATATTCTTCCAACATAGAAGTCGCCATTTCATCGTCGGAATCAAGCCATAAAATGTATTCTCCTTGCGCGGCGCGCACGGCTTTATTTCTAGCGGCAGGGGCGCCTTTATGGTCTACAAATATGTATCGAATTTTCGGGGAATTGAATGACTCAATCAGATTTGCCGTATTGTCTGTCGAACCGTCGTCGATAACTACTATTTCAAAATTATCATTAGTCTGATTAAAAACGCTTTCAATTGCTCTTCTCAAAAATTCCGCGCGGTTATATGTGGGGATGCAGATTGAAATTAGAGGAACATTATTAGTAATATTTTTCATATTATCTTTTAAAAAAAGTTTTCTTTCCGGCCTTCTGAACAGATCAATATCATTATGTTTATACCTCAGATATTCATTCATTAAATTATGCCGATTTTGCTTAGCGTCGTTTTTCCCCTCGGTCGAAGCATAATCGTGATAGATTATGATATCAGGATTATAAGCAATTTTTCCGAAGCCGTATTTTTTATGTAATCTATAACTTAGTTCGAAACCTTCTCCTCCAAAAAGAAGAGTATTCATTCCATTTTCATCCTGATAAATTTTCTTTAAGAAAGCGGAGTTTCCTTCAGTATCAATATAGTTTATTAGCATCGGATCATCACCGAGATTATAGTGCGGTTTAGAATTGATATAAGAATCAGAGTTTTTAGGAAGAACTTTTCCTCTAAGCGCAAATATATTTTCTGAATTAAAAGCTTTTGTTATATTTTTTACATAATTCGGATGGGCAATTGCATCGTCGTCCAGAAAAGCTACAATAGGAGCTTTTGCGAAATGAACTCCGATGTTTCTTCCTTCGGAGAGAATAAGATTAATTGGAGTTTTAATATAAATAATCGGCAAATCCAATAATTTGTTAACTACTTTATCGTTTTTCCCGTTATCTACAACAATTACTTCAAAATTCTTTTCAGTTTGATTAGAAAGGGAGTCGATACATTCCACTAATAATTCATTTGTATTGTATGCGACTATAATGATAGAGATTGACGGTTTCAATGCGTCCAATCTATTATCAGACATTTCGAAACTATTGTATTCAATATTTGATTTATAATCTTTTATTAATTTATCTGCTTTGTTAAATTCTTTGGAATAAAAATGATTAATTGCTTTTTCAAAAGATTTTATTGCATTCGTTGCGTTTGTTGGAAGGAGCTTTTTTATACATTCTGTTGTAGGATTCTAAAATCATTTTTTCATAATTTTTTACTTTATCTTTCCAAGTCCATCCATTTTCAATTGAATTTCTGGCATTCAAACTTAAATAGTCTATATCACTATTTTTAATTTTTTCAATACCAGTTGCAATATCATCAATTGTTCTATTGACCAAAAAACCATTATATCCATTCTTGATAATCTCTGTCATATTTCCTACGCGGGTTGAAATAACCGGTAACCCACAGGCCATTGCTTCTAATGCTGGATTGGGAGTTCCTTCGAATAAAGAAGCATTAATATAAAAATTCGCTTTAGAGTAAAATTTATCTCTTAATTCTTCCTGTGAAAAACATTAGAATCTGTGTTGCTTTTTGCATAAGTATCATGATATATTAGCTTAATATTAACTTCTATCACATGCGGCTTTAATTAAGTTAAGTCCTTTATTCGCCATTGAAGACGAGTTTCCTACCCAACAAGCAGTTAAATTTCGGGAGCTTTTTGAATGATCCTTTTCAAAATAGAATAAATTTTCATCGACGCCATTTTCACATAAATAAACTTCAGAATTTAAATCAAAATCATTGTACATTTGTTGGTTATTTACAAAAATAGATGCGAACGATTTATACTTAATTACTTGTTTAGATTTTTCAAGTAAAGCAGGGCAACTAATTCCGACTATAAGTCTTTGAATCAGGAGTATCCATTAAAAATTTAACTCGATCTACATCAAACACAAGCACAAAATCAAAATCGTTATGATTGAATGTTTTCCCTAATTCAAACAATTGAACTGCTATCAGATCAGATGAAATATATTTTTGGATAAACTTAGCCTTATGGTACCATGCCCATCCTTTAACGTCATAGCCTATTAAAACTTTTATTTTGTTTATCCGATTGATATCCGTGGATTCAACTGACGGAGTATTTTTAACGGTATCCAAAACAAATAATACATTCCGCTTTGAATCAGTATTACCCCGAATATATTCATAACGAACGTTAAAAGATTTCTCTGATCTGGCAATCGCTAAATTAATAATTTCTTCTAATTCATTTATACTAAAATATTTATTTTGCTTCCAGTCCAAAGAATCAGAATTATGCTCTAATACAATAACCTTCTCACTATTTTTTAATGCGTATAACAGAGAGCTGATAAATTTTATTTTGGAAATTCCTTCACCATACAAAATATGAAGAATGGTTGTATTGCATCTAAGTCCTTGTTTAGCAATATACTCATCTACCTGTAAATTTAATCGGTTGAATTCATGAAATCCCCAGGGGGTTTTATGAGTAACTTCTACTATTTTTTCATTATTTATTAGTCCATCAATCTTTTTGAATGCGAAGTAATGAGGATCGGGCTGTATTTTGTTAATTCCGGTTTGACTTGAAATAATGGTCCAGGAACCAAAATTAGCTTTCACAATTTCTTGCCAATAAGAATAAAGGCTTTTGTATTTTTCTGGGAACCAAATATCGATATTCGAAATATGAATTACAGAATTTTTATCATATTCTAAAATCTGATTAATATCATCGTCAATTAAATTATGAAGATGGAAGGAGACCTTTGCATTTGTTATTTTATCTTTAATTTTAACAAAACTCTTTCGCGATGATAACCAACCATATCCATAATGAAAAGTGTTTATATTTGGAACTCTCTTACCAAATTCATCGTAGCCGGTTTCTTCGCCGCCACCCACAGGGATCCTGTGCTCAGGATTCCAGCAAGGTAGGAGTTGTCGGCAGTTTCTCTTGCCATCTAATATTTCATTATTAAGGAACGGCAAAAGAAAGAATTCAAATACTTCCTGCGATTGCTTGCTCAAATTGCCTAAAGTGTCATTAAGGATAGAATTATCATATTGCTTGGTGAGATAATCAGACTGGTTTTGGTGGTCTAATCTTGATCCATTGGATTCTAAAAAGACTGTCAAATCTCGGGAAAATATTCTACTTATAAAATCTTCCGGCGAAGATGATATTTTTATTAATTCAATTATTAATTTGAGATAATCAAATGATGCCTCATTAACATCAAAAAACTTGATCTGGTTAGGTTCCAGTTCTAGTAAATAGTTTAATCCGGATAATCCGCCAATTACTGTTACAAAACTATCAATCTTTTTATTTTCGAATAATCTGAGGTTTTCAAGATTTTTTAAAGTAGAGCTCATTCTATCGGCGCTTGCTAAATATACTTCGCTCGGTTCTAAAAAAAGGCGTTGATTATTATTTGTGAACGAATAAGTTTTTTTTAAATGATTTTTATTTTCCATTTGTGATAATACGTGTTGTTCCAATTGGTTTACTCTTTTAGATTGAGAATGTTTTTCAACGATAAGTTCTCTTCCTTTCTTACGGATATCTATATAATTTGTAGGATTTTCAAGGTATTTTTCGACGTCTGTTCGGAAGTTTTTTCTGTTAAAAATTAGGCAATTATGATTATGAACAAAACCCAATTTATTTAAATCATCAGTCTCCTGAGCAAATAGCAATGCTCCTGCGGACGCTATTTCAAAATATTTTGGCACAGTCAATCTATATTTTTTATCTAAAGAGCCGGCAGCAATGGCAGCGTCTTTTTTAGATAACCATTCAAAATATTCCTCATCTGTAAATATTTTATTTTCTACACCGCTGTTTAAGCTTGATTCAACAAATGGAAATGTGCGGCACCAATTTCTATCTTTGTATGCTTCGCTATTTGATCCTCCATAGCAATTAATTTTTGAGAGCCCGTTATAATGAATAGTATGGTTTGATATCCATTCATCGGGAATAGCCCAAGGAAAATGAATAATTTTCTTTCTGGCTATTTTGTTAAAATGATAAAATGTGGGAGCAGAATAATAGCTTAGTATAAAATCAAGATTATTTTTAATAACATATTCTTCTCTCCACTTATTAGAGTGCGGGTCACTGAGAATAATATACGAAGGTATTTGATCTAATTTTTTTGCGAGACGATCCGTCTTATTGAATTGAATTCTTGGAGAAGACCAATTTGGTTCGTATGAAATTAGAAAATCAACATCGTCTAAATAGTTTTCATACTCCTCCTGATTTTGAATCCAAATAGTTTCAAAATGGTGGTTCAATTTTTCAATAAATTTTGGAGTTAAAGCGCTTACCCATTTATTACTATCATGGAAATCTTTTTTTAGTATCAGTCCTAATTTTATATTACTATTTTTATTTTCCTTATTCTTTATATAATTTTTATCGACACTTTTGGTAGTTTTTTCATTTATCCTAATATGACTTTTTGATTTTTTTTGGAGAATTCCAATCCAGGAATCTTTAAGGTGAATAACTTCTTCATCTAATTGAAAATAATTTACAAACCTTTCCACGCCTTTCATTGCTGCATCTATCCAATGAAATTTGTTTCTGTTCTGGGGCGAGAAATCATGCCATAAAATAAATCCGCCCTCTTTAAGTTTTTTCCAAAATTTTACAGAATCCATAAAAACAGCTTCTTCATCGTGTGCGCCATCCACATATACAAGTGAGAGATTTTCAATATTTTCAGGGACTTTCCAAGTGAGAGTATCAGCGTATACTTGCACAATATTTTGAATGTGTCTCTCTCTAAAAAATTTGCCGATTTCTTCCTTATTAAGTAAATGGGTTATTAAATCCGTATTTTTATTTGCCTGTTCCGGAAGTATATTGACAGTGAAAACTTTATTTATGCTATTTATATTAGTAGCTATTCTGTAAGCGCTTCTTCCCAGAGAGGTCCCTATATCCAGGCAATTACCATCGCAGTTTGCTGAAACAGTTGCCAAAACCAAAGCATCTAATTTTTTCCTATTATTAAACTCGGTAGGATTTGTTATGATATCTAAATCATCCTCATAAACAGCGCCTTTATTTTTTAGGGAAAATTTATTTATAATTTCATCAATTAAGTCATATTCTTTAATTTTCATAAAGGATTTCTATTATTTCTCTGCCCAATATTAACCATTTGTCTTTATTTGTGTTCGATTATAAAAAATAAATTAACGATCCGGTTATTACTGCGGCGTTAATTATTGCTAAAAGAATTTTTCTACGAATATCTTTTTTTAATTTACGTTCGAAGTTTTGTTTATCTTCCGCTGCGTTGTACTTTTTGTAATCGCCCTGCTGCGGTGTCCATTGCTGATAATCTAAAACTATTTCATTTTTAGAGTTTGTTTCCATTTCTTTTTCCTGCGTTAATGTTTCTTCTGAAGTAAACAATTTTTATCCCATGGATTTTTTATTGATTGCAATAATTTTATGTTTTTATACTACTTATTCAGAATCTGTGCCAAACGATATTGGCAAAGTTGAAAAGTCAGAATTTTGTTGGGTTAATTAGTTCAGTGAATGCAGGTAAGGGCTGTAAACCAGAAACTAAATCAGAAAAAAAGCGATAGAAGGTAGAAATTGTTGTTTGTTATTATTTCCGTAGATCTAATACATTACGAATTTTAAAATTAATTAATCAGCTAAATTGCGCCTTGCCTCAATTTTAGCCTCTTTTATTTCCGTGGCGGAATTATTGAATTAAGCTAGGATTTTCATCAAACTGTTACGTTTATCAAGAGATAATCATTTTCTCGATCCATGTATAAATCCTCTATATGGTCGCGAGTGCTGAATGGTAATGAAGGCTTTTTCGTCTATCGATTCAATTATTCCTCTTACGGCTCTCAGCGCTTTTCTTTTGATAATAATTACTAAAACCGAAACGCCGCCCGAACCTCCTTCACCGGGTATAATTGTTACAGCATATTGGGATTGCCGGAGAGTATCGGCAATTTTATCGGCATAATATCGGGAAATAATATTCACCTGGACGTAACCGAGTGCAATTTTTTCTTCGAGTGTAATACCAATTATATTTCCCAAGGCAAATCCCGCGGCGTACCCGAATAAATTTGGAAGTACGTCCATATGTTCAACTATATACCGCATCGCAAATATCCAGATTAGTACTTCAAAAAATCCGGCAATTCCGGCAAAATATTTTTTGCCTTGTACAACCAGTATAGTCCTGAATGTACCGATGCTTACATCAGCCATTCGCATTAACATTATTCCGAGTGCAGCAGCTAAAACTTCCAACTATTATCCCTAAAAATTTTTTATCCGATAGAAAACTTACAAAAATAAATTGTATTTTTAATTTTAAATAAAATTAAAAAATTTATGTACGAACAAGAAAGATTAGAGCTTATAAATAAATTAAGGAGCAAAGGCATTAAGGATGAAAAAGTTCTTGATGCTATGATGCAGGTTGAAAGGCATAATTTTGTGCCGGATGTAATGAAACATCATTCCTACAAAGATGTTGCTCTTCCGATCGGATACAACCAGACTATCTCCCAGCCTTTTACCGTGGCATATATGACGCAGGCGCTGCAGTTAAAACCGGAAAGCAAAATACTTGAAATTGGAACCGGCTCCGGGTATCAGGCGGCGATATTAAGTAAAATGGGAATGCGGATTTTTTCGATAGAAAGGAATGAAAAAATTTTTTTTCGTACACAGAAATTATTCGACCAGCTCGGTTTCCGTGCTGTTCTTAAATACGGAGACGGAACGCTTGGATGGGAAGAATTTGCTCCTTATGACGGAATTATCGTTACTGCGGGCGGACCATCAGTGCCGGAAAATCTAAAAAAACAATTAGCGGTTAACGGCAGATTGGTTATTCCGGTGGGAAACAGAAAATCTCAAACGCTGATGATCATCTCTAAAAAAGAGGACGAAACTTTTGAAGTAGTTGAAGCGCCCAATTTTGCTTTTGTACCGCTCATCGGGAAAGAAGGTTGGAAAAACGCGTAATTGTAATTGTTGGTCCTACATGTTCGGGAAAAACTTTTCTTTCGCTTCTGCTCGCCGAAAACTTAAATTCAGAAATTATTTCTGCGGACAGCCGACAGGTTTATAAACTTCTCGATATCGGAACGGCTAAACCATCGAACACAGAATTAAAAAAAATAAAACATCATTTTGTAGATGAATTAAATCCCGAACATGATTTTAACGCAAGCCGATTCGAGGAAGATTCTATCCGCCTCATAAAAGATCTTCATCAAAAAAATAAAATACCGATTGTTGCAGGCGGTTCCGGACTTTATATTAAAGCGCTTGTGGACGGAATTTTTAATTCTGTTGGAAGAGACGACAAATACAGAAAAGAATTGTTGAATCTTAAAAATGAACACGGGAATGAATATTTATATGAACTTCTGATGGAGAAAGATCCTGAAAGCGCAGCCAATATGCTGCCGCAAAATTGGAAGAGAGTTATGAGAGCGCTGGAAGTTTTTCATCTAAGCGGAAAACCGATAGGCGAATTTCAAAATAAATACGTTAGGGAAACAGGATTTGAGTTTCTTCAGTTCGGTCTTGAATGGGAGAGAAGTGAGCTATATTCCAACATAGAGAAACGCGTAGATGAAATGATTGAAAGCGGTTTGATAGAAGAAGTACAAAATATTTTGCGAAACGGTTATTCCTCAAATATAAACGCTCTTAACACGGTTGGCTATAAAGAAATTATTTATTACCTTGATGGGGAAGTATCGTTAGAGAGAGCCGTTGAGTTGATCAAACGAAATACTAGAAGATTTGCCAAGCGCCAAATGACCTGGTTTAGAAAAGACGAAAGAATTAAATGGTTAAAAATTTCCGGCGAACAGGATTTGATAAATTCTGCTGAGATGATCCGGAATGCAGTAGTCAATAATGAAGATCAAACCTTATTTCAATAATTAATAATTAGTGAATTCAGAATTCGCAAATACGGAATTAAACTATGAAAGAAAAGATTAGGATCGCATCGGGGCAGGGATTTTGGGGCGATCAGATTGAAGCGCCTTACAAGCAGGTTACCGAAGGAGAGATTGACTATCTCGTGATGGATTATCTCGCTGAGGTTACTATGTCGATTCTTCAAAAGCAGAAAAATAAAAATCCGAAACTCGGGTATGCACGGGATATTCCTGTGTTGATGAAACGGATTTTGCCGATATGTAAAGAGAAAAATATTAAAGTGATAACTAACGGCGGCGGAGTTAATCCCGAAGCATGCGCGGAAGAAGTTTTAAGCGTAGCAAAAGGGTTAGGAATAGAGGACTTAAAGGTAGCCGTAGTTCTTGGGGATAACATAAAAGATAGGCTGGACGAAATTATTGATTCCGGAGCGGAATTGAAGAATATGGAAACCGGAGAGTCGATTGTGCCTTATAAAGATAAGGTTCTTAGTGCGAATGTTTACTTCGGAGCTTTTCCCATAGTTGAAGCGTTGCGGAAAGATGCGGATATCGTAATTACCGGCCGGACAACTGATACCGGATTAACGCTCGCTCCGATGATATATGAATTTGGATGGGATGAAAAAAATTACAATTTACTTTCGGCGGGAACAGTCGCTGGCCACATTCTGGAATGCGGAGCGCAGGCTACAGGCGGAAATTTTTTGGGTGATTGGGAAGCTGTGGATGATATGGCGAACATTGGTTTCCCCATTGCCGAAGCTCATCCGAACGGAGAAGTAATTATTACAAAGCACGAATCGCTCGGCGGAAAAGTTTCTTTCGAAACAATTGCCGAACAATTGCTTTATGAAATCGGAGATCCAAAAAATTATATTACGCCGGATTGTATTGCAGATTTTACTTCAATTAAATTGGAAGACCTGGGAGAAAACCGCGTTAAAGTTTACGATGTAAAAGGATTTCCCGAGACCGATTCATTTAAAGTTTCCTGCTCTTTTGCTGACGGTTATTCGGCTTCGGGTTCGTTAACTTATACCTGGCCGCAGGCTCTGAAAAAAGCTAAAGCCGCGGATAAAATTTTAAGAAAAAGATTAGAAAATCTTGGTCTAAAATTCGATGAAATACGCACGGAGTTCGTGGGATATAATTCTTCTCACGGTCCTTTAGTTAAAGAACTTGACGAAGATAAACTTAGTGAAGTGGTTTTGAAAGTTGCGGTAAGATCGCAAAGTTATGACGACGTAGATCGATTCGGCAGGGAGATAGCACCGCTTATTTTAACCGGACCGCCGAGCGTTACCGGCTTTGCCGGCGGGAGACCAAGACCAAGCGAAGTTGTTGCTTACTGGCCTGCATTAATCTCTAAAGAATTAGTTAAGCACGAAGTAAAAATTCTGGAGCTGTAATGAAAATAAAACTAATCGATATCGCACACGGAAGAAGCGGCGATAAAGGCGATGCCGCGAATGTCGGAATAATTGCTTACGATGATAAAGGATTTGAGATCATTCAAAAATATTTAACAACCGAAAAAGTTAAAGAACATTTTAAGGGAATTTGCTTCGGCGATGTAGAACGATACGAATTACCGAATTTACGCGCGCTGAATTTTATTTTAAATAATACACTCGGCGGCGGCGGAACCGTTTCCTTAAAGCACGACGCGCAGGGTAAAACTTTAGCCGCGGCGCTCTTGAGAATGGAACTGGAGCTGTAACGCAAATCGACTTAAGGCAAGCGCTTTCGAATTTGCGGCTTCGAAGAGATGAGAAGTCTTGGAATAATGGATTATTGGGTAGACGTGGTCTTTATGGCCGCGATTAGAAAAACAGAATAGAACAATTTATAAATTTATGGAGCAACAATGTTTGAGGAACAAGCAAAAATTTTGAAAGAGTATAAAGAAAGAATCGACAATCTAAGAGGTTATCTTTGACATAGATAAAAAAGCAGAACGAATCAAAATACTTCAGAAAGAGACAGAAGACCCATCATTTTGGAATGACCAGAACGAAGCGCAGAAAATTCTACAGAAAATAAAATCCTTACAGATTTGGGTTGACGATTGGAATGAGCTCGACCGGAAACATAACGGAGCATCCGAATCTGTTGAACTTGCCGAGATGGAAGAGGACGAATCATTTCTTCCGGATATTGAAAAAGAGATCCGTCTTCTAAATAAACATCTGGAAAAACTTGAATTCAAAAGTATGTTAAGCGGAAGAGATGACGATAAAAACAGCATTTTAACCATACACTCGGGCGCGGGCGGCACCGAGGCGCAGGATTGGGCGGACATGCTTATGCGGATGTATCTGAGGTGGGGCGAGCAAAATAATTACAAAATGACCGTTCTTGAATTGCTGGAAGGAGACGGCGCCGGAATAAAATCCGTTTCTATTGAAGTAATCGGCGACTACGCATTCGGCTATTTGAAAGCTGAAAACGGCGTACATAGATTGGTAAGAATTTCCCCATTCGATTCGAATAAACGGAGGCATACATCATTTGCATCCGTTTTCGTTATTCCTGAAGTTGACGACTCAATTGAAATAGATATTGATGCTTCCGATTTACGCATTGATACTTTCAGAGCCGGAGGAAAAGGCGGGCAAAACGTAAACAAGGTGGAAACCGCAGTAAGGATCACGCACGAACCTACGGGTATAGTTGCTGCTTGCCAAAGTGAAAGAAGCCAGGGACAGAATAAAACAAATGCATCTGAAACTTCTCAAGTCAAAACTTTACCAAGTTGAACGGGAAAAACTTGAAGCAGAACAGGAAGAACTGGAAAAAAATAAAATGAAAATAGAGTGGGGAAGCCAGATTCGCTCTTATGTTTTTCATCCTTATAATATGGTTAAAGATCATCGCACCGACGTCGAGACATCAAATACACAAGCAGTTATGGACGGTGATATAAATGAATTTATCCGCGGATTTTTATTAAAGTTCGGGCAGAATTAATCGGAGATGAAATGAAATTTCATACTGAGCATTTATGGTTCAATACTAAGAAGCGGAGAGAGTATATAAACATAACTGCCGAAGTTGAAGATGCTTTGCGGAAGAGTGGAATAAGTGAAGGAATGATTTTGGTTTCAGCAATGCATATAACCGCGGGAGTTTATGTTAACGACGCCGAGCATGGATTGATTCAGGATATTGATGAATGGCTGGAAAAGCTCGCCCCGTTTAATCCCAATTACCGGCATCATAATACAGGTGAAGATAACGGAGACGCGCACCTGAAAAGTCTGCTTGTGCATCACGAAGTGATAATACCGGTAACAGATGGAAAACTGGATTTCGGTCCGTGGCAGCAGGTTTATTACGCCGAGTTCGACGGACAGCGGAGAAAAAGGCTGCTGATAAAAGTTATGGGCGAATGAAAGAATCCGATAAAAAAGATTTTTTTGATAAGGTTTATTCTGTTGTTGAAAAAATTCCCTACGGAAAAGTTACAACTTATGGAGCTATTGCGGAAGTATGCGGAATCAAATCTTCCGCCCGGACTGTCGGATGGGCGCTAAACAGCGCAGCCGGCTCGAATCTGCCTTGTCATCGAGTAGTGAACCGGTTCGGCGCATTAACTGGTAAAATGCATTTCGGAAACGGAACAATAATGGAAGAGTTATTGCTGAGCGAAGGAATTGAGTTTGACGGTGACGGATGTGTAATATTGGAGAAATATTTTTGGCGGCCGGATAATCAGTGAACGGTGAACAGTAAGCAGAGAATAGTTGAAAAATGAATCATAATTCATTAATTATATTCCAAAAATTATTTGCGGGGATTTTTTGTGGTTGATAAAGCGTTAAGAATTATAAAATCCTTAAACGAAGAAAAAGTAGATTACATTATAATCGGTGGTTATGCCGTAATTCTCCACGGCTTTCTGCGGGCGACCGAAGATATTGATATTGTACTGAAATTGACCAAAGAAAATATTTTATATTTTCAACGGGCAATAAAAAAGATTTATGATGAAGATATTGATGAGATAACTTTTAGCGAATTGCAAAAATATTCGGTTATCAGATATGGTACACCGGAGAACTTTTATATCGATATAATATCGGGGATCGGGAAAACTTTTTCTTTTGAAAATATCATCCCGGTCGAAAAAATAGTTGAAGGAGTTAAAATAAAATTTGCATCCGCCGAATCGCTTTTTGCTATGAAGAAAAATACTTATCGTGAAAAAGATAAACTTGATCTTCTCTTTTTGAAAGAGAAATTAAAACACAATGATATTTAATATTATTAAAAAAACAAAACCGATAGTACAATATATTTAATTCGTGATTTCAAACTAAATAGACGAATTAACAGATATGTATATAATAGTTCCTGCGAACAAATAAAAAGTGAATCAGATTATATAGACTTTGTTGAATGTGAAACAATTCTTGGAGTAACATCAGCAGATATAATTGAAGTTCTCGCTGGGCACGGCTTTTTGTTTTCGGGTTAGCGTTATATTTTACTTTTAGATTTTTGTTTTTTTGACAGAGAATCTTTACTAATTTATTATATCTGAGTTAAATGAGACAAACTCCAAACGATAATCGCAATGTGAAGATATATTTATGATAAAAAAATATAAAACATTTGAAGAAGCTGAAAAAGATATTTGGGTAATGGAGCCGGATGAAGCTTATTATAAAAAAATGCAGGAGTTTTTCCGGACGATCGGAAAGCTGAGCGGATTTAAAGTGAAACCTGGAATTCAAAAAATAAAAAATCCTTGGAAGAAAGGAAGCCGCACTCAGTAAACTCCGCGCTTTAATAGAATTGAAACTAACTTCTAATTTAGACTTGATTAATATCTTTCAATTGTAAGACTGGTAAAAGCCCCGCTCATCTTAATAAAAATTTTACTGTCGGAAGTATCATAATTTTCGGAATAATATATTCCGTTATCTCTTTTAGTAAAGTTTTTTATGTGTTTTGAGTTAAGGACTCCGTTTCTAATTAGTTTTACTCCCGAAGATGCAGGAATTAATAATTTGAGCGTTGTAGCTCCGGTTTCGGATTTTAACACCAGCGACCTCTGTTGTTTTCCGAGTTTTATTTTAATGGAAGAAACTCCTGCGGCAATTTTTATGTCTTCAACTCTTTTATCAGACAAATCAAAATCGGCTTTAACCGCACCGAGTTTAAAGTCGAAACTCCAAACCGGCGAATTATTCAATCTTAAATCCAAATCATTTTTGAATTCATCATTTAAGAATTTAACTTTTTTGAATTTTGAATCTAACTTTAGAACCGCACGACCGTTCTTCATACGTTTAGAAAGATCATAGATATTTCTTTCGCCGTAATAATTTCCTTCAAGAAGTTCATTACTACTGCCGCGTATAAAAACTTTCCCGGCGCCGCCTTCCAATACCAAAGAGGCTGATTGATAGGAATTATTAAACGATTCATAAAAATAGCTGGTGCTGAAATCATTGTGATCGAAATGTCTTGTTAATGGATTCTCATCAATGATGTTCATAAACGTGCCGAAGATCAAAATACTGAAAACGATTCCGAATAAAATTGCGATAAATGATTTTAAAATTCTTCCGCTAACAATCAGCATCAATCCGAAGAAGACAAGTATTAACGGATATAACTCCCACACAAAATGCCAATCAACGTTAATTACGTTGTATTTAGTTAGTAAAATAAGGGTTCCAAGAGTCAGTAGGAAAAAACCCCAAAACAGATTACTCTTTTTCATTTTCTTTTCTATTATTTTTAATTGATGTCCAGATCAAACCGATGCCGAGAATCAGCAGTAACATCGGGAAGAAATCCGCAAAATCAAAAAACGGAAAGAAACGTTCTGATAGAAATGAGAATCCGAGTATTATAAGAATTAGTCCGGCGACGATTCTTCCGTTTCCAGAACCTTTTTTCTGTACTGACTGCTGCCGCGTTTCAGTTTGAGAATCAAAATTAGCCGTTGAAGATGAGGTTGATGTTGAATAAACCTCGGGCTGCTCAAGTTCATTTTCCGGTACGATAACCCAAAAAATTAAATAAAGAATAATTCCCAATCCATTTATAATAGTTAAAACGACAAACAGTATTCGGATTATTACCGGATCGATATTCAGATAATCTCCAAGTCCTCCGGCTACTCCACCGATCATTCTTTTTTGCCTGGTACGATATAGTCGTTCGTTCATTTTATTTCCCGTTTTAGTTACTCTCTAAAAATTAGACGTAAAAGTGTTTTGAATGTTCCTTTTTAGTTTTGCAATAGACGGTAGAAAAATTTAAAATGAGCTTCGATAGATTTTGACCAATATTCGTGACTATGATTTCCGGGTTGAGAAATGAAAGTCGCTTTCACATTTAAGTTGCGGCACTGTTCTCTGAATCGGTTATTGACTGCATAAGCAAAATCTTCTGTTCCGCAATCGAAAATAATCCGTTTATTTAATCCGGCAATGCTTCCGAGCAAATGATAAGCCGAATTCTTTTCCCACTCGCCTGGATAAAGATTTATTGAGCCGATTCCGTCTTTGATGCTCCATCGGTCCGGGAAAAAAGTAAGGTCTAGAATGCCGCTCGTGCTTCCGGCACTTTTGAAAAAATCGGGATTTTTCAGAAACAACGTCATCGCGCCATGCCCGCCCATACTTAATCCGCTTATGAAAATTTTGGATGAATCAATTTTGTATTCTTCAAATAATTTGGGAATAAAATCATTCCAGAAAAATTTTTCAAACTGGACATTTTCTTTTTTCGGATTATCTATATACCAGGAATCGTAAAATCCGTCGGGCGTTGCAATGATGAAACTGTAATCGTCCGCAAATTTCTGCATATCCGCAACATTATTCCATTGTTTATAATTGCCGGACCAACCGTGGAGTAAAATTACAAGCGGATAATTTTGTGCTTCATCATAATTACTCGGGCGAAAAATTAAACTCGTATCGGGATTCGGAATGTAATCGGCTTGAAAGACAAGAGTATCCTGAGAAAATAAATTTGAGAAGGATAAAAAAATTACGAGAAATAATAAGTTAGTCTTCATTTTAATCCGTAAAAAGTTTAGTAATTAATTTTTTTTCTATTTCTTCAAAATAGAAATTTTTGATTTTGATTTGTGAAGTTCGGCCGGAATAAATTTCCTTCGGGTCCTTCTCTTCTTCTTCAAAAACTGAGGTTTCTTTAATTTTAGATTTGTCGGATATCACGTATAAAGGTTTCTTGTAAAATTCACACGAGATTGCGAGGATCGAACTGCCGGTTTTGTTGATCATATTTCCATTGCTTAGGATGGAGTCAGCTCCAATCACCGCGGCGTCGAACTTCTTGATGTAAGCAGGGAATCATCGCTTCGGTTATCATCTCTATTTTTATTCCTGCTTGAGCTAATTTTTCGGCGAGTATTCTTCCTTCCAAATTTGGTCTTGCTTCCGAAACAGCAATCGATAAATTTTCTACATCCCGGTTAAGCATGGTAAAGATTTGAAGAAGCGTAAAACTGTTGGAAATTGTGACGATAGAGTTTACGCCCGATAAATGCGGCTTTAAGGAAGAATAGATATTGTGAAGTTTGGAAGTTTCGCATTCTTCAAAACTATGAATAAGATTTTCTGCTTCTGCAAATTCATTTTTTTTAACAAAATCGAGTAGTTTTTGAAGATAGTTTTGAATCGCAGTAAAATCTTTAAATCTTTGTTGGAGATATTCCAACGATTCTTCCGGTTCTGCGATATTTGATATTCCTTTCTCTAAAAAATACTTGTTCAAATTAGACAGTATTTCTTTGCTTCCGGAAGAATTATCCTCAATTATTTTTTGAAGTCCGGCGTCAATCGCAGTCTTCATTAGTCGTACTAAATTTAAAACCTTTAATCGGCTCGCGCAAAGTTAAGACGGGACAAGGTGCTTTCCGCACAACTTTTTCGGCTGTACTTCCAAACAACAAATGCTCAACTCCAGTATGCCCGTGCGTAGAAATAATGATGAGGTCAATATCCTTCTCAGCAGCCGTCTCATTTATCTCCATAAAAGGTTTTCCCGTTTTCACAATTACTTCAACCTTTATATCAAGGTCAATTTCCTTTTTGGCGAGTTCTTGCAATTCGGATTTCGATCTTTCCATCATATCGGAATCCATCGAAGGAAGAGAAACCTGACCCATACTGAAATCGGCTGGATAAACCATCGGCTCAACTACATAAATAAGAAAGAGTTTTGCCTCAAACATCTTAACAAAATTTATTGCGTACTTCAATGCATTCTTAGAATAGTCGGAAAAATCTACCGGAACTAGAATATTTTTTATATTATTCATTTACGCCTCCGTTGGATGATCTAACGTTTTATTTCTTAAAGTTATATAATCATGATTTATAACCCGCAAGCGTGTTACCAGAATTTGTAAAAGTCCGCGCGTGATTTTTATTCCGGCTTCAGGATATTTATCGACAAACTCATCAAGGTCGGGTTTGAAAATAACCGCGAGGTCGGCATCACTTAAAGCTATTGCTGAAGCTGATCTTATCTCTTCGTTGAGGAGCGCCATTTCTCCGAAAAAATCTCCTCTTCCGAAAATAGCGAGATTCTGGCTCACGTTACTTTCCGAATTTAGTGTTACAAGAACTTCTCCCTTCTGTATGATATAAAGCGCAATTCCGGGATCTCCCTGGAAAAAGACATATTCATTGGCAGTATAAGCGCGATGGTGAACTAATTGCATCAGCATAACTAATTCTTTTTGTTTAAGATCTTTAAAAGGAGGCATATTTTTTAGGACGTGTTCAAGATCGTTTTTCTGTGTAGGAGGCTTAAATAAATTCGCCCAAAAATTGCTCGTACGTATTTTGTCTATATTTTTTGCCATAAAAACCTCTAATTAAAAATTCCGGACTCTGCTACCCGCCAAATTTTTTGACATGGGAATTTATTTTCGTACAACGCTCTTCCGATTATTACCGAATCGATTCCATCGTCATATACTTCCTGAACTTTCATCAGATCCTCATAGCCGCTTACTCCACCGGATAGTGTTATTTTGGATTCTGTTACTTCGGCAATTTTTTGAGAAAGCGCGGTATTCGGCCCCAACATCATTCCATTGGTAAGAACATCCGTTACCACAAATCTGTTAACACCCAACTCCTTCATTTGGCGAGCAAAATCCACCGGAGCAACTCCGGTTTTCTTCGACCTTCCTCTAATCATTACTTCGCCATTTATAACATCAATTGCAATTGAAATTTTTTGAGGACCGTATTTTTCTATAAGCCTGATAAAATCTTTCTTGTTATCGAGCGCCATCGTACTTATAATTAGCCGTGAAATTCCGAGTTGCAAAACCTCTTCGGCATCTTCAAATGTTCTAATTCCACCGCCGAGCTGCACCGGAATTACAACCGATTCACACATTTCTCCTATCAGATCGAAGTTTTGATGGGAGCGATCGTGGGCGTCGTTAAAATCCACAACATGAAGGCATTTGGCATTTTCCGCTCGCCAGATCATAGCCATCTCCACGGGGTCGTTTCCGTATTCGCTGCAATTCAATTCCGGAATTCCCTGAACAACTCTAACTGTCTTCCTGTTTTTTATATCTATTGAGGGGATTACTAAAGTTTTTCGCTTCATTTTCTCCTTAAATAAATAAAATATTATGATGATTCACTCATCATCCCAATCTGAAATTTATCCATATTTATTCATAAAAGCTAATCAGGAAAAGCTGATTAGAATCCAAATCTTATCAAATTAAAAAAAACTGGGATATCACTTTTTATGGAGTTTATTTTGATTACAGATTTAAATTACTACTCAGAATAATTTATAAACACTGATAAGCTTGCCTATAATTCTTCCTGTTAATTGAATACCGATTTTTTTAATTTAAACTTTATTTTCATAAAACTATTACGGAAATATGTTGACGGTACTTGAGGCGATAAGATTATCGACCGAATTCTTAGATAAAAAAGGAATAAGTGAAGCGAGAGTAAATGCGGAATTGCTACTTGCTGAAATTTTAAACTGTAAAAGGCTCCAACTTTATTTGTCATTCGACCGACCGCTTTCAAATGAAGAAACGGATAAATACCGGGAGCACATAGCGCGACGCGCAAAATACGAACCGCTCCAATACATCACCGGAAACGTAGAATTTATGGGTTATAAATTCAATGTTACAAAAGATGTGCTTATTCCCAGACCGGAAACTGAAATTCTTGTAGAGCAGATAATTGAGGAATATAAAGAGAAAAGCGGATTGCAAATTCTTGATATCGGAACGGGTAGCGGAAATATTGCAGTCTCGCTTTCGAAGAATTTTACGCGAGCACAAATTCTCGCTATCGATAAATCGGAAGAGGCGATTGATCTTGCCAGACAAAATGCGCTGATAAATGAAGTCTCTTCAGAAATCGAATTCCGTGTAGAAGATATTTTTGATTTTTCACCTGAAAATAAATTTGATCTGATCGTATCAAATCCGCCTTATGTTGATGAAAAGCAATATGCAGCGCTGCAGGAAGAGATAGTAAATTTTGAACCAAGAATAGCCCTTACTGATTCCGATGATGGATTTAGTTTTTATAAAAAAATATCCGAAGTCGCGAAAGTGATTTTGAAAATAGGAGGAAAAATATTTTTTGAAGTCGGAATAGGTCAATCTGAAAAAGTAAAAATAATTTTAGAAGAGAATAATTTCAGCGAAATAAAGATAGTTAAAGATTACTCGGGGATTGACCGCGTTATCAGCGGAGTAATAAAATGAGAGCGCTAATTCAAAGGGTTTCGGAAGGCGGAGTTGAGATCCGTGACAAAAACAGTTCTGCAGAAATTGGTAAAGGATTAGTTATCCTCCTCGGCATAAAAGAAACGGACAGGGAACAAGATGTAAATTTCGTAGCGGATAAATGTTGCAACCTAAGAATTTTTGAAGATGAAAATGAAAAGATGAATCTATCCGTGCGCGATATTGATGGCGAGATTTTAATTGTTTCTCAGTTTACCCTTTATGGTGAAACAAGAAAAGGCAACAGACCAAGTTTTACTGAAGCGGCGCGGCCCGAAAAAGCCATACCGCTCTATGAAAAATTTGTCGATAGAATTTTAAATAATCTTGGACACGAAAAAGTAAAAACCGGAGAATTCGGCGCGATGATGAACGTTAAAATAATGAACGACGGCCCGGTAACAGTTTTTGTCGAATCAAAAAATTAGAGAAGCTGTGCATTCAACAATAATGATTTTTATTGACGGAATTGGAATCGGAGAAGCCGATAAAGAAAAAAACACTTTCTTCAAATATAAATTTAAATTTCTGAATGAAATTTTCGGCGGTGCTCCTTCTTTAAAAAATCAATATTTATCGGGTAAAAACAAATTTCTTTTTCCTACCGATGCTTGTCTTGGAGTGGAAGGTCTCCCGCAAAGCGGAACCGGACAAACTTCAATTTTTGCTGGAATAAACGCGCCAAAGCTTGCCGGGCTTCATCACGGTCCGCATCCGCATTCCGCCACGGTTGAAGAATTAAGGGAGAAAAATATTTTTAAATCTTTTAAGGATAAAAATTATTCCGTCGCTTTCGCAAACGCTTATCCGAAAATATTTTTCGATTACATCAACTCCGGTAAAAAAAGATTAAGCGCAACATCATTGAGTTGCCTGATGAGCGGGGTAAAATTAAAAACCCCAACCGACCTGCGGCGCGGAAAAGCTTTAAGCGCAGAGATAAATAATTTCCGATGGGTGCAATCATTAAACTATAATTTGCCTATTATAAAACCGGAAACAGCTGCAAAAAGATTATTCCGACTCGCTGACCAAAATCATTTTACTCTGTTTGAATATTTTCTAACCGATCATTTCGGACACGGACGAACTAAAGAATTTATGGATTACGCTTTAAAAATTCTTGACGATTTTTTATTTTACATTCTGAAAAATATCGACGATCGATATACGCTAATTATTTGTTCTGATCACGGAAATTTAGAAGATTTATCCGTTAAGAGCCATACACGGAATCCTGCCTTAACAATAACGGCGGGTAAATATGCAGAGCGGTTATCAGAAAAGATAAATGATATTTCTCAAATAAAAGGGGCGATTCTAGATCTTTACAAGTGAAAGACTTTCCGATAATTAAAGTTGTACCGGCTCTAATTACTGGAATCATTTTAGAAAAGATTTTTCATCACGAATTATCTATCCTCATCGGTGCATCAATTTTCCTTCTACTTTTTCAAGTCATCTTTACTTTTTTTCGGGCTCTCGCAAAGTTTACTTTTGTACGAAGTTTCTCGCTTCTGATAACTTTTGTTTTCCTTGGCGCCGCATATTTAAATTTAGTCGAAGGTCAAAAAGATGAATACCCATTTAAGTCAGGGAAAATTCGCAAGGCAGTTCTCTATGGGAAAATAGAAGAACTTAGTCTTCCTCAAAACGATATGTTAAGTTTAATCGTTTCCTCGGATTCTTTGTCTCTTCCGGATTCCAATACCAAAAGATTAAATGTTTCTACACTTTGCAAAGTGTATGAGGACACAACCCGAAAACTTTTAGACGTTTACAAAAATTTGTCTCTCGGGAATAAGATAAAGGTACTCGGGACTTTTTCTAAACCGGCTTCTAAAAGAAATCCTGGAGAATTTAATTATGAAAAATATTTGCGGACGGAAAATATTCCCGCCTTATTTTCCGTTTACGATATTGAAAATATAGACATCACCTCCGATGAAATAAATTCGGCTAAAAATTTTATTTCTGAATTACGATTCGAAATACAGAAAAGAATCAAGAAATATTCAAGCAAAAAAACAGCCGGACTAATTACAGGTTTGCTGCTTGCAGACCGGAGCGGAATTGATTATGAAATACGAGAACAGTTTATTAATGCCGGCGTTATTCACGTTCTCGCTGTTTCAGGTTTGCATGTTGGTTTTATAGCATTCATTTTTTATTTGGTATTTAATCGCTTTAATATTTACGCCAGGTATATTCTTACAATTGCAGGATTACTTTTATTTATGGTAACAACCGGTATTCCGCCCTCAGTTTTCAGGGCTACCGTAATGGCAATTCTTCTTCTTTTCACATTTATATTTAATCGTTCTTATAACAGTTTTAATGCACTAACACTCGCGGCGTTTATTATTCTTCTTGTTAATCCTGAAGAAATTTTTAATCCCGGTTTCCAGCTTTCTTTCTCAGCGGTTTTATCAATTTTAATCTTTTATCCGTTGTTTCAGCGCTTTATCAAATTTCATTTTCAGCAAAAGAGTATACGCTATATTTTATTATTTTTGTCTGTTTCGCTGGCGGCGCAAATCGGAACTCTTCCTTTTACGCTGTTTTACTTTCATAAAATTTCAGTTATTTCACTTCTTATGAATCTGTTTGTTATTCCGATAATCGCCGTAATAATTTCGGTTGCGGTAATTACTCTGTTTGTTTCTTTTTTTTCTAGCTGGCTGGCGCTTATTTACGGCTCTGCTAATAATTTTTTCTCAGACTTGCTATTCCGGATTGTAGCATCCGGCGGGAATAATGAATTTTCATTCATTTATATAAATGAGTTTTCACTTCTCGATGTTTTGATTTTTTATTTTTTTGTGACCATTTTGTTCATCACTTTTCAATATTTTCATTCTGTATTATCCAAATCTGTTTTGATGATATTAATTTTTCTGAATATTTACATCTTCTCTCTGCTTGATAATAAAGAGTATCTTCCGACTAAAATTCTTTCTGTCGCAGCTATTGACGTAGGGCAAGGAGATGCTTTTCTTGTGAAATTTCCGAATGGTAAAACCGCATTAATAGACGCGGGTAATAGGAATGAGTATTACGACAGCGGTAAAAGAATTAAAACTCTGCTGCAAAAATTTGATATAGATAAAATCGATTTTGGATTTGTATCGCACATCGACGCGGACCATTACGGAGGCTTCCTCACTTTGGTAAAGGAAAATTTAATCGGAATTATTTTTAAACCGGAGACTGATTCTTCATCAGAAAAAGAAAAAGAATTTGAATACTTCCTTCAGAAGAACAATGTTAAATATATGAACTATAAAAAAATGATAATTAAATTTCCCGACACACGATTATATTCTCTAATAAATCCGGCGTCAAGAGAATTTAAAAGGTTTGATTCGAACAATAGGAGCGGAGTTATTAAAATTTGTTTCGGCAAGACTTCGTTTCTATTTACCGGTGATGCTGAATTTGAAGAGGAAGAAAGATTAATAGATATTTACGGCGATTTTATGAAATCTAATTTCTTAAAAGTTGGTCATCATGGAAGTAAAAAAGGATCTTCTTCACAATTTATAAATGAAGTAGATCCGGAATACGCTTTAATAAGCGCCGGCTATATGAATCAATTTAGGCATCCTGCCAAAGAAGTACTAAGCCGCCTGCAAGCTGAAGATATAAGAATTTTGCGTACAGACCTAAATGGTGCAGTTATAATAAATTCGACCGGGGAAAAAATAAATTTTGTCAATTGGAAGAAATTTGAGAATAGATACGCATTAAATTGATAAAGACATTATATTTGTTTTTTTATATTTTTCCGGTTTATGCAAACAGAAAAAAACAAATCTCTTTCAAAGCTTAATACATTTGGTATTGATGTAAAAGCAAAACTCTTCTCGGAGTTTCATTCGGAAAGTGAACTTCACGAAATCCTGACAAAGTATTCAAACGCTGAAGATATTTTGATCCTCGGAGGAGGAAGTAATATTCTCTTCACAAAAGATTTTGAAGGATTAGTACTTAAAAATTCGATTGAAGGAATAGTGGTTGATAAAGAAACGAAAGACGCTATACTGTTGAAAGTTGGCGGTGGCGTTATTTGGGACGAGTTTGTAGAATACGTGGTGAAAAATAATTACGGAGGCGTAGAAAATTTATCACTTATTCCCGGTACCGTTGGTGCTTCTCCTATTCAAAATATAGGCGCCTACGGAGTTGAGCTAGAGGATGTTTTTCATTCTCTTGAAGCGATTGAAATTAAAACTCAGGCGAAGAAAATTTTCAAAAAAGATGAATGCCATTTCGGCTATAGAAACAGTATCTTCAAAAGAAAACTAAAAAATAAATACGTTATAACTAATGTTTATTTTAGTCTTAGTAAAAACCCGAAACTAAATTATACTTATGCTTCCTTAAAACATGAAATTGAAAAGTTAGGAAAAGAAAAAATTACGATCGAAGACATACGAAAGTCGGTGATTAAAATACGTTCTAGTAAATTGCCTGATCCGAAGGAATTTGGAAATGCAGGAAGTTTTTTCAAAAATCCGGAGTTGAGCAGAAAAGAATTTTCCGAAGTCCAAAAACATTTTCCTGAAATACCTTTCTATGAAGTAGGTGAAAACATCAAACTACCTGCCGCCTGGTTAATTGATGAGTCGGGGCTACGAGGAATAAAAAAGGGAAATGTCGGGACATTCCCGAATCAAGCTTTAGTAATAGTAAATAACGGCGGTGCATCGGGTAGTGAAGTAAAAGAATTAGCGATGTTTATTAAAAAAACTGTGTTCGAAAAATTTAAGATAGAATTAAATCCTGAAGTAAATATTATTTAAAGGAACTTATCAAATGGCAAAAAATAACGAAGAAAATAACGGAAACATTTTAAAAAACACCTGGAAGGAAATTTCTCAGCCGTTTATCGATCTCGCTCACACATCCCGTGCTCTGATGGGTTTGAATATTTCATACGTTCTGGAGGGATTAACGTATTTTGGAGTTGTCGGATTGCTGGCAATTTATTTTAATGAATATGTTGGACTAGACGATATTCAGGCAGGATGGATGGTTGGATTTTTGACCGCGGGAATTACGCTAAGCCAATTATTTCTGGGAGCGGCCGTCGACTGGGTCGGCGTGCGTAAAGCGTTGCTTATTGCATTATCTTCAATGCTGGTAGGGCGAATATTACTTACTGCAGCTCCGGCACTATTTGGCACTACAGGAATGTGGTCTTCAACTCATATCATTTCCTTATTCGGATTGGTTGGAGTTATTTTAGGATACGGAATTTATCAGCCTGCGGCTTATACAGCAGTTAAAAAATTTACAAATGAAAATACCTCGGCGATGGGATACGCAATGCTTTATGCTCTGATGAACTTGGGTGGTTTTTTACCAGGACTTATTTCTCCTCCGGTTAGACGAGCATCGGGAATAGACGGTGTTTTCTGGGTTTACGTAGGTTTGACGGTCGTCGGGCTTTTAGTTGTCGCTATAATTATTACCAAAAAAGCTGTCCGTCAAGCGATTGCAGAAGCGAATGAAGGAAAAGATGTGAAAGAAGAGGAAGAAGAAAAAAGTGAATTAGACGATATGACGGGAAAAGAAAAATTACGGTTTTATGTAAAAAACTTTCCGCTGCGCGATTTACGGTTTATGTATTTTATTTTTATTCTAATTCCGGTTCAAACTCTTTTTGCGCATAACTGGCTTACTCTTCCGCAATATACAAGTCGCGCATTTACCGGATTCGTTCAGGAAAATTTTGAATTTTTTGTAAATTTTAATCCGCTTTTAATTTTTATTCTTGCTCCGGTTGTAGCCGCTTTAACAGCGAAAAAAAGCGCTTATAAAATGATGATAATCGGTACCATCGTGATGGGAGCTCCCACATTTATTTTAACTCTCGGACCAAGCATCTGGACTTTATTCGCATTCCTTATCATTATGACGATCGGTGAAGCGATGTGGCAGCCGAGATTTCTGCAGTGGGTTGCAGAGATTGCCCCGAAAAATATGACCGGAATTTATATGGGGATCGGTCAATTTCCCTGGTTTCTTACTAAGGTGATAACAAGCTTATATTCGGGATGGTTTTTAACTCAATATATTCCTGCTGATGCACCGGCAAGCCAAATCAATTCGGAAACTTTATGGTTTATTTATGCCTGCATAGCAATGATAACTCCTATTGGATTAATCCTTGCAAAGAATTGGATGCTGAAAGGCTTTAAAACAAAACACGAAGACAATTAGAACCGGAATAAAATTAATGGTTTATTCTATTGAATGTATTGGTCTTTTCACGTAAATAAACATTTTTAATGCAGGGAAACACGCAACTTTAAGCTTGTTTCCCCGCAAAAATTAAATTTAATGTCCGCACAAAAAATCAAAAAAATAAATACTCTCTTAGTAAATCATTTCGGTATTCCGAAACGGAATAAAAAACTTCCGGATCCGGTTGATCTTTTAATTGCGACAATACTTTCCCAAAACACAAACGATAAAAATTCGTTCCGAGCATTTCAAAATCTGAAAACGAAATTCCCAAAATGGGAATTGATTCTTTCCGCATCAAGAGAAGAGATTGAGGAAGTTATAAAAATCGCCGGTCTCGGGAAGCAGAAATCTTCCGCAATAAAAAATTTTATAGATGATCTACATTCTAAGCAAAATAAAATCTCGCTCAATAATATTGTTAATAAAAATAATTTTGAGATTTTAGATGAACTGACAGACTATAAAGGAATTGGGATAAAAACCGCGAGTTGCGTTTTACTTTTTGCGCTGGACAAAAATGTTTGCCCGGTGGATACTCACGTTTTTAGAACATTAAACAGAATTGGAATTGTAAAAGAAAACTCTCCTGATAAAACATTCTGGAAGATTAACGAAAAACTGCCGGACGGAATCGCGCATCAATTCCATACAAATTTGATAAGATTGGGAAGAGAAATCTGCAAACCAAAAAGTCCGCTTTGTTCTGTGTGTCCTTTATTAAAAATTTGCAAATATCCTGAAAAAAATTTAACTATTATAAAGGAAGTCAAACAAAATGAATTTATGCTGTTAGATAACGTAGAATAAGATGTGGATACTTTTTGCGTCGCTTAATCCTGTCTCAGAAGCAATCCGTTCATATTTCGCAAAAAAAGCTTCTTCGGACGTAGACCCAATCTTAATTTCCTGGGCAAATAATTTTCTTCCCGTATTAATTTTTACTCCGGGCTTATTTTTTATAGATCTGAAATTCAGCGCCGAGTTCTGGGCTGCATTTCTCGCGACCGGGATAATCAATTCCTTCGTAACAATAATTTATATGAAGGCGATTTCCCTCGGCGATATATCCGAAGTTATGCCGATGCTGAGTTTTACACCACTTTTTCTCTTATTCACTTCTCCGATAATCGTGGGAGAATTTCCAAACGCATACGGATTCATTGGAGTAATTCTTGTCGTACTCGGTTCATATCTTTTGAATGTCGATTTACGCTCGCGTAAATATTTCGCTCCGATAAAAGCACTTGTAAAAAATAAAGGTTCGCGGCTAATGCTGCTTGTATCTTTTATCTGGAGCCTGACAGCAAATTTTGATAAGCTTTCTATTCAATATTCTTCGGTTGCTCAGCATATCATCTTAATAAATATTTTTATTTTCTTTGCAGTAGGTTCGATTGTCTTCATCTCCAAAAAATTCAGCATTGAACAAATCAGAAAAGGGAAGAAAAACCTTTTATTAGTAAGTATGTTCACAACCGGCTCGTTCATTTTTCACATGACGGCACTTTCGATGACATTGGTAGCGTATGTAATTTCGATGAAGAGAATGTCCGGAATGTTTTCAGTTTTTCTAGGCCATTATTTATTGGATGAGCCGCATTTACGTGAAAGATTATTGGGATCGGTCGTTATGTTTATCGGAGTTCTGTTCATCGTTTTCTCGTAGTTTCTTTTTAGGTTTATCTTCATTATCTTATTATTTGTTCTAAATAATATAGAAGGTCTTCAAAATGGCAAAAGAATACGATATTATTGTTCTCGGAGGAGGACCCGGAGGTTATGTTGCGGCAATACGCGCGGCTCAATTAGGATTTAACACCGCAGTAGTAGATAAAGATAAACTTGGCGGAATATGCCTGAATTGGGGCTGCATCCCTACCAAATCACTCCTTAAAAACGCAGAAGTTTATGATATGATGAAAAATCATGCCGGTGATTTTGGAATTGAAACCGACGGACTGAGATTTGACTTTGGAAAAATAATTAAACGGAGCAGGGATATTTCTGATAGGATTACCAAAAATGTTGAAATGCTCGTTAAGAAAAATAAGATTGATAGAATTAAAGGATTCGGAAAGTTTAAATCAAAAAACGAATTGGCGATTTTAGATAAAGATGGGAATGAGACAGAAACTATATCAGGCAAAAACATAATAATTGCAACAGGCGCGAGAGCGAGAAATATTCCGGCAATTCCCGTAGATAAAGAAAATATTTTTACAAGCACTGAAGCTATGATCCTTTCCGAACAGCCGAAAGAATTAATCGTGATAGGCGCAGGAGCAATCGGCATTGAGTTCGCATATTTTTATTCGGTTCTCGGAACAAAAGTAACAATAATTGAGATGTTGGATCACATTCTTCCTATTGAAGACAAAGAAGTTTCCGCAGTGCTTGAAAAGAGTTTTAAGAAAAGGAAAATTGAAATCCATACTGGGGCCAAAGTTGAGAGCGCCGAAGTTAAAGATGGTAAAGTAATAGTGAAGATAAGCAAGGACGGCGAGAAAAAAGAATTAACAGCGGATAAAGTTTTGAATGCGATTGGAGTCCAGGGTAATATTGAAGGATTTGGATTGGAAGAAATCGGAGTTGAAACGGAGAGGAATCATATAAAAGTAAACAAAAAAGATTATTCCACAAATATAGATGGTGTTTACGCGATCGGAGATGTGATCGGAGCTCCATGGCTGGCTCATGTCGCTTCTCACGAAGGAATTCACTGCGTTGAGAAAATCAAGGGACTTGATCCTGAACCGATCGATTACGAGAATATTCCGGGATGCACATATTGTCAACCGCAAGTGGCAAGCATCGGGATGACGGAAGAGAAAGCGAAAGAAAAGGGATATGAAATTAAAATAGGAAAATTTCCATTTATGGCGAGCGGCAAAGCATTTGCGGTCGGCGAAAGAGAAGGATTTGTTAAATTAATTTTTGATGAAAAGTATGGAGAACTTCTCGGCGCGCATATTATTGGTCCGGAAGCTACGGAATTAATTGCGGAAGTAGGGCTTGCGAAAAAACTAGAAGCGACAGCGGAATCGATAATAAAGACGGTACATGCTCATCCGACGCTAGCGGAAACGATAATGGAAGCAGCAGCAAATGCCGAAGGAGAGGCGATACATATTTAATAAAATTAAAAAAATTAAAAGAATTGATATGGATTGGAGTGGATAGAAGTCTATTGACGTTCGTTTTAGCGGACGGGGAGAAAGCTAAATTATTATCAGGCTTTAGCCGCATTGGAATTGAATTTATGGGTTGAAGCCCGTATTTCTTTTTGTTTTATCCGTTGGCTAAAGCCAACGGGAATAGAATTTTTAAGTCTACTACCGAAAGGAAAAATAAATTTTTAATCGGCTTTAGCCGTGCAGTAAAAGAATAAAAAAACGTATAAAGGAATTTATATATGGCTGACAACAAATCAAAGGATGAAACTATAGAAACCAAAGATAAAGGAAACGGAAAAGCGCCGACAGGAAGGATTGATCATTTTGGGGGATTAACAAAGAAGGATTTAATGAATGCTTTGCGGCTGATGTTCCTTTCTCGGCAAATCGATAACAAAGTAATGAATCTCCTTCGGCAGGGAAAATCATTTTTTCATATTCCGGGCTCGGGGCACGAAGCAACTCAGGTTGCGTTCGGTCTGGCGCTAGAACCCGGAAAAGACTGGGGATTTCCGTATTACCGCGATTTAGCTTTTATGCTTTCTCTTGGAGTAAAACCGGAAGAAATCTTTCTTCATATGCTCGCGAAAAAAGATGATCCGATGACCGGAAGCCGCCAAATGCCTTGTCATTGGGGCTACAAACAATTTAATGTTCCCACGCAATCGAGTCCTACCGGAACGCAATATTTGCAAGCGGTTGGTACGGCGTTGGCCGCGCGAAAAAAAGGAATCGACGCAGTAACTTACGTAAGCAGCGGCGAAGGCGCGACGAGCGAGGGAGAATTTCACGAAGCCGTTAACTGGGCGAGCCGTGATAATCTGCCGGTAATCTTTGTCATTCAAAATAATAAATGGGCAATCTCCGTTCCGGTGGAACAGCAAACGGCGGGAAAGAATGCATCAATTGCCGAGATGACTCGCGGATATCAAAATTTATTCAGAGAAGTTATTGACGGAACAAGTTTTTTAAAAGCAAACGCCGCCGCGCAATCTGCTGTAAAATATGCGCGGAAAGGGAAAGGTCCCGTTTTGGTTGAGGCGAACGTTGTCCGTTTATTCTCGCATTCTTCCTCGGACGATCATAAAAAATATAGAACGCCCGAATCGATTGAAGAAGATATGAAGAAAGATCCGATTGAAATTTTTGTAAAGCAGCTCATCGAAAAAGAAATTTTAACGGAATTAGCTTACGAAGAATTTAAAAAAGAAATTACGAATCATGTGAACGACGCGGCTGACTGGGCTTTAGCACAGGCTGATCCTGATCCTTCCGAAGCAACAAGATTTGTCTTCGACGAAAGCGGAAAGAAAGACAAATTGAAATATGAAAAATCGGATAAGCGCGGAAAACCAGCCGTAATGGTGGACGGGATAAACCATGCATTGCGCGAAGAAATGGAACGGAACGAAAAAATTTATGTCTTTGGCGAAGATGTTGCCGATAACAAAGGCGGAGTTTTTACAGTAACGAAAGGCTTATCAAATCAATTTGGATTTGACAGAGTTTTTAATTCTCCTTTAGCTGAAGCGAGTATAATCGGGGTCGGGATTGGAATGGCGCTGGCAGGATTAAAACCATGTGTTGAAATTCAATTCGGAGATTACATCTGGCCGGCGTTTATGCAGTTGCGAAACGAACTTGCGACTTACCGTTATCGCTCCAATAATTTGTTCGAGGTTCCGATGGTGGTGCGCGTTCCGGTTGGCGGAAATATTCATGGTGGATTATATCACAGCCAAAGTATCGAGGGAACTTTCGCTCATATTCCGGGAATTTATATCGCGTTTCCTTCAAACTCGGCTGATGCAAAAGGATTGCTGAAGACCGCTCTTCGGTTGAATGATCCGGTTTTATTTTTAGAGCATAAAGGACTTTACCGTCAGAGTCACGCGACGGTTCCGGAACCTGAGTCCGACTATCTTCTTCCTTTCGGTAAAGCGAATATCATCAAAGAAGGGGATGATTTAACGGTTATAACGTATGGCTCTATGGTTCACGAATCCAATTTTGCTTTGAAAAAATTAGAAGAAGAGGGATATTCGATCGAACTGATTGACATTCGAACAATAGCGCCGCTTGATGAAGAGACAATTTATAATTCGGTAAAGAAGACCGGCAAAGCGATTGTTGTTCACGAAGACACATTGACCGGAGGATTCGGCGGAGAAATAGCCGCTAGAATTTCCGACAATTGTTTTCAGTTTTTAGACGGACCGGTTAAACGTCACGCAGCAAAGGATGCGTTTATTCCGTATCATCCCAAACTGGAAAAAGAAATTTTGCCAACGCGGGATACTATATTTACAGCGATGAAAGAAATTTTAGATTATTAAATTTTACAACGGAGAGATAAATGAAAGTTGATGTTGTAATGCCCAAAATGGGCGAAAGCGTTAACGAAGGAACCATCATTAAATGGCACAAAAAAGAGGGCGATAAAGTTAAGAAAGACGAAATTATTTTTGAGATAAGCACCGACAAAGTGGATACGGAAATTCCGAGTCCGGCTGACGGCGTTTTGACTGAGATCAAAGCGCAGGAACAGGAAACAGTCGATGCAGAATCGGTGGTGGCAATAATCGATAGCGACGGCGAAAGTGAGGATGCTTCATCGGCGCCGGATGATGATAAAAGCGAAGAAAGTAAATCTTCTAAAAAAGAAGAAAGTGAAGAAAGCAGTTCATCTGAAAAAGAAGAGAAAGAAGAAGAAACCGGATCTTCCGAAAAAGAAGAATCGGAAGACGAAGAATCTGACGAGGAAGAGGAAGAAGAAACTCCTTCAACTACACAGGTTGGCGGGGAATTAGTAGATATTCCGATGCCGAAGATGGGGGAATCGGTGATGGAAGGAACGATAATCAAATGGCACAAAAAAGAAGGCGATAAAGTTAAGAAAGACGAAATTATTTTTGAGATAAGTACGGATAAAGTTGATACGGAAATTCCGTCGCCCGAAGATGGAACTCTTGCAGAAATTTTGGTCGGCGAAAATGAAACTGTTGAAGTCGGAGAAGTTGTAGCCAGAGTTTCCAAAAGTGGCGGATTGGTAGAACCGAAAAAGAAAGTGAGGAAAGAAGAAAAATCTACAACAGAAAAAGATGAAGAAAAAATTGAAAGAGAAGACTCCAGGCAAATAGAAGAAAAAGATGAAGAAGTTGAAGAGAACAAAACGCCAGATAGAGAAAATAGAAAGCCTTCCGCCGGAGGAAACAGATTTTATTCTCCGTTAGTTATGAAAATTGCCGAGAAGGAAAATGTATCTTACGATGAACTTGAAGATATTGAGGGAAGCGGAAACGAAGGAAGAGTGACGAAGAAAGATATTTTAAGTTATTTGGAAGATAGAAAAAGCGGTAAAAAAGCACCTCTTAAAAAAGAGAAACAGCAGGAGGTTGAAGTTTCTAAAGTCCCTACAGGTAAAACCGAATCGCGGACAGAAGGAAAAGTCGAAGTAATTCCGATGGATAATATTCGTCAGCGGATTATGTATCACATGGAAAACAGCCGGGACACATCTGTACATGTTACGGCGATTCTCGAAGTGGATATGACTAAAATTCACAACTTCCTCGAAAAAAATAAAGAAAAAATTCAAAAGGAAGATGGAGTTAAACTTACTTATATGGCGTTCATTTCTTACGCGGCTATTAAGGCGCTGAAAGAATTTCCTTTTGTAAATGCGACGATTGAAGACAAAAATATTTTACTGAAGAAATTTATCAATCTTGGCATTGCAGTATCTGTTGAGCCGAATGGATTGATAGTGCCGAACATTAAAAACGCGGACGATAAAAATATCCGCGGACTGGCGAAGGCTATATCAGAATTGAGCTATAAATCGCGAAACAAAAAATTAACACCGGATGATATTATGAACGGAACATTCACGATAACAAATTACGGAGTGTTTGGATCGCTATTCGGGACACCAATAATCAATCAGCCGGAGTTGGGGATTTTAGGCGTTGGGGCCGTAACTAAAAAACCGGTTGTCGTGGAAGTTGAAGGAACCGATGTCATCGCCATTAAGCCGATGATGTATTTATCGCTAAGCCACGATCATCGATCTGATTGACGGAATGCTTGGCGGGAAATTTTTGAGAAGAATAAAAGAAATTCTGGAAGATTTCGATACTAGCGTTGTTTGACCGAGTTTAAATTTCTATGTAGGGAAGGGGTTTGCCCCTTCCGCTACTTTAAATAGCATTGAAGAAAAAAAATGTTAAATAGTTCATTCAACCGGGCGTTATGATGAGAAGTATTTTTCTTATATTATTCTAATCGGCGTAATTATTTTAACAACAGGCTGCGAAAACAGCGTTGATCCGGTTATTCCCACTGAAGGTGAAGCAACATTGTCCGCGGGATTTTACAATGGAAAACTTGAAGCTTTCTCATTTGCACTCGGAGGCGTTATCGATTTTGATGAAGTAAGAAAGGGAAATGGAGATTTTATGGCGATGATCCAGACAAGCGATCGAGACGTTGGCGGAATGTATTTGGGTCCAATAGGCGAATTCAGACAAGCTTTCTCCCTTATGAAATCATTTAATAATGAAGATTCCGCTTTCGCTTATTATGAAAAGAGTATTGAAATTCCAGATTCCAATTTATTCGGGCTTGCGATCTTACTTAGTAAATATCAGATTTGGGGATACAAAACCAAAGATAATAAGTTCGGAAAACTTCTTATTCTTGACTCCTATGCTGATGAGAAAGTAATCGATGGTAGACCGGAGGTTTACGGGGAAGTTAGATTTAGATGGAAATTTGCTCCAAAAGGCGGTTCTTTTTTATAAAATTAAAATCTTAATTTTTTAAAGAATATCGTGTCCTGAGATTTCTATCTAAGAAAAAATAACATTCTTTTTTATATTTGAAGTCTGTCGAAAGTTTTTAATGAGAAAGGAACATTTTGATAAAAAAGATAAACGAACATCAAAAAAAATATAAAGAAGTTTTAGAGCAGGAGCCGAAAGATCTTGGAAGAAGACCCAATTGGCTGAGGATTAAAATAGCCGGCGGAAAAAATTACGCGGATGTTCATTCGCTTATGCGTAAATCGAAACTTAACACGGTTTGCGAGGAAGCGCGCTGCCCTAATTTGGGCGAATGTTGGCAGAGCAGAACAGCAACATTTATGATACTCGGCGATACTTGTACAAGAAGCTGCGGATTCTGTAATGTGAAAGTCGGTTTACCGACCGAACTTGACATTGACGAACCGCGTAGAGTAGCCGAAGCCGTTGAAGAATTAAATCTTCGGCACGTTGTAATTACTTCAGTAAACCGGGATGAATTAAAAGACGGCGGCGCTTCGATCTTTTCAGAATCGATAAGATTGATAAGGCAAAAAATGCCGGACTGTACAATCGAAATTTTAATTCCTGATTTCAAAGGGGATGAGAAAGCATACGAAATAATTATGCAGAATCCGCCAGATATTTTAAATCATAATCTGGAAACCGTTCCGAGAATTTATCACGCTGTTCGTCCGCAGGCAAAATATGAAAGAAGTCTAAATTTGCTGCAATGGTTCAAGCAAAAAGGATTGAAAACCAAGAGCGGAATTATGGTTGGAATTGGCGAAAAGCCGGACGAAGTTTTGGAGTTGATGAAAGATTTGAGAAATCACGAATGTGATATATTGACAATCGGGCAATATTTGCAGCCGTCCAAAAATCATCTTCCGGTTGATAGATATGTCACGCTCGAGGAATTCCGGATGTATAAAGATGAAGGAATGAAGCTGGGATTTAAAGCCGTGGAATCTGCTCCGCTTGTGCGCAGTTCTTATCATGCGGATAAACACGCGCGCGAGTTTTGAAATTAATTACCAAAGATTATTATTACAAAAAATACCATTTCTAGAAGTTGGGAACGGGCTTGCCCGTTCCGGCTTTTCACGCCGATTTTAATATTTGTCGGTGTAAGTGATTAAATCCCCTCTGTTCAATCGAAATTAATTAATATAATGCCTCTCAGAGCTACAACATCTAAACTGAAATGACTTTCGGTTAGCAATCCCTAATTCGATAATCCGCAATAAAGCAATTTTCTTTCTCAACTATCCGCTTTTTTTCTTAAATTTGAAAAGGTTTACTTTTGTCGGAACGCTCTTCATCACAAAAAACGCTTTTAAAAGGTTTTAAGTTGATTTTCATGTTAATGAATTTTTGGCACGTAATTTTCATATATAGTTTGCTTAAAAAGTTATAAGAAAAAATGCCCTTTAAATTTGAAATAATAAATATCATCATAATAAAAAGTTTTTAAGCGCTTAAGGGCTGTCTATTTATTTAGCAGCCTTTTTTAGTTTAAATGGTTCAGTTTTAATAAGCGGAGAAGAAAATGGCAAAAGTTAAAGGAGAGATTCTGCTGGATATAGAAAAGTGCAAAGGATGCGAACTTTGCGCGGTTGCTTGTCCACAGGATTCGCTCGAATTATCAAGAAAAATAAACTCTAAAGGTTACCACTACATTGTGAGGATTGAAGATAATTGCACGGGCTGCACTAATTGCGCGCTCGTTTGCCCGGAAGGAATACTAAAAGTCTATAGAAAAATTGATAAGAAAAAAGAAAGCGTGGCTACCATAAGCAATGTAACCGGGGACATAAACGTAACGGTGGGAAAATGAAAGAACTAAAATTAATGAAAGGCAACGAAGCGATGGCCGAAGCGGCAATAAGAGCCGGAGCCGACGCTTATTTTGGTTATCCGATAACTCCGCAATCGGAAGTATTGGAATATTTAAGCAACGAAGCCGCAAAAAGAACCGGAATGGTAATTTTGCAAGCTGAAAGTGAAGTCGCGTCGATTAATATGGTTTACGGCGCCGCGGGAACCGGAAAGAAAGTAATGACTTCTTCTTCGAGCCCGGGAATGAGTTTAATGCAGGAAGGTATTTCCTACATCGCCTGCGCCGAACTTCCTTGTTTATTGGTTAATGTTGTGCGCGGAGGTCCGGGATTGGGAACTATTCAGCCTTCGCAGGGAGATTATTTTCAATCGGTGAAAGGCGGCGGACACGGAGATTATAAGTTGATAGTCCTAGCTCCTTCAACTGTTCAGGAAATGGTGGATTTTGTTAAAACCGGTTTCGAACTTGCGTTCAAATACAGAAATCCTGTGATGATACTTTCCGACGGAGCTTTGGGCCAGATGATGGAGAAAGTGGAACTATTTGAGCAGATGGAAAGAAAACAGAACGAAGAAGAATGGGCGACAGTCGGTAAAAAAGAAGGGAAAGATAGAAACGTTATAACTTCTCTTCACATCCAACCGGATAAAATGGAAGAGATTAATATTCATCTTCAAAAAAAATACAGAGAAATTGAAGAGAACGAAATTTTATACGATGAATATATGTGCGATGACGCGGAATTTGTGATTACCGCTTACGGTTTAGTTGCGAGAATTTGCCAGAAAGCGGCTCAGCTTGCGCGCGAAAAAGGAATAAAAGTTGGCGTATTCAGACCAATTACACTTTTCCCGTTCCCTGCAAAAAGGCTGAACGATTTAGCCGACAAAGTTCAGGGATTTTTAGGTGTGGAAATGAGCGCCGGACAAATGGTGGAAGATGTTCGCCTTGCGGTTAACGGCAAAAAGAAAGTGGAGTTTTACGGAAGAATGGGAGGCGTTGTGCCTACTCCGGAAGAAATACTTCAGCAGATTGAAGAAAAATTAGCGGGAGAATTGGTATGAACGAAAAAAGAATGATTGATGAAGAACAACATTTTGAAGATGTAATTACTGAAGAAAGTATTTGCATCGATGAAAATTTAGTTTACGATAAACCGAAAGCGCTGCTGGATACGCCGATGCATTATTGCCCCGGCTGCGGACACGGAGTTGCGCACAGATTGATTGCCGAAGTGGTTGACGAGCTTGATATTCAAGGTGATACGATTGGAGTTGCGCCGGTTGGATGCGCGGTATTCGCTTATAATTATTTGGATATCGATATGCAGGAAGCGGCGCACGGAAGAGCTTCGGCGGTGGCTACAGGAATTAAGCGGGTTCTGCCTGAAAAATATGTTTTCTCTTATCAGGGAGACGGCGATTTGGCGGCGATTGGAACTGGCGAAACAATCCATACCTGTAACCGCGGCGAGAACATTACGATAATTTTTATCAATAATGGAATTTACGGAATGACCGGCGGACAAATGGCGCCTACAACTTTGCCCGGAATGAAATCTACGACTTCGCCGTTCGGTCGCGATATTTTGAGTATGGGAAGTCCGCTTAAAATTACGGATATGATTGCTCCTTTGCCCGGTGTTTACTACGCTACCCGGCAGGCTGTTGATACTCCGAAAAACGTGCGAAGAGCGAAGAAAGCGATTAAGCAGGGTTTTGAAAATCAGAAATTGAAAAAAGGGTTAAGCTTTATTGAAATAGTTTCCAATTGTCCTTCCAACTGGAAGATGACTCCGGTTCAGGCGAATAAATGGATGCAGGAAAATATGATTCCCTTTTATCCCTTAGGCGATTTGAAAGTAACAAAGGAGGAAAATTAAAATGACTGAAGAAATAATTATTGCCGGATTCGGCGGTCAGGGCGTTCTATCGATGGGACAAATTTTAAGCTACTCCGGCGTTATGGAAGATAAAGAAGTTAGCTGGATGCCGAGCTATGGACCGGAAATGCGGGGCGGGACGGCAAATTGTATTGTGATAGTGAGCGACAGTAAAATTAGTTCGCCAATCCTTACAAAGTTTGATACGGTAATTGCGCTTAATCAGCCTTCGATGGATAAATTCGAATCAGCTGTAAAACCGGGCGGATTATTAATTTACGAAGCGAGCACAATTCTTGAACCTTCGCACAGAGACGATATTGATATCATTCCTATCGAAGCGGCTAACGAAGCAACGAAACTCGAAAATTCAAAAGTGATGAATATGATTATCCTGGGCGCTTACTTGAAGAAAAAGCCGATCATCGAATTTGAAAACGTGATGAAAGGATTGGAAAAAGTTTTACCGGAACGTTATCATCATTTGATTCCGCTAAACGAAAAAGCATTAAGAAAAGGAATGCAGTTAGTGGAAGAGATAAAAGAAACCGTGTAGTAAAAAAGCATTAATTTTTTTTAGAAGGCTGGGGAAACTCAGCCTTTTTTGTTTTAAACAAGAAGAGGGAAGAGAGCAAAGAGCAAGCGAAAGAAGAGAAACACAATTTTATTTTTTATATAATTTCACTTCTTCCGCGTTTTAATTACTAAATCCCGTAGGATGACATTATCAGCAAACCGCATAATTCATAAATTATTAATTGGAGAATATTCGTAGAGCCGTGCCATGGCGCGGCTTTTACTAGTATTGCGCATTTTTCTTTTTGGAAATTGAGAAGAAGTAAATCGTAATTTACGAGTTGTAAAAATGTTTTGAATTATTTCTCAATTTCCTCACGTTTTCCCTTATCGCTTTTTAAAGAAATAACAACGGCAATAATTAAGCTTGAAATAATTATTATCAAAGAAATGTATGTGGGAATATGGTAAATCTCGCTTATCATCATTTTAATACCGACGTAAGCCAGGATGAACGCGACGCCGTATTTAAGATAAACAAACATATCAACAATTCCGGCAAGTGCAAAATATAAAGCCCGCAATCCAAGAATCGCAAAAATATTTGATGTAATTATTATGAATGGATCGTGAGTAATTGCAATTACTGCGGGAATGGAATCTACGGCGAAAATTAAATCGGATGATTCGATGAGAATAAGTGTAATAAAAAGGGAAGTAATAAAAGTTTTCCCGTCAATTTTTACGAAAAACTTTCTCCCTTTGTAGACTGTTAAAATATTAAAACGTTTTGATAAAAATTTTATGATCCAATTATTATCGAGATCAATTTTCTGTTCTTCGCCGAATGCCATTTTATATGCGGCGTAAAACAACAGAAGTCCGAAAAAATAAATAATGAAATGGAACATATTAATAAGCGCTACGCCCGCGAGAATAAAGATTACGCGCATAACAATGGCGCTTAAAATTCCCCATTTAAGAACATGCGGCTGATGCTCGTCTTTAACGTCCATCACAGTAAAAATCATTAAGAAGACGAACAAATTATCGACCGATAAAGATTTTTCTATCAAATATCCGGCGAGGTATTCAATAGCCTTATCTTTTCCGTCATCCATAAAAAGAAGAATTGCGAGATTGAAAAGAAGTGAGGCTCCAATCCAGATTCCGCTCCAAAGCAGACTTGATCTTATAGAGACTTTCCCTTTACGATGATCGGTTACGTATAAATCGATGTAAAACATTATCGATACTACAACCGCAAACACGATCCAAAACGAATAATGATCTCGCATTTTATTTTACGGAAGTAGAATTGCGGCTGAAATTACAGTCGTCCAAAGACCGTTTTTATCTCCTTTAGCGGATTTTGTTACGTTAAATGTTTTTACAATTTTTCCCGACATTTTGAAAACCTGTTCTTTTTCGTTCCAGGCTTTGTCCGGGTCAAAGTCTATTCCCAAAGTTGTAGCAAGCATTGAAGCGGCAAGATCTTCGGCATATTCTCCCGCGTTGTAACTCGTTTCGCCGTAAGGATGATGTTCGGAGAGATATCCGTACATCGATTTATCTGTAGGAAGCGCAACTCCAAGCGACGAAGCTATAAGTCTGTTCGGTTCATTGGTTGAATTTCGCGCGATTACCGCGTGTGTTATCTGACCCGGTTCCAGCAATTTTAATCCTTCTTTGACATTTAATATTTTGCTGTTAGTAGGAAAGATGCTGCTTACCGCAACAAGATTACATATTTCAATCCCGGCATCTCTAAGCGCTAACTCAAACGAAGCTAAATATTCTTTGTGTTTTCCAACTCCCTTCGTAAAAAAAATCTTTGTCGGTGTATACAATTTTTTTATCCCTCTTTAACGTTTTTCAATCTGATGAATTTTCTTTTGCCTACTTTAAGAACCTTTTCTTTATCGAATTTTACAGAATCCTTGCAGATCGGTTATTTTCTCTCCGTCAATGGAAACGCCCCCTTGCAGAACTAAACGCCTTGCTTCTCCTTTGGAAGCAGCAAACTTTACGTTAACAATTAATTCTAAAATATTCAATTCTTTTATTTCATTCGGTGGAAAATATTCAGGTATCTCGTCCGGGACTTCTTTTTTAATAAATACTTTATCGAATTCTTTTTCCGCTTCTTCCGCGGCTTCCTCAGAATGATACATGGCGATTATTTTTTTCGCCAGATTCCGTTTAAGATTTCTCGGATTTACATCGGGATTATCAAGTGCGGCTTTAATACTGTTTAATTCTTCAATAGTAATATTGGTTGCAAGTTCATAATATGTATAGATCAAATTATCCGGTATAGAAAGAATCTTTCCATACATTTCTTTTGGCTTATCATCAATCCCTACATAATTATCGTAGGATTTACTCATCTTTTCGGTACCATCGGTTCCAACCAAAAGCGGCATAGTTAAAATAGCCTGAGGATCAATCCCGAATTCCCTCTGAATATCTCTTCCTACCAAAAGATTAAATTTCTGATCAGTTCCGCCGAGTTCCACGTCGCTTTCGATCGCAACGGAATCCATCGCCTGCGCCAGCGGATAAAGAATTTCGTGCATGCTTATCGGAGTTCCGCCTTTGTATCTTTTTGTAAAATCATCACGCTCCAGCATTCTCGCAACGGTGTATTTTGAAGATAATTTTATCACATCTTCAAATGTCATTTTACCAAGCCATTCCGAATTATATGCTATTTTTGTTTTCTCAACGTCCAAAATTTTTCCCGCCTGCTCAAGATAGGACTTTGCGTTCTCCCGGCTTTCTTCAAATGTGAGCGGAGGCCGTGTGGAATTTTTTCCTGAGGGATCGCCGATCATCGCCGTAAAATCTCCGATGATTAAAATTGCCTGATGACCTAATTTCTGAAACTGAGCTAATTTTCTTAGAACAACGGAATGCCCCAAATGTAAATCGGGACGCGTAGGATCGCACCCCAGTTTTATATTCAGCGGTTTATTTTCATTTATCGATTTTTTTAATTTCGCAATTAATTCTTCTTCAGGAATAATTTCTGTAGCGCCTCTTTTTATTTCGTTCAGCTGTTCTTCAAGAGGTCTCATTTTTTCGGGCAATTCTACTCCTCAGTTATAATTTTATTTGTCTGTCAAGTTCTCTTTCCGCGTCGCGTTTTTTAATATCTTCGCGCTTGTCGTATAACTTTTTCCCTTTCGCAAGTCCAAGTTCAACCTTTACTTTGCCGTTCTTGAAATAAAACTTCAGCGGAACAAGAGTGTGACCTTTTTCTTCAACTTTGCTTCTAAGTTTTCTTATTTCTTTTTTATTAAGAAGCAGTTTTCGTTCACGCATTGGCTCGTGATTATTAATGTTTCCGTGATCATAAATTCCAATATGAACATTCAGAAGCCAGATTTCTCCTTCGCGGCTTATCGATGCGTAGGAATCGCTCATATTTAATTTATTCTGCCTAAGCGCTTTTACTTCCGTACCGGTCAAAACAATTCCGGCTTCAACCGATTGAACGATCTCGAAATCGTGCCTGGCTTTACGGTTTACTGCAATATTTTTTATGTGATCTTTTTCGGGCATATCAATTTTTAATTAACTCACAAACTAAAAGAAAAGAAACGGAAAATACAAGCGGTTTTGTGTAAACTGCTATTCAGTTACCGGCTCGTAATCGGTATCGGTTGCTTCATAAATAACCCAGCCGTTATCCTCTTTCCGCAGTTTATCTATTTTATATCTTTTTAATCCCCAAACATCGCGCAGCTTTTCCGGTGTTTCGTAGTAAACTTCCGC
This sequence comes from uncultured Melioribacteraceae bacterium, assembly GCA_963821715.1. Classification (GTDB taxonomy): domain Bacteria; phylum Bacteroidota; class Ignavibacteria; order Ignavibacteriales; family Melioribacteraceae; genus CAWGET01. Next base: position 48,813 of record CAWGET010000001.1, read on the forward strand.
TTCGTCTGCTTTAAGCTTTATGAAAAAAATTTCACTTTCGGGTTGTGCAAGTATTATCTCGCTCGCATTCAAACTTCCGTCTTCCCAAAGATAAGCTGTAATGTCAGTTGCCAGATCTATGCTGAAGCCCTTTCGGAAATGTTCGAACACCGCCTCCTGCGAATCGAAATTTTCTTCATTTTCAAAAATATCTTTTTCAAGATTATTGGCGTATCTTACAAAACTTCTAAGCTCAGTTTTCAAATCAGCTTTTTCTTCTTCCGATAATCCACTGCAGCCGGCAAATGAAATCATCAATAAAGCCAGGAAAGAAAGTAAAAGATTTGTTTTCATAATTAATCCTGTTTATTAAAAAAATTATGGACTTTATTAATAACTTTCGGCATCTCGCATCCGGGTGCTAGATGTCCGCAATCATTATAAAGTATTAACTTTTCTGCATCCATCAAATCGGCAAATTCAAGGGAAGGTTCCGGATTAACCATGTGATCCTGAATTGATGCTATGATAAGCACATCGGCTTTTACTGCAGCCGCTGCTTTTTCCATCGAGCCGCCAAAACTTTCGCTTACATCTTGATGAAGCATTGCGTCTATTAAATATTTTCTGTCGTAGGAATTAAAATTTTCAAAGCCGTTTTTAAATGATTGAATAAATTGATCGTATTCATCCGGCTCGGTTTCCCTTGTCCGGTATTCCGGCGTCTGGATTGCGATGAAAGTCATTTTAGTTATGATGTTGTAGATCTCTTCTTCAGTCGCTTTTCCATTTTGAAGATATTCAATCATCTCCTTTCTGGTTTCCCAATATAGTCTATCATATGACGTAAACTTCGGAGTTCCAGTATAAGAAACGGCTTTATCCATAAAATCGGGATAATTCACAATCCACTGGAAAACCTGCATTCCACCCATCGATCCGCCGATTATTCCGTAAAGGTGATCGATGCCCAAAGATTTCAGCGCCATTTCCTGAGAACGAACTACATCTTTTAATGTGAAGAAAGGGAAATTATCATTTTCTTGGGTTGCGCTGTTGGATGGCGAAGTGGAGACTCCGTTGCCGATGGCATCAATTGCAACAACAAAATATTTAGAGCTATCGACTAATTTGTCTTCGCCGATAAGATTTGCGAGATTCTCCGATTTTCCTCCAAACCAGGTTGGAAAGAGAATGACGTTCGAGCTGTCGTTATTTAATTTGCCGAAGGTTCTGTACCCAATTTCCAAACCCTCAATTACTTCTCCGCTATCTAATTTGAAATCTCCAAGCAAAGCAAATTTCTGTTTTTCTTTGGACGATTGGGCGAATAGAATTGATGATAAAATATAAATAAATAGAATGAATTTTTTCATTAAGTAGCCGGCAATTTAATCTATTTTACAGTTTGAATCGCAGCAGGAAATACCGCGCGATTTAGCAAATGCTTCTTTCCCTTCGCGGAAAGAGAATACGGCAATTAAAATTGCACCTATCGAATCGATTCCACCGATACCGGTTAATTCATAACCGACGCTCGAGATCAAAAGGATAATAGACAAATACATACAGGCTTTTGTGCAGCCGGCATCCGAAAGTATGGCCTGTGAATTTAATTTTTTCCCGACAATCACTTTCGCGTCGATCAGCATTTTCATTGTAACTATCGATACGATAGAAATAATTATTCCCCAAAAAGTTGTTTCCGGTTCAGCTCCGTAAATTATATTTAATGTGGCTGTTAATAATAGTCCGGCTGTTAAAACGTAGAAAGCTGTTCCGGTAATTTTTAACGCAGTTTTTTCAAATTCATCGGGGTTTTCATTCTCATTTTTTCTTATCCTAAAAACCATATGAAGAATACCGATACCTGAAATGACCTCTACGAATGAATCCACACCGAATCCGAACAGAGCAAGTGTTTCGTCGCTTATACCGAGGCCGACGGAGATTATCCCCTCTAACAAATTGTAGATAATTGTTATCCAGGCTAAACCGAGTGCCCATTTATATAATTTATTTCTTTCATCTTCAAGTATAGATGAAGCGATTACTTTTTCAAACATCTTTTAATTTAACAATTTTTCTATTTAAATAAACAATAGTGGACGGATTATTAATCCTATTTAGTTCCGCCGACTTTCGATAAATATTGAAGGAAAGTAGATAATCAATTGGCTAATCATTCAATCGATAATTTATTCCGGCTTTTAGTTTGAAGAAAAATAAATTATATTTAGCGCGAAAATCACAATTGAGAAAAAGAAGAATGAAAAAATTATTTTTAATAATACTTATTACATTTTCGGTAACTGCTGCTCAGAACGGAGAACTGCGAGTAGAACATTTCTTAATTAACGAACAACTTACCGAGAATGATATGTACGATGCTAATCTTGGCAGGTTCGATGTTTACGAACTCGATCTTAATTCCGGTGATACAGTTAATTTAAGTTTGAATACCGAATCGTTTATTCCGATGCTAATCTTAATGGCGCCATCGCAGGAATATCTTTTAGAAATGCCGCAAAACGGATCTTCCGAAGTCAATCTTTCCGCGACCATTGACGAGGCGGGGAAATGGTATCTTTATGTAGTTGGCGATTCTACAGATACAGGCTCCTACCGTGTAAATACCTATTTCTCTTCCTCAAACGCTTTGGAAATAAATGCCGATGATGATTTCTGTACAAAATTAAATTTTTATATTGAGCATTCTTTTGCCGGATTTTATTTTCTGAAAGATAAATCAATTTACAATTTTGCCGAAGCCGAAGGGAAAATAGTTCAGACTTCTGATGACGAAATGAGATTTACGTTTTATTCCGGGAATGATTACGGCAAAGCGATGGAATCATTCGATAAAATTTCCGATGAAATTCGAGAATGTCTCGGCGAAGAAATCGCGACGCTCAATCCAATGCCGAATTTGCTGAATTGGGAAAAAATAAAAGGAAAGTACAGCGGTGAAGTTTCTCTAATTCTAAACGAAGATGAAACGGCGGAAGAATATAAGGTAGTTATGGAAATTAAAAGCAGGGAATAAAAAGCCCCCTCTCCTTCAAAAAGGAGAGGGTAGGAAGTAATCACCTGTTCACTTCATCCACATCATTCACCAAGAAAGTTAGAAGCGCCGCGAAAATCATGGTTCCGCCTCCGAGCATTAAGGCGTAAATTGCGTGTCCGTCAAAAAGAGTTTTTGTAATAAAGCCTAGAATAGTTGCGGCTAATATTTGAGGAAGCACTATAAAGAAATTAAAAATCCCCATATAAGTTCCCATTTTATTGGGCGGAAGGGCTCCTGCTAAAATTGCGTAAGGCATGGCAAGAATACTTGCCCAAGCTAATCCGACGCCGAGCATCGAAACTAAAATTATCGTCGGATTCCCGATAAAATAGATCGAGATCAATCCCAAACCACCGGCTGTTAATGAAATTGCGTGCGTAATTTTTCGGTTAGTATATTTTGCGAGAACAGGAAGAAGAAAAGCCACAAGCGCGGCAAAGCCATTGTAAACTGCGAATGAAACTCCTACCCAATCCGCGCCTGTGTTGTATTCATGCTGAATTGAATTCAAACGTTCCATCGTTGATTCGCTGAGTCCGGAATTATTATTTTCATCAAGAAAGAATTTTACGATTCTCATACTCGCCGTAATTTCAGTCTCGCCAAAATCAAACCGACCGAGATAAGTATCCAATTCTTCCTTTACGCCTTCTACCTGACCGCTATTTTCACTTGTAACGGTAATGGTTTGAGTTGCGGCTGAAAGATCGTTCACCTCCTGTTGAGATAAATTCATATCATACACGTGGCTGGTTACAGCAGCAGTTGTGTAAATCCACATCGCAAATAAAGCGAACCAGGAAAAAAACTGAACCCAAGCGAGCTGCTTCATAGTTTTCGGCATTAAATAAAGGTCGTTAAGAACCGTTACAATTCCGTTCTCGGAACTTTTTTTATCTTCAATTAAATAAGCTATCAACTGTAGCAAACCAAACGCGGCTACGCCAACAGTGAGAATATAAAGCTCGCGCTCAAGAGCGAATAAATAAACCAATGCGGATAAAATTATTCCAACTACAAAAATAATTGGTCCCTGCACTAATTTTTTCTTTTTTAAAAATGAGATGGTTTCTTCGCTTCTTTCAAATCTTCTTAACGATTCGTTGTTTTCATTTTCTTCTTTAGAAAAAGCTTCCAGTTCTTCGGGCGGATATTCTTTCGTACGTAAAACTGTCCAGCCTACCGCAACAATAAATGCCGCGGCGCCGATGTAAAATGAATACCTTACGGATGGCGGGATCGATCCCTCGGGTGCGGTATTTGGAATTCCTAACCAATTTGTCATAATGTAAGGAAGCGCTGAAGCGATAACGGCGCCGATTCCGATGAAGAAACTTTGCATCGCGAATCCCTTTGTGCGCTGCTCGGAAGGGAGCATATCGCCAACGAAAGCGCGGAACGGTTCCATTGAAATATTTATTGAAGCGTCCATTATCCAGAGCATTCCTGCGGCGATCCAGAGAGTCGGAGAATTCGGCATAATTATTAGAGCGAGTGAAGCGAGAACTGCACCGCTTAAAAAATATGGTCTTCTTCGTCCTAGTTTGTTCCAGGTTTTATCGCTCATATGCCCGATTATCGGCTGGACTATCAGGCCGGTAACCGGAGCGGCGATCCATAAGATCGGGATCGATTCTACGCTTGCACCCAGAGTTTCAAATATTCTGCTTACATTTGCGTTTTGGAGCGCGAACCCAAATTGAATTCCCAAAAATCCAAAACTCATATTCCAAATTTGCCAAAAGGAGAGAGCCGGTTTCTTCATAAAAAAATCCTAAGTGATTTCAAATTAAAAATTAAAATAAATAAAAAGATTGAGAAAAATTAGATGAAATTGTTGCTAAGGAGAAAGAAGTAATGAAGAAAATTAGTAGGAAATTTAATATCTTAAAATTCAAATATTATTTGAAGAAAAATGCTTCTGAATAAAAATAACATATCCGATAGAAAAAAAGATCATATCGAATTATGCCTAACCGATGAAATTTCGTTCCGGGAAAAAACTACAGGTTTTGAACATTATGATTTTATTCACGACGCATTGACCGAAGTAATTCTTGACGAAATTGATCTATCAGTAAAATTTTTGAATAATGAAATATCTTACCCGTTTTTAATTTCGTGTATGACAGGCGGTACGATTGAAGCGGAAAGTATAAATGCAAAGCTGGCGGAAGCCGCGAATGAATTGAATATTCCTATCGGAGTCGGAAGCCAACGCCAAATGGTTGAGGACAATTCTAAAATAGAGACTTACAAAATCATAAAACAAAATGCTCCGGATGTTCCGCGGCTTGGTAATATCGGGGCGGCGCAAATTGCACATTTAAAAGACGTTTCGGATATTCAATTTTTAGTCGATGCAATTGAAGCCTCCGCGATGGTTATTCACTTAAATCCACTGCAGGAACTTATGCAGCCCGAAGGAGAAATTAATTTTGTTGGTCTTCTGAAAAATATAAATAAATGCTCTGAAAAATTAAGTATTCCGGTTATAGTTAAAGAAGTGGGAGCCGGGATAAGTAAAACAGCAGCCGCAAAATTATTGGATGCGGGAGCGTATGCGATTGACGTTGCAGGAGCCGGAGGGACAAGCTGGGCGGGTGTAGAATTACAAAGGGGAAACGCAACTAATGAAAACCCTTTTTGGGATTGGGGATTGCCGACTGCTTTCTGCATAAAAGAAATAGGTAAATTAAAAAATGATCACAATTTTGTTTTAATCGGTTCGGGTGGAATAACAGACGGATTTGAAGCTGCAAAAGCTATAGCTCTTGGAGCGGATATAACTGCTGCCGCAAGACCGGTTCTTCAAACAGTAGTTGCAAACGGAACAAAAGGAGTTGTAGAACAAATAGAACTCTGGATGGAAACGGTGAGAAAAATTTTGTTTCTTACAGGATCGGGAAATCTGGCTGAACTTCGCCAAAATAAAATTATTAAAAAAGAGGAATTATATTGAGCGCCGCACAAACCGCAAATAAGTATCGAAAAGTATATCAAAAAGAATTGGAAAAACTTGAAAAGAAATTATCTGTTCTTCTAAAAAATAAAGAACCAAAATCGCTGTATGAACCATGTTCTTATGTTATACAGAGTGGTGGAAAAAGGTTGCGTCCGTTTTTGGTTTTAATCTCCGCTAAAGCAGTCGGCGGAAAATTTGCGCAGGCATACAATGCGGCAATTGCCGTTGAACTTGTTCATAATTTTACGCTTGTTCATGATGATATAATGGATAACGCGGATCTTAGGCGCGGTCGGCCGACTCTTCATGTAAAGTATGATATGAGCACGGCTATTCTTGCCGGCGATAATTTAATTGTGCTGGCTTATCAATTTCTTCTTAAAGATTCCAAAATAAATTCCAACAAAGTTACTTCAACTTTTACCCAGGGAATTATCGACGTTTGTGAAGGGCAGAGTCTGGATAAAGATTATGAAATGAAAGAAGTAGTTTCGATAGAAGAATATATGGTTATGATCGAGAAGAAGACAGCGGCTTTGGCGGCAATGTGTTGTTCCATCGGTGCGCAAATCGGCGGCGGAAGCCCTCGGGGAATTAAAGCGTTAACGGACTACGGAATGAATTTAGGAATCGCATTTCAAATTCAGGATGACTTGTTGGATATAATCGGCAAGGAAGAATTTGGTAAACAAGTTGGCGGAGACCTTTTGGAAGGGAAGAAAACTTATCCTTTCTTAACCGCCCTTGCAAAAGCAGAAGGAAAAAACAAAGAGGACTTGCTAAAGGTTATTAAAAATAAAGGTGTGAAGAAAAATCAAATAAAAAAATATCAGCGAATTTATAATGAACTTGGAGTGATTGACGATTCCCGCCGGGCAATTGAAAAATATACAAATTACGCTTTGAAAAATTTGCATTATATTGAAAAAATTGAATCGAAAGAAATGCTGGAATGGCTGGCAAATTCATTAATCAAGCGAAACAAATAATGATTGAAAAAAAAGTTAAAATAATAAATAATGCCGGACTTCACACAAGACCCGCGGCTACGATTGTAAAACTTGCCGCAAGATATAAGTCAGATTTTTATATAAATAAAGACGGTATTAATGTAAACGGCAAAAGCATAATTGGAGTAATGACGCTCGCGGCTGAAAAGGGTTCTGAAATTACTTTACAGTTTGAGGGCGAAGATGAAGAAAAAGCAGCAGAAGAAATAGTCGATTTTTTTAACCGAGGATTTGACGAGTTATAATGAGCGAAGAACAAAAAAATAATGTCCTTAATGGGATAGCTGCCGCGCCCGGAATTTCGATTGCTAAAGCGTATATTTATTCGAAGGAAAAAGTAAGCGTTAAAGATTCGGATATCGAAGACATTGAAGAAGCGAAAAAAAATCTTGAGGAAGCGCTAAAGTCATCTAAAAAAGAATTAAACAAAATTCTTAATCTGGCTATCGATAAAATGGGAAAGAACCGCGCCGGAATTTTCGAAGCGCAGATAATGATTTTGGATGACCCGGTTTTGCTGGAAAATATTTATTCCAGGATTGAACATGAGAAGAAATCTCCGGAGTTTATTGTGGATGACGAGATTTCCAAATATCAAAAAATTATGTACAACTCCGACGAACCATATATGAAGGAGCGTTCGTACGATATTGAGGATATTAAAAACCGGATAATCAGAAATCTTCAAAAGAAAAAATTAAAAAGTTGGATACAGAATGATGTTATTGTTGTTACGGAATCATTAACGCCCGCCGATACGGTTTTGTTTTCCAGGTCGAATGTGCGCGGTTATACGACTGATTTCGGCGGACTTACTTCGCACGCGGCAATTGTTGCGCGGTCATTAAACATTCCGGCGATTGTGGGGCTTCATGATGCAACACGTAGAATTAAACAGGATGACTTACTTATAGTCGACGGATTCCACGGAGAGGTAATTGTAAATCCTGATGAAGATCAGTTGAATTATTTCCGTGAAAAAATTGAACGCCTTCATGAATATGATATTGAACTGGCAAAACTAAAAAATGAACCGGCAGTAACTTTGGACGGTCATAGAATTTCTTTGATGGGAAATCTCGATCTTATTGACGAGATGGAATTGATAATTCAAAACGGAGCCGAAGGGATAGGTTTAGTGCGTACCGAACAGATATTCAGCGACTCCAATCAGTTTCCGCCGGAGGAAGAGCAGTATAATATTTACTCCGATCTCGCGGAAAAAGTTTATCCCGGGATGGTTATCATACGGGCGTTTGATATCGGGGGCGATAAAGTATTGCCTGTGGATATTAAAGAACCTAATCCTTTTCTGGGATGGCGCGGCATTCGACTTTTATTGGACAATCCCGAAGTGTTCAAACTTCAGATTAAGGCGGTACTGCGAGCGAGCAAACATAAAAATCTGAAATTCATGCTGCCGATGATCTCTTCAATAGCTGAAGTGAGGAAAACAAAAAAAATATTCGATCTTTGCAAAAAAGAATTGAAAGCAGCGGGCGAAAAATTCGATCCGAATCTTGGATTAGGAATTATGATCGAGATTCCTTCCGCCGCTGTTCTGGCAAATGAATTTGCTAGTGAAGTGGATTTTATGAGTATCGGCACAAACGATCTGATTCAATATCTTCTGGCCGTCGACCGCGGGAATGATATTGTTTCCGGGCAGTACCAGGAATTCCATCCCGCCGTTTTAAGAACAATTAAGCATATCATCAAGGAAGGAAAAACCGGTAATGTATTTGTAAGTATATGCGGTGAAATGGCTGCAGATACTCTTGCTGTTCCGCTTTTGGTAGGACTTGGATTAGATTCACTCAGCGTATCCCCGAGCGCAATCCCGTTCATCAAAAAAATTATAAGATCGTTAAACTATTCTGAAGTTTCAAAACTCGCCGAGGAATGCTTAACTCTAAAGACAGAAGAGGAAGTAAGCGGCAAATTAAAAGAATTTTTTAACGATAAAATTAAACTTCAGGCCGATAAAATATTTTAAAGAGGAATAATGAATTTGTTAGACTTTGTGCAAAAATACGATCCGCAAAATCAATTCGCTGTATTAAAAAATTCATTCAGACAAATCGAATTTGCCTGGACCCAAAGCATAAACCTTGAATATGTTGAAACCGAGAAAATTAAAAATATTGTCTTTACCGGATTGGGAGGCTCCGCAATAAGCGGAGATTTACTGCGTAATTTTTTGGGGAAAGAATTAAAATTACCATATCAAGTTAACAGAAATTATAATTTGCCCGAATATGCCGATGAGAACACGCTTTTAATTGTATCTTCATATTCCGGCAATACTGAAGAAACCATATCAGCCGCAAAAGACGGGCTTGAAAGGGGCTGTCAAATCGTATTCATCACAACGGGCGGAGTAGTTGAGGAATTGGCGCGCGAGAATAAAATTCCTCCGGTAAAATTGAAATCCGGTTTCCAACCGCGTTACGCGCTGTGGATAAATTTTTTTACATTGTTAAAATCATTTCAATTGTTAAACTTAATACCAAATCAGAATAAAACAGCCAAAGTCGCGATAAAATTATTACAGGAAAAAGGAAATAGTTATTCCGAAGAAAATAACGCAGCTATTTTGTTAGCCGGAAAATTAATCGGTTATACGCCGGTTGTTTATGGAGTAACCGATTTTACCGATGCGGCTTCTGTAAGATTTTAAATCTCAATTTAATGAGAATTCTAAAGTTCATTCCTTTTACAATTTTTTCCCGGAATTAAATCATAATGAAATTATAGGATGGGAAACTTTCAGTGAAAACGATAATAATCTTTTCGCATTATTTATTCACGATGATGTTTATAATTCAAGAATAAAAGAAAGAATCAAATTTACTTCTCATTTATTGAAAAAAGCCGGAGTACCGGTGGAAATGGTAAACAGCGCCGAACCGGATTTTAAACTGAGACTTGTTGATATAATTTATATGGCCGATTGGGTAACATATTATCTTGCGGTTTTAAGAAGTAAAGATCCAAGTGAAATAGATTACATAAACTTGCTTAAGGATCATCTTGCAAAAACAAAAGATTAAATACTTACTATTAGTTTTCCTGTTCGTTTCAGGATCAACTTTTGCGCAGTTTTATTCTTTCGGAAGAAATAAAGTACAGTATGAAAAATTTGATTGGAAAGTTCTAAAGACAGAGCATTTTGATATTTATTATTATGATGAATTTTCGGAGATTGCTGAAATAGGAGCACAGTACGCCGAAGATTCTTTTGACGCTCTAAAAATAAAATTTAATCACATCATCACACGAAGAATCCCCTTAATATTTTATAACACACACATTCATTTTCAACAAACTAATATCACACCGGGATTTATACCCGAAGGCGTCGGCGGATTTTTTGAATTTATGAAGGGACGGGTCGTTATTCCATACACCGGTTCTCTCGGACAGTTCCGCCACGTTATAAGGCACGAACTTGTTCATGTTTTTATGACTGACAAGGTTTATAACGTCCTTAAAACACATCGAGTTACAACCAATAAACTTCCGCCGCTCTGGTTTGTAGAAGGGCTCGCCGAATTCTGGTCGACAGATTGGGATACACAAGCCGAAATGGTTATGCGGGATGCGGTGCTGAATAATTTGTTCTTCGATTTAAAAAATATATATAAAATTTACGGCTCATTCTTAATGTACAAGGAAGGCCAGAATTTTCTCATCTTTCTTAAAGAAAATTACGGTGAAGATAAAATTCTTCTTTTGATGGAGAATATGTGGCGTTTTAAAAGTTTTGAGGAAAATATTGAATTCACTCTCGGTGAAAGTATTGAAGACATAGACCAAAAGTGGACGTATCGGTTGAAGAAAGAATATTTTCCATTATACGAAGAGAAAACTCCGTATTACGTTAACACAAAAAAACTTACCGATTTTGGATTTAACGTAGCGCCCACTTACTATGATAATGATGGTGAGAAAGAAATTTATTTTATAGGCAACAGAACCGGTTATACTTCCATATATAAATTTGAACTTCCCGAAGCAAATAAAATTGCAGAACCGGAACTTATAATTCAGGGTGAGAAAGAAAAAATATTTGAAGCCCTACATTTATCTCAGGCTGCTGTGGATTTATCCGCCGGCGGTGAACTTGTTTTCGTCTCAAAGGTCGGCGCGACGGATGCAATGCATATTTATTCTATTAAAAAAGGTAAAGTTATAAAAACCATACGTTACGATTTTCTTATTTCAATTAAGAAACCGAATATTTCAGAAGACGGAAATAAAATAGTTTTTAACGCGACCGACAGGAAAGGATTCTCTGATTTATTTTTGTATGACAGAAAGAAAGATGAAGTTCTGCGCCTTACTAACGATTATTATAATGATATTGATCCGGTGTTTGATAAGGATGCAGAAAGCGTTGTTTTCGCGTCCGACAGAACGGAAGGGATTTACAACAGGAAGTATAATCTTTTTAGTTACGATCTAAATTCCGGATCGATAGATTATATTACATATGCCGACGCTGATTTTTCACTACCTCAATTTTCCCCGGATTCGAATAAATTATTCTTTAATTCCGACCTTGACGGGACCAATAACATTTGGAAACTCGAACTTGACGAAGACGGAAATCCGAAAGGCATGACACAGTATACGAGGTTTATAACTTCTGTTTTCGGCTTTACATTTATAGATGAAAATGAAATCGTCGCATCCGGGTTTGAAAAATTTTCGTTTCAGTTTTACCGGATGAGTCTTAATGAATTGCCCGATTCCGTTCATCAATACGCTTCTTTCAATTTTGATAACATCGGAGATCGATGGTCCGCGCCGCGAATTGCGCTTGAGTCTCAAAAAGACAGAGTAAAATATGAACCGAAATATACTCTCGATTACGCCGTGAGTCAGGTTGCTACAGATCCGGTTTACGGTTCGCGCGGAGGAGCCGTGCTATCTCTAAGCGATATGCTGGGCGACGACAGGTATTTCCTTCTTCTCTACAACACCGCGGAGATACGAAGCGATATACTCGATAATTTTAATTTGATGTTTACCAAATTGAATACAAAATACCGGACGAATTTTGCGTATGGAATTTTTCATTTCAGCGGCAGGCGTTATGATTTGCGCGACTCGGATGAATTTTTTTATGAAAGGAGTTATGGTGGATTTTTAAATCTGATATATCCAATCTCAACATTTAAAAGAATTGAAGTCGGAACGAGTATAACTAATTCCGATAAAGCTGTAATCGAAAATCTTTTCTCGCGCAAAGCGCTGCTGGTAAGCAACTCAATTTCTTTCGTTCACGATAATTCACTTTGGGGTCCAACCGGTCCCGTGGATGGCTCGCGCTTCCGGTTTTTACTCGGCTATACGAGTGACGTGAAATACAGTAACGTAAATTATTATTCGCTGATTGCCGATTACCGACATTATTTCAGATTATCATATCGATCGACACTGGCTCTTAGAGGTGCGCTTTTTTATAACGACGGCAAAGAAGCGCGGAGATATTTCGCAGGAGGAAGCTGGGATTTACGGGGCTGGAATCGATGGACTATCCGAGGAGAAAAACTTTGGCTTTCATCCGTGGAATTGAGATTCCCTTTAATCGACGGAATCGGAGTTAAGTTTCCTTTCTTCGGACTCGGTTTCTCCGGTATCCGCGGGGCTCTATTCTTTGATGCGGGCGGAGCCTGGGACGAGCAATACAAACAAACATTAGGAAGTATCGGCTTTGGCCTTAGATGGAGTTTCTTCAACGCTATAACTTTCCGTTATGATATCGGTAAAAAAATTGAAGATGACTTTACACGATTTCAGCCAAAATTATTTTACCAGTTTTTCTTCGGGTGGGATTTTTGAAAAAGCTATCGCGGAAAATATCTTTAATCTTAATTTTATTAATAGCCGGATGCATGGATGCTGTTGTAGTAAAAAATGCGCTATTAGAAAAACCGGCTTATTCTATGTTCGGCAGAATACCCGAACGCGATTTTTATCAGGATTTTAATCTTGGTGATTCATTAACCTTTTTATGGCAAGAGAGTAATCATGGCAGTTTTGCTCACACGTCAGTTTCAATTTACGATAACTACGTTTTCTCCCCAGATCTATCGGGTAGGTTAAAAGTTTACGACATAGAAACAGGTGAGAAAATTTCCGAAGGAAAATATAAAGGTGAGATTGCGGTAGCTCCCGTTATTTATGATAAAAGAGTTTTTTATGTATTGAATGATCTGGAATCTTCAACAGTAACTTTTTTTGTGGATGATTTTTTTTCAGGAAAAAATTTTCGGGAAATAGAACTAAGAGGGAAAGTAACTAACGAATTACTTAAAGACGAGGAAGCAGTCTATTTGCTGGATGACGGAGGAACCCTATATAGTTTCGATTTATACGGAATGAAAAATTGGGAATTGGAAACCGATGAATTGACTAACTCTTCACCTGCGATGAAAGATAATATTATTGTTTTCGGAAATTCAGCCGGCGAATTAATTGGAGTTGATAAAGATAAACAAAAAATTATTTATAGAAAAAAAATTGCTTCCGGAATTGAAAGCGGAGCTGCAATTTCAGGATCGTCTGTGTTTATCGGGGATTCAGAAGGGATCCTTCATAAAATTAATTTAAAAAACGGCGATGAAATCTGGAAATTTAGTACCGGCGCTAAAATAAAAAACTTCCCGGTTCATGATGATAAAAATGTTTATATCGGAAACCTCGCGGGTGATATCTTCTCTGTGAATAAATCGAACGGAGAACTAAACTGGAAAAGAAATACCGGCGGAATTCTAAACTCAACACCGCTTATTTTTAATGATTACATAGTACAGCCGGATATGGCAAAAAAAATATATTTAATTGATGTAAATAGCGGCGATATAAAAAAGGAAATAAAGTTCGATTTAAAAGTAAAGATGAGTCCAGTATTTTTCAAAGGCACAATCTTCTTCGGTACCGATTACGGAAAGTTGTTCGCCTATAAACCGGAGCATCTATGATGGAAAAATTTTTCGTAATAATAATTTTTGTTTTTGCGGGTTCTCTCTGCGCACAGAAAAATAAAATTCCGCTCACGGTTTATTCCCCAATTGAGAATTCGTCTATTTTTATTGACGATAATTTTGCCGGCTCTGATTCAGCAAAATTATTTTTGGAGGGGGGGAGTTATTCTTTGCTGATCAAAGAAAATAGCAGAGGCTGGAACGCTGTCAGGTTTCGGGATTCAATTTATTTACAGGATGCTTCCTCGCCTGTCGTCATTGATTATGGAGCAATACATCCCATGGAACTGGTGAGCAGCGCCGAAGTTTTTTCTTTAATGAATGCCGGTTTAGAGAAGGATAAGTCTCTTTCATCCTTGAGGAATTTTAGAAATTTTGGGTCGACTTATGAATACAACGCGCCCGTAAAACTTAACTTTGAAACTTCTAAAGAAAAAAGATTTATCGAAACCCTAACTTTCAGATTGCTAATAAGCAGCGCGATAGCTTTAGGAGCTGCATCAGCTTATTTCAAAATTAAAGCCGATGGTAAATATGATAAATATCAGCGGAATTTTGACAGATCATATTTAGATGAAACAGAGAAATACGATCTTTACAGCGGAATTGCTTTCGGTGCGCTGCAAATTAATTTTGGCGCCTTGCTTTATAATTTTCTGAAGGCAAGGAATTGAACAAAGGAATTTAACAAAAGAATTTTGCTATTTTTCCGGTAAAAATTTATTTAAATATTTTATAAAGTTCGAGATTTGACTGATAATGTTTAAAGAATTATTAAAACAGTTATCAAATTCCTCTTTGGATATATAATTAAGATCTAAGCAGATATAAAGCATAGAACGAACTTCTCCCGCCGACCCTTTAGAATATCTCAAAAATCTAACAAATTCTTTGTTATTTTCTCGTTCGAATCCCTCGGCAATATTATTCATTACTGATAAAGCGGCTCTTTGAATTTGGTCTTTAAATCCAAAGTCATATTTAAATTTTTCGTTTGAAGTAATTTGATAAATAGAATTAACAAACTTTCGAGAGTCCTTCCACAGTTGGATTTCTTCGAATGTTTTCGCGTTCATTATTACTTCCCTCAATCTATCAATTTGAGATTTTAATTTTAAAATGCTCTTGTTCAATCTTTAAATTCTTTTGTTTAATTCTCTTGTTTAATCGTTTTTCAATCTTGTAATGCTTCTAGTGCGCCTCCAGCCAGCTTTTACCGGTTCCCGAATCGACGGCGACCGGAACATTTAACGGGAGTGCTGTTTCCATAAGATTTAAAATTACCGGTCTCAATTCGTCTATTTCATCCTTATGCGCGTCGAAGATCAACTCATCGTGAACCTGAAGTACCATTTTTGTTTTTGTATTCCGCTTTTTCAATTCTCCGTAAATATTTATCATCGCGAGTTTGATCATATCAGCAGCTGTTCCCTGAATTGGCATATTTATAGCGACGCGTTCTTCGAATTGACGAACTACGCGATTACCGCTGTTTATATTGCGCAGATATCTTCGTCTTCCCGATAATGTTTCGGCGTATCCTTTTTCCTGAGCAAGTCTTACCGATTGATCCATGAACTCTTTTACATTTTTGAATGTGGAAAAATAATTATCAATAATTTCTTTCGCGTGAGTTTGTGTGATTCCGAGTCGTGTTTTTAAGCCGAACGCTCCGATGCCGTACAAGATTCCGAAATTGACTTCCTTCGCTTTGCGCCGCATGTCCGGTGTTACATCTTCTGGATCGCACATGAAAACAAGCGCGGCTGTTCGCCGGTGAATGTCCTCGCCGTTTGTAAATGCTTCTATCAATCTTTCATCCCCGGAAATACTAGCCATAATACGCAGTTCTATTTGACTGTAATCCGCGCTGAAAATAAGATGATCATTATCGCGCGCAACAAACGCTTTCCGGATTTCTTTCCCCATATCTGTACGGATCGGGATATTCTGAAGATTGGGATCGAGGCTCGATAATCTTCCTGTAGCCACAACCGATTGATTATAAGTTGTATGTATTCTTCCGGTCGATGGATCGATTAAATTAGGAAGCGAATCTGCGTAAGTAGATTTCAATTTTGTAGCCTGTCGAAAATCCTGAATTATATCTACAATTTCATGCTTCCCTCTTAAGGATTCGAGCGAACGCGCGTCCGTAGAATAGCCGGTTTTTGTTTTCTTCGTATATGGAAGTTCGAGTTTGTTAAACAAAATTTGCTGAAGCTGCTTCGTGGAATTTATATTGAACTCTTCACCCGCCAGTTCAAAAATTCTTTTAGTGTAATTACTCATCAAAATCTCAAGGTCGTCGCTCAGATTTTTCAAACTCTTCTTATCGATTTTTACTCCCGTCCGTTCCATATCTTCTAAAACTTCTACAAGCGGAAATTCTATTTGGTAAGCAAGATTTTCCAATCCTTCCTGTTTTAATTGCTTTGATAAAATTTCATACAACCTAAATGTTATGTCAGCATCCTCGCAGGAATAATCGGAAAGTGAATCACAATCGGCTTCAAATATTTTTTCGGGAGTTTTTTTTGATTCGATTATTTCTAAGATAGGTATCGGCGAGTAGTTCAAATATCTTTCGGCAAGATCATCCATCCCATGTTTTTGATCCGGATCCAAAACATAACTCGCAAGCATTGTATCAAAATAAAAATTGTTCGTAGTTATGCCGAAATTTTTTAAAACGGAAATATCATACTTTCCGTTTTGGCAGACCTTCTTTATTTTTTCATCTTCAAATACCGGCTTAAAAATTTTAACAAAATCCTCAACAGGAAGCCGGTCGGATAGATCGCTTTGAAAAAGTGTCCTTGATTCATAATATGGGTTGGTTGCAACAAAATAAGCCTCTGCCGCCGAGGTGGAGAAGGCACATCCGGCTAAATTTATTTTTCTCGAATGTAGAGAATCCGTTTCAGTATCGAAGACAAAAATTTCGCTCTTCTTTAATTTAGCCGCCAACTTCTCTGCTTCCTCAAAAGTTTTTATCAGTTTGTAGTTTGAACTGTCTTTACTGAAAACGTCCATCTCTTTCGCGGTCTCAATGATGTCCTCAACTAGTTTTGCACTCGTACTGTAAAGATTATTCAAACGCGAACCGAAGTTCTTAAACTCCATATCTGAGAAAAATTTTAGAAGACTTGGTCGATCCGGTTCAACGCGAACCGTTTTATCGATATCGCATTCGTAATCTACATCACAAATAATCGTTGCCAGTTTTTTAGAAATAATAGCGTCTTCTTTTCCGGCTTCTAATTTTTTCTTGATCCCTGCTTTTTCTACTTTTTCCAAATTATCATAAATTCCTTCCACCGAGCCGAATTCCTGAATAAGGGGAATGGCGCTTTTGGGACCTATGCCCTTAACGCCAGGGATATCGTCCGACGAGTCTCCGACGAGCGCAAGGTAGTCTATCATCTTAACAGGTTCGAAACCGAATTGTTCATTTACCTTTGCTATGTCAATAATTTCAATTTCATTTCCGGTTCCACCGGGTCGAACCAGTTTCACATTTTCAGTTATCAATTGGATGAAATCTTTATCAGGTGTTATCATGTAGGAATCATAGCCGAGCGCTTCGGCTTTTCTGACAGCAGTCCCAATCAGATCGTCAGCTTCGTATCCCGGAAGAATATAGCTTTCTATTTTAAAGTATTCTATAACTTCTTTAATTCTTTTAATTTGTGGGATCATATCATCCGGCATTTCAGATCTTGAAGACTTGTAATTTTCGAACATTTCGTGACGGAAAGTTTTCTCTTTTGCGTCGAATGCTATTGCTATATGATCCGGTTTCGTATCTTCAAGAATCTTAAACAACTGGTTCAGAAAACCGAATACCGCCGAAGTAGGTTCGCCTGCCGTAGTAACGAGCGGACGGTTTATAAACGCAAAATAGGCTTTGTACGCAAGCGCCATTGCATCAATTATTACAAATTTTTTTTTGTTTTTTCCCACAATTTCACCATTTTCATAATCTGATTAAAAAAGAAATATCTTGCTCTAAAATATTAAAAAAACTTTCTTATAAGAAATTTATGACTATAAAAAAAATATCTGCCGCAATTTTATTGCTCACTCTGGTTGTAAGCTGCAATAATAAAACAGTTAACCGAAATTTTTTAACCGATGAAACGAGGGAAGGAATTTACATCGCTTCCTGGAATCTCGAAAATCTTTTTGATACAGTTGACGATCCATTAAAAAGGGACGAAGACTTTCTTCCATCCGGCGAAAACCAATGGACGGAAGAACGCCTAAAAATTAAAATGGAAAATATTGCGCGCGTTGTAAATTTTATGAACGATGGCAAAGGTCCCGATATTTTAGCCGTTCAGGAAGTTGAGAATAAAAATGTTTTGGAAAAAACGCTCGGCTTTTTCCCAGAAAGAAATTACAAGCTGGGATATATTGAATCACCCGATAACCGCGGCATTGATAATGCAGTAATCTACGACGAGGATATTTTTGATTTAACCGGATTAAACGGAAGTTATGTTTTTTTGGATGATAAATATCCGACAAGATTGGTATTGCATGCGGTCTTGGAATACTTGGGAAATGATATCCATGTATTTGTAAATCATTTTCCTTCGAGAAGAGGCGGAGCAAAGGAGAGCGAGCCGGCTAGAATTAGGGCCGCGGAAGTCTTAAAAGCGGAGATAAGCAAAATTGAAAATATGGACAGCCAGGCGAACATAATTATTCTTGGTGATTTCAACGACGAACCGGATAACGCTTCGATACGTAAAGTTCTGGGTGCGCAAGAATATAATTGCGAAAAAGAAAGTTTGAAAGGACTTTATAATCTTGCATACAGATCTTTTGAGGAAGGAACGGGAAGTTATTTGTTCCGGCAGGATTGGAATATGCTCGATCAGATAATTATTTCAAATGATTTGACTGATGAATATATTTGCGGATCCTTTAAAATAGTTAAACCGGAATTTATGATGACCAAATCAGGATATTATAAAGGTTCAGCGCGCCCTACTTTCGGCGGAAGAAAATATCTCGGCGGTTATAGTGATCATTTCCCTGTTTGCGCAAAATTCAGCTTCAAGTAGAAAGGTAGAAATGAAAAAACATTTAATCATTTTCGGCGCGGAAGGCGAGCTAGGTAAATCATCAGTTGATTTTTTCCTTACTAAGGATTTTAATTCATTCTATTTTTTCGATAGAAAGTATTCGGAGAATGAAATTAACTCCGAGCAAGTAAATAAAATCAAAATTGCAGATCTATCCGAAGAAAAAAATGTTGAAGAAGCATTTTCCAAAATAAAGAAAACAAAAGAAGACAAATATTATTTGTTCTGTACGATTGGCGGTTATGCGGGTGGCGAGTTTATAAAAGATACGGCTTACGAGGAATGGCTGAACATGCAGAAAATTAATTTAAATATACCGTTCTTAATTGGTAAATTTTTCTTTAAGTTTGTAAGTGAAACAAATGGCGGTTCAATTTGTTTTACATCCGCGCAAATAAGTTTAACGCCGGGCAAAAAAGTTATTTCATATTCCACTTCAAAAAATTCCTTAAATTATTTTGTAAAATCATTTGCAGAAGAAGGGAAAGCGTTCGGAATTAAGGTGAACGCGGTTGCCCCGTTAATTTTAGATACCGAAGCGAACAGAAGTTGGAATAATAATAAATCGGAAATGGTTCATCCAAAAAAAGCTGCGGAATTGGTGGATAAAATTTTTTTTGGCGATGAAATCGAAACCGGTAGAATAATTGTTCTTAAAAACGACGAACAAGTATGATTAAACTTACTGATAATAAATTATTTATTGACTTTTTTTTATTAAATCGTTAAAGTTAAAAAAGTAATTTTCTCAAACTTTTCGGCTTTTAATTTTATTAAATAAATATAATTGTGGAGGATATCTCTCATGCAAGTTACAGAATTATTAGGCTATGTTTCAAATCTTTTACTGCAGGAAGCTGATCCGGGATTTATAAGCACGCTTCAGCAATATTTTATTGACGGCGGCGATTTTATGTGGGCTATTTTAGTGTGCCTGCTTTTAGGACTTGCTTTTTCGTTTGAAAGATTGTGGACATTGACCCGCGCAAGTATGAATACCAGGAAATTTATTGTGGAAGTTAAGGAAGCGTTGGATAGAGGCGGAGTACCGGAAGCAATTAAAGTTTGTGAAAATACCCGCGGTTCTATCGCATCGGTTTTTCACGCTGGTTTATTAAGAGCCGACGAAGGTATCGAAGCAGCCGAAAAAGCTATTATGGCTTATGGCGCTATCGAAATGGGCTTTCTTGAAAGAGGCTTGATATGGATTTCTACTTTTATAACAATTGCACCGATGCTTGGTTTTACAGGAACGGTTGCCGGTATGATCCTTGCTTTCGACGCTATCGCGGAAGCTGCGCAAATATCTCCGGCGGTTGTTGCAAGTGGTATTTCCGTTGCTCTTTTAACAACTCTTTTCGGTCTTGTTGTTGCAATTATTCTTCAGGTGTTTTACAATTATTTCGTATCCAGAATCGATAAACTTGTTGCCGATATGGAAGAAAGTTCAATTGAATTGATTGACGCTTTGTATGAAATAAAAGTTAAAAAACAACCTGTAGTTAAATAAGAGAGCGGTTAGTTATGGTAAAAATTAAAAAAAGAAAATTAGGCGAAGCGGCGATCCCAACCGGATCAATGGCGGATATAGCGTTTCTGCTTCTTCTCTTCTTTCTTGTTTCTACTGTTATTGACGTGGATACCGGTATAGGATTAACTCTACCGGAATATGTCCCACCTGAAGAACAGGAGTTTGTTGAAATTTCTAAAGACAGGATGGCTGCGCTTCTCATAAACGAAAACGGTGACGTTTTACTTGATGGAGAAGTGATCGCGATTCCCCAGATTCAGCAGACATTGGAAAAAAGAATAAGAGAGAAAATTAATCTGCCTGCTACAAGAAAATTGGTTGTTTCGGTAAAGACAGACAGAAAAACAAATTATAATCTTTATATTCAGGCTCTCGACGAAGTTATGGGCGCTTACGAATCTGTGAGGAATGAATATTCTCAGCGGGAATACGGAAGGCAATATCAAAAACTGAATGAAGAACAGACCCAGGATGTAAGGGATAAAATTCCGTTAAACGTTTCCATTGCCGAACCTGAAAAAGTATAATTGGAATTGAGGAATTAAAATATGAAATTTGAGAAAAAACGTTCAGCAACGAAAGAGGAAATTCCAACAGCTTCATTACCGGATATCGTATTTATGCTCTTGTTATTCTTTATGGTTTCTACAACGTTGCGAGAAGTTGACGTACTTGTACAATTTCAGCTTCCCGCCGCTGAAGCGGTTCAGAAAATAGAGAATAAAAGATTAGTTTCTTACGTTTGGGTTGGCAGGAATGAGAAGATTCAGATTAATGATTCAATCGTTCCTCTTGAAGATATAAGACAAATTATGTATGCTAAAAGAGTCGCACTTCCCAACGTAATTGTTTCTTTAAGAGTAGATAAGAATTCCGACATGGGAATTGTTACTGATATTCAGCAGGAATTACGGAAAGCCGATGCGAGACGGATAAATTATTCGGCTATGGTTAAACAGTAGCAGAATAAATTTTAGTTTGACATTCATAAGCGGGCAGGTTAATTTATTAGCCTGCCTTTTTTTTGTTAACATTTCTTTTTGAGGATAAAGCATGACTTTAAAAGAAAAAATAAATGAAGATTTAAAAACAGCAATGAAATCGGGCGATAAATTGCGTCTTGCAACTATCCGCTCGATTAGAGCGCTGATACTTGAGCACGAGAAAAGCGGGAAAGACAAAGAACTTTCTCCGGAAGATGAACTCAATCTTCTTACAGCCGCGTCCAAAAAAAGGAAAGAATCCATCGATCAGTTTCGAAAGGGAGGACGGGAAGACTTAGCAGTTAAAGAAGAACAAGAACTGGCAATAATTGAAGAGTATCTTCCGAAACAATTAAGCAGAGAAGAAGTATGTAAAGAAGTTGAAAGGATTGCAGCAGAGATAGGCGCTTCAACTAAAGCGGATTTTCCTAAACTGATGCCGGCTGCAATAAAAGAACTGAAAGGAAAAACCGACGGCAAGGTAGTAAAAGAGTGTGTGGAAAAAGTTCTGGGCGGTAATTGAATTATATAGATTATATAATTTTAGCATTTATTTTGATCGGCTTTATTTTAGGATTTAAAGACGGAATAATTAGAAAAATTGTCGGTCTTGCCGGTTTAATATTCGCGATTGTTATCGGAATAAAATTCTATGAAGAATTCGGCGCGGTTATAGCTCCGGTTTTCAACGACGAAATAATACTCGCCAACATCTTCGCGTGGATCATCATTTTTCTCGCGGTTGTCTTACTAACCGCCATAATAAAGAGATTAATTCATCCGCGGGATAAAGTAGCAAATTTTATTAACCAGATTTTAGGCGCCGTCGTCGGAATCATTCAGATGCTATTTTTTCTTAGCGCTATTTTAATCTTTCTGAATTTTTTCAACTTTCCTGATAATCCCGAAAAAGAAGAATCAATATTTTATTCATCGGTTTATAACGTAATCCCCATAACGATGGATCTCGTTTTAGGCGAAGATTCCAATATAAAAGACGAGTTGCAGGATTATTTTAACAATGAGGAAACGCTTCCGTTTTCTTCTCAAATTGATCCCATTTAATATGATAAACGAGAGAACATTAGAGAAACTAGAATTTCAAAAAGTTTTAACATACATTTCAAAATATTGCGCAACCGAATCGGGAAAAGATTTGGTAGTCAATATAAAACCATTCGATAATTTAAATCTGGTAAAAAGAGAAGGTAAATTTGTTGATGAAGCGAAAGATATTTTAATTCACAACGATTTTCCTCCAATCGGTTTTATTCCGAATTTATACGAAATAATTTCCAAAAGCCGGATTCCCGGTTCGATACTTACGCAGAAAAATATTCTCGATATTTTAGATCTTGCAGAAACTTCCAGAAAATTAAAAAGCTTTATTCTTTCGCGAGAACCGGATTACAGTTTGAAGAGAGAGTTCGGCGAGCTTCTTTTTTCTGATAAGAATTTTGAGAATTCGATAAGAAAGATATTTAATGAAGCCGGTGAAATTGCCGATAACGCCAGCGTTAAGCTGCGCGAAATTCGGAATGAGATGAGAGAGAAAAAATCCCAGTTAAATAAAGTTGTAACTCATCTTTTAAAACAGTTCAGCGATGATTTTTTAGTCCGCGAAGAATATGTAACGCAGCGTGAAGGCAGAATTGTTGTTCCGATAAAAGCCGAACATAAGCGCCATATAAAGGGATTTATTCATTCGGAATCGGCGAGCGGACAGACAGTTTACATCGAACCGGAACAAACACTGGAATTGAATAACGATATCCTCTCACTTTCGTTCGCTGAAAAAAGAGAGATCGAAAGAATATTAAGAAGTCTTACAGCGCGCATCGCGCAGGAAAGCACGGAACTTAGACAGACGCTTCAAACAACTTCGGAACTTGATGCGATTTTTGCGAAGGCAAAGTATTCCATAGAAGTTCTCGGAGCTTTCCCTTCGTTCGATGAGAGGCGCGGAATTGAATTGATGGATGCGCGGCATCCTATTTTAATTAAAAAGATCGGACGGAATAATACTGTTTCGCTAAACCTGGAAATAAAAGATCAAAACGTAATTGTAATTACGGGCCCGAATGCCGGAGGAAAGACCGTAGTATTAAAAACTACAGGAATACTTTATATGATGGCTCTTTCCGGAATACATATTCCCGCGAGTCCAGATTCTAATTTAATATTTTTAGAAAATATTCTTGTCGATATCGGCGATCAGCAATCCATCGAAGATGATTTAAGCACATTCAGTTCGCACCTTTCGAACATAAAAAATATTTTGGAAATTGTTAACGAAAAGAGTCTGATACTTCTTGATGAGATAGGAACCGGAACAGATCCGGCGGAAGGTTCGGCGCTCGCGACTGCTATTCTTATTTCGCTGAACAATAGCGGAGCAAAAGTATTAGCTACAACGCACCACGGCAATCTTAAAGTTATTGCGAACGATCTGGACAGATTTCAAAATGCTTCGATGGAATTTAATAAAGAAACTTTAACGCCGACTTATCATTTTAAACAGGGCTTTCCCGGTTCAAGCTACGCTTTCGAAGTAGCGGAAAGAATCGGCTTTGGTAAAGAATTTATCAATTCTGCTAAAGAAAATCTCGACACGGATAAAACAAAAATGGAAGAATTTCTCACCGAACTTGAATTCCGGTCGAATGACTTGCGCGCAAAACTTAACAATTCGGAAATAGAAAATACGCGTCTGCAAGGATTAACAAATTTATACCGTGAAAAAATATCCGAACTTGAAAAGCAGAAAAAAGAAATAATTAAGGACGCGCAGAAGAAAGCGGAAGTTTACTTAAAAGATATAAACAAAAAAGTTGAATCGGCTATTAAAACAATCAAAGAATCGAAAGCTGATAAAACAATTGTAAAAGAAGAGCGTAAAAAAATAGAAGAAGTTAAGAAAACGAACGAAGAAATTGCGGTGCGCGAAAAAAGCGAGATAATTGAGAAGCGTGATTTGAAGGAAGGAGATTACGCGTCGATAAAAAACACATCTACTTCCGGCACAATTACAAAAATAACAAAAGAGAAAAATAAAGCGCTGCTTGCTGTTGGCAGCATTAAACTTCAGGTTAAATTATCTGATCTTATTCCGGCAAAGAAAACTCAGATTGAAACAAAATCCGGTTACGCAGAAAGTTACATTCCGGAACCGCAAAGTTACCGCTTAGATATACGCGGGAAAAAACCGGAAGAAATAGACTTTGAAGTAATGCGTTTTGTTGACGAAGCATACGCATCTAATGCGAACAGTGTAGAAATTTTGCACGGTAAAGGAACAGGAGCGCTAAAACGTACCGTTCACGAAGTTCTAAAAAATCACGAGCATGTAAAAAAATTCGAGTTCGCCAAAATAGAATTTGGCGGCGAAGGAGTAACAATAGTGGAATTTAATTGATGTTTAAAAAAATATTAATTGTAAACCGGGGCGAAATCGCGGTGCGAATTGTGAAAGCCTGCAGGGAATTACAAATTAAATCGGCTGTAATATATTCTGAAGCGGATCTCAATTCGCTTCACGTACGCGTGGCGGACGAAGCTTTTCTTATCGGTCCGGCGCCCGCTTCCGAATCCTATCTTAACATCGATAAAATACTTGAAATAGCCAAAAAGATAAAGGCCGATGCGATTCATCCGGGATATGGATTCTTATCCGAGAATGCAAAGTTTATTAAACGAGTTGAGGATTCGGGAATCACGTTTATCGGACCTTCGTCTAAATCTGTAGAATTAATGGGTTCCAAAACGGCGGCGAGAACACTGATGAAAAAAAATAACGTTCCGATTGTTCCCGGCACTACTGAGCCTGTTAAGGATTTTGATGAAGCAAAAAAAATAATATTCGAGATCGGGCTACCCGTGATGATAAAAGCTGCTGCCGGCGGCGGCGGAAAAGGAATGAGGAGAATATTTAAAGAGGAAGAAATTGAATCGTCTTTAGACAGAGCAAAAAATGAAGCTCTTAAACATTTCGGCAATCCCGAAATTTACATCGAAAAATTAATTGAAGATCCTAAGCATATTGAAGTTCAGGTAATTGCTGATAAGTCGGGAAATTACGCTCATCTTTTCGAACGTGAATGTTCGGTTCAGAGACGGCATCAAAAAGTAATTGAAGAAGCGCCTTCTGTGGCGGTGGATGAAACTACAAGGAGTAAAATTACACTCGCCGCAATAAACGCTGCCAAAGCCTGCGGTTATTACAACGCGGGCACAGTAGAATTTTTAATGGATAAGAATAAAGATTTTTATTTTCTCGAAATGAATACGCGCCTTCAGGTTGAACACCCCGTTACTGAAATGATTACAGGAATTGATATTGTAAAAGAGCAGATAAATATTGCTTCGGGGAAAAAATTATCCTTTCAGCAAAATGAAGTTGAGAAAAGAGGCGCCGCTATTGAATGCAGAATTTATGCGGAAGATACAGATAACAATTTTTCTCCTTCGATAGGTAAAATACTACATCACAGAATGCCAACCGGACCAGGAATAAGAATCGACCGTGGGATTGACTTGCTCTCCGATGTTTCTGTTCATTATGATCCGATGTTATCTAAAGTTGTTGCCTGGGGAAAAGACAGGGAAGAGGCAATTGTTAGGATGAAACAGGCGCTTGGAGCTTATCAGATTGCGGGCGTTGTTACTAATATTCCGGCGTTTAAATGGCTGCTTAACAGAAAATCGTTTCTTGACGGCAGCTTTACGATCGATTTTATTGAGGATGAGTTTCTTCCGCTAGTTCCGGACGAATGGAAAAAGGATATCGGTGCGAAGTACGAAGATGTAATCTCGATTCTGGCCGCTTTGCTGAAAGCCAAGGAGATTGAGATTAAACCGGTTGATGCCGGAGTTTCTCCAAATAATTTATGGAACAGAAATAACCATGAGTGAATACTTCGTAACAATTGACGGCGTAAAAAAAAATATTTCTATCATCAAGAATGAAAAAGTTAAGGTTGAAAATAAATCCTTCGATGTTCATTTATCCAAAGTAAATAATTACGTTTATTTACTAAAGGTAGGCGATAAGGTTTATGAGATTACCACAAATAAATTAGGCGATGGTAAATACGGTTTTTTGCTCGATGGAGTTTATTACAATGCTGTTGTAAGAACCAGATTGCAGGAAATTGCGAACGAATATTTTAAAAAGAAGGATAGTCTTTCACATCACAATGAAATTAAAGCTCCAATGCCCGGACTTATAATAAAAATTAATAAAAAAATCGGGGACGAAATTGAGATAGGTGAATCGGTTCTTGTACTCGAGGCTATGAAAATGGAAAACGATGTCCGGGCTTCCGCATCGGGGAAAATAAAGGAGATACGCGCAAAGGAAGGATCATCTGTAGAAAAAGATCAGGTAATTGTAATTATTGAATGAATGATCGAAATTTTTCAAAGAAGCGGGGTTGTCAAAAAAAAAAGATTAGCTTTCGCTGTAAAAACTAAATATTAAATTTCAGATTTTTTTAGACAACCCAAAAATAATCTAACTATAATTTAGGTATAACCAATTTTTGTCCGGGATAAATTTTATCCGGGTCGGTTAACATTGGTCTATTGGCCTCGAAGATGACGTTGTACTTCATGGCATCTCCATAAACACTCTTAGATATTTTAGATAAACTATCACCGCTCTGAACCGTATAGAAATCTTTTTCAGCGTCAGTTTCTTCGTCATCTTTTTTAACATCTATTTTATCTTCCACTTTTCCAACGCCTTCAATATTTCCGGCAGTTACCAGCACTCTGTTTTTTTCTTTTTTATCTGCAGCAGTACCGTAAACTGTCACTGTTTCGTCATCGAATTCTACTTTTAAATTCTCGACGTCAAAGTTATACTTTTTTATATGACTCAAAATAGCTTGAGCTTTTTCGGCTTCTTTTTCCGATTCGTTTTTGCCGAAAATTTTTTCTCCGGCGGATTTGATGAAATCAACTAATCCCATAATATTCTCCTAATTTGGTAAAGAAATATTAATTGTACTGCAAATATCGCTATATCTTGCAATCTTTTATATTAACAAATATGGGTGATATTTGCTACATTAATTTGATAAAGCTTATATATTTATTTGATTAAAACTGAATTAAAAAAAATGATGTGATCTCAGAACTAAAAAATTTATCTTAAAAGGAATATTGAATAATCGTTTTGAATATTCATCAATTATTTTCATTTTTGTATGTTTAATTAAACAACAAAACTATAGGAGGTATAATTGAAACAAAGAATTCTTTTTATTACTCTCGTTTCATTTATTTTTGTAAATCTTAATTTTGGCAGCGGCTTTCAGATAAACGAATCCGGCGCTAAGGCAATGGCTATGGCAGGCGCGTTTGCGGGCGTTGCCAACGATGCATCCGCAATTCATTTTAATCCCGCAGGAATTACTCAATTAAACGGTACAAATATTTCGGCAGGCGTAAGTTTAATTATTCCGTCTTTCAAGTATACTTCGCCCGACGGAAACGAATATGAAATTGAACAGAAAGTTTTTACTCCGTTTAATGTTTATATCACGCATCAATTCAGCGACAAATTCTCAGCGGGATTCGGATTCAATACGCCTTACGGCCTTGGAACATTTTGGAAAGATGAAGAATGGCCGGGCCGCTATCTGGCGCTTGATACCGAAATAAGAACGTTTGTTTTTACTCCGGTTGTTGCTTATAAAGTATCGGAAGCGTTTTCGATAAGCGTCGGTTTTCGATATGGTTACGGCGATGTTACAATAACAAGAAAACAAGCAGTACCCGTTCCTCCCGGAGCCGATGATGCATTGGTTGAGTTGGAAGGAGACGGAACAGCAATGGGTTTCGTTGCTGGAATACTTGTAAAACCTTCTGAAATGATACAGTTAGGTTTAAGCTATAGAAGTGAAATGGAGTATGAATTTGAAGGCGATGCTGTCACAACTCCGAGCGGATTTAATCATCCCGATCCTAGGATTGGATTCATAGCATTTCCTACAGGACCAGTTAAAGCTCCTTTAACAACTCCGCAGAATATTACTTTCGGTGTGGGAATTATGCCTAATGAAGCCGTGACTATTTCGGCGGATTTTCAATATGTAGGGTGGTCTAGTTACGATAAATTAGAAGTAAATTTTGATGACTGGACTAATCCTACGACAGGAGAAAAACAGTTATTATCAGAGAGAAATTTTGAAAATTCTTTCATCGCCAGATTAGGAGCGGAATATAAACTGTCCGAACAATTTGCATTAAGAGGCGGCGTTTTATACGATAATAACCCGGTTACGGATGAACTATTAGAGCCTACCCTTCCTGATGCTGACCGTATCGGTTTAAATATTGGATTAGGATATAACTTTACTGAAAATTTATCAATGGATTTTGCTTACTTCTTATTGATGTTTAGTGAGAGACAGATAACAGATTCTGAAGTAGATCAATATCCAATTGAAGGGTTACAGCCTTTTAACGGCACATATAATTCCAATGCGCATCTTTTTGGAATAAATCTTAGTTACGCAATAAATTAATTTGGATTCATTTCTCATGTTAGCTCTCTTCTTTATAGAGGAGAGCTTTTTTTAACCGTGTGAATGCAAAGAATTTCATTGTTTTTCACATTATCTCCACGCATTTATTTGTAGCCCTAGATTAGAAAATCTGCGATACACCTTTTGCCAATTTTCCACTATTCCATTTTTTTTCTTGCAAGTTTATCTATAAATCATAATCTTTCAGAGAATGATTCCTCACAACAAAAAGGGAGAAATTACTTTGGCTTTTTCATTAAACAAAATTATGCTTATCGGCAATCTGGGTCAGGATGCCGAAACTCGATTTTCCAACAACAACGTAGGTATAACTAGTTTTTCAATAGCTACAACCTACAGTTACAAAGGCAAAGACGGGCAATGGGTAAAACAAACTACTTGGCATAATATTGTAGGATTTAATTTATCCGATTACTACAAAGAGAATCTGAAAAAGGGAAAGAAATTTTATGTTGAAGGAAGGTTAAATAAAAGAGAGTATGAACAAGAAGGCGTTAAAAAATATTTTACAGAAGTAGTACTCGATAAACTGATTCCTTTAGATGCGAGCGGCGGATATGACAATTCAAATCAGGAATCAAATCATGCAGGAGAACCGGTAAACGCACCGGGTGCGGAAGACGAAGATTTACCGTTTTAATTAGAGAATGTTGAACAGAAGAGGTTAAAATTATTTTTTGGACGTAGGCTGGTATTATAAATTATTTGTTTTAGCGATTTTATTAATATTTTCCGCTTTTTTTTCCGGTTCGGAAGTTGCTCTTTTTTCGCTTGATAAGAAAAAAGTAAAAGAGCTTAAAAAAGATAGTAAGCTGATCGGGGAGTATGTCCAGAATCTTCTGGATTATCCCCGCCGGCTTCTTATAACTATACTCTTAGGAAATACGCTTTTCAATGTAGGCGCTTCAATTCTTTCTGTTCAATTGGGATTTGAATTCGCGCATGCTAATAATTTCCCCATTGATTTGATTCTTCTTATACAAATTATCCTGCTCACTATTCTGATATTGATTTTCGGCGAGATAACCCCTAAAGTATGGGCCTCTAAATATCCTTATAAATTTACAAAGTTTATTGCAATCCCGCTTTACTGGATAAGTGTTTTAATCTATCCTGTAGCCAAAATTCTTACAGACCTGATAAAAGTTTTTGCATCGAAAATAAATATTGATAGAGCAAGAACGGCTCTCGCTGCTTCGGAACTTGGTGACCTTGCCGATATCGGAGTGGAGAAAGGAACAATTGAAGAAGACGAGCACCTACTAATACACGGACTTGTTGAGTTTAAAGAAATAACCGCGAGGGAAGTTATGACTCCGCGAGTGGATATAACCGCAGTTGCGGCTGATGCTTCCTTCGAGGAAGTAAGATCTTTGATAACGGAATCGGGGCATAGCAGAATTCCCCTTTTCGAAGGAAATCTCGATACGGTTATAGGAATTATGTATGCCAAGGATCTTCTTCCTTATTTAGGCAACGGAAATTCTAATAAAGATATTGACCTGAAAAAGCTCGCCAGAAAAGCATTGTTTATCCCCGAATCCAAATTGATAAGCGAATTAATGCATGAATTCCAGGAAAAAAACAAACATATGGGAATTGTTGTTGACGAATATGGCGGGACAGCCGGATTGGTTTCGCTAGAAGATATTCTAGAAGAAATTGTTGGAGAAATTCGGGATGAATATGATATTGAAGAAAACGAAATTACTAAAGTAAATGAAAATTCTTATCTTGTTTTGGGGAAAGTTTCCATTGATGAATTGAATGAATTGCTCGGCTCAGACTTTTCTTCCGAGAATGATGATTACGATACGATCGGCGGATTCATATTCAATAACGCAGGAAAAATCCCCGACGAAGGATACAATTTTAAATATGAAGAGTTTAAGTTCACAGTTAAAGATGTTATCAATAACAGAATAAATTCCGTCTTAGTAGAAAAATTGGAAGATAATTTGCAATGAAAAAAGGTTGTTTTCTAACCGCCATAATATTATTTACAATTATAGTGGGAATTACATTTTTTGTGATTCGAAATTACGGAGATGAGATTCTCGATTCAGCTAAAGAAGTGGTTATTGATTTCAGTAGCGACGATATTGTTGAATCGATCGGCGAAATTGAAAATAACCAATACAAAGATTCGCTTAAAGTGATAGTTGATGAATATGTTAATAGAATAAAAGAAAAAGATTTTAATGAAGCAGTAAATGAATCAAGTGATTTTTTTGAGAGGTTAAAATTTTTAGTACATGACGGAGTTGTTGATTCCTCCGATATATTTTTACTAAGAAAGTATTTGAGAGAAGATGAAAGAGAATAAAAGTACTGAGATTAAAGTTGGCGTTACCGTAATAGTAGGACTACTGGTCTTAGTATTTGTCTTTGCGTGGGCAAAAAATTTTGATCCGACTTCCGATAGAAAAGTTTTATATATCCGTTTCGATTCGGTTGCCGGATTATCCGAAGGGGATAATGTAACCGTAAACGGCGTGAAGAAAGGCTCCGTAGAAGAGATTAAGGTGGACGGAAATTATGTTCTGGTAAAAACTTCGCTTGATAGTGATGTAGAATTAAACGCGGACGCATCATTCGCCGTTATGATGCTCGACTTAATGGGCGGGAAAAAGATTGAAGTTTCGCCCGGCAGCGCCGATGAATCGCTTAATCTAAATGAAATAGCGAACGGAAATTTTGCCGGAGATATCTCAACAGCGATGGCTGTTTTAAGCAGCGTAGATAAAGATCTGGTTCAAGTAATACGCGAAGTGAAGGTGACCCTAACAAGTATGAACGAGATTTTGTCCGATGAAGAATTCAGCGGCGACGTAAAAAACTCAGTCCGCAATCTTTCCGAAGTTTCGGATAATCTGAATAGAATTATAAATACGAATGAACAAGGTTTGAACGAACTTATAAATTCCGGTAGTAAATTCGCTGCGCTTTCTGCTGAATTTATGGAAGAGAATAAAGAAAGTCTATCATCAACCGTAACAGAGCTGCAAAAAACCGTAGCTAATGCAAACGAGCTGATAGGAAAGTTAAATTCGTTTTCCGATGAAATTAAGCAGGGTGAAAATAACATAGGCAAATTAGTTTACGATGAAAAAATTGCCGAAGATCTGAAAATTTTATCCGAAAGAATATTTAAATTGACCGAAACAATTCAGGATCAATTAAACGGTAAGGGATTAAAAACCGATGTTAACCTTTTTTAGATTTTCAATTACACTCCTTTTCATATTCCAATCCATAATATTTTCGGCGGCGGATAAGCCGGTTCGCGCGGAAAACGGAATGGTTGTGTCCGCGGATTCCATCGCTTCAAAAATTGGGCTGCAAATTCTAAAAGAAGGCGGAAATGCGATAGACGCCGCGGTTGCGACAGGATTTGCGCTCGCCGTCACTTTTCCGTATGCGGGAAACATTGGCGGCGGCGGATTTATGATAATTCATCTTGAAGATGGAAAAAATCTAACTATAGATTTCCGCGAAAAAGCGCCTTCGTCCGCGTACAAAGATATGTATCTGGATGAAACGGGAAAAGTGAAGCCGGAAATGAGTTTGGAAGGATGGAGTTCTTCGGGAGTTCCGGGAAGCGTTGCCGGTTTGATTTATGCCCTAGATAATTACGGCACTATGCCTCTGGGAAAAGTTATTCGACCGGCGATTAATCTTGCCGAAAATGGTTTTCGGGTTAACCGTTCCTTCGCCGCTTCATTAAATTCATATAAAAATGAATTCCAAAATTTTGAATCAACAGAAAAAATATTTGTAAAGAAAGACGGATCTAAATTTGAAGCCGGAGATAATTTCATCCAAACAGATCTTGCGGAAACTTTAAAGCGCATTAAGGAAGAAGGAAGAACCGGTTTTTACGAAGGCGAAACCGCGCGTTTAATCGCGGATCAATCGGAAAAAATGGGCGGATTTATTTCGCTCGATGATTTGAAGAATTACAACCCGGTTGAAAGAAAACCTGTTGAAGGTAATTATAAGGGATTCGAAATAATATCCATGCCTCCTCCTTCATCCGGTGGAATAGCATTAATTGAAGCTCTTAATGTTTTCGAGAATTTTGATTTTTCGGAAGATGAATGGAACAGCGGAAATTATGTGCATACAATGACCGAAATTTTACGCCGCGTTTATGCCGATCGATCGGAATATCTCGGCGATTCCGATTTTTATCCGGTTCCTGTTGAAGAATTGATTTCCAAAGATTACGCAGAAGAACTTGCACGGGAAATTTCTTCCGATTCGGCTTTAAGTTCGTCATCAATAAAGCCCGGCTTAAATAATTTAATGGAGAGCACCGAAACAACACACTATTCAGTCATCGATAAAAATAAAAATGCCGTAAGCGTTACAACCACAATCAATTCCGGTTACGGAAGCAAAGTTGTTGTGGACGGAGCGGGATTTTTGATGAACAATGAAATGGATGATTTCAGCGCTAAACCGGGAGTTCCTAATCAATTTGGATTGGTCGGAGCGGAAGCAAATTCTATTCAGCCTGGCAAAAGAATGCTCAGCTCGATGACGCCGACAATCGTTTTGAAGAATGAAGAACCGTATTTAATCCTCGGATCGCCCGGCGGCTCCACAATAATTACGTCCGTGTTGCAGGTATTTCTCAATGTCGCCGAATTCGGAATGGATGTAAGCGAAGCCGTTAACGCACCCAGGTTTCATCATCAATGGCTGCCTGATCAGATCGATTTTGAAAAGTTTGCGTTGGTTAAAGATGTGAAAAATAATCTTAGGCAAATGGGACATAATCTGGGCGATGAAAGAACTTTGGGCAGAGTTCAGGCAATTCTTATTGACAGCGAAATTTACTTCGGCGCTTCGGACCCGAGAGGCGATGGAATGGCGGCGGGTTATTAATTATGGTAGTGGGAATAGGAATTGACATAATTGAAATCGAAAGAATTAAAAACAGTGTAGAAAAATTCGGCGACCATTTTTTAAATAAAATATTTACAAAGAATGAGCTTGAATACTGCCTGACTAAATCGAATAAACATCAGCATTTAGCCGCACGCTTTGCCGCAAAGGAAGCCGTCGCGAAAGCGCTTTCCACAGGCTGGAATAAAGAATTCCGGTTCAAGGATATTGAAATTAAAAATCTTTCGAACGGAATGCCCGTCGTTGAATTGTTCGGTCAACTCAAAAAATTCCTCTCCGAAGATAAGGAACTTAAGATTACAATGAGCCATTCCGATCACTACGTCACCTGCTTTGCTATTCTGTATTCCAAAAAAGCATAAATACTTGAAACGGTAGAATACTGAAAAATGTGTAACGCAGATTTCCATTCTCCTTCTACTTTTTCTTACGTATTATCTCAATTTTGAAACCAATTCGCTTTTCCGCAATCTAATTCAAATGAAAAAAAATAAATAATTACCTATATTTAAAGTTTATATTAGAATAAAATGATACACGGAGGATTTTATGGCAGATAAAACTGTTCAGACGGATCAGTTTGAATTTAAGGCTGAAGTAAAGCAACTATTGAACATTCTTGTTCATTCGCTTTATACGCACAAAGAAATATTTGTAAGGGAATTGATCTCTAACGCTTCGGATGCGCTCGATAAAATTAGATTCAAATCGATAAAGGGAACCGATGTTGAGGATAGCGATCTTCCTTTGGAAATAAGAATTGAGCCGGATGAAAAGAAAAATATACTCACTATTTCCGATACCGGAATCGGGATGACGAAAGAGGAATTGATCAATAATGTAGGCACAATCGCAAAATCAGGTACAGCCGATTTCATCAAACAAATTACAGAAACCAAACAAGACGCCGGAAATTTGATCGGGAAATTCGGAGTCGGATTCTATTCCGTTTTTATGGCGGCTAAAGAAGTTGTTATAACTACAAAATCTTTTAAGGAAGATGAACCCGCAGTTAGATGGAAATCGGACGGACTTGGAACTTACGAAATTCAAACTTTGGAAAATGAAAAAGTTAAACGCGGAACTTCGGTTGAAATACATCTGAAGGATGAAGAGAAAGAATTTACGGATAAGAATAGACTAGAAGGAATAATACAAAAGCATAGCAATTTTATTACTTTCCCTATCTTTTTGGAAAAGGAAAGAGTAAATACAATAACCGCAATTTGGCGCGAACCAAAATCATCCATAAAAAAAGAGCAGTACGATGAATTTTATAAATTCCTTACTTACGACAGCGAAGCGCCGTTAGAAACAATACACACTTCCATTGACGCTCCAATACAATTTAACGCGCTCCTTTTCATTCCGCCTAAAAGCAACGAACAATTTATGTTCGACAGGGAAAACTATGGATTGGACCTTTATGTACGAAGAGTTTTAATTCAGCATCAGAATAAAGATCTTCTTCCCGAATATTTAAGTTTTGTGCGCGGAGTTGTGGATTCGGAAGATCTGCCGCTGAATATTTCGAGAGAAACGCTTCAAGAAAATATTATTTTCACGAAAATCTCAAACAGCGTTACGACTCAGGTTCTAAATCATCTTCAAAAAATGGCGGATAACGATAAGGAGAAATACCAAAAATTCTGGAAAGAACACGGACGTATTTTCAAACTTGGTTACACCGATTTTCAGAATCAGGAGAAATTTACTAATCTGCTCCGCTTCAATTCTTCCGAGTTAAAAGAAGAAAATGAATTAACTTCGTTAAATGATTATGTGGAAAGACTGAAGAAGGATCAGAAGGAGATTTATTACATTACGGGAAATAACCGCGCGGCGATAGAACTAGATCCGCATTTAGAAATTTTCCGAGCTAAAGGATTGGAAGTTTTATATTTATTCGATCCGGTTGATGAATTTGTAATCAGCTCGCTTAATAAATTCAAGGATTACGAATTGAAATCAGTTGATCAAGCTGATCTTTCCAAAATAGAAAATTATGAAAATGTTGAGGAGAAGAAGGAAGTTGAAGAATTATCGAAGGAAGATAATCTTCATTTAAGCAGTCTTCTAACTAAAATAAAAGAAATTTTGGGAGATAAGATAACAGAAGTAAAAGAATCGAAGAGATTGAAAGACAGTCCGGCATGTTTGGTGAATCCGGATAATACAATGTCGGCATCGATGCAGAAAGTAATGCAGATGATGAACAAAGATCAATCGATTCCGCAAAAAATAATGGAAATAAATAAAGAACATAAGCTGATAAGGAATCTCCTGAAAGTATTTAAAAATGATCCGAACGATGAATACATAAAAAACGTTGTCGTTCAGCTGTATGAATCATCATTGCTTCAGGAAGGATATTTAACTGATCCGCACACACTTGTAAATCATATCAATTCGATGCTGGAAAAATCGAGCGATTGGTATACAACAGCAAAGAACATAAAATAAAATAAATTAAAAGCGGCTGTTTTGATGCAAGAGTAGAAGCAGCCGTTTTTTTAATGACTTTAATCATTGTAATTATTTTTTAAGATTAAAAACTTTTGATAATCTTAATCTTCAACCGGAACAGCAGCTCTAACTTTAGAATTTACCGCGACAAATAATTCCGATTTAGATGTGTAATCTTTCAGGTAAAATAATTCCGTTTTGTATCTGTTCTTTACAAGCCAATTAACCGTAATTTTAATTTTCTCCAAATCTTTATCGTACAATCCCGAAAATAAATTTATCGTATCACCATAATAATCTTCAATAGCGGCGTCAAAACTTCCTTTTTCGTCCAACCAGAAATTTTTAATAAAAACTCTTCCCTTCGTTAGAACAATAAAATCACTCTTGTCGGAATCTTTAACGACAAAAAGAATATTCGCTTCGTTTATTTTCTCGGCAATGATTGACGATTTATCTAGCTGGTTAAGTAAAATTTGCAGTGTGTCTCTAATTTGTGCCGCTTCCTCGTACTTTTGTCTTTCGGAAAAATCCTTCATTTTTTTCAGCAGCCTGTTAACAGCATCTTGATTAAAACCGCACAAAAATTCCTGCACCCGTTCAATTTCGTTTAAATATTCCTTCGCATCTTCGGTATTAACGCAAGGCGCTATGCATCTTTTGATATCGGCTAAATAACAGATTCTCTTTTTGCCAAAATCTTTTTCCGTGCATTCGCGCAGCATATAGGTTTTATCGATAATCTCCCTTAAAAGATTGACTGTATCACGACTTGCATACGGCCCAAAATAATCGTTTCCGTCGAAGTCAAAAATTTGCGTTACTTCTATTTTTGGAAATGAAGTTTCTTTCTTTATTCTGATAAAATAGCTTTGACTGTATTTTTTCAGAAGTGTGTTTAATTGCGGTTTGTGCTGTTTAATAAGTTGAGCTTCCGCAAGGAGAGCTGTTAATTCTGAGTTCGTCCGCTCAAAAGATAAACGAGATGCTTTGCGCGAGATTTTTTTCTCTTTTCTGTTTGCCGTATTGGAAAAATAATTTCTAACACGCGTATTAAGCGACTTTGCTTTCCCAATATAAATGATTTTATCTTTCGCATCCTTAAAAAAATATACGCCCGGAGTTGAAGGAAGCCGGGAAAAATCGTCCGCCAATTTCTTTTTAATAATCCGAAAATTACCTTTGCCGCTTGGCAGATTTTGAAAATTGATGAGCTCGTTTACTAACGAAACACCGTGACTAACTTTTAATTCATTCATCATTTTTAGCAGGACTTTGGCAGTAACGGTCGCGTCGCCCAATGCTCTGTGTACATTTTTATGCCGGACCTGCAAATGTTTCGTTATTGAGGCTAAGGATTTGCTTGGAAGCTCTGGGAAAATTCTTCGCGCTATTTTCAGTGTGCAGATTGACGAGTTTGGAGGAAGCTCTCTTGAGCACCTTGTAAATTCGCCCTTTAAAAAAGAATAATCAAATTTTAGGTTATGTGCGGTTATTATTCCGTCGCCTATAAATTCAGTCATCTCGTCTATTATATCTTCGAAAAACGGAGCGGAGCGAACTTCCGAATCGGAGATGCCGGTTAAAACTGTGATGTATGGAGGAATTTGCGCGCCCGGATTTATGAACCGCTGAAAAGTATCGACTATTTTGTTGTTTTTTACTTTAACAATACCAACTTCAATAACCCGGCAGTTCCTCGGCGAAGTTCCAGTGGTTTCAAAATCGAGAACCGCAAACTCGGCTTCATCAATCGATATTTCCTTTAGTTTTATTTCCGCCATTTAATTGTTTTATCTTCCAAAATCGTTACCGAAATTTAATTATTTATTATATGGATTGAAAAGATTATTGGTTAGAAAAATTAATAAAACAATTCTCTGCTGCGAATAAATGTCAATTCTATTTAATAGAACATAATTAGTTTGAAAAAATTTAATATTTAGGTGAGAATATTTTTCATCAAAAAAAAAGCCGGCAATAAAGCCGGCTTTTAAATGAATTAAACCTGCATTTTGATTATTTGAGAAGCTGCATTTTTTTTGCCGCCGTAAAACTTCCGGCTTCAATCCGGTAGATATAAATACCGCTTGCCAAGTTAGCTGCGTTAAAATTAACTTCGTGATAACCTTCGTCTTCAAAAGAATCCACGAGGTCGGACACTTTTTCGCCCATCACATTATAAACAGATATTTTTACGGTCGACGCTTCGGGAAGTGCGTAGCGGATTGTTGTAGAAGGATTGAAAGGGTTAGGATAATTCTGTTCCAACTCAAATTTATTAATAACAGCTAAAATTTCTTCGTCATTTTCGAGGTCCATATAATCGGCTTCGTTAAATTCTTCTTCGCCTTCAGCTTTTCTTAAATTCAATTCTGATGAATGAGAAACGAACTGAGCCCAGGGGTAGACGGTTATTTTTCTGGCTTCCAAACTACCTTTAAATTTTGCAGAAGTTCCGAGAACTACGTGAGCATTTGGAGCATAAAGGCTCCCATAAAATTTGGCGAAGTGATTTACGCGGACAACTCCTTTATGCAGAGTATAAAAATTTACCATTTTACTATTGTCGGTTCCGTCACCGGAAATTTCTACATCGACATTGTAAGAAATATCTAGTTTTCTGACTACATAAATATTTACCGGTCCGCTTGAAACATCTATTTTTATTTTACTGCTAAGATCGGTATCAAAACTATTGAAATAGTAATCGCCGGAAACTAAGTTTAGCGTTGCGCGGTATTTTAATCTTAGTTTATTGTATGAACCAGGTTTCAGACTTTCTTCGCGGAAATAGTTTATATTAACATTATGTCCACCGGCATTAAATTCAAATTCTTTTAATTTAATATTATCCACATTGGATTTTTCAGTAATAGTTCCGGTTACCTTCGCATGTGAAGAAACGCCCACTTTTTTTGCGGTTAAATCACCGTAGATTTTATTGCCGGAGTAAACTCTTATATTTTTAATCGCAGAAAAATTTCCTTTATGGTATCCCACATTCCTTGAACTAGTTCTGCCGAGCATTAAATTTCCGTTGGAATGAATATTCCCTTCGCCGTATCTGTGGCTGTAAATATTTAGATTTTGATCCGCGATCAGAACAAAGTCTTTATCTCCGGACGGAAATTCGTCGCAATAGCCTAATCCTGCTAATCCTTTTCTATAATGAGCTTTAACTTCTTCGACAGGAACTATTTTGTTGTAAAGAGCCGCTTCATCCATATAACCGGTGTAGAAATAATTTTCGCCGGCATAAAATCCCATGGTTATCGGGCTGCCGCTTATCATTTCACCGATACTTAATTCATATTTTAATTCTTCAACTTTACCATCGACATAAAGAAGAAGATAATTTGTAGCCGGATCGTGAACACCTACCAAATGGTGCCATTGATTATCATTTATCATTTTTTCGGCGGTAATCATTTTGGAATCGCTGTCGTTATCTCTAACCGAAAACTGCGGTTTCCCTCCAGTAAAACCGATCCACCAGGAAGTTTGTTTACTTGCCGTATGTCTACCGAAGAATACTTGTGTCGGCGCATTTTCCAATGTTTTTACCCAGACTTCCACAGAAAAGGCGTTATAAATATCGAAACTTTCATCGGAAGGAAAAGTAACTCCGTCATCTCCGTCAAAATACAAAGCGCCATTTACAATTCCTTCCTTCGATGATGGAATCTTGCTGCCCGAACTGAATCCGTCGTTATTACCGAAATAATCTTCTACAGATGCGCCGGATTCGTCGTCCATTTTCCAATAGCTTACCATTCCATCCGGACAATAATTTTGTGCAAAAGACATTCCAGCCAATAAAAATAAGATAAAAAAGAGTTGAGTAAGTTTATGCATTTTTCTCCTTTGAAGGTTGTTTTAAGAATTTTAGTCATTATTCCAATTTTAGTGCCATTGGAAAAGTGCCGTTTTGGAGTGAAACGGAAGGATTTATTTGTTGATAAAGAAACTATCTTAACGAAGAGTTAAAAAACTTTACTAGGCAAAGTATTAAATTTTGTAAATAACTAAATGTAAAACTATGTATTTTGCCACTTTCCTTCTATATGCAAAAATTTTGGTAATCTTGAAATTCGTGTAATTCCAGGGCGGTTCTTGGGGAATCAAAAAAAAATACTTATATTTGTGGCTGAATTTGCCGGGCGCCTGCTAACAATATGACGCCCAACTCCGTCAGATCCGGAAGGAAGCAGCGGCAAGCGATTATGTTGTGTAGAGGGTTAGCCCGGCTTTTTTGTTTCTACTTTCCTAAAATATTCGTATTCTTAATGAAAAAGATTCGGGCAAATTGAAGAAATTAATCCTACTTTTTCTTATTCCTTTTATTCAATTATCTTCACAAAAAATTGAAGCCCCTTCTCATTCACTTACAGGTATTAAAACTAGTTTATCAATCTCGGAAATTCCGGATTCCGTCTCACTAAAATTTACACTCGAAGGCAAAGGAATTGAAAAAGTATATTCCTTTCCTGTCTCGGAAGGGAAAATTGATACATTTTTCACGGCTGCAACTTCGGGCAAATATACTATTTCCATTTCAAACGGGATTAAAAGAAATATTAGAATAATGCCCGGATGGCTCAGCATAGTGCCGCCGCTTCTCGCAATATTTTTGGCTCTTCTTTTGCGCCAGGTTCTTGTATCACTCGCCGCCGGAGTTTACATAGGCGCTATTTTTATTTATGATTACAATCCTTTTATCGCCTTGCTGCGCTTTGCCGATACGATAATGATCGACTCCATTGCGGATAAAGAACATGTGATGATTATCGCATTTACTCTAATGATAGGTGGAGTTGTAGGAGTGATCTCTAAAAACGGCGGCACCGCGGGGTTGGCAAATCTAATAACAAAGTTTGCAAAAACTCAAAGATCGGGATTGATCTCAAGTTGGTTTCTCGGTCTCTTCATATTTTTTGATGATTACGCAAATACGCTTATCATTGGAAATACGATGCGCCCGATTACCGATAAACTAAAAATATCACGGGAAAAGCTTGCATATATTGTAGATTCTACCGCAGCGCCTATTGCTAGTTTAGTAATCATCAGCACATGGATAGGTTACGAATTAGGATTGATAGCCGAAGGACTTGCCGCAATTAATTATAGTGAAAGCGCTTATTCTGTTTTTATCAATACACTTCCTTTCCGTTTTTATCCTATTGCCGCAATATTTTTTGTTTTTATAACTTCATACTTGCGCAGAGACATGGGTCCGATGTACAATGCAGAAAAAAGAGCTACCGAAGAAGGAAAGCTTATCAATCCCAATTCGGAAGTTCAAGAATTTTCGGATAAAGATTATTTAGCCGACGAAGGCATAAAAATACGGTGGTATAACGGCGCGGTTCCAATTTTAATAATCCTCCTCGGCACCATCGGCGGATTATTTTACACGGGAATAAACAATCTCAATCAATCCGGAATAGTCGATTATTCAATTCAGGATATCGTTAGTAATTCCGATTCATTTGCTGCGTTGCTTTGGTCGAGTTTTATCGCGAGTATTGCCGCGGTTTTTATGAGTATAGTACAAAAAATTTTGAAACTAAACGACGCGCTCCACGCCTGGCAAAACGGAGTAAAGACGATGATGGTTGCTGTGATTATTTTAGTATTTGCATGGGCCATTAGCGATATTACAACCGAATTAAAAACCGCTGATTATCTGATCTCTATTTTGAGTGATACAATCGATCCGAGATTTTTACCGGTATTGGTATTTCTCATTAGTGCGTTTATAAGTTTTTCTACGGGCACAAGCTGGGGAACGATGGCAATAGTAATGCCTATAGTAATTCCGCTTTCGTACAAGATGGCGATGATGGGTAATTTGGATCCGGAGCATATTAGCCTTATAATTTACGGAGTTGTAAGCTCAGTACTCGCGGGCTCTGTATTCGGCGATCATTGCTCACCAATTGCCGATACAACTATCTTAAGCTCGATGGCTTCCGGCTGTAATCATATAGATCATGTTAACACGCAGCTTCCCTATGCTGTTTTAGTCGGGATTGTTACAATGATTTTTGGCGATTTAATTACTGCATTCGGATTTTCGCCATATTTATCGATACTAATCATCTTCGGGGTTTTATTTTTAATGGTAAGATTTTTGGGGAAGAAAGTTTGACCCTATCATTGCATCATTCAAGGCTTTTTTCTTTCTCTTCAAAATATTCTTTTATCTTTTTCGCTCTGGAATTTCCTATTACAAGCGCAATCTCATCTTCGGATGATTGTCTAACTTCTTCTAAGCTGCCGAATTTTGTCAAGAGCTGAGCGGCAATTTTATTTCCGATTCCTTCAATGTTTGTTAGTTCGGTTGTGAATGTTCTTTTATCGCGGCGTTTTCTATGGAACGTGATCGCAAACCGATGTGCTTCATCGCGTAAATGCTGAAGCAACTTTAAGCTGGAAGAAGTTTTCGGTATTGTCTGCGCTTCCGAAATTCCCGGAAGAAAAACTTCTTCCAATCGTTTCGCCAGACCAATAATTTCGTAATTCTCCAACCCGACTTTTTTCAGCGATTGTATCGCGCTGGAAAGCTGACCTTTCCCGCCGTCCACCATAATTAAATCGGGCGGCTCTTCATTCTCGTCGGAAACTACTTTGGAATATCTCCGCTCTACAACTTCTCGCATACTTTCAAAATCGTCCGGTTGTTCAACCCGCCGGATAATAAATTTTCTGTACAAACTTTTCTTCGGCTTCCCGTCTACAAACACAACCATACTCGCAACTGTATCGGTTCCCTGAAGATGAGAGATATCGAAGCATTCAATTTTCCGCGGAATATTGTTCAAATTTAAATCGCGCTTTAATGCCGAAAGCACATAAGGAAGATTTCCTTCTTTCTTCATTTTCTGAAGCTGCAGTTCCTTTAGTTGCAAAATTGCATTTTGCTTGCACATCATCAGTAAAGATTTCGCTTCACTTTTTCTTTGCGGAATTACAAATTTTACTCTTCTGCTCGATTTTGAATTGAGCCACTCGATCAGAGTTTCGGAATCTGAAGGTTCGGTCTCGATGATAATCTCGCCGGGAACTTCCACATATTCACTGTAATAAAATTTTAACGCCGCAGTATAAATTTTTTCGAGCTCCTCATCTCCTTCAACTGAAAGTTTCATTTGTTTTTTACCGACAAGTTTTCCGCTGCGGATATTTAAAATTGTTAAAGCCGCATCTTTACCTTCATAAGCCAGACTTATCACATCTCGGTCTATAAAATCCGTAGAAACAATTTTTTGTTTGGATGAATAAACCTGAAGCTGCTGAACTCTATCGCGCAGTTCGGAGGCTTTCTCAAACAGAAGAGAGGCCGAAGCTTTTGCCATTTCTGCGTTCAACTCTTTTATCAGGTCGTCCGTTTTGCCTCGTAAAACTTTTACAACCTGGTTAACCATCGAGCCGTAATCGTGCTGAGATACTAATCCTTCACATGGTCCGTCGCATTTTTTTATATGATAATCCAGACAAACTTTTACTTTCTTTTTTGCAATCGATTCGTCATCTATAAAATATTTACAACTTCTTATTTTGAAGATCTGATTTATCATCCGCAAAGAGGCTTTCATATTTTTTACATCGGTGAAAGGTCCGAAATATTTTGAACCGTCGTTGATTACTTGGCGCGTAGGAAATATTTGCGGAAAGGGTTCATTAGTTACGCGTATGTATGGGAAAGTTTTATCATCCTTTAGATTTACGTTATATCTCGGTTTATATTCTTTTATCAGATTATTTTCCAGAACAAGCGCTTCTACCTCGCTATCCGTTACAATCATCTGGAGATCTTCTACCTTATTCACCATCGCCAATGTTTTTGGAGAATCGACGCTTGAGTGAAAATATGTGCGGACTCTGTTCTTCAGGTTTTTAGCTTTACCTACATAAATCATCGTACCGTTTTTATCAATAAATTGATAAACGCCGGGTTTACCAGGCAAATCTTTTAATTTGGTTTCTAAATCTGAATTCATTCTGATAAAATTTTTAAATATTGTTTGTCTTCAAATCAATTTAAAAATAAAAAGGACTGAAAAGTTCCAGTCCTCTAAAATAAGTTTTTATATTTATTGTTAAAACTGATAATTTTTTGGTATCACTACAATGCCGGTTTCCGAAAC
Source organism: uncultured Melioribacteraceae bacterium (assembly GCA_963821715.1). Lineage (GTDB taxonomy): Bacteria > Bacteroidota > Ignavibacteria > Ignavibacteriales > Melioribacteraceae > CAWGET01. The sequence continues at coordinate 93,528 of CAWGET010000001.1, forward strand.
AGGAAATCTTTTTTTATCGCCTTCGGTATCGAATCCGATCTCAACTCCTTCAGGGACATTAACGTTTTTGTCGATAATCGTTCTCCGAATTCGGGAGTGTCGTCCGATATTACAGTTATTAAAAATTATCGAATCGGTAATGTAGCTGTAACTGTTAACTCTAACATTCGGCCCGAGAATCGAGCGTTCCACCAAACCGCCGGAAACGATCGTTCCGTCCGAAATCAAAGAATTAAATGCGCGTCCAACGCGCTCACCTTCGTGCGATAAAGTTTTTGCCGGCGGAAACTGATATTGTTTTGTTCTTAAAGGCCAGTCGTCATCATATAAATTAAAATCCGGCTGAACAGAAAGCAGATCCATACTCGCAGAATAATAACTGTCGATAGTTCCGATATCCATCCAATAAGGTTCTTCTTTTTTGTTTTCATCAATAAAACGATACGATCCTACATCATAACCTTTGCGTATCATATATGGAATAACATCATGACCAAAATCGTTGCTCGGAATTTTTTCCTTGTCCATTTCATCAAAAACCTTCAGCATAATTTCTTTACTAAAAATATAAATTCCCATATTTATAAAAGAGAAACCCGGCCTGTCCGGAACTTCGGGTGGATTATCTGGTTTTTCCAAAAAGGATTTAACTTTATAGCTTTCGTCGATTTCCAAAATACCAAAACGTGACGCCTGAGAAACAGGCACATAAACGCTACCTATCGAAACATCTCGTTCTTTTTCAGTGTGATATTGGAGCATCTTAAGATAATCCATTTTGTATATATGATCGCCCGATAAGACAAGAACCCATTTATAATCATCGCGTCTAATTAAATTCAGGTTCTGATAAATTGCGTTAGAAGTTCCCTGATACCAGTAATTGCTTATCTTTTGCTGAGGCGGAATTGAGTAAATAAATTCGCCTAGGTCGGGATTAAAAATATTCCACGCTTCATATAAATGCTGATTGAGTGAATCGGATTTGTATTGAGTTAGCACAAAAATTTTACGCAGCCCGGAGTTGAGACAATTGGAGAGAGCGAAATCTATAATTCTATATTTTCCGCCGAACGGAACCGAAGGTTTGGTACGCATCCTTGTTAGCGGAAAAAGTCTGTCGCCTTTGCCCCCGGCTAATATCATCGTTAATGTATCGCGAAGCAAGGAAGAACCTGTAAAAGCCATAGAACCCTCTATTTCTATTTGTTGTATATTTTATTTAGAGTTAAGTTAGAAATAAAAATGTAGAATATTTAGGTATAGATTTATATTTATATTATTATTCAAATTTATTATTGTAGATATGAAAGTCAAGAAATTTAACTCATTATTAATAATTATTATTATGATACTGATAACGATTATCGCCTATATCGTTTTGTTCAACCCGGTTCAGAAAATTATAAGCGGAGTTGCAGACGCTAAAGATCTTATATCTATTGGATTAAAAAGCGCTTCAGTCGGTTCCGTAGATTATGACGATTATTATACAAAAGCCCAACAGCCACTCGATATTTTTTATTACGATATTTCACTTGAACTTTTTCCCGCGGAAGAAAAAATTTATTCCGAAGTAAAACTTAAAGGCATTGTTAATAATGATGACATAGATAAGATCAGTTTGAATTTCCGAGAGAATTTTGAAATTAAATCACTCACTTTAAATGGCGAAAAAGCAAATTATAAGTATGACGATTATCATCTTACCATAAGTTTTAATAATACCTTGGTAGATACTTTTTTGTTAAGTATTGCGTATGAAGGTAAACCGAAAACTCTCGGCTTCGGTTCATTTGTTTTTGGCGAGTCAAACGAAAAATCGGTAATCTATTCTTTGAGTGAGCCGGTTTATGCTTCAACCTGGTTTCCCTGCAATGATATGCCGGATGATAAAGCCTTGTTAAATATCAAAATTAAAAACGATTCTTCTCAGGTTTCTGTTTCAAATGGTATATTGGTTGATGTGAAAAAGGAAGGCGAAAAAAAAATATATCATTGGAAAACTCTTTATCCTATTTCAACTTACTTGATAGCCATTTACTCAGCGGATTATACAAATTTTAGTCAGGAATATGTGGGAATTAAAAACGATACAATGGATATTGAATATTTTGTTTTTCCGGAGCATATCGAAAAAGCTGAGATTGATTTTATTGATCATCCGAAGATGCTTAAATTTATGGCAGAGACGTTCGGCGAATATCCTTTCATAAATGAAAAGTACGGAGTAGCGGAATTTCTTTGGCAATACGGAGCGATAGAACATCAAACGATAACCGGAATCGGGAGCAGGTTTATAGGCGGAAAAAAATTTTTTGATAATGTTTACATTCACGAAGTCGCGCATCAATGGTGGGGAAACGCAGTTGGATTAAAATCGTGGGACGATATTTGGCTTAATGAAGGATTCGCGAGTTACTCCGAAGCACTTTATTATGAAAACAGAAACGGTGAAGACGCTTTGGTTTCTTCAATGAATGATTTTGCCGCTACCAATTTTTCGGGTAAACTGTATGCGCCCGGAAGGAATTTGTTCAGCAGGACAATTTACCATAAAGGTGCGTGGGTCTTGCATATGCTCCGGAGAGAAATAGGGGATTCATTATTCTTTTCTGTAATGAGAAATTACTTTGAACGATACAAATATGAAAATGCTTCAACTGAAGATTTTATTTCGATTGTTGAAAAAACAAGCGGCAGGGAATTTGATAAGTTTTTTGATCAGTGGGTTTATTCCGGGGAAGGTATGATTGAAGTAAATTACGACTGGAAAAAAAAGAGAAGCAAAAACGGCGGAATTATTAATACTCTTGTTCTTGAGCAGACTCAGGATGATTATGAAGAATATCATTTTCCCTTAGATATAAAATTAATTAACAAAGATCAGTATGAGATAAAAACATTTGAAATAGATTCTGTGAAAAAAAATATAACATTTGAGACAAAACAAATTTATGATGAAATTGAATTCGATCCGGGTGTTTGGCTGCTCGCTCAATTTTTTAAGAAAGATTAGATTTTATTTTATTGGACTTTTTAAAAACGGTTTTATTTAGATTTTCAGCGTAATAATCGTCGGGATATAATCTCTAATACAAATCAAATTGTTATTTCTCCTTTTTTTCTTGCTAATAATAATATAAGCCGTTAGATTAAGGTTATTAAATGATACCTTTTTATCTCTGATTTTATGAAGAATTCACATAATATTAATTCTTCACATACATTAAAATTTCCTGAAAAAAGCATTTCAATTGTTACTGAATTTTACCGTCCGATTTCCCTTATTAACAAAATAAAATTAACTAAATACAAAATAAAATTTATCCAGGGATCATTATGGCTGAATATTTAAAAGAATTATTAAATGAAGTAAAAGAGAAAAATCCGAGTGAACCTGAGTTTCATCAAGCTGTGCAGGAAGTAACTGAATCGCTGGCTATAGTATTGGAACAGCATCCGGAATACCGCAACAACAAAATTTTGGAACGCATGATTGAACCGGAACGTGTTATAATGTTTCGCGTTCCTTGGGTTGACGATCAGGATGAAATAAGAATTAACCGCGGTTACAGAATAGAAATGAACAGCGCAATTGGACCGTATAAAGGAGGTTTACGTTTCCATCCCTCGGTTACATTGGGTGGATTAAAATTTCTGGCCTTTGAGCAGACATTCAAGAACAGTCTTACATCATTGCCGATGGGAGCGGGAAAAGGCGGATCGGATTTTGATCTGCGTGGTAAAAGTGATGGCGAGGTTATGCGATTCTGTCAAAGTTTTATGAATGAGTTATACCGGCACATCGGCCCGAACACTGACGTTCCGGCTGGGGATATAGGTGTCGGTGCAAGAGAAATAGGATTTCTTTTCGGTCAATATAAAAAACTTGTAAATAGATTTGAAGGAGTTTTAACAGGAAAGGGATTGAATTGGGGTGGAAGTCTTGTGCGTCCAGAGGCAACAGGATTTGGAGTCGTATATTTTGCAAATGAAATGCTGAAAACTCTTAACGAATCCTTCGAAGGAAAGACTGTTGCGGTTTCCGGTTTCGGTAATGTTGCCTGGGGCGCAACTACCAAAGCCACGGAACTCGGCGCAAAAGTAGTTACAGTTTCGGGGCCGGATGGATACGTTTTTGATCCCGACGGAATAAAAGGAGAAAGAATTGACTATCTCGTTAAAATGCGCGCACGCGGCCGCGATATGGTGCAGGATTACGCCGAAAAATTTAACGTGGAATTTTTCCCTAACAAACGACCTTGGGAACAGAAAGTTGATATCGCTCTTCCTTGCGCTATTCAGAATGAATTGAATGCAGAAGATGCCAAAAAGTTAATTGATAATGGATGCAAAGTTGTTTGCGAAGGCGCGAATATGCCGACAACTCCGGACGCAATAAATATGCTGCTTGAGAATAATGTTTTATTCGCTCCGGGAAAAGCGGCTAATGCCGGCGGAGTTGCTGTATCAGGTTTAGAAATGGTGCAGAACAGTATCCGATACAATTGGACGCGCGAAGAGGTGGATAATAAACTTCATCAGATAATGAGGAATATTCATCAAACATGCGTGGAAGTTTCGGAAAAATACGGAACGCCCGGGAATTACATTAACGGTGCGAATATCGGTGGATTCTTGAAGGTAGCTAATGCAATGCTGGACCAGGGAATAGTTTAAAAAGTGACAAGTTTATGGACGCGGCACACTTGTATAAACTCAATAACCGGCCGCGTCTAAAATTTTTTGATCTAGATGATTTAAATGCTTTAGTGGAGAAATTCCGAGGAGCGCCATTAAATTGCGCGAAAAAATGAGATGTAAATTTTCATCTCTACTTATAAATTGTCCGGAATAATAATTGAATAATAAACCGGCTAATATAGAAACCGACCGGGAATCGATCTGGGTAGAACACGGATACGGACATCGTTTCCAGGGGTTTCAAAATTTGATGCGCTTAAGGATCCGGGATATTCTTCTAGTATCAAGTCTGTACGACCTTTATCTTTTTGAAGAAGACGGAAAGTTGTACGAACTTATAAGAAATGAATACCGAGGACTTAATTTAAGCCATTCTCCCGAACTTACACGAGTTTCGAGTGGGAGAGAGGCGATAGCTATTGCAAAGGAAGAAAAACGCTTCGATCTCATCATCACAACTTTACACATAGAAGACCTGAACGCCGCTGAATTTGCTAAAATGGCGACTGATGCCGGAGTTACAATTCCAATCGTATTACTTGCACACGATAATAAAGAATTGCAGAACTTGATGAAAAATTTCGATACGAGCGTGTTCGAAAGAATTTTCATTTGGATGGGCGATTTTAGGATCATCCTTGGAATAATTAAACATCTTGAAGATAAACTAAATCTCGAAAATGACACCCGGATAGTCGGGGTGCAGAATATAATTGTTGTGGAAGATAATCCACGCTATTATTCCTCATTTCTCCATATTATATACACAGAATTACTAAAGCAATCGAATAGATTAATTTCCGAAGGGATAAATCTTTCTCACAAATTTTTGAGGATGCGCGCTCGTCCCAAAATAATACTCTGCCAAAATTATGAGGAAGCATGGAGCTATTTCCAAAAATATAGGGAATTCATTCTTGGAATAATTTCAGATGTTGAATTTCCGAAGAATGGAGAGATAGAACCTGAAGCGGGAATAATATTTACCAAAAAAATAAAAGCAGAAATGCCCGATATTCCGGTTCTGCTATTATCCCAAAATAAAAATCTTGAAGAGAAGGCTTTGGCAGTTGCCAATTCTTTCATCCAAAAAGATTCGTCTCTGCTCCTGAACGAACTACGGCAGTTTATGAACACATATTTTAGTTTCGGCGATTTTGTGTTTCGGGATTTTGCGGGGAATGAAGTAGGTCGCGCAACAAATCTAAAACAGCTCGAAGATCAGCTAAAACTGGCGCCTGAATCGAGCATACGCTATCATGCCGAAAGAAATCATTTTTCCAATTGGCTGAAAGCACGCACGGAATTTGATCTTGCCCATCGACTTCGGCCGAGGAAAATTTCCGATTATAAAAATGTTGAAGCGCTTCGAAAGGATTTGATCGATTCCCTCAATTATTACCGAACGATGAGGCAGCGAGGAATAATTGCGGATTTTAATAAAGAAGTTTTCGATCCGAAAAGCAGTTTCGCGAGAATTGGCGGCGGATCGCTCGGCGGTAAAGCACGCGGACTCGGATTCGTGAATACATTAATTAATGATTACAACATCCGTGACCGTTTTGAAGGAGTTCAAATTTATATTCCGTCGGCTATTGTTATTGCCACCGGAGTTTTTGATCAGTTCATTGACGAAAATAATTTACGCAAATTTGCGATGGATACTGACGACGATCTCGCTATTACAAAAAGGTTTATCGAAGCGGAAAAATTTCCTGAGGATATTTTAGGCGATTTAGCCGCTTTCTTAGATACAATAAAAGAACCGCTCGCTGTCCGCTCCTCCAGCCTGTTAGAGGATTCGCAATATCATCCTTTTGCCGGCGTTTACGAAACTTATATGATCCCAAACAATCATGCAAATCCTCTCATCCGTTTAAATGATCTGCTTACCGCCATTAAAAAAGTTTATGCCTCAACTTTTTACCGAAGCGCAAAAAGGTATATAAACATTACTTCCTATAGGTTGGAAGAAGAAAAGATGGCGGTGATTGTACAAAAGATGATCGGCATAAAACATGAGAACAGGTATTATCCGGATTTCTCGGGAGTAGCGAAATCTTATAATTTTTATCCTCTCGCTCCACAAAAACCGGGCGACGGAACTGTTTCGGTAGCTCTCGGACTTGGCAAAACAGTCGTTGACGGCGGCGCAACAGTCAGATTTGTGCCGAAATATTCCCAGGATATTGTTCAGTTTTATTCTACCAGTGAGACGCTGCAAAATAGTCAAACAAAATTTTACGCTCTTCAGCTCGATGTTCCGGGGGATTTCGGGACAGAAACGTACGACACTCTTTTAAAAAAATATAATCTTAAAACAGCAGAAGAAGACGGCGCGCTTAAATATGTTGGTTCAACTTATTCGCCGGAAAACGATATAATCTACGAAGGTCTTTCTCGTCCCGGTCCGCGTGTTGTAAGTTTTAGTCCGATTCTAAAATCAAAAATTTTTCCGCTTCCGAAAATACTGGAATTAATCCTCGACATGGGAAGCTGGGGAATGGGAACTCCGATAGAAATAGAATTTGCAGCTAATATGTCGGTTCCATCCGGCGCTCCGAAAGAATTTGCGCTTTTGCAGTTACGCCCTCTTGTTGTAAGTCACGAAAAGGAAGATCTGAAAATTGAAGAACACAAAGACGACGAATTGATTTGCCGGAGCGAGAAAACTTTGGGACACGGAGTAATTGATAATATTTATGATGTTGTACTTGTAGATTATGATGAATTTGAACGTTCGAAAAGCAGGGAAGTTGCCGAAGAAGTAAGCCAGTATAACGCGCAATTGATGAAAGAAGAAATACCATATCTATTGATTGGCGTCGGACGCTGGGGAAGCCAGGATCCTTGGCTTGGTATTCCCGTTAAGTGGGAAGAGATTGCGGGAGCTAAAGCAATTGTTGAAGCGAGCTTCAAGGATTTATCTGTCGAACCTTCCCAAGGTTCTCATTTTTTTCAGAACATAACTTCTTTTATGGTAGGCTATTTCACGATTAACTCATTCATGAACGATGGTTTTTTAAATTGGGAATGGCTGCTAAAAAAAGAAACCGCGCATAAGAAAAAATATACACGCCTTCTTCATTTTGAAAAACCAATTGTAGCAAAGATGGATGGTCATAATAACATTGGAATAATCCTAAAACCGGAGGGTGAAAGTTGAGTAAAGAATCCGGAGAAATAAAAACGGCGGCTTCCATAGACGCTTGTCCGCATTGCGGATATAAATTGAGCCCATGGCAGCAAGTGCTTTTGGGAGTGGATAAGACTCTCGTCTGCAAAAACTGCTGGTATAGAATTATCTTCGATCCTTTTGATGTGACGGAGAAGGGTACTAAAAAGAAGGAAGAAAATAAAAACGAAACCGGGAAAGATTAGAATGGAATCTTACAATTCATTTAAAGTTGCTCAGAGGCAGGTTTTGGAGGCGGCAAAAATTCTTAACCTGGACGAAGAAACTATTGAATTACTGAGCTATCCGCAGAAGGAATATACTTTTACTTTGCCGGTAAAAATGGATAATGGTAAAAGAAAGATTTTTCACGCTTACAGAATTCAGCATAACTACGCACGAGGACCGGCGAAAGGCGGAATTCGATTTCATCCTGACGAAACGGTAGATACAATACGCGCGCTCGCAAGTTGGATGACTTGGAAGACCGCGGTGATCGATCTTCCTTTGGGCGGAGGGAAAGGGGGAATTAGATGCAATCCGAAATTAATGAGCTACAACGAACTAGAAAATTTATCTCGCGAATATATCCGCGCAATAGCGCCTTACATCGGAGAGAATAAAGATATTCCGGCCCCGGACGTTTATACGAATCCGCAAATAATGGTCTGGATGATGGACGAATTCGAGACTATAAAAAATAATCACGAACCCGGCGTGATGACGGATAAGCCGCTGCAAGTAGGCGGCACGGAAGGAAGACGCGACGCCACTTCGCGCGGCGGAGTGATCACTGTTCGCGAAGCGTGTAATCTGCATGGTTTTGACCCAAATAAAACTTACGCTATACAAGGCTTTGGAAATGCGGGGCAGAGAGCCGCGCTGCTGCACAAAGAAATTCTGGGCGGCGGAAAATTAGTGGCAGTAAGTGATTCCAGAGGAGCGATTTATAACCTAGACGGATTGAATCCGCAGGAATTAGTAATGCATAAATTGAAGAAAGGAACAGTAAGCGATTTTACGGGTGGGAAAAAAATTCCAAAGGATGAACTGCTTGAACTTGACGTTGAAGTGCTTTATCCCGCGGCTCTGGAAAATGTAATAACAAAAGAGAATGCGGATAAAATAAAAGCAAAGGTAATTTGCGAATTGGCTAATGGACCTACGACGCCTGAGGCCGATCTCATCTTAAATAAAAACGGAGTCCACGTAATTCCGGATATTTTAGCGAGCGCCGGCGGAGTAACGGTTTCCTACTTTGAAATGGTTCAGGATAAGTATTCGTATTTTTGGGAAGAAAGTTTAATTCACGAACGGCTGGATAAAAAACTTACAAAAGCATATCACACAGTCCAGGAAGCGGTTAAGGAGAAAAAAGTTCATCCGCGTTTAGGCGCCATGGTTGTAAGCGTTGCGCGCGTTGCGCAGGCTTGTAAGTTAAGAGGCTGGGTGTGAAGACAGAGAGCAGATCAAAATGTGCGGAAAGGCTTTTACCTTTCTAATATCATAAACATATATTTTTCATTCTTGTGGAATGATCTTTCTCAACTAAAATAATCTTTAGGAGGAGTTAATGTCTGAATATGTTGAAAGCTTAATGTCAGAATTGAAAGCGAAAAATCCATCGGAGCCGGAATTTCATCAGGCGGTTCACGAAGTTGCCGAGTCTCTCTCAATTGTTATGGAGAAATATCCTGAATACCGGACGAACAAAATTTTAGAAAGAATGATAGAGCCCGAACGGGTATTAATGTTCAGAGTTCCCTGGGTTGATGAGCAGGGAGAAGTTCATGTAAACCGCGGATTCAGAATTGAAATGAACAGCGCGCTTGGTCCTTACAAAGGAGGATTGAGATTTCACCCGTCAGTTAATCTCGGGATTTTAAAATTTCTCGCTTTCGAACAAGTCTTCAAAAATAGTTTAACAACTTTGCCGATGGGAGCCGGAAAAGGCGGATCGGATTTTGACCCAAAAGGAAAAAGTGATTTAAAAATTATGCGGTTCTGTCAATCATTTATGAGTGAATTGTTCCGGCACATCGGACCAAATACGGACGTTCCAGCCGGAGATATTGGAGTAGGCGGAAGAGAAATCGGATTTTTATTCGGTATGTACAAAAAATTGCGCAATGAATTCACAGGAGTTTTAACCGGTAAAGGATTGAACTGGGGCGGTAGTTTGATAAGACCCGAAGCTACCGGATACGGAGCTGTTTATTTTGCGCAGGAAATGTTAGGAACGAAAGGCGAAAGCCTTGAAGGAAAAACTTGTCTGGTTTCGGGAAGCGGCAATGTGGCTCAATTTACCACGGAAAAAATTCTTCAGCTTGGCGGAAAGGTTCTAACACTCTCGGATTCCAACGGATATATTTATGACGAAGAAGGAATCGACGAGAAAAAATTGGAATTTATTATGGATCTTAAAAATATAAGAAGGGAAAGAATTAAAGAATATGTAAGTGAATATTCCAACGCGACTTATACACCTATCGATAAAAGTCAAAATCATAATCCGTTATGGAATCATAAAGCCGACTGCGCATTCCCAAGCGCTACCGAAAACGAAATAAACGAAAACGATGCCCAAAATTTGGTTGATAACGGAGTTTATGTAATAAGTGAAGGCGCAAATATGCCGACTACTCCGGAAGGTGTAAAATTGTTTTTAGATAAAAAAGTTCTATACGGGCCGGGAAAAGCCGCCAACGCCGGCGGAGTCGCGGTATCCGGTTTGGAAATGGCGCAGAACAGTATGCGGCTTCCTTGGACGCGCGATGAGGTGGATGACAGGCTTCAGATTTTGATGAAAAATATTCATCAAAAGACGATGCAGACCGCCGAGAAATTTGGAACGCCGGGCAATTATGTTAATGGCGCAAACATTGCGGGATTCCTAAAAGTTGCGGATGCGATGCTCGATCAGGGAATCGTTTAAAGGCAGTATTGATTAGCAAATAATGAGTTGTAGAGGCGTTCTATGGAGCGCCTCTTTTTTAAAAAGAAATTTCTACGGGATTCTTTATAATTCTTCTATTTAATTATTTTGTTTAATTCCTTTATGTAATGCTTCTTTGCAATGCTTCTTTATAATTCTTTTTTGTGATATATTTTTATCTTATCTTCCAAATATCCTTCATCTAAAAAAATAAAAAATGAAAACTCCATTCTATAAATTCGATAAAGAATCATTCATTAAGAAGAGTAAATATTCTAAATTCCAGGATTTTCATAATCTGATGCGTTTTCGTGTTCGGGACATTTTACTCGTTTCAAGCTTGTACGATTCTTTCATCTTTGAAGAAGACGGCAGATTGTATGAATTGATTCGGCAGGAATACCAGGGATTAAATCTTAGTCATTCACCTGAATTGATACAGGTTGCAAGCGGTGAAGAGGCGATTAAGATGGCCAATGTGGAAAGCCGGTTCAATTTAATAATTGCTACACTACACATTGAAGATATGCACACCATAACTTTTGCGCAGAAAGCAAAGGAAGCAGGATTAGATATTCCAATAATTTTGCTCGGTTATGATAACCGCGAAATGGCGGAATTGATGGCGCATCACGACCTTTCAGCATACGATAAAATTTTTATGTGGCAGGGAAATTTCCGCATTGTTCTCGGTATCATAAAATATTTGGAAGATAAAATTAACGTTGAATATGATACGCAGAAGATCGGCGTCCAGTCCATCATCTTAATTGAAGATAATATCCGTTTTTATTCATCGTATCTTCCAATGATCTATATGGAATTTTTACAGCAATCTCAGTATTTAATTTCCGAAGGAATTAATCTAACTCATAAATTTTTGAGGATGCGCGCGAGACCGAAAATTCTTTTATGCTCCACTTACGAAGAAGCGTGGGAGTATTTTGAAAAATATGAAGAAACTATTTTGGGAATTATTTCCGACATAGATTTTCAAAGGAATGGGGAGCAAGATCCACAGGCGGGTGTTATTTTTGCTAAAAACGCTAAGAAGGTTCGTCCCGATATTCCGATTCTTCTTCAATCGAACGTTCCCGAAAACGCCGAAGCAGCTGATGAAATAGGAACGGCTTTTCTTTTAAAAGATTCTCCCACCTTGCTGCGCGATTTACGCGCATTCATGCAACAAAATTTTAGTCTCGGCGCTTTTGTCTTCCGGAAATATGACGGTGAGGAGGTTGGGCGTGCAAAAAACTTACTAGAACTTGAAGAGCAATTGAAGCAAGTTCCCGAGGAGAGCATAAGGTATCACGCGGAACGAAATAATTTTTCTAACTGGCTCAAGGCGAGGACAGAATTCTGGCTTGCCCATCAGCTTCGTCCCAGACAGATATCGGATTATCCTTCCATTGAAGCACTTCGTAAAGATCTGATTTCTGCTGTGCACGATTTCAGAGCATCAAGGCAGAAAGGGATTATTTCAGATTTTAATGCAGAACTTTTCAATCAGCTTTATACATTTGCAAGGATCGGCGGAGGTTCACTCGGAGGTAAAGCGCGCGGACTTGGCTTCATAAATAATCTGTTAAGTAATTTTGAGATGCACAATCGTTTCAAAGATGTGAATCTTTATGTCCCGCCGGGAATAGTGATCGGTACAGAAATTTTCGATCAATTTTTGGACGATAACGATCTTCGAAATTTTGCGCTTCATTCTGCCGATGACGATAAATTATATGAACGATTTACGGCTGCGGATATTTTTCCTGTCTCGGTTATAGACGAATTGATAAACTTTCTGGAAATCATCAAAGATCCTTTGGCAGTAAGGTCATCAAGTCTGTTGGAAGATTCACAGGGACAGCCTTTTGCCGGAGTATACGAGACCATAATGATACCGAACTGTCACGCCGATGTAAAAGTCAGGCTAAATCAGTTGCTGAACAGCATAAAAAAAATATATGCTTCCACTTACTGCCAAAAAGCTAAAGATTACATTCGCGTAACTTCCTACCGTTTAGAAGAAGAAAAGATGGCGGTAATAATCCAGAAAATGGTTGGCGCAAATCATAACGGGAAATTTTATCCGGAAATTTCGGGAGTAGCTAAATCGTATAATTTTTATCCGATACATCCTTTGAAGTCAACGGACGGGATTGTTTCCGTCGCCCTCGGTCTGGGAAGAACCGTTGTGGAAGGAGGAATGACGGTACGTTTTTGTCCAAAGTATCCGCACCATCTTATGCAGTTTTCTACAACAAAGGATACGCTGCGCTACAGTCAGCAGAAGTTTTATGCCTTGGAAATACACGAATGCTTAGCCGATCCTAATCTTTCGCATTCAACATTGATGAAAAAATTTGACATTGAAGAAGCCGACGATGACGGAACGCTCGGTTACATCGGTTCCACGTATTCTCCGGAAAACAACGCTATTTACGACGGGATTTCGAGAAGCGGACAGCGACTGATTACTTTTTCTTCAATATTAAAATATCACGTTTTTCCGCTGCCGGAAATTATACAGATGCTTTTGGAAATGGGAAGTTGGGGAATGGGCTCGCCGGTAGAAATAGAATTTGCTGTAAATTTGTCTGGACCCAAATCAGAATCGCGGGAGTTTGCATTGCTGCAGATTCGTCCGTTGGTTATCAGCAACGAGCTTGAGGAATTGAACATTGACGACTTTGAGGATGAGTCTCTGTTATGCAAAAGCGAGAACGCGCTCGGCAACGGAACGTCGGCGGATTTGAAGGACATTATTTTAGTTGATAAAGAAACTTTTGATAGATCAAAAAGCAACGATGTTGCGATGGAGATTTCTGATTTCAACAAAAAATTAATTGCCGAAAATAAGAGATATCTTTTGATAGGAGTTGGAAGATGGGGAAGCATGGATCCGTGGCTCGGCGTTCCGGTAAGGTGGGAACAGATCTCGGGAGCGAAAGCTATAATTGAATCGAACTTTAAAGATTTTAATGTGCAGCTTTCTCAGGGCACGCATTTTTTCCAGAATCTTACTTCTTTCAAGGTTGGATATTTTACTATCAACTCAAATTCGGAAAAGGATTTTATCGATTGGGAATGGCTTGGCGTGCAGCCGAGTGCAGAGATTAAAAAATATTCCAGGCATATTAAGCTCGATGAACCGCTCAGTATAAAAATAAATGGACAGAGGAATTCAGGAATTATTGTGAAACCGGACGGGAAAAATATTACAAAAAATAATTAAACAGAAGAATTACAAAAGAGAATTGCAACAAAGAATTAAATAAAAGAATTTTTCTAGATTGAATAGTGAAGGAAAAATAATTTTTCATTCTATGTTTTGATTAGTGCATTGACGACAATCTAAAAGAATTACAAAAGAGAATTTTAAAAATAATTACACAAAAGAATTGCAAAAGGGAATTGTAAAGAAAATTGTCAAATAGTAGAACATTGGAAGACGCTGATCAAACAGATTGACATAATAAAAACTCAAATCATTTTTGCTGTTTCTCCCTTGTCGCGGCGTAGTGGGTTTTAAGAAGCCGGGCGTTCTCCGTATTCCATTTTGTTTTTGAATTGTAAAACATTTTCAAAAAGATTAATTTAATAAGATTGAAAAGTATTTATTTTTATTTGGAGTGGTGGAATGGAAACAGAAAACAATCAAAGGTTCCAAAAGAACCGAGAACATCAGATACGCGGTGAGAGATATTATTGTTTTAGCAAATGAAACGGCGAAGACCGGGAAAAAAATGCTTTATTTAAATATCGGAGACCCGAATTTGTTTGACTTTGAACCGCCCCGGCATTTGATTGAATCAACTTATAATGCAATGCTAAAAAATTACAACGGATATTCTCCTTCATCCGGAATAAAAGAAGCGGTTGACGCGATTGAAAGAGAAGCCGGACGAAAGGGAATTGATAATGTGCTTGATGCATTCGTAACAACAGGCGCAAGCGAGGCGATAGATATTTGCCTGACCGCTTTAGTTAATGACGGTGAAAATGTTTTAACTCCCACTCCGGGTTATCCGCTTTATACCGCCATTGCAAGTAAACTTCAGATGATGGAAAATCCATATTATTTAAATGAAGAAAACGGATGGCAGCCTGATATTGAAGATATGAAGAGCAAGATAAACGATAAAACGCGCGCGATTGTTTTGATAAATCCAAATAATCCCACCGGCTCCAATTGCGCGAAAGAAACTCTGCTGCAAGTTATAGATCTTGCGCTCGAGCATAATCTTGTAATCTTTGCCGACGAAATTTACGACAAGCTGATGTTCGACGACGAAAAGCATACGTCGATCGCATCGTTAAATAAAGATGTTTCCGTAATTACATTCGGCGGACTTTCGAAAAATTATATGGTCCCCGGATTTAGGATCGGCTGGGGAGTTGTAAGCGGAAGACGCGAAGTTTTGAAAGATTACATCGAGGCGATAAACAGAATTTTACGGTCGCGCTTATCTGCAAATCATCCGGAGCAATACGGAATTATGCCTTCGTTGGAAGGAAGTCAGGAACATTTAACGATTGCGATGGAAAAATTAACGCGGCGAAGAGATACGACTGTTGAAATGCTGAACTCAATCCCGGGAATTTCCTGCGTAAAACCGGAAGGCGCATTTTATGCTTTCCCTCAGCTCCATATTCAAAATTCGGACAATCATTTTGTAGCTGAATTGATTAAAGAAACCGGCGTTGTTGTCGTGCCCGGTTCGGGTTTCGGACAAGTTCCCGGAACCAAACATTTCCGCGCGGTTTTTCTTCCGCAGGATGAAGTCCTTGAACAAGCGTATAATAATATTCACGATTTTATGTTGAAGTACAACGAGAAATATGAAAGTGTGGAAGAAGAAAAATAGACTGAAACTGAGATTCTAAAATATTATTTTATTGGGAGCGGTTTACCGCTTCCAATAAGGTACTTATCTAAAAGTTTGCTTCAATCTCATCCTTTCTTTATATTTGCCTCTGTTTTAAAAATTAGATAAAGATATAAATGTTTATAAATACAGAAACTACCGTTCTAAATAACGGCGTAAAAATAATATCCGAAAGAAATACATCAGTTCAATCTTTCTCGCTTGGTTTTTGGTTCAATACAGGCTCGCGGGATGAGAATTCTTCCAACAACGGAATCTCTCATTTTGTTGAGCATATGCTTTTTAAGGGAACGTATAAACGGAACGCTAAAAAACTTTCCGATGAAGTCGAAGCTCTCGGATGTTATCTGAACGCGTTCACAACAAAAGAATATACTTGTTTTTATGGACGAGGATTAAGTCCGCACGTAAAAAAAGTTTTTGAAGTATTGTCGGATATGGTCCAGAATCCGCTCTTCGAAAAAAAAGAAATAGAAAAAGAATCATCCGTAGTTATCGATGAATTATACGATATAGAAGATACGCCGGAAGAATTAGTCTTTGACGAGTTCGAGAAAAATATATTCCGCGGAAATTCACTTCAGTATCCGATAATCGGAACTGAAAAAAATATCAAAAATTTTAATCGTGATGATCTCGTCGAATTCATCAATAAAAATTATGGTTTGAATAATCTATACATAGTTGCGTCGGGAAATGTTGATCACGCAAAGCTGGTAAAACTTGCTGAAAAATTTCTAACATCAAACTTTAACACGAACAAAAAAAGTCGGCAGCCCGTAAAGTTAAAAGCGGCAAAAGATAATTTTATTTACAAAGATATCCAACAGGCACATCTAATAATAGGTAAGCCTGCAAAAGGATATATAAGCAACGAGCGTCACCTGATAAAAGTCCTTTCATACATACTTGGGGAAGGAAGCAGTTCACGTTTATTCCAAAGCATTCGCGAGAAAAACGGAATAGCTTATCAGGTAAATTCATTTCTAAATTCATTTTACGATGTATCTACTTTCGGTGTTTATATTTCTACAAACGATAAAGCAATAGAAAAAGCGCATAACCTGATTTTGTCGGAATTCAAAAAGATGCGGGAAAAACCTGTAACCATAAAGGAATTGAAACGTGCGAAGGAATCCTTAAAAAGCTCAATAATGATGGGCTTAGAAGACACAACCAACCGGATGGTTCGCATAGCTCATTCATCAATTTACTTTAACAAAATAAAAACCGTATACGAATATATTGCCGAAATTGAGAGTGTAACGAGAGAGCAATTACTTGAATGTGCAAACGATCTTCTGGATGAAAAAATGGTGAAAACATTTCTCAGTTCCAAAAATCATCTGCTCCATTCAGCCGCTTAATGATGTAGCATTTTAAATTTTCTTTATGTAAATTATTTCTAGGTATTCAACAATCCGGCGCCTATGAAAATAATTTATACTCTTTTTCTCTTTTTTATTTTTACATATTCCAACATAGCTCAAACCGATCCTTATTTTCTCAAGATCGATTATCCGGAATATATTCCGGTTAATTCAACTTTCGAGATTTCGGCGGTTGCGAAGCTGACGGATATTAACGCCGATACACTAATAGTATACTTATTTTCGGACGACGAAATTTCCGTCCAAAATTTGATCTGCCGTACTTTTCTGGAAGCAACCGAAGTTGAACTCTACAAAGAAAATATTAATTCCGGTTTCGACAATGTTTACAAAGCAGAGATTGATTTATCCGAATGGGAACTCGGTAATACGGTTTTTCTTCAATTGACATTTTTGCTGCAAAGCGAAAATTATTCATCCGCTTCCGGGAAAAACATCGCAATCGGAGTTGCCCTAAATAGAGATGAAGAAAATGAAATATTCGATCGCGAAATTTTCAATAAGAAAAATGAAAACTATTATGAAATCCCGGTTAAATTTTACAATCCCCAAAGAATTTCCGGAAAAGCAATTGTTATAGACGGAAAATCCAAAATCCGTTTTTCTCTTCTTCCGGATATTGAAATTAAAAATCTACTTATAGAATTTTGGGCAAAATTTTCTGAGGCCGATATTCATTTTTTTAATATCCTGAATAAAGAAACTAAAGATACTTTGCTTTCTCTGGGCGATAATTTTTACCAGATGCTCTCATTATCCCGAATAGAAGAAAAAGTTATTTATGAAGATTTTTTTCTCAGCGATGAATCGTGGAACCATATTTCGGTTTTTATTTCTCCGGAAAAATATCGTGCAGAAATTTACGCGAACGGAAATATATTATTCTCAATGCCGCTAAATAATTTTGCCGATCTTTACCAATTGGTGTTTGAGATTTCAAACAATTCTGAAGATAAACCTTATCAGGTTGATTTGCTTAAGATCTGGGATTTCAATAATCATCTTGAACTTTCTTTTCGGAATAAGAGCTACATTTCTTTCAACGCGGACAGTTCAAAACTAATAGCAAATTTTACATTTGACGATCCGGAGAATATCAGTAAAAATTCTAACAGCGATTATTTCAAAATAAATGTTATTAAGCCATTGCTCGAAAAATCGAACGCTCCGATTTTTTCTCAGGCGCCAAAATTAAACGTTGATTTGTATAATGACTTTTACAGCCTTGAGTGGATTAACCGGGAATCGGAAATGCCGGAAGAATTTGTATTGGAAAAATCGGTTGACGGAAAAACATATTTTCCTATTTTTTCAATTAAAGCCGAGGGATGAGAAGGAAGATGCTTATGTGTATACTGATCCCAAAGAAGCCGGCGCAGAATTAATCTTTTATCGCGTAAAACAGATTAACTCCGACGGATCGGAAATTTATTCTACGCAGGTAAAGATTGGGCAGGGGAAACAAGAAAGTTTTATCCTCGAACAAAATTATCCGAATCCCTTTAATCCCAAAACCATAATCAATGTAGAAATTTTGCGTGATACCGAACTTCAGATAAATATTTACAATCTTGTTGGAATGAAAATAGCTAAAATTTATGAAGGAACTCTGCCGGAAGGGTTACATAAATTTACGTTCGACGGTTCGAATCAGCCGTCGGGTATTTATTTTTGCGAAGTAAAATCTCCTTCGGCTACGCAAGTAAGGAAAATGATCCTAACAAAATAAAATAAAAACGTTCATGCTTTCAAAAGTATTTACAAGTGCTACTTACGGAATAGACGCATTCCTTGTTGAAGTGGAAACCCATTGCGATAAGCAAATACCGGGTTTTACGATAGTCGGACTTCCTGATAATGCTGTAAAAGAAAGCAGAGAAAGAGTTACAGCCGCGATTAAAAATTGCGATTATGAGTTTCCGCGAAAAAAAATCACAGTAAATCTCGCTCCAGCCGATATCAAAAAAGAAGGGAGTTCCTTTGATCTTCCGATAGCGATTGGACTTCTCAAAGCAAGCGATGTAATAAAAGAAAATCGACTCGAAGAAGTAGTTCTTCTCGGGGAATTATCGCTCGACGGTTCTCTTCGTCCGATAAAAGGCGCACTTCCAATTGCGGTTGAAGCCCGAAACAAAGGGATGAAAAAAATAATTCTACCCATCGATTCCGTAAAAGAAGCTTCAATTGTTGACGATATTAATGTTTACGGATTAGAAAATTTAAAAGACGTAGTGAATTTTCTGAACGGAAAAGCTGACTTCACACCTGCCGTTACCGATAAAAACGAGATTTTTTCCGAAGTGAATTCTTATCTACTCGATTTTTCAGATGTAAAAGGTCAGGAAAATGTGAAACGTGCTTTAGAAATTGCCGCTGCCGGCGGACACAATATAATTATGATAGGACCTCCCGGTTCCGGTAAAACGATGCTTGCAAAAAGAATTCCGTCCATCCTTCCACCGTTAACGTTCGATGAAGCGTTGGAGACGACAAAAATTCATTCAGTAGCCGGAATATTAGAAAAAGATAAAGCTCTAATAACCGAGCGGCCTTACCGAAGCCCGCATCATACAGTTTCCGACGCAGCGTTAATAGGAGGCGGATCTTTCCCCCGGCCGGGCGAAGTTTCCTTTGCTCATCACGGTGTGTTATTTTTAGATGAATTACCGGAATTCAAGAAAAATGTTTTGGAAGTAATGCGGCAGCCGTTGGAAGATTATAAAGTGACTATCAGCCGTTCAAAAATGTCGCTGGAATTTCCGGCGAATTTTATGCTTGCGGCAGCAATGAATCCATGTCCCTGCGGATTTTATACAGATCCGAACAAAGACTGTACATGTAATCCTCCTCAAATTCAAAGGTATATGGCAAAAATATCAGGACCCCTTTTAGATAGAATCGATATACACATCGAAGTACCGACCGTTAAATACAAAGATCTATCTTCGGAAGTAAAAGGAGAATCTTCGGCCGATATCAGAAAAAGAGTTGTAGCAGCGAGAAAAATCCAGATAGAACGATTCAGCGAAAAAGAATATATCCACAATAATGCGGATATGGGGTCTAAAGAAGTGCGAAGATTTTGCCGTCTGGATTCTGCCGGCACAGAACTGCTAAAAATGGCAATGACAAAACTCGGGCTTTCGGCGCGCGCCTACGACAGAATCCTGAAAGTTAGCCGTACTATTGCGGATCTCGAGAATAACGAAGATATCCAACCGCAGCATATAAGCGAAGCTATTCAGTATCGAAGTTTGGACAGAGAACTTTGGAAACACTAATAAACTGAATTCTGAGTAGCACGTGATGAGACAAACGAATACAGAAAAATTATTTTTTTCTAAAAGAAAATTTTTCCTTTTTTAATTCAATTCTTAAAAGAATATTCCGATAATTAATTATGAAAAGTAGAATCATTTAGTTATGAAAAATAGAATCATTTATAGACAAAGAGGAATTATAAAATAAAATGCAGGTCAGTTTCCTCAATTCAATCCAAACCAAATTGGCATTGTTCATCACTTTTATTATCGGACTAATTTCTGTCTTTGTCTACCTTTATTTTCCAAGCAGATTCGAAGAAGAACAGCTTAAGGCAATTTGGGATAAAGTAAATACAGTTGCCGAGATCACCTCAATAAGCATTAGGTCGGCTGTATATAATAATGATTTAAAATTGGTTGAAAGTGAGATCAGTCGGATAACACAAACGGATAATATTAAATTCGTAGTTGTTTACGATACAACCGGAAATATTATTTACGAACAGAACGCCCGACTTGCGTTTGAGAATGACTTTGATTATTCCAGTACTAAAAGTCCTGCTAACGGATCAATCATTAAAGTGAAACATCCGATAGTTTATAAGAATGTAAAACTGGGCGATGTCTATCTTGGTTACTCCCTGGAAGAACTCCGGAGTCAAACCAGGGAAATGAAGCGGAATATCTATTTTGTTTCGATTTTCATATTTGTAATCGGATTTATTCTTGTCTTTCTGATTGGTCATTTTATTTCCAAACCTTTACGCGAAGTAACCTACACTGCTCAAAAAATATCATCCGGTGATTTTACAAAGCGCGCCTTAGTCCGTAAGAACGACGAAGTTGGAATGATGGCAAAATATTTCAATCTGATGGTCGAAAAAATTATCCGTGTAAATCATCAGCTTGAACACATCAATAAGGAGCTGGAAGGAAGAGTTGAGGTAAGAACACGTGAACTTCGCCTTGAGATTGACGAACGCCACAAAATTGAAACTGAATTGCGCGCAAGCGAAAATGAACTCCGCCTAATATTCGATAACAGCTACGACTCAATTTACGTAATTGAGCTGAACCCGGATTACTCTCTGGGTAAATTTATTAAAGTTAACGAGATTGCATGTAGAAGTCTGGGTTATACAAAAAGAGAACTTCTTAATTTAAAACCGAAAAGCATTTTTTCGAAAGATAAAAATCTTTTTTCCTCGGATTATCTTCTTCGTTTACGGAAAGAAAAACATCTTATCAGCGAAGCCGTTTATAAAACCAAGGAAGGGATTGATCAGTTTGTTGAGATAAGCGCAAATATTTTTGATCTCAACGGCAAACACGCTATTATGGCTATAGCGCGCGATATAACCGAACGAAAAGCCGCAGAAGCGCTTATTAAAGCAAATGCAGAACAGTTCCGCCTTCTGTTTGAACTGGCTCCGATAGGAATGGCAATAACAGATTTAAGCGGCAAAATCAGAAAAGCTAATCAATCTTTATGCACTACTCTCGGATATACAAGAGACGAGCTTATGCAGATGGATATATCAAGATTAACTCATCCCGATGAATTGGAAGAAGAACAAAACGCCCACAAAAAATTAATTAATGATGAGATTGAGCAAGCCTATCTTGAGAAAAGATATTACAAAAAAGATAAAACGATGATCAACACAATTCTCACTACTGTTCTTTTGCGCGATAGTTTCAGAAAACCTCACCAATTTGTAAGTCAGGTAATTGATATTACAAATCTGAAAAATACACAGAAAGAATTGATTGAGGCGAAAGAAAAAGCGGAAGAATCGGATAGGTTAAAATCGGCTTTCCTTGCTCAAATGTCCCATGAGATCCGGACACCTGTTAATACAATCCTGAATTTTATTTCTTTAATCAAAGAAGAATTGGCGGATGCGGCTTCCGATGATGTAATGGAAAATTTCAGTATTATTGATAGCGGAAGCAGGCGGCTTATAAGAACTATAGATTCTATTCTGAATATGTCCCAGCTGCAGGCGGGAAATTTTGATGTTCATATTGAAGAGATACATCTGTATGAAGATATTTTGAAAGGACTGACGCAGGAATTTAAACAATCTGCCGAAAATAAAGGTCTGGTTTTCAATATTAATTCCAGCATTAACGGAGAGAGAGTAAGCGGCGACAGGTATTCAATAACTCAGTTATTTGCAAACCTGATAGATAATTCTATAAAGTATACTAATGAGGGTCATATAAACGTAAATCTCTATAAAAATTCACAGAGTAAAATTGCCATCGAAGTGGAAGATACCGGTATAGGAATGTCGCCTGAGTTTTTGAAAAAATTATTTGAACCTTTCTCCCAGGAACAGATTGGATATACAAGAAAGTTCGAAGGAAACGGATTGGGTTTGGCGTTAGTTAAAAATTACGCGGAAATAAATAACGCCTTAATAAACATTGATAGCGTAAAAGGAAAAGGTTCAAAGTTTACTATAGAATTTGAACCCGTAACGAAAAATTCATCTATAAAAAACTTACTTACTGCTTCGAGCTAATTTATGCGAAAGCACTGCAAGACTTTGACTCAATTGTGCATTTTCCACAATTACACTCGGTTGAACCTTTATTTGGGTCGGCGCAAAATTCCAAATTCCTTTAATTCCTCCTTTCGCCATCAACTCAGCAGTAGCTTGGGCTGAGGTGGCCGGAACGGTTAAAACACCTAAACCAATCTTCATATTTTTTGCCATTTCGGAAAGTTTTTCCATTGGGAAAACCGGCACATCGTGAACTTTTTTACCGATCTTAGATTTGTCCACATCGAATGCGGCTAAAAAATTTAAGCCGTATTTTTTAAATCGACCGTAGCCGAGCATTGCAGTTCCCAGGCTTCCTACTCCTGCAAGAAATGCGTCATTGGAAATATTCCAATTAAGGAATTGTTCTATTGCGACGATGAGATTGGCAACGTCATAGCCGGTTTTTGGCCTTCCGACAATATTAGTATGTTCAATATCTTTCCTCACCTGTGTGGCGTCTAAATGAAGCTCGTTGGCAATAACCGTGCTGGAAACTACAACAGTGCCGCTCTCTAATAATCTGTTTAAAAGATGAAGATAGCGCGGCATGCGCCGTAAAGTCGGTTCGGGAGTAGGTTTAATTATTTTCTTCATATAACGGCTCTCTCGTGAATAAATTCACGAGAAAATAGGGAATGTATAACTAAAATTCAATTAATTTTTTTAACAAACGCCGCGGGATGTTAAAAAGGGGGAATAATGTTTATCCATCTCCAAAAAATGCAGCTTCAACTTTTCTATGAGAATATTTATTGACGAGATAACGTCGGTTCTGCTTTCGTTCAAATTTTCTCTGAAATTTTCAACTTCGCCAATCAATTTACCATGCTCTTCTTTATGCACCTTATACAGTTTGTAATCATTTTCCTGCATTAAGCTTTCTTCACATTCAAAATGATTTTTCGTCGATTCCATAAATTTTGCAATTAAATTATTCACTTCGTTTATATCAAAACCGTTATTTACTTCTTTATGAAGATTATTTATTAATGTTACCAATTGTTTATGCTGAAGATCGACGGAATCGATATTAACGCTGTAATATTCTTTCCATTGAAATAGAGCCATTTTCCTTCCTCCAGTTGTTCAATCTATTTTCGAAAAATTTTGTGCAAAGTTAAAAGATTAATACCAATCTTTCCACCCATTCCGTAAAACAAATTTTAGATAAAACTTAATTCTTCAAAATGTTCCCTAAAGGAGAGATGAGTTACTAAAAATTCTTAAAAGACTCTCGCTTCAAGTCTTTGTTATATTTCATTATTCCCATCTTTTCCTTAAATTAAAAATCCTACCAGAAATAAAGAGGAGCAAAATGAACTACAGAAAATTCGGCAAAACCGATCTTAAAGTTAGCGAAATTGGATTTGGCGCCTGGGGAATTGGGGGTCCGGCGATGGCTGGTGATATTCCGATTGGATGGGGCGATGTGAATGATGAGACTTCTATTAAGGCGCTTAAAAAAGCTTATGATCTCGGAATTAATTTTTATGATACAGCAGATTTTTATGGACTGGGGCATTCCGAAGAATTGATTGGAAAAACTTTTAGCGATAATAAAGATGTAATAATCGCAACGAAAGTCGGACATCGTTTAGCAGAGGATAATTCGATTAAGTTGGATTATTCCAAAGATCATATTCTTAAAGCTTGTGAGGAAAGCCTTAGAAGATTGAAACGCGAAACTATCGATTATTATCAACTTCACAGCGCTAAGTTAGAGCATCTGCGCTCGGGCGATTGCATTGAGGCAATGCAGCAATTAAAGAAAGAGGGAAAAATTAAATATTGGGGAATTTCACTCAATACTTTTAATCCTTATCCGGAAGCTAACTTTATGATGGATGATAAACTTGGTGACGGATTTCAAGTTGTGTTTAATATAATCAATCAGCGTGCTTCGGCATTGATAAAAAAAGCCGGGAAAGAAGGCTACGGAATAATTGCCCGAATGCCTCTGCAATTCGGCTTGTTAACAGGCAAGTTTTCTAAGGATTCAACTTTTGAAGAGAATGATCATAGAAGATTCCGGTTAACGCAAGATATTCTTGAGCGATCACTTGAAGATCTTGAACCCATTTGGGAAATTGCTGAGAAACATAATATTCCAAAAACCTCATTAAGCTTATCGTATATTCTGTATCATCCTGAAATCTCAACAGTTATACCGGGAATTAAAACTCCTGATCAGGCTATTAAGAATACTTCTAATCTGATTCACCTTAAAAAGGAAGATAAGGATAAAGTTTGCTCAGTATATGATAATAGATTTACTTCTTTATTAAATTACATGGAGCAAGCTGGATAGATAAAGCGGGAAGTTCTTTATTCGTAAAGAAAATAAAAAATAGTTATTAATTGTCTTGAGGAATTATTAAAAACAGGATATACACATCTTGTGAGGAAAAAATGAAAAAGATAATATTTTTGATTCTTATTTTAGGAATTTTCAGTTTACTTTATCCTCAAACAGAAATACCAATTTCTGATGATACTGAGGCCTGTATTGAATGTCACGAATCAGTATCGCCAGGGATAGTAAACGACTGGAAAAACAGTAGACATTCAAAAATTTCTTTAACACAAGCTTTTACAAAGAAGAAATTAGAGCGGAGAATTTCAATAACAGAGATGCCAGACTCTGATTCGAACAAGTTTTCTGTTGGCTGTTTTGAGTGCCATGGATTAAATCCGGATTCCCACGATGATAACTTCGAGCATTTTGGATATAAAATCAATGTGATAGTCTCGCCGAATGATTGTGCATCTTGCCATCCCGAGGAGGTAGGGCAATATATACAAAGTAAGAAAGGATTTGCGTATCATAATCTTGCGGATAATCCGGTTTATTCTGCTTTGGTCTCCACAATAATAAGCTTAAAAAATTATGAAAACGGCGGCGTTCACTATCTTGATCCGACTCAGAATTCTAATAACGAAACCTGCTACGCCTGCCACGGAACAAAAGTTGAAGTTGCCGGGATGAAGACTATAGATTCGGAGATGGGCGAAATAGAAGTCCCGGAATTGACTAACTATCCGAATATGGGAGTCGGTAGGCTAAATCCGGACGGAAGCCGCGGAAGCTGCGCCGCTTGCCATTCAAGGCACAGTTTTTCGATTGAAGTTGCGCGCAAACCCTACACGTGCCGCCAGTGCCATTTGGAACCCGACGTTCCCGCATATAAAATCTATAAGGAGAGCAAGCACGGCAATCTCTTCGATTCAAAAAATCAGGATTTTAACTGGACTAACGTTCCCTGGAAAATAGGTGAAGATTTTACGGCTCCAACTTGCGCAGTATGCCACAATGCGGAAATCGTTTCTCCGGATGGAGAAATAATTGCGGAAAGAACCCACGATTTTTCCGGACGGCTCTGGGTTAGAATTTTCGGCTTAATTTATTCACATCCGCAGCCTGATACCGGTAATACTTCCGTTATAGAAAACGCAGATGGACTTCCGCTTCCTACAACATTCTTAAACGAACGCGCGGAAAAATTTCTGATCAACGATTCGGCGCAAACGATTAGGAAAGAAAAAATGAAATCGGTTTGCGCTTCCTGCCATTCCACAAGTTGGACTCTCGCGCATTTTGATAAAATTGATAAAACAAACAGCGAGACAGATGAAATGGTGAAAACGGCAACTCTTCTACTTGACGACGCCTGGGAGAATGGAATCGCGGATAAAGAAAATCCTTTTGACGAAGCGATTGAACAAGCCTGGATAAAGCAGTGGCTTTTCTACGCAAATTCGGTAAGACATGGGACAGCGATGATGGGCCCCGATTATACATCATTTAAATTGGGCTGGTGGGAAATGACCGAAAACCTGATGAAAATGGAAGAGTTGAAAGAAATAAAATCGGAAAAACAATAAAAGGAAGGGAGAGAGTAATATTAGCATAATTACTCTCTCCGTTCAATTAAAAAAAATCTAATATTTCGCGGGCAATCAAATCTACAATTCAGGAGGCTCGAGATAAACACCTGATTTTCTCATATTGGCAGAAAAAATTCCAATACTCGGTAAAGGCATTCTTACGAAAATATTTCATTCAAAATGAAATTATGAACTGCTTACAGTATAGATGATAAAATGGTTTTTTATCCTTTATTTTTGAACTCGAAACAAACTTTCCGATTTTCATTACTAATTAATTCATAAATTTGTATTTTTCATTATTAAAATAAAAAAATCTTATTAGTTGGTCTGATTTTTGTATTAATGATTTACAAAGTAAAAAGGAAAAGATGAACATAGTCTGGAAAATAATTTTATTCATTTTAATGACGTTCATTATTATAGCGGGTATTTCATTCCCCATTGTAAGTCAGCCGGAAGCTTGGTATCAGTTTCCGGTAATTCCGGGTTTGGAAGAAAAGGCTAAAATAATTTTCTTTCACGTTCCAACTGCGTGGCTTTCAGTTATAGCGTTTTTGATGACGATGATTTACGGAATAAAATATCTCGTAAAAAAAGATTTGGACGACGACGCGAAATCATT
Source organism: uncultured Melioribacteraceae bacterium (assembly GCA_963821715.1). Classification (GTDB taxonomy): domain Bacteria; phylum Bacteroidota; class Ignavibacteria; order Ignavibacteriales; family Melioribacteraceae; genus CAWGET01. The sequence goes on from CAWGET010000001.1 coordinate 120,950, forward strand.
CGCCGCACTTCAGCTTGGAATGGTCTTCACAATATTGGCCACAGTAACAGGTTCAATATGGGCTAAGTTTACCTGGGGCGCTTTTTGGCATTGGGATCCGCGTGAAACAAGTATCTTTATTCTGTTGTTAATATATGGATCGTTATTCGCATTGCGGTCAGCTTTAGAAAATGAAGATAAACGAGCCCGGCTTTCGGCGGTTTATTCAATTATCGCTTTCTTAACTGTGCCTTTTTTTATTTTTATTATGCCGCGAATTATGACCGGACTTCATCCGGGTTCGGCTAACGACGATACTTCGGGTCCGGTAGTTGATTTTCATATGGATGCGAATATGCAGTTAGTATTTTATACTTCGCTCATCGCGTTTACGATACTTTATTTTTGGATGTGGCGAATTAATTATAAATCTTTAATTTTTAAAGATAAATTAGCTAAAAAATTAATCTGAGGTTTTCTTGGAAGGAATCTATAATTTTTTGTCTCAAAATTCTATATACATAGTTTTATTTATAGTTCTTACAATTTGGTTCGGTATTTTCATCTTCTTGTTTAATACCGACAAAAGATTAAAATCAATAGAGAATGAATTGAAGGAGAATTCGAGTTATGAAAAATAAATATATATTCGGTGGAATTATCATTGTTGTTTTCTTAGGATTGATGAGTTATCTATTCACACAAACCAACGTAAAATATCAGGAAGACTTCAGCCGGATTGAATCCACAAAAGGAAGAACCGTTAAAGCTGCCGGCGCCTGGGTTAAAGAAAAAAATTATTCTGTAGATAAAGAGAAGAATATTTTCTCTTTTTTTGTGAAGGATAATAACGGCAAGGAAATGAAAGTTGTTTACGAAGGAACAATACCAAACAATTTCGAAATTTCCACAAGCGTTGTTATTACTGGGCGTTACGAAAACGGTTATTTTCACGCGGATGAGATTCTTACAAAATGTCCGTCAAAATACGAAGGGGAAAGTTTTGATGAACATCCCGACAAAGTTCAAACCAAATCGTAGTAAATTTTAAGAAAGGAATTTAGATGGTAGGGAATATTTTAATTACTCTGGCTCTTCTGGCCAGTGTTTTCAGCATGATTATGTATTATTTAACTTTTAAGGGTTATAAAAATACTCTAAATATCGCGCGCCTCGGTTATCATGCGATGACAATTTTTGTTGTAGCCGCGAGCGCTCTTCTTCTTTACGCAATTTTAACCCATCAATACGAATATAAATATGTTTATAACTACAGCGGCAGCGGGCTTCCGTTCGGGCTTCTGATGTCCACATTCTATGCCGGGCAGGAAGGAAGTTTTATGCTGTGGGTTCTCTTTAGTTCGATCATCGGATTAATTTTGCTTGATTATACTTCCAAACGCGGAGAACTCGAACCGCGTGTTATGATGATATATTCCTCCATCACGATGTTTTTGCTTTTGATGGTTACGCCGCTCTTAAAAAGTCCTTTTGAATATATTTGGGTTGATCCAACATTTATTAATATTCAAAATATAAACAGATCTTTGGTGAATCTGCCTATGGTGCAGAATTTTATATTCAGCGATCAATCGACGAATCAGCAGTTTATAAAAGTAGGAAAGGAATTATACGGTGCTTTAGTATCTAACGGTATTTCGCTGAACGAATTTATAGTTCAGGGGAAAGGTTTGAATCCGCTGCTTCAGAATTTCTGGATGCAGATCCATCCTCCTATTCTTTTTGTAGGCTTTGCGATGTCGGCTGTTCCGTTTGTTTTTGCTATTGCCGCTTTAATTAAAAATGAATATCAATCCTGGATAAAACAATCGCTGCCCTGGCTTTTGAGCGGTATGATGGTTCTTGGACTTGCTATAATGCTTGGAGGATATTGGGCTTACGGCGTTTTAGGCTGGGGAGGCTGGTGGGGCTGGGACCCGGTTGAGAATTCAAGTCTCGTACCCTGGATAGTGGGAGTAGCGCTTATTCATACAATGCTTATCCAGAAAAAAACTTATGAAAATGGTAAGAACGGAAGGTTTGTTAAGACTAATTTAATCCTTGCCGTAATGACTTTTATACTTGTTATTTACAGTACATTCCTAACAAGAAGCGGAGTGTTGAGCGATTCCTCCGTACACTCGTTTGTTAGTCCGGGGATGCTGGTCTACTCATTTTTACTGCTCTTTATAATTACATTTACCGCTATTGGATTTATTGGGATTGCGATAAGATGGAAGAGTATGAATGAGCAGATTGATAGGGAAGAATCTGTATTTTCACGAGAACTCGCATTGTTTACAGGGTCGGCGGTTTTGATTGCTTCGGCAATTATTATTTTAGTCGGAACTTCGGCGCCTATTTTCGGTCAGTCAGTGGAAATTCGATTTTACAATGAGCTTAATCTGCCAATCGCAATTATCATCGGAATTGTAAACGGTTTAAGTCTTCTGCTGAAGTGGAAAGTTACGGAAAAAGGAGAGATTTGGAAACAGTCCAGATTTTCGGTAATCGCTACGGTTGCCGCGACTCTGCTTGTTATATTTATCGGACAAGTTTACGACATAATGCTTATAATTTTTACATTAGCTTCAATGTTCGCACTCTTTGTCAATCTCGAAATCGCATACCGCATTGTTCGAGGCAGAAAGTTATTTCTCGGTGCTTCCGTTTCTCATATCGGTGTAGCTATTTTCTTTTTAGGAATTATCGCTACCGGCGGTTTTACAAAGGATAAAAGAATCGATCTTGAAAGGGGAAAAACTGTCGAAGTATTCGGACATAATTTAACTTTTACAGGTTATAAACCGATAGAAAACGGCGCTAAGTATGCTTTTAATGTTGAAGTTAAAAAAGGTGATAACTCAGATGTAATTTCACCCGTAATGTACTTTAGCGATTTTAACAATGGTTTGATGCGCGAACCGGACATCTTAAATAAATTTACAAGCGATTTCTATATCTCGCCGCTGGGTTATGAAGACGGTACAAACCAGGACCAACATAACCATGGTGAAACTGTGGCGCTTGGAAAAGGCGAGGCTTTTGAGTTTAACGGCGCGAGAATTTATTTCGCCGAATTTAACTTTCCGCAAGAATCTATGGACGCAATGATGCGCGGCGAACAGTTTGCTATCGGCGCAAAATTGGACGTTTCGTTTAACGGGAACACTTATCAGGTTGAGCCGAAAATGAGAAGCGGTAAAGAGGGAAAAGTATTCGTTGGCGCAGACATCCCCGAAGCAAATCTTAAAATCGATTTAATTAATTTAAATGCCGGAGGAAAAGTCGATCTCCGGTTCTCAGCTTTGGATGATGTTCATCCGGAAGATGAAGTTAATTTTGATCAACCGAAAGAAGTTTTTTCTGTTGAAGCCAGTGTTAAACCCTTTATTGGATTAGTCTGGTGGGGAACTATAATTATTGTAATCGGATTTATAATTTCTACAGTAAGAAGAAAGAAAGAATCAATGAGATAAAGCTGTATCTAATTGAAGTCACTTTTTCAATAAAAGTGAACATTGCAGTAAACTTATATCGAATTTTATAGTGAAAAATCAATTCTTTTTTGGCATTTTGTTTGCAAGATTGATTCAAATTATTCAGAGATTGAAATGAAAAAATTATTTGTTGTTTTAGTGTTTTTACCGGCTGCGATTTTCGCACAAATGAGTTCTTCATCAATTAAATTCGGCACTTTTAATCCTGGTGCTACCGACGGCGGCTTTATAATCGGTTACGAAAACATTAAACACGCCGATCCGAATTTCGGTTACGGTTGGAGTATCGATTGGTTTAATAAAAATTACGTTGATAGAGGTTTGGAAAGTAAAATCGATGAAGAGTTCGGAATTCCCGGCGGGACGACCAATGAACTTCGTGCGAAAACTAATCTGCACGAATTCCCGATTCTTTTCAATGTGAATGGAACATTTCCGGCATCTCCGCAGATCAATGTTTACGTTACCGGCGGCGTGGGTGCGGAATTTTTATTGATACGATACAAAAATTTTATCAATCCCGATGAGAACGAGTTTAAAGGCGCTTTCGATTTTAACTGGCGTTTTGGTTTCGGAGCTAATTTTGTTATCGGAAGAAGAAGTGATATTATAGCCGAAATAACTTATCATTCTTCTTCGCCTAGCTGGACTTACGAGGTGGAAGATAAAGATAATAATATTCAGCGGACATTTGAGCGAACTTTTGATATGAGCGGAATTATGGCTCGTATCGGGTTCAGGTTTTATCATTAATACGTATTAATGATAAATAGAAGTTAATTTATGGGGATAAAGAAATAATATTATCCCCTTGGGATTCCTTTGCAGGTTCCAATCTACAAGTTGCAATATTTCATCCTTTCAGTATTGAGGGCTGATGTTTACTTGAAACTTAATTCGCAAATTGATTCGATGCGGTTTATCTTTTACCGTCTCACTTGGCCCGGCGTAGTCGGAGACGAAGCAGAAACATCCCACTTAAATTATTTCCAATCCACGATAAATGGCATTCTCATTTGGATTCCGTTTAAGTTTTTCAATGCTTCAACTTGTTTATAGACTTTATACTCATCCCCAAGATTATTCTTCAAAACCGCAACACTCACTTCTGTAGTAAACGCATCGAACAATTTTTCTATCGGATTTTTTAATCTCGGGAATTCATATAATTTATACTCGGAGAGGTCAGCCATTCCCGCTGCAATTCCGATGGCGTCGTCCAATCCGCCTAGCGCATCCACAAGGCCAATTTCCTGCGCCTGCATTCCATTGTAAATTCGTCCTTGCGCAATTTCATCAATTTCCCTGAAAGACATTTTTCTGCCCTTCGCTACTTTTGTGACAAAATTTTCATAAACGAAATCAACTTCTTTCTGAATAATGATTTTTTCTTCCTCTGATAAAGGGCGGGTTACAGGGATATAATCGGAAAATTTACCCGTTTTAACTCTGTCGAAGGTTATTCCTAATTTATCGTTAAAGAAATTTTGCATATTCGGAATGATCCCAAAAACTCCGATCGATCCCGTCAATGTATTCGGCTGCGCAATAATCGAGTCTGCAGGGGCTGCGATGTAATATCCGCCGGAAGCGGCTAAATTTCCCATCGAAACGACGACCGGTTTTTCTTTTTGCGCGAGAGTGACTTCACGCCATATAAGATCGGCTGTTAAAGCGCTTCCGCCCGGTGAATCGATCCGAAGAACGATAGCTTTTACATGCTCATTATTCCTTGCTTTTCTCAAAGCTTCCACAATATTTTCCGTCCCAATCGATTCTTCGTCGCCTTGGCCGTCGGTAATTTCTCCAATCGCATAAACTATTGCAATACGATTTTTTGTAGAAGGTTCTTCATATGAAGACTCTACTTCAAAATATTCATCAAGGTCTACAAGTTGAATTTTTGATGATCGATCGACTCCAATTTCATCTTTTACAAGGTCATAAACTTCGTCTTCATATACGAGACTGTCGATCAATCCGAAATTATATGCATCCTCGGGATACCGAACCAAGAAATTAAAGGATAATCTTTTCAGTTCAGTATAATCAATTCCTCTTTCTTCGCCAATCCGGTCTAAAAGATAATCATTATCTGAAGCAAGCATGGACGTCCATTGCTCTTTATTCTCCGGGCTCATTTCAATATTTTTGAAAGGTTCGGTTGCGCTTTTAAATTTACCGTATTGAAATATTTGCGGTTCGATCTCAAGTTTATCCAAAGTGTTTTTGAAAAACATGAGTTCGGCGCTTAAACCGTTAAAAATCAAATTTCCCGCGGGAGCCAGAAATATTTTATCCGATACCGAAGCGAGATAATAGGATTTTTGTGTGATTATATTGCCATGAGAAAAAATAAATTTCCCTGATCCTTTAAATTCGATGAGAGCATTTCTGAGCGCTTCGACCGTCGCATAATCATCGACCGCAAAATTATTCAGATCGAGGAGAATACCACTTATATCATCATCCACTTCAGCTTTATAAATATTGTCTATTATATCTTTCAATCCTACAATTTTCCTTACTTTTGGAAAGAATAGATCGAAGTTGTCAAATGAATCATACTTTGTCCGCTCGGAAATTTCGTAATTCAATTGTATTCTCAATACAGAATTATTTCCGATAGTAACAACTTCCTGCCTGCTTAAGGTGGAAATAGAAATAACAAGTATCAGAACCAAAAATGAGGAAATAATGAAAATTGTGATAAAAGAACCTAGAATAGTTGCGAGAGTAAATTTTAGAAATTGTTTCATAATCTTCTTGTTTTAATTGTATTATCAAAAGTAATTTTTTATTTTGAATACTTAAAGTAAAATACTGCATAAAAATTAGCCGTTTAAAATTTCTATTTTAGTAAAATTATTTACTAACTTTTTCCGTTATCAACCGTCTAATATTTATGATCCACGCAATCAAAAGGAGTAAAAAATGAAAAATAAGTTACTGTTAAGATTCACCGCAATTTTGTTCATCATGTTTAATGTTTTAAGTGTCGCTCAAACTGAGAAAAGCGACGTTGATAGTTTTGTAAATGATTATCTGCAAAACCTCAATACAAATAATACTTCAGGCATCGTTAAAGTTATTCACGAAGAAGGTGCCTTTTTCGGCGTAAACGCCATAACAAATAAAACCGTTAAAAATTCTGCGGAAGAATATATTGAATTGATTAAAACCGGCAGACTTGGCGGCTGGAATGGAACAGCTACCGTAAATCATGTTAGTATGAATACAAATATTGCTTCGGCTGATATACAAATTACTAACGGAAGATTAAAACAAACCCAATACTTAACTTTATTAAAAACTGATGACGGATGGAAAGTAGTTAACGCAACTTATTCTCTGAGTAAAGATAATTCTTAATATTTGTATTAGAAAAAAGTAGAGACGTTACATTCGACGTCTCTACTTTTATTATTTAGCCATTTATAAAATCTTCTTCAAAGATGTCAAATGCGCTTCAATTGTTTTATCCAGATCTTCCGTCGTATGTTCCGTTGAAATGAACATCGCCTCAAATTGAGCCGGAGCTAGATAAACGCCGTTCATCAGCATCTCATTGAAATATTCAGCATACATTTTAGTATCCGAAGTTACTGCTGAATTAAAATCATCAACTTTTTCTTCTGTAAAAAACATACACATCATAGAACCGATGCGATTCATCGTAAAGTTTTTATTTATTTTTTGAAGATTTTCTTTCATCCCTTTTTCAAGATAAGCAGCTTTTTCTTCCAGCTCGTCATAAACTTCAGGATGATTTTTAATTTGATTCAGAACCGCGTATCCGGCGGCCATCGCCAGCGGGTTTCCGCTTAAAGTTCCTGCCTGATAAACCGGACCCAGCGGCGCTACTTGTTCCATTATTTCTTTTTTCCCACCGAACGCTCCGACAGGTAAACCGCCGCCGATTATTTTCCCGAATGTTGTCAAGTCCGGCTTTACTCCAAGAACTTCCTGCGCCCCGCCTTTCGCAACTCGGAAGCCGGTCATTACTTCGTCGAAGATCAGAACCATTTTTTCTTTATCGCAAAGTTCTCTCAATTTTTGCAGAAATTCTTTTTTAGCCGGAACCACTCCCATATTTCCTGCGATCGGCTCGATAATAATTGCTGCAATTTCATCTTTATTTTGATCGACCAATTTTTTAACCGATTCAATATCGTTGAAGTCGGCTACGAGCGTATCTTTCGCGTTCCCCTCAGTTACTCCCGGACTTGTAGGAACACCGAGCGTAAGCGCGCCGGAACCGGCTTTAATTAAAAAGAAATCGGCATGGCCGTGATAGCAGCCTTCAAACTTTATGATTTTATCTTTGCCTGTAAAGCCTCGGGCAACACGAACGGCCGACATTGTAGCTTCGGTTCCGCTGTTTACCATCCTCACCATCTCGACCGAAGGAACTAATTCCGGAATTAATTCAGCCATTTTTACTTCGGCTTCCGTAGGCGCACCGAAACTTGTTCCTTTGCTCAGAGCTTCCTGCAGAGCTTCGTGAACGAACTTTGGGTTCTGTCCGAATATATGCGGACCCCAGCTTCCGATGTAATCGATATAAGAATTCCCGTCAACGTCAATCAATTTTGAACCTTCGCCGCGTTCGAAAAAAACAGGATTTCCCTTTACGGCTTTAAAAGCTCTTACCGGCGAATTAACTCCGCCCGGAATAATTTTTTTCGCCTCTTCAAATAATTTTATGCTCTTCTCTAAATTCATCAATACTCCATAATTTTTATAACAATATTCGCGTTTGTAAAGAACTGACTAAAAAATAATATTTTGTCATTTCGCTCGTCGAAATGACATTTTTTGGACAACCCTTACGGTTACAAATTTTTATTCAAAACTTTTGCAACATCTTTTGCAAAATAAGTCAGTATCATGTCTGCGCCTGCGCGTTTAATTGATGTTAGCGCTTCCATCATCACGCGTTCTTCGTCAATCCAGCCGTTAGCCGCCGCGGCTTTTATCATTGCATATTCACCGCTAACGTGATAAGCAGCCATCGGCATTCCAAATTTTTCTTTCACACGGTAAATTACATCGAGATATGAAAGCGCCGGTTTCACCATTAAAATATCGGCTCCTTCTTCAATGTCCGATTCCGCTTCGCGTAACGCTTCGTCGCTGTTGGCAACATCCATCTGATGCGATTTCCTGTCGCCGAACTGCGGAGTAGAATCAGCCGCGTCACGGAATGGTCCGTAAAATCCCGAAGAATATTTTACGGCGTAGCTCATTATGGGAATGTTTGAAAAGCCTTTGTAGTCGAGCGACTTTCTGATCGCCGCCACTCTACCGTCCATCATATCGGACGGCGCGATGATATCGGCTCCGGCTTCAGCATGTGAGACGGCTTCCTTCGCGAGAAGAGAAACTGTTTCGTCGTTTAAAATTTCTTCGCCCTGCAAAACTCCGCAATGCCCGTGCGATGTATATTCGCAAAGACAAACGTCGGTTATCACTAGAAGATCTTTAACTTCAGCTTTAATTGCTCTTACCGCGCGCTGAATAATCCCGTTCTCGCTGTAAGCGTCCGACCCGACTTCGTCTTTATGTTCCGGTATTCCGAAAAGAATTACAGCGGGAATTCCAAGCTCGTATACTTCTTTGCATTCTTTCACTAAATTATCAATCGATAAATTAAACACGCCCTTCATCGAGGTAACTTCTTTTTTTACATTCTCGCCCGGGACAACAAATAGGGGATAAATCAAATCTTCTTTTCTCAAATAAGTTTCGCGCACCAAGTCTCTTACTTTCGGGTGCATCCTTAAACGTCTTAATCTTTTTGATGGATATTGCGCCATTAGTCCTCCGTTAAACTTTCTTCTTTACAAAATCTACAATTCTATTTTTGGTTAATTCGGAATTTTTCATACAATCCCCAACTGATATTCCACCTCTGTAATTGCCGCTCAGAAATATTCCTGGATGATTTTTCTCGAACTCTTCAAAATATTTTTCGTGTTCTATATGCCCGATATTATATTGCGGAATCGCCTTATTCCAAAATCTATCTTTTCGGAAAACCGGCTCTCCTTCTATTTTCATTATGGTTTTAAATTGATCTAAAACTTCCGAAATTAATTTTTCGTTATCCTGTTCAAATATCTCAGGCGACCTTGCTCCGCCGATAAATATTGTGAATGCCGCATTTTCTTTTTCCGCGCGGTTAGGGAATATTACTGAACTCCATATTCCTCCCAAAAATTTTCTCTTTTCTTTTGAGGGAATTAAGAAACCGAATCCGTCAAGTGGCTGACCGATTTGATCTTTTTTGAATCCTACAAATAAAACCATTACGGGCGGATAATAAATTTCGTTCAGATGCTTTTCGAGTCCGGTATCAAAATGACCGAAAATTGAAGCCGCTTTGTATGATGGAATTGTGGAAAGCACAAATGTCAGATGTGGAAGATTTTTCTTGGCCGTTTTGTGAATATATAATTTTATATCCGCTTTCATCATTTTCAACTTTGGAAACTTTGCAGTTATAATTTACCGCGCCGTCCAATTTTTCAGCAATAGCTTTTGGAAACGACTGCATTCCATTTTTGAAGGAAAACATTTTTGCGTAGTTCTTAGATTTTTCTTTGTTGGCTTTTCTTTCCTTCGCTCCCAGAAACATTCCTTTGATCAATCCGCCGTAAATTTCTTCAAGCCGGTATAATTTCGGGAAAGCAGATTTTACGCTGAGTTTCTCTGGGTCGCCCGCGAATACGCCGGAAACAAAGGGGTTTATTGCGTAGTCCAGAAATTCTTGCCCGAGCCTGCGTTTTACAAATTCAGCAATACTTTGATAATAACCATCTTTCGATTTACCGATGAAAGGCTCAGCCATCAATCTTAATTTTGCAGAAGATGAAAATAATTTTGTTTTTAGAAAAGCACCGGGACTTGTGGGGAGCTGATATAAATTGCCGTCACGTAAAATGTAGCGCTTGTTTCCTTCTTCGTTTGCGTAAATCATTTCATCGAGAAGCCCGATTTCCTCAACAAGCTGCGCGATAACCGGAGTTGTTTCCAATCCGCTGTTCGGTCCGTAGTCAACAAGAAATCCGTCTTCTTTTTCGGAGATCATCGCTCCGCCCGGATTATCTGAAGCTTCAAGAACTGTGACATCAAATCCTTCCTTCTTCAACCAATAAGCCGTCGCAAGCCCGGAGATTCCGGCTCCCAATACAGTAATCTTACTCTTCACTTTTTCCATTTTAGTTCTTTTTTATTGCGTCTATTGTTAAATTTTTTAGCGCTTCTATAAATATTCCCGAATCGTTCAATCCTTCCATCACAATATAATTTTCTATTTTTACTTCGTCGGCTACGTGTCTGTATTCTATATCGAGTTCGAATAAAGTTTCCACGTGATCGGAAACGAAACTGATCGGGATAATAAGTAAATGTTTTTTCCCTTTTGCTGAGAGTTCTCTTATCATCGTATCTGTAGCAGGCGTAAGCCACTTTACCGGTCCCACTTTACTCTGATAACATAAATGATGTTCGTGAGAATGCTCCCTTTGTTTCATCACTTCATCTACGGTTTTTTGTATTTGAAGACTGTAAGGATCGCCTTTTTTCACAAGGCTTACAGGAGTTCCGTGCGCGCTGAAAACCAATTGAACTTCGTCCCGTGATTTCTTCGGGAAATCTTTTAAGTGTTTTATCTATCCGCTCATTTAATGCTTCAATATATTTTGGATGATCGAAATACTCCCGAACGTGAATAAGATTTCCGCCGGATTTTTTATAAACCCTGTTCCATTCATTGAAAGAAGAACCGGTTGTTGTTATTGAATAATGCGGATAAAGCGGAAGAAGAATTATTTTATCGAATTCGCGTTCGGCAATATCAGCTGCTGTTTTTTCAGTTAATGGTTTCCAGTAACGCATCGCTGTAAAAACTTTAAAATTATTTCCGGACTCATTTTTGTTCAGTTCTGTTTCCAAAGAATTGCGCTGTTTTTCCGTCCATTCGTTTATCGGAGAATTCCCGCCGATCAATTCATATTCTTCGCTTACTTTCGGCGCTCGTCTTTTGGAAATTATCTTGGCGAATAAATTTTGTCCGAATGGTAAATTAAATATGTCCGGATCGCGGAAAAGATTATAAAGAAACGGTTCGATAGCGTCAAGCGAATCAGGTCCGCCCAAATTAAAAAGTATTACAGCGTATTTACTCATAAAATAAAGCGCCTTTCCAGAATAAATAAATTATGAATCACTCTACAATAAAAAACTTCATTTTATACTACACCGTTCTTGAATACCTTCCTGTATCCTGTTTCTGCTCAATATATCTATCAAAATTCATTGCAATGTTTCTTATTAAAAGTCTTCCCATTTCAGTAACGAAAATTTTTCTATTTTCGATGTAGAGGAGTTTATCTTCAATTAATTCCTGAAGATTATTCAACCCCCAGGCAAAATATTCTTCAAACTTAATATTATATTTTTTCTCGATCTTTTCGAATTCAAGTTCGAAATCGCACATAATTTTTGTTATTACTTCGCGTCTGAGAATATCGTCATCATCCAGCATATAGCCTTTAGTCACCGGTAGTATTCCGGAATCCAATTTTTCAAAATATTCTTTTTCTTTCTTTTCGTTTTGAACATAAATTCTATCGAGCTGCGAAATGCTTGTTATCCCCATTGCGTAAAGATCGAGTCCGGCGTGTGTGCTGTAGCCTTGGAAATTTCGGTAAAGTTTCTTCTCGCGCATAGCGATAGTCAAATCGTCTTCCGGCTTGGCGAAGTGATCCATCCCGATAAAAACATATCCGGATGAGGTCAATTTCTCGACAGCCATTTTCAAAATCTTTAATTTTTCTTCGGGGGAAGGGAGATCGTCTTCTTTGATCAACTCCATATGTTTTTTCATCCAGGGAACGTGCGCATAGTTAAACAGCGCCACTCTGTCAGGAGAAATGTCGATTAGTTTCTCTACCGTTATCGCAAAGTCTTCCGCAGTCTGATGAGGAAGTCCATACATCAAATCGAGATTAATACTGTCGAATTTTAATTCGCGAACCCATTGAACCACCCGGCGCGTAAGTTCTTCCGGCTGGATTCTGTTAACAGCTTTCTGCACATCGTCGTTAAAATCCTGGACTCCCATACTGATTCGATTAAATCCGCCTTCGCGTAAAGCAACCAAGTGTTCGCGCGTAAGTTCCCTCGGATCGATCTCGCAGCCGTTTTCGGAATTTGGATTAAATTCAAATTTATCTTTGATGTATGAAACCAGTTCAGTGATTTCCTCGGGATTTAAATGTGTCGGAGTTCCGCCGCCCCAATGAAGCTGCGAAACTTTGCGTCCCGGTTTTAAATATCCTGAGAGTAAGTCAATTTCTTTTTTTACATATTCAATATACTCCCGAATTCTCGGCCGGTTGCGCGTTACAATCATGTTACAGCCGCAGAAATAACAAAGCGTATCGCAAAAGGGAATATGAAAATAGAGTGAAAGATCGGGCGGATTATCGCTCTCGTTTGTCTTTTTTATTTCAGCCAGATATTTTTTCGGCGTAAACTCTTCGTTAAAATGGGGTGCCGGAGGATAGCTGGTGTATCGCGGTCCCGGTCTGTCGTATTTTTTTACTAAGTCAATATCTATTTCAAACATTACTGCTCCTTTGTAGGAAGGGAAGAGGCCCTTCCGTAAATATTACAAAATTTAAGATTCCAAAATAGTTTAAAGGAACCATTGCCAAACGTAAACCTTTGGAGAATGATCGGGAATTTTGATTAAACGCTTGGGAACTTCCTACACAAATTAATGAAATCTTACTGACTCACTCTTCACGAAATCTACCAGTGCCTTTGCATGTTCCGGTTTTATGTCGGGAAGAATTCCGTGTCCCAGATTAAAAACATGTCCGCTTCCTTTACCGTAAGATTCCAAAGTCTTTACAACTCTTTCCTTAATATTCTCTTTATCAGCATATAAAGTTGTTGGATCTAAATTTCCCTGAAGCGCTACTTTTTCACCGACTTGTTTGCGCACATCACCGAGATCCATTGTCCAATCGAGCCCGAGAACATTTGCGCCGGAGTCAGCCAGCTTATCTAAATTATGATGAACTCCTTTCGCGAATAAAATTACCGGCTCATCCTTTCTCTCGATCTTCGAAATTATTTTTCGAATATACTGAAGTGAAAATTCTTCAAAATCATCTTGGGCTAATATTCCGCCCCACGTATCAAAAATCTGAACGGCGTTTACTCCTGCGTTTATTTTAGCGTTCAAATAATCGGCAACGGCGTCGGCAATTTTATCCAATAAATTATGAGCGAGTTTTGGATTATTATAAATTAATTTTTTCACTTCAGCAAAATTTTTTGAACCTTTTCCTTCAACCATATAAGTTAATAGCGTCCATGGCGCGCCACTGAATCCGATTAACGGAACGCGGTTGTTCAATTCTTTTTTAGTCAGCGTAACAGCATCTATCACATATTTCAAATCTTTTTCTGCGTCTAAAACCTTTAATTCTTTCGCGTCATTTTCGGTTCGTATCGGTTTCGGAAAAACAGGTCCGCGTCCTTCGTGCATTTCCAAATGCATTCCCATTGCTTCAGGAATTACCAGAATATCGGAAAACAAAATTGCAGCGTCAACCCCAATAAGATCGACCGGCTGAATTGTAACTTCCGCCGCAAGTTCAGGCGTTTTGCACATAGTCAAAAAGTCGGACTGGCTCCGGACCGCTCTATATTCGGGCAAATATCGTCCCGCTTGGCGCATTATCCAAATCGGAGTTCTTTCTGTTTTCTCTTTTCTGCAAGCTCTTAAAAATAAATCGTTCTGTAATGGGGACAAAAAGCCTCCTCAATTTTTTGTATAATAAATAACTATTGCTTTTTCCAATCCTTGAATCGTAAACTCCTCCGGAACTATTTTCGTTTCTAATCCATTCTCGGCGATTACCGCTTCGGTGGTTGGGCCGATTGCAGCAATTACTTTTTCATCAAAAAAATCCTTAATATTTTTGATCTCAAATATCTCCAAAAAATTCCTGAACGCAGAAGGACTGGTAAATGCTAATAGATTCAATTCTTCCAAATTAAAAAAACCACCTGTAACTTCTTCCTTCTTCGGAACGTCCACATCGTAAACCGGAATAAAATTTACGTCGGCTCCAAGTTCATTTAGTCCGTTTCTTAATTCATCTCTGGAAATAGCGGAGCCCGGAATTAAAATCTTTTTATCTTGAAGATCAAGATTTCTGAATTTTTCAATCAGTCCTCTTGCGCTGAAATCATCCGGAATAAGATTTACAATTATTCCTGCATCGCTGCAAATCTTAGCTGTTTTCTTCCCAACAGCGGCAACTTCAATATTTGATAGATCCGTATTACCGGATTCCTTCACAAAATATTCGACGGCATTTGCCGATGTAAAAATAATGAACGAGTATTCAATTAAGTTTTCTAGAGCGCTGCGCAGCTTAGAATAATCTTTGACCGGAACAATCTTAATTGTCGGAACAAAAAAAACTTCCGCGCCGTTCTCTTCTAATAATTTAAAATCTGTTTCAGAATCGTTTCTGTTTCTCGTAATTAAAATTTTCTTTCCGGTTAGAACTTTCCGCATAAATTATTTTTTTCTCGCGGTTTTATAAATTTCATCTAAAATATCTTTCGCGCCGGCTTTCACTAAATCCTTGGCTAGTTTTATGCCGAGCTTTTCAGGATCGTTTTTGCTGCCACGCATTTTTTTTCTGAATGTAACCGAGCCGTCAACGGCGCCGACTAATCCGTCTAAATACAATCCGTTTGATTTTACTTCCGCCAAAGCGCCTATCGGAACCTGGCATCCGCCTTCGAGTTCTTTTAGCAGGGCTCTCTCGGCGAGAATAGCTTTGTAAGTATCTTCGTGATGAATCGCGGAAAGCGCGTCGGCAGCTAACGTATTATTTTCGTGAATTTCTATTCCTAAAGCTCCCTGTCCTACAGCCGGAAGCATGATGTCAGCGGGAATATAAGAAGAAATATGTTTTTTCAATTTCAATCTTTCCACTCCTGCGCGCGCCAAAATTATTCCGTCCCAGTCCGAGTCCAGAAACTTCTGTATTCTTGTAGGAACATTTCCGCGGAGTTCAACAATGTTTAAATCCGGCCGTAAATGTTTTAACTGACTTCTTCGACGAAGCGATCCGGTTGCTACCGTGCCACCTTCAGGAAGATCAAAAATTGTCATCCCTTTTTTCCGTGCGATCAGAACGTCCTCAACTTCGTGTCTTTTTGTAACCGCGGTTAATTTTAAGCCGTCAGGTATTGCAGTTTGAAGATCTTTCAAACTATGAACGGCAATATCTATTTCTTCATTTAAAAGTTTTACTTCCAATTCTTTAGTGAACAAACCCTTATCGCCAATTTTCGAAAGTGCTACGTCCAAAATTTTATCACCTTTCGTTTTGATGAGCTGCAGTTCAACCTGAACCGATTTATTCTTCTTTTCAATTTCTCTCTTTATAAAATTCGATTGCCATAGAGCAAGGTCGCTTGAACGCGTTCCAATAACCAGCTTATTTTTTAATGACAAATTTTCTCCCTTATTTACTGATGATTATTATCTTTTCCATTCTTGGATAGTCCGAATAATTCCTGAATAATATAAGAATTATTTGTGGCTTCCTGAATGTTTTCGCCGGACTCAGCTAACTCGCGCAGTCTTACTGTGGGGTTATGAAGCAGTCTGCCCATCATTCTGCGCGTCATATCTTCGAGTTTATCGTAGTCTTCCTGAGTAATCTTATGCTTAATTTTATCAAGTTCATCTCGTCGTATATCTTCAAAAAAGTCACGGATTTGCTTAATAGTCGGAACTACTTCCAGCGTGTTATACCAGCTGAAAAATCCGACCATTTCTTCCATAATAATATTTTTGACGGCGGGAATTTCATCTTTTCTTTTCTTAAGATTTTGATCAACAATCACTTTTAAAGAATCTATATCGTGATAAAAAACATTATCCATTTGCTTTGCTGCCGGATCAATATCGCGCGGAATCGCTATATCCATTAAACAGACCGGAGTTCCTTTACGTTTCTTCATCATCTTCTTTATATCGTCTTTATAGATGATTAAGTTTTCCGAACTTGTAGCGCTGATGATTATGTCAAAATTCTGAAGATGTTCCCTGATATGTTCGAACGGAATAATTTCTCCATGAACTTTTTTCCCAAGACGTTCGGCTTTTGAAATTGTTCTGTTGGCTATTGCAATATTCCCGACTCCTTTGTCGCGAAGATGAACCGCC
The DNA here is from genome assembly GCA_963821715.1 of uncultured Melioribacteraceae bacterium. GTDB lineage: Bacteria > Bacteroidota > Ignavibacteria > Ignavibacteriales > Melioribacteraceae > CAWGET01. The sequence continues at coordinate 137,705 of CAWGET010000001.1, forward strand.
GCCAGTTCTCCCGTTTCTCCCGCACCTATAACAAGCGCAGATTTTTTTTCGAGATTAGCGAAGATCTTTTCAACTACCTGAACTGCCGCATAACTAACAGAAACAGCGCCTTCGCCGATGAGCGTTTCTTTTATCGATCGTTTTCCTACCTTGATCGCGGTATCGCAAAGCCGCCGCATTATCGAGCCGATAAACTTTTTATCATCCGCAATCTGAAACGCTTCTTTCGCTTGACCAAGGATCTGACTGTCGCCGATCATCAAAGAATCAATTCCCGACGTTACATTAAAAATATGTTTAACGGCGCCGCATACAAAATAGTTGCGGAAGTGCTTGGGTTCCAAGCCCTCAACTTTTTTATAATTGATAATGAAATCCTGGACATCTCGGTAGTTAATTTTATAGCTGTGCGGAAAGCCAAAAATTTCTGTCCGGTTGCAGGTAGATAGAATAAAACCTTCGGAAAAAATCTCACTCTGCATCTTGGGAATCAATTCAATAATTTCTTCCCTGCTAAGATGAAGCGCCTCCCGTAATTCGATGGGAGCGGTTTTATGATTTATTGTGATTCCGATTAAATTCATGTTTCGGAAATTATCTTTCTAATAAAAACTATGAAAACTTTGAGAAAATACATTAGTTAAAACCATCGATGAAATTGCAATTCCAAATCCGACCAAAGAAAAGATTATTACTTTTTTGCCGTACCATTTAGCTATTATTTTTGTAGAAATTCCTATCCCGTAAACTATCCAGACTAAACTCGTAGCAATTAATTTAGGATCGAAATGATTAAAGTCCGGGAATGCGCGCGGAAGCCAGATAGCGCCTATAATTATTGAGATAGTTAAAAGAATAAAGCCTATTACAACGGAATAAAAACTGAGTTTCTCTAATGTTTCCAGACTAGGAAGCCGGTTAAAAATAATTCCGAACCTGTTTGATTTAATATCGGAATAAAGAAACATGAAGAGCAGCCCGTAAACCGCCGAAATTGTGATTGCCGAATAACCGAAGAGCGCGCTCATTACATGAAGACCGAGCAAATTGCTGCGAAGAACTTCTTTCACTTCAAAAAGATCTTCTATAAAAAGAGAAGAAATTATTTGAAAAAAGAGAGAAAAGAAAATGATGAACAAGCCAGTTCCCCGCACGTCAGTAAGTAATTCGATTAAAAAGTAAATGCAGGCGGTTGTAAACGCGAGCAGAGTAAAAATTTCGTAAACGGTGGTAATTGGCGGATGATCAAACTCAATAGTACGTGCGATTAAATAAAAAAGATGAAAAAGCAACGTTACGAAAAGGAAGATTCTTTTTGCATTTGCGAGTGCGGCTTTATCTTTGGCGAAATCATAAGCATAAACCAAGAATGAAGCTAGATATAGAATCGGAAGAATTATGTTCAAAAAATGTATAGCAGAAAGCAATTTTGCCTCTAAAAAATTATATCAGTTTATGTTATCCAGATTAATGCCAAAAATCAATTAAGGTGAAAAAATTGATTGAAAAACCCGGCAAAAAATTAAAATACAAGTTATTATTTTACAAATACTTAGCGCAATTTATCAACGCAATATAAGAAAAAAATCAGAGGAAAAGAATGAAAAATGGAATGGATAGTTTATCTTCTTAATAATGGGACTAGGAGGCTTATTTTTTCTTGAAGATAGTAACAAGGTGACAAGTCCGGCTTCGTAAAATCAACTTCGCCGTGACAAGCGAGATGTGAGACGGGGAATGGGTGAACGATTTTATTATTAGGAAATCTGGGCAATTTTTTCTTGTAGAGACACGCGACGGCTTGTCTCAAAAACGCTTTTCGCGTATCAGCGGCAGATTAAAAAATTCCCCTAAATTAATTCACTTAGAAGGTAATTACCTCCCGTTCAAGATTCAATAAATCCTCATTTTTTTCGATAATAAAAATCATCAAAAAAAAGATAAAAGCTTTATATTTGATCCTAAAAATCAAAAAGCAATGTAAAAATTCATTTAAAACTAAATTACACATCTTGAAAAAATTAACAATAAGCAAATTAAAAAAAATCCTGCCGCTCCTAATTATTTTTGCGGCGTTCTCCTGCGAGTATGAACCGACCGGATCCAACTTCAAAGATATAAAGATTGAAGAACCGGTATTTTATATCAATTTGAATAATCAAAGAGACACAGTAATAATTTCCGGAGATGCAAATCTACATTACAGTATAGACTTAGACGGCAGAAAAATAAAAAGACTGGAAATGTTTTTGGACGACCGCAAACTCTATTACGGCAATGACGAGACCGGAACTATCTATTTTTATTCGGATAATTACACGAACGGTTATCACAAACTTAGGATTGAGTTTGTTTCAAATTCGGGAACCGGAAGTATGGCCGATCATCTAGGCGCGGAACAGTTACAAGCGGTGTATGAATGGATACTTTTTGTAGATAATTATCCGCCGCCAAAAATTTCGATCAATAAAATTGAAAAATATAACGGCGGAATCAGAATAAATTGGAATAGTTATGAAGAATCCGATTTTCAATATTACTCAGTTAATAAAGGTTATCTAAATCGCACGAATTCTCCGCCGTTTATGGAAGTGAAAAAAATTTATAATAGAAAAGATACTACTTATTTTGATGAATCTTACATCGGGGGCGAATACGCATACAGAATTGATATTGTCGCCGGCGATAAAATGAATGCCGGACTTTTGAAAACTCTCAACGAAGAAAGCCCGCAGATTTTAAGTTATGAATGGACAAACGATAATAAAATTAAGATGACGTGGACTAAAAGCGACTACGAAAATAATTTTACCAGATATGAATTCCATCGTGATCTATCGGGCAGCCCGCCACCCAGCGAAAAATTTTTTATGAATATAAACGACACTTCGGGAATTGTGGACGACGCGTATTTCGGATCGAGTTATAATTATTATCTTACTCTTATTAGCAAAGGCGGAAAAATTCCAAAATCCGATCTGGTTGAAATTATTCCGGATAAAAAAATTATGGCTTTTAACCGAATGATATTCAGCGAAAGTCTTAATTCTATTTATCTGATAGATGAAAGAGGAGCCTATGATCACAAAATTTTACGTTTAGATCCTGATTCTTTCGAAATCTTAGCCGAATCTCCGAGTCTGTTTTCCAATATTGTAAAACTTTCTCCTGACGGAACTAAGCTGTATGCTTTATTGAACGGTTCTTTCGCAGAGCTGAACCCATACAATCTGACTATCAAAGAAAATATTGATTTCCCCGAAAATCTGCCCGACAATTCATTTCCGAAAAACTTTGCGGTTAGCGATAATAACCAGTTTATGTTTATTAATACTATCCTAAAATACACTTCAAGTTATTATTACGATGCGAACTATTTTTATGACGCGGGTGAAAATAAATTAATCGGTTTCAATGGGAATTCAATGTGGTCTGATATTGATATTTCGGGGGACGGAACGCATATAATAGATGGAAATATTTTATATGAAGTTGAGGATTCCGCTTTAACCATGAAAAAGGAAATGGATAGTTATTATAGCCATCATTTTTATTTCGATAATCCGGTTATAATAAGTATCGGAGAAAATGTAAAACTTAGCAATATGAGATCTCTTTCAACCATCAGTAGTTATAATTATGAAAAAATGGGAAAAAACTTTTCATTCAGCCGCGATAGAAAATATTTATACGGCAAATACAACAATTCTTTCTATGTATATAAGATCGATAATCCTGCGCCCTTGCAGGAAGTTAAAACGGTAGAATACGAGCTATATCTTATAAAGGATAATCTTTTTAGTAAGGAAGGTTATCATTTAAAACTCGATTTGGAGCAGGGAAACTAATGAAAAAGAAAAGAATTTATTTATTTATTGCTCTATTTTTTTTGATTATGTCTTCAATTTCGGCTCAAAGTTCATTTCGTCTGAAAGTCGGTTATGGAACATATCAAATGAAAAGTCTTAGCACATTTATGTTAAACACAGCCGGAAAATACAGAGTTCAAGGAATAGACGCTGAGATTATAAATGAATTTCCGCCTTACTTAAATTTTCAGTTACAATATTTTCCAAAGGTTTTCCCGAAGAGAAAAATAGGGGTTTTTATTTCGTATAAATCCACCGGCGCGCGGATAGCTTATAGCGATTACTCCGGTAAAATTCAAACCGACGTGATTGCTTCAGGATATGCGGTTGGTCCATTTATGGAATGGAATAATTACACTTCTCCTTCTTTTGATGTATGGACTGTATTCCAATTTTCTGCGCTTTATTCTACTGTAACAATAGAAGAAAATGTGGAAGTTTTTACGCAAAAGGTATCGGATAAAATTAGAGTAGTTTCTTGGGGAATCGGAATTGAACCCGGCGTTCAAATGGATCTGAAAATGTTTGAAAATATTTATACAGGTATTTATTTAGGAATTGAATTCACAATCTCGCAGAAGCTGCATCTATCAGATAATCCCGACGCATATCTTAGCGCTAACGGTTTTATAGCCAAAGCCGATTGGCTGGGATTTAGAGGCGGGATTGTAATTGGAATATAATTTACGGTTAAAGGACTTTTGTTATACAGAGAGTTCGCCATAAACTAAAAGTCCTTTTTAATTTTTCCGATAATAAAAAAATATAAAAGTGTTGAGACCATTCAGTGTTTTTAAAAACAGCTGAATTTAAACTTTAAAATTTAAATAATGATAGGAAAATCTTTAATGAAAAATTTTATAGCAGTTCTTTTTGTTCTTTCAGCTTTAAATATTGCAGCAGAAGAGCCGGAATGGAAAACTTTTTTGAATCACGATCAAGTAAGCACGATTGCTTCTGAAGAAGAATATATTTGGGTTGGTTTTTATAATGGCGGCTTAATGAGACTGGATTCGGAAAAACCAAATGAATATGTCCTTTATGATGAACTCAACTCCCTACTGCCTACCAATAATGTTAGTAATATTCAAGTAGATGCTGAAGGGATCAAATGGATTGGGACACAAAAAGGTTTAATAAGAATCGAAAATGATGATTGGATACTTTATAATACTTCCAATTCTGATATTCCGATAAATTCAGTTTCTAACATAAGAATTGACAAAGACGGAAATCTATGGATATCGTATAACCAAGGATTAATAAAATATGATGGAGTTGAGTGGCGCCACGGTTTATCTCAAAAGTATTTTTTCTCATATTAACGGCAGAATGTGAGAATCCGAGTAATCTTTAGTAATAAAAAAAGCCGCCCATGAAGGCGGCTTTTTATTTTATGACGGAACTTATTTCATCAAAACGAATTTCTTGGTTTCTTTAAAGTTGTCGGTTTTCAATTGATAATAATAAACTCCGCTTGAAATGCCTTTTGCAGTAAATTCCACCGTGTAAACTCCGGCTGTCTGAGCTTTATCAATTAAAGTTTCAACAAGATTTCCTATCGCGTCGAAAACCTGAAGCTGAACGTTCGCTTGGTTCGCGATTGAATATTTTATAGTTGTCGACGGATTGAACGGATTCGGATAATTTTGTTCAAGCCCAAATTTTTCCGGGATCAAATTCGATTTAACCTGTTTAACCGATGTAACGGTTGTATCGAAACCCAGACTAGCCATTTGTTTGGTTGTTAACGGTGTAGCAAAAAGCATTTGATGTCCGTCCCATTCGGTATCCACAATTGACCAGTTTTTTGAAGGTCCGACGGGATCGCTGGTATTTCCGTTATAAGTTATGAAATCGAGTTTAAATGATTTTTCATAATCAGCCGGAATAGCCACAACACCATTAAGCCAAACGAGGGAGCTGTCTTCTTCATTCCATTTAGCGAACTGCATAATTCCGTCGTCATTATAATCCTGAATAGCGGGAATCGTTCCGCCGAAATTTGCGTGGCAATCGTTGCATTTTCTTCCATCGCTCATAATTGAATGTGCTTGATACGGCCCGATTGCGATCCAGCTATCGCCTTGATAGGTTATAGATTGAAATGATGCTGTGCCTACTTTACCATCTTTCTCCCGGTTTACAAGCAGAACAAAATCCTTTATTTGCCGCAGCGGTCTTTTAAGATGATCTTCAACCTGACTTTCCATATGGCAGTTATAGCAGGCAATAACGGTTCGCGTATGGCAGGCGTTGCAATGCAGAGCTCCGTTATGCGGATCGTATGAAGAATGATTGGGAAGAGTTCCGGCCGCGTCGTTATGGCAGTCAATGCAGTCAACTCCAATCGCTCCGGTCTCAAACATCGTTTGATACTCTGTTCCGTCTCCATGAATATCGGATGATCCATGGCAATCCCAACATTTAAATCCTTCTTCACGGTGTACATCCGGAAGATTGTGCACTGTTATTTCCGCTTTCTGACGCGAATGGCATGATAAACATTGGTCTTGAGACACTGAGAAATCCGTAGCATGGCAGTCGTCGCAGCTCGGTTCGTAGTCTGCGGGATAAACTTCTCCTTTAGCATTTGTCGGTCCGTGGCATTCTTTGCAGCCCATATCTTCAATAGGTACTCCGGTCAATGTTTCGAAACCCCCGGTTCCGCCGTTCTCTACTGTCGAATACCAATACGATTTTCCGTTGCGGGTATTATGTAGACTCGATTGAAAATCCGATTGAGCGAAAATAGGAGCCGCAAAAACAATCGCCAAAAAAACTAAAAAATATCCATTAATTTGTTTCATTCTCATTTCTCCCTCGTATTTATGTGGAATGATATTTTTTTTATTACACTAAATAACTTTGGGTTGGAAGGATCAAACTCCAAAGCGTTCTTAAAGTTATATAAAGCGTTTTTTGGATTACAGTAAAGCCAGATGATTCCCAGGCGGAGATAATGATCCCTTGACTCATCATAATATTTCTTATTCTGGATTTGATCTATTAATTCAAGACATGGACAGTCATCCTCAATTGGATTAGTATTAATTATGAATTGTAAATCTTCGGAAATTAATTGATAAAGAAGATCGAAGGCACTTTCAATTTCACCTGTTTGAGTGTAACAGAGGATCAGTTTTTTTATTATTTCCTTGTTATGCGGCGATTCCCGGAGGCATTCAAGAAATGATGTTTTGGCTTCCAAATACTTTCGAGCCAGAAAATAATGATTGGCGAGCATTTCGTTCATAATAACTTTTAAAGTGCAATTTTTAAGCCACGGTAAACCCAGGTATTATATTAAGTTTAAAGTATTGGAATTTGAAACAGATCGTTCAAAAATTTGCGAATAATGGGTGTAATATCTTTATAAAGTGTTAATATAAAGTAGGTTAGCATTAAAATGAAACGAATTGTTCCGGTGAAACACATTTTGAAACGATTATTTTTCTATTCCAAGATCTTTTAGCCGTCTCCAAAGCGTAGTTCGTCCTATCTTTAACTCCTGTGCGGCTTTGGTTTTATTCCAATGATGTTTTTCGAGAAGAGAGATTAGTTCGGTTTTTTCGGAGAGCGGGGAAGAGGAGATGTAGTGTGAATTATTATTCGATGAAGCTAAGTACTTAATATTTGCGGGAAGTTTTGTAAAACTTATTGAGGAACTGTTTGCGGTTCTAACAAAAGCATATTCTATTGCATTTTCCAGCTCACGGATATTTCCTGGGAAGGAGTAATTCTGCAGCAAATCCAATGCGTTATCATCTATATCGAGAATTTCTTTTTTATAGAGCAAAGAGAATTTTTTTAGAAAGTGATTAACTAATGGTGCTAAATCATCCATTCTCTCCCTCAAAGGCGGAATTTCAATGGGAATAACATTCAGCCGGTAGAAAAGATCTTCTCGTAGAATCCCTGTTTTCAGCGCTTCCTGAAGATTAAGATTTGTGGCGGATATAACGCGGACGTTTACCTTTCGGGTAACTGATTCGCCGACTCTTTCAAAAGTGCCTTCCTGCAGAACTCTTAAAAGCTGCAGCTGCATTTGGGATGGCATTTCCGCAACCTCATCCAGAAAAATTGTTCCGCCGTCCGCTAGTTCAAATCTTCCGGGCCGGTCTTTAAACGCGTCGGTAAATGCACCCTTCACATGACCGAAAAGTTCGCTGCTTAATAAATGCGGAGGGAAGACAGAACAGTTTACTTTAATAAACGGGTTATCCCGTCTCCCGCTCACCATTTGGATAGCGTTGGCAATCATTTCTTTCCCGGTCCCGGATTCGCCATGGATCATTACCGGAGCGTCGGAATCTGCAATTTCATCTATCAGATCAAAAATATCGCGCATCTGTTTGCTCTTGCCTATTACTCCGTGAAAGTGAGAATCTTTCACAAGATTTTTCCGGATAACTTCCAGATCGCAAATATCCCTGAAGGAAATTATTCCTCCCGAGGGTTCTTTATCGTCATTATAAAGAACTGCGGCGTTTAGCTTTATCGGTATTTTATCTCCGGATTGGAGATGCATTTCAGAATCAAAATCGTAAATATTTTTTTTCGTTTTTAAGATCATCGCTATCGGACAATCGTGAAAACAGAGCCTGGATTTAAAGACGTGTTTACAAAATTTTCCCATTACTTCTTCACGGTTATATCCGGTAATTTTTTCCGCCGCTTTGTTGAAGAAGTTTATCTTAAATTCCTTATTTACGGTAAATATTCCTTCCGCTAAGGAGTCGAGTATATCGTCTTTAATTGTTTTTTCGAAAGCCATAGAATCTTTAATATTAAAGTATAATTTTAAGAAAATAATGGATCATTATAAAGGAAAAAAGTGGTACTGAAACGCCGTGTCCGTAAAAGTTTTTGTAGTAAAGATGGGGTAAATATCGCAGAGACGCTTTTCACAGCGTCTCTGCTGATAATGTAAGTGTTTTCTAGTAATCTATTTCTGAACCAAATACGTTTAACTTGCCGTTGATGTGTTTTGCTTTATCGATAATTTCATAATTATCTCCTACTTTAGCAACAACATCTGCGTGACAGAATTCACAGCTAGGGTTAGCGAAATGTGTTCCACCCGGTAGCGGACTACCGCTTTCCGGATCTCCGTGACATGTCCCGCATTTTGCTTCATCGCTTCCGCCAATCCAGCTAACTACATTCTCTGTATTGCCGTTTTTAAAATTACCGTGGCAATATGTATTTGCGCAGGAAACGTCCGAATAAACAGGTTCGGGAGTTATCGGATCTCTGTTGCTGTCGTAGTTGCTTGTACTGGATTCATTTGTTACGGTAGTTGCCAATGCGCCCCAAGCAATATCGGAATTAGAATTTTCCAAATGTCCTTCAACAAAAACATCGTCGTAAACAGTATGGCATTCGGTACAGGAAACAGGATTTGCAAATATCGTCATCGTTGAATCAAGATGCGCCTGATGAGCGCCTACTCCGGGAACTGTTGGATCGGAATTCCCGGCAACGTCTTTCGGCGGGGCTATTTGTCCGGGTTCGCTGAAGTTACCGTGACATGTATTACAAGCTTCGGGTCCTTCCGGCTGAGAATGGCAGGTTAAACAACTTGAAGCCACCAAACCTCCAGCATAATCAGTTCCGTGACAATTTTGACATGCGAGCAAATTCCAATCGTTATCCATCAAATAGACACCATGGAAATTTGAAGAAGAGGGATTTCGAATTCCGTCCTTGTGCACATCAATTGTCTCGTGGCATAAAGTACAAGGAGTACTGGAGAATCCGCCGTTAAAATCTTCTCCGTGGCAGGAGAGGCAATCGAACATATCGGCGTCGGTTTCCGCCAAATAAACAGGATGGCGAACGCCTTTTTTGTGTACGCTGATTGTAGGATGGCAATCGGTACAAGCAACCCCTGCAGTTCCGCCGCTGAAATCCCCTGCATGGCACTGCATACACTCTTCAAAATTGTCTTCATCATCCTGAAGCCATTTACCATGAAAATTATTGGAGGCGGGGTTTAAATCACCTTCACCGTGGAATTTTAATGCTTCGGGTTTGGCAATATCTTCCTGTAGATCGCTGCAGGAAAAAAAGATAAGGCTTATTGCTATGCCGATAAGAATATGAGAAAAAATATATTTCATAGTTAACCTAATTTTCTTCTATTGATGACAATAACCGCAGAATCCTTGTCCGGCTTGACCTCCCGGACGGGCATTCGCATCTAAATGACAATTATAACAAACAGAACCGGCGTCGTTATGCCAATCACCTTCCTGACTGCTCATAAAACCGGTTTCGTGTGTTTTTGGATTTGTGCCTTCTATTCCGTCGCTGTCTGTATGGCACAAAATGCAATTCGGATCGGCTCCTTCCGTATCATGACATGATGCACACGTTTCAATATTTCGTCTAGCTAGAACAGCGTGTTCGCCGCCTCCGGTGCCTCTTCCGAATGTTGTGAAATTAGGATCACGATGTGATTCCGGAACCATTCCTCCAAGAGCAAAATCTCCGCCTTCCGCCTGATGGCATTCATTGCAGAATGTTTCGCGATTGTGACACGAAACACATGTTGAGGAATTTGAATTTGCGTCTATTCCATGTGTGTATCGGTAGTTAAAATCGTGAACTCTCATAATCTTCTGCTCTTTAGCATTATCGATATAATTATGAGGCTGATACGGAGTATAAAAATCATCGGAAAGATTTGCTTCGTCCAAACCGGTTGTAGCGGCGTGGCAAGCTTCGCAGAATGAATCGCTATGGCACATCGCACACTGCGCGTCCTTCCGGTCTACTTTATACTTGTGATTTTCTAAAAACGAAACTTGTTTATGATCCTGCGGAAGAAGATCCGCCGTAGAAATATGACATGCTTCGCATTCATTGGTTGCTATCTTTTCGTTATCGTGGCATTGATAGCATGTAGCCATCTGAGGTTTTGCACCGTTTTCTGCTTCGAAACTGTAATCAACTTCGTCCAAACCCTGATGGCACTCCGTACATTCAAGATTATTTTGTTCAAGATGATATTTATGGTTAAACAATAGTCCAGACTCAGATCTGACCAGCGGTTCATAAGTATCATCTACATGGCACATAGAACAATTTTCATCGTCTTCTATATCATGACAGCTTTCGCAGCTTTCGTGTCCCTGCGGAAGAAGATCATCTTTTAAACTAGTACTTTCTTCTGCATTCATATGACAGGCAGCGCAATCCGTCACTTCAACGTGAAGTTGATGAGAAAAATTAATTCGACTTTTATTTTTTTCGCTTTGATCTTTTTGTGAACTAAATCCTGTAAACACAAGGAATGAAAGTGTGATGATAAAAGCGACCGTGTAAATAAATTTTATTTTCATATCAGATCAGATCTAAATTTGTATTGAACCAGTAATTTAATTTGAACAATACCCGGTAATCATTTTTATAGATCTTATTATTGAAGTATTGTCCCTGAAGATCAAAAGATAAAACTCTTATCGGTCTGTAATTAAATCCCGCTACAACCGATGTAATATTGTTTGTTTCAGCTTCTTCGGAAAGTTTGTAATTCGAAAACGAAATTCCCGCCGACGGAGTTATCATTCCGTTGAAGAACGATCTCGCCGCGTAAAGAGAAACGGCGTCCAGCTCTCCGGCGTACCCGAGATTTTTCCTGTAGCTTATACTTCCGTAATTGGAGTTAACACCAAGTGTGAAACGTTGAGAATTTTCATCATCGAAAGTAACGTTCGCGAATTTTCCCACAACAGTGATGAGCGGATTAATCTTATAATCAATACCGCCTTCAATTTCCTGAGTGTTCGCGTAGTTAAATACCGAAAAGATTGAGTTGTACTGAATTCTCGGCTCTTTATAATTGTAATAAAGGTTAATACCGAGATTTTCAATCTGTTCGTATCTTCCGTTAACTTCAAATCGGGAAGTGGCGTTGTAGTTCAAATCAAAATCGTATCTTGTATCGATGCTGAAGATTTCTTCCATCATGTAAGATCCCTCAGCTGAAAGGAATTGATACTGATTTGAGTTTTGTTCAATTAATACAGTTATGGGATTGAAATTTTCATCGAGGCGAATTGCTTCGTAACTTTGCCTTTTGAAATTTTTATCGATATAACTGAAAGCAAATCGAAGGTTATTAAGGGCGGTTATTGCCAATTTTCCTCCGAATATGTAATTATCGCTCCACTCGTCAATCAGTTCCAGTTTTTGATAAGCCGGAACATTCCCTCCGTAAAATCCGCTTAATGTAAATTTGTCTGTTCCTAATTTCAGGCTAACTCCATCGAATAAACCTCCCGCAACGAAATTATAAATCGGCTGTCGCCCAATCTTAATTGTCGCGATATCGTAAAGATTTCTTCCTTCAAAATAAAGATTATAAAATCGAAGCCGTGGATCGTTAACCAATTGATTGGAAATATTGCTCGCCAGATTAAAACGGGTTTTCAGCGAGAACTTATTTTTATTAACATTAAGATTAAGGGTTTGATAAGTGCGTAAATAAGTATCTGATTCATTATTCAGATCAAACCGTTCGAAGGAGTAGACCGAGGAGGAAATTCTGCCGTTAATATTTTGCGCCGAAACGATTAACGGCAGAAATAAAAAAGTGGAAATTAAGAGAAACTTTTTCATCATTATCCTTATTTATTCTTCTGCCGGGATTGGATGTGCAATTTTTGACCACATATCTTCAAATACAAAATCTTTATAAGTAGGACTTTCATCATTGTGGCATGTTACACAAAAATCATTTATTGCTTCATCATTAACGAAATCTCTCATTCCGTTTTCAACTGCCAGCTTATGATCTTTCATTATTTTCATTGATTTATATTCTGATCCCGGACCGTGGCAAGTTTCGCACTGAACACCGTCTTCCATAGAGAATTTTTTGTCAAATCTGGCTTCAGGAAGATCATTACCTGTAACGTGGCATTTTAAACAAGCGGGCGCTTCAACCGCTTTATCGCCGTGGCCTAATTTTTTAGCTATTTTATCAGCTTCTTCGGTTTGTAAGGTTTGATAAGCTTTTGAATGAGCGCTTTCTTCCCATTTTGCTAATTGGGCACCGGCATTATCTTTTTTGTGGCACATTCCACAGGTTTTAACACCAACATAATTATATTCTGTTTTATCCTGCGCAAAGCCGGATGAAGTTAGAAAGAACGCTATTACGAAAGCGAGCGAGTATTTAAACAATCTGTTCATCATTCCTCCAATTGGATTTTATTAAGTTTATTTTAGAACCTTATTGTCTTTATTTATTAATCAAAAAGACCTTTGTCTCTGAATATATTGTTTTTATTAATAAGAGGCAAATTAGTTTTTCACCTCTTAAATATTTATTTAATCTTTTTCAAACGCAAGTTCAAATTCTCAAGCATTTTTATTCTATTCTTTAATTACTGATTCTTTTCCAAGTTCTTCTTCAACCCAGATTCTTAATTTAGGATCGCGGTTTAATTCGCCCTGAATTACTTCATCGGGACTAATATCATTTTGCTCTAAGTTCGAAATAAACATTTCGGTTGTTTCTTTAAAGTCTTCTCTTTTAATTATTCTTTCAGAAAATTTAACCCATTCCAGAACCATCATTTTAAAATGTTTTTCGTGATGGTGGCGATAATTCTCGAGCGACATTTGTCCGTCAATCCAGGTAAAACTCATTGGATATTCTCTTGGATGAAGAATAACGAAGAAGAAATGCCAGACTAAAATTGCCAATGTAGCGAGAATTGCTTCATAAAAATGGATCGTTTCGCTCACTTTGATAAACCAAAGAGGAGCCCAATCGCCCACTATTGTCGGGAACCAGAGTACAAGTCCGGTAGCTCCCATTACAATTGTTCCCCAAATCAGCGCCCAGTATTCGGCTTTTTCCATATAATCGTATTTGCTGAATTCCGGAGGAGTTTTTCTTAATCTTAAATAATAAGCGATATTATCTATGGCCGCCCTTATATCTTCAAATTTTGGAATTATATAACCTAAAACTTCGCGTCCTCTTCTTGTAGCGAGTAAATATCCGACATGATATAAACTGAGAAGAATCATAATAACGGCAGAGATCCTGTGAATCCATTGTCTTACGGGCTCAGTCATTCCGAGAGAGAATAGACCTTCCGACCACCAGCTTGTAGGATATTTGAGTGCGAATCCTGTAACAGCCAATACAATAAATGAAACGAGAAGAATAAAATGCTGAATTACTTCGTTTCTGTTCATCCTCGGCAGTGTAACCTGGTTCCTTCTTGCTCTTCTTCTTTTTCTTAATTCGAAGACAAAGATTAAAAGATTGTGAAGAACCATTCCGCCGATGACCGCAATAATCATCCAAAAATAAAATGTCTGAACAAAGCTTTCGACACTTTCTGCCGATTCTATTGAGGTTTGGTGAGAATAACTTTTGGCAAAAAGTTCTTGTGCTTCGGGATGACACGATTGACAAGTCTTCGTAACATTTTCTTCGCTTACAGTAGATTCAGGATTCGAACTCGGTAGTATCGCGTGAACACTATGACAGTCAACGCACATAGCGGCGTCTTCATCCCCGCGCATAACCGCAAGCCCGTGATAGCTATCCTGATAGGCGCTAACAACATTTCCTTCAATACCGAATCTCTCCGAGAAGAAAGGGGATTGGTGGCATCGGATACAAGTTTGTTCCTGAAGTTGTCTCGAGGCTTTACGTTCGTCAACGGTTGTAATTGCGCTAATGCTGTGCTCGCTATGGCAATCGTTGCAAACGGGCGCTCCTCTAATTCCTCTTACTGCACGCGCCCAGTGTATCGATTTTTCAAATTCTTTCTGTTCATCAGGATGGCATTCCCCACAAGTTTCCGGAATACTGGTGACGGCTATTTTGGAACCCTGCATCACTCTGTTTTTAATATCATGAGCTCCGTGACACATAACGCAGGTCGCGGCATCCATTCTGCCGGATTGAACTAATTTACCGTGCACGGATTGTGTATACATTTTCCCCGGATCCTGGATACTCATATCAAACTTTTTGCTGAATTCCGGGTCGTCGTGGCAGCTTCCGCATGTTTCTGCGAGATTTGTTGGATAGACTAAACTCTCTTTGTCGTCCGGCGAGAGAATATTATGGCTTCCGTGGCAATCCCAGCAATGAGCCGCTTCGTCAATTCCGTTCTCAATCGATATTCCGTGTATGCTTTTTTCGTATTCTTCTTCAGCTTCGCTATGGCACATTGCGCAATTCGCAGAACTTGCAAGTTCCGGATTTTCCATGTGTTCGTCGAAATTTGAGGAGACATATGAATGGCAATCAACGCAGGAAAAACCTTCGTGAAGGGAGCCGGTTAAATTGGCTGCAATTTCCTCTGTTTCGTGGCATTCACTGCAGGATTCATTAGTAACGTCTGCGGAAACATGAAAGCTTATCGGATCCTTAATTTGATTATCATGACAGTCGGAGCAAAAATTTTCTGCTTTATTATTTATTTTAGATAAATTTTGCACTGTATGATAACCGTGGCAGTCGATGCATTCGGGCGCGCCAGGTACATCTAAGCGTGCGTGGATCGTATTAGCCATACCTTCGGAAATATCGTCGTGGCAGTCTCCGCAATTTACTTTGTAAATGTTGGATCCTTCTTTGTGAGGAATTTCTTCGGCATCAAATCCTTCATGGCACGAAACGCAATCAAGTGAACCGTGGGCAGAGTTTTCGAACTTTGCCTGATCAGTATAGATTGAGACCTCTTTGCCATTTCGTTCATATGTCATATCCGGATCGGTATGGCACATAAAACAATCATCGTTCGATTGCGCAAATAAAGAGGCTGACAAAAAAAGAAGCGGAAGCAATAGTTTTTTTTTCATAAGTGATAATTATTTTCTATAAAATAAGATAAAAGAGTTTCTTATCGGAAATTAATTTATATAATTTGTACAATTTTATCAACAGTAAATAGTTTTTAGTCTACAACAATCAAGCTACAAACAGAATTAAGAAAATGATACTTCCTTTTAAAATTTCTTTTTTCCAGCGTTCGAAGCATTATTTTCTAAAGAACTCGCGAACTATTTTGTCGTAATTGCTGTCGTCGAGATGTTCCATTTCGCCGAGATACAGTTCTTCTGCTTCAATTTCCGTTCCATCTTTCTCGCGTTTTACCATGTCTTTCATTAAGTCTCTCATCTTCTCCAGATCATCCTGGAAAAATCCCACAGCAGCATTCCCGATCTTAAGATTTGATAATTCAGTATCGAGATTGTCGGCATCAAGAGTGCAAACCCAGTTCCCATGGTACGGACCCATTTCCAGCTCTTCTACATCGGCTTTTAATTTATTATTAATTTTAGTTACTCTTCCGGTAATAGGGGAATTGAACTGTATTTTTTTGTTTCCCTGTTTCACACTAAATAAAGGTTCGCCTTTCTGAGCCTGCATTCCGAGATTTGGGAAATCAATATCGTCAATTTTGCCAATAAGTTTGTTTGCAAAATCATCAAGACCCACTTTTGCTGCTCCTTCATGTTCAATCGCCGCCCAAGTGTGGCCTTCGGAAATAAAAACTCCACCCGGAATTGAGAATTCGCTCGATCTGAATAATTCTGTTTCGCTCATATGGGTTATGTGAACTTTCGGCTTTAGTTGTTTGTGTATTCTGTCCTGGCGTTTGATGAGGATTTTATTTACGAATGCAATCAATTCATCTTCGGTAAAAGGTTTTTCCACATAATCCATCGCGCCGAATTTCATTGTTTCAACCGCAGTTTCAACCGTTGCGTATCCGGTGATAATTACAACATCGATATCTGGACGAAGATGCTTAACGGCTTTTGTTACTTCAACACCGTCCATTTCGGGCATTTTCAAATCGGTAAATACAAAATCGTAATGATTTGATCTTATCAGAGTTAAGGCTTCTGAGCCTTTTTCAACAGTATCTACAGAAAAACCATCGAGTACGAGAATTTTTCTAAAGCTGTCGAGAATAACCGGTTCATCGTCAACGCAAAGAATTTTTGCTTTCGGTTTTTCAACTTCCGCTCTTTTAAGCGTTTTCGCTTCTTTGCTGAAATCCAGTCGTAAGCTCACGTTAAGAGCTTCTTCCCGCTGTTTCTTCATCTTTCTTTCTTTAGATTCTTTCAGAACGTATCTGATAAGAATATCTGCAACTATAAATAATATAACAGCTATAATAAAAAGCGCCATTTTTTTACTCCTAAGATATATTTTTATTAAACTTACAAATTATTCGATCCGCACTGAATCAGATTTTTCATATCATATTCAAGGTCGGTAGGAATTATTCTGTACAGCCAGCCTTTGAAATATGGATCCTTTTCTAAAATATTTATATTGCCAATAATTTCATTATTTATTTCTATAATTCTTCCGCTAACCGGGGAAAGTAAATGATGGGTTAGTCCATCACTTGTTTCAAATTTAATGCCGATATTTCCTTGCGTAAGTTTTTCGTCTAATTCGTAAAAATTAATTTTTGTGATCTGCTCAATAGTCTTAAAATAAAGATGTGTAGCTCCGTATAAAACGGTACCGTCATTTTCCACATTCATCCAGGAAGAATAACCGAGCCGACGGAATTTTGAAGGGCAGGGAACAAACTCAAGAGATGAGTCATTCTCGTTCTCCATTTTCCTCTTGATCTCGCTGAATCGCAAACCTCTGAAAATTACGCTTAAAAGTTCATCGATAGTGAAAGGCTTCGGCAGAAAGCCGAGCGCTCCTTTTGAAAGCGAATTTACGGCGTTTTCAACAGTTGTATAGCCGGTTGTCATAATTACCGGAGTATCGATTTTTTTTCTGTTCAGGATTTCGAGGAAATCAAAGCCGTCTATTTCCGGCATCATTATATCGCTGATGATAAGACTGTATTTTGTATTCTCTATTTTTTCCAGCGCTGCAGATGCGTTAGTTGCAGAATCGACTGTGTAATTTTCCGAGCCTGCAATTTTTCTAACAGAATCTATAATTACCTGCTCGTCGTCAATTACCAGAACGTCATAATTACTTTTCATTTTGCGCTCAATTTATTGGCAATCTGATTATAAAAGTTGTTCCTTCTCCCAACTTACTATCGACCGATATTTTTCCGTTATGGTTGTCAACAATTCCCCAAATTACGGATAAACCTAAACCGGTTCCTTTTTGTCCTTTAGTACTGAAAAAAGGATCAAAAATTTTGCCAAGATTTTCATCCGGAATTCCTGAACCGTTATCGGAAAATTTTATCTGAACAAATTTCCTGTCACCGGCTTCATCCATAAAATCCCATTTCTGTTGTTCGCACCCGAATTTTGCGCAAGCTTCCAAAACTCCTTTTTGGGGAACAATAATGTTATAAACAGGCGCGCTGCAATCTTTACATTCTTTGGAAGGATCCATCATCGATATCCCGCAAACAGGGCATTGTACTTCATAATTTTCTCCTTTGCTCTGCGCTATCTCGTAGTTATGATGATTTCTTCCATAAACCGGATCGAAATAAATTATTCCTTCTTTACCATTGCTTAAAACTTTTAGTTTGATCGAAGGCGAACCGTCAATTTTATGCTCGTCATCCATTAAATTATGATTTTTAGGGCAGACAGCTTGTTTAATCTGTGTAATTCCGATAGGGGAGAGGCTTATTTGGGAAGTTGAGATATTTATGGTTCCGTTCTTTTCCCCAATCGCGTCAAATGCGTTTACCAGTAAATTTATAAATACCTGCTGCATCTGGTTTGCGTCAGCCGTTATTTCCGGTATATCTATTTGCAGATTTTTCTCGAGCTGCACTTTATGTATCTTTAATTGATTCTGCACAACAACAACGGATCTTTCGATAACATCATTTATATTGATCTTATGTTTTGTTGGTGTAGACTGTCTGGCGAAATCGAGAAGTCCTTTAACAATATCGCGGCTTCTTTTTGTTTCTCTAACAATAACATTCAGATCTTCCTGCCATTCAGGATGTTCGGCGCTTCTCTTAAGTAGAAAACTGCTGTAGGTTAAAACTCCCGTCAGCGGATTGTTAATTTCGTGCGCAACTCCCGCGGCAAGTCTTCCGAGCGAAGCCATTTTATCCGATTGGAATAACTGCATTCTCATCTCGGAAAGTTTTTTCGTCATGTTATTAAATGAATCCGCCAAAGAACCCAATTCATCTTTTCGTTTTCTTTCTATTTTGTAGCTTAAATTTCCTAAAGCTACATGATTTGTTGCATTAACAAGATCACTTACCGGTTTGCTAATCCATTTCCTAACGAAGATCCAAATGATCAATGTTATGGCTATAATAGAAATAATTGTAAAAAGAAGTATGTTAAATTTACTCTGAGTTATCTGGCTGTCTATTTCTTCCAGCGACATTGTAACATCCAGAACCCCAAGTACCGTCTGATCTTCAGGATGCGCATGGCACTCAGCTTCATAGCACGATTTTTCGGTATAGATCGGATTTATAATTCCCATTATTCGCGATGAATCCGGGTTCAGTCGGAAAATTCTTGTTCTTTCTTTAATGGATAATCTTTCCAGCGGTTCATTTTCTGCGTGGCATACATAACAACTCTCCGCATATTTATCCACCATTCGCCCAATGCTTGAAGAATCCGAAGAATAAATAATCTCGCCTACTTTATTAAGAACGCGTACATCCTTAATCGTTTCATTTTCTCCGATTCTTTCAATTATTTTATGAATCCTATCCCGCTGATTAAGAAGCATATCATATCGCGTTCCGGCCTTTACGGTTTCGCTAAGCTGGTTAGCGTGTCTTTCGGCTTCCTGCAAAAGCGCCCGGCTTTGAGCGTCGATATTAAAATAAGCGTAAATTCCTATTATAATTATTACCGCAAGTTCAACGGTTAAAATTAATTTGAAACCTATGCGGTTAAATAAATTCTTAATCTTTTTCATTATCCGTCTATTCTTTCTCCGGGTTCAAAATCGGGATATGAAATATCTTCATCGTGGCACATAGAGCAAGTCGGTTTTTTGGAAAAAGCTCTTTCTTCGTGACAGCTTTCGCATTCGAATTCTTCGTGGGTTTCGCTCAGAGCAAACCCGGTTTTCGAATGATCAAAATTTTCCTGATCCCAACCGGAATGACAATTATTGCAATTTTGAGATAAACCGGCAAAACTTTTTTCGGCTTTGTGGCATTGTTCGCATTTGGCGTCGGCATGAAATCCGGTTAAAGCGAACCCCGTTTGAGCATGATTAAAAGGCTTTCTTTCCTTATCTTGATGACAGGAAGCACAATCATCTTCAACATCGTGACAAGCGGCGCATTTGCTATGCTTATCTTCCATAGAAAGATTTGCCTGAGCTTCTTCATATTCCGGATTGTGGCATTTAACGCACGTCTCATTTTGATGGCAATCCACGCATTCTAAATTAAATAAAGTATTATGATCCGAGTGGAAGAATGTAACAAGTTTTCCATCGTCAAAGCCCGTTTTATAAACTATTTTTTCCGGTGCTTCAATTTCGGGATGAACTTTTTCCAAATCTACTTTCCTCAAAGGTTCGTCTTGATTGTGACATTGCGAGCAATCGTTCCGCGGACCCCAGTCATTATGACAATCCATACACTGCCTGTGATATGCGCCTTTTAGATCCGGTTTGGATATATCGGATCTTTTCCTTTCTGCTTCATGGCATTCAACACAAGGAACAATATTTCCGGGCGGATTATAATGATGACAAATCTCGCAGTTGCCTGACATTGCGGACATTTCCGCGTGAAGCCTGTGCGAGAAATTTACCGGACCGAATTTGTCTCCTTTCTCCGAAATCGTATCCATATAAATATTTTCGGGCCCTTCTTTCGGTGTATGATGAACGGTTATCATATTTACGCGGGGGCAGTCACCCAGGCAAGGATCCGTTTTGGTCGGAGTTTCGCAAACGTGGCAGGTGTTGCACGCAATCTGAATTCTCTTCTTAGCCTGCTCATCCGTCATCTGCCCGTAATTATAAACTGATATAATCAGAATAAAAAATAAAATTAATTTTTTCATTTTGAAGCGCCTCTGATTGCATATTTTGTAGTAGCGGTTTGTGTTTTAGCGGGAACGCTTATAACCGGAAAATACATCACGATAATTCTGTAGAGTAAAACTTCAAATGCTATAAATCCTACTGTTACCGAAATTTCTCCGATGGAAGGAAAATACATCGAAGTTTCATATGGTGCTCTGTATGCGATCACAAAATTATTAAACCTGTTGATAAAAACTCCGAAGATTATAAGCAGCGAAGCAATAAACATTCCGCGTTCCGATCTCATGATTGCTTTGGATAAAAACATTCTTAACGGAATAATAACACCTACAACAACTTCCACCATAAACATTACCGACTGTAGAGTTATTTCCGTTAGATAAACAAATGTTTCCCTTATAACCATATCACCGATTTTGAATGCAAGATAAATTCCCAAAATCGGTCCAATGTAAGCACTTAATTTGGAAAGCACTTCTGTCTCCGGTTTTAATCCGAAAGATTTAGCGGCTAAATTCGCTTCGAATACAACCATCGGAAAACCTACGGCAATTGCCGATAACAGAAAGAGAAGCGGAAGCACAGGAGTTTGCCAAAGCGGATGCATTTTTTCGCCGGCGATTACCATCAAAGTCCCGAGCGAAGATTGATGCAGCGTAGATAAAACAACGCCGAGAATAATAAAAACAAACATTACTTTAAATAATGTTTTATCCAATAATCCTAAAAATTTATCTACAGGTTTATTCAACTTCGAGAAAAAGGAAGGGAGTTTTACTCTTCCCTTAAATCTTTCCACCACAATCGGCAGAAACTCGATGTAGAGAACCGTTAAGTATAGCATCACGCAGATACCGACTTCGAACAGCGCCGAATTTCCGTTCCAGTAAATAAGCGGATGCCAAATAAAATAAGGGCGTCCCAGGTCTATCATAACACTGAAAGCCACAAAGGTGTAGCCGAGCATCGCGGTAAGAAGAGCCGGACGAATTATTGTATGATAATATTCTTTGTGCATTACGTGACCGAGCGCGGCTGTTGTAAATCCTCCCGCGGCAAGCGCAACTCCGGCGGCAACGTCAAGACCTATCCAGATTCCCCACGGGCGCTGCTGATTTAAATTTGTCACCGCTCCGATTCCGAAAATAAATCTCGCCATCAAAAATATAAATCCGTTTACCGCTAAAATTATCATCAACCATATAATTGGTGTGAAAAATTTTTTATTGGATAAAGGGGAAGGCTCAATATTATGATTATTATTCATTTAATCATCCTCCCGGTTTTCTTTGTTTTTAGATATCCACATTATTCCTCCCAATAAAGCGTAGAGCAGAGCTGGAGGCACAAAATAAGCGAAAATACCATGCTGAATTGTTTCCGAAACTCCGGGCGCCGGATTTTTTCCGAGCTGGGGAAATTTCAATTCCTTAAAGTCCATACCCGATACATAAACCCAGGAAGTTCCTCCTACTTCATTTTCGCCGTACACGTAATCGTTGTACCTTCCCGGATTATCATCAATTCGATTATGGGCGAGTTCCACAACTTCAAACCTCTTACCGTATGTCAACGCTTCTACCGGACATATTTCAACACAAGCGGGAAGATCTCCCTCGGTGGTCCGCTCAACGCAAAAATCGCATTTTCTTATTTCAGGATGAAGGGCTTTATCGTATTCAAAAGTGGGAACCTGGAATGGACATGCGACCATGCAATAACGGCATCCGATACATTTATCGCCGTCCCAGCTTACGGTTCCGTCTTCGGCTTTCGAAAAAGCACCAACTATACAAGCGGAAACACAGGCAGGATGATCACAGTGTCGGCATTGAGCTTTAGCAAAAGCAGGTTTCTTTCCCGCTTCGCGTTCGAATCGATTTACAACGGTTAATGCCTCGGGAACCGGGCGTCTGAATTCTGAAAAAACATCGGTGTTCTCATAAGTCTCAATTGGATCTGTCGGTAAATCATGTGCAACTTTACAAGCCCATTCACATTTTCTGCAGCCAATGCAGACTGTCGTATCTACCAATACGCCCATTCGATCTTCGGATAAAATATTCTGCGGTGCGGCTTTTAACTTTTTCGGATTTATGCCAGCAATTCCCGCGGTTGCCAATCCAGCGGTTTTCAAAAATCCTCTTCGGTTTACCATAATACAACCTAATAGATGTTAGTAATTACGAAATATTTCTCTATAAAATTAATAAAAATTTTAAATAGAGTATAGGATTATTTTGTCTCTATATACTTTTTTTTGATTAAAACTTATTTGGTTGATTTTGATCACATTAAACTGGGTTGGCTATATATTATAAATGATGGATTTTCATTGGATTACAATTGTATTGATTGAAAAAACCGTAAAGTAGTAGAATAGATATATTACTTTATTTTTAATTGAAGAGACGTTCCCCAATTCGATAAACTCAGCGATAAGGAACGTCTCGATATGAAATGAAGAAATAATTATTCTTTTTCTTTAACCGCCAAAATCAGTTTCTCAATCGGATTTACAACTGCGAGCTCCGCTTGCCCGTAAGGTTCTTTTGCTTCTTCAAGTAATTTTATTTTGGAAGAAAGCCATTCTTCATCTGCCGGTTTTCCTTCTTCCAAATAATTTATCGCATCAAGTGCCGCTTCCGAAATATCGCGCAGATTTTTAGACATTGGAGAAACTTCTTTTAAGATAGGCGATTTTTTGATCGTCTCTTCTAAGTCGGAATAATTTCCACTCCATGTATTTAGATATTTCTCTATTGTTGGAAGATTTTCTTTTTCGCCATTTAAATATTTATCGACCAATTTTTCAAATCTATTTGCCGTTATCGATTCAGGCCGTGCGGCGTCTGCTGCTCTTGTATAAGGCGAATAGGAAGTATACTTTACTCCTTGTCTGTGCCGCGTATAAATTTTTACCGGCTCAATAACATCGGTAAAAGTTTTAAGCGCTTCTATATCGTTATTGTTTGTAAGGCGACGCAGCATCATCGCGTAATTTTTCTGATGTTCGAGCCCGTAATCTTCCAGCAAGAAAGAGATTCTTTCCATTCTTTTATACATATCGTTTACATCGCGCACTTCCTGCGGCGACCAGAACCGTTCTGCAATTGCAGCGGTTCTCGGCCAAATTCTTGAATCAACATTTTCCGGAGTAACGAGTTCAGCCCACATTGTAGCTTCGCCGCCCAAAATATTTTCACGTTCTTCTTCTGTCAGATCTGTCGAATCGGGAATCGGATCATTTAAATAATGAAACTTAGCCGGCTGGATAAGGTCGATGTAGTAACCGTTGGAAAGCATTCCCCTATAGCCTTTTTTGGCGGCTTCTACGAGATACTGCGGTCCGCGCCAGGATTGAATTACTATATTCTTCGGAGTTCCCGGCTGCAGAATCTCGTCCCAGCCAACCATCTTCTTTCCATGCTTAGTCAATAATTCGTTAACGCGGGAAGTAAAAATCGTCTGCAGTGAGTAATTATCCTCAATGTTATTTTCTTTCATATAATTTTGAATATCTTCATTCGCGTTCCACTGAACTCCGTTCACTTCATCGCCGCCGATATGAAAATATTCGTCAGGGAAAAGCTGTGACATTTCGCCGAAGAGCGTATCCAGAAATTCGTAAGTATATTCTTTTGTCGGATCGAGAGTCGGATCGAGAATTCCCCAATTCCTGTCTATAGTGTAAGGTCCCGGAGCCGCAGCGAGTTCAGGGTAAGCGACCAGGAATGGCGTGGAATGCCCGGGTACGTCGAACTCCGGATAAACTCGAATCCCTCTATCGTTGGCATATTTTATTACGTCTTTAATTTGAGCTTGAGAGTAGTAAAATCCATCCGAGCCTAATTCGTGAAGTTTAGGAAAACTTTTACTTTCAATCCGGAAGCCCTGGTTATCGCTTAAATGCCAATGCAGAACGTTCATTTTAACAGCCGCCATTCCGTCGAGATTTCTTTTAACCATATCGACCGGCATAAAATGACGGGCAGCATCGATCATAAGTCCGCGCCACGGGAATCTGGGAGCATCTTTTATTTCAACTCCGGGGAAATAATATCCGGCATAATCTGCTTGAACGAAGTTGAACAGAGTTTGAAGGCCGTGCATCGCGCCGAGATCGGTTGGCGCGGATAATTTAATTTTGTCGCCTGAAATATTGAGCGAATAAGATTCGTCCTGTCCCAACTCAATTTTTCCCGGGCGTTCGACTTCTATAATCATCTCCGAAGTGTCCGAAAAACTTTCTTTTGTGATAAAATCCTGCGGAAAGAATAATCCGGTTCTCCCGGATAATCTTCTCAACATTCTTGTAGCTGCGGGAAAAAGCCGGTCAGCTGGATTTCCGGAAATAGAAATATCAAAATTTTTATCTAATCTGAAAGAGCTTCCTGTTTCATTTATTTCCTGCGGAAGCGGCATTAACTCATATGTGTTCAATTCCTCTCCTAAGATAATTGTTGATAATAAAAAAAATATTAGCGCAGTCAGTATGGATTTCATTATTACCTCTGTTAAAATTTGAGTTGCTCAAAGTTAAAGATTTATTTTATTCCGCAGCCAATTTGGGCTAGAGCCGGCTTGTAAAATTTATAAACCCACTTTTTAATAATTAATTTTTATAAAGTCAATTAAAATTTTTCTTTGGAAATTATTCGTACATTATTTTTTTTACATACTATTTTAGAGAAACAAAATTAGAGAAAATTTTTATGGCGGTAATAGGAATTGACATAGGCGGAACGAAAATAGCTTCCGCTGTTTTTGATGAGAGCGGGAAAATTCTTTTAAAAGATTTGGCTGAAATAGAAAATAGGTCCGGAGCTGAAGTAGGAGTTTTAATCCGGGAAAGAACTAAAGTTCTACAAAAATATTGTTATCAAAATAATTTAAATGTTGTGTCGGTCGGCGCTTGTGTGCCCGGAATAAGCTGGCGCAAAACGGGAAAAGTCTGGGCGCCGAATATTCCGGGATGGGAAGATTATCCGCTGAAAAAAGAAATTGATGATCTGTTCGAAAATAAAATTCCGGTTACAATAGACAGCGATAGAGCCTGCTACATTTTGGGGGAAGCCTGGATCGGTGCTGCAAAGAATACGGAGGACGCGATCTTTCTTGCTGTGGGAACCGGTATAGGCGCTGGAATATTCTCAGGCGGAAATGTTATCCGAGGTTCGAATGATATCGCCGGAGCTGTCGGCTGGCTTGCGCTTAATAAACCGTATTTAGAAAAATATGACGCTTGCGGAAATTTTGAATATTACGCTTCGGGAGAAGGACTTGCGAGAGCCGCGAAAGAATTTCTTCAAGAAGAAAAAAATTATGACGGAATACTGAATCATAATTCAGTAAAAGGAAAAGATATTTTTACCGCTTACGATGAAGGTGATGAGATTGCGAAAAAGGTGATCGATCAGGCGATTGAATATTGGGGAATGGCGGCGGCTAATTTGGTGAGCTTATTCAATCCCGAAAAAATAATTTTCGGCGGCGGAGTTTTTGGTCCCGCCGTTAAATTTATTGATCGGATAAAAAGCGAAGCGGAAAAATGGGCGCAGCCGATTGCAATAAAACAGGTTGAATTTTTGCCTAGTGTGTTAAAAGGAGACGCCGGACTTTACGGCGCGGGATATCTTGCATTGAGAAATAAATAATCCGGAATATCTTTTATGTTTAAGAAAAATTTAGTTTTTGCCGCGGCTTGTATCGGAATGCTTTTGTTCGGAATTGTTATGATCTCGCTCGGAACTATTAATCTTTTTTTGACCAATAAATTCGGGCTTAACGAGATTACCGTCGGCTCACTAGCCGCTCTTCTTCCTTTTGGAATTTTAGCCGGCTCGATTGTTTTCGGTCCGATTGTAGATCGTTACAGCTACAAAAATGTATTAACAATTAACGCTCTGCTAATCGGACTTTCATTGGAAGCGATCGCATTTGCAGAAAGTTTTTTCATCATACAAATTGCTTTTTTTATTATTGGATTTGGCGGCGGAGTAATCAACGGCGCGACAAACGCTTTAGTCGCGGATATAAGTTCCGAAGGAAAAGGCGCCAACTTAAGTCTGCTTGGAGTTTTTTACGGAATAGGCGCTTTGGGAATGCCGGCTGTTACAAGCGCGCTTTCAAGATTTTATTCTTACGAAACAATAATTTCTACAATCGGAATTTTCGTCCTTTTACCTCTTATCTATTTCTTCGTAATAAAATTTCCTAATCCGAAACAACCGCAGGGCTTCCCGATCAAAAAAGGATTATCTCTTCTTAAAGAAGTTCCGCTCCTTCTGCTCGGCTTCATTTTATTTTTTGAAAGCGGCTTGGAAGGAACAGTAAATAACTGGACGACAACTTATTTACAAAGCGCGTTAAACATCGCGGCGGAAAACACGTTGATTTCATTGACTATTTTGATGATAGCTTTGACTTTAGCGCGATTATTATTGGGCGGAATCCTTAAAGCCGTCGCTTCTTACAAAGTAATGTTCGTCTGTCTTTCGCTCATTTTAATCGGCGCAATTTTATTTATGAACGCAGCTTCATTAACAGCTGCGTTGATTGCGATGATATTTTTCGGCGCCGGATTCGCCGCCGGATTTCCCGATTGTTCTTTCTTATGTGGGAGAACTTTACAGCGAAATGTCGGGAACCGCTTTCAGCATTGCGCTAGCGATAGCGCTCATCGGAAATACGCTGATGAACTACTCGGTCGGCGCGCTTTCCCAAAGCTACGGAATCGAGATATTCCCGCTCTTCCTTCTGATAAGCGTTGTAATTATGTTCTTACTCTTTGCGGTAACGATAAAGAAAATTTCAACTAAAATAAAAATATAAATACGGAGTATAAAAAATGTTAGCAAAACAATGGTTGGATAACGCTCGCGACGTGATGACGAAAATTGAAGAAACGCAGATGGATAACATCCGCAAAGCCGCCGAAGTAATGGCGGATACAATCGAAGCTGAAAGATGGGTTCATACTTTCGGATGCGGACACGCGACTTTGCCGATTGAGGAAATGTATCCGCGCATCGGCGGTTTCGTCGGTTTTCATCCGATGATTGAATTGCCGCTTACTTTTTTTACAAATATTACCGGGACAAATGGGTGTTCATCAATTTGTATTTCTGGAAAGAGTTGAAGGTTACGGCGTTGAGATGATGAAAGGCTACGATTTTGACGAGCGCGATACGATGTGGATTTTTTCGCATTCCGGAATTAATAACGTTAACATTGACGTTGCGCTCGAAGCGAAAAAACGCGGAATGAAAGTTATCGCTTACGGTTCTGCGGAAGCGGCAAAAGGAAAAACAACACGCCACTCTTCAGGCAAAACTCTTTTTGATATTGCCGACATTGTGGTCGATTCCTGCGCGCCGATTGAAGACGCTTCCGTTCCGCTGAAAAATCATAAAGATAAAATCGGACCGACATCTACGATGGCGTTTCGTTACTACAGTCTGGATGACTGTGACTACTGTAGCTGAAATACTTGCCGAGCGTGGAGTTAAATTATATATTCATCCTACTCATAACGCCGGTGATGAAACCGCTCGTGAACGTCTGGACGAAGCTTTATCCGAATACAAAAAAAGAATAAAGGGAGTTTAAATTGCCCGATAAGATTTTAATCAAATCCTGCAGAATTTACGATCGCCCCGATTTTATCGGCGATATTTTAATTGAAGACGGAAGAATTTCTGAAATATCGAACTCCATTGCTGCAGATAATAAAACTGAATTAATTGAAGCCCGCCGGAGAATTATTATTCCCGGATTGATCGATGTTCACATACAAGGCGCCGGCGGGCATGATATTTTAGACGGCAATGAGGATGCTTTGCAGAAAATTTCATCCACTTTGGCTAAAACGGGAACAACTTCTTTTCTCGGAACCACAGTGGTTAAACCGAAAGAAGATAATCGCCATCTTAAATTTTTAAAGCCTTTTGTTGGAAGAGAAACAGGCGGAGCTGAACTTTTGGGATTTCACCTTGAAGGTCCGTTCATCAACGAAAAGAAGAAAGGTGGTTTGGATCCCGCTTCGATTTATGCTTCTTCCCAAAAAGCGCTTGACGAAATTTATGAAGTTACGGAAGATACTTTAAAAATGATGACGATAGCGCCGGAGCTTGACGGGAATCTTCAGATAATTTCAGATCTTCGGAAACATAATACAGTCGCGGCGTTCGCTCATTCCGACGCGAATTATGAGGAAACGAAACGAGGATTTGAAGCGGGAATAAATCACGTTACGCATATCTTCAATGCAATGCGCTCAATTCATCACAGAGATCCCGGACCGATTCCCGCGATTTTTGAAAATGAAAATATTTCAGTTCAGATTATAAGCGACGGACATCATATAAATCCGGCAATAGTAAAAATGATTTACAACAACATCGGCGCGGAAAGATGCGTCTGCATAACAGACGGAATGCAGGGAATCGGATTGCCCGACGGGAAATATTTTTACAACGGACGAGAATATATTTCCAAAGACGGCGCGGCGAAATATTTGGACGGAACTTTGATCGGTTCGACTATGAGCCTGCTGGAGATTGTATTTAAGTTCAAAGAATTTACAGGCTGCACTTTGGAAGAAGCCGTTAACAGTTCAACAAAAATTCCTGCTAAATTATTAAATATTTAAGATCGCAAAGGTTCAGTAGATAAAGGTAAAGACGCCGATTTAGTTTTGCTGAATGAAGATAATTCGATCGCTGAAGTTTTTGTGAGAGGGAAAGCATTGTAACGCGATTTTTCCTTTCTGCGGCTTTTTACTGTTAAAATTATGAAACTAGAAACAGTTGGAATACTTGTTTTACGTTTTCAAAGAACACACCCCTCAGTCCCCTCTCGAGAGGGGACGATTCGAAGCGAAGCGCGGTATAGCTGTCGCTTTGCGAAAGAATCAGGAGTGTGTTAAAGCCGCTTTGAAGTATTCAAATACTCATTTCCTGCTATCAAATCCATTTGGTAGGAATTCAAAGAATTATTTTAAAAGTATCATCTTCTTACTCTGCATGAAAATCATTCGCCTGAATAGAGTAAATATAAACTCCGCTCGGTAGATTCGAAGCGTCGAAATTTACCTGATGAATTCCTTCTTCCTTAAATTCATTAACTAAAGTTTTTACTTCCTGCCCCAGACTGTTATAGATTTTAAGAACCACTTGTCCTTTTTGAGGCAAAGCAAAAGTAATTGTTGTTGGATGGATTGAATGGATTTGGATGATTTTGCAAAAGCGAATATTCATTTACCGGGTTAAGCTTTATTTCAATTTCAGAAGATGAGTTTAATTTTGGCTTCATCAAAATTCGTTTGTCCGATTCGATTGAGGCAAGCGTAAATTCAGATTCCATATTTGTTTCAGCAGCCATTGTTATTCTAACCATTTTGTTCTTAGTTCCCTTTGATGTTATTCTATAGGAACTATTTTCTTTCAAGAAATCGGTATCCTTATTAAAAATAATTTCAGCTATTCTGCTTATAACTTCATTGTTTTTTGCGTCTATAAGATTAACAATGAATTTTACAAAATTATTGCCGTTAAGTTGTTTTTTTGCTTTTTCTAAATTTGCCGCTCCGAAAGATAAATTCAAAGTTAAATCTAAATCTTCTTTTATACTAAATTCTTTAGTTCGCAAAAATGAATTTAATTCTGCTGCGTCTTTTGTGTTAAAGGTATCTACCGGTTGAACAAATTCAACTAATTCATCATTTATGGCGGCATCGCTTAAAGTGCAGTAATATTCCACTTCTCCGCTTCTTACTATTCCCTGACGACCAACATAATTTGTTAATCTTGATTTTACAAGCGAGCCAAGGCTGCCGCTCATTTTAAATTCATAAGGAGAATTAGATTTTTGATAAGACATTGCATACATCTGATTTAAATTACCGCCGCTGCATAACTGCACCGAAGTTCCGTTTGAGTTAAGAGTTCTCGTATAGCCTATATTCGATAATCTAAATTTATTTGCCCATGCGCCGTATGCATATTCTTCTACCCAGACAAATCCAATATTTGATAAATCATCATAAGTATTTGCATTTACCGTAGTTACGTAGGCTCCATACTTATTAAAATATCCGCTCCACGAGCCTGACGAATATCTTGTTCTTGCCACAACGCGTTTATCAGTATTATCTCCGCTCCACGGATAACTTACCCAATAAACGTTAACGTTATTATTGTTTTGAATTACTATTGAAGGATTTGTATTGCGGGCATAACCGCTGCCGGATGAGGGTTTTGCGTAACCAGAAAAATATGTATATCCGCTCATTAAACTCCGTATATGGTAATATCTAAGTTCAGTGTTATATGAATCAATTTTTTGCTGCCAAACAAGATGAAAATCAGTAGTAGGCGTTATATTGGGATTCGTTGTAATTGAAGGATTTTCAGAATTTGCATTTGTATTGCCGATGATTGAGGGATTGTTAACAAAACTGAAAGAGCCTAAATAATTTTCTTTAAGAGTTCTGTAATATAATCCGGGAGAAGTTGAACTGTTTTTCTGCCAAACAATAACATAAGTTTTATCGTAAGCGGTAGAAAGCGCTCTAATAATACCGTCTTCATTTAAATAACTTACGGCAACTACCGGATTTGCATCGATTAAACCGCTTGTATTTACAATATCCGTCTCATAAGAAATAAAATTGCCGTAAGATATATTTTCAGAATGAGCTATCATAAATTTTATTTTGGAACCGTCTTGAAAAACGACAGCAATTTTATCCGTGCCGGGTATTAAACTTAAAGAAGGATTTTTAGCCGTTATACTGCTGTTTAACGGTTGTTTATTATTTAACAAATCCCACGTTTGTCCGTTATCCGAACTGCTTTCCATCCATATTTTACCCATACTTGAATATACCTGGCATAATTTATTATATGTGCGAATAAATTTACGCTGGCTTCCGCTTGCGTAAGCGTTATAATTATTAGAAATTAAACTCCCTTTAAGATTTGCCGTTACTTCCGCTCCGTCTGAATTAAATACAACTCCGGTTTCTAATGAATTTGCATCTTGAAGCGCGGCTCCGGCAACATCCCAGTTTAATAAATATACCGGATGAGACCTGCCGGATACATTTATTGTTGAGGGTATTTTTATTGTATAATAAGGGATATTGGGAAGGAAATTGGGATTTTGATCTAATAAAACTCCTTTATATTCTGAAAAACCGGAATTTGAAAAATCAATTGAATCAAAATATTTATATGGCGCTGACATTCCCTGATTTTGATAGCCGAGATTTTCACCCATAAATTTATCTTGAAGCCATGGATCTTTAAACCCAATCATTTCCGTTGAATTATATTCGGCGAAATTTTTTTGTATTACTACATTTTTTGTTCTTGACGTAAAATTGGCTTCAAGTTCAGTAGTTAGTTCCTCGGGCGCAAAATTAATAAAATTCATAATTTCATCGGTTTCATTCCAATGATTAAATTTTGTATTATCTTCAGATATTTCAACAGGTTCAACTTTAACAGGAGTATCATATTCCCAGGTCATATTAAAGAATCCGAGTTGCGGCGGTATCCAAAGAGGGTTAGTAAATAATTTAACGTGCTCTTCTATTTCTAATTCTCCTAATTGCCTATTGTTGCTCAATGCAGAAAGAACAACTTTGGAAACCGTACCATTCTTGCCTACATGTAAGGTATCGGAAGTTACATTGAAACCTGAGCCGGAAACTTCAACATATACGTCATAAAACATACCGGCGTCGCCGTCATTAAAATGGTAATGGCTATTTTGCCCTTCGTGTATAAACTGACCGGTATCATTTTGATACCATTTATAAGTATAGGCGCTACTTGGAGCTAATAAAATTCCATCTAAATATAAATCAGCATAATAGTCGCATCTCCACTCGGGCGATGTAAGATGATCATCTTTATTCTGATACCAGTATAGATTTTCCACTCTAATTATTACAGAATAATCACCCTGCGCTGGAATAATACTTATTGAGATTAAAAAAATTATGATGAAAAGTATCTTTTTCATACCGCTTCTCCACTTTAAATTTTTGAATTTGTTTAATCGCGGCTTTTATTATTTCCTTTTCCCTATGATGACTGTTGCGCTGCCAACTATAAAATTTCTTACCTGACTTCCAGCCAACACGACTATATCGTCTTTAACGGCTATGCCATTTATAGAACTACCCGGAAATTCTTTAACTTTTTCCCAATTAATACCGTTATAGTGAAAGACTGTTGGGCTGCCGTCAACAGCAAAGATGTCATTTGTGTTATTCCCGCGGATAATTTTCATAAGCCAGGTAGAAAGGGAATATTTTTGCCATTTTTGATGTTTATATTCCTTAACTCCATTACCGGAGATATAAACCGGCGAATAATTATTCTTAAACCAAACTCCCGATACTTTATCTTGAAAGGGAGAGCCTAAAGTATCTCTTACGCTATGTTCGTCTATGCTTAATAATCTTCTTTCCCCTTCGCCTTGGAAAAGCTCTGAAACTGCGGCTAATACTGTCGATCTTTGAGTATTAACATCATAATAGCCCCAAATATCATTTAGGTCTGTCGTCGTTCCGCTTTCTATTTTACTCCAGTTTCCGGCTTGGTAATGGGCAATTGTTCCTAGTGTTCCCACGTAATAAATGTCATTGGATGATTTTCCCCAAATCTTTGTTAAGTAACCATCGTTTTGATTTAATATACCCATATCGAAAAGATGGTATTGCTTCCAGGTTTTACCGTCTCCATGAACCGGCACACCGGATGACATCCATATATCTGTCGATGAAAAAGCAAAAATTCCAAATAAGGTCGGTGTAATTATGTTTCCATTATAAGAAACCGTTATT
Organism: uncultured Melioribacteraceae bacterium; assembly: GCA_963821715.1. Classification (GTDB taxonomy): domain Bacteria; phylum Bacteroidota; class Ignavibacteria; order Ignavibacteriales; family Melioribacteraceae; genus CAWGET01. The sequence continues at coordinate 171,417 of CAWGET010000001.1, forward strand.
CTTTTCAATTCCCATTCGCTTCCATTCCAATGAACAGCATTGTATGCTTTTCCGGTTGTATCGGCATATATTTTACCAACCGCCCAGATATCATTTTCATTTATTATTGCTACGTCATATAAATCGCTGCTGCCTCCATATTCAATGCCTCCAAAAGAAAATACCTCCCAAGTAAAATTACCGCTCGTTATGTTTAATGTTTCTACCTCCAGGGTTTCGCTTTCTTCCGGTTTACCGTTTATTTCCGCTTCCGTTTGGTATGTGTAAGTTGTATTAAGGGCAAGGGTCGCGTCAATTATTACCGTATCTGTTTTAGTTAACGTAAAACTAAAAAGATGTTTTTCATCTTTAGTTATTGTTAAACTAACCGGTAAAACCGTATCCGCGGCGGTAACTTTTATAAATGCTTCCGTGCAGCTTACGTCTAATAATTGCAACGTTATTGCTTTAGGCTGTTTCGATATTACTTTGGGCGGGTCTGTCGTGTCGCAGGATAGAAGGTTTGCTAATATGAAAGCTGTTAATAAATAAAAGAAGTATTTCATTTTGTTTTTCCTTTTTGTATAAATGTTATTCTTCATACAAAAGATAACTCTATTTGTTGGATAAAGTTAAATGAAAAAAATTCGGAATGACAAAAAAACTTTTGAGACAGCCTCCAATTTAAATTATAAAATTTAACTCAGACATATAGTCTGAGCTTAGACGAGATATATCCCGTCTCTACGAGTAAAAAAACTAAAAACTATATTTACTTAAGCAACATCATCTTCCTACTTTGAGTTTTTATTTTTCACACAGCCTCGATAATCCGGGTTACGATCTTATCTTCCTAAATGGATAAGAAAACCTTTTTCTCTTGCGGTTCATCATTTCGCCAATATCATTTTTTCCGTTAATATTTTACCGGCTGTTTTTAATCTGTAAAAATATATTCCGCTCGAAAGTTTAACCGCGTTAAAATCAACTACATATTTTCCGGCGGATTTTTCTTCATTAACTAAAACCGAAATTTCTCTTCCCAAAGCATCGAAGACAGATAAATTCACTTTTCCGGTTTCCTGAATCGAGAATTCTATTTTGGTTGAAGGATTAAACGGATTAGGATAGTTTCTCAATTCATATCTTTCAGGCAGAACATCGGCATCGCCAACGCTTAGTATAGTATCCTCTTCGGCGCTCCAGAAAACCACCGAATCAATTAAAACATCTACCGTTTGATTTGCCGCAGCCGGACCGAAATCGATCGCATATAGATCTGCGGCATCAAAAGGAGGATTCGGCTCACCGTATTGAGGGACTAAATCCGAAAAAGGAATTTCATAAATATTCCAATCATTTTGTGGAGTGAAAGTATAACTGAAATAAGCATATCCTCTGACTGTTTCAGCTTTTACTTCTCTTATTCTTACTCTTGCAGGGTTAAAGTTTTCATTGTTCGACTTTGCAGCGAAAGAAAAACCGTCAATCTTACCTTCAATATTTATTGCCGACTGATCGTTTCTAAAGTACCCGGCAACGCCGCCGAAACTTGCAAACTGCCCTGTAACATTTAACGAATAATCCGATTTAAAACCTTCTTCAGCAATTTGCATATTCATGTTGGACGAAGCATTAGCATCAATGAATTCTTCCCAGTACCCTCCCCAAAGATTTGTTGAATCATTATCTTCAAAATCATCGAAAAGAGAAGTAGAATCAGGAACCGGCGGCGGTGGCGGAGAAATAATAGTATCGTTGCCTAACAAATATTTTCCGACCGTAGCAAGAAGCGGCGCGCTTCCGTTGGAATAGTCGAAACCGATCTTCCAGATAATCGCTCCACCCAAATCATTTTGAAGAGCATAATTGCATTTTAATTTGATCGAGGAAGTATCATCATAAGTAATTATCTCTGTCTTACTTTGATCTTGTAAATAGGGCACCTTGCTTACTTCGTGCCAGTTATTGTTCCATCCCTGGTTGATTTTTGCATTTGCATTTACATAAGAAATTGAAGTCGCTCCTGAATGCGGCACATAAAAATCGGAAGCCTTAAAATTGTAACCGTAGAAAGCCAATCCTAAAAGTAATTTTTCTTTTGGAACGCCTTTGCTTAGATAATAATTAATCGAAGTAGAGATTGCTCCGTTTTGTTTTGAATTAGGAAAGAGGGGAGAATTGATGCCGGAAGTTGCTTCCCAAGGACCGTAGAAATCGTATGTCATTATTCCGAACCAGTCAAGGTTGTCCTTTAGATTAGCAATGTCATAACCGCCGCTCCAATCGGTGGAAGGCAGAGCCGCGCTTATAATTTCGAGTCCGGCATTATCGAAAGCCGCGCGCAATTCTGATACAAGCGCTACTAAATTTGCGGCGTCTTCAGCTTTTGGATATTCCCAGTCGATATCAATTCCATCGTAGCCTTTATCCAGACAGAAATTAGTAATATTCTCAACGAACTTTGCACGCATCGCCGGATCGGCTGCCATCGGATAGAAGCCTTCGGAATTTCCCCAACCGCCGATCGCAACGATTATTTTAACGTCATTTTGATGAGCTGCCTCAACCAATTCCGGATATGGGAACCAGCTGTCCCATCCTATAGTTCCGTCCGCGTTTGCGCGGATAAATGCATGAGCTATATGAGTAAGCGAACTATAATCAATTGCCGTATGCGGATAATTTGCGTAGTTGGCGTAATAATAACCGATAGCTTTCTTTTGAGCGAAGATACTAACGCTCAAAAATATTAGTAGAATTGCCAAAAATATTTTCTTCATAATTTTTCCTTATAAGAATTTCAATTTTGTTTATTGATTCTTTATTATGAAATTTAATAACGATTTATCAACGTTTTAAGATTTATTTTATAAGGAAATTTTTTCTTGATTTTTCGAAGAAAGATTACTTAATGAAAGTTTATACTAAATTGAATTTGATAGATTTAATTTTGAATGGAATGCAGCAACATGGATTTTTATAGATCGAAGCAAAAACGCTGACCTCTGACTTCTGTTTTCTGACTTCTCGCACTTCCGTTTCACTTTTGACGTTTGACCTTTCACGTTTTTTAAAACCCTTTCCTCGCAAGCTGACCGGCGCCATAGAGTCCGGCATTCTGACCAAGCTTCGATTCCACAAATTTTACATTTTTTGCAGAGAGCGGCTGCGCCCATTTGAGAGCTTCTTTTTTTATTTCATCCAGAAACATTATTGCCGGACCAAAAACATAGCCGCCGAAGACGATTATTTCGGGATTGAAAAGGCTGATAAGATTCGCCACCGCAATTCCCCAATATTCTACCGTTTTGTTTACGGTTTTTACAGCGATGGAATCCTTTAATTTATAAGCTCGGAACAGCGTGTCGATATTCAATTTTGGATCTTTTAATATTCCGGAATATTCGGGATTAGCTTTCACCGCTTCATTTGCGCGATTTAAAATTCCTCGTCCCGAAGCGATATATTCAAAAGTTCCTTTTTCTGAATATTCCTTTTTGTGATTTTTATCGACTGCGAGCCATCCGATTGCGCCAACTCCGTCGTTAAATCCATGAAGAATTTTCCCGTCGATTAAAACTCCGGCGCCTATCCCGTTTCCTACCGAAAGATAAATCGCGTTCTTCGATCCTTTCGCGGCGCCTTGCCACATTTCGCCCAATATATAACAGGTTCGTTTGCTTGCGATTTGGAGATAAATATTTCTTCCTGTTAGATGATTTTCAAGCTCTTCCTTTAATGGATAATCTTCCCATCCGTTTATATTAGGAGACCAGACTTTGCCGGTTTTTGAGTAATATATTCCGGGCACGGAAACGCCAATCGATTTTATTTCGGTAGGTTTGCTTTCGAAAGCCTTAAATATTTTATCTATTTTTTTTCTGATCAGAGCAGCCACTTCCGCGCCGGCTAAATCATTCAAATCCTCTTTTTCTTTGAATAATCCTTTACCATTATTTGTTAAAGCGGCGGCGGTTAGACAGGAGCTGTTGAGATCAATCGCAATAATTGACACAGAATTGATTCATTAAATTAGTTTTGAATATAAGCCAAAATTCTAACTATAAATTTTTAAAAAATCAAGAACTATTTTTTATTTCAATTTAAATAGAAAGATTGATTATTTGCTTTTATTTTTTGATTAAATAAAATAAAAAACTTAAGGTTCAAGATGAAGATATTATACAAGTTTAGTTCTCTTCTCATCCTTATATTTATTCTTTTTACAGCTCAATATTTTGCTGCGAACGGAAAAATAACCGGAAGGGTAACCGACGCGGAATCTGGAGAACCCCTTATTTCCGCAAATGTTTTGATCATCGAAAAGATTCTTGACGACGGAACTGTTATTCCGTTGGATTCCCCGATTGGAGCTTCGACTGATCTTGACGGATATTATGTTATCCTTAACGTTCCACCCTCGGTTTACAATTTACGGGCTTCTATTATTGGATACACGCCGCGAGTTGTAACTTCGGTAAATGTTAGTTCCGACAGAACAATCGAAGTCAGTTTTCCATTATCTTCAACCGTTATTGAAGTTGAACAGGTTGTGGTAACCGCAGAAAAAGAAGTAATTAAAAAAGACGTTTCGGGAACCCGGGAAATAATCGAAACTTCCCGAATCGAACAGATGCCTGTGATGCGCGTCGACGAGTTTGTAGATAACGTTAAAGGAGTTGAACTTGTTAGCGGCGCTGAAGGTAACGGCCTCAGCGTTCGGGGCGGGGCTATTCGGGAAACGGATATTCGTCTCGACGGAATTTCACTACAGGATCCACGAACAGAGAGTTCTTATCTTGGTTTTAATTCAACAACAATCGAAGAAGTTCAGATTATGACAGGCGGCTTTGAAGCCAAATACGGAGGGATTCGATCCGGACTTCTAAATGTAGTAACTAAAGACGGCAACAGAGAAAAATATACAGTCTCGGTTAAAACAGATATTGCTCCCTCGCAGAAGAAATTTTTTGAAACAAACCCTTGGAGCGACGATTCTTGGATTTACCGTGTTTATGCCGATACTTCGGAGAACGGATATGCGTGGCAGGGAGTTGCCGAAGACGATTCAACAGTTCCGGCTGAATTTCGCGGATTTAAAGGATGGTCAAACGCAAGAACGGAACCTCGCCCATTAGACTCACTACAAAAGTTACAACTCTGGAAATTGCAGCATCCTCAATACCCGGTTGCGGACAGACCGGATTATTTCTTCGAGACAAGTGTAACTGGACCGGTTCCGGGTTCATTTATTCCGCTTTGGGGAGATTACGCTGATCGTTCAACTTTTCTTCTCGGATTTAAATATGAAGATTCAAAGCTTGCTTTCCCGATCGGTCCGCGAGATTCTTATGTCGATTGGAATCTGCAATTGAAATTAACCACGCAACTTAAAAAAGATATGCGGCTTTCAGTGAACGGTTTATATTCAAAGATCGAAACCGTAAGCGGCGGAAGCTCACCAAACTACGGAGGCGCTTTGGTAGGGCAGCAGTCAAGTTTCGGATTTCTCAATTCCACCGAAAGCAGCGTAAGACAGCAAGCGCGCCTGATAAACGGATTTTTCAAAGATCAAATTTACAATAAAAGTCGTCTGCAGTTCTACGATCAAAGAAATTTTGCCGGAGGCGTAAAATTTACGCACACCCTTTCCAATAAAGCATTCTATACGTTAGATTTTCAAGTCGGATATTCCGATCAGAATCTACAGCCGTTTGCAATGGATACAAGCGTCGCTTCTAATTATGTGTCTTTTTTCAGTGAAAGAGCCGGTAGAGATTTTAGATATATAACGCCGGAAAACGGAAGTCCGAATGCTTCTACAAATTATGGTTATGATGAAATAAATTATTTCCGAATGTATGGAGGGACTCAACGAGTTGATTCTTCTCATTCATATATTTACAGGTTAAAAGGCGATTTAACAACTCAGATAGGAAGGCATCATCAGATTGAAACCGGTTTTTCTCTCAATCTCCACGATCTGTTTGTCTACTCCGGAACATGGTTTCAATCGGAAAAATCATTTACTCCGGATACATGGCAATATTTTTCCTCAACGCCTTTAGAATTAGGACTTTACGCCCAGGATAAATTGGAATTCCAGGGAATTGTTTTGAACCTCGGCGCCCGTATTGATTATTTTAATCCGATGCAGAAAGGCTATTCGGTAGGTTTTCCGGATGATGAGGATTATACAAATTTATTCAATCGTGTATACCCGACTTTACCGGGAGAACCGAACAGTTATGAAAGATGGGTAGCCTGGCGCGAACTGCTTCAGGATCCGGAAGGATGGCCTCAAAAAGAAAGCGAAGATCAATTTCATATTTCCCCGAGGCTGGGAGTTTCTTTCCCGATAACCGAAACGAGTAAAATGTATTTTAACTACGGGCATTTTTATCAAAGGGCTCCGATTGAATTTTTATACAAACCGAGCATTTATCCTGCCGCTATTGTAGTTCCTACTCCGGATCTTGCCATGGGAAAAACGGTACAATTTGAGTTTGGTTATGAGCAGGTTCTGCTTTGGGATCTTCTGTTCAATGTTTCGGCTTATTACAAAGATATTTCCAATGAACCGTTGGGAAGAACATTTATTAATTATAATCATGATAACAATATTACAAAATATTTCCCGGACCGTTACCGCGACATTCGCGGATTTGAACTTCGTCTCGAAAGGGCTTTGGGAAGGTTTATAACCTTCAACGCGATGTATGAATATCAGCTTGCGAGCAGTGGGCAATCGGGTTTAGCGGTAATTTATGAAAACCGGATCGAAGCGAGAGAAGGCGAACTCAGGAATCCGAATATTATAAACACCGAACCGCTTCCCCGTGCAAATGTAAACTTTAATCTCCATACACCGAAAAAATTTGGACCAAGCGCGCTGGGAATTAATCCTTTCGGAAGCATCTACACAAATTTCTTTTTTGAATGGAGAGACCAGGGAAGAATCCTTCTTAATCCCGAAGAAACGGACATCAAACTTAGAAATTATATAGATATTGTAAACTTCTGGAATATAGATTTTCGCGCTTCAAAAACATTCAATACCGGCGTGGGCGATCTGGAATTGGTTCTAACAATCCAGAATTTAACCAATAACAAATGGTTGAGAACCGAGAATATGGATCAGAATCAAATGACTGAATACAAAAATTCTCTTCAAACTCCGGATAAAGGCGGAGACGATAAATGGGGCGAATATAAGGAAGACTACATCGAAACCGGGTGGTGGACAGCTCCGCTCTATCTTAATCCGAGAAGATATATTTTAGGCTTCAGACTCAATTTATAAAATTGCAATTGTTATCGGGAAAATAAATATGAAAAAGAAAATATTAATATTGATTTTATTCACGATTCAAACCGTTTTGTTCGCGCAGGAGAAAAATTATTTTCCGCCCCCAATGGTTATGAATGTTGGGGAATTTCAATTAAGGATGAATAAACTATTCGGCGACGGAGGATTACAGTCCCAATTCAGTTATAATATTATTACTACCGGAAATAGACAGGGGAATGTATTGTTTTACTGGCCGCAGGATCAATGGGCGTCAAATTCTCTCTTCCAAATATTTAATCCGGTTGTTCTGGACGATAACGGAATATTAGATGAATACGGCAACAGGCAGCCGCTTATATCACGAGGCGCAGCTTTAACAAACGCGGGGGCAACTGATTGGGCGAGAGAAGTAAGAAGATATCGCCCGCCCATAGTAGTTGTTGACGGAATTGAAACCACCGCTCCTTATCAATGGTATGTCGATCCAAATTTAGAAAGTGAAATTTTAATTGAATTTGAAGATGTGCTGCCGCAGTTTGGAATTAGAAGTCATGTAAAAATGTATGGTTTTGCAAATGAAAACCATGACGATTATTTTATCTGGGACGCTACGCATAAGTTTACCGGCGAAATTAAATTGCCAAGAAATTTTGTGGAAAATGATTCATTGAATTATCTTCCCGATCAGACTATCAGGTTTTGGTGGCCGTTTGGATTCAGTTTCGGACCAACAAAAGCCGGTATGAGAATGTCCTCAACGGGCGGTTGGGGCGATGAATCTGTTGACGATGTAGACGGCTGGTTGGTTCGTCCTTCTAATATTTCGACAAGCACCGCAAGAGATTCTCTGTATATAGGCTATTTTATAGATTCCGATAATCCCAACGGTATTAAATATTCCAACGGTTCAAATGATGATACAGGCGATCCGGATCCGGAAACTGGTTTATTGTATTCATATCAAATACCAGGTTTTACTTTACTTCATGCCGATAAATCTCATTTGGATCAGACGGATGATATTTCTCAACCATATTCTATGCCCCATACAGGAATTGCTGCGGATTTTTGGGGAGACCGCTCAGCATCAAGGTTAAAAGCAAAATATAAAGGAGAATTTACATTAGGACCGTTTCCAACCTTAGATGAGACACCAATGGAAAAAGGTGGAATGCGGTTTATTACCGTCGGTCCTTATGAATTAACAAAAGATTCCGCTGAAAATAGATACGATTCTTTAAATTTTGTTTATGCGGTCGGCGCCGGCGGTATAGGATACGACGAAGCTTTAAACGTAGGGAGGCAATGGATTCAGGGCGAAATTACCGACGAAGAAAAAAATAATTATATTTTACGCGGAGTAGATTCTTTATTCAAAAATCTCGATCACGCCAATTGGGCTTATAATAAATTGGAGAACGGAGAAAAAATTCCTTCTCCTCCTCCGCCTCCTGATATCGCGGTCAATTCCGGACCAGATTACATAACCATAAGCTGGAGCTACCCGAATAATGATTACTATAAAGATGCCGTATCCGGCGTTGACGATTGGTATGCATGGCGAGTTTATAGAAAAAGGGGAGCGGCTCTGGTTAATGATCCGATAGATCAGAAAAGCGCAGAAGTGTGGGAGATGATTTACGAAACTCAGGATAAAAATCTTACATCCTTTAACGACAAAGACGTAATAAGAGGATTAGATTATTATTACGCTGTAACTGCTGTGGATAACGGATCACAAAATACGGACGGACTTAATCCCGGCGAAAAATTGGAAAGCTCACGGTTCGCTAACAGAAGTCAGCTTCCGGTAACTTCTTTCAAACCCGGGCTCTCAACTTCCGATATGGTTCGGGTTGTTCCGAATCCCGCAACCAGTGCGGCAGGCGCTGCCTTGAATGCCGGCAATCCTGATAAAATTTCTTTTTTCAATTTGCCATATAAATGCACTTTAAGAATATTTACCGAAACTGGAGATTTGATAAACACGATTCTTCACATCGGAACCGCCGACGAAGATTGGAATCAGCGGACGGAATCAAATCAATATGTAACAAGCGGAATTTATGTCCTTGCAGTTACCGAAGCCGAATCGGTTGACGGCAAACAACTAGATAATCAATTTGTAAAATTTGTGATTGTTAGATAAATAATATCCGGGCGATATTATGGAGGATAAATGAAAATCTTTAAAATTTTAGCGATCGTTACTTTCGTCTTTTGTTCGTTTGAAGCCGAAGCTCAGATCACCAAACAGGCGCAGGTTGGTTTCCGGTTTTTAACAAATCCGGTTTCCGCCGAAGTGATGGGTAGAGGCGGCGTCGGAATAATCTCTACTCAAAATTCCAATGCTGTTTTTTGGAATCCGGCTCAACTCGGTTTAATTAAAAATAGAGTTGATGTGAATTTAATTATACAAAAGGAATTGCCGATATAAATTATAACGCAGCGGCTGCTGCTTTAAGATTGGGAGACTTCGGAGTTATTGCATTTGATGTTCTTGCTATGGATTACGGAACATTCTATCAAACTCTGCGGGCAGATAATGATAAGGGATATGAAGAAACTGGAACGTTTTCTCCTACGGGAATGATGGGCGGCGTAGCTTTTTCGCAACTCGTTTCAGAGAGATTCAGCTACGGTGTTCATCTTAAATATGCTTATCAGGATCTTGGCGAAGCATGGGTTTCTACCGGAGGCGATTCACTTGGGAACGCCGACCTTTCAAAGAAGAAATACGACAACGGAGTTTTAGCGCTGGACGTTGGCGCCTTTTATGATTTTCAGTATAACGGTATTAAATTCGCCGCCGTTCTTCACAACATTTCCCGTGAAGTAAGTTACGAAGCCGAAGAATTCCCGCTTCCGTTTGATGTAAGTTTCGGAGCTACAATTGAACCCGTTAACTTTTTTACAGAAATGAATGAAGATCAGCGGTTTATTTTAAGTTTCGAATCCCTTCACCCGAGAGACTTTGGCGAAAAATTTAAAATTGGCGGCGAATATATTTTTTCCGATCTCGTATTTATACGCGCCGGTTATATGTCCAATTTTGATCAACGAAACTGGACTTTTGGCGCCGGACTAAAACATGAACTTTCCAACTTCCCAATTAGAATTGATTACGCGTTTCAGCCTTACCAAGTATTCGGCAACGTGCATCATCTTTCCATAGGTTTTGGGTATTAATATTTTTTGATGAAATATTTTTCGCTGCTTAGAAGGCTCGGTTTTACCGGGCTTTTTTTTTATTCAATAATGTTTAGAAACTCTCAAGATTTTTAGTTATCCATCACATGAAGATGAAGAAGCATGTTCCTAAAAATCAGAATAACATTCGTTATTGAAACTTTTAATTTTGAAAACAATTAACGATTTTGAATTATGAATAGAAACAATAACGAAGGGAAATTATTTTTAGGAACCTGCAGTTGGAAATACGACAGCTGGCGCGGAATCGTATATCCGGAAACCGGGAAAATAAATTATCTTAAGGAATATTCTAAAAATTATAAAACTGTAGAAATAGATCAGTGGTTTTGGAATTTCCCAGATCCGAAAATAGTTGAGGCTTATAAGTTATCTGTACCGGAAGAATTCCGGTTCACCCTTAAAATTCCGAACGCAATTTCCCTCACTCATTCTTATAAAAGGAAAGGGGAGAAAAAGCCCGAACAAAATCCTGATTTTCTTTCAGTAGAAAAGTTTAAAGAATTTTTATCGTTATTAAATCCGCTCAAAGATCAACTCTCTGTATTGATGTTCCAATTTGAATATTTGAACAAAAATAAAATGGCTTCTCAGATCGATTTTCAAATGCAGTTGGAAAATTTTGCACAGACTTTTCCTGAGCAAAAAAATCTGGGAATTGAAATAAGAAATCCCAATTATTTGAATTCAGATTATTTTAATTTTTTGAATGAAAACGATTTAATACCCATATTTATCGAAGGATATTATATGCCTCCGGTGTATGATATTCTGCGTAAGCACATTGATTTGATGAAGAATAAAATTGTGATTAGGCTGCATGGGCCAGACAGAAAAAAAATAGAAGAGTTATCCGGAAGAAAATGGAACGAAATTATTCAACCGAAGGACGAGGAACTTTCTAAAATATTTTCTGTTGTTGCGGAACTAATAAATAAAGGGGTTGATGTTTTTATAAATGTAAATAATCACTACGAAGGTTCGGCGCCGTTGACAATAAGAAAAATTGAGAAGCTCATCAGCCATTAGCAGCAAAAAATTAAAACGTATGACGGTTAATATATTTGAAGCGCATTGGTTGCTAAAATAATTATTTTGAAGTTGGTCGCTTAAATGGTTCTGATAAAAATTTATATACAATCTCATTAAATAATTTAGGGTTTGATATCGGCGTAAAATGATTTTCTCCCGGCATAATGCATAAATGAGCTTTGGGGATATTTTCATATATTTCCAAAGTATGATCATTTTTAATTATATCTTCGTCTCCAGCCATTATTAAAACTTGCGCATTGATTTTTGATAAATCTGAAATAGGTATATTTGGCTGTTCAATCAAAAGATTAAGAAGTTGTTTTTGTAAATTCCAATTTTGAGTAGTATCCTTTTCTAAAATTTTAGATTCGACTATTTTTCTTTCACTAATATCATAATCAATAGCGTAAGAGTGGACAGCCGTTGAGTCAGGTCTCAAATTTGCGCCCATCGCAACAATATTCTTTATCTTTGATTTATTATTGATTCCCATTTTTAACGCTATTATTCCTCCATCACTCCATCCGATAATAGATAAAGAATCTAATTTTAAATAATTTACCAAAGCATCCCAATCTTTTGCCATCTGATCATAGGTCAACGAATCTGTTTTCAATTCAGATTTACCATGCCCTCTGTTGTCAGCAATTATTACTCTATTCTTGGTTTTAAAATAGTCAATCTGATTACCCATCTGTTCAATACTGCCAGCATTTCCGTGAATTAGAAGCAATGGTTCGCCTTTTCCATATTCCTCATAATAAATTTCCGCTCCATTTATTTCAACGTATTTTCCAACAGCTTCATTATCACCATAAGGAGTATCAAATTTAAAATTCATTTGAACTTGAGCATTTGTCTTTCCACATATTGAAGAGATAAACAGAAGAATTATCAGTTTAATTGAGTTTTTCATAAAGTTGTTTTTATATTAGAGTTAACACACTTTTTTGCTCAATATTGTAATATAATTTTATAAAAGCCATTTCCAAGGCGTTATAAGCTTAAATTCTTAGACGAAAGAAATTTCGAATTAGCAGATTTGACTAATATAAATTATTCAAAAAAAACGGATAGAAACTTGGTTCCTATCCGTTCTTAATAAATTAAAGATAAAGCGAATTATATTGTATCAATAATTTTATTCAGCGTTTCGCTCGGACGCATTTGTTTTTCAACTAATTCGGGATCGGGATAAAAGTATCCTCCCAAATCAACCGGATTTCCTTGAGCCGCGAGCATTTCCTGATTTATCTTTTCTTCGTTTTCTTTTAATTCCTTTGCGACTTCCGCAAACCGGTTTTTTATCGCTTCATTTTTATTCTGAGCGGCGAGCGTTTCCGCCCAATATAAAGCCAGATAAAACGAGCTTCCCCGGTTGTCTATTTCATTCACTTTCCGAGAAGGAGTTTTTTGATTTTCCAAATATTTACTAACCGCTTCATTTAAGGTTTCGGCAAGAATTTTCGCTTTTTCATTTCCTGTTTTCTCAGCGGCCAATTCCAGAGAAGGAGTTAATGCTGTATATTCACCAAGCGAATCCCATCTTAAATGTCCTTCTTTAATCAACTGCTGGACGTGTTTGGGGGCAGAACCGCCGGCTCCTGTTTCAAATAAACCGCCGCCATTCAACAATGGAACAATTGAGAGCATTCTTGCGCTTGTTCCGAGTTCCAGAATAGGGAAGAGATCGGTTAGATAATCTCTTAAGACATTTCCCGTTACAGAAATTGTATCTTCTCCGTTCCTGACTCTTTTCAGAGTATATTTCATCGCTTCAACGGGAGGAAGTATTTTTATTTCCAATCCTTCGGTATCGTATTCCGGCAAATATTCATTAACTTTTTTGATTATCTCGGCGTCGTGTCCCCGGTTTTCGTCTAACCAAAATATTGCGGGAGAACCGGAAGCTTTTGCTCTTTTAACCGCCAGCGCAACCCAGTCTTTAATCGCGTCATCTTTCGCCTGCGCCATCCTGAATATATCCCCTTTTTCCACCGGTTGTTCAATTAGCGTTTCACCTGAAGAAGAATTTACAACTTTTATCTTACCTTCGGCTTTTGCTTCGAAAGTTTTATCGTGCGATCCGTATTCTTCCGCTTTCTTTGCCATTAAACCGACATTGGCCACGTTGCCCATAGTGGAAGGATCGAATTGTCCGTTCTTTTTCGCGTCCTCAATAATCTCAGCATACATTGTTGCGTAAGATCTATCGGGAACCATTGCCACGGTATCCTGAAGCTCATCGTTATTGTTCCACATTTTACCGCCGTCGCGCACAACATTCGGCATTGATGCGTCAACAATAACATCGTTTGGTTTATGAAGATTAGTTATTCCTTTCCGCGAATCGACCATTGCGAGGTCCGGGCGGTTTTCATAAACTTTTTTTATGTCGTTTTCAATTTCTTTTCTTTTTGCTTCGGGAAGCTTTTCAAGTTTGTTCAATACATCCGCCAGTCCGTGATTCACATTAGCGCCGATCTCTTTTAAAGTTTCGGCGTGTTTTTCCAGCGCTTCCTTAAAGTAAACCGAAACTGCATGACCGAACATAATAGGATCAGAAATTTTCATCATTGTTGCTTTAAGATGAAGCGAAAGCAGGACATCGTCTTTTTTTGCTTCCTCAATTTGTTCCTCGTAAAATTTTCTTAGTGCAGCAACATTCATAACCGCCGCGTCTATTACTTCGCCTTTTTTAAGAGAAATATTTTCTTTAAGAGTTTCGGTGTTTCCGTTATTCCCTTCAAAAACAATTTTTACATCTCCGGCGTTTTCCATCGTGATTGATTTTTCCGTTTCGTAAAAATCTTTTTCTTTCATATAGGCTACGCGCGCTTTAGAGCCGGACTCAGGCCAGGGCTTCATCATTTTGTGAGGATTTTTCTTCGCGAATTCTTTTACTGCCGCAGCCGGACGACGGTCTGCGTTGCCTTCGCGCAATACAGGATTAACAGCCGAACCGAGAACTTTCGAAAATCGTTCTCTCAAAATTTTATCTTCTTCGGTATTTTCTTCTTCGGGATAGTCTGGAATATCATATCCCTTATCCTGTAATTCTTTTATTGCAGCCTGCAGTTGCGGAATAGATGCGCTAATATTCGGCAGTTTTACAATATTAGCTTCCGGTGTTTTTGCAAGTTTTCCTAATTCGTCTAAATAATCGGGTATTTTCTGTTCTTCGGTAAGTTTATCGGGGAAGTTCGCTATTATTCTTCCGGCAAGCGATATATCCTTCATTTCAAACTCAATTCCTGTTCCCTTAGCAAACGCCTCAACAATTGGAAGCAGCGCGTAGGATGCAAGCGCCGGAGCTTCATCAACTTTTGTCCATATAATTTTGTAATCAGCCATTAAAAGATCCTCTGTTTTTTCTAAAATTATTATAAATTATAAGATGCGGGTTTTTATAAATAGATTTTTAATTTAGTCATTATTTTGAAATATTAAAAATTGATTTTGGAAATTTGCAGTTCAAAGATAAGATAGCGGAGCGCTCAAGAATAAACTTCCGGAAAAATCGCCGTCGTCAATAAAGACAGGCGGCGATAAATTTTCTCTCGCGAAAGAGGCTGTGTTGAAAAAAAATATTTAAAAGGAGAATTTATATAAAGATGCCAATCAGCTGCAAATTATCACTCTCAGTTCGATGGCTGTGCCCGCTATTTAATCAGAAGCAGTTTCTTCGCTTCAACAAAGTTTCCGGAAGTAAATTTATAAAAATAAATTCCGCTGGATAAATTTCGTGCATTGAATTTAACCGAATGTACACCGGCTTCTTTCTGTCCACCATCAAGAATTGTTATCTTTTCGCCAAGGGAAGAATATATTTCCAAAGAAATTTCCGCGGCTTCAGGAAGAGCGTATTTTATTGTAGTTTCCGGATTAAATGGATTTGGATAATTTTGATAAAGCTTATAGTCCTTTACGATGGTCTCATCTTCAACAGCGACAAGAACGGAATCACAGAATCCTCTTCCGTTTAATCCATTCGTGTAATGATTTGAGATTGTGGTCTCATCCAAAACTTTGTCGTAAATCGCTGTCTCATCAATCCATCCGTAAAAATACCAGGAGGAAGTATGATGTCCGATACTTATTCTAGCGTCAGCTGTAAAATCATTTTCGTACCGTTTAAAGACCCGGTTATCCCTTACACCATCCACGTAAATTGATGCTAATCCTGTGCTTCTGTTATAAACGCCCACAATATGATGCCATTCATTGTCCGCAATATTTACTTTACTCGGTAATTCAGCTAAGTTATCGCTATTGTCTCTTATCGAAAAGATAGCATTACCGGGAAATTCCATTCCGAGCCACCAGCTCATATTCCCGGCTCCGGCATATTTTCCAATAAAAACAGAGCGATTCTCGGGTGGTGCTTCTGTCTTCACCCAAAGTTCAATTGAAAAACTTTCTGTACTATCAAAATCAAATATTGGATCATGGTCTATATATATTTCCTGTGTGCCATTGAAGAACATAGAATTTCCTACGATTCCTTCCTGGGGAGTCGGGTATTTATCGCCGTCGCTGTAGCCAAAATTATCACCGTAAAAATCTTCAAAAATTGTAGGAACTATTTCTTCGTCAAGTTTCCAATAGCCTATCATTCCGTCAGGGCATACATCACCCTGACTATATATTAAACCGGAAAAAGTATATAAAGCTAAAAATATTGTTAAAATTGTTTTCATATCGCCCTCATATTTGGTTGGAATTTGCTGCGCCCTCAAATAAATCTATACTATTTTTAATTTAATTGCAATCCTAATATTAAAAGTTTTTAGTATTTTTGGTACTTACCTAAATACGGAACATAATGAACTATATTGGCGAAACCGCAGCACTTGTAGCAGCTATTTTATGGGCTGGATCTTCCATTTTTTTTACTGAAGCTTCCCGGAGAATTGATCCCGTAACAATTAATTTCACAAGGATGGTTTTCGGCCTTATCTACCTTGCACTTACTCTCATGATAGTCGGAGCGGATTTTAATATATCTCAATCCCAACTGATTTTATTAGCTTTGAGCGGATTTGTTGGTTTGGTTTTTGGTGATACATTTTTGTTTAAAGCTTTTCAAATGGTAGGGCCGAGGATAAGTATGCTTTTGTTGTCTCTCGCACCGCCGTTTGCCGCGCTCCTCGCATATTTATTTCTTGATGAAAAAATTTCTTTTTGGGGGATAGTTGGCATCGGAGTTACGCTGGCTGGAATTTCGTTGGTAATTCTCCAGCGAAATCAGGCAATGGCAAAAAAATTTATGATAACTAAACTCGGAATTTTCTATGGAATATTGAGCGCGATTGGCCAAGGAATAGGCTTGATTCTTGCCAAAGCCGCATTTAATGAAGGGCCGATAAACGGTTTTCTTGCCGCGTTTATTAGGTTATTAGCGTCTGTCCTAATTTTTTATCCAATGCTGGCTTTTACGTCCAGATTTAAAAATCCGATGAAGAAATTAGTTAGCGATAAAAAATCTTTCATTATCACTATTATAGGTTCGGTATTCGGTTTATATCTCGGTATAACTCTTAGTCTTGTTGCTATATCGGAAACCTATGTCGGAATTGCCTCAACCTTAATGGGAACAACGCCGGTATTTGTTCTGCCGGTAATGTATTTTTATTATAAGGAAAAATTGAGCTTCATTTCTATAATAGGAGCTTTTGTTGCGGTTGGAGGAATAGCTATTCTGTTTCTGAAATAAAATTTTTTTATTCTAATCCTACTTTATTTATTTTAGAAAAATCATTCCTCAAAAATGAATAGACTTTCTAACCAATCATTTCTTCAACGACTTGTAAATATTTTTGATAATCATCTTTACTGAAGCAGACGAAAATTACTTTTTCAATATTGGGATTATCTTCCAAAGATTTCTTAACCGAAGAAACTGCTATTTTCGCAGCTCGTTCGAAAGGGAAGCGGTAAACCCCTGTGCTTATTGAGGGAAATGCGATTGACTTTATTCCTTTATCAAGAGCGATTTTAAGAGAATTTAAGTAGCAACTTTTCAAAAGTGCGTCTTCGTTTTTATTCCCGCCGTACCAGACCGGACCAACTGCGTGGATTACATATTTAGCAGGGAGTTTATAACCTTTAGTGATTTTAGCTTCGCCGGTTTCAGCGCCGCCAAGAGTTTTGGTTTCTTCAAGCAGTTTGTGTCCTGCGGCCCTGTGAATTGCTCCGTCGACTCCGCCGCCGCCCAACAATGATTTATTTGCCGCATTAACTACCGCCTCCACTTCAAGCTTGGTAATGTCGCCCTGCCAAACCTCAATTTTTGAGCTTACATTCATTTGACTGATTGATATTCTGCAACAAAACTTTCTATTTCCAAACAATCAATATTTGCTTTGCAATCTTCCTCAGGTGATTCATCCAAAATTTCTTTGAACCAATTTAAATTCAAATTATTCTCAACACAAATTCGTTCTAGCCATTCAATCTCTTTTGCGTGAACAATTTGATCCAGCTTTGCTAATCGGATTCCGTCTTTGATAAAACAAGTTGCAATTTTTATATCTGTAAACAACGGAGGTTCCTGCGTTATAAAATCATTGTTCAGGATTTCACGGATGGCATTCTCGTAAAACCTTTTTTCAAAACCTAATATTTTTCCTATCTTTTTTAATAACTCTCTTTCATCTTCATTTATTCTGTTGTCTTTTTTTATTAATAGCAGCAACCCTTTAAAGTAATTACTCTTGTCGATTATTTGCATTTAATGGACCTCTTTAGTTAAAAAGGAAAAAGAACATATACTTCAAAAATAATAAATATTTGAACTACTTTTAACTATTTGTCGAGATTTATTACAACTCGTCCGAAGGATTTTCCTTCTATCATTACATCAATTTTATCCGATAATTCTTCAAGTGAAATTTCGTCCATAATCTCGTTAAGATTGTCGAGTTTCCAATCGCCTGAAAGTTTATCCCAGATTTCTAAGCGTGAATCCATCGGGCATTTTGCTGAATCTATTCCCAATAAATTAACTCCTCTTAAAATAAACGGGAAAACGGTTATATCGAATTTTGGTGAAAGAACATTTCCGCAAGTTGCAACTGATCCTCTGTAGCCTGTAGAACGAATTGCCGCGGAAAGAATTTCACCACCGACCGTATCAATAACTCCGCTCCACTTTGTTGATAAAAGTGGTTTTGTTGACTCCGTATCGAGAGCTTCTCTTCCTAAAACTTCGGAAGCACCGAGTTTCTTTAAGTAATCTTCCTTATCCGATTTGCCTGTAACTGCCGCTGTTTTATATCCGGCTTTAGAAGCAAGCGCTACAGCCATTGAACCGACTCCGCCGGTAGCTCCGGTTATTAGGACGCGGCTTTTGTCATTTTGTTCAATTCCCAATCGTTCCAATCTTTCAAGTGATTGAGCGGCGGTAAATCCTGCAGTGCCGTAAATCATGCTTTCCTTAAGAGATAATTTTGACGGCAGTTTAACAATCCAATCCGATGGAACTCTGATATATTTACCGAATCCACCGGAAGTATTCATCCCCAAATCGTAACCGGTAACAATTACTTCATCTCCATCTTTAAATTTTTTATTGTCAGAACCTGCTACTATTCCCGCCGCGTCTATCCCCGGAGTGTGTGGATAATTTCTTGTAACTCCCTTATTTCCGGTGGATGAAAGCGCATCCTTATAATTTAAGGATGAATATTTTACTTCGATTAAAACTTCACCTTCAGGAAGAGAGTCGATCTTCCTTTCCTCGATTTCTCTTTGAAACTTTTTATCTTCTTTCTCTCTAACTACTAAAGCTTTAAATTTTGGAACCATTCTTAGCCTCGTTAACCTGTCTGTAATAAATTTGATATTGTTTTAAGATATGAAAAATTTTGGAAACAAAAGTAGGATAATAAGATATGCCGGTTAAACGTAAAAGGCTAAAAGCTGTAATCTCTAAATCTCTAGAAGATAGAGTAATTATTTATTCGCTGAGAAAATTTTGAGATTTTGATTTGGTCATATTCTTCAATATGATCCTCGTTAATTCTTTTTGTCTCTATCTTTTACGGCTTAAAGGTTAAATAAAAAATCTTTTCATTTAAAATAAAAAACACACCCCTGATGTTTTAGCATCGTTCCCTCCCGAGAAGGATTAAGGGGTGTGTTTCTGTTATTTCACTGTAACTATATCAATGAAAAAGGAAAAAATGAAATACTATTTAGCCTGTTCAACCAATAATATTTCTACTCTCCTGTTCATTGCGCGTCCTTCCTGCGTATCGTTGGAAGCTATCGGATCGGATTCTCCTTTCGGAACTAATTCTAATCTGTTTCTCTCAACGCCTTTATTTACCAAATAATCAAGTACAGATTGTGCTCTTTCCCGGGAAAGCTGCATATTATAGGATTCTGAACCAACGGCGTCAGTATGTCCTTCAATTTTCCATTTTGTTTCAGGATTATCATTCATAATATTCGCTGCCTCGTCGAGCAATCTATAAGCCGATGAAAGTAATTTCGCTTTATTGAATTCGAAATTTGTGTCTCCGCTCAAGACTATCTGCTTTTTAGTAATTGTAACAACTTTGGTTGCGCAGCCTTTTTCGTCTACTTGTTCACCCGCAGGAGTATTCATACATTCATCTTTATAATCCGGAACACCGTCTTTATCTGAATCTTTCGGGCAGCCGTCGTTTGTTACAGGCGCGCCTTTTGGTGTATCAGGGCATTTATCCAAATTATCAGCTACTCCGTCTCTGTCAGTATCCGGACATCCTTCATCATTAACCTCTAAACCGGCAGCGGTGTTTGGACATTTATCATTAGCATTGGGTACTCCGTCATTATCCGAATCAATCGCGCATCCCTGCTCGTTTACAGCGTATCCAAGTTCTGTGTTCGGACAGTTATCTTTATAGTCCGGAACTCCGTCCCTGTCAGAATCGATTGGACAGCCGTAAGCATCTACTTTTACTCCTAAAGGAGTATCGGGACAAGCGTCTTCTGCATCCTCAATGCCATCTTCGTCGCTGTCAATTTCCGTAAAGAATGAATATGAAAATCCGACTAATCCATAACCGAGATAGTCATTATTTCCACCGCCTACAATATCATCTAAATTATCATCCGGACTGAACTGGGCGCCGACAGCAAGGTTCATAGTTATCTCGTCAGCTAATCTAAATTTCATTCCAAACTCAGCGTGATAATTTTCTTCCCATCTATCATAAGCGTTCAATTTATTCCTCGGAAGCGCGTTTTGATCATTATCTTCAGGAGTAAAAACGAGATACGAACCGCCTACAAAAACGTAAGGAAAAACAGCCGCGCCAACAGATAATGTGTATGAAACGCCGCCGCCCACATTAGTTATAGTAGTTCTGTATTCGTTCGGATACGCATAACCTCCCACCGACGTAGCGTAACTTGGAGTAGTTTTACCACTTATCCATCCTCCGCTTAAGAAAGCGCGGATACTGAATATTCCGCTCGATCGAGTTGGGAAATAATATTCTAAGGCGGTCCTTCCGATGAAATCTAATTTAGGATCTTCATAATCTACAAAACCCCAGGTAACACCGCCGGCTGCTTCTAAACTTAAAGTACCGGAAAAAGCATGGTATTTTACTCTACGGTTTCGTTCCTGACTATAAGACAGTGAAAACGTTATTAACACTAATAGAAAAATTGTAAATAAATTTTTCATATTACCCTCATTTTTTTGTGGATGGATTAATAATTGGAAGATAGTCTCAAATATATCAATTAAAAATTAAAAAGCAACATTTCAAAAACTTGTAGTTTTCTAAGGGAGAAAAAAGATAAGATTTATTAAATTACAAAATTAAATTTTTCAAAAACTTCTTTTTAAAACGGAGAATAGGATGAAGAAAATTACACTCCTTATATTTACTCTTTTAATTATATCAAATTCAATATTTTTACAAACTTCCAAAGACGACAAACCCGCTGAACTTTTTTCTTCAGAAACTTTTAACGGATTAAATTTCAGAAATATCGGTCCGGCTTTAACTTCGGGAAGAATCTCCGATATCGCTGTAAACCCTGAAAATCCTAACGAATATTTTGTAGCTGCAGCGTCGGGCGGAGTATGGAAAACTACAAACTCCGGAATTACATTCAAACCTATTTTTGACGACCAAGGTTCATACTCTATCGGATGTATTACAATCGATCCGGAAAATCCAAATGTGGTTTGGGTTGGAACCGGCGAGAATAACAGTCAAAGAAGCGTTTCATACGGCGACGGAATTTATCTTTCTAAAGACGGTGGAAATACCTGGAAAAATATGGGGTTAAAAAAATCGGAGCATATAGCGAAGATCTTAATTCATCCAGACAATTCCGATATAATTTTTGTCGCGGCTCAAGGCCCGCTTTGGGCTCCGGGGGGAGACAGAGGACTTTACAAGACGACGGATGGCGGTAAAACCTGGGAACAAATTTTATCTATCAGCGAAAATACAGGCGTAACAGATATTGCAATGGATCCGAGAAATCCTGACGTTCTTTATGCTGCTTCGTATCAAAGAAGAAGACATGTATGGACTTTGATAAACGGAGGACCGGAATCGACTATTTATAAATCCTCCGACGGTGGTGAAAATTGGGAGAAGATTGAAAAAGGTTTGCCATCAGAAGGTAAAGGAAGAATCGGGCTTGCCGTTTCTCCAGTCGATCCCGATGTAGTTTATGCAATTGTTGAAGCGGCTGATAACAAAGGCGGATTTTTCAGATCTACAAACCGAGGAGCTTCTTGGGAAAAGATGAACGATTATATAGCCAGCAGTCCGCAATATTATCATGAAATTTTCGCCGATCCAAAAAATGCGGATCGCGTTTATTCTCTTGACACTTACAGCCGCGTAACTAACGACGGTGGAAAAACTTTTGAGAGATTAGGATTAAAAAATCGTCACGTGGACGACCACGCACTTTGGATTGATCCTGAAAATAACGAGCATTTACTTATCGGAGGCGACGGCGGAGTTTATGAAACTTACGATGGCGGGGAAACATGGGATTTCAAAGCAAACCTTCCCGTAACTCAGTTTTATAAAATGGCGATTGACAACGACAAACCTTTCTACAATGTTTATGGCGGAACACAAGATAATTATACACTCGGCGGTCCGGCGCAGACATTGAGCGAAGAAGGGATTGTAAACTCGGATTGGTTTACGGTTAAAGGCGGGGACGGTTTTCAGCCGGCGGTCGATCCCGAAAATCCTGATATAGTTTATGCTGAATCCCAATACGGTTGGATTGGGCGCTTCGATAAAAAAAGCGGCGGGATTATCGGCATTAAACCATTTGAAGAAAAAGATGAAGACGCTTATAGATGGAATTGGGATTCTCCTTTCTTCATCAGTCCGCACTCAAACACGAGATTATATTTCGCTTCTAACAAAGTTTTTAAAAGCGAAGACAGAGGAAATTCCTGGACGAAAATCAGCGAAGATCTTAGCCGACAGATTGACAGAAATAAATTGGAAGTCATGGGGAAAGTCTGGAGTGTTGACGCAGTTTCTAAAAACGCATCAACATCTATTTATGGCAATATTGTTTCGCTTGCCGAATCTCCCTTGCAGGAAGGTCTGCTCTATGCCGGAACGGACGACGGATTAATACAGGTAACTGAAAACGGTGGAGAAACCTGGGAAAAAATATCTAATTTCGGTAATGTTCCGGAGTTTTCGTATGTCAGCGATATTTTCCCCTCACGGAATTTTAAAGACAGAGTTTATGCCGCGTTCGATAATCATAAAAAAGGAGATTTTAAACCATACATTTTGCGCAGCGATGACAAAGGAAATAGTTGGAAATCCGTTGCTTCCGATCTTCCTGACAGCGGTTACGTTCACGTAATTGTTGAGGATTTTGAAGATCCCCATCTTCTTTTTGCCGGAACGGAATTTGGAGTTTTCTTTACGAATGACGGCGGTAAAAAATGGATTCAGCTTAAAGGCGGCTTACCTACAATAGCGGTAATGGATTTAAAACTTCATAAAGAAGAAAAGGATCTCGTCCTCGCTACATTCGGCAGAGGTTTTTATGTGCTGGATGATTACACGGCGCTTCGATCTGTAGATAAAGAACTTCTTCAAAAAGATAATTACATTTTCCCCGTTTCGGATGCGCTTATGTATGTGCAGACTAATCTGGGAACCGGCTCGCAAGGCGCTTCCTACTTTACGTCGGAAAATCCTCCTTACGGGGCTGTATTTACTTACTATCTGAAAGACGAAATAAAAAAGAAAAAAGAGCAGAGACGGGAAAAAGAAAAAGAGCTTATTGAAAATGGCGGATTGATTGATTATCCGGCGTTTGATCAATTACGGGAAGAAGATTTGGAGCGCGATCCATATCTGCTATTCACCATTGAAGACGCTGATGGAAATTTCATACGACAGTTAAACTCATCACCGAAAAAAGGTATAAACAGAGTAAACTGGGATTTGAAATATCCTTCGCTTAATCCGGTTACAAGCGTTCCGGATGACCCGTTCAAGAATAATAGAAGCAGTTTTCACGCGCTGCCGGGAGAATACAAGGTAACAATGCACAAAAGCGTGGACGGCGAAATTACTGAGCTTTATGGTCCGGTTTCCTTTTCCGTTAAGCCTTTGAATAATTCAACTTTGCCCGCGGAAAATAAAGCCGCTGCGGCAGCGTTTCATCAGAGAATTAAACGAATTGAATAGAGCTGTTTCGGGAACGGTTAGAGCGGCAAACGATGCTCTGGAAAATATTGGAAAAATTAAAGAGGCTATAAAGGCATCTTCAAAAAATCCGCTGGATTTGCTGAACAAGGCTAATGAAATTGAAGACGGAATAAACGACGCTATGGTTAAATTAGTCGGGAACGAATCCATACGAAAAAGAGATGAAAGCGATCCTCCTTCTATAAATGACAGGATTGAATCTATTTCCTGGGATTTAATTAACACTGCGTCAGCGCCGACAAGAACACACGAGAAATCATATCAAGTTGCGGTTGAAAAATTCTCCGAAGTTCACAGACGGCTGAAATATTTGATTGAAGTAGAATTGGAAGAATTAAAAAATATGATGGAAGACGCAAAAGCTCCCTGGACTCCGGGAAGATTTCCCGATTGGAAGCAGTGACAAGTAATTATTGAAATCAGAGACGTTGCAACTTATAGATCTTTTCTAAACTTGCAGCGTCTCTATTTACGAAATGAATCAAGATAGAACCTTTTAATTTATTTAAACATCGCGGGATTTTGGGTAAGACTTTACGGGTCTTGGTGAAGACAATTCTCAGAACAATACAATTTCGTCAAAGAATTTCACAATGGCTCAAAGGAAACCAATCAGCCACTTAATCAATTCTCCTAATCGTTTTATCAATTCATCAATTCATAAATGCGTAAAATTGGTAAATCCGATTACCTGCGTTTCATCTTGATAAAAATGCTTTTTTTCGATATTTTGATTTAGAAACTTACCTGAGAAAGCATGCGAATTTTATCCCACATATTTATTTCCTTTGTTATAATTTCATCGGTATTTGCAAGTGAAAATAAAGTTGTTGTGATAACATTAGATGGCGCAATTAATCCTGCTTCTGCCGATTATCTGGAATGGGGAATGGAGAAGGCCCTGGATGAAAACGCAGAAGCGCTTATCTTCAAACTAAATACTCCGGGCGGATTATTGAAATCTACACGCACAATGGTTTCACTCATGCTAGAATCCCGAATTCCTGTTATCGTTTATGTATCACCTGCGGGCGCGCAGGCTGCTTCTGCAGGAGTTTTTATAACTATGGCTTCACACATTGCGGTTATGGCGCCCGGCACAAATATCGGCGCCGCTCATCCGGTCTCGCTTCAAGGTCAGCAGGATTCCGTTATGTCGGAAAAATCGACAAACGATGCAGCCGCTTTTATTCGATCAATTTCTGAAAAACGAGATCGCAATATTGAATGGGGAGAAGAAGCGGTTCGCAAATCTATTTCAATAACTGAGACAGAAGCGGTGGAATTGAATGTAATTAATTTTATTTCGAAAAACCTTCAGGATTTGCTCGACCGCGTCGACGGTATGCAGGTTGCAACTATCGAAGGCGAAAAAACGTTAAATACAGCAAACGCCGAGATTATTTATTATGATATGCGAATTCAACATAAATTTCTTAGTATTCTCAGCGATCCTAACATAGCTTACATTTTATTTATGCTGGGAATTTACGGATTGCTTTTTGAGCTATACAGCCCGGGCGCGATATTCCCAGGAGTTGTGGGAGTTATAAGTTTAGTACTTGCTTTCTACTCGCTGAATACCTTGCCGATAAATTATGCCGGATTAGCATTAATAATATTATCTATAATCTTGTTTATCTTAGAAATTAAAGTCGTAAGTTACGGAATGTTGTCAGTCGGCGGCGTTATCTCACTAATTTTAGGTTCATTTATGTTAATCGACGTAGATTCAACATTGCAGGCGGTGGCCATTTCCTGGCAGCTAATACTTTTAGTAGCGGCTCTCACGCTCGTCTTTTTCGTTTTCGCCATCGGTTACGGAATGAAAGCGATGAAACGGCAACCCACAACAGGTTATGAAGGTATTATCGGTGAAATCGGTGAAGCAGTAAGCGAATTAAATCCGAAAGGTCAGGTGAGAGTACACGGTGAAATCTGGTCAGCCGAAAGTTTTGAAGAGACTATTCTATCCGGCTCAAAAGTTAAAGTGGAAGGAATTAATAATTTGAAATTAAAAGTTCGTAAAATATAATTTATAAAAATCCTTAAGGGGGATTAAATGCCGGCAATTCCATTATTTACTTTGGTCGCAGTTTTTTTTATCCTATTTATATTGATGAATTCAATTCGTATTCTTAAAGAATATGAACGTGGAGTTATTTTCAGGCTTGGAAGATTGGTACAGACAAAAGGTCCCGGGGTAATTTTTCTTATTCCGATCGTTGATCGTATTGTTAAAGTAAGTCTTCGCACAATTGTAATGGATGTTCCTACTCAGGACGTGATAACAAAAGATAACGTTTCTCTGAAAGTCAACGCAGTTGTTTACTTCCGGGTGCTTCAGGCGGAAAAAGCGATTGTTGAGGTTGAAGATTATTTGATGGCGACTTCTCAATTATCTCAGACTACATTGAGAAGCGTTTTGGGTCAATCCCAGCTTGATGAATTACTTGCGGAGAGGGATAAGATCAATCAGGAACTGCAGTTGATAATTGATCATCAAACGGAACCCTGGGGAATTAAAGTATCGAATGTTGAAGTGAAACATGTTGATCTTCCTATTGAAATGCAGCGCGCGATGGCAAGACAGGCCGAAGCCGAAAGAGAAAGACGCGCAAAAGTAATTCACGCGGAAGGAGAATTTCAGGCGAGCCAGCGTTTATCAGAAGCAGCCGAAATTATGAGTGCTCAGCCGTCGGCGCTTCAGTTAAGATATTTACAGACGCTGAATGAAATCTCATCGGAAAATAACACAACTGTCGTTTTCCCGATACCGATTGATCTATTGACGCCGTTTATGAAATTATTACAGAAAGAGGAAAATAAATAACAAATAAAGGAGCGGTAATGATAGCCACTGTTCAGGAAATTATTGATAAAAAGGGTTCGGATATTTTTTCGGTCGAAAAAGATAGTAAAGTTTTTGATGCATTGGGATTAATGGCCGAAAAAGGGATCGGAGCTGTTCTTGTAACCGATAACTATGAAGTAGTCGGAATTTTCTCGGAAAGGGATTATGCGCGTAAAGTAATACTCGAGGGAAAATCTTCCAAAGATACCCCGGTTAAGGATATAATGTCGGGGAATGTTGTTTATGTTACGCCTAACAGAACAGCGGAAGAATGTATGGCCTTGATGATTGATAAAAGAATAAGACATTTACCCGTCTATAAAGATAAAGAATTAGCCGGATTAATTTCTATAGGCGATGTTGTAAAGGCTGTTATAAACGAAAAACAGTACGCAATTAAAGAATTGGAAAATTACATAATTGGAAGGCGTTAAATACCAATAAAAATGAGGGCGCTATGAACAAAAAAACTAAAAGCCGGGTAACAACCGGTTTGATTGTGGGCGGAACGCTCGGAAGTCTGCTCGTATATTTTTTATCTCCAAAACGAAGACAGTTTAATGAAGATGTAAAAAATAATGTAAACAGCTACTACGGAAAAGCAAAACAAAAAGGGGAACATGTTTTTGCCGATACAAAAGTAACTGTGGATAAACTAAAAACAAAAACTGAAAAATTGTCGAATTTTCTTAGAAAATATGCTGCAGGTGATTACGACGGAACGATAGAAAAAATTGAAGGTGAAATTAAAACCGTTAGATCCGCTCTCAATAAGGCTTATGAAACTTATCAGTCGCAAATTAAAAAGAGAGAAGAGGGGGACGAAAACATTAGCGGTGAAGCTCCGTTGAAAGAAAATGAAGAAGAGAATTTCAATGAATTTGAAGACGAAACCCTGCCGAAACATGTGGGAATGAAAAAAAGAGAATAGATTTTTAGAACAGTTTATCATTGCATAATAAGCCGTCGATAGACGAATAAAGTGGTTGAATTTGTTACGAAAATTAACGCATTAGCGTCTATAATTTAATTGTATCTTTTTGGATAAACTTATTTCAGTTGCATTATTAATTAGTAATGATTAAAAAATAATGAAAAATAATCTTGGCGAAATACGAAGGGAATATCTTCAAAAAACCTTAAGCAAAGATGACGTTGACGATAATCCGGTAAAGCAGTTTAATTCCTGGTTTGATGAAGCCGGAGAATGCGAAGTTGAGGATTTGACCGCGATGACTTTGGCTACTTCCGGCAGAGACGGACGTATTTCAGCGCGGACGGTTCTTCTTAAAAATGTGGAAGAAGAGGGATTTACATTCTTTACAAATTATGAAAGTAGGAAAGGAAAAGAATTGGAAGAAAATCCCAACGCCGCTGTAGTATTCTACTGGCGGGAAATGGAACGTCAAGTCAGAATAGAAGGGAAAGTGCAGAAGACTTCAGAAGAAGAATCGGATATTTATTTTAAAAGCCGTCCGCGCGGAAGCAAGCTAAGCGCTGCGATATCGGCGCAAAGCGGAGAAGTTCCGGATAGAAATTTCCTGATGAAACTTAGGAACGATTTGGAAACGGAGTTAAAGGGAAAAGAAATTCCGCGTCCGACAAATTGGGGCGGCTACACAATAATTCCGGAACGTTTTGAATTTTGGCAGGGAAGAGAAAACCGTTTGCACGACAGAATTGAATACCGGTATGAAGATGGTAAATGGAAGATTAGGAGGTTGGCACCGTAAATAAAAATTTATTCGCTATAAATACTAAGTTTAGATGGGAGTTACTATTTTATGGTTGCCGATCATAACCCTTCAATTCATAGAAGGAAGAATAGATGAGTAAGCAGTAGTTTTTCGCTCTCACGTTTGACTTTTCAAATCTGACCTATCTAATAAACCGTTAACACCATCGATTTGATTACCTGAACTAATCCCGAAGGATAGACGCCGAAGTAAATAAGAAGAATTGTAACAACCGCCATCGCGAATCCTCCGCCGAATGAGTATGCGGATAGATGAACCGGTTTGTCTTCCTTTTCTTCTGAAGAAAACATTGCGGTTATAATTCTTAAATAATAAAATAAGCCTATAACGCTGCTGACAACCAAGACAATCGCCAACAGCCACAAGGACGAATTAACGCCCGATGCTACTAAGAAAAATTTACCTACAAATCCGGCGGTTAATGGAATTCCTGCAAGCGATAACAACATTGCGGAAAAAATTGCCGCAGTCCAGGGTTTCTTCCAAAATAATCCTTTGTAATCGTCAATCGAATCGGCTTCTCTTTCTTTTGTTGAAAGAACGGTAACGATTCCGAATGTTCCAAGCGTAGTTACAAAATATGCTACGAGATAAAATGTTGCGGCTTCAATTCCACGTTCGCCTCCGGCGATAAACGCCACTAACAAATAACCAAGATGAGCGATCGAAGAATAAGCGAGTATCCTTTTAACGTTTTTCTGAAATAGAGCAAGCAGGTTTCCGATAAGCATCGACGCTATGGCGATGATGCTGAATATCAATATAATACTTTTGAATTCATATCCATTGACTTCTATAAAAAATCTGAAAAGAAGCGCGAACATTCCTCCTTTAGAAACTGTAGCTACAAACGCTGTAACCGGAGCGGGCGCTCCTTCGTAAACATCAGGCGTCCACATATGAAATGGAACAACGGCAAGTTTAAATCCTATGCCGACTATCATCATTGCGAAACCGGTTATCGATAAAAGCGAGAGATCGATCAGGTTAAGGTTTTCACCGATTACCGAGAATTCCATTGAACCGGTCTTTGCATAAACAAGCGCCATTCCGAAGAGTAAAAACGCGGAGGAAGCTGCCGCTAAGATTAAATATTTTACTCCGGCTTCAATCGAGAAATCGAGTTTTCTTAAATAAGAGATCAAAACGTAAAGTGACACAGATAGAACTTCTAACCCAAGAAATATGGAAATAAAATGTGTGCTCAAAACCAAAACGGAAGAACCGAGAGCGGCTAACAGCATTAAAACGTAATATTCTTCTTTGTTCTCATCCTGTTTCTGAAGGTAATTGTAAGATATAACAACAACTATAAAAGTAGCCGAGAAAATTAATCCCAGATAAAAGAGGGAATAACCGTCCACAATAAGCATTGGACTTAACTTACGCGGAGCGAGAGAAGACACTTCAAACAAAGACGCAAAAGCGGCTCCGAGCCCTGTTAAAGTTAATATATTTGTAAGAAGATGATTTCGCTTTATCGCTATAGTAAGCATTACCAGCACAGCTGAGCCTGCCAATATTATTAAAGGCAGCAGCGAATAAATATCAGTTCCAGTCAACAATTTTTACCTCCGAAAAACACAACTTTTTATTCATACCGTAATTAACATCCGGATTGATCCGGGTGAAAAGAAATAACTTCAACTAATTAAACCGTTTCAATAATTAGTCCTTTGGACCACGGTTTACAATTTTATTTAATAATTACTTAACTACTGTCATTTCAATTTTTTGTATTACCGGTTTCGCCGTATCGAGAATTGGACGAGGATAAAGTCCAAGCCAAACGATAACGATAATGAGCGATCCCATAATAACCATTTCTCTTACCGAGAAATCTTTCAGAGTCCATTCTTTTGATTTTCTTCCCTGAAAAACACTTTGAACAATTTTCAGTGAATAAATAGTCGCGGCAACCAATCCTATCGTCGCGAAGATAGTAATTGTAGCTTCGGCTTGGTAAGCTCCTACCAAAGTTAAAATCTCGGCTATAAAATTACCCAGTCCGGGCAATCCCAAAGAAGCCATCGCGAATACCATTCCTACAGCTCCCATTCTGGGAACCTGAGGCCAGAGCCCGCCCATTTCTCTTATATCTCTTGTATGGATTCTTTCGTAAAGCGCGCCTACTAAAATAAAGAGTGCGCCGGTGCTTATTCCATGCGTTATCATTTGCATTACTACGCCTTGCAAAGCAATTTCGTTGAACGCGAAAACTCCGAGAAGAACAAAACCCATGTGACTTACGCTGGAGTAAGCGACCAATCTTTTTAAGTCCGTCTGACCAAACGCTAGCATTGCGCCGTATAAAATTCCAATCACTCCTAGGATCATCGCGTAAGGAGCGATCTCGACTGACGCGTTAGGGAAGAGTGGTATAACAAATCTTAAAATTCCGTAAGCTCCTGTTTTCAATAAAAGTCCTGCCAGGATAACGCTTCCCGCGGTCGGCGCTTCTGTATGAGCATCCGGAAGCCAGCTATGAAACGGAACCATCGGGAGTTTTACTACAAATGCGATGAGAAAACCGAACATCAGCCATTTAGCTATGTCGGGCGCCATTTCGGTTCCAAGCAGCTGCATATAATCAAAAGTATAAACGCCTGTATTATTTCCGTGAATAAAATATAATCCGAGAATTGCGAGCAGCATTAACAATCCGCTCGCCTGTGTAAATAAGAAAAACTTGAAAGCTGCGTAAACCCTGTTTTTAGATCCCCAAATTCCAATAAGGAAATACATTGGAACGAGCATTACTTCCCAGAAAAAATAGAATAAAAATAGATCCATCGCGGTAAAGACGCCCATAATTCCGGATAAGATCCACAAAATATTAAAATGGAAAAAGCCTACTTTATTGTCTACGTTCCAGGAAGCAAGTATTGCCAGAATCCCGAGAAAAGCCGTTAATAGGATCATTAATAGGGACAGTCCATCAAGTGCAAAGTGGAGACTAATTCCGAAAGAAGGTATCCATGGAGCGCTGAAATCGATGAGCCAGGTTCCTCCTGTTAAATCGATTGATCCCGCATTTATCCATAAATACAAAATTATTATAAAATCAATTCCCGCTGCGGCTAAAGAAATTATCCTTGGAAGAACAGAACTGAATTTACCGCTAATCCAGGCAAGAATACCGCCGGTTAAAAGAATTAAGATCAGCCAAATTAAAATCATGATAACACCGCAATAGTTAAAGTAAGAACTGCGCCGACTACAATTCCCATTGCATACCAGCGAAGTTTACCCGTTTGTGAATAGGTTAAAGCGTAATGAGCCGAGCCGTTAAGCCAGGCAATAAATGTATAAATCTGGTCTATAAAATCACGTTTGTTAACTTCAGCCATCCAAACAACAGGACGGACGATGACCGTATCATAAAGTTTATCGAATCCCCATCCGGAAAGCCAGAATTTTGCGAGACCGCTTTCTCTGAATTTTTTTGTCGATTCCGGTTTTTTGAGGTATAAAACGTAAGCGAGATAAATTCCAATTAAAGCCGTAAGTCCGGCTACTATTTGAAGAATCAATTCCGTGCTTACTCCGGCGTGCGAAACTTCTGTTGCCGGAAGCGTAGATTCTGTAAATTCGGAAAACAAAGGTAAATGACCGAGCGTGTGAGGCAGCTCAATAAATCCGCCGAAGATTGATAAAACGGCTAAGATAATTAAAGGGATTTTCATCAGCATTCTCGGAGGATGCGTAATTTCGGTTTTCTGTTCTCCGTAGAAAGATATAAAAACCATTCTTCCGGTGTAGAGCGCGGTCATAAATGCGCCGATCCATCCGGCGAGCCAAAGCCAAACGCTTCCGTTTTCTCCCGCCCATGTATACCACAAGATCATATCTTTACTGTAAAAACCCGCAGTAATTAAAGGAAGGGAAGCCAACGCTGCTGAACCCGCGACAAACGTCCAGAATATAACCGGGAGTTTATCTTTCACACCGCCCATCTTAAACATATTCTGCTCGTGATTAAGAGCGTTAATTAAAGCTCCAGCGCCGAGGAACAATAGCGCTTTAAAGAAAGCGTGAATCATAAAATGAAAAATTGCTGCAGACCAGGCGCCGACGCCAAGCGCGAGGAACATATATCCGATCTGACTAATTGTTGAATAAGCTAAAACTCTTTTTATATCGAATTGTGTTAGAGCGCTGAATCCTGCGAGAAGCAGAGTTGCCGCGCCTACAATCGCTACAACCATCTGTGCGGTCGGAGCGAGTTCAAAAATTACATGAGTGCGAGCTATTAAATAAACGCCGGCGGTAACCATTGTTGCCGCGTGAATAAGAGCGCTTACAGGGGAGGGACCTGCCATTGCATCCGGAAGCCAGGTTTGTAATGGAAGCTGAGCCGATTTACCGACCGCTCCGCCCAACAATAATAAAGCAACCGTGATTGCCATAGTTGAATTTACTGTCCATTCGAAAGGAGCAAGCCTTAAAATTTCCTGAATGTTCAGAGTTCCGAATGTTAAAAATAAAATGAACAACCCGATTGCCATTGCCGTATCGCCGACTCTCGTAACAATAAACGCTTTCCGCGCTGCTTTGCCGTTTTCGGGGTCTTTATACCAAAATCCTATCAAAAGGAAACTGCAAAGACCGACGCCTTCCCATCCTAAATACATTAATAAAAGATTATCCGCCATTACGAGGGTAAGCATCGCGCCGACGAAAAGATTCATATATGCAAAAAATCTAGCGAATCCTTCTTCGTGTTCCATATATTCAACAGAGTAAAGATGAATAAGCGTTCCTACGAAAGTGATCACAAAAATAAAAACGATTGTCATCGAATCTAAATGAAAAGCTATTCCGGGATTAAATCCGCCAACATCAAACCAAGTCCATAGGGTTAACTGATAAGCATAACCTTCCGGCGGAGAAGTCATAAAACCGATGGCGATGATAATTGTAATTAAAGCGGATATACCGACAGAGCCCACTCCGACTACAGAAGCGAGAGTTTTGCTAAGCCTTGCGCCAAAAAGCGCTAAGATTAAAAATCCAAGAAAAGGTAAAGCAGGAATTATCCATAAAATATCTAACATTTTATCCCCTCATTTGGCTGACAGCATCAGAGTCTAATGATTTAAATTTTGAATAGATTTGAATAATAAGCGCGAGTCCAACTGAAACTTCAGCGGCAGCCATTGCCAAAATAAAAATGAACATTACCTGCCCATCCGCCTGAACCCATTTGGAACCGGCAATTACAAAAGCCAGACCGGCTGCGTTTAACATTATCTCTACAGACATCAGCATAAAAATTATATTCCGCCTGACAAGCAGCCCGACCAAACCGATGAAAAATAAAACTCCGGCAATCAGCAATGCAACTTCGGTTGAGATTATCGTCATCAGTTCTCTCCTTCTTCTAAAAATCTGTGGTGCACCGTCTTTTTGGAACGGCCAATATGATATGCGCCGATAATGCCCGCCATCAGAAGCATACCGGCTAACTGAACGCCGAGAACGTAAGTTCCGAATAAAGAGATTCCCACTTGCTTTGGAGAGATACTTGCCGATCCGGCATCGGGAACGCTTATGGAAGTGACGATAAAAATAAATTCAATTAAAAGAATTGAAGTAAGAATCGCCGGTCCGATCCATATTTTTTTGGATAGTAGCTTACTCTCCGTCTCAACAGAATCGCCGCCCAGATTCAGCATCATAACAACAAAAATAAATAGAACCATTATTGCCCCGGCATAAACAATTATTTCGAGAACGGCTACAAACGGCGCGCCGAGTACGAAAAACATAACAGACACCGAGAATAGCGAGACAATAAGATAGAGCAGAGCGTGAACAGCGTTCAGTCTGGTAATAACCATCAGTGTGGAAAGAATAGCAACCACAGCGGCAATGTAAAACAATAATGTCATATTAAAACCTTAAATTGAAATTTATTCCTTTCAACAATTAAACTTTACGGCAACAGTTTTTTTATATCGACCGGAGGATTTTCGTTTTTCCCTTCGCCTTTTTCTTTTCCGGCAATCGCAAGTCCTGCCTGATCATAAAAATTATATCCGTGATATTTTCCTTCCCCCGAAATCAAAAGATGTTCCTTTTCGTAAACCATATTCTGCCTGTTGTATTCCGCCATTTCGAAATCCGGTATTAGCTGGATCGCGTAAGTTGGGCAGGCGTCTTCGCAGTATCCGCAGAAAATACATCTGGAAAAATTTATTCTGAAGAATTCCGGGTATCTTCTTTTCTTGTCATTTTCAGAGGCTTGTAAAGAAATACAATCCACCGGACAAGCTACAGCGCAAAGATAGCAGGCTACGCATCTTTCGTTTCCTTCTGCGTCGCGTGAAAGCACAATTCTGCCGCGCCACCTTGCGGGTAAATTAGGTTTCTCTTCAGGATATTGAACAGTAACCCTTTTTCTGAACATATGCGAAAATGCAACCCAAATAGACCGTAAATTACTAAGCATTTAAAAATCCCTTCCTTAAAAACTTTTCTATTTAACCGCAAGCAATATTGCGCCCGTTACAAGCAGATTAAGCAGAGATAACGGGAGTAAAATTTTCCAGCCGTAACTCATCAGCTGGTCGTATCTCGGTCTTGGCAGCGATGCTCTTAACAAGACGAAGAATAAAATAAAAGCAAATGTCTTAAGCGTAAACCAGACTATTCCCGGAAGAAAATCGGGACCGAGCCAGCCGCCGAAAAACAATGTTACCATTAACATCGAAACAAGAGTAACGCCAAGGTATTCTCCAACGAAAAACATTCCGAATTTCATTCCGCTGTATTCAGAGTGGAATCCGGCGATAAGTTCACTCTCGGCTTCGGGAATATCAAAAGGCAATCTGTGAGTTTCTGCGATGCCGGCGATCATAAAAATTATAAATCCTAAAAATTGCGGAATTACGAACCAGACGTCCTGCTGGGCGAGAACAATATCGCTAAGCTTAAACGAACCGGTCATCATAATAACGCCGATGAGCGACAAGCCCATGAATACTTCGTAAGTTATCATCTGTGCAGAGCCGCGCATAGCGCCGAGCAGAGAATATTTATTGTTGGAAGCCCAGCCGCCGAGCACAACACTGTAAGCGCCGAGCGAAGACATTGCGAAGAAAAATAAAATCCCGATGTTCAGATCGGCTACAACTATACCCGGAGCGAAGGGAATAATTACGAAACTCATAAGAATGGTAACCATAATTATCGTTGGCGCGCCGATAAAAATAACTTTATCTGAGAAGGGGGGAACCCAGTCTTCTTTAAAAAATATTTTTACCATATCCGCAACAACCTGAAACAATCCTAAAGGACCTATACGGTTTGGACCATACCTATCCTGCCAAATCGCAAGCCCGCGTCTCTCAATCCAGATGTTTAACGCGGCGATGCTCACCATCGTTAACAAAACGCCGAAAACTATTAACAATAATCTTATCGTTTCATCCATTTGCCGCTCCTGAAATTTTTCCCGACGAAGTGTAATTCAAATAAGGAATAGCGGTTAGTCCTACAGGAAGACCGGCGACTCCTTCGGGGATCTCAAAACTTATTTTTATTGGAAGACTTAATTCTTTCCCTTCAACTGAAATTTTTACTTTATCGTTTTTTGCAGCTTTCAATTTATTTACGTCTTCCGCGTTAAGCAAAACATAAGGTTCCGGTATCATTTCTTTTGCCGTGGAAGATTTTGAGCTAAATTCTTCCGATCCATAGAAAGTGTAAACCGGAACAAAGTCAAATTCATTTTCTTGTTTAGATGATCTTGGAGGAATCTGTTCGAAAAATCTTAACTTGGAAGAACTTTCCGCTTCAAATAATCTAATACCCGGATCTCCGCCGTGCAAAGGTCCGCCAACTTCAATTTGATATTTATTAATTGATTGTTCGGAATTCCATCCGGGCGACCAGAAATATGGTATTATTGAAGCCGGCGGTTTTCCGTGATAACCTTCCATCGTAAATGTTAACGGTGAATCGGGATCTTCTAACGGTTTATGTTCGCTTACATTTTCGTTTGCGTGTATCGCGGTTCTTCCGCTGTAGCGGTGAGTTTCGCGCGGAATTTTTTGCCCCGCTATTCTGAATCCCGGAGGCGGAGTTATCTGATCGATATCTTTAAGAAGAGGAAATTCTTTTTTGATTTCGTCTATTACTTCAAAAAGATTGATCCTTGTTTTTTTACTTTTCTGATTAAATTCGTTGAGCCATCTCCAGGCTTCCTGTATATCGGCTTCGGGAGAATAAACCTGGTAAAATCTTTGAGCTCTTCCTTCGTTATTAACTAAGGTCCCGTCCGATTCTGCGAATGTTCCCGTGGGAATCACAACATTCGCTTTTTCTGTCGTTTCCGTTTTGAAGTAATCCAGAACAACTACATTTTCGAATCGTTTTAGAAATTTATCAACTGTGTTTTTATCCGCTCTTCTATATAGATCATTTTCGAGTATGATCAGATCGTTTGCTTTTACGTTTACGGCATCCTCAAAACTTTCTGTTTCTAAAATTGCAAGACCAAAACTGTCTGCTTCCGGCACAGTGAGTGAAATGCCCGTTTTATCATTAACTTTTTTAAGCGCTAACGCAACATTATAAGCCGCCTGAAGAATTGATTCGTTTTTGCAGCTTGTTCCCGAAATGACGAGAGGTTTTTTTGCCGCTTTTAATTTATCGGAAGTTAGTTTTACTAACTCTTTTAATTCATCCGATAAACCCGAAACTTCCGGCGATTCTCCGCTTATCGCGTTTGCGACGGCGAATCCGAAGCGGGCAATTTCGTTCGGCACAGCTCTGTAAGTTTTTTCGGCGAGCCTGTCTAATTTTGTTTCAGCAGGAGTCGCGATAAAGACCGGCGATTTTTCATCCTGAACCGCTTCTCTTACTGCCGCGTCCTGCCAATCGGGAATCCGCAATTGTTCTGCGATTTCTTTGGAAATATTTTTGGATGCTTGGTTAACCGCTAAAGCGAGCATAGGCGCTGTATTGGTGAGGTCCTCGCCCAGAATTAAAACAGCGTCAGATTCTTCAGTTTCTTTAAGCGATGGAGTTCTTACCGCCCCATCTTTCAAAATTTTATAAGCCGATTTAATCAGCTTGAACTCATTTTTATTTATTCCTACAAAGAAATTATCTTTGCCGACCAATTTTCGTAAAGCGTAATTCGATTCTAACGAAGCGCGCGGAGAGCCTATGCCTATTGTCTTACCGTTGCTCACCATTCCGCTTATATTATTTACCGCTTCCTCCTTAACCGCTTCAAAAGGTTTTCCGTCTTCTGTAACGGTAACGTATTTAAATCTATCATCGCCGTTCACATACTCATATCCGAAGCGTCCGCGGTCGCAGATAAAATATCCGTTAACTTTGCTGTTATATCTGCTTATTACTCTCCGCAAAGTTCCGTATCTCTCGCCAGCAATTATATTACATCCCAATCCGCAATTAAAGCAAACTGAAGGCGCCGTGGTTAAATCCCATTTTCTGGTATAATGCTGTTTGGAAGTTTTATCCGTAAAAACTCCGGTAGGGCACACTTCGGCTAAGTTTCCGCTGAACTCGCTTTCCAAAACCCCGTCTTCGTCTCTTCCAAAATAAACATTGTTCCGCGAAGCAAAAACATTCAGATCGTCTCCGCCGGCGTAATCCCTGTAATATCTAACGCATCTGTAACATTGTATGCAGCGGTTCATTTCGTGGTTGATGAACGGCCCGAGATACTGATTAATGTGCGTTCTCTTTTTGAAATCGTATCTTCTGTAAGTATGTCCAGTCATAACCGTCATATCCTGAAGATGGCATTCGCCGCCTTCGTCACAAATAGGACAATCGTGCGGGTGATTTGTCATCAGCCACTCGATAACATTAGAGCGGAATGATTTTACTTCCTCATCTTCGATGGAAACTCTGAGACCGTCGGAAACAGGAACCATACAGGACATTACAATGCGTCCTTTGGTATCGTTTTCGTCTCTGAATTGTTTTACTGCACACTGCCTGCAGGCTCCAACCGATCCCATCGCCGGATGCCAGCAGAAGTAAGGAATATCAAGTTTAAGCGATAAAGCCGCGTCTAAAAGATTATTGCCTTCTTCAACTTCGTATTGCCTGCCATCTATAAAAATCTTTACCATCTACTTCCTCCAAGGACAGCTTTTTTCTGTAATATGAGCTTCGAAATCTTCTCGGAAATATTTTAATGCGCTCTGCAGCGGCTCAACAGCGCCTGGAGCTAACGCGCAGAATGTATTTCCGGGACCGAGTAACCTCGAGTGCATATCAAGAAGATCCAGATCTTCCATTTTACCTTTGCCGTCTTCAATCGATTTTAATATTCTTTCAACCCAGGGTAATCCTTCGCGGCAAGGTGTGCACCATCCGCACGATTCCTGTGCAAAAAAGTGTTCCAAATTATGCACCATTCCCACCGGACAAGTTTTGTCGTCGAGAACAATCATAGTTCCTGTTCCAAGTCTGCTTCCGGCTTTTGTTACTGAAGTAAAATCCATCGGAATGTCGAGATGTTCTTCAACAAGAAAATCAGTAGAAGCTCCGCCGGGTAAAGCTCCGCGGAATTTATATCCGTCCTGCATTCCGCCGGCATGTTCTTCTAAAATTTCTCTCATCGAAGTTCCGAGCGGTAACTCCCAAATGTCAGGTGTTTTAACTCTTCCGCTTACTCCGTATAATTTTGTTCCGCCTTCGTCGGTTTTGCTCAAGCCTTTAAACCATTCAGGACCGTTGTTAATTATATCTGGAATGTTGCAGAAAGTCTCAACATTATTAACGATAGTTGGTTTACCGAACAATCCACTTGTCTGCGGGAAGGGAGGTTTAGCGCGCGGATTAGCGCGTTTTCCTTCAAGCGCGTTCAGCAGTCCGGTTTCTTCGCCGCACATATAACGCCCAACGCTTGTATGAAGATAAAGGTCGAAATCGTATCCCGAACCGAGGATGTTTTTACCGAGATATCCGGCTTCATACGCTTCGGCGAGAGCTTGCGTAATAATTTCGGCGGCTTCTTTATAAGCCCATCTTAAAAAGATATAACCGATGTTTGCTTCGATAGCGTAAGCGCTTACGATCATTCCTTCGATTAACAGATGAGGATCGCCTTCCAACAGAACGCGGTCTTTGAATGTTCCCGGCTCCATTTCATCGGCGTTGGCTACAAGGTATTTCGGTTTGGGAACGTTATCTCCCATCGGAACAAAACTCCATTTCATTCCTGTGGAAAACCCCGCGCCGCCTCTTCCTTTTAAGTTTGATTTTGTGACAATCTCAGTTACATCCTGAAATTTCATTTTCCCGATCACTTTTTTGATCGACTGATAACCGCCGTGCTGCTCGTATTCTTTTAAGTTATACGGCTGCTCGTTTTTGCGAATATTTTTCGTTAGGGGATTATTCATTATTTATACTGGTCAAGAATATTAGCAATTTTTTCCGTAGTTAAATCTCTATGCAGATCGTTGTCGATCATCATTGCAGGTGCCCGATCGCAAGTGCCCAGACAGGGAATAGTCAATAGCGTGAACCGGTCGTCTTCGGTCGTATCGCCGAGTCCGATTCCTAGTTTTTCCGTCAGAACATCCAGAATAGTTTTGTAACCCATTATGTAGCAGCTTACGCTGTCGCATAAAAGGATTACGTGCCGTCCCACGGGTTTTCTGAAAACCAGATTATAGAAAGTCGCGACGCTGTCAACTTCTTCGGCGCTCATTTCCAAATATTCCGCAATGTCATTCACGTGCTCGTCGGAAACATACCTGTGATGTTTCTGAACGGCTTTAAGCGCTTCGATGCAAGCCGCTTTTTTATAGGGAACGTGACTAAGTTCCTCGTCTATTTCTTTTTTTATTTCATCTGAAAGCATAATATAATTTTTTCTATTTGTTTCCGGTTCCGTAAATTATCTGTCAACATCGGCTAAAACAAAATCGATAGCTCCTACTATCGAGAGCAAATCCGCCACCGTGTGTCCGCGGCTTATATAAGGTATCATTTGAAGATGCGCAAATGAAGGAGTTCTGATTCTGTTTCTGTATGCCGAAGTGCTTCCGTCGCTAATTAAATAATATCCGTTATTTCCTTTTGTAGCTTCAATAGAATGATGAGCTTCTCCCGCGGGAATTACCGGCCCCCAGCTTACGTTGAGAAAATGTGTAATAAGGGTTTCGATATCTTTCATCGTATATTTTTTTATTGGGGGAGTTGTTAATTTATGATCAGATTTATAAGGACCTTCCGGCATATTATTGACGCACTGTTCAATAATTCTTAAACTCTGTCTCATCTCTTCAATTCTAACTGCGGCTCTGTCGTAGCAATCGCCGTTAGAACCGGTCGGTATTTCAAACTCAAATTGATCATAAGAAGAATAAGGGCGTTTTTTCCGGAAGTCCCATTCAAATCCTGTTGCTCTAAGTCCGGCGCCGGTCGCTCCCCACTCAACGGCTTCTGCAGTTGTATATGTTCCTATCCCTTTGGTTCTGGATTTAAATATTTGATTCTTCATCACAAGATTATCGTATTCATCCAGCTTCGAAGGGAAATATTTTACAAAATCTTTCACCATCGAATACCATCCTTCCGGAAGATCCTGCGCAACTCCGCCAATCCTGAACCAGTTAGGATGCATCCTGTCGCCGGTTACGGCGGCAACGATATCCAAAATTCTTTCGCGGTCGTTAAACATATAAAATACAGGAGAAAGCTGACCAACGTCCTGTGCAAATGTTCCATACCAAACTAAATGACTCGAGATGCGGAAAAATTCCGACATCATTACGCGTATTACCTGAGCTCTTTGCGGAACGGTAATTCCGGCTAATTTTTCTACGGTAAGCGCGTAAGCGAGATTATTCATCACGCCGCCGAGATAATCCACACGGTCGGTATAAGGTAAATATGTATGCCAGCTTTGGCGTTCAGCCATTTTTTCCGCGCCGCGGTGATGATAACCGATATCCGGAACGGCGTCTACAATATCTTCGCCGTCAAGCTGTAAGATAATTCTGAAAGGACCGTGAGTTCCCGGATGC
This sequence comes from uncultured Melioribacteraceae bacterium, assembly GCA_963821715.1. Classification (GTDB taxonomy): domain Bacteria; phylum Bacteroidota; class Ignavibacteria; order Ignavibacteriales; family Melioribacteraceae; genus CAWGET01. Next base: position 213,299 of record CAWGET010000001.1, read on the forward strand.
TGCGGACCGAGATTCAAAAACATGAAATCGGAATTTGCGCTTTCCCTTTTCATTCCCCATTGTTCAGGATGAAACTGGAGCGCTTTTAATTCTTCGGTTTCTTTCACTTCGGTAAGTTCGTATTCGCCCATTTCAGTAGCTCTCGCCGGATGTTCTTTCCTAAGCGGATGTCCTTTCCAGGTGGGCGGCATTAAAATTCTTCTTAAATTCGGATGTCCGTCGAACTTAACACCGAACATATCGTAGGCTTCTCTTTCATACCAATTTGCGTTGGAATAAATTCTTGTTGAAGAGGGAACCGAAAGATCGCCGTTTTTTAAACCGACTTTCAGACGCAGATCGGAATTTCTTTCGTAAGAGAGCAGATGATAGACAACTGTGAAATCACTATCGGGCTGTCCGTTCCGCTTGCTTCTCGACTGTTCGTCAATAGCCGTAAGATCGTAAAGCATTTTGTATGAAGACGGAACTTCGTTCTTCGCAAAATTCAAAACATCCAAAATATTTTCTTTATCAATCCAAAGCGTAGGAATATTATCTTTAGTTTCCTGAGTAACGAAATTCGAATTCGAAAATCTCGATTTAATCTGATCAACAATATTGGAGTTATTCATATAAGTCAATTTTTATAAAGATTAAATTTTATCGACGCTTTTAATCTGCGTCATTTTACTTCTTTCTTCTTTTTTCTGATCTCTTAAAGAAATTTTCTCCGGCTTGTAAACTCCCTGGTCTCCGGCAACCCAGCTAAGCGGGCGTCTTTCTTTCCCGACGGAATCCCGCAGTAAAAGCAAACCTTCCATAAATGCTTCGGGTCTCGGAGGGCATCCGGGCACGTAAAGATCGACCGGCATAAATTTATCAACTCCCTGCACAACACTGTAAATATCATACATTCCGCCGGAGTTAGCGCAGGAACCCATCGAAATAATCCAGCGCGGTTCCATCATCTGTTCGTATAATCTTTTTATTATCGGAGCCATCTTCATAAAAACAGTTCCGGCTATTATCATAACGTCGGCTTCGCGGGGAGTTCCGCGGATAACTTCCGCGCCGAATCGCGCGATATCGTAACGGCTTGTTAAACTCGTTGCCATTTCCACGTAACAGCAGGAAAGCCCGAAGTTAAAAGGCCACATAGAATTTTTTCTTCCCCAGGCTAGAAGATCCGTCAAACTGCTTAGAATTACATTTTGTTTGATTGCGTCTTCCATTGAAGGCGAATGTTTAATTTGAGGTTCCTGATCGGCTCTGTTTAATGACCATTTCATGAAATATCTTTCTTGTTTTTTTCTTTATAAACTTTAAGAATATTTTTACCGCTCGCGGCAAAGTCTAAAGCACCGATTCTCCATTCATAAATTAAAACGGCTACGAGTACAAATATAAAAACGAGCGCGTTGATGTAGCCGAACCAGCCGAGTTCATCGAAGGCGATTGCCCACGAAAGAATAAAGATCGCTTCGAGATCGAAGATGACGAAAAACATTGCAACGATGTAAAAGTGAATTGAAAAGCGCATTCTCGCGCTGCCGGTTAATAAAACGCCCGATTCATAAGGCTCGCCGGTTTGTCGTTCGTTGTGGCGTTGACCGAGAAGGTAGGATAATCCGACCATAATTCCGACTAAAACTAATACAGCCGCGCCATAAACGAAAAACGGCCAAAGGATGGTTGGGTCTTCTGCACCTGTAGACAAAAATATACTCCCTTTCGATTTTCGAGAAAATTACGTAAAAAAATAAATTCTAAAATCAAAAAATCTAGTTGGTAAGATTAAAAATAAACCAAGATTATGCAAGTAAAATTGCCCCAAATAATAAAAATATCTTTTAATCTTTTTTATGTATCGTAGAGTTTCGCCAATCTTAATTAGCTCGCTCTTAAGTTCAAACAATTTATTAATATTTCCATTCAAAAAACCATGAACTTTATACAGAAAAATTTGTTTGTAAAAAACAACTTCGTTAGGAGTTGAAATAGAAAATATAAAATAACCAACTGAGTGCTTGTTCTTATATGGTATTCAAAAATTCGTAAACCCAAAAATAAAAATTTGCAATAAGCAAAATTTAGAATATCTTTTTATATTCTTCTTTTATCACAATCAACAATAAGGGAATTATTAATTGAGCGAACATTTTATAATCGGGCTTACAACTATAATTTTTTCGGGTATTCTTGCACAATGGATAAGCTGGCGTTTCAGTCTTCCGGCTATTTTGCTTCTTTTAATATTCGGTTTCATCGCCGGTCCGGTTACAGGTTTTCTCAATCCTGATCAATTCTTTGGAGATCTTCTCTTCCCGATGGTTTCTATTTCCGTTGCAGTGATTCTATTCGAAGGCGGACTCAGTTTAAAATTTAAAGAGCTGAAAGAAGTCGGCGGCGCAGTCCGAAACTTAATATTTATAGGTGTCCCCATTACCTGGATTTTAAGTTCGCTCGGTTCATATTACATTATAGGATTCTCACTGCCGCTTTCCATTTTGCTGGGAGCAATACTTGTTGTTACTGGTCCGACGGTTATCATCCCAATTTTAAGGACGATAAGGCCGAACAGCAGAATAAATTCAGCTTTAAAGTGGGAAGGAATAATCAACGATCCGATCGGGGCTATGCTTGCTATTCTGGTATTCGAAGTAATTGTTTCTACAGGTTTTCAGGACGCTTCCGTTCAGGCAATAACCGGACTTCTTAAAACGCTTTTTCTAAGCGGCGGAGTAGGATTGCTAGCCGGCTACATCTTAACTCTCCTTCTCAAGTATAACCAGGTTCCAGATTTTCTCGATATCCCGGTCGTTCTTACTGTGGTTGTCTTAGTTTACACAGCATCGGATCTTATACAGGCGGAAAGCGGTTTGTTTGCCGTAACAATTACGGGCGTTTATCTCGCCAATCAGAAATCGGTAGTAATTAAGAGTATAATAGAATTTAAGGAGAATTTAAGGCTTCTACTTATTTCGGTGTTATTTATTGTTCTCGCCGCTAGACTTCAGATAGAAGATCTGAATCTTTTAACTGTAGAGAGTTTTATCTTTGTAGCTGTTTTGGTTTTAGTTATTCGACCGTTAACTGTTTTTCTAGCTACAATAAATTCGGAATTAAAACTTGGGGAGAAAATTTTTCTAAGCTGGATGGCTCCTCGCGGAATTGTAGCCGCTGCGGTATCAGCTATCTTCGCTATTGAATTAGTTCGTGAAGGTTATCAGGAAGCTGAGTTTCTCGTCCCTATTACTTTTCTTGTAATTATAATAACAATTGCAATTTACGGCTTGAGCGCAATTCCGTTATCCAAGTGGCTCAAACTCGGAAATCCGAATCCGCAGGGATTACTTATTGTAGGCGCGTATCCATTGGCCCGTGCCATCGCCCGCGTTCTAAAGGCGGCGGGCTTCAAAGTTCTTCTTGTAGATAACAACTATTATAATATTTCCGCGGCAAGGATGGAGGGAATAAATTCCTATTACGGTAATATTTTGTCCGAAGGAATATTGGATAAACTTGAACTCGACGGACTCGGAAGGCTTCTGGCATTAACTCCCAACAGGGAAGTTAATTCGCTCGCCACAGTCCATTTTACGCAGGTCTTTGAAAGTTCTGATGTTTACCAGTTAGAAATTCAGGGATCAGAGACCAAAGAACGGGACAAACTTTCGCGGGAACTGCACGGTGGAATTTTGTTCGGCGAAAATTTAGGATACTATGAATTGGTCGAACGGTTCAACAAAGACGGCGATGTTAAATCGACACCGATTACTGAAAAATTTTCTTATGAAACTTTTCTTAAAAAATACGGCGAAGAAAATGTTTTACCGTTATTTCTTATTAATGAAGATAAAACTCTAATCATTTATACAAAAGGTTCCAAACCTAAACCGGAACCGGGTCAAACGGTAATCAGTCTTATCTCAAATCTTGAAGAAAACGACGGAATGGAAAAGGCAATTCAAAAACAAGATGAGGATCCGGAAGAACATAATTAAATAATTTTCAAATAGGTTCCCCGCTTAAATCCTTTAGACTTTTTAATCGAAAAAAAATTAAATGGTTTTGATAAAATATCATGGACTTTGCCGCGTGAATTTTTTTATTCGAATTAATAAGCGGTAATTTATTATTTTATTATATGAAGAAATTTTTGATCTACATATCGGTTCTCCTTTTTCTTTTTACTCTTAGCTGCGATGAGTTGAGTCAGAAGAAAATAGAAAAAAAAATCAGTATTGATTTTAAAGAGATAAAAGAAAGAGGAAAGCTTATTGCGCTTACCGGATACAACGCGTACAGTTATTTTATTTACCGCGGTCAGCCTATGGGTTTTGAATATGAACTGGTAAAACAGTTAGCCGATCATCTGAATGTTGATCTTGAAATAAAAGTTGTAAAAGATATTAAGAAGATGGTTAAAATGCTGAATGAAGGAGAAGGCGATCTGATTGCTTTCAATCTTACCGTAACGAATAAGAGAAAAGAAAACATAGCTTTCACTAAACGGCATAATACAACTAAGCAAGTTCTTGTTCAGCGCAGGCCCGAAAACTGGCGGCATATGCGGATACATGAAATTGAAGAGCAGTTAGTCAGGTCACCGCTCGATCTCGAAGGTAAAACTATTTACGTCAGGAATAACTCTGCTTATATAGATAGAATTAAAAATCTGAACGATGAAATCGGCGGCGGAATAAATATAGTTGAAGCCGGTTCGGATTACTCGACGGAAGATCTTATCCGGATGGTTTCGGAAGGGGAGATCGAGTACACAATTTCGGATAAAAATATTGCTAATCTTAACCAGGCATATTTTGATAACATAGATACAGGCACCGACGTTTCACTTGAACAAAAAGTAGCATGGGCGGTTAGAAAAAATTCGCCTCAACTTCTTGCATTAATAAATTCCTGGATAGATCAGATTAGAGATGAACCTCGTTATTACGTCCTCTATAATAAATATTATAAAAGTAGAAATTCTTACCGAACCAGAATTCAGAGCGATTATTTTTCGCATACCGGCGGAAAACTTTCAAAATATGACGGGATTATAAAGGAACTCGCGGCGGAGTTAAATTGGGATTGGAGGATTGTAGCTTCTCTTATTTATCAGGAATCACAATTCAACCCGCGCGCAGAATCGTGGGCGGGGGCTGTAGGATTAATGCAGCTTATGCCGGCAACGGCGCAGGAATTTGGCCTTGAGAATCCGACTAATCCGAAAGAAAATCTTGAAGCCGGAATGAAATATCTTAAATGGCTCGACGATTTTTGGGTAGATTCTATTCCCGATTCTCTCGAGCGGATAAAGTTTGTTCTAGCGTCGTACAACATCGGACTGGGGCATATTGTGGATGCCAGAAAGCTCGCAGAAAAATACGGAGCCGATCCAAACGTCTGGTTCGATAACGTTGAATTTTATTTGCTGCAGAAAAGCAAAAAGAAATTTTACACTGATGAAGTAGTGAGAAACGGTTACAGCCGTGGAACGGAAACAGTAAAATATGTGGAAGAAATATTCGACCGGTACGAGGATTATAAGCAGTTTATTACATGAAAGGTCAAACTTCAAAAGTGGAATGCGGGATTTATAAATCCAACATTATATTTATAATAAAACACGAGTTTTATTTTTTAGTTTAAATCCGTAACATCCGTTAGATTCGCGTTCCAATTTTTTTTTAGAAGAAGCCATTTTCTCCAATAGGCTGCAATTAAAAAAATGCGCCAATCATTTTAATATTTAATATTCAATCCGATATAAAACGCCCTGCCGAGAGTTCCATAGAATAGAACTTCCTGATAATCTTTATCAAAAAGATTATCCACTTTCCCGTATATTTCAGTTTATGAGGAATATCACAATTAGATTATTTTAGTTGACAACTCTGTCAATTTATCTTAAATTTTGATGTGTTATTATATTTAAGTTAAGACTAATGAAAATTTTATTTTCTGCTCATAAAAGTGTCTTCCAGTTTCCTTCCCAAAGAAACCATATTCTAATCCATATATTTCCACTACAAATAATAACAGGAGTTCTTTATGAAAAATCCAAGATTTATTAACATTTTTATTTTTTCTCTGTTCTTATTAATAGGATGTAAGGAAACTGAAAATGAAACTTCAGTCACTGCCCCCCCCCCGCAGTTGATCAGTTAGAAAAAAAGAAAGTTGATCCTAAGCCCTTTCCTGAAGAAATTTACCCATAAGGAGGTAATTAAAATGAATCTATTTAATGTTTGTAAATTTTTAGTTTTTATTTTTATTTATACAACCGTAAATTCTCAAAGTTTAAATATAGGTTTTGATATAAACTTCTACGGTTTAAGCCGTGATTATAAAAATCTTAATTCAGGCAATCAAAATAGCGAACTTTCAATAGTGCCTTTACCTGTAGGATATTTTTTAAATCTAGGTTATGAATTTTCCGATAAACTTTCAGGAAATGTTAAAGCCGGCTATACAATACTGCCGGATATGTCGGCTCCTGAGTTAGGCGCTGAATTCATGTATCAATTCAGAAATGGAGTACAATTAATTATTCCATACTATTTACACCTTAATGGAGATTCAGGCGGAAATTTTAGCGGACAAACCTTAAATACTCTGCATTTAATAGGGTTTGGAATCGGACATAAACTTTCCCGCATTACTAGTGTAGAATTGATTTATCTAACTCCATTAAACAACAGTAACCAAATAGGCTGGTCTTCGTCTCAAGATCTTTCCTTAGTTAGCAGAAGTTATTTGAGTTCTTTAATTAAATTAGGCTTTCAATTCACTTGGCCGATTTTTGACTAAATCAAGTAATTCTTAAACAAGAGACGTGCCTATTATAGACAGGTGCGTCTCTACCAAATTCTTTTAGTAATTTATTTTCAAACCAAAGTAAAACGCTCTTCCCAAAGTTCCGTAAAAAAGAACTTCCTGATAATCTTTATCAAAAAGATTATCCACCTTGCCGAAGATATCTATGTTATCAGTTAAAGTAAAAGCGGCATTTAAATCGGTTAAAGTATAAGGAGCAAGTTCAATTCGCTCAAATGGAAAAATCGAAAAATTCTTATCGTCTCTTGCTCCGATGAATCTCACATCTGCGCCGATGAAAAACTGATCATTCAAATCATAATCAACGCTAAGAAGCGCTTTGTTTTGTGGTCGGCGCAAAAGCTTTAAATCATAATCATCGCTTCCCGCGCTTTTATCTTTCGAAACTGTGTAAGTGTAAGAGCCTTTAATCCGGAAGTTATAAAGATCACCGATCTCAAATCCTGCTTCCAGTCCGTACGTTTCCGCTTCAGCAATATTTACTGTTCTAAAATTTTCATCGAATCCGAAAATATCTTCAAATGAATTCCTGAAATAAACCAGCTCAAAATTCAATTCTTTTTTAAAAAGAACTGTTGAATTCCCGCGTCCCAACCAATACTTTTTTCCGGCTGAAGGTCCGGATTTCCGAACGCCGGGTCGAATAGATAAAATAGTGACGGCGCTTTGAATCCCGTTCCATAAGTCGCTTTAAACTTTGTATTAGTCGATTGTAAAAAATATGCTGAAGCCAAACGGTAAGTAAAAATTGATCCGAACTTTTCATGATTATCATACCGAACGCCAAGCGTGGTATGAAGATTACCCAAAAGTTGAGATTGATCTTGAATATAGATTCCGTTGTTCCAGACAGACGACTCAGGAAATACAGTCGAATAAGGACCGAACTCGCTCTCGGAAAAATAATCGGTGTTCGCTTTTTCCGTTTCTCTTTCAATGCCGAATGTTAAAACATTTTTATCGGACAAATAAAAATTATTCTGCCATTCGAATTTAAGACGCGCGGCGCTATTGTGAGTGCGGGAAGAAGTAAATAAATTTCTTTCATCCGTTTCGTCCAAACCGTTACTTATTTTTCTTATGTATGATGAACTGAATTTTGTCTTCCAGAAATCTTCTAAAAGAAGTGATTTGATTTCTCCTTTAAAAAGCTGCTCTTGATTTTTCAATGTATAATTGGGATCGTCTCCCAACCGGTCCGAATGATCAAGATCATTTTCGGAACTCATGAACCGGTAAGAAAAATTTATGTCGGATGACGAACCGACTTCAAAACCTACGTTAGCAGAAAAAGAATTACTGGAGTAGCTGTCCTTTTCATCGCTTTCAGGCTGTTTCGTTTATTACCGAAATTCCGTCGGTATAAATTCTTGAAAAACCTGCCGAATAATTCATTGCCTTATATTTACCTGAAGCGCTTAGATTTCCGCGGAAATGTTTGTTCGAACCGGCTTCGGTTAATAGTGAGACTCCCGGTGAACCAGCTCCTGTTCTTGTAATTATGTTAATTACTCCGGCCATCGCGTCGGTTCCGTAAAGTGTGCTTTGCGGTCCGCGTACAATTTCAATCCTCTCGATGTTATTTGTCTGAAGCATCGAAAGATCGTAGGCGTTATTCGGCGAACTCGGATCGTTCATCTCCACGCCGTCGATTAATACAAGAGTATGATTGGAGTTTGCGCCGCGGATGAAAAAGTTAGATAGCTTGCCCGGACCGCCTTGCTGAACTATCGCGATGCCGGTCTCGTCCTTTATTAAATCCACAACACTGTTTTTGTGGGACCGAGCGATTTCTTCAGCATCGATAATCGTAATCGAACTTGCCAGTTCGCTGGCAGGTGTTTCGGTTTTGGTGGCTGTCACCACAATCTCCGGGAGTTTACTTTTACGGATATCTTGTTGAGCGAAAAATAAATTTGCGCTGAGAAAAAAGATAAAAAGAAACTTGGAAAAATTTAACATTGAAGTTACTCCTTATAAAAAAAAGATTAAGAATGTAACTTCGTGGGAAGGAGAAAAATTGATTCAAAAAAATGAATCTTTTTAAATGTAAATGCAACCTTTCCCGCGAAGGTTTTATTGTTTTAATTTACGGCAGGTCTCCTGGCTTAAGACAAGAGTTAACGCCTTCCCGTTCTTTACGAACAGTGGCATTTGTTAACTATGTAAGTCTATTACAGTTGCGGGGCAGCGCCGGATTCTCACCGGTTTCCCTTTTAATTTTCAACCGAAAATTATTTAATGAACTACTTCTAAGGTATAGAAGATTTTTATTATTACAAAATTATTTTTGCTAAAAGTTAAACGGAGAGCTGGCTGATAAACGCGAAAACTTCAGCTGCGTCGGTTTCTCTGGCATTAATTAATATTGAAAAATATTTATTTTGATATTAAAACCTAATTACCTTATTTTAATTGCATAAAATATTGCTCATCAAAAATTATAATGATTATTTCATATCTAAAAACGTTTGGATTTTTCTCAATACTTAACCTTGTAAAGGAGGACTTTAATGGGGTGGCTTACTAAGAGTCTCAGTTCTTCAATCGGCAAAAAGTTTTTAATGGCTTTAACCGGAGTTTTTCTGATTGTTTTTTTGATTGTTCATTTGTTCGGTAATCTATTTCTTTATTGGGGCGACAACGGAACGGCTTTTAATAATTACGCCGCCACGCTAAGAGGAGTACCTTATATTATCGCAATTGAAATGATCTTGTTTGTTTTATTTATTCTGCACGCTATTTACGGTACAACAGTTTGGCTGGAAAATCGCAAAGCAAAATCTAAAAAATATGCTGTTAACGCAAAAAGCGAAAACAGCTCCATCTTTTCCAGAACTATGTTTGTTACCGGAAGTATCATTTTCATTTTCCTCGTTATTCATTTGCGCGATTTTTGGTTCACGGGAGTTTTCGGAGCGCACGAAGAATCTCTTTACGAAATTGTCGTTGAAGCTTTTTCCAGTCCGATTTATTCCGGATTTTACATCGCTGCGATGATACTTCTTTTCTTTCATTTGAATCATGCGTTTCAAAGCGCTTTCCAGACATTCGGATGGAATCACAAAAAATATTTTCCGTTTATTAAAAGTCTCGGCACAATATACGCTATTGTTATGGGACTCGGATTTATTTCATTCCCGGTATATTTCTTATTTTTCTACGGAGGCAACTAATGGTAAAATTAGATCCTAAAATTCCTAAAGGAAATATTGCCGACAAATGGACAAATCATAAATTCAATATAAAATTAGTTAACCCGGCAAATAAAAGAAAATATGACATTATTGTAATCGGTACAGGACTTGCGGGAGCTTCTGCATCCGCTACATTGGCTGAACTGGGATACAATGTAAAAGCGTTTAGTTTTCACGATAGCGCAAGACGCGCGCACAGTATAGCGGCGCAGGGTGGAATTAACGCAGCAAAAAATTATCAGAACGACGGCGATTCTGTTTACAGATTATTTTATGATACCGTAAAAGGGGGAGATTACAGGGCGCGAGAAGCCAATGTTTACAGGCTTGCCGAAGTAAGCAACAATATTATCGATCAATGCGTCGCGCAGGGAGTTCCATTTGCCCGCGAATACGGCGGAATGTTGGATAACCGGTCGTTTGGCGGTGCTCAGGTTTCAAGAACTTTTTATGCACGAGGACAAACAGGACAGCAATTATTGATAGGCGCTGTAAGCGCTTTGAACCGCCAGATAGGTCTGGGTAAAGTAAAAATGTTCAACAGGAAAGAGATGCTTGAACTGGTAGTTGAGGAGGGTTATGCCAGAGGAATTATTGTGCGGGATCTTGTAACGGGAGAGATTGAAAGACATTCCGCGCACGCTGTAATTATGGCTACCGGCGGATATTCCAATGTATTCTTTTTATCCACAAACGCGATGAACAGCAACGCTACAGCGGTTTGGCGGGCGCATAAAGAAGGCGCATTATTCGCTAATCCATGCTTTACTCAAATTCATCCTACGGCTTTGCCTGTTCACGGAGAAGGTCAATCCAAACTAACTTTGATGAGCGAAAGTTTAAGGAACGACGGAAGGATCTGGGTTTCCAAAAAGGAAAATGATAAGAGAAAACCGGAAGACATTCCAGAAGAAGAAAGAGATTATTATCTCGAGAGGAAATATCCTTCATTTGGAAATTTAACACCTCGCGATATCGCATCCCGAAATGCTAAAGAAGTTTCCGACGAAGGAAGGGGAGTTGCCGGTGGAGAAGCAGTTTACCTCGACTTTGCAGACGCCATAAACCGTCTAGGCCAACACGTCATCGAAGAAAGGTATGGAAACTTATTTGAAATTTATGAAACGATAACAGGCGATAATCCTTATAAAACTCCGATGAAAATTTATCCCGCGCCGCATTATACAATGGGCGGATTATGGGTAGATTATAATTTAATGAGTACAATTCCGGGACTTTTTGTATTGGGTGAAGCAAACTTCTCCGATCACGGGGCTAACAGATTGGGGGCCTCGGCTCTAATGCAAGGTTTGGCCGACGGATATTTTGTTATTCCTTATACGATCGGAAATTATCTTGCGTCTCAGAAACCGGAAAAATTGAGCGTAGACCATGCCGCCTTCAAGAAAAAAGAAGAGAAGGTTAATGACCTCGTTACAAAACTACTTTCCAACAACGGGAATAAAACTGTCGACGAAATCCATAAAGAGCTCGGCAGAATAATGTGGAATAAAGTTGGAATGGCGCGTAAAGCCGAAGGATTAAAAGAGGCAATTGATGAGATAAAAGAATTGCGAGAGGATTTCTGGAAGAACGTAAAAGTAGTTGGCGAAGCGAAAGACATAAATCAGAATTTGGAAAGAGCCGGAAGAGTGGCAGATTATCTGGAACTCGGTGAGTTAATGGCGAGAGATGCATTGAACAGGGAAGAATCGGCCGGCGGACATTTCCGTGTTGAACATCAGACCGAAGAAGGTGAAGCGAAAAGAGACGATGAAAACTATGCCTACGTTGCCGCTTGGGAATTTGTGGATGTCGGCAAATGGAATCTTCATAAGGAAGATCTGGTTTTCGAAAATGTTCAATTATCGCAAAGGAGTTACAAGTAATGGAAAACAAAGATATAAATTTAACTCTTAAGATCTGGAGGCAGAAAAATAATTCCGCTAAAGGAAAATTTGTAGATTACAAAGTTACTGTAAGTCCCGAGGTTTCGTTTCTAGAAATGTTGGACGAATTGAACAACGGCCTGGAGCATAAAGGAGAGGAACCGGTTGCATTCGAAAGCGATTGCCGCGAAGGAATTTGCGGAACCTGCGGACTTGTAATAAACGGAAGACCGCACGGACCGCTGCGCGGAATAGCGACATGCCAGCTTCATATGCGTAACTTCAAAGACGGCGATTCAATTTATGTAGAACCATTCCGCGCAAAATCATTCCCTGTTTTGAAAGATCTTATTGTTAACCGGGAAGCTTTCAATCAAATTATGTACGCGGGTGGATTTATATCGGCTAATACAGGAGGCGTGCCGGACGCAAATGAAATTTTAATTTCGAAGGAAGCTTCTTCCGAAGCAATGGACGCTGCGAGCTGTATTGCTTGCGGAGCCTGCGTTGCAGCTTGCAAAAACGCTTCTGCAATGTTGTTTGTTAGCGCTAAAGTTTCTCATCTCGCAAAACTTCCGCAAGGTCAGCCGGAAAGGTTTAAACGAGTGGAAGCGATGGTGGCGAAAATGGACGAAATGGGATTCGGGAACTGCAGTAACACTTACGCCTGCGAAGCCGAATGTCCGAAATTAATTTCCGTAAAAAACATCGCAAAGATGAACAGAGAATATTATAGTGCGAAGGCGAAATCGAAATTAGTGGAAGCGTAATTTATTATTGCGAAGCGATGCCTTCGGCTGAAAGGTTGACTATTAAATAGATTGTTTATCGTAAAAATTGCGCCGGAACTTAGATTCCGGCGCTTTACAATTCCGTCACGCGTCTCGCTGAAATTTATTCTTTCCCCAACTTATTCAAAATATCTTCTGTCACTTCATCAACAGGTTTATCACCTTCAATAAAAGTAATTTGCGCGTTGGGATTTCTTTTGTAGTAATTTAAAACGTGGCGCGTAGTTTTTTTGTAAATTTTCAAGCGGTTTCTTATAACTTTTTCTTCATCATCTTTTCTTCGTATCAAAGTTTTTTCCGCATGGCAAACGGGGCAAACATTTTCATCTGTAATTTCTACCATACTTACAATCGACCCGCAATTAGCGCAGGTTCGCCGATTGGATAAACGCTCAACAATAACATCGTCGTCCACGGACAAAACCAGTAAACACGGTTCATTTTTCCCAATTTCTTTAAGTATATCATCCAGCAGCTTAGCCTGGTGCAGTGTTCTTGGGAATCCGTCTAAGAGAAAACCATTTTCGCTTCCGCTAAGCAGCACAGATTTTACTACACCACTTATCACTTCGTCGGGAACTAATTCTCCTTTATCCATCAAAACTTTAGCTTTCAAACCTAAATCGGTTTTGGTTCTTATGGCTTCCCTCAAAATATCGCCGGTTGAAATATGCGGTATATTTAATTTAGCCGATAAAATTTTTGCCTGAGTTCCTTTACCAACGCCCGGCGCTCCGAAAATGATTAGCTGCATATGTTAACCTTCAGTTTAAATTTTTTAGATTTCTTTTTTTTCTAAAATAGCTCTGAATTAAATTTTTACTCTCTTCGGCATATACGCCGGAAAATACTTTCAATGTATGATTATATTTTGAATCTTCAAGTAAATTATATAAGGATCCGGCGGCTCCGAACTTCGGCTCGAATGTTCCGAAATAAACATTTCTAAATCTGGAAAGAAGAATGGCACCGGCGCACATAACGCAAGGTTCGATTGTTATGTAAATATCACAGTCGTCTAAAAATTTTGTTTTAAGATGATTGGAAGCCGAAGTTATTGCGATCATCTCAGCGTGAGCGGTCGGGTCTTTTAGAAGTTCCACTTGATTATACGCTTTTCCGATGATCCGGTTTTTATGCACTACAACAGCTCCGATCGGAATTTCGTCCAACTCCAGAGCTTTTTCAGCTTCGGTGAGTGCGCTAAACATGAATTTATAAACGTGTTCGGGGAAAAGCAATATTAAGAAATCATTGTTATTAAAACGAAAGATATTAAGATATGATTTTTGAAACAAGAAAAAAAATATTTCAAGATCACAAAATTGAATTAAAATGGAATTTATTTTTTAGGTTTTTTTAACATTAGCAGAGATGCTGCATTATAAATCCAAGACGCTCCAGTCAAACCTGATTCCTAACTTTATTAGGGAATGCAAATAGCCGACCCCGGAAGTATCCATCTGATTATAAGACCAGCTAATTCGGCTATCTGAGTTTACGGTAAATAGATAAACTAATTCTACACTTGTAACGCGGGTAAGATTTTTCCCGATTCCTAGACCAAGAAGATGCAGAGTGTTCATAATATTCCCGCTGGAATTTCCTCCTGAATTGTCGTTAAAATGCACTAAATAAGGCGCAATCAATTGAGTGCCGTTCGGAAACCGATATCTCAATTCAGCTCCGAACTGAGAGCCAAACATATCGGGAAAAGCAAGGAGCCCGGCTTTTAAATTTGCTGAAATCTTCTTTGAAAAAGTTACTCCCAAATTCAAGTGATAGCCTATCGGCAAGGGAACGAATGCAAAATCGGTGGATTTGTTCTTCTCAACTCCGGTCACGGGATTAAATGTTTTATGGTCCCTAATAAAACCGTAAGCATTTATATCCAAACCTATATTTAAACTCTGCCCGGATATCGAAGAAAGGGATGTTATTAAAACAAAAAGAACAGCGCTCAAGAACTTCATAAAATTCTCAAATTATTTGATGTGTTTTTTTTGTGAAGCCGGAATTATTATATATTTGTACGCCCGGAAGGATTCGAACCCTCAACCCTCTGATCCGAAGTCAGATGCTCTATCCATTGAGCTACGGACGCATTATTTTTACTTTAAATATAACATTTTCTTTACGGAATTGAATGATTTGCCTTGAGACGATTGTGCCAAAATCTGATAAAAATAAATTCCACTCGCGATTCCTGCATTAGAATTGAGATGAATTGTTTTGGAATATTTCCCGGCTCGCAAATTTTCGCCCGCAATTACTTCCTGAATTAATTGTCCGTTTATATCGAAAATATTCAATCTCACATCCGATTCAAACGGAAGACCGAACTCAATTATTGTTGTCGGATTAAATGGATTAGGATAATTATTGGCGAGATAAAAATCATCCGGAATAGAATTTTGGAAATTCAAATCTTTTACCGAAGTCACAAATTCAAAATTAGCTTTTATTTCTTCGTCATCTTTAACTTTGAAAGAAAAAGATGCATTGGAAGAAATCACCGAATCGCCGATTGTCCAGTTAATAAATGTATATCCTTCGTTCGGCGTTGCGATTAAATTCGCCATCTGATCATAATAGAAAAATCCGCAACCGGAAGTAATTCCCGCTTCGTTCGGCTGCGGCGAGCAGGAAATTTTGTATTCTTCGCGCGAAAAGTGGGCGGTAAATATTCTGTTTTTATTTATTTGAATACTGATAGTTTTATCATCCGAAATAGTTATTCCGTCTTCCGTCCATTTTTCGAACTTGTAACCGGCATTCGGCATGGCGGTTAAATTTGCCTGCTGGTTAAAATAGAAGAAGCCGCATCCGGATGTAATGCCTCCTTCAGGTGGAAGTGCTGAACAGTCGACAGAGAAAGTGATCTTAGAAAAATTAGCCTGAATATTTACTGGAGCGTTAACTGTAAATGTATATTCTCGTTCTGTCGAAACAGGTGTATCGTCAATTGTCCAGTTGACAAAAGACCACCCTTCATTAGGAACCGCGTTTAAGGTAACAGATTTTCCATATTCAAAAATACCGCATCCATTTGTCATTCCTCCTTCCGAAGGAACCGAAGTGCAGGTTACTGTATGGGTCTCAAGAGAAAAATTTGCTTTTAGATTTCTGTTCCCTGTAACGGTAAAAGAATAATTTTCTTTTGTAGAAACCTCCACACCGTTCTCAGTCCAATTTACAAAATCATAATTAGCTTTAGGAGAAGCGGTAAGTGTAATTTCCGTTCCGTATTTAAAAGTACCACAGCCCGAAGTAGTTCCGCCTTGACTTGGTTCTGATTCGCAATTGATCGAGTAGCTGTTTATTGAAAAATTTGCTGTCAGATTTCTCGGTCCGGTAACGTTGAAAGAATATTCATTATTTGTGGAAACAACGTTTCCGTTTTCAGTCCAGTTAACAAAGGACCAGCCTTGGTTAGGAAGTGCTTTCAAGATTGCTGTTTCGCCATATTCATATGCGCCGCAGCCTTCGGTTACTCCACCTTCTTCGGGATTAGCCGCGCAGATAATAGAATAGGAATTAATTTTGAAATTAGCAGTTAAATTTCTTGAGCCTCTAACGGTAAATTTGTAAGACCTTTCCGTTGAAACCACCGAACTACCTTCCATCCAATTAACAAAGCTCCATCCGGTTTTCGGAGCGGCGGTTACTGTCACTTCCTGATTAAATTTAAAAACACCGCATCCGGAAGTCGATCCCCCTTGGGAAGGATTTGCCGAACAATCTATCGTGAATGATCTTTCGCTGAAATTGGCGATAAGATTTCTATAACGAGTAACTGTAAATTTATAATTTGCGTCGGACGAAACTACATTCCCGTTTTCAGTCCAGTTCAAAAAATTCCAGCCTTGGTCTGGTTTTGCACTTGCTGTAATTTCCTTGCCATAGTCGAATCTTCCGCATCCTTCCGTTGATCCGGCGGAAGAAGGATTCGCAGAACAGTCAACAGTGAATTTTTTTAATTTGAAATTCGCTGTCAGATTTCTGTTCCCGTTAACAGGAAATGTAACGTTCCTTTCTGTGGAAATTACTTTTCCATCTTCCGTCCAGTTAACAAAATCGTATCCGTTGTTTGGGGTTGCTTTCAGACTAGCGGTTTCGCCGTAGAGATAACTTCTACAACCATCTGTAACTCCGCCGGCCGATGGATTTGCGGAGCAGTTTACAGAAAATGTTCGCAAACGAAAGTTTGCCGTTAAACTACGGTTTTTTGTGACTGTGAAGGAATAATCTTTTTTGTCCGATATCTCATTACCGTTTTCAGTCCAGTTAACGAATTCCCATCCGGCAACCGGCGAGGCTTTTAAATTTGCGGTTTCACCGAATTTATATTCCCGGCATCCTTCCGTTGATCCGGCGGAAGAAGGATCTGCAGAACAGTCGATAGTAAAATTTTTTAATTTGAAATTCGCAGTCAGATTTCTGTTTCCGTTAACCGGAAACGAAATATTCTTTTCTGAAGAAATGACATTTCCGCCTTCTGTCCAGTTTACAAAATCATAACCGGTGTTTGGGGTTGCTTTCAGATTAGCTGTTTCGCCATAAAGATAACTTCCGCAACCATCTGTAACTCCGCCTTGAGAAGGATCAGCCGAACAGTTTATAGTAAATGTTTGCGGTCGAAAGTTTGCTTTTAAATTCCGGTCCCTCGTAACGGTAAAAGAATAATTTTTTTGATTGGAAACCGTGAGCCCGTTTTCTATCCAATTTACAAATTCCCATCCGGCAGAAGGAGAGGCAGAAACATTCGCGGTTTCGCCGAATTTAAAATCTCCGCATCCCTGAGTGGTTCCGCCGTTTGTAGGATCGGCGGCGCAATTGACAGAATAAGTCAGCAGCCGGAATTCAGCGGTTAAATTTTTATCTCCGTCAATTGAAATTTCAATCGTTTCATTTTGTGAAGTGAAGGATCCATCCCATAAAATGAATTCGCTTCCTTCATCCGGCAAAGCAGAGATTGAAATCGTTGAACCGAGATCAAATTTATCTTCGTAGGGGAGATTTTTATCTTTTCCGTCCACCCTTAATTTTCCGCTGCCGTCACCGGTTTTATTTACAGATAATTTAGCGGTGTTTTGAATACTTACGGAGCCGTTGTTGAGTCTAGGAATCAGAAAAAATTCGCCCGGAAAATCAAAATAATCAAACCGCAATTCCGAAACATCGCCGTCTTTAACATCATCTTTTACTTCAAAGTTCAGATACATCAAAGTACCGGCGCTGAAACTACTTGAACGTCCATAAGTAATAATCTCAATAAAATCTTTTCTCTTCTCCTGGTCGTAATTCCAGCCGGCCTCTCCCGTTAAAGTATTCGTAGTTTCAACTCCTAAAACTTTTAAAATATCTTTATTGAAATCGACTCTAAACCTTATTTCATCGATACTATTTGAAATTTTCCCTATACTGAGGGGAATTTTAATCGTTTCGCTCTTCTTTGCCGTAACATTCGGAAGACTTACTGAAACCAACTGGGCGCTCAAATTAGCGGTTAGAATAAGATAAGCTGCGAAGAATAATATTTTTATTTTAAAATTTTTCATAGATATATGGATTAAAGAACCAAGACTTGTTTTCTCAATTCAAATTCTTCCTTAACACCGGCCGCTTTTGCTCCATAGAAGTTAATAATCCAAATGCCCGGAATTTTTTCCGGAAATGAAAAATCGACGGGAACATTCTTTCTTATTAACGAATTATTGAAATTCGAAGTCTGGAATTCATCTTCTGTCGGTTTTTTTATTTCAATCCTGTCAAGAAGAATATCTTGATTGAACCGGAACGTAAAAATCAATTGTCCGAACTGGTTTGTGCGGTAACTTATCTGTGCGCCAACTGCGGGCAAGGTATCGGTCAACGCAATAAATCTAAATTCTCTGCTGTTCTGAAAGAGGAGTACTGTTGTAGTTGTATCGCGGAAGCCATCCAACTTAAGGGTTACGGCATAGAGTCCGCTTTCGAGATTGACAAGACTATCAGGAGTCAATTTTTCTGTAAATGTTTCATCAAGAAAAATTTGCGCTCCTTCGGGTTCGGAATTGAGAACGATCTTTCCGCCAGACGTTGTCTGACTTAAAGAAATAAATAAAGAATTCGTTTCGCCTCTAAATACTTCAGCGCTGAATGTAGTATCTTTAAAACCTTGCAGTTTTAACGTAATATCATAGATTCCTTCTTCCAGAAGAGTTAATGTATCCGGAGATATTTTCCCGGTCAAAGAGTCGTTAAGGTAAATGCTCGCGCCGGCAGGTTCAGATTCAATAAATAAATTTCCTGTAATTTGCTCTAAATCAATTGAGTAAGAATTCGTTTGTTCCCTTAAAACCTCCGCAGTAAATGTTGTATCAGCATATCCTTCTAATTTTAAAGTTAATTCGTATTCTCCTTCAATAAGATTGGTGAGTGAATCGGGTGTAAATTTTTGCGTGGAAACGCCATCAAGATAAATTTCGGCTTCGGGCGGAGTGGACTGTATAAATAAATTTCCGGTTGAATCTTCTTCTTCCAAAATAATTTTTTTTGAAGTTGTTTGATCTGCAAGCACACTTAGGGTAAATGTGGAATCATAATAGTTTTGAAGTTTGAGGGTTACAGAATAAATTCCAACCGGTAAATTACCTATGGAATCCGGAGTTACTTTCTCGGTATTGTTATTCTGAAGAAATATATTTGCACCTTCCGGTTCTGATTCCAAGAAGACCGAACCTCGGAAAATAACTTTTCTTAAGATTACATTTTTGGCTGTTGTTCGGTTATTATAAACATTTACAGTGAAGGTTGAATCGTAAAACTCGTTCCTCTTAAGCGTAACTTCGTATGGTCCGCTTTCTAAACCTGAGATGCTGTCAGGCGTAAATTTATTAGTAGATTCACCGAGTAAAAATATCTCCGCTCCATCCGGTTGTGAAGTAAGTTTAATTGTACCGGCGTTATTATCCTGTGGATTTACAACATGCTCATCCACGCACGATACAATAATAGCTGCTGCAAATAGCAGAAAAATTATTTTCTTAATATTCCTTGCCCTCATAATATGAGTTAATATATAACCGTTTCAGGAAATTTTCAATTCAAAAATGCTATTGAATTTTTACGATTACGATGCGCCGATTTCTCATTCTGCCATATTCGGTAGCGTTATCGGCAATTGGAAATTGACTTCCCACCCCGACGGCTTCTAACCGCGAAGTTGAAATTCCCTGCTCAAGCAGATAATTGAAGACCGCGTTTGCCCTTAATTGTGAAATTCTTTGGATCTCATCTTCGTCACCAGCTGAATCCATATGCGCTTCGATGCGCCATCTTGTACCGGGATAACTTTTTATTACTGACGCGATTCTGTTCAATTCACCGTAAGCCTCTCTTCTTATATTTGTACCGTCGGGAAGAAATGTTAAAGCTCCGTGAATAAAAAATTGATCCGGCGCTTCAGGTCTAATAGTATTTTGGCGGCGATTTCGTTCTTCGTCTGTTTCAGGGGCTACATCCGGACAGCCGTCTCCGTCTTCAAAATTATTAAATATTTCCGGTTCATCCGGGCAACTGTCGTTCGCATCTAAAATCCCGTCTCCGTCATTATCGATGTCGGGGCAGCCGTCTCCGTCTTCAAAACCATCATAATCTTCAGCTTCATTCATACATTGATCGAGTGAATCCAAAATTCCGTCGCCGTCGTTGTCGTAATCGGGACAGCCGTCTTCATCTTCAAATCCATCAAAATCCTCTGCCTCATTCGGGCACTCGTCAAATGAATCCCGGATATTATCGAAATCATTATCAAGGTCGGGACAGCCGTCTTCATCCTCAAAGCCGTCAAAATCTTCCGCTGCTTCCGGACACTCATCTTCCGAATCCAAAATCTGATCATTGTCGGTATCTTTTTTCAGGAAAAAATTAATAGAAATTCCTGCTAAGACAGAGAAATAAAAATCGTCATACTTTCCTATCTCGATATTGTCTATAAGATCATTTTGGTTGAAATGAACGCCTGCTTCAAAATTAAAATTTACTCTTTTATTTATTGGGATGATTAGCCCGGTCTTGAGATCGATGATAATGCTGTTCTGATTGTCGGAACTCGTTAGGCCGTTAGTTTTTGAATCCATAAAGGAATAAGAAACGCCCGCCTTCGCAAAAGGAATAAGTTTTTCGCTGATCGGATAAGAAACAATGCCGTTAAAACCAAACTTAAAAAACGAAGCATTATATTCATCTAGAAGAAGATTATTTTCACTTTCGCTGAGAGAATTTTTTGCGATTGAAATTCCGATTCCCGGAAGAAATTTATTGGTAGCTCTAAAAAAATAATTCGCCTGAAGATTTAGACCGAAACCGGAATTTGGATTTATGTAATCGGTCATTCCTAAAAGCAAACCTGATTCTATTCCCAGATTTACTGAATGAGAAAGAGGGTGAACAAGTTGGGAGGAGGATTGGGTTTTTACCAAATGCGGACTAAACAAAATAACGGCTGTTATTAATTTGGCAATAATGGAGATTTTAATATTTTTTTTCATTTACTCAGAAATTATTTAGCCCTCAAATCCGAATATAAAAAAAATATAACATATAACCACTATTTCTATTTTGAAGCAAACGAAGATGTTGTTGAAGAATTGCTAAGTCAGCTTTCCTTAACCGGTATATTTTCCGCGTTCATTTTTTCGAGGAATTGGAATATTCTGCCTTCAGCTCTAAGCTGCTGTATCTGTACGAAATCGAAAAACGGAAGTTGTGAAAAAGAATTAGCGATGTAAACCGCATCCGAAGCGGTAGTATTATGCTGTTCTCTGGGCGGATCGTGGTGAAACGCAACACCTTCTACAATAAAATCCGGCAAGCCCCATAATCCTAATATATATGCTCCAAGTTCCGCGTGACTCGTTTGGTAGAGTTCATATTCCGCCTGCTGCCATCCATAATTTTCATGTTCTATTAATTCGTTCACATTTTTTAAGTAACCAGGAACCTCGAGAAATACAAGTTTGCCGAGATCGTGAAGAAGTCCAGCTATGTATGCCTCGTCGGCTTCTTTTTGATTCTGGGTTTCGAGAAGTATATAATCGCGTGCGTAAGTGGCAACCTTCAAACTATGATTCCACAGTTCGGTAACGGAAAAATCTGCGTTTTTATTGTATGATGAAAAAACTTTTGCGAACAGCACAAGCGATTTAACTACTTCCAATCCCAGATAATTAATTGCTTGAACAGGGTTGGAAATTTTTTGAGGAATTCTGAAAAAAGCTGAGTTAACCATTTGCAGAATCTTCGCTGTCATTGTTATATCCCTGGCAATAATTTCGCCGATATTGCGCATTGAAATATTTTGCTTTGACATTTCTTCTTCAAGACGTAAATAAAGATCCGGTAGGCTTGGAAGTTGTTCCAGTCCATTAACTATTTTCAGTACTTCTTCGTTTTTTACAAATCGTCTCAGATGAATAGTTTCGGCAATTTTGTTTTTTATTAGCTTCGGATTTGAAGATTTAATAAGTGTCTGATGCGCTAATCTTGCCGATGTTAAAGAGTTGCCGGAATTTGAATTTTCGGTTAGGAGTATTCTTATCAAAGAGGGATAATTCTCTTTAATTCTTTGGAGGAGCTGGGTTCCGTCCATTTTCTCCATTTCCAGACCGCTAATTAGAACTTCGATCTTCTCATTTTCGAGAATTTCATAAAGCTGTTCGTAACTTTCAGCTATAAGTAAATTCCAATCAGGGTCAAAATGCTTGGCTGTTTTTTTTATTATTTTTAATTCCGAAGGAATATCGTTTACTACGAGAATATTTAATGACATAGCGCTCTAATAAAGATAGTTTATTTATATTATCGGATAGTAGTACAAAAAATTTAAAATTTGAATTTATTTTTTCCAAAAAATAATTTAAGCTAAACTTCTTTAACTATTTTTATTCATTGCGCTTTCGCATTCTATTTAACTTTTTATTTTATGGATGGAGAGTCAAAAGAATTTTTTTTACCCCGAATCGCAACATCGATAATTTTTCACTTTGCTCGGCTGTAAATTTTACTGACATTTCTATTGAGTTACTCTGTCTTGAACTCATCCCCAGTTGTATTATTGATTCTTATATAAAAGTTTTTTAATATTCATGAAATACTGTTTCTTAATAATCATTTAATTTAAAAATATGCCGCATTCAATAAATGTCAGACATATTTTTCCTGTCGCCGAATTAAGATCTTTTATAAGAAAGATCTCAGTTTTCGAATGCCTGCAAACGGTTGACTACATACAAAAACTAACTCCCAATCCGTATAATTATCTTTCATATAATCATAAAGCCATTCCAATATCTAAATTTAGAAATAGAGTTTTTAAACCTAAAGAAAGATTGATGTTTACTGGAGTTAAGTTAGGGGAATTTTTTGTTGAATATAAAGGACCGCTGCTTCAAATTCTGGTTGAGTTTACGGCATCAGGATTCTACAATTTATTCCGCCAATCGCCTGTTCCCTTTGTAGATCATTTAATAAGAATGAATAAAATTGATCAGCAAAATGAAGTTGAGGCTCTGCAAAACTGTTTACAGAATTTGCGCAAAGTGGAGGATCAGGTTGAAAAAATTGAAGAATATCTATCTTCCAAAATAAGCGGCGTTCTACCGCCTGTAGAATATGTTGAGTCTGCTATCGAAATTCTTGAAAAGAAGAAAGGTGTTCTATTGATAAAAGATTTGGCAGACGAAGTAAACGTGAGCGAAAGACAATTAAACAGAAAGTTTAATCAAATCACGGGAATTCCGCCGAAAAAATTCTCTAAAATTCTGCAGCTTCATTTCCTGATTTCATTAATTTCCGAGGGAAAAACAATTCAAGATTTAACTTTTGAAGTTAATTTTTTTGATCGCCCCCACTTAAATAACAGCTTTAAAAAATTAACCGGAATGACGCCGGTTCAATTTATACGCAGCGATAATTACTTAGCGTTTCAATATTATAAAAACTTATAAGAATGTCCGTTTTTTACAAAGCAATAATTTTCTTTAAATCTTATATTTCATTCAAACTCTGAATATTCCTTTCCGTTTAGGTTTTATTCTCTTCTAATTTTTTGATTTCCTCAAAGTTATAACCATTCATCCGATCCTAAAAAGGAGGAGCTTTATGAATGTTTAAATCCTTTTATATTTTGTCCCGCTGTTTTTACCTCGCCCGGATCTGTTGGCGGACGAGCTACTACAGGGCGTAATCGACAAATGTCCTAAAAGTAAATAAGATTAATTCAGAGGAGGAATTATGAAAAACATCATGTCTTTAATCGTAATATGTTTAGTGAGTTTCGTAGGAAGTATTATCGAACCTGTGAAGGGAGCAGAACAAATCTCAATAACCATTCTATATGATAACACTTCGCATACACCTGGCATGGAGGCTGAATGGGGCTTTGCATGTTTAATCCAAGGAACTGAGAAGACTATTTTATTTGATACAGGATGGCAGAGCCGAATATTACTTAGCAACATCGATTTTTTAGGAGTGAACCTTGATAGTCTCGATCTGATTGTTATCTCTCACAATCACTTAGATCATACAGGTGGCCTTGATTCAGCACTAAGAAGAAATTCAGAAGTCTCAGTCTATTTTGGGACTTCATTTCCTTCATACTTCGGTCAAAATATTTCAAATAGAGGTGCAACACCCATGCTAGTGGATGAACCAATCAAAATTTGTGAAAATGTTTACTCAACAGGGGAATTGCATGCCAAGGTAAATGAGCAATCGTTAATCATAGATACAGAAAAAGGATTAGTGATTATTACAGGCTGTTCCCATACAGGTATCGTGAAAATTCTAAACAAAGCTAAAGAATTACACAATAAAAATATTTATCTAGTAATGGGCGGTTTTCATCTTTTGAAGTCTTCCGTATCAGCAGTAAATCAGATAATTCAAGAATTCCAAACGTTAGGTGTCGAAAAATGCGGCGCCACTCATTGTACTGGAGAGAGCCAGATAGCCTTATTTGAAGCAGCCTATGGAGAAAATTATGTCCCTATGGGCGTAGGACAGATTATTCAAGTTCCAAGTATTACAACCAATATCAAAGAATCGGAAGTTGAAGAGTCACAAATCCCGAATAGATACAAACTTGAGCAAAACTATCCCAATCCATTTAACCCGAGCACAAAAATCAGATGGCAGTTACCAGTTGGCAGTAATACAACATTAAGGGTATTTAACATACTTGGGAAAGAAGTAGAAACCTTGGTAAATGAATATAAGCCAGCAGGAAAATATGAGACAGAATTTAATGCAGCAAATCTACCAAGTGGTGTTTATTTCTTCAGATTAAAAGCAGGCAGCTATGCAGAGACGAAGAAAATGATTTTAATATTATAAAGACTAGGCATTACTTCGACTAAATTGCAAATATTTATAATGGTGGTTATAATGAAAAAATCAATTTATACTATGAATCTTTGTTTTCTTATAATACTATTTTTATTTCCAATTGAATCCCAACGCACATTTGCTCAGACTGAAATTACAACTGGTAATGTCAGCGGAACATGGGCTCAAGCAAACTCCCCTATAATATTAATGGAGAAATAACTATCCCCAATGACTCTACATTACAATTGAACCCGGTGTTGAGGTTATTTTTACCGGGCATTACAAATTTAATGTACAGGGAAGATTACTGGCAATAGGAACAGAAACCGATACAATTGTTTTCTCAATTAATGACACAACAGGGTTTCACAATCTAACTATTCCCGATGGCGGATGGCACGGGATTCGTTTTATGAATACGCCTTCAAACAATGATTCAAGCAAGATAGCTTACTGCAAATTGCAGTATGGAAAAGCGAATACAGGTGCAGGATATTATGACAGGTGGGGAGGAGCACTCTGTGCAAATATTGATAAGTTACTGGTTTCTCATTGCATGTTCCGGAACAATACAACCTATAGCACTGACCTTGCTGTTACTGGCGGCGGAGCAATCGCTATATTTAGTAATCCGGTAATTGAATTTTGCGAATTCACTGAAAACAGAAGTTCGTGGGCGGCGGCAATTAGTATCTGGGGAAGTAACATACACCCTTTTATCAAAAATAATTATTTTCATCATAATATAGGGCATGGAACAATTAATGTTGGAAGTTGGGGCGGCAGCAATACTTCTCCGATTTTGATTAATAATATTTTCGTAAGCAACCACTCTAAGGGCTTAAACACAAGAGATGGAGATGGACATGGTATCATTCATTTTTGCAGTGGTAGCGGGGCGCCTGTTCTTATCAATAATACCATTGTAAATAATAGTTGTACCGGATCGGGAGGCGGTATATTTGTTAATAGGGGACCGACGCCTAGGTTAATTAATAACATTATATATGGAAATTCCCCCTCACAGGTCGATCTTCTTGCAAGATCAAGTCTTAGCTTTTATAATTGCCTGATTGAAGGAGGTAAAGAAGAATTCACAGGGGCGCCTTTTATAGGGACATATGAAAATTGTATTGACGCTGATCCGCTATTTATTGATGAGACAAATGGCGACTATCATCTCTCTGATGAATCCCCCTGCATTGGGGCAGGTTATTATGAAGAGGGACTTACACCTTCAAGAGACTATGAGGAAAATTTAAGACCTGTTGGCTCAAATCCTGATATTGGAGCATTCGAAAACGTATTGCAAAATCCGGTTGATGTTGAAGAATATCTATCAATCTATCCAACCGAGTATGCGCTTTATCAAAATTATCCTAATCCCTTCAATACGACCACACTCATTAACTATCAGCTACCAAAGAATAGTTATGTTGAATTAGCTATTTATGACTTGTTAGGACAGAAAATCAGAACATTGATCAATGAAACAAAGACTGATGGTACTTACTATACTCATTGGGATGGCCGAGATAACGGAGGAATGTTGACATCAAGTGGTGTCTATCTGTATCGATTAAATGCAGGCTCTTTTTCTCAAGTCAGGAAAATGGTTATGTTACAGTAGTTTTATTGATATATGTACTGTAGAGGACTATTAATTAAATATTTTTGCCGTTAGGGGAATATAATATCCAATCTATGCACTACTCCTAACACCAATGCAGACACACTGGAGGTGAAACATGTATTTGGAAAAAATCTCTAAAGTCCCTAGTGCAGAGACAAAGCAAACTGAAATTCTATTAGTTCATGGGTATTGGCATAGCGCTTGGTGCTGGGATGAAGGTTTCATGGATTTTTTTACAGATAGTGGCTATAAAATCCATGCCTTCAGCTTAAGGGGTCATGGACAAAGTGAAGGAAAAGAAAATTTAAATTGGTGGAGTGTTAATGATTATGTATCAGATTTACTAAGTGTGTATGATTCATTTAAGAATCCTCCAATAGTAATTGGAGAGTCTGCGGGTGGATTCATCGTCCAGAAGTGCCTTGAACTCAGAAGACCGCCTGCTGCAGTAATCATTGGTTCTGTTCCAAGTGTTGGTGTATTTGGTATTTCAATTCGCAATCTACTCCGTCATCCCTTGAATTTCGCGAAAATTATTCTGACTCTAAATACTAAATATGTGATAGGCACAAAGGAATTATGTCGAGAAAATTTATATTCAGATAGACTTCCTGAGGAAAAATTTCTTGAGTATTATGAGAAGACACAGAAAGATTCATTTAGAGCTTACCTTGATATGATGCTTTTCAATCTACCAAGGGTCAATAAGATCAGTACCCCAATATTAGTAATTGGATCAGATGCAGATCAAATCGTGACAATTAGGGAAACACAGAGAACAGCTAAAGACCTTAATGGTGACCTTAAAATGTATTCAGGATTTGGGCATATGATGGTTCTTGATTTTGGTTGGGAGAAGTTTGCTGTAGATATTTTATCTTGGCTATCAGCTCAAGAGCTCTAAGACAAGTAACAAATTTCCCCTGACCCCCGCTCCACCTGACAGCGGGTAATGGTGGCCGTGTGTTAAGTACAAAATCTGTAATAATCGGGTTTATATTGATTAAGCGCTGCAGGTGAGCTCAATCTGTTAGGCAGATAAATTTTTCGATATCATTACCCATTGATTTTAATTGTTTTCAAAACATAATTTCATCATCAAAACCGGGAGATAATCCGGATTCAGGCGGCTACGTTTCAATAAACGGAGTTGCAGAATTAATAAATGATCCCGATGCAAAGAAAAAATATTGGAAAGGTTATTGGAAGCGTTATTACGCAAATCCGGAAGAGGACATGATATTAATTAAATTTAAGCCTGAAAGAATGGAGTTGATCAGCTTCAAGCACGGATTGTTCTGGAAAGATTCTACGTTTATACCTCAATATATTGAGTTTGACTGATTGATTCGAATTCATTAGAGACGGCGATCGGAATCGAACCGATGACAATTAATTCAGTATTTAAAAGGCAAATACCAATTGTAAAATTTTTTTAATTTTTTTATATTTAGAATTACAATAAATGCGCCCGTAGCTCAATTGGATAGAGCGTCTGACTACGGATCAGAAGGTTGGGGGTTCGAATCCTCCCGGGCGTACTAAATGTAATTATTCCGGTTCGTAACAGCAGCAGTGCCCCAAAATAAAAATCCGCATTAAAAGTATTATAACCCATTTGCTTCAGTCAGTTTTTTAGATAATTTATTTGCAAATCTAGCAGCCGGCGCCCCGTCTATCACATCATGATCGAAAAGAATTGTAATATGAGCAATTTCTCTAATTTCTATTTTATTATTACTAACCCATGGTTTTTTATTGATCGACCCGATGCCGATAGATAAGTTATGAATACTCTTGGGCAGAATCCAACCATGAGTATTTCCTGTCATTCCAATTGCAGTAATCATTACCGTTCCCATATTTTTCTTTACTGCATCCGGATTCCGCAACAGGATTTTCCAGACAAAAAGTCTTATCCATTGCGGGAGATTAAAAAATATTTTGTTCAATTTGTTTTTCTTTCTTTCTTCAAGAACAAAATCTTTTTCTGTTTTTACATTCCGCCGTTTTGCTTCCCGGATCTCCATGCTTATTTCTTCTATTGTTTTCTTATCAACTTTTCTAATTACCGTAACAAGCGGAACTCTCTTACCTTCAACAACTTTTTCTACCGGAAGTGAAATATCAATATCATCAAAAATAAACTGTTTCTGTTTTTTAGAATTTATTGCATGAACAGATTTTTCTTCCTTAATGGTTTCTGCTACTGTTTTTAAGAACCAGGAAGTAAAGCTTATTTTGGCGCCTGACTTTAACGCTTGAGAAATTTTCTCTCTCGCCAAAGAGATGTCCACTTCCAGTAAGCCGGCGACGTGATGTTTCTTATTGCCAAGTTTTCCTACGTCAAAAGTTGCAAGTCTTGATTTTGGATAACTTTGTATTGTATAAGGGGAGTTTAGTTTTTTCACGTTAAGATATAAAACAATAATTAATGAATTATATTAGTAATAAGTCCAATAATTGTTTCTAACTTGATAATTTGAAAATACTAAAATAATTTTAATATGAATATCAAAAAGAAACACAACCGCTAATTCCGCTTTTGAATTACATCCTCTGCATCTTTCCCAATATTTTCTTAACTTTAAAGATGTTCAATAAAACTGAAGAAATATGCTAGAATTCAAAAAGATTACTAAAGAAGAAGATTTTGATGAAAATTTAACAAGAGAACAGTATATCGATTTTCTCTATGAACATTTAAAACCATTCGGTGATGATAAGAGCGCGATATCTAAATGTATCGATTTTGCTTTCAAAAAAAACGACGGACTTGGTGGTTTTTTATTAGCCGCTTATGAAGATGGAAAATTAGCCGGCGAGCTAATTATGAACAATACCGGAATGGAAGAATATATTCCTGAAAATATTTTGGTTTACATAGCTGTTGATAGTCAATTCCGAAATAGAGGAATCGGCAGACAGATTGTGGAAGAAGCCGCCAAACATACTAACGGAAATATTAAACTCCACGTTGAGTATGATAATCCGGCAAAACGTCTTTACGAGCGTATTGGCTTTACATCTAAATACGCCGAAATGCGATGGAACAGATCGGAGTAAAAAATGGCCACTTTATCAATCAATACAAAAACGATCTGTGATAATATTATTAAGTTGCAGGATTATCTTTCGAAGAATAATATCAAGTGGACGCTTGTAACAAAGATGTTATGCGGTAACGAGAAAGCATTGGAAAAAATCATTCCTTCGGCTTGTATTAAAAATCTGCATTCGGTTGGCGATTCCAGAATTACCAATCTTCGGATAATTAAAGAGATAAAACCGGACGTAGTTACGATGTATATTAAACCTCCGGCTTTGAATCAGGTTAAAAATGTAATAAAATACGCCGATATTTCCCTTAACTCATCTTTCAAAACGATAGAAGCTCTTAATAAAGAGGCGGGTGAAAAAGGAAAAATTCACCGCGTTATCGTGATGATTGAAATGGGCGAGCTGCGCGAAGGAGTTTTGCGCGACAATATTTTCTCATTTTATGAAAAAGTCTTTAAGCTGGATAACATTGAGATAATCGGACTCGGAACGAATCTGGGATGTATGTATGGAATAGAACCTACTTACGATAAGCTGATCCAGTTGAGTTTGTATAAAAAGCTAATAGAAACTAGATTTGACCACAAACTTGAATTGGTTTCAGGTGGAAGTTCTATTACTCTGCCTCTCATATCGAAGGGCAAAGTGCCAAAAGAGGTGAATCATTTCAGAATTGGCGAGGCTGCTTTGCTGGGTGTTTCTCCGCTGAACGGAAAGAAATTCCGGAATCTTTCAACAAACGCGATTAATTTTAAAGCGGAAATTTTGGAACTCTACAAAAAAGAAAGAGTGCCTGACGGAATAATGGGGGACGCGGCAATCGGAGAAATTGCCAATTTGAATGAAGACCTCAGTTCGGAATCATACAGATGTTTGGTTGATTTTGGGCAGTTAGATGTTGATTCTCAAAATCTTTTTCCGAAAGATGAAAAAGTCGATTTTGTAGGAACAACTTCGGATATGACTGTTTATGATCTCGGCGAAAAAAATATAAAATATCACGTTCACGATCAGTTACATTTCCGCCCAAATTATATGTCGATCGCGCGGATAATGAACTCAAGATATATGTCGAAAGATATTACTTAGATTTATTTATAGAGACGTTGCATCCAACTCTCTATTGTGGTAAAAGCGGCTATAGAATAAAATCCAAATTTATCCCCTCAACGGGGCTTTTGTTTTTATAATCAAAAATTTTTTGTTATGCATTGGATTGATCTAACAATCTTTATTATTTACATGTTCGTTATGCTGGGCATCGGGTTTTTCTTTTTAAGGAAAAATGAAGGCGCAGATGATTATTACGTCGGCGGACGGGATATGGGCAGTTTTCATGTCGGTCTTTCAGTTGTAGCTACGGATGTCGGCGGCGGATTTTCAATCGGGCTCGGCGGACTCGGTTTTATGATTGGGATTTCCGGAGCCTGGATGCTTTTTACCGGTTTGATAGGTGCCTGGCTAAGCGCAGTTTTCTTAATTCCTAAAATTAAAAATACTCCCGCGTTCAAAAACTTTTATACTTTCCCGGAAATATTCAAGTCGCTTTATAATCCGAATGTTGCGTTGATGGCCGGAATAATTTCTGCAATCGGTTATACCGGCTTTACTTCGTCTCAAATACTGGCGGGCGCAAAACTTGCTTCCGGTTCCTTCAGCGGCTTGAACCTTGAAACAGCTCTTTTAATAATGGGAGCAATAGCTGTTGCTTATACTGTGATGGGAGGAATCAAAGCCGTCATCTATACCGATACGGTTCAATGGATTATTTTGATGTCCGGATTGATCTTCATCGGTATTCCGGTTTCTTATTTTGCTGTAGGCGGATGGAACGCGATTACCGCAACACTGCGGCCGGAATTTCTTTCGATGACAAACATAGCCTGGCAGGATCTGGTTAATTGGGGAATTACAATTATTCCGATCTGGTTTGTAGGGATGACTCTCTACCAAAGAATCTACGCATGCAAAGATGAGAAGACAGCTAAGAAAGCCTGGTATTACGCGGGAATTCTTGAATTTCCGATTATGGCTTTTATGGGAGTCGCGCTAGGATTGATCGCGAGAGTTGCCGCTGATCAGGGAATGTTTAATTATCTGGGTTCGGAAAATATTTCGATGACAGATCCCGAGCAGGGATTGCCGATGCTTTTACGAACCGTGCTTCCGGTTGGTTTAATGGGTTTGATGATGTCAGCTTATTTTTCAGCGATCCTTTCTACGGCTGACAGTTGTTTGATGGCTTCTTCAGGAAATGTAGTTTCCGATATTATCGGGCATTTCAAAAAAATGGATACGAACAGTAAAAAGTTTTTCCGTCTTTCGCAAGTCGTCACCCTAATCATAGGAATTTTAGCTCTACTTCTCGCTTCTGCTATGACAAATGTGCTCGATCTGATGCTTGCTTCTTACGCCTTTATGGTGTCCGGTTTAACTATTCCGCTTTTAGGCGGATTGTTTTGGAAGAAAAAAAATCCTATCGCCGCCGCTTCAGCAATGATTGTTGGCGGAACAACTACATTTTTACTTCAATGGAATAATGTTAGTTTATCTCAAGCTTCTTCAAAAGAAGCGATCGTAAATAAGTTCAATATTATTAAAGATTCACTATCGAGTTTATCGGGAATCGATCCTGAAGCACTTACAAAAATTCAGCTTGCCGAAATCATAAATTCCGAACAGCTAATTCATTTATTTGGTTTTTACTTTAAACTTCCGTTCGGTCTCGATCCTAATATTTTCGGAATTACAGCTTCCGCCGTAGTATTTTTTGCGCTAAGTTATATTTACCAAAATAAACAGAATAAAAATAATTGATGGAAATCCCATTAAATAAATTAATAGAATTAAGACGCGATATTCACCGGCAGCCAGAGTTAGCAAATTCGGAAGTAAAAACCGCAAAACGGATAATCGAATTTGTAAAGCAGTATTCGCCCGATAAAATAATAGAAAATTTGGGCGGACACGGACTTGCTGTTATTTTTGAAGGCGAGCGTAAAGGTAAAACAATAGTTATACGATCGGATATGGATGCGCTGCCCATCATCGAAGAAAATAAGTTTTCTTACAAATCGATAAATGAAAATATATCCCATAAGTGCGGACACGACGGACACATAACAATGGCCGCCGGACTTGCGCCGTTGCTTAACCAAACAAAATTAAAATCGGGAAGAGCGGTCCTCCTTTTCCAGCCGGCAGAAGAAACCGGAGAAGGAGCAGCGCAAATTTTAAGCGATGAGAAATTTGATTCGATAAAACCGGATTATATTTTCGGACTTCATAATCTGCCCGGCTTTCCGAAAGGGAAAATCATATTAAGGAATGATCACTTTGCCGCTGCTTCGAAAGGAATGATCGTAAAATTGAAAGGGAAAACATCGCACGCGGCGGAACCGCAAAACGGGATTAGTCCTGCGAAAGCGGTCTCGCAAATAATTGAATTTATTCTGTCAATCAAAAAAGAAAATGTTTTTAAAGATTTTGTTTTGGCTACAATTGTTTTCTCGCAACTTGGAGAATCAGCGGCGTTCGGAACTTCACCCGGTTACGCCGAGATTATGACAACGCTTAGGTCGGCAAGAAACGATGATATGGAAACGCTCACAAAAGTAATTTCTGACGAAGCTGAGAAAATTGCGGTTAACGAAAATCTAAAATCGGAAATATGCTGGACGGAGGAATTCCCGGCCACTATAAACGATAATGAGTGCGTTTCGATGGTTGAAAAAGCTGCGGGTAAAAATAATTATGATTTGGAATTTGTAGAGGAGCCTTTTCGGTGGTCTGAGGATTTTGGACATTTTACAAATAAATTTAAAGGCGCTTTTTTCGGATTGGGTTCCGGAGTCGATCAGCCGCAGCTTCACAATCCGGATTATGATTTTCCGGAAGAAATCTTGGAACACGGAATAAAAATGTTTTATGAATTGATACAAAGCTTAACCGAAGGAGAATGATGTTTCAGTCCTCAACTATTGAAATTAGCAAATCAGCATTAAAAGCTAATTTAGATTTTATTCGCGGAAAATTAAAGAAGAATGTCAGGCTCTCATCGGTCGTAAAGGGAAAAGCATACGGACACACGATTGAAACATTTGTTCCGCTTGCCGAAGAATTCGGTGTCGATCATTTTTCCGTTCACAGCGCGGAAGAAGCATTGGCGGTTTTTGAATTCGGCAAAAGAAAACCGACTATTATGATTATGGGTTCGGTAGAGGAGAGCGAAATCGAATGGGCGATTGAGAATGAAATTGAGTTTTATGTTTTTGAAAAAGAAAGACTTGAATGTGCGGTAAACCATTCCAAAAAAATAAATAAGAAAGCAAGAATCCATATAGAAATTGAAACGGGAATGAACAGAACCGGATTTGACAAACCGGATTTAATTAAAGCGGTCAGTTATATAAATAAGAACAAGGAAAATATTTCGGTACAAGGAATTTGCACTCATTATGCGGGTGCTGAGAGCATAACAAATTACTACAGAATTCAGAAGCAGCATAAAATATTTAGAGAAACAATAAAGTGGTTGAAGGCCGAGGGGATTAATCCGAAGTATAAACATTCGGCAAGTTCCGCCGCAACGTTTCGCTATCCGAATATGCAGATGAATATGGTTCGCGTGGGAATTCTTCAATACGGATTTTGGCCCTCACCCGAAACATTTATTGAATACATTGGCGATAAAGAAGATAAGCGCGACCCGCTTAAACGAATTCTGTCCTGGAAAACAAAAGTAATGGACACCAAAGAAGTAAAAGCCGGAGAATTTGTCGGTTACGGCACATCGTTTCTGGCGGTTGAAAAAATGAAAATCGCAACCTTTCCCGTCGGTTATTCACATGGATTCAGCCGTTCCTTAAGTAATCAGGGAAGAGTTTTGATTAACGGTAAGCGTGTTGGCGTAATAGGAACAGTTAATATGAATATGACAATAGTGGATGTTTCAAGAATACCTGAAACCAAAAAGGGGGATGAAGTAGTTATAATTGGGAAACAAGGTGAACTTTCAATTTCCGTAGCATCGTTCGGAGAA
This sequence comes from uncultured Melioribacteraceae bacterium, assembly GCA_963821715.1. Taxonomy (GTDB): domain Bacteria; phylum Bacteroidota; class Ignavibacteria; order Ignavibacteriales; family Melioribacteraceae; genus CAWGET01. Next base: position 248,110 of record CAWGET010000001.1, read on the forward strand.
ATGAGTGATCAGATGAATTATGAATTGCTGACGAGGTTGCCGGTTTCAATTCCCCGCGTTATTGTTGAATAAAAAACATAAGCAAAATTAAAATATAGTTTGCCCTTTTTTGTCTCACGTTTCGCTCTTTCCAGGGAATGAATCATTTCTTATATTCATGCATCATACCAGATAAAAAACAGAGGGAAAAAATGAGTTATTACAAAGCAAAGAAAGTTAGTTATAATTTTGACGAAGCCATTGAAAAAGTAACGAGCGAATTAAAAGAAGAGGGGTTTGGAATTTTAACTGAGATTGATGTTAAAGAAACCTTAAAGAAAAAACTTGATGTAGATTTCAGGAAATACAAAATTCTCGGCGCCTGCAATCCGCCTTACGCTCATAAAGCACTCCAGGCGGAAGATAAAATTGGAACTATGCTGCCGTGTAATGTTATAGTTCAGGAAACAGATGACGGAAAAGTGGAGGTTGCTGCTGTTAATCCGATGGAATCCATGAAAGCTGTTCAAAACGATCAGCTTGGCGAAATCGCGACGGAAATCACAAATAGACTAAACAGAGTAATTGATAAATTGTAATCAATTATTTTGGAGACGTTCTTTGGGACGTCTCCTTTTTCTTTAAAGTCATCTCGATTGTATCGGCGTTGTTGCCTTAACAAGGCGGGACATCTCACATCTGTTTTTAGCATCTCTCAATCTAGTTACACCTTTGATGTTTAATGGTTCTTGTTTGTTGAATTTAATTTTTCGCCTTTATTTTGTATTTTAAATAAACACTTGAGGATTAGAATGACAAAGTTGTTAGAGGAAGCTTTTCAAAAAGCTTCGCATTTATCGGATATTGAGCAAAATGCTTTAGCAAGATGGTTGCTTGAAGAGTTGGAGTCAGAGAAAAAATGGGATAAAGTTTTTTCCGATTCGGAAGATGTTTTAAATAATCTGGCTAAGGAAGCCAAAGAAGATTATGACAAAGGAAAAACAATAAAATTAAATTTAAATAAACTTTGAAATCTTCTACAACCGATAGATTCTGGAAAACCTACTCTACTTTACCGGAATCAATAAGAAAGAGAGCAAAAGAAGCCTACAAATTATTTTCTGAAAATCCTTCTCATCCCAGTCTTTTTTTTAAGCGGATACATTCAAACCGCCCAATATATTCTATTAGGATTTCAAATAATTATCGAGCGTTAGGTTTGGTTGAGGAGAAAGAAGTAGTTTGGTTTTGGATTGGGTCGCATGCTGATTATGAAAAATTGATAAGTAAGAATTAATTTTTTAGCATTTGACAACATTTGACATTTGACATTCTGACATTTGACACTTGACCAAAAACTATAGAACGTAGATGATGCTGATTAAACTGTCAGATTAATTTTTCGCTTCTAACTTTCGTCTCTTTTGTCTCGGTGTAGTTGCCTTTACGAAGCCGGACATCTCAAGACTCACATCTCACACATAATATGTCTGGCGACTAGCCTGTAGCGTCTCGCCCCTTAACCAAACTTTTAAACTTTTCTTTCTAAAATTTTTTCAGATATCTAACTAAATCGTTATCTTATAACTTTGTGTATTTTTAGACGAAAATTTCACAATAATAGAAACATTTTAAAATGCAGTTTGTAAAACTATTCGATCTAAATCTGAATTAAAGGAGCGAAAATTGGAAATTACAGAGTTGAATGAAAAGATCAAAAAGGAAAGCGAATTTATTGACGTTCTGTTCGGGGAGATGGGAAAAGTTATTGTCGGGCAGAAGGAAATGGTTGAACGCCTTATAGTAGGACTTCTCGGAAACGGTCACATCCTGCTTGAAGGAGTACCCGGCCTTGCAAAAACCCTGGCTATTAAATCTTTAGCTTCCGCTATGAAAGCGAAATTTCAAAGGATCCAGTTCACTCCGGATCTTTTACCTGCCGATCTTGTAGGAACAATGATATACAATCAGAAAGACGGACAGTTCTCAATCAAAAAGGGACCTATCTTTGCCAATTTTATTTTGGCTGATGAGATAAACCGGGCGCCGGCAAAAGTGCAAAGCGCTCTGCTCGAAGGAATGCAGGAACGCCAAGTTACTATTGGTCAGACTACATTTCCGTTAGAAGAACCATTTCTAGTTTTAGCCACTCAAAACCCGATTGAGCAGGAGGGAACCTATCCGCTGCCTGAAGCGCAGGTTGACCGCTTTATGCTTAAGGTGAAAATTTCTTACCCGACCCGGGAAGAAGAACTGAAAATTATGAAGCAGAATGTAAATGAACTTCCCCAAAAGATTCAGCCGGTTGTTTCTCCCGAACAAATTTTAAATGCGAGAAATCTAATCCACGATATTTATGTGGACGAAAAGATTGAGCAGTATATTTTGGATATTGTATTCGCCACTCGTTCTCCTAAAGATTTCGGTCTCGATAATTTATCTCCGTTAATTAATTACGGCGGATCGCCGAGAGCGACAATTTATTTGGCTATGGGAGCGCGTGCGATGGCGTTTATTAAAAGACGCGGTTATGTAATCCCCGAAGATGTGAGAGCAGTTTGTATGGATGTTATGAGACACAGAATTGCAGTTACTTACGAAGCCGAAGCTGAAGAAATAAATTCCGAAACTATCATCAACGAAATTTTAAATAAAATTGAAGTGCCGTAGAAAGCTATGCTTACTCGAGAATTATTAAAACAGGTAAGACAGATTGAGATAAAAACCCGCGGACTTGTGAATGAAGTTTTCTCCGGGGAGTACCATTCGGTTTTTAAAGGCCGCGGAATGGAATTTTCCGAAGTTCGCGAATACGAGCCGGGCGATGACATCCGTAGTATCGACTGGAACGTGACTGCGCGGTTCGGTCATCCTTACGTTAAAATTTTTGAAGAAGAACGCGAACTTACGGTTATGCTTTTGATAGATATGAGCGGCTCCTTAATTTTCGGCAGCGTCGAGAAAACCAAGCAGCAGATTGCCGCGGAGTTGAGCGCTATCCTCGCGTTTTCCGCTATGAAGAATAATGATAAGGTTGGTTTGATATTATTTACAGATTCGATTGAAAAATTCGTTCCGCCGCGAAAAGGGAAGAGTCATATTCTGCGCATAATTCGCGAAGTTTTATCATTTGAACCACGTGGAAACAAAACTGATCTTAAAGGAGCGCTGGAGTATTTTAATCATATCATTAAAAAGAAAAGCATTGTGTTTTTACTTTCGGATTTTTTTGATTCCGGATACGAAAAAATTCTTAAGATCGTAGGCAAGAAGCACGATTTAATCGGAATGGTAATTAACGATCCGCGAGAGAATGATTTGCCCGAAGCCGGTTTGATCAAATTCCGCGATGCTGAAACAGGCGAGATTCGATACTTAAACACAAGCGACAAAGATGTTCAGCAATGGTTCAATAATAATTTAAATGAATATACTCAAAGCAGAAAATCACTTTTCCGATCATCGCGGCTCGATTCGGTAGAAATAATTACCGGTGATTCATACATTAAGCCGCTTGTTGATTTTTTCAAGCTTAGAGAGAAACGATGGTAAATAAGTTGAAATATTTTTTAGCGATTTTATTTTTTGCGGGAACGCTTTCAGCGCAAAATATATCTGTAACTGCTGTAACAGATTCCGCAAATTATTTGATCGGTGATTATATTAATTATCGTCTGGTAGTGCGGTCTTCCTCCGATTTAAAAATTTCCGTTCCCCAAATTCCTGATTCCCTAAATAATCTGGAACTGATACAACAAGGTGAGATTATTGAGGACGAAGATGGAAGTGAAAAGATTCGTGTTTATAATTATATTTTTTCAGTTTACGATTCCGCCGATGTAATCATTCCGCCAATTACGGTAACATACAACGCCTCCGGAGCATCGCAGTCGGGAACTATTCAGAGTAATCCCGTGCAAATCACAGTACATTCTTTAGCAGTTGATCCTGAAGGGGAAATAAGAGATATAAAAGAGCCGATGAAAATTTCGCTGAACTGGCTTCTGATTTTATGGATTGCGCTTATTGTACTGATTTTATTACTCGTAGGCTATTTGCTGTATAAATACTTCAAACAAAAAAATGTTGAAGAGATCCCGGAAAGAAGAACAGCATCCATTCCGGTACACGTTAAAACTTTGTCCCTTTTAGATGAATTAGAGAAGAAAGAACTTTGGCAGAAAGACCGGGTTAAAGAATATCATACGGAAATCACTTTTATAATTAGAAATTATTTTGAAAAGAGATTTTATTTTCCTGCGCTCGAATTAACTTCGGGAGAAATTATTTTGATGCTTAGAAGATATATCTCCGAGCAAAAAGTTATTGATGCTACCGAAAAGTTTTTTGAAAACGCCGACCTTGTAAAGTTTGCGAAATACAACCCTCTCCCGGATGTAAATAAAGAAATGATGAAACAGGCTTATGTTATTGTTGAAAAAACGATTCCGGAAGAGCCGCGGGAAACGGAATTAATAGAATCGGAGACCGCAAATGTTTAATAATATTACATTCGCTTATCCATACTTCTTATACTTTCTTTTGATTATTCCATTGATGATAATCTGGTATTGGAAAAGAGGGAAAAACAAAACTCCAGATTTAACTTATTCATCGCTTAAAATATTTAAAGGATTAAAGCCATCCTTAAAAGAAAGATTAAGATTCCTGCCGATTGTATTACGATCGATCGCAACGGCATTGTTGATTGTTGCCCTTGCGCGTCCGCAGACTTTTGCCACGGGCGAAGACGTATACACCGAAGGAATTGATATTGCCGTATTGCTGGATATTTCAGGAAGTATGCTCGCTGAGGATTTGAAGCCGAACCGGCTGGAAGCCGCGAAGGATGAAATAGATCAATTTATTGCCGGAAGAACTTCAGATAAGATCGGACTTGTGGTTTTTGCGAGTCAGAGTTTTACACAATGTCCCATGACGATTGACTATTCCGTGCTGAGGAATTTACTAGGTGATATAGAAAGCGGAATGATTGAGGACGGAACTGCAATAGGAACTGCGATAGCGAACGGAGTTAACCGGTTAAAAGACAGCGATGCAAAAAGTAAAGTAATAATATTATTGACTGACGGTGTGAATAACAGCGGAGAAATTGATCCAATAACGGCGGCACAAATTGCGCAAAAATTCGGTATAAGAATTTATACAATTGGAGTCGGATCGCAAGGCGAAGCGCCCTATCCGTTTCAGACTCCATTTGGCATCCGCTACCAAAACGTTCCTGTTGAAATTGACGAAGCCACTCTAGAGCAGGTCGCAGAGTTAACTGACGGAGAATATTTCCGCGCGGATAATAATAAAAAACTGGAAGAAATCTATGAGCAGATTGACGCGCTGGAAAAAACAAAGATAGAAGTTACGTCATATCGCCAGGCGAAGGAGTTGTTTTACGGCTGGATCGGTTCCGGACTGATTCTTCTTTTTTTGGAAGTTGCAGTTAATAATTTTTACTTGAAAAAATTACCTTAAGGCTTATTGATTTATGTTTAGATTTGCGAACCCTGAATATTTTTATATACTCTACTTTCTGCCGGTTATTGCGGTTGGATATTGGCTTATACAGAAAAGGCAGAAAAAGCTACTTAAAAATTTTGCGAACAGTAAACTGCACAATGTTCTGTTCCCGCAAAGGAGCGGAGTTAAGCCTTACATTAAATTTTCGGTTGTAATTATCGCTGCGGCACTTTTAGTCTTCGCTTTGGCAAATCCGCAAGTAGGCGCAAAAGTTGAGGAAGTGAAGCAAGTAGGAATCGATGTTTATATTTTACTTGACGTTTCGTTAAGTATGAAAGCAGAAGACATAAAACCAAGTCGGCTTGATAAAGCCAAGTACCAGATCGCAAGACTGGTACAAAGATTGAAGGGGGACAGGATTGGTTTGATCGTTTTTTCCGGCGACGCATTTGTGCAGTTCCCATTGACGACTGATTATTCTGCCGCGAATTTATTTTTATCTGCTGTTGATGTAAATTCGGTTCCGCAGCCTGGAACTGCTATCGGTCCCGCAATAGATTTAGCGGTTAACTCTTTTAAAGGAGAAGAAGAAACTCGTAAAGCGATTATTGTAATTACCGACGGAGAAGATCACGAAGGAGAAATTGAAAGCGTCGTTGATGAAGCAATAGAAAAAGGAATTCAAATCTATGCAATCGGACTCGGGTCTCCGTCAGGAGTTCCTATTCCCGTATACAATGGCAGCGGACAAAGAACCGGTTATAAAAAAGACAATCAGGGAAATGTTGTTTTAACTAAACTGGATGAATCTACGCTTAAAGAAATAACAAAAAAAGGAAACGGAAAATATTACAGAGGCTCTAACACTGAAGACGAGCTCGACCTTATTTACCGGGATCTTTCTCAGTTGGATAAAACCGAATATGGCGCAACCAGAATTACAGACTATGAAGACAGGTATTACTGGTTTCTGATTCCGGCATTAATTTTACTGATTGTAGAGTTTTTTATTTCACAAAAAAAATCTAAATTTTTTGTTTCATTCGAAAATAAAATGAACGATTAAAGGCTTTAAAATAAAAAACATAAATAGTTTGGATCCTATAAATCCGGGTGATAATAAAAATAAATTATGAAATTATATAAAATAAATATTTTACTTACGTTTCTTTTGATCTTTGCCGCTTCATCAATTACGGCACAAAGCGTACGCGGTTTAATAAACGACGGTGTTGAGGATTACAAAAACGATAATTTTTCCGAATCTGAAATAAAATTCAGAAAGAGTATTGAGAAGGAAGAAAAGTTCGAAGGTTTTTTTAACCTTGGAGACGCGCTTTACAAACAGGAACGTTACGACGAAGCATTGACCGAATTTCAGGCATCTCTAGAAAAAACAGAAAATCCTGTAAACTTATCGCAGACTTATTATAACTCCGGAAACACGTTTTTAAAAGCTCAGAAATTGGATGAAAGTATTGCTGCCTATAAAAACGCATTAAAGCTAAATCCTTCCGATATGGAAGCGAAATACAATTTATCGTATGCATTAAAGCTGCGAAACCAGCAGCAGAATAATCAGCAGAATCAGCAGCAACAGCAGGATAATAAAAACAACGGCGATAAGAATAAAGATCAGCAGCAAAATAAAGAGCAGCAGGACGATCAGAAAAAAGAACAGGATAAAAAAGAAGAGAAAGATAATAACGAACAGCAGAAACAGGAACAGAAAAAAGAACAGGAAGAAATTTCTAAGGACGAAGCTCAAAGAATTTTGGAAGCGCTTAAAAATAATGAAGCCGAACTTCAGAAAAAATTAAGACAGAAAAAGGGACAGAAAGTTACAAGGGAAAAAGATTGGTAAACCGGATAATTAAAAGAATAAATTTTATTCAAGTATTATTTCTATATCTCATAATTCTTACGGGGATTTCTGCGGCGCAGACATTTACGGCTACGGTGGATAAAACCACTTTGGGCCTTAGCGAATCATTTCAGGTTTACTTTACTTTTAAAGGTGAAGACGCCAACCAGATTAAAAATTTTTCCCCGCCGCCGTTCGATAATTTCCGTATTTTATCCGGACCGAATGAATCGACAAGTATGCAGATTATCAACGGAAAAGTTTCCGCATCGGTTACTTTTTCCTATTATTTGAAGCCGGAAAATACGGGTTCTTTTTCCATCGGCGAAGCAAAACTTGAACATAAAGGGAAAACATATTCAACCAATCCGTTGGAAGTAACTATCATTAAAACCACTCCGAACACAAATCAGAATTTGAATAACGGTCATTCAGCAAAAGATATTGCCGATAATCTCTTTATTTTGGCTACGGTTGATAAACGAAACGCATATGTCGGCGAACAGGTTACGGTTATTTATAAACTTTATACAAGACTGAATATTTCGTCTCCTCAAATTTCCAAACTTCCAAATTATGAAGGCTTTTGGGCTGAAGAGCTGGAGACCGGTAAATCAGTTTCGTTTGATATTGAAATGTATAAAGGCGAAAGATTCCGTTCGGCGGTAATAAAAAAGGTTGCGCTTTTCCCGACGAAAGCTGGGAAGTTAAATGTAACACCTTTCGAACTGAATGTTCCGGTCATCTTAAAAAGGAAAAGAGGATCGGATGATCTGTTCGATAATTTTTTTAATGATTCATTTTTCGGCAGGACCGAAACGCAAGATTTTATTGCTAAATCGAATCCGGTTAATATAAATGTAAAACCGCTTCCGCAAAGTGCACCCGAAGCTTTTAGCGGCGCCGTTGGTAAATTTGATATGGAAGCTTCGTTAAGCAAAGATGAAGTGGAACAAAATGAATCGGTTACTCTCAGGATCAAAATATCCGGCAGTGGAAATATCAAACTCCTTGAAGTGCCCGATATTGAACTCCCTTCGGGATTCGAAAAGTATGATCCAAAAACTTCCGAAAAAATCTCTAAAACGAGTCTTGTATCCGGCGTTAAATCGATAGAATATTTACTTGTGCCGAGGATAGCTGGGAAGAAGAGAATTCCCCCGATTGAGTTCAGCTATTTTAATCCCCGCACAGGGAAATATGTAACCGAGACATCTCCGGAATTTTTACTGACTGTTACTGAAGGCGAAGGAAATATCTATGCAGGTGATGGGAGTTTTTCGAAAGAAGATGTGAAACTTTTAAGCGAAGATATTCGGTATATAAAAACTTCAGCTTTCGACCTTAAGAAAAAGGGAGAATTCAATCAGATAAAAGCATGGTTCTGGTTTACGGCTGTTTTCCCGCTCATCATTCTCGGCGTCTTGATAGGTATCAAGAAGAGGAATGATAAACTTAACGGAAATCAGCGGGCGCTCCGTTTTCAGAAAGCTGAAAAAGCGGCGCGGCAAAGATTAAAGACCGCTAAAAAAATGTTAGAGATGCAAAAACTTACTGCGTTTTATACAGAAATTTCGACGGCGCTTACCGGTTATTTGGAAGACAAGCTGAGCATACAAAAATCGGAATTCACCATTGAGAAAGCACTTAAAAAATTGAAAACAAGTAATGTCCCGGATGATTTAACAAACCGGCTGAATGAAATTATTCAGGAAAGCGAATACGCGCGTTTTGCACCGGACGGCGAGCAGAAGGCCCGAGCAGATAAACTCTATGATAATTCCGTTGAGGTAATTGTATCGTTGGAAAAATATTTGCGGGGAAAAGGAAAATGAAATTAAGACTGTTCTTATTTATTACTTTAATTTTGACCGGCTCTCTGTTTTCGCAGGATGTAAAAGTTTTACTTCAGCAGGGTAACGAGGCTTTTCAAAATAAAAATTATACTGAAGCGGTAAAAAAATACGAGCAGGTCTTGGAAATTGGATTCGAATCTCCCGGACTCTATTATAATCTGGGTAATTCGTATTTTAGAATAAATGAAATTGGAAGGGCAGTTTTAAACTATGAACGCGCTCTAAAATTAGAACCGACTGACGAAGATGCCCAGTATAATTTACGCATCGCAAAAGCGCGAACTGTGGATAAAATCCAGGATGTGCCGAAATTATTTTTTGTGGAATGGTGGATAAACATTGTAACTGCATTATCTGTTTCCGAATGGGCGAAGGTGGCACTGTTTATATATCTTATTCTGTTAATAACTATCGGCATTTTCTTTTTGATCAGAAGAAGAAATGTTCAGAAAATTTCATTCTTTTCCGGCTCTGCTGTTTTTATGATTTTAGTTGTATCTCTCATTTTTCTTTTCGCGCGACTGAACTATGACGCTTCAACCGATTATGGTGTTTTGCTAAAAAGTGCTGAATCGGCAAAAATTTCTCCCGATGAAAATAGTGGTGATGTTTTTGTGATTCACGAAGGAATGAAGTTTGAAATTGAAGACACTTTGAGCGACTGGACTAAAATAAAACTTCCGGACGGCAAAGTTGGCTGGCTGCCCAAGGATTCCTTTGAAATAATCTGAGGAACAGGGTTGAGTGATGTAAATTTGATCATAAAAACTTTCCTTCAATACGTAAAAAGCTATTCAGCACCAGCAGAGCTAAATTAATTTTTTATAAATTTCCTTCCACAATTTAATCCAAATCTGAAATCTCAATCCTTGATAAAAGTTTGAAGAATAATTATTGAAATATAAAAAGCGATTGAGTATCTTAATTTGACACGAAGCTTAATAAATCTTTGGAAAATATCAGAATTGCTTTAACTATTCCTTTCGAAAAATCTTAAGGATTCTAAAATGAACGAAAACAATAAACAGAGTAGTTACCAAAAATTCTTCTCAATGATCGTGGTTTCGATGACTGCAATGTTTTTTCTGATGTACACTCATTCTTATGAGATATTAGGACATGCCAGGTTCAGCGAAACGCGCTTATTTATGACTATGATTATGGGCGGAGCGATGATTATAATCATGATGTCGTTTATGTTTAGTATGTATAAAAAAAAGAAATTTAATATTGCTACAATTATTGGCGGCGGCTTAATGATTTTAATTGCCATTTGGTTAGTTCGCAGTCAGATAACTGTTGATGATGTAGATTATATGGAAGGAATGATTCCTCATCACTCAATAGCGATATTGACAAGCGAGAGGGCCGAGATTGAAGATCCGAGAGTACGCGAACTTGCGGATGAAATTCTAAAAGCACAGCGGAGGGAAATTAAGGAGATGGAATGGCTTATTGAAGATATACGAGAAAACGGTGTAGCTAAAACTAAAGAGGAAGCCCACGCACGTCCGATGCCAGAATTTTCAGGTTATCGTAAATAAATTGCATACCGGATTTTCTTTACTTTTCTATTTTTTTCGTTATATTGAACCCAAAGAGGATGTAAAGTGTTATTAAAATAAAAAGAGAGAGGATTATGAAAAAGATAGGATTGATATTGTTTATCGCGCTTTTTAGTTTCTCTTTATCTTCGGGCGAAGGCGTTAAAAAAGAAAGTTCACAGAATAAAGGAGATTGTCCATATTTAAATTCTCTGCAAACTTCTCAAACTGATAAAGTTGAATGCCCTTATCTTAAATCTAAGTTAGAGAAAGCGGAAGTTAAAGCGAAATCCAAAGAAAAATGTCCTTACGTTGAAAAACAAAAAGCTGATAAAACGACTAAAAAATTTCGACATACTTTGGATAGAAATATAACTTAGAATTTCAATCACAAATAATTCGGAGAATCTGTGATCAAAAAATCAGTATCACAGATTTCCTCAGATTTTTATAGCGCACTTTTCAATTTCACACTTTAGCATTTAACCGCAAACCACAAATGTACTTGGTCTGCTATTAATCCAGCATTTCATTATTTCATTTTTTTATGTTTTTTATTCTTTCCAAAGTCGTATAAAATCATTATTTTTTTATTTGCATTTATTGAAAAAGAAGTATTAAAACTTTATATTTGGATTCAATTTTGCCGGGATGGCGGAATTGGTAGACGCACAGGACTTAAAATCCTGTGGGAGGTTTCTCCCGTGCCGGTTCGACTCCGGCTCTCGGTACAGCAAAAACAAGTTGTTACGCCCAAAAAGCGTAACAATTTTGTTTTTGTAATTAGTTTAAATTTTTTGAATCCGGGTTCTTAGCTCAGTTGGTTAGAGCGTCTGCTTGACGTGCAGAAGGTCAGAGGTTCGACTCCTCTAGAACCCACACCAAACCGGAGTACGCTCCGTTTTTTTTTATGTAAAAAATTATAATGAATAACGAAAAAATAAATATAAAATTTCCCGACGGTTCAGAAAAAGAATTTGACAAAGGTGTAACATCCTACGATGTGGCTAAATCAATTTCGGGAAGGTTGGCAGAAGAAGCCGTTGCTGCACAGGTTAACGGCTGTCTGCAGGATCTTCATGCGCCAATAAAAAATGATACCGAAGTTAAACTTTATACTTTCAATGATGAAGAAGGGAAAAAAGTTTTCTGGCATTCGTCTTCGCATTTGATGGCGCACGCAGTTCAAAATCTTTATCCCGAAGCAAAGTTCGGCGTAGGTCCTGCAATCGATACCGGTTTTTATTATGATATTGATGTGGATAAGCAGTTAAACGAAGAAGACCTTGCAAAAATTGAAACTGAAATGCAGCGTATCGTAAAAGAGGACGAACCTTTTGAGCGTGAAGAATTATCCAAACAGGACGCAGTAAAATATTTCAATGAAAAAGGGGATAATTATAAAATTGATATTCTCGGCGACATCGATGAAAATGACGAAGTTATTTCAATTTATAAAGAAGGCGGATTTACCGATCTTTGCACCGGACCGCATGTTCCTTCGGTAGGGAAAATTAAATATTTCAAGCTTTTAAATATTTCCGGCAGTTACTGGCGCGGCGATGAAAAAAATAAACAGCTTCAGAGAATTTACGGTGTTTCTTTCCCCAAGAAAAAAATGCTGGAAGAATATCTCGAAAGACTTGAAGAAGCAAAAAGAAGAGATCACCGCAGACTCGGTAAAGAATTGGACCTGTTCCACATTACTCCAAAGGTCGGAGTAGGATTACCTTTATGGCTTCCGAAGGGAACTGTTCTGCGAGAAACTTTGGAAAACTTTTTAAGAGATGAGCAGCTCAAAAGAGATTATCTTCCGGTGGTTACTCCGCATATCGGAAATATTGAATTATACAAAACTAGCGGGCATTATCCGTTTTACAGTGACAGCCAATTTCCTCCTATTAAAATGGGGGACAGCGACGAAGAGTTTTTGCTAAAGCCGATGAATTGCCCTCATCACTTTCAGATCTATCTTTCGCGTCCGAGAAGTTACCGCGATTTACCGATCAGATTGGCGGAATTTGGAACTGTTTACAGATTCGAGCAATCCGGGGAACTTAACGGAATTACGCGCGTAAGATCTTTCGCGGTTGACGATTCTCATATTTTCGTGCGCCAAGATCAATTAAAAGATGAGATTTGCAAAGTTATCGAATTGATTCAGGTTGTTTTCGAAACTTTAGGATTTGAAGATTTTACGACTGAACTTTCATTTAGAGACGATAACGAAGAAAAATACGGCGGCGATATAAAATTGTGGGAAAGAGCGCAGAAAGAAATTCAGGAAGCTGCCGATTTGATGAATCTGAATTATAAGATAGAAGAAGGGGAAGCGGCTTTTTACGGGCCTAAAATAGATTTTATGGTTCGCGATGTGCTCGGAAGAAAATGGCAGCTCGGAACCGTTCAGGTTGATTATATTATGCCTGAAAGATTTGATCTTGAATATGTAGGCAGCGACGGACAGAAGCACAGACCGGTTGTAATTCACCGCGCTCCGTTCGGTTCCTTGGAAAGATTTATCGGAATTTTGATTGAGCATTATGGCGGCGCTTTCCCAACCTGGCTCGCTCCTATTCAAGCTGTGGTTATTCCAATTTCAGAAAATTTTGCAGATTACGCAAAAAAGGTTTATAATGAATTGCGCGAAAATAAAGTTCGCGTTGAATTAGATTCTAGAAACGAAAAAGTCGGCTATAAAATTCGGGAATGGGAAACGCAGAAAGTTCCTTATATGATTATCGTAGGTGAAAAAGAAGAGAATGCGGGGACAGTTTCCGTACGTCAGCATTCCAAAGGCGACCAGGGACAACAGCCGCTTGATGAATTTAAGGATCTTATAAATAAAGAGATCCAAAATAAAACAATTAATAATTAATTAGAGGTAATATATCGCTTCAAAAGATTACAAAGTAAACGACGACATAAAATCTCCACAAGTTCGGGTTATAGACGATGAAGGGCAGCAATTGGGTGTTCTTCCCATACGTGAAGCGCTAAGAGCAGCGGAAGATAAGGAATTGGATCTGGTTGAAATTGCTCCGCAGGCAAAACCGCCTGTGTGTAAAATTATCGATTATGGTAAATTTCAATATGAGCTGCAGAAGAAAGAGAAAATGCAGAAGAAGAAACAGCAGATAACTCTTCTTAAAGAAATTAGGCTTCATCCGAATACCGACCAGCACGATTTCGACTTTAAGGCGAGACATGCGGACGGATTTTTGGAAGATGGCAATAAAGTTAAAGTTTCCGTAATTTTTAAAGGGCGCGAATTAGCTTATAAAGAACAAGGCGAAAAATTACTCCGTCGTTTTATTGAACGGGTTGAAGATAACGGAAAAGTTGAGCAGGATGTTAGGTTCGAAGGAAGAGTGATGCACGCAATTATCGCTCCCATTAAAGCAAAAAAGAAAAAATAAGTAATAAGGATAAAATTATGCCTAAAATGAAAAGTAACCGCGGAGCCGCAAAAACATTTAAGAAAACCGGCACCGGTAAAATCAAAAGATTTAAAGCTTACAAGGCTCATATTCTTACGTCTAAATCGACTAAGAGAAAAAGAAATTTGAGACAAGCAACATTGGTCTCAGACGCGGATTACAAACGCGTAAAAACGATGATTCAATAATAAGAAAATAGAGGATGTAAAATGCCACGAACATCAAACAATGTGGCGTCCCGAGCAAAACGTAAAAAAATCCTTAAATTAGCTAAAGGATATTGGGGCGAACGCAAAAATGTATTTACGATTGCGAAAAATCACGTTGAAAAAGGGCTAACCCACGCCTATAGAGATCGGAAAGCGAAAAAGAGAACTTTTAGAAGTCTCTGGATTGTAAGAATAAACGCAGCCGCGAGAATGAACGATACAACTTATTCTAAATTAATGCCCGCGCTTAAAAGTAAAGGCATAGATATTAACAGAAAAGTTCTTGCAGGAATCGCTGTCGATAATCCGAAAGCTTTTTCCGATATCGTAAACTTCGCAATGAATTAATATTTATTTACCCTCTTAAATTATTTTGGATAAAATATTTTTGAGGGTATTTTTTTAAATTTTTTTACTGAAGATTATTATGCAAGAAAAAATTTCAAGAATTGAAGAAGAATTATTAAGCGAACTTAAATCCGCAAAAGATTCTAAAGATTTTGAAGAGATACGTATTAAATTTTTAGGAAGAAAAGGCGAAATAGCGCTCCTTTTTGAAGAATTTAAAACTTTCCCGAAAGAAGAAAAGCCGAAATATGGTCAGCGGCTTAACCAACTTAAAAATCAATCTCAGCAAAAATTTGATGAATATTCCGAACAGTCGGAATCATCGGGCGATGTAATAAAAAAAAGCATCGACCTTTCACTTCCGGGGAAAAAACCCAAACTCGGAAGCCGGCATATCTTAACTCAAACTCTGAATGAAATAAACGATCTGTTCAAGTATCTGGGATTTTCTATTTACGAAGGTCCGGAGTTGGAATCGGATTACCATAATTTTGAAGCATTAAATTTTCCGGAAGATCATCCGGCTCGCGATATGCAGGACACATTTTTTGTGAACGATGATTTTCTTCTCAGAACGCATACTTCACCGGTTCAGATCCGATTAATGCAGAGCAAAAAGCCGCCGATACGCGCGCTTATGCCGGGAAAAGTTTACCGCAACGAAGCGCTAAGTTTCAAAAGCTACAGCCAGTTCTATCAGGTAGAAGGACTTTATGTTGACGAGAATGTAACTTTCGCGGAATTAAAAGGAACGCTTGTTTATTTTATAAAAGAATTTTATGGCAAAGATGTCAAATTCCGATTTCGTCCGAGTTTCTTCCCGTTTACCGAGCCGAGCGCCGAAGTTGATATTTGGTGGGATCAGGGGAACGGAAAAGGAAAGTGGATGGAAATTCTCGGATGCGGAATGGTTGATCCGAATGTTCTGGAAAAAAGCGGGATCGATTCCGAAAAATTCACCGGTTACGCATTCGGAATGGGAGTTGACAGAATAGCTTTACGGAAATATAACATAAGCGATATTAGAATTTTTTACGATAACGATTTCAGATTTCTGAAGCAATTTTAATTGAGGTTTTAAATTGAAAGTATCAGTTAAATGGTTAAATGATTATATAAATTTAGAAGATATTTCTTCCGACGAGATCGCGGAAAAACTTTCGCGCTCGGGTTTGGAAGTCGACGAGATCATCGATAAAAGAAAGCTTTACGAAAATTTTGTAGTCGGTTACGTTAAAGAAAAAGAGAAACATCCCAACGCCGATAAATTATCTCTATGCAAAGTTTCCGATGGATTTGAGA
Organism: uncultured Melioribacteraceae bacterium; assembly: GCA_963821715.1. Lineage (GTDB taxonomy): Bacteria > Bacteroidota > Ignavibacteria > Ignavibacteriales > Melioribacteraceae > CAWGET01. The sequence goes on from CAWGET010000001.1 coordinate 264,127, forward strand.
TTTACGATGTTATTTGCGGCGCTCCGAATGTAGAAGCCGGACAAAAAATCGCTTTCGCAAAAATTGGCGCTGTTATGCCGAATGCTGATTTCAAAATTACAAAAGCGAAGATTCGCGGTGAATATTCTTACGGAATGATATGTTCGGAAAGCGAGCTTGGAATAAGCGACGACCACGAAGGAATTATGGTTCTCGACGAAAATGCCGAAGAAGGAACACCGCTTGCAGAAGAACTCGGTTTGGACGATGTTACACTTGATATCGATCTTACCCCGAATCGTGCGGACGCGTTAAGTCATATCGGAGTTGCGCGCGACCTTGCAGCGCTTTATAACCGTGAAGTTGAATATCCCGAAATTGAGTTGAATGAGACTTCGGAAAAGTCAGAAGATCTTGCCAAAGTTGAAATTGAAGATGTTGAAGGATGCCCGCGATACGTTGCTAAAATTGTGAAAAATATTTCCGTAAAGGAATCTCCCGAATGGCTTAAATCTAAGTTAATAGCAGTAGGACTCCGTCCGATAAATAATGTTGTGGATGTTACAAATTTTGTTCTTTACGAAATCGGTCAGCCGCTGCACGCATTTGATTTAGAAAAGCTGGAAGGACGTAAGATAATCGTGCGGAAAGCCGGTAGCGATGAAAAATTTACCACTCTCGATTCTAAGGAGAGAAAACTTCAGCCGGATGATTTAATGATCTGCGATGCCGAAAAACCGGTGGCTGTTGCCGGAGTTATGGGCGGCGAAAATTCCGAAGTAACAGAATCAACAAAAAATATATTGATTGAAAGCGCGTATTTTAATCCTTCGCGCGTTAGAAAAACGGCGAAACGTTTAGGGCTTTCGTCCGACGCTTCGTATAGATTTGAAAGAGGCGCCGACCCGAATATTTCTGTTTTTGCGGCAAACCGCGCCGCAAAATTGATTGCAGAATTGGGCGGTGGCGAAATAGCACAAGGAGCGATTGACGTTTATCCGAAGAAAATTGAGCCGAGAAATGTTGATGTAAGATTCGAGAGAATTAATAAGGTTTTAGGCTACGAAATATCCGCAGAATCTGTTGAACGAATTCTTGGAAAATTGGGTTTTCAAATTATTAAGAAAACTGATGAAAAATTATCCGTTTCCGTTCCTACATTCCGGCACGATATTGAACGTGAAATTGATCTGATTGAGGAAGTTGCACGGATTTATGGCTACGATGAAATTCCGGATATTCCGAGAATTACCGTTTCGTTGGACGCAAAAGTTGATCAGCTCGAGTTTAAAAATAATATTCGCGATTATTTAACGTCGATGGGATTTTTCGAAATAATTACAAACACGCTTCTTAAAAAAGAGAGCGCGGATTTATTCGGTAATCCGATTCCTGTTTTGAATCCCCAGACTAATGAAATGACTCATATGCGGACTTCTTTAATCCCAGGAATGCTTTCCACAATTGCAAAGAACCTAAAGGTTAAAGAAAAGAATTTGCAGTTATTTGAGATCGGCCACGTCTTTAAACAAAAAAACAAAGACATAAAAGAGTTCGAAGATTTTTCCGAAGAAGAAAGACTTTTGGTTGCCTTAACAGGAGACAGTTCAGAAACGGAGTGGTACGGCAAAGATAACGAGTATGATTTTTTCAATTTAAAAGGTTATATTGAATCATTATTTGAAAAAGTTCAGTTAAGAAAGTTTGAAGAAAAGTATTCATACGAAGCATCCGAAAACTTGGAATTTTCATTCGAGATAATTTCAAAAAAAGGTTCGCTAGGAAGAGGCGGGAAAGTAAGCGCCGGACTTCTGAAAAAATTTGATATTGAGCAGGATATATTTTTATTCAATATAGATCTCGAAAAATTGAAAGAAGAAAGCTCCGGGAAAAAAGAGTTTGAAAATCTTCTTAAATATCCTAAAATCATAAAAGATTTTGCTTTTATTCTTGATAAAGAGATTGAAAGCGGCGAAGTAGAAAAAGTGATACGTAAGGGAAGTTCTAAGTTATTGAAAAACATTAAGTTATTTGATATCTTTGAAAGCGATAGTTTAGGGAAAGAAAAGAAAAGTCTTGCGTTCCAATTAGAATATTACGATACGGAACGGACCCTTACCGAAGAAGAGGTTGAAAAAGATTTTTGGAAAACTATTGAAAGAGTAAAAACAGAACTTAAGGCAGAATTGAGAGGAGCATAGTTGAGCGAAACTTCAAAATATACTCAATTTTTAGAAGAACTGAATTCGTTGGAAAAGCAGATTTACACTTACGTTCAAAAAAACAACGAATTGCTTTTGGAAAAAGAAGAAACTGAAAAAGAAGCGGTTTCCTTAAGGAAAGAAAACGAAGTTTTAAAGTTAAAAAACGAAGAATTAGAAGAAAAGTTAGAAAAAGGCGCGAGCGGTATGTTGGACGGAATGGATTCCGAAGAACGCGCAGCCTTAAAATCAAAGTTAGATAGACTAATTAATAAAATAGATTATCATATAGGCTCTTAAATATTATTGTTATAATATGATGAAACAGAAAACGCAACATTATGGTAGATAAAAAGAAGCTTAAAATAAAGATTTTCGACAAAGAATACTCGTTATTAGTAGAAAATGAAGAGATTGCAAAAGAATTGGCGGAATATGTTGATTCAGTTATGGATGAAACGAAAAGAGATTTACCTAATCAATCGACTGAGACCATAGCCGTAATTGCGTCATTGAATATAGCGTACGATTTATTTGTTGAAAAGAACAAATTCAGAGAATTTAGTATTCAGGCAGTAGATAAAATGAAAAAGATTAAGCTTCTTATAAACACTTCTTCTACCGTTTCTGCTTCATCATAAATTATTTAGCCGCGCTGTCAATTAATTTAATGAAGAACTAACACCATTAAATTAGGATTATTGACTTACGGCGTGTATTACAGGCCTCATCCTTCGGGATTATTCTCCTTTGGAGAATAACAGAGGAAGTAAAAAGCGTCGGGCAATTTTCCGCATTGCTTAGAGAGAGTTCTTCTCTAACTGATTGGCAGTGTCGGCAATATTTATGGCTCATTTGGAGGAGACATGGAATTGGACCCGATTCTTTTTATACTTATAGCTCTTATAGTTTTAGCGGTTGTTTTTTATCTCGGCTGGATCATAAATTCTAAACTCGGAAGAAATTCTCTTGCCGGTGCAAAAGAATCAGCGGAAAAAATTATCCAAGACGCGGAAAAAGAAGCCAAAAGCATTAAAAGAGAAAAACTTTTAGAAGTTAAGGATGAATGGTTAAAAAAGAAACAAGAATTTGATAATGAAGTAAATAATAAACGGCAAAAGCAGCAGAATTACGAAAAACAATTATCGCAGCGCGAAGAAAATATTGAAAAGAAATACGACCTTATTACCCGGAAGGAAAAGGAAAATAAGAGCTTAGAAAAAGAATTAAGTGTTAGCAGAGAAGAAATAGGCAAAAAGCACGAAAATCTGGATAATCTTATCCGCGAGCAAAATATTCGTCTGGAAAAAACCGCAGGTTTAACAGCCGAAGAGGCGAAGAAAATGCTTATGGAAAATATGAAAGATAAGGCAAAAACTGACGCTTCCCAATCTTTGAAAGAGATAAGAGACCAGGCAAAAGTTGAAGCAAAAAAAGAAGCTCAGAAAATTGTAGTTCAAGCTATTCAAAGAACCGCTGTTGACCATTCGGTAGAAACCACTGTTTCGGTTGTGCAAATTCAGAATGACGAAATGAAAGGAAGAATAATTGGGCGCGAAGGAAGAAACATCCGCGCGTTTGAATCCTGCACCGGTGTTGACGTAATTGTTGACGATACTCCGGAAGCGGTTATTCTGTCTGCATTCGATCAATTCCGGCGCGAAGTTGCGCGTATCTCTTTGGAAAAACTAATCTCAGACGGAAGAATTCATCCGGCAAGAATTGAAGAAGTTGTAGCTAAAGTTAAAGCGGAATTGGAAGAAGAAGTTATAAAAGAAGGTGAAAATACATTAATCCAACTTGGACTTCACGGAGTCCATTCGGAAATAGTGAAGCATATCGGAAGAATGAAATACCGCTCAAGCTACGGACAGAATTTGCTTCAGCACAGTATTGAAGTTGCTTATCTAACCGGAATTATGGCCGCCGATCTCGGTTTCGACACGAATGTTGCAAAACGCGCGGGACTTATGCACGATATTGGTAAAACCGTTGATAAAAGTATTGAAGGGCCTCACGCGCTTCTCGGATATGAACTTGCCAAACGCTACAAAGAGCATCCGATAGTTGTGAACGCAATTGGAAGTCACCACGAAGATATTGAAATGGAACATCCAATTTCTGCTCTGGTTCAGGCGGCGGATGCAATTAGCGGCGCGAGACCAGGGGCTAGACGGGAGCCGTTGGAAAGTTATGTTAAGAGATTGGAAAATCTGGAAAATCTTGCTAAATCTTTTGAAGGTGTTGCAAACACTTACGCGATTCAGGCGGGAAGAGAGATTCGGGTTGTTGTTGAACCGGATAAAGTGGACGATAATTTTTCCGATACTTTGGCTTACGATATCGCGCAGAAAATTCAGGATGAAATGGAATATCCGGGTCAGGTAAAAGTAACCGTGATAAGAGAAGTTAGAAAAGTGGCATACGCGAAGTAAGTTTCCAAGGGGAAATGTCAAACGTCAAACGTGAGACACTATTCACTTAAATAATCTTTAATCTAAAACCCGATTTCATTAATTTGGAACCGGGTTTTTTATTACAGGAAAAAATATGAAAAAAATTAGAGTCGGGATAACCGGCGGAATTGGAACGGGCAAGTCTCTCTTTTCTTCTTTTATGGAAGAAAAGGGTTACCATGTAATTATAGCAGACGAGATTTCAAAAAAGGTAATGAATGAAAATGCGCAGTTAAAAGAGAAAATAATCGCAGAATTTGGCAGCGGTTCTTATCGCGAAGAAAAGCTGGATAGAAAGTATCTGGCTCAGAAAGTGTTTACGAATCTTGAAAAATTGAAAAAAATAAACTCGCTCGTTCATCCGCCAACCATTGAAGAAATAAAGCGGCAGATGAATGAAGCGTTGAAGAGTAAAAAATTAGTGTTTGTAGAATCGGCAATAATTTACGATGTAAAAATAGAATCCTTATTTGATTACATAATATTGCTTACTTCCTCCAATGAGAACAAAATTAAAAGAATAACTAAGCGCGATAACTCGAATAGAGAAGACGTAGAAAGAAGAATTTCTAATCAATTACCGGATAACGCTAAAAAAGGAAAGGCCGATTTTGTAATTGAGAATGACGGAACCGAAACGGAATTAAAAAATAAAGCAGAGTTTGTCTTATCCATTCTTAAGCAGATGTGATTTGGGAATAGAGGATACTGAGAGAGGGGGAATGCTGAGCTTTTTAAGTATCATAGATTTTCACAGATTATTCCCCGGATTCTTACGGAATTAGATATAACCAGATTACAAAACTGTTTTACATCCATTCATTGTTTGTATCATATTCGAAAGGACAGGGCGCGACCTGTCCTTGTAAGTAAAATATCTTGAAAAAATCTTACTGGTAACCCTTAATAACTCATAGAATCTAACTTTACTTTCCCCCGGAATATCCAATAAATACTTACTGTATATGTAAGTACCAACGGAATTCCGATTATCGCAATAGTGAGCATTACCTGCAAAGTTTTAACAGAAGATGACGCGTTGTATGCAGTCAAGCTATTTTCTGGATTTGGGAATGAATAAACCAGGTTCGGAAATAGGCCTATTGCAAAGAGAGCGAGCAAAGCAGCAATACTTGCGCAGGATGAGAGGAAAGCCCTGAATTCTCTTCCGTGATAAATTTCCCGGGGAATGTTTGCGATTGCGAGCATATTTAACAGAGCCACAATAAACAAGCCCGGATAATCTTTGAATTGATCTATCATATGCGGATAGTAAATTAATGTTACCATCGTCGTGGTAACATAAGCGATTACAAAAAATATGATTGTGTTGTTTACCCAGCTTTTTAATTTCGTCTGAAGCTCTCCTTCGGTTTTCATAACGCCATAGATTGCTCCGTGCATCATAAAAAGGGCTATAGTTGTTACGCCAACCAAAATTGGATAAGGTTTAAGTAAGCTTAAAAACGATCCGGCGTATTCTCCTTGAGCATCAAGCGGAACTCCGGCAATGATATTTCCGAGAGCTACTCCCATAAGAAGCGCGATTACAATGCTGGAAACGCTGAACGCGGTATCCCAAGCTCCGCGCCATTTTGCGGACTCCCGCTTACTTCTAAATTCAATTCCAACCGCGCGGAAAATTAATACAAAGAGGAGGAGCATAAAAGCGGTGTAAAATCCCGAAAAGACCGTCGCATAAACTTCGGGAAACGCGGCGAATAATGCTCCGCCCGCAGTTACAAGCCATACTTCATTTCCGTCCCAAACCGGTCCGATAGAATTAATCATTATTCTTCTGTTTTCATCTCCTTTAACGAAGAGATGTAATGCTCCGACTCCAAGGTCAAAACCATCTAAAATAGCGTAGCCCGCCAGTAAAACTCCCACTAATATAAACCAGGTTATATGAAGATCAAATCCAAATTCCATTATTTTTCTCCCGGATTATTTTTGTTTTTCATAAATGTTGGTCTTTCCAAAATTCTTTTTTGTCTTTGATATTCTGAACGAATTTCTTCCGGAATATCCGGACCTAATTTTATTTTTTCATTGAGGAGATAGATGAACAGAACAAAAAGCAATAAATAAATAAAGGTAAAAAGAATTATTGAAAATATTATCTGACCAGAATTAACTACTACCGATGCCGCTTCCGAGGTTCGCATCAAACCGTAAACTATCCAGGGCTGTCTTCCAATTTCCGCTGTAGCCCATCCAACCTGATTAGCAATTTGTGGTCCGAGTACGGCGAATACAAATATCCACAAAAGCCATTTTTGTTTTACTAAAGTCTGCTTATAGATGTAAAATAATCCAAGAAAACTGATCATTATCAGAGTGAAGCCGATAGCGACCATTAAGTGATATGTTTGAAATACAATGTTCACCGGAGGAAGATCTTCCGGTTTGAATGCGTTCAATCCTTTTACGGGAGCTTCGGAATCTCCGTAAATTAAATAACTGAGCATTCCGGGAAGGGCGACTCCAAATTTTACTTCTTTCGTATTTTCATCCACCCAACCGAACAAACTTAAATTTGCGGGAGCAAGGGAATCATAGTGCGCTTCTATTGCTGCTAATTTTTCCGGCTGATTTTCCGCAATACCCACAGCGCTTTGATGACCGGTAAATAATTGTAGAAGAGAAGCTACAACGGCAACAAGTAGTGCAATTTTCATCGACTCGCGTGCGAATTCATAATGCTTTTTCTTAAGAACGTAATAAGCACTTACACTTAGAACCAAAAAAGCGCCTGTTAACCAGGCAGCCGATAATGTGTGGGTTAATCTATCTATGGACGAGGGGTTCAGCACCATTTCCCAGAAACTTGTAACTTCCGCCCGGGCATTTATTCCTTCACCAACAATGTGAAATCCTGCAGGAGTCTGCATCCAGGAATTTGCAACAACAATCCATATAGCGCTAAAAGTAGCGCCAAATGCTACCATTATTGTTGAGAAAAAATGAACCTTAGGGCTCACCTTATCCCATCCGAAAACAAGAACCGCGAGGAATCCCGATTCGAGGAAGAAGGCGAAAATACCTTCCGCTGCCAAAGCGCTGCCAAAAACATCTCCTACATACCTGGAATAATTGGACCAGTTAGTGCCGAATTGAAATTCCATTACAATACCGGTGGCAACTCCGATAGCAAAAATTAACGCGAATATTTTTACCCAGAATCGGGTAATTTTTTCGTAAATGGGATTTTTTGTTTTTAGATATGCTCCTTCCATAAAAACTAAAATTAAACCGAGTCCAATACTGAAAGGGGGAAAAATATAATGAAAGCCGATAGTGAGAGCAAATTGTAAACGGGCGAGAAATGAGGCATCCATAAATCCTCTGCATTTATTTTATTGCGAAAATTTGTTGCTTCAAATAAAGCAAAAAAAAGCATTAAAAAAAAGATATTATGTAAAAGTTATCTCTATTAATATCAAAATGCCTTAGAAAGTTGCGCAAGTTGGCATAAAGTTTTCTAGAGAATTTCTTTATGAATTTTGGCTAAAAATCAATTTTTTTGGCCTGCCCACTGCAGGCAGGTATTTTGGCAATGTCCCACTGCTAAATTAAACAACAGTTTAGAAAACAGGTTTTACGTTTCATTCTTCAAAAATATAACCGGCGCTGCGCACGCTTTTTATAAACTTCGGATTGGAAGGATCTTCTTCAAAATATTTTCTCAATCTGGAAATAAAAATATCTACGGTTCGCGATTCAATTTCCGGATTCAAATGCCAAACATTTTCCAGCAATTCCTTACGGGAAATAATTTTTCCGCGATTATCAATCAGATATTTCATAACTAACGCTTCCTGATGAGTTAAACGAAACTCTCCGTTTTTATTGCGAGAAATCAGATCTTCAAAATTAATTTCACAATTCCCGAACTTAAAAACCGGCTGACCTGCAACTATATCTTTATACCAGTTTTTTCTTTTCAGCATACCTTTTACACGAAGGAGCAATTCCTTTAAATGAAAAGGTTTTGTAATGTAATCATCCGCGCCTTCTTCCAACCCTTTCAGTTTATCTTCTACTTTAGAGCGGGCCGTCAACATTAAAATAGGAAGTTGCGGATTTTTCTCCTTAATTCTCCGGGCGATCTCAAATCCGTCGTGATAGGGAAGCATGATATCGAGAATTATCAAATCGAACTCTTTCTCCCTAAAATACTTCAACGCTTGTCTACCGTCTTTAGCTATTATTACGTTGTAACCTTCTTCGTTTAGATTGTATTCTAAACCAAGTGCTAAAGACTCCTCGTCCTCTACCAATAATATTCTGCTTCCGGTTATATTTACTTCATTCATTTACCGTCTCCGGTTTTTCAACTTTGTTTGAGGAATAAATTTCTTCTATTTCTTCACCTATATTCTGATACAAAGGAAGTTCAATTCTGAAGATCGCTCCTTCATCAGTTTCCATCGCAAAGATTTTTCCTTTATGGTTTTTAATAATTTCGCGAACCCAGAATAGTCCGAGTCCGGTTCCTTTTACGTTTGGCGAACCGCTGTCGATTATACGGTAAAACTTATTAAATATTTTTTTTCTTTCTTCAGCGGGAATTCCAATCCCCTTATCCTGAAAATCAATTATATATTTTTTTTCTTCGCTGAACATTTTAATATTTATCTCCGGATCGCCGGAGGAATATTTTATCGCATTATCAATCAAATTGTTGAAGACTGTCTTCAAGCCGTCGGAATCCGCCAGAACTAATCCGCCCGATTCCGCTTCTATTTTTAATGCATTTTTAGGAAGACGGAATTGCGCCTCCGAATCGGCTACTATTTTTTTTATCAATTCATCAATTTTATGAACCCTAAATCTTTGCTTCTGTTTTTTTGGATCGAAAGAGGAAATTTCCAAAATTGTATTTATCAGGTAAAACAACCGCTCCGTATCTTTCATCATTAAATCGTAAAACTCATCCTGCTTTTTTACTGGTACATTGCGTTCTTTCAGAGTTTCTAAGTAAAGCTGAATTGAAGCGAGCGGCGATTTCAATTCGTGTGTGATGTTGGCAATAAAATTATCGTAAAGCTTGGTTATACGCAGTTGCACGTTTAGATGACGGAATATTAGTGACATCAAAAATGAGACGCCGACGAGTAGAATTATGCCGCCGACAAACGGCGCCACGTTGGTAACATCGTAAACAACCTGTTCGGAAACTTGGTTGCCGACTTTGGTGATTACGAGATAGTTGGAAACATACCAGTAAATCCAGATGCCGAGAAGCGCCAGCCAGGCTAACTGCGCGATTACAAAAACTGATATATGATAAAAAAATGTTTTATTCCGACGCATAAATTCCTCTTAAGGATTGGTATTTAAAACGTTCGATGTTGGAATTCGATTAAAATTCCGTTATGTAAGAAAGAGCATTTCTTATTTACATTTCTTTTACAAACTGCGAATTAATTTTTTTGCATTATACATATAGAATTTACCGTTTTCTTAAATAAGATGAAATGAGGTATTAGATGAATATATTATTTGTTTATCCCGAGATTCCTTCTACCTTTTGGAGTTTTAAGAACGCGCTGAAATTTATCTCTAAAAAATCCGCCGAACCTCCTCTTGGCCTAATAACAGCAGCCGCTCTTATTCCCGAAGAATGGAATAAAAAATTAGTCGATATGAATGTATCTCATCTTTCCGATGAACTTATATTGTGGGCGGATTACGTTTTCCTCGGAGGTATGAATATACAAATCGCCTCATTCAAAGAAGTTATAAGGCGATGCAATAAATTGGGCGTAAAGGTTGCGGCGGGCGGACCTTTAGCTACAACTCAGTATAAAGACTTTCTCGGTGTCGATCATTTTGTGCTTAACGAAGGTGAGATTACTCTTAAAGAATTTGTGCGGGATTTAGAAGCCGGCTCCGCAAAACCACTTTACTATTCTGAACTCTTTCCCGAAATTACCGACTCTCCGGTGCCTAAATGGGATTTGCTGGAGATAAATAAATACGCTACAATGAGTATTCAGTTTTCGCGCGGCTGCCCTTACGACTGCGAGTTTTGCAGTATTACAATGCTGAACGGCAGAAAGCCCAGAACAAAAAGTATAAAGCAGTTTATTGATGAACTGGAAGTTTTATATGAACTTGGATGGCGCAGGGGAATATCCATTGTCGACGATAATTTTATCGGGAATAAAAGAAAAATAAAAAATGAACTTTTACCAGCTCTGATTAAATGGCAGAAAGAAAAGAATTATCCCTTCACTTTTATCACGGAAGTTTCCATTAACCTTGCCGATGATAATGAACTTACTGAAATGATGGTGGAAGCGGGTTTTAACAGCATATTTGTCGGGATTGAAACGCCGAGTGCCGCAGGATTGGAAGAGTGTGGTAAAACTCAGAATTTAAAAAGGGACCTTGTGGATTCGGTGAGAAAATTACAGAATGCCGGATTGATCGTTTCCGGAGGATTTATTGTAGGTTTCGACAGCGATAAAAATGAAATTTTTGAGGAACAGATTTCATTTATTCAATCGAGCGGAATTATTGCGGCGATGGTTGGATTGCTGAACGCCCCTACGGGGACAAAACTTTTTAAAAGAATGAAGGAAGAAGATCGTCTTCTCGAAAATTTTACCGGCGATAATATGGACGGCTCAATTAATTTTACGCCTAAGATGAAATACAGCGATCTGATTAAAGGATATCACAAAATATTGGATACTATTTACAGTCAGCGAAATTTTTACGAACGGTTGAAACTTTTTTTACAAAGTTACCAATTGCCAAGTTGGCAGAAATCGAAATTCAGAATGCGGGAAGTTGATGCCCTCTTCCAATTGATTTGGAAGCTGGGGATCCACGAAAAGGGAAGGCAGTATTTTTGGAAATTATTTTTCTATAGTCTTCTGAACTATCCGAAAAAATTTTCCCTCGCGATGACCATGGCTGTTTACGGATTTCATTTTAGAAAAATAGCCGCGAGAAATTGAGCGACCGGTAACATATAACATATTACTTTTCTCAAACTAGTTTTCATAGCTAACAGAAGAGAGAATAAAAGCGATTCTTTCTTCTTCCGCCGAAAGTGTGCTTTGCTGCTTTTTGAGCAAAACTATTTTAAATCATTTTTTTGATTTCATCAAGATATTCATCCGCATAGTTATTTGCGGATTCTTCTGTTTTTGCTTCCGCAATACATCGGATGATCGGTTCTGTGTTCGATTTTCTGAAATGAACCCAATGGTCGGAAAAATCTATCCGCAACCCGTCTTCTTCGTTTATCTTCTCCCCGGCATATTTTTTTATTAATTGTTTGATTATGAAATCGGGATTAGACGAGCCGATCTCAATTTTTCTTTTTGCGATGAAATATTCGGGAAGAGATTTTTTTAACTCCGACATTTTTCCGCCAAATTCCAATAAATGCTGAAGAGTTATAGCCGTTCCAACCAAAGCGTCGCGTCCATAATGAAGAGCGGGATATATCACTCCGCCGCTTCCTTCGCCTCCAATAACAGCGCCAATTTCTTTCATTTTTTTTACAACGTTTGCCTCGCCAACGGGGGATCGGAAAACTTTCGAATCGGTTTCTTTTGCAACATCGTCAACCGCGCGCGTTGTGGAAAGATTAACCGCAGCGTTACCTTTCTTTTTCGAAAGAATAAATTTTACTGCCTGCGTAATTGTATTTTCTTCTCCGAATGGTTCACCTTTTTCCGTAAGAAGAACTAATCTATCAACATCAGGATCCACTACAATTCCAAGATCAACATCCGAATTTTTTATCGCTTCCATGGTTCCGGTTAAATTTTCGGGAATCGGTTCGGGCAGTCTTGGGAAAATTCCGCTCTTCTCGCAATTAATTTTCGTTACTTCGCAGCCGAGTTCATCTAACAGCTGCGGCATCGAATAACCTCCCGCACCGTTAACGCAATCTAACAAAACTTTGAATTTTCTCTTTCTGATCGCTTCAACGTTGATCAATTCTAAATCTAAAACATCTTTGATATGATTTTTTAATCCCTCTTCATAAAAAGTATATTTCCCGAGTTTATCCCAAGTTTTGTAATTTTTATTTGCTTCGTCTAGATTGGAAAGCATTTGTATGTTTTCATCGGGAGTCATAAACTCGCCCAAATTATTGAGAAGTTTTAAAGCGTTCCATTCGTTAGGATTATGACTTGCGGAGATTGAAATTCCTCCGGATGCTTTTAGTTTTTTTACGTTAAGTAGCACAGTAGGAGTCGGGCAAACTCCCAGATCGACCACATCATTTCCTTTTGCCTGAAGAGTTCCGATGATAATATTTCTTACCATTTCTCCCGAAATTCTTCCGTCGCTTCCTATAACTATTGCGCCTTCACCGCAAAAATCGGCGTAGGCCGAAGCGTATTTTACAATAGTTTCCGGTTCTAAACCATTTCCCACAATTCCTCTAATCCCCGAAACGCTCACCATTAATACAGACATTTAATCTCCAATTTTCTTATTCAAGAAATAAATTTTAATCAAATAATTGCTTATGCGCAAATATTTAAGATTATGGATTAACAAAGGTTATTGACAAAGGAGTAAAATATGGTTAAACTTAGTGCATAAAATTGATCTTTTAGCTACTGTATATACCCATCAAAATTTTATATAATTAAATTACACTAAAAAGGAGACGAGTTATGAAGAAAGCAATACTGCTTTTACTGATTCTTGCGGCTTTTATAAGCATGAATGCACAAACCGCAAGTCCAATTGACGCCAAAGTTTATGCAACATTTAATGCGGCATTTGACGAAAATTTATCCGATTCACTTCAATCACTTTTACCTTGGGGAACAGATTTAGGAATAAGAAGAGTAATTGTTGCGGATCCTGATAACGATGGACAACAGGAAGTGATTGCTACCGATTATTCAAACGGTGGAAGAGTCCACGTTCTCGAAATGGTTAACGATTCAACTCTGGAAGTTGTCTGGTCTTCACCCGTTTACAAATCCGAAAGCGGATCGACTCCAAGATTTCCGAGAGTTGGCGATATGGATGGTGACGGAAATATGGAAATTATTTTTGAACAGAGAGGCGAAGCCAGAATAGCCTTTTTTGAATATTTAAACGAAACAGATTTATGGGGAACAGAAGTAGCATTTGAAATAACAAACGATAATTTTAGAAATGCCGGAGCCCTTGAAGATCTTAGATTTCACCGCGAAGTTTTAATGGTTGATGATTTTGATGGTGACGGAAGATCGGAAATTATACCTTATGGAGATGATCCTAGATTAGATGTTTACATTGTTGGCGTCGAAGGCTCTTTTCCGGGTTTTGCAAGTATAGTTATCGAAGGCGGACATCCGGATGAATCTCAAAATGGTAGAAACTGGGCAACAGGTTCTCATTGGAATTCCGTACCGGCTGATATCGATGGCGACGGTCAAACTGAAATAATTAATCACCATTGGGATAGAGCAGGATTTTGGTCTATCGATGTGGAAGGTCCCGATTCATATATTTATCCGGATACTTCTAATGAAAATTCAGATAAAATCTATCACAGATACGGTCCGGAAGGAACAGATCCTGTTAGTTATTTCGGATTTCAGCCGGTTGACGTAGACGGAGACGGAAAAGATGAATTAGTCGGTACCCTTTACGGCTTATCGCACAATATGGCTCTTCTTTCATTCACAGAAAATGACGACGATGTTTATATTTGGGGCGGAACTGAAGAGGAAATTAATTCTCAGTGGGGAATTATTAAAGAAAGTTCTGAAATTGCAACGCTTGCCGGAAATACAGTAGCCGAACTCTGGCCAGTTGTTGGCGGCGATTTGAACCAGGATGGAAAAGATGAAATTTATACAGGCGGCGGCAACGGATTGAATCTTGTTGCAGTTCAATATAATGAAGGTAGTTTAGTCGATCCCGCAAGCTACAGTATGAATTTAGTTTATGACGGAACGGGCGGTGAAACTTATGCTACTTATAAAATTTATAACGGTAAATCAACTGTTACAGGCATAGATACAATTGTTGTAAACGATACAACAACTGTTTTTGACACGACTTGGGCTTTTGATCCTTCACAAGTAGATACAGTTAGAGAAGAAGTTCCTTTCACATCTTATATTTATGCCCGCGATGTTGATTTGGATGACGACGGCAATTACGAAGCAATTCTTTCGAATCAGTCAGTTTACGATTCAATCGACGTTAGATTTTATGATTGGGTAGATTCTACGAGTCAATGGGCATATGATAAGGAAACAAGCTATAAAATGTTCAATCCGAACAGAATTTCAATCGTAGCTCTTGAATATACCGGCACTACGGGATTAAAAGAAAATAAATTCAATATTGTTTCTCCGAATGATTATCAGCTTCACCAGAATTATCCGAACCCCTTCAACCCGGTTACCAATTTGAAATTTACATTACCGGTTGATAAAAAAATCTCGCTCAAAGTTTTTGATATGCTCGGAAGAGAAGTTAAGACTTTGGTTGCAGGAAAGGATTTCAAAAAAGGATCTTACGAGCTGCAATGGAACGGAACGAATAATTCCGGCGTTAAAGTTGCAAGCGGTCATTATATTGCTCGGTTAGAATACGGAACTTTCGCAAAAAGCATAAAGATGACGCTGCTTAAATAAGTAAGTGTTTATGCTTTCGATTTAAATTTATCCCAAGCCCCTTTTCCTAAAGAGAAGGGGCTTTTGGGTTAAAAACCTTTTATTGTTTGATGCTGATTATGATTTTTCTTTTTCGGGATTTTTATCTCTTGGACAATATATGTTATTACCTTAGTGAATTGCTGAAACCGATGGCGATAGATGAATTTATCTATTGGTTTTCCCGAATTTTTCCAATGTTCCCGCTTTTTAACTATTAAAATTCCGCGAACTTTTTTAACTTTCTTGGTTAGATTCAAAACTTCTTAATACCTGATACACGTTTATTAATTATTGGAGACTAAATGAAAAGAGCCCAATATCTTTTTCTTATGCTTTTTTTGATCTTGATGAGTAATAATTACATGGCTCAATCCACCGGTAAGATTCTCGGTAAGGTTATTGACAGTCAAACCGGCGAAGGCATTCCTTTCGCCAATGTAATAATTGAAGGAACTTCAATCGGAGCGGCTTCGGATATCGAGGGAAATTTCGTAATCGTAAATGTTCCGCCCGATGTTTACACTGTTACCGCATCATACATCGGATATCAAAAAGTTACGATAGCAGATGTTCGAGTGAATGTAAATTTTACTACAAATTTGGAATTTGAACTTCCGCCCGGCGATGTGGAACTTGAGGCGATTGTGGTTCAAGGGGAAAGAAATCCCCTTATCCGCGAAGATTTAACTAACCCGACGGTTGCTATCACTTCCGAAACTATAGACGCGCTTCCGGTCGATAATATCTCGGACGTTATCGAACTGCAAGCGGGAGTTGTTACAGGTGACGACGGAGTGCTTCATTTTAGAGGCGGTTATGGAAACGAAGTTGCTTACCAAATAAACGGACTTTCGATAAATGATCCTTATGGAAATTCACGATCAGTCGGCGTGGCTACAAATGCTGTGCAGGAAGTATCGGTCTCAACCGGAACATTCAGTGCGGAATTCGGAAACGCTCTTAGCGGTGTTGTAAATTATGTTACGCGCGAAGGTGGAGAGAAATATACATTCAGCATTAGAAGTTACGCGGGCGAGTATTTAACAAACCGTGATGAAATTTTTTATAACGTTGATGATTTTGATCCTTTAAACAGAAAAAGAGTTGAAGCCACTTTTGGCGGACCTATTCCGCTTCTAAAAAATACAAAGTTTTTTGTATCTGGAATTTATGAGGATTATGGTGGACTATATTACGGACAGCGAATTTATAATACTACAGATTCTTATTTGACGCCCGATAATTTTAGAAACTCGGATGAGAGAAGCGGTTCTGCGGCAGATCCATATTACTTTAATCCTTACGATGAAAATTCGGACGGTTTACCAACAGGCGACAGCGCCGCGGTTCCGATGAATCAATCGAAAACCTGGAATTTACAGGCAAATTTGAGTCATCGATTCAGCTCGTTATTTAAAATAAAATATGAAATAGTTTACGATAAAGGTAAAGATAAAGATTTTGAACGCGCGTATTTTTATAATCCCGACGGATTAGGTTGGAATTACAGCGACGGGATTATTCAATCTTTTGATATAACTCATACAATCAGCAACAGCACATTTTATACATTGAAAGGGTCTTATTCCTGGAATCAGGACCAATATTATTTGTATGAAAATCAAAACGATTTGAGATATTTACCATCTTTCTATCGGAAACCTATCGGAAATACCTTTTATTACGCGGGCGGAACCGACAATGAAATTACAGACCGCGAAACTAAAACTTATTCGATAAAAGGAGATTTCGTTTCCCAGTTATTCGATATGCACGAAGTTAAAGCCGGTTTTGAATGGAGGAAGCATACTTTAACCAGAACAGCTTATTTCCCGGATATTTATAAAATAAGCGACATCAACGGGCAGAAATCAGTTAACTCGCTAAGCGATGCGGATCTTTTGTATGATTCGACGCTTACGCTTGTAAATCTTCCTTTAGTGAGCACAACAACTTATAAAAAAGAACCGGTACAGTTTTCGGCTTATATTCAGGATAAAATGGAATTAGCCAAGACATTAATTTTTAACGCCGGATTGCGCTATGAATATTTTGACGCTAACTCTGAGTATAATTATAATTTCTCGGAAGATATAACAGAGAATCCTTCCGGTTATCTCGATAACTATCTGACCGATGCGGAAGCGAAGCATATGATTTCGCCGAGGTTAAGCGTTTCTTACCCGATAACTGATAAAGGAATTATCAGATTCAGTTACGGGCATTTCTATCAAATCGGATCTTTATCAAGTTTGTATTTAAATAATAAAAGATGGGTTCCAAATTCGGCTTCTATACCCGATTTCGGAAATCCGAATGTTGAACCGCAAAAATCGATTCAATATGAAATCGGTTTACAGCAGCAGTTAACCGAAAACTTCAAGTTTGATTTGACGGGGTATTATAAAGATGTGCGGGATTATATTTTCTTCCAGACGATTTACACGCCGAAAGCGAGACAGTATGATCTACTAACTAATCTCGCTTACTCCAACGTTCGGGGAATTACTTTGTCATTCTTAAAAAGAAGATCTCCAGGAAGTTTATTTTCAGCGAGCCTCGATTATACTTTCCAGATAGCGGAAGGGAACAGGACCGAACCGGAAGAAGATCTTTTCTTCAGTGAAGCGGCAGGAAAACAAACAGAAACATTTCTTGTTCCGCTCTCCTTCGATAGAATGCATCTGCTTAACGGTTCCATAAATTTGTCCGATCCGAATAATTGGTCTATCGGGGCGATTGTTACATTACAGACCGGAACTCCTTATACTCCTCAACTTCCGCCGTCGTTATCAACAATCACTTTCGAGCAGCGTTCCGAAACAAAACCGATGCAGTGGAATGTAAATTTAAAAGCTGAAAAATATTTCGAATTCGGATCACTCAAATATTCGATATTCGTCCAGGTGGAAAATCTTTTCGATACTCAGAACGAAAGATATGTTTACGCGAGTTCGGGAAGAGCCTTGACAAATGTAGAAGAAAAACTTAGTGCCGTTCAGTTCAACGATTTAAGAAACAGAATTGAAAGAGGCGACGCGGGAATGATACCGGAATCAGCTATTGATAATTATTACTACTCAAGACCGGAAAGATTGAATCCGCCGAGAGAAGTAAGATTAGGATTCTCAATAATTTTTAACTAAGCGAAGCAAAATAATTAAGGAAATATAATGAAGGTAAAAAGTTTATTTTGGATGTTGATACTTGCTATACTAATTGCGGGTCCGGCATTTTCTCAATCCAAAGATTCTTTAAATAATATTAATGTTAAAGAATTATCGCGCGAAGAAGCCCTGCGCATCTTTGGTCCGTTGAAGAGAAAAATGTTCAACAAAGTTACCGGATATCCAAGCGAGATTAAAGATATTACGATAAAAGGAAATAAGATTACCACTAAATTATATAACTATGGTTCGATTGCACATCCTACCTTATCGCTTGACGATATTAACGATTTGGTTTGGGGCGGATTGGGTTACGGATTTGAATTCGGGCTTCTCGCAGGCGCCGAGGTTACAGGAATTGACGGAGAGAAACTTCACATAGTAAGCGATTCTCACGTTTTATCCGGGCAGGGAGATTATAATTCTGACGGTTCGCTAAAATGGGGCTGGCTTCCTAAACTTGGTTACGCCGATCCGACTCAAGATGAAATTGCTTCTTTAAACGCAAAAGATCTTGATGGCGACGGGAAACCGGATTCCTGGCCTGAGAGCTGGTATTCGCCCGGGGCGGGAAAATATCTTTGGCCCGCTTTCTTAGGGGATATGGCTACTTCACCGGATGAAGAAGTTTATTACGCTATTGACGATTATACTAATTATGAGTTTATAGATAAATACTTGCCTTTTCCTAACGATCCTACCAAAGGAGGTTTAGGATTAGATACTTATGTAAGAGTTCTACAATTTAATAATCCGATGGCGGAAGATATAATTTTTACAGTCTATACGATGACTAATGCCAGTGAAAAAGACCTAAACCAACTTTATGTTGGAATGTTTGGCGATCCGCATATCGGCGGAGCGGGTGATTACACCGACGATATGGCTTATTTTATTCCTCCCACAGGTGAAATTGCAGATAGATACGACCAGAGAGAAAGAAGTATGGTTTACGGATGGGATGAAGATTATGCCGGACACGGAGACAAAGAACCCGGATATTTCGGGTGGAAATTTTTGGAATCGCCTTCACTCGAAAACGACGGTATTGATAACGATGATGACGGGATAACGGATGAATCTCCGTTTAACGGAAAGGGAACTTTTATCGACGGAATTACGACTCCCCTTGAAACAGGTATTTCCGATATTGCGCAATACACAAAAGTTTACGGAAAACCAAAAGCAAGATGGTCGGGAGATGAGGACGGTGATTGGGATGTGGAAAAACACGATACCGGAGTTGATGGAATAGGAGTAGAATCGCCAAATTATCCCGGACCCGATTACGGTGAAGGAGACGGCGAACCATCGCAGGCTTGGTTTCAGGATTTAAATGGAAACGGCGCGTTCGACCGCGAAGAAGCGGGAACTTTAAGCGATGTTCAACTTCCCGGGTATAGATGGGCAGGCTCAGAGCCGAACTTCGGATACCGAGATATTTCCGAATCGGATCAGCTTGGTTTAACAGGATTTACTGCTGCTTCTTATGGCGATCCAAATTTTCCTAAAAACGATCCTCTAATTTGGGAATGGTTTACAAAACCGGAAATTGACACCGAACAGGAATTGCTTCAAACCGCGGGCGATAATATTTTCTGCTTCTCTACAGGTCCGACATTCTTAGCGCAGGGAGAAACACAGAGATTTTCCATGGCTATAATCATGGGTGAAAATCTGCAGGATCTAAGATTGAACGCAAAAACTTCTGTCAGAATTCTTGAAGCCGATTACCGGTTTGCCCAGCCTCCTGCAAAACCAATTGTCACAGCCGTTCCTGGAGA
Organism: uncultured Melioribacteraceae bacterium; assembly: GCA_963821715.1. GTDB lineage: Bacteria > Bacteroidota > Ignavibacteria > Ignavibacteriales > Melioribacteraceae > CAWGET01. The sequence goes on from CAWGET010000001.1 coordinate 284,360, forward strand.
TGGAAAAGTAACTCTTTACTGGGACTCTAAATCGGAAGAATCGATTGACCCTTTAACAACCGAACAAGATTTTGAGGGTTACAAAATTTACAGAAGCCGCGATTATAACTTCTCAGATGTTTATAAAATTACAGACGCCAACGGAACTCCGTTTCTCGGTCAGGCGTTGTTTGATCCAAACTCTGGAGATTTAGCACAATGGGATTTGGTTAACGATTATTCAGGTTTAGCTCCTGTTGAGTATGACGGAAGAGGAGTAAGATATAATCTTGGCGCAAATACAGGCCTGGTTCATGAATATGTAGATTCTACTGTTAAGAATGGTATAACATATTATTACGCGGTCGTTGCTTACGATCACGGAACGGAAGAACTGCCGCCGACTGAAACTCAGGCGGTTATCCAGGAAGATCCGCTTACCGGCGAGTTAATCTTTGATGTTAACACCGTCCAGGTAGTGCCTGGCCCTATTTCTTCCGGAATAGTTGACCCGGTTGTTGGCGAAGAGGGAACGCCGCAGCATATACAGGACATTGCAACCGGGGATGTTTACGTTAAGTTGCTGAATGAACATTTTGTCCAGAATAAAACTTATAAAATAGAATTTCAGGATACTACGTACTACAATGTTTTAGATTCATCCGGGGTTAAATACGATTTTGTTTCGAAAGATACAGTATTGGTTTCGCTCCGACATAAAAATATAAAAAGCGGTAGCGTTAAAGTTTACGATGATAATAATAATCTCGTTCCGGCTTCCGATTATCTCATAAATCCGGTAACCGGACAGATTCGCGGTAAAAATATGAACAGTCTTCCCGCGGGAAAAACTTTCACTATCGAATATCGTTACTATCCGGTCTATCATAGTACTCTCTATGATTTTCAGGATGGAAATCCATCATTTGATGGATTAAGAGTGTATGTTCAAAATGAGAAACTGGAAATTGATCACGAGCAATCGAGATTTATAACTAATCAGGATATTACCTTAAAAAGTGAAGTCGTATTTCCTCCATCAATCGGTTCCCCGCAGCAATTTGTAAGATTGCGTAAGGACTGGGAAATAAGATGGAACGATACGGCACAAGATACTGCGGGCAATTGGCTGAACGCAGATACAGTTGATACTCCTATGGGGAAAAGAGCCGTTCCTTTCGAAATTTTTGTATTGCCTGAAAATGAAAAGATCAATTTTCTAATTTATGAACCGAACAAAAAGACCATGAACAATGGTCAATGGGATTGGGGTGAAGCGATAATTATGCAGCCTTTGGTTGAGCCCGGTTTCAATGTTTCTTATCAGTTGTTTTTCCGAAAAGATACAACCAGTGGAACAAAAGTTTTACCGCAAGAAGGAGACGTATTTCTTCTAAAAACAAAAAAACCTTTTGGCGATGACGTTTATGTTTTCAATTCCAAAGAGATGAAATTCCAGCCGGAAACTGCAAAGGAAATGATTAACGATATTTACGTCGTTCCAAATCCATATGTGTCTTACAGTATGCTGGAAAATCCCGGAAGAACACTAACAAAACGGGGCGATAGAAAATTACAGTTTAGAAACCTGCCTCCGCAGTGCACAATAAGAATTTACACTGTTACAGGGGAACTTGTGGATACGATTATAAAAGATGACAACACGAGTATGGCAAGTTGGGATTTACTGAGCGACGAAGGAATGAGAATAGCCTACGGAGTTTATATTTATCATGTGGATATCCCCGAGGTTGGAGAAAAAATTGGGCGGTTTGCCGTAATTAAATAATCTTAAACTTTATGATACGAATAATAACAGCTTAAAGTTTGGAGCGAGAAAAAATGAAAAAAATATTTAGTCTAATTGTTTTTAGTATAATACTGATCTTTACTTTGGAAATAGATGCTCAGGTTGACAGGAAAATTACCAAAGTAGGAACTACAGCAGGACAATTTCTGAAGATAGGTGCGGGAGCGCGTGCACTTGGAATGGGTAATGCATATACTGCGGTAAGCGATGACATTTTCGCCTCATATTGGAATCCCGCGGGAATGGCAAACAGCGCCGGCTTTGGTCAGGTTGCGTTTAACCATTCTGAATGGCTTGCCGATATCGACTACGATTATGCGGCGGGCGGGATGAATCTTGGCGGAATGGGAACGGCTTATCTTACTCTCACTTCTCTGCGCGTACCGGAAGAAAAAGTAAGGACTGAAGATTATCCCGAAGGTGATGGAAGATACTGGGACGCGAGCGCTTTGGCTGTCGGTCTTGGTTACGCAAAAAAACTTACGGATCGTTTTTCAATAGGATTTAATTTTAAATACATCCAGGAATCAATTTGGAATAGTAATTCAAACGGATTTGCCTTAGACGTAGGAACATATTATGTAACTCCCTTTAACGATTTGGTGATTGGAGCGTCGATCTCAAATTTTGGATCAAAACTTAAATTGGAAGGTAGAGATGTTCAATTAAATATCGATCCTGACGGCAATGGCTCGACCGGACCGAATAATATTCCGGGTACTTACGAAACAAATGAATATGATATTCCTCTTACCTTTAGGATCGGCCTTGCAATGGATGTAGTTAAAACAAGATATTTCAGATTGAAAACGGCAGTCGACGCGAGTCATCCGAACGACAATACGGAATATTTAAACGCCGGAGCGGAATTTAGCTACAATGATCTTTTATTTTTACGCGGAGGATATAAATCATTGTTTTTAGATGACAGCGAGCAAGGTCTTACTCTCGGTGCCGGAATAAAATATGAATTGAGTCTCGGCAATTTTATACAGATTAATTATGCTTATGCCGATTATGGAAGATTGAAAGATATACAATATATAGATGTAGCGTTGACGTTTTAATTTTTTGTGGAGACGTTCAGCGGAACGTCTCTAATATTTTGGCTGAGTCTATTGCCGTCCGCTTCGGCGGACGGACAAGATACAGAAATATTCTTTGGCTTTAGCCGCATTAAAAGAAGACGATTAAGTTTTGCAACGCTTGAAAAAATTCCAATGAGGCTAAAGCCCTATAATTGACCATCGTTATTTTTAGGCTTTAGATTATGAATTATCCCGGATTTGTTCAATGAAAAAACTCTTTTTATTATTTTTCCTAATTGTCATTACACTCTCAGCGCAGGAATATCCTTCCGAACTAATCAGAATTAAAGATATAATTCCAAATATCAATCTTGACCTGAAATATTCCACATCGGATAACTTCACGGGAGAAAAACTTTACACAACTAATGAATGCTATCTTCTGACTGAAGCGGTTCATCGATTAAAAATAGTGAACGATAGTTTAAGGAATATTAAATCTTATAATGGAAAAAGTTATCCCGCAGGAATAGGATTGAAAATATTCGACGGTTATCGTCCGCGCGCCGTTCAATATTTAATGTGGGAAATTTATCCCGATCCTACTTTTGTCGCTGATCCTAACAATGGCTCTAAACACAACCGCGGCGGTGCTGTCGATCTAACTCTGGTCGATCTATCCACAGACGAAGAATTGCAAATGCCTACTGAATTTGACGATTTCTCAGAAGCGGCTTCTCATAACTTCGATCGTCTTCCTCCCGAAATTATCGCTAACAGAAAATTGTTAAAAGATATGATGACGAAAGTCGGAGGATTTAATTTGTATGTAGCGGAATGGTGGCATTACGAAATTCCCGGCGCAAATAATTATCAACTTTTAGACTTCCAAATGAAATGAAAAATTTAATTTTAATTTTCTTATTCCCGATTATGATTTCCGCACAGGAAGAAATGTTAGTCAACTCTTCAACGATTGATAATCAGCGCGCGCCCATAATTGCCGGACCCGGTGCGGATGGAAGTTTTGCAGTCGTATGGACTTCAGAAAATTTGGTGGATTCAAATTCTAAAAAAGATATCGCTATTAGATTTTTTGAAAATGATTTTTCCAATCCCGGCGAAGAAAAAATTGTAAATGACTTTACTGTAGGTGAACAGGAATATCCGGCAATTGCGATGAATTCTTCAGGTAAAACTATTGTCTCGTGGGCTTCCTACAATCCTGAAAATCCTGATGATCTTTACGATATAAAAGCAAAAATCTACGAAGACAGAGTTGAAACAAAATCTGAATTTACTGTTAATTCTTTTTCAAAACATTCTCAAACAGTTCCTTCTGTCGATATTCTTGAGTCCGGCGAATTTATTATTGTTTGGGAATCGTGGTTTCAGGACGGAAGCGGCAGAGGAATTTACGGACAAATTTTTGACGAAGTGGCAAATAAAAAAGGGAAAGAATTTCTAATCAACACAACTGTTGAATTTAGTCAGGCGAAACCAAAAGTAAAATATTTAAATAACGGAAATATTATCGTTGTTTGGGAAAGCTGGAACGAAACACAGAAAGGATACGATTTGTTTGCGAAAATATTTGACAATGAAGGTAATCCCATCATCGAAGAAAAAAGAATAAATAATTATACCGAAGACTATCAATGGTTTGCCGACGTTGACATAAATTCCAAGGATGAAATAGCTATCGCCTGGTGCAGTTGGGAGCAGGACGGTTACGACGGCGGAGTTTATCTTCAAAAATACGACGCAAACTTGAACCCCATTTTGCCAGAACAATTGATTAACAATACAACTAGGTTTTATCAATGGCTTCCAAAAGTAAAATTTTTAAACGATGAAGACATTGCGGTTTTATGGAGCGGCTGGAAAACCGACGGAAGCAGGGAAGGAATTTATTATCGAACTGTTAGAATATCCAATGCGAATGATCAATATAAATTTTTGAATCGGGAATCGCGGGTAAATGATTTTACGGCTGGTTATCAGTGGGAGCCTGATTTTATCGTAATGAATGATAAAATCAATTCGGTCTGGTCGGGCTGGGAAGAATTTGGAACCGATTACGATATTGTTGGCAAAGAATTTTATTACGAACCTGAGATAGGAACTCTAAAAAGCGATAAAGTGAAACATATTTCCGGAAGAACAACAAGCCAAGTAGAGGTGAGAATTCTTAATTCTGCGGAAGTTACGGATCATCAATATGAGATATCATTTGAAGGCGATGAAGAATTATTTATGAACGTAAAAGATCTTGATTCGGATGAGATTAAAGTTTCTAAATTCCCGCTTAATCTCGGGAAAGATGTTTTTTATGCTACAGATGAATTCGACGGAATTGTTTTAAATATTGAACCTGATTTTAAATTAGGATTAAATGAAGAGAAAACGAACTTTGTGAATCGATCAAACACTAATGTAGGATTTGAAATTAAGGAATCTTCAATAAATCAGCATTTAGTTCCTATAGATGCGGTGTTGTTATTTGGGGACACCGACACATTAGCTAATGGTAATTATAAAGTTCCTCTCGATACTGCTTATGATCAATCTTTAAACAAAAACATAGTGCTGCCATTTATAGTGCAAAATCATAATTATGCACCACATTATAAATTTGAGACTATAGTTTTTGAAAAAAATAAAAATAATAAGTGGGAACCTGGCGAAAGAATTTTTATTCGGACTCCTGAAGAATTTAGAGAAAGTGATTATGAGACATTTCTGGAAATAAATTCCACCCTTCCTGAGAATTTAATTATGCCTGGCGGAGGAGACAATATTTATATTTATATGAACAAGCCATTAACTTCAGAAGACCTCTTCCAATTCCAAGTCGATTCATCATCAATTATTTTAGAACTTGAAGAAGAAAACATTATAAATAAATATAAGCTTTATCAAAATTATCCCAATCCCTTTAATCCCTCTACTACAATAGATTATTCAATTACCAATCCCTCGAAAATTCGATTAAACATTTACGATATTCTCGGGCAGAAAGTTGAGACGCTGATTGATGAATTTAAATTAGCCGGGAAATATAGTATAGAATGGAATCCGGGAAACATTTCATCCGGAGTTTATTTTTATGTTTTGGAAACCTCCGGAGCTGACCTGCCCAATAATTTTTTTATTAAGAAGATGCTATATATAAAATAATTGGGCTAAATCTCGCGGCATCTGTTTTTCCCCGTCCAAGTTATATCTCTGTTTTCGATTTAAAAATTAATAATAACTTCAGCCCTTCAGGATTCATTCAAGTTCAATACTAAATTACAAATTCGATTTGTTTTTGACTTCTTTTTTATTTCCACTTTTTGCAAATTCCTCTTAATTCAATTTTTGTGATAATTAAATGATTAAAAAGTCGATTATTATTTTATTACTTCCAATTTCTCTGTTTTGTCAGGATGGAGAAAAAGATTATCCATGGCAGAGACTTTTCGCCGATGAAAATATTGCCTTTAAATTTATTTTTTATTCCAAAGCAGATAATTACAATAATGGGGTTGTGATGAAAATAGAAAATAAATTAGGTGAAGAAATTGAATTTAGTTTCAGACTGATCTTTAGATCTTTGGAAGAAGAGAAATCTCAAAATGTTTCCGGCCGCCTTAAACCTCACGAAATAATAACAGGGAGTTCGAGAGGAATGTTCTTCATTCCTTTTCCCGATGGTAAAAGCATTTCAGAATTGGGTATAACCGATATTAAAATCGGCATTATTCATCTTGATTAATTTCGAAAAATTTGTAGCTTAAAATATGGGTGCATTTAAACCGCGCTGTTTCGTTCTATTCAACTGAGGGCTTTTCACAACTAATCGAAGAGATTTATGCCGGAAAATAATGATTTAAAAAGATACTCAAAGATGGAGTTCAGGCTGACTGCGGTTATAGCCGTGATACTAGTTATTGCCGCGTTGAAATACGCGTCCTCGTTTTTAATCCCAATAGCGTTTGCTCTTTTTCTTATAGCGCTGCTGTGGCCTTTACAAAAAATCTTGATTCAAAAAATTCCCCAGGGTTTGGCTACAATTATTTCAATGCTCGTCTTTCTTGCCGCGCTTGCTGTAATCGTCGGCGCTTTATGGCTCGGCGCTGAAAAAGTTTCGGAAGATCTGCCGAAGTATAGCGGAGAATTAAAAGCCTATTGGGAACAGGCGCAGGAATTTGCACAGAAATACGGAATTGATTTACCATCAGTTAACGGTGAAAATGATAATTCATCCGATCAGCAAAATCAAAATTCCGGTTCCGGTAGCGGCGGGAAATACGTTCTTCAATTTCTGCAGAAAGTGTTTTCATTCGGCGGTGCGTTTGTTTTAGTACTAGCATATCTCGGACTCGGACTTATTGAGGTTGATGATTTTCGGGATAAGCTGAATAAAATTTTTCCAGGAGACCGCGGATCTAAATGGCTTGATACTTTTCATGGGATCAGCAGAGAATTTCAAAAATATATTTTAGTAAGAACCGTTGTAGGATTAATGACCGGAACATTAGTCTGGCTATTTTCAATGGTTATCGGTCTCGAGTTCGCTTTTGTATGGGGATTTACAAATTTCATTCTAAATTATATTCCCACTCTCGGATCAATAATAGGCGTTATTCCGCCTGTTCTTTTTGCCTTGGTTCAATATGACGGAGTCGGGATGGTGTTCGTTGTTCTGTTCGTAGTCGGTGGAATCCAGATAGTTATGGGAACATATATCGATCCGCTGATGCAGGGAAAATATCTCGCGCTTTCCTCGTTAGTTGTGCTCATCTCGGTTGTTTTTTGGGGATGGGTTTGGGGAATTATAGGAGCGTTTCTGAGCATCCCAATAACTGTATTTATGGTTCTTACTGCAAAGAAGTTTTCAAGAACAAAATGGCTTTCTACTTTGCTGATTGATCAAGTCGATAAGAAAACGTAAACTAAATAGAATCTGAAATATGTTGGTGATGGTAAAAATATTCTAAATTAAAAGAAAATTTTTAATAGATATATCCTGACTATCCTCATAGATTGCCAGGATTTTATCTTTTACATAAGTCTAATTTCTTCATGCGGTAAATCGGCAATGAATTTAATCTTCAATTATTACAGCCGTTCCGCTGGCGGAGACCATCAGCATATTATTGCCAATCGTCTCATAATCCAGATCTACCGACAAAATAGCGTTGCCGCCTTTTGCTTTGCACTGAGCCGTCATTTCACTAACGGCAATATCTTTTGCTTCGCGTAATTCTTTTTCGTAAGCGGCGGATCTTCCTCCGACAATATCGCGCACGGAAGCGAAGAAATCTTTAAATACATTTGCTCCTAATATTGCCTCGCCGGTTACGAGACCTAAATAAGCGGTAACTTTTTTACCTTCTACCGATGGTGTTGTAGTAACTAACATTTATTCTTTCTTTTATTTATTGATAAGGATTTTCATCTTCAAAATCATCTTCATCTTCCTGCTGAACAGTAAACATACTACTCAGAATATCCTTAAACTGAAGACCGCGTTCGAGATTAAATTTACTTAGAAGCGAAAACTCCGCAAGCCCGTGAAGCGCAAATTCCATCAAAAGCAATTTATCGCTTTCGGAATGAGTTGGAAAGTTGCTTTCGATCAGCGCTTTTAATCCCGGAACACTTTTTAACGATTTTTGGTACTCATCATAAGAAAAATTATTCATTATATCAATTTTATTTCCACGGTTAAACCAGGTAATTATCTCCTGATACGGATTAGCTTTTTGCTCACGCTTTATCTTGTCGGGATCAGGGAAATTTAACGCGAATGTTTTTTTAACCGCTCGGCCGATTAATATTTGCGCAACTTTTGCCGGACCTTCCTGTTCGCCTTCATAAACAAGTTCTACTTTTCCGGTAATGGCAGGAATTACGCCTACAAAATCGCTTATCCTTACCACTGTTTCTTTTTCTTTATTTAAAAGGATCCTGCGTTCCGCGGCGCTTATAATATTTTCATAAGCGGAAATTGTGAGACGAGCGGATACTCCGCTTTTTACATCGACGTACTCACTGTCCCGCGCTTCGAATGCAATTGTTTCAATTAAATCTTTTATGATATCGGGAACGCAGACTTGTTGTTTTTGAAGATCGGTTAGTCGTGCTTCCTGTTCGGTTATTTCTTTAGAATGCTCAAGCGTGCGGGGATAATGTGTAAGAATCTGTGAATCAATTCTGTCTTTAAGCGGTGTTACAATTGATCCTCGGTTTGTATAATCTTCCGGATTTGCGGTGAACACAAATTGAATATCGAGCGGAAGCCTTATCTTGAATCCTCTTATTTGTATATCTTTTTCCTGAAGAATATTAAAGAGCGCAACCTGAATTCTTGCCTGAAGGTCGGGAAGTTCGTTTATCACGAAAATTGACCGGTGCGACCTCGGGATCAATCCGAAGTGGATAACGCGCTCGTCCGAATAAGGAAGTTTCAGCGACGCAGCTTTGATCGGATCAACGTCTCCGATCAGATCGGCAATAGTTACATCGGGCGTCGCTAATTTTTCCGTATAACGATGCGAACGGTGAATCCATTCAATGGGGGTTTCATCGCCGAATTCTTTAATCTTATCCCGTCCGAATCTTGAGAGCGGGTGAAACGGATCATCGTTCAACTCCGAGCCTTCGATGATCGGAATATATTCGTCAAGTAGATTGATCATCAATCGGGCTATTTTCGTTTTCGCCTGCCCGCGTAAACCGAGGAGTATTATATTATGACGCGACAAAACCGCCGTTTGAATATCCGGTATAACGGTTTCGTCAAACCCGATAATGCCTTCAAAAGAATTTCCGTTTGTGCCGAGATGATCAATCAGATTTTCGCGCATCTCTTCTTTAATCGATCTCGATTTATATCCTGTTTTTTTGAGTTCGCCAAAAGTTTTTATCTTTAAATGATCTTTCAAAATTTTCCTCTTTTATTTAATTGTTTTTCTTCTGTTCCGCACAAAATCTTCAAAAAGGTATTCTCCCAAATTAGTAAGACTGCTGTAATAAGCGCGACCCTGATTTGTCTTGGTAAATTCTCTAACAAAATTTTGGAGATAAGGATCTCGTGCGATCATAAAAGTTGTAATTGTTATTCCGAGTCTTCTGCATCTCGCAGCCTGATCTAAAGTTTTATTTATAACTTTTCTATCGAGCCCGAAGCTGTTTTTATAATAACGCGTTCCCTCTTTAAGGCAAGTCGGTTTTCCGTCTGTAATCATAAAAATTTGTTTATTGCGCGTTTTCCTTCTGCGCAGAATATCCATCGAAAGCTGAAGCCCGGCGTGAGTATTTGTATGGTAAGGTCCTACTTCTAAGTAAGGCAGATCTTTTATTTGTATCGGATAAGCATCGTTTCCGAATACGATTATATCCAAAGTATCTTTAGGATATTTAGTTGTAATTAGTTCGGCGAGCGCCATAGCGACTTTTTTTGCCGGAGTAATTCTGTCCTCGCCGTATAAGATCATCGAATGTGAAATATCTATCATCAGAACCGTGGAAGCGTTTGTATGGAATTCTTTTTCCTCAACTTCAAGATCATCTTCCGTTAATTTGAAATCATTAATGCCATGATTTATTTGAGCGTTTTTTATAGATTCAGTCATATCTATCTGATCTGAAGAATCGCCGAACCGATAATCTCTTTTATCGGCTGTCAGTTCGTCTCCCGTACCGCTGAAAGGAGTTCTATGATTTCCCTTACCGGCTTTTTTCAATTTCCCGAAAATTTCTTCAAGCGCTTGTTTCCGAATCGACTGCTCGGTTTTGGAAGTAATAATTAAAGGATTTCCGCGGCTCTCGTCTTCACGAAGAAAGTTTTTATCTTTTAACTCCTGAATAAAATCTCCCATTCCGTATTCGTCGCCGGTTAAACCATAACGCGAATCGAGATCGTTCAATAATTTAAGCGCTTCCGCCGCGTCTCCGGCAGTAATATTCAATAGTTGAAGAAATAAGTTCAGAAGCTGCTCAAATAAATTTTTCCCGTCTGCTCCGGGAATGTATTCCGAAAATCTATTTCCTATCATATTAACTTTCTACTTTTAATTGTAAACAATTTAACGCCATAAAAGTTCGTTTAAAGAAAATATTAAGATATTTAGTCTTTGGAAAGGGGAAAGTTGAGTTAACTTCTCAGCAATGTTTTCGCAAACTGCGATATCCTGATTCACTTCTTTCAAGATTTTTTCTTTTTTATTTATTAAAGAATGCTTAATTTTTATTAAATTTATGTTTTCCTAAAAAAAGAAAATCAAAACTTTTATGCGACCAACATTTGCGGAAATTAACCTTTCTAATCTTCGTTATAATTATTTGAATATCAAAAACCGCGTTAAAAAAGCTAAAGTTTTGGCTGTTGTTAAAGCCGACGCTTACGGGCACGGAATGCTTGAATGCGTGGAAGCATTGGAAACGATTTCCGATAATTCCCCCGATTATTACGGCGTAGCTTTAACAGAAGAGGGAGAAAAATTACGCAAAGCAAAAATTACGGAAAAACCTATTCTGACTTTTTCACCTTTTATTAAAGAAGAAGTCGACGTTTATAAAAAAAGAGATATAATCCCGACAATTTTTACAGAAGATCATCTTAAAGAATTAAAAAAATTAAAACTGCAAAAAGAGTTTCCGGTTCAGGTTAAAGTAGATACAGGAATGGGAAGACTGGGCGTTAAGTTTTCGGACGCGTTCGAATATATTCTTGCGCTTAGCAAATTGGATAAAATTAGAATTGACGGAGTTTATACGCACTTTGCAACATCGGACGAAAAAATAAAATCGTACGCTAATCTTCAGTTGAGCAGATTTAATAAATTATTGGAGAAACTTCGCGAAGCCGAAATTGATTACGGTATATCGCACGCGGCTAACAGCGGCGCGATAATCGATATGCCGGACTCTCATTTGGATATGGTTCGACCTGGAATTTCTCTATATGGTTATTACCCCTCACTCGAAACTTCTGAAGCGGTCCGACTGCGTCCGGTAATGTCCATTGAGTCGGAAATTGATTCTGTTAAAATTATAGAAAAAGATGATTCGGTTAGTTACGGCAGAAAATTTATTGCGGAAAAAGAGACTAAAATAGTTTCCGTTCCTATCGGTTATGCGGATGGATTTCCCAGGAGTCTTACCAATAAAGCTGAAGCGATAATTAACGGAAGCAAGTTTTCGCAGGTTGGGACTGTAACGATGGACAGGATACTTTTAAACGCCGGATCCGAAAATTTTAAAACCGGCGAAAAAGTGATTCTCATCGGCAAAACAAAAAGCGTTCAAATTACAGCGTGGGATTGGGCAAAGGAAACCGGCACAATTCCATACGAAATTTTATGCGGAATTAGTAAACGTATTCCAAGGGTATACAAGAGTTAATGGATCTTAAAAAACAATATATTTTACAGGCTATCGCCGCCGCTTCCAACAATCTGCGTTTGAGCTCGGAAAAGATTGAAGTTATTGCGCTTTTAAAAGATCATCTTAATAAATCGGAAGAACTTTCTTCGGATATTTCTGAAATGAAAAAGATAACCCAGTTATCTAAGTTTGCCATTCATCTAAACGAAGTTTATAATTTTATTTCCCAAAGTAAAATCGATTTTTTGAAAATATCCGATAAGTTTAAAGAGCACAGCCATTTCCTTATTCGAGATTTGAGTGCGCTGCTCGATGTTGTATCTCCTTCGGAATTTCAGGAAATCCTGAATAAATTGATCCGGATAAAAAAAGAAAAAGAGGAAAAGGAAAAACCTGTTCTTCAGGAAGAAATGCAGTCGACCAAAAATGAAGAAACGGCCGGAAAAGAATTTTACGATTTAACAGCGCCGAGAGAAAATAAATTAGTGATTGAAGAAGATCATCCAGAAATTGAAGAAGAAAAAACTCCGCTTATCAAAGACGGGGAAGATGAAGGGGTTGATGAAATTTCCGAGAGGGATACTCCCGAAACATTTGAGGTTAATACTCCGGCAATAGAAGAAAAGCAGGACAGTGAAATTACGAAGGAAGAATTTCTTCTTAATGGATTTGAGGAAGAAGAATTAAGTTTCGATAGTTACGTTGAAAAAGTTTTAGAGCCGGTAAAAATTTTAGATAAGTATTTAAAAGATATTCATTCGAATGAATTTGCGAAGAGTGATATAGATATTTTTATAAGCAAAATGGAATTGAACGCCAAACGTTCATCCAAAATTGGATTTAAAGTTCTGACAAATATGCACGGAATATTTGCAGAAGGTTTGAAGAAAATCAAAGAGGAAGTCGGAAAGATTGATGAATCATTCATAGAATCGATGCGCGCCTGTCTTATCGTAATTGTAGCGGTTGTGCGCGGTAAGGAAGTGGATATTACAAATTATTTGAACCGCGCGGAAAAATTTGGGAATCAATTGAAAAATAAAATATAGATAAAGGATTAAGATGGATATTTTTGTTGTGATAATGGCCGGCGGTGTCGGCTCGCGATTTTGGCCAAGAAGTAAAGAAAAAACTCCGAAACAACTGCTTAAAATTTTCGGCGATGAAACGCTGATTCAGCAAACGGTAAACCGTGTTAAAGGTCTGGCGCCTGAAAAGAATATATTCGTAATTACAAATAAAGTTCAGAAAGAGAAAGTGATAGAACAGCTTCCGCAGATTCCGGCTGAAAATATTATTGCGGAACCTTTCGGCAAAAACACGGCACCGTGCATCGGTTTATCAGCGGTTCTTATCAAAGAAAGATCGAAAGACGCCGTAATAATTACTCTTCCCGCCGATCATTATATTCAGGATGTAAAAGAGTTTCAAAAAACAATAAATACGGCGACTGAATTTGCATTTAAATCCGGCGGACTTGTTACGATCGGAATAAACCCCACAAAGCCGGAAACCGGTTACGGTTATATCCAAGTTGACGATAACGTTGAAGGAGAAGAAATATACAGAGTTACCACATTTGCTGAAAAACCGAATTTTTCTACAGCGAAACGGTTCTTGTCTTCCGGCGATTTTATGTGGAATTCCGGAATGTTTATTTGGCGGGCTGATGTAATTTTAAATGAAATTGATAAATATTTACTAGACCTTTCCGACGGATTGAAAGAACTGGAAAAAAATATCGGCAAACAAAATTTTGAAAAATCCCTTACTAAGGTTTACGGACAGTTGAAAAGTATTTCGATAGACTACGGTGTAATGGAAAAATCTCCAAATGTTTTTTTAGTTAAAGGAAGTTTTGCATGGAGCGACGTGGGAAGCTGGGACGCAGTGTACGAACTTTCAGAAAAGGACGACGATGGAAACGCTTTGGTTGGCGATGTTTATGCAGGGGGATCGCACAATTCATTTATTTATTCGAAGAAAAAATTTGCCGCCGCGGTAGGTGTAGATAATATTATTGTAATCGATACAGAAGACGCTTTGCTTATATGCAACCGGAGCAACGCGCAGGATGTTAAAGATTTAGTTGATTATCTTAAATTACACAACAGAACGGATCTGCTTTAAGATGAAAAAATTATTGACGGAACAGGAAGTAATAAAATTATTTAAGGAAGGAGCCAAATCGATCGCTGTCGGGAAAAGGGATATTATCACTCCGCTTGCCGCCGATAGAATAAAATCACTCGGCATTCCGGTGGTCGAAAAAGTCGAGAGCGAAGAGATCGACTCAGAAGAGGTTGAAACCGATAAAAAAGAAAAGACGAATAAAATAATAATCGCATCGGATCATACCGGATACAAAATGAAGAGCCTGCTTATAAATTATTTAAGCGGAAAGAAATTCGAGATAATCGACGCAGGAACGGATTCCGAAGAATCGTGCGATTATCCCGATTTTGCACTAGCCGCCGCAAAAAGGGTTGCGCTTAACGAAGCAGATTTCGGAATTATTTTAGACGCGACCGGAATTCCATCGGCGATAACGGCTAATAAAATACCTGGTATACGGGCTGCAACTTGTTACAATGAATTTTCTGCGAGAAGCGCACGCGAACATAACAACTCAAATGTTTTGGTTATGGGCGCGAGAACACTCGGCGAAGAAACAATTAAATCTATTCTTGACGTTTGGATGGAAACCGATTTCGCGGGTGGAAGACATCAGCGGAGGATAGACAAGATTACCGCTGTTGAAAAAAGTTTCCTTGGAAAACAGTAAGCTCTAAACACTAAGTAGTAATTTTTCAGTTTTTTTTAATATATTTAACGATGTAATTTTTTAGAATGATTTTTTTGAAAGGTAAATTTGCGGATCGTAAAAGCCCCCGTTGAATCTGTTAGAGAAGTCCAGGATAAAATATTTTTACTTCGATGTTACTCTCCTGAAATTGCAAAAGAAATTAAACCGGGACAATTTTGTAATATAAAAGTTTCCGAAACTACTTCGCCTTTACTTCGGCGTCCTTTTAGTATTTGCGATGTTGAAGGAGATTCGATTTTCTTTTTATTCAATATTTACGGTGAAGGGACGAAGTTGATGTCCGCCAAAGATCCCGGAGAAACAATTGATATTCTCGCGCCGCTTGGATCGGGCTTTAAGTTAAACGATGATTTTGATACTGCCGTAATCGCTGCGGGCGGTTTGGGCGCGGCGCCTTTCCCTTACGTAACGCGTGAATTAAAAGGGAAAAAAATATTTTCTTTCATCGGCGGAAGATCGGAAAAAGATGTTATACGATACGGATTGGAAAATATTTTTCCGGCTACAGATGACGGATCGCTGGGTTATCACGGGAATGTTGTCAGTTTGATGAATGAAAAAAAATCTCTTTTCAAAAATGCTAATGTTAAAATATTCGGATGCGGACCAACTCCAATGCTTAAATCTCTGCAGGAATTTTGTATTACGAACGATTTAAATTGCGAGATATCGACGGAAACTGCAATGGCTTGCGGATTTGGAATTTGCCAGGGATGCCCGATTGAATCGACTCATCAGGATGATAAATATATGCTGGTTTGTAAAGACGGTCCCGTATTTAACGCAAGGGATGTGAAGTTATGAGCGTAGATCTTTCGGTAAACATCGGGAAATTAAAATTACAGAATCCGGTTATTCTTGCTTCAGGAACGGTGGGATACGGGAATGAAATTTCGCAATTTACTGATCTGAGTAAAATAGGCGCGATTGTCACTAAATCAATTTCGTTAAAACCGCGCAAAGGGAATCCGCCTCAGAGAATTGTTGAAACTCCTTCGGGAATGTTAAATTCTATCGGCCTCGCAAATGTCGGACTCGAAGTTTTTATCAATGAAAAAATTCCGTTCCTCGAAAAATTAAAATCTACAATCATTTGCAATATTGCGGCAAGCACAATTGAAGAATATGTTGAGTGTACAAAGATTCTCGATGCCGTAGATGCCGTACAGGCGTTTGAAATAAACGTAAGCTGCCCGAATGTTAAAAAAGGCGGATTGGTATTCGGGAACGATATCTCTGCTGTCGGCAAAATAACGGAAGAAGTAAGAGCCGTAACTGATAAACCTGTTATCGTAAAACTTTCTCCGAACACCGCAAACATTGGGGAATTTGCCGCCGCAGTAAAAAAAGAAGGCGGCGACGCGGTTTCGGCTATAAATACTTTGGTCGGAGCTTCTTTCAATATTTTAACGAGGAAGCCGAAAATAGCAATGGTTACGGGAGGATTATCCGGACCGGCGATAAAACCGGTAGCGATAGCTAAAGTTTTGGAAATAAAAAGGAATGTAGACATTCCAATAATCGGAATCGGCGGAATAATGGATTATAAAGACGCGCTGGAGTTTATGATTGCAGGCGCTTCTGCTGTTCAGATAGGCACGGTGAATTTTATTAACCCGAACGCCGGACTTGAAATGATAAGCGATATGGAGAATTACTGTAAAGAGATGAACGTCGAAAGAATTTCCGATTTAACAGGATCTTATATTATCTGATGACTATAGAAAAAGCGCTTCAAAAACTTTATTCGATGCATCAATTTGGGGTAAAACTCGGGCTCGATAATATTACAAATCTGCTTCACTATTTGGGAAATCCGGAGAAAAAATTTAAGTCTTTTCACATTGCCGGGTCCAACGGAAAAGGAAGCACTGCTTCTTTTACTTCGAGCATTTTAATTGAAGCCGGATATAAAACAGGACTCTATACTTCGCCGCATCTCGTAAAGTTTAACGAAAGAATAAGGATAAACGGGATAGAAATTCCGGATGAATTTATTGCGGAATTTATTTCGGCTCATCAAAAATATATTGATGAAAATAATCCAACGTTTTTTGAAATTACAACAGCGCTTGCATTCGTCTATTTTGTCCAAAACAAAGTTGATTACGCAGTGATAGAAACCGGCCTCGGCGGAAGACTCGACGCGACCAATACAATTATTCCGGAAGCTTCAATAATAACTTCCATAAGCCGTGAGCATACAAATATTCTGGGGAATTCGCTCGAAGAAATCGCCGGAGAAAAAGCGGGTATATTAAAACCTGAAGTTCCTGTTTTCACCGGAATTATGCGTAAAGAAGCCGAAGATGTAATCGACAAAAAATCAGAAGAAAAAGGATGTAAATTATTCAGACTTAGTGATTTTCTTCAAATAAAAGACACTTTTGCGGAGTTAGATTTAGGCAAAAAAAAATATAAAATTTACGATTTACCTTTGCAGGGGTTTCATCAAAAATTGAATGCAGCTTTGGCCCTGCTTGCGCTAAACAAAACGCTCGGTGTTTCCGATTATAAAATTATTAATAAAGGATTTGCAAAAGTTTTAAAAAATTCCGGTCTGCAAGCCCGCTACGAAGTTGCAAATGAAAATCCAAAAATTATTTTTGACGCCGCTCATAATCCCGAAGGAACCGAATCTTTTATTAATGAATTCAAAAATGAATTCGAGAATTATGAAGAGCGAATTTTAATTTTTGGAGTTATGAAGGACAAGGATGCTGAGGAGATGCTTGGTTTTCTTAAACCGTATTTTTCAAAATTTATATTAACAACAATAGATTACGAGAGGGCAGCGGAACCTAAAGAGTTGCAAGAACTTGCTGCAAAGTTAGATGTTGAGACTGCAGTAGAGAAAAATCCCGCAAAGTTTATAAATGATTATATTAAAACGAGGAACAATAAAAGTTGTTTAGTGGTATTAGGTAGTATCTATGTAATTGGCGCTATAAAAGCAAACCTTTTTGACGGGAAAAAGTACTTGACATTGTAACTTATAAGAACTAAGTTTTTATAAACCCCCGTTCAAGTCGAACGAAAATTCATTGTTAATATCAAAGAAAAATATAATCCCAGGCGCCCAAAAATTCAATTGGTTCAAAATTAAATACTCATAAAAAATAATAAAAATAGGAATTGTTAACATGCCGATGGACATTTCAGATCTGCAATCGAAAAAGATTGTCGATCTTTATAAGATAGCTAAGGATTTAGATATATCAGGATTTAGTGATTTAAGGAAACAGGAGCTGATATTTAAAATATTGGAAGGGCAGTCTCAAAAAGACGGCTTAACTTTTTCAAAAGGAGTTTTGGAAGTTTTGCCGGACGGATACGGATTCCTTCGTTCTGCCGATTATAATTATCTTCCTTCACCGGACGATATTTATGTTTCTCCTTCGCAGATTAAACGCTTTAGTTTAAGAACCGGAGATTTTGTAAGCGGCCAGGTAAGGTCTCCGAAAGAAGGCGAGAGATTTTTCGCTTTGTTAAGAGTTGAAGCCGTTAACGGCAAAGATCCGGAAGGAATTAGAGGAAGAACTTTATTCGATAATTTAACACCGTTGTATCCGACGAAGAAATTATCTTTGGAATCGGCGCCCGGGGAATATTCTATGAGAATTATGGACCTGCTTTCTCCGATGGGAAAAGGGCAGCGTGGTTTGATAGTTTCTCCTCCCAAAAGCGGTAAAACAATTCTCCTTCAAAAAATTGCAAATTCTATTTTAAGAAACAGTCCGGAAGTAAAATTGATAATGCTTCTCATCGATGAAAGACCGGAAGAAGTTACCGATATGCAGCGTTCGGTTAATGCTGAAGTTATCAGTTCCACATTCGATGAACCGGCTGAAAGACACGTCCAGGTTGCTAATATGGTAATCGAAAAAGCTAAAAGAATGGTTGAAGCCGGAGACGACGTAGTTGTGCTTTTAGACAGCATAACGCGATTGGCTCGTGCGCATAACACGGTAATCCCGCATAGCGGAAGAATTCTTTCCGGTGGTGTGGACGCGAATGCACTTCACAAACCAAAAAGATTTTTCGGTGCTGCACGAAATACAGAAGACGGCGGAAGTTTAACTATCATCGCTACGGCATTGATTGAAACCGGAAGCCGTATGGACGAAGTAATTTTTGAAGAGTTCAAAGGTACGGGAAATATGGAAATTGTGCTCGATAGAAATCTATCCGACAGAAGAATCTTCCCGGCTATCGACGTGAATAGAACCGGTACCAGAAAAGAAGAATTATTGATGACGGAAGATCAGCTGCAGAAAGTATGGATATTAAGAAAGATCCTTAGTGAATTCGATTCTATAGAAGCGATGGATTTTGTACTCGACAAAATGAGAGGAACCAGAAATAACAAAGAATTCCTCGACAATATGAACAGCTAAGAACTTTATTAAATGTTAAAAAATATATTTTTTCTTATTCTTTTTGGATTTTCAATTATTCTGCCTCAGCGGAGCAGGCCTGTTTATTTTGAGGATCACATTATTCCCGCGGATTCCCAGATAACTTATTATCTCAGTTACAGGATTCCCTTCAATAATTTGGTCTTTGTAAAACAGAACGGCAACTATACTTCCGGTATTACGTTAAACGTTGAGGCTCAGAACAGTGAAAGTAAGGAATTCTACCGCGAAAGTGTATCGAACAGTGTAGATGCCGATTCTTATGAACAGACGGAATCGGAAAATTTTTACGCTGAAGGATTTGTAAAATTAAAATTCCCTGCCGGAGATTACTCTGTCTTCCCGTCTTTGAAGATAAATAATATCCAAAGAGATATAAGTTTCCGGCCTCTAAAAATCTCATCTTCTGAAATAAAAAATTTCTTAAAACCTTTTGTGGTAAATACAGATGATTCCGACTGCGATGGCGAAGAGAGTTTAAACTTGCAAATTTTGCCGGCGATATTCCGTTTTCACCCGACGAATCAAAATTATTAATTGCCGCAATCGATTCGATTAAAAATAGTTTAACATTTAAAGTACTGCAAAAGGACAATTTGATTTTTGAAGAAACGGTGAAACCGATTGAAGTAACTGGAGTTTCTATTGAAGAATGCGAAGGGGAACTTATATTAAAAACTGATGCAGGCGGGGCTGATTATTCCCTTTACGAACTAAGCGGTTTAAGCAGCAGACTGATCGAAGGTAAAGTAAAGATAGAAATTTATGAAGATGAAAAGATGATCGATACTTTGGGTGCCGGTGTTTCGTGGATTGACAAACCAGCTTCTTTATATGATATGAAGAGCGCGATAGCAAACTTATCGCTGATAGCAGAGCCTAAGGATATTAAAAATATTAAATCGGCTGACCAAGAAAATAGATATGAAGCGTTTTTTGATTATTGGAAATCATACGATCCAACACCCGAAACAAGTTATAATGAAATTATGGCAGAATTTTACGAGCGTGTTGACGAAGCTAATGAAAAATTTGCGCCGGCTGACGAAACAAAAGGTTCTAAAACCGACCGTGGGAAAATATTTATTCAATACGGAGCACCCGATTCCGTAAACCGTTTTTCATCCGACGAATACACTTCAGTAGAACTTTGGAAATATACCGACTTGAATCTGGAATTTTATTTTGCCGATAATTCCGGGCTGGGAAATTTCAGACTGATAAAATAGCTATGAAAAGGTTTGTTTTTACTTGCGGAGATATAAACGGAGTTGGACCTGAAATTGCTATAAAAGTATTTAATGAAATTTATCCGGCGCAAAAATCTAAAATTATTTTTGTAACACCTTCCAATATTTTCCTCAAATCAATAGAAAACTTAAAACCCCAATTTAAATTTGAACTGATAAAACCGCAAAGTTTAATTGATGATAATCCGGAATATATAAGCATAATTGATCTGGGAGAAGTACCGCAAAATACAGGCTTTGCCACAAAAGCATCCGGTGAGGCGGCTTTTGAGTCAATAAAAATAGGGTTCGATTTAGTAAGCGAAAAAAAAGCAGACGCCCTTATAACAAACCCGATTTCTAAACATGCATTTGAACTTGCCGGAATTAATTTTCCCGGTCATACAGAGTTGCTTGCTGAATGGTCAAGTGTAAAAGATTTTGCGATGATGTTTATCTCGGAAGAAATGAACTGCGCGCTTGCAACAATTCATGAACCGATAAAAAATGTTGCGGGATTAATTACTGAGGATATTCTTCATAAAAGGATGGAAATTATACAGAGATCTTTAAGATTTGATTTTGGGATTAAAAATCCTAAAATTGCCGTCTTAGGATTAAATCCGCATGCCGGGGAACAGGGAAGAATAGGGCATGAGGAAGAGGAAATAATCAAACCCTTATTAAAAAAATTAGACAATAAAAATATTACCGGACCTTTTGTGCCTGACGCTTTTTTTGCCAATAAAAAATATATGGATTATGATCTAGTTTTCGGAATGTATCACGATCAGGTTTTGATTCCTTTAAAATGCTTAATTTTAATTCAGGAGTAAATTTTACGGCAGGCTTGCCGATTGTACGCACTTCTCCCGATCATGGAACAGCTTTCGACATTGCCGGTAAAAATATCGCAGATCCTCAAAGTCTTTTGCAGGCTTTTTATCAAGCCGAAAAAATAGTAAAAAAGCGAAATACGAATTGAATGTAAAACAATATCAATATGTTTCTGAAGTTTACGCTCACCTTATGAAGTCGATCGATTATGAGGGCTGGGCGAGTTACATTCTTGAAATTGCAGATAAAAATAATTCTTCAGTCGATTCGGTTTTGGAAGTCGGTAGCGGCAACTGCGCACTTGCATCATTTTTAAAGGATGAATTTAATTTTTTCGCGGCTGTAGACTTATCTTCATTCATGCTGAACAAATCGGAATCGCCCGGTTTGATGAGAATTTGCGCCGATATGAAAAATCTTCCTTTCAAAAAAAAGTTTGATCTTGTTTTCAGCGCTTTTGATTCGGTTAATTATTTATTGAGCAAAGATGAGTTATTGCAATTTTTTAAAAGTGTAAAATCGGTTTTGGCGGAAAACGGAATTTTAACTTTCGACGTAAGCTTAGAACGAAACAGCCTAAAACATGTAAGGCGGCTTAACAGAAAAGGAAAAGTTGAAAAAATTAAGTATATTCAAAAAAGCAGTTATTCCAAAAAAGATAAGATCCATTCAAATCATTTTAAAATAAAATTAAAGGACGGAACTATAGTGGAAGAACTGCACCGCCAAAGAATATATCCTTTGGAAGATTACTTTGAATTGATTGAGGATGCCGGATTGATTGTAAAGAATTGTTATGAAGCCTTTTCATTCGACCAGGCGGACCCAAAATCAGAACGCGCACAATTTATAGTTCAAAAAAGTTTATAGAATATGGTTACAATCAGCGGCGTAGAATTCAGCTACAACAACCAACCGATTTTTTCTGATTTAAATTTAACTCTTGATGAAAAAGAATTTATTTTTTTGATAGGAAAAAGCGGCGCGGGGAAAAGCACACTTCTTCAATTAATTTATATGAATATTCTTCCCTTATCAGGAATAGTTCAGGTTGAGGAATATAATTCTCAAACCATTAAAAAGAGAAATATCCCTAAGCTGCGAAGGAAGATCGGTGTTGTATTTCAGGATTTTAAATTGCTGGAAGATAGAAATGTTTACGATAATCTGGCGTTTATTCTCGAAGTGACAAATTCTAGAAAAAATATGAAGAAGAAAATTCTTCAGGCTCTCGCCGAAGTCGGGTTATCACACAAGCAGAAAAATTTTCCAAATCAACTTTCCGGCGGAGAGAAGCAGCGTGTTACAATTGCAAGAGCAATTGTTAATGAACCGAAAATAGTTTTAGCAGATGAACCGACAGGCAATCTTGATCCGGAAACTTCAGCGGAAATATTATCCATCTTTGAAAAAATCAACTCACATGGCGCTTCAGTAATTTTTGCTACTCACAATTATGACTTAGTAAAAAAATCATCCGCAAAAATTTACAAAATTCAGAATGGGAAATTGATACAGGGAATTAGGAAAACTTAAATTCATTATTTTATAATAGAATGAAAAAAATTATAAATAATGAGCAGCAAACAAAAACTTAACAGCTTTTTTCACATTTCAAATATTAATATCTCAGTATTTTATGCTTCTGAATCTGCCTTAACTTTAATTTCTTTTAAAGCTGGCTTCTTCGGAATATTCGTACCATTCATTCGGATCGATTCCATCGTCTTTATCGAACTCAACTGCACCGCTTAACAGATCGCAGTTCATAACCGCAATAGCAGCGATGGCAGATAAAGCCGTAGAAGCCGCAAACGCCGTAAGAGTTGTCCTATCCTTCAAAAACGAATCTTCCAAGTATTCGTAAGCGTCGGAAATTGAATCGCCAAGTGCTCTGATGAGTGACATTTTTTTACCTGTTAGTTGGACCTTTCAACTTTATTATCGAATTAAAAAATATTAAATAAAGACCTTTATCTAATTCTCTATTTATATTTTTTTAAAATAATCAGAATTTATAAAATATTCACAGTAAATCGTAACTTTTCCAAAAATTAAAATGCTTCTTTTCATATCGATTCCAAAATATGTTATATTTATTTACAAAAAAAAAGACAAAAACAATGAACGAACCCAAAGTCGATTTAGATTTAGCGCTGGAACACGGTTTAACAGAAAATGAATATAAAAAAATTTGCAATATATTAAAGAGGACGCCGAATTTCACGGAATTAGGAATTTTCAGCGTGATGTGGAGCGAACATTGCAGTTACAAAAATTCAATTGCACTTCTTAAAACTCTTCCCCGCGAGGGAGGAAGATTGCTTGTGGGAGCAGGTGAAGAAAATGCCGGACTTGTAGATATAGGTGATGGTTTGGCCATTGCCTTCAAAATTGAGAGTCACAATCATCCTTCAGCTGTTGAACCGTATCAAGGTGCTGCGACCGGAGTAGGCGGAATTTTACGGGACATTTTTACAATGGGCGCGCGGCCGATAGCCGCACTGAATTCGCTCCGGTTCGGAAATTTGAATGACGCGCGAACCCGGTTTTTATTTGAAGGCGTTGTTAAAGGAATTGCGGATTATGGAAACTGTTTTGGTGTTCCTACAGTCGGGGGAGAAATTTACTTCGATGATTCATACAAAGATAATCCTTTGGTAAATGCAATGGCGGTCGGTATTGTTGACGTAAACCGGACGGCCTCGGCAGTTGCGAAGGGAAGCGGAAACCCCGTGATGATAGTCGGTTCGGCAACCGGGCGCGACGGAATACACGGCGCCACATTTGCCTCGGAAGAGATATCGGAAAAATCGGAAGCTAAAAGACCTTCTGTTCAGGTTGGAGACCCTTTTACGGAGAAGTTATTGCTTGAAGCCACTCTTGAAATAATAAGGAAAGATCTAATTGTAGGTATTCAGGATATGGGTGCGGCGGGAATTTCCTGTTCCACAACCGAAATGAGCGAGAAAGGTACTGCCGGAATGAAGATCGATTTAAATAAAGTCCCGCTGCGTGAAGAGAATATGAGCGCTTACGAAATTATGCTTTCCGAAAGTCAGGAAAGAATGCTTGTTGTTGTAAAAAAAGGATATGAAGAGGAAGTGAAGTCTATCTTCGAAAAATGGGATTTGAATTGCGAGATAATCGGTGAAGTAACTGAAACTGAAAATCTTGATGTTTCATATCTCGGAAAAAAAACGGCGAATCTTCCCGCATATGATTTAGTTTTGGGAGGCGGCGCACCGGTTTATATTCGTGAAACGAAGAAACCGGCTTATCTAAAACAAAAATGGGAGTTCGATTTTTCTAAGCTCGAAGAACCGGATGATATTATGGAATCTTTCAACAAGGTTTTTTCTTCGCCTAACATCGCTTCCAAAAGATGGGTCTACGAACAGTACGATTCGATGGTGAGAACAAATACAATTGTAGGGCCGGGAAGCGACGCAGCTGTTATAAATATTAAAGATACAAACCGTGCTGTAGCTATTAAGACAGACTGCAATGGTCGGTATGTTTATCTTAATCCTGAAGAGGGAACAAAAATTGCCGTAGCGGAATCCGCACGAAACGTGGTTTGTTCCGGCGCAATTCCTCTGGCCGTTACTAATTGTTTAAATTTTGGCAATCCTTATAAACCTGAAATGTATTGGACATTCAAAAAAGCGATTGAAGGGATGGGTGAAGCTTGCCGTTATTTTAAGACTCCGGTTACAGGAGGCAATGTAAGTTTTTATAATGAAAGTCCGAATACAGCGGTATATCCGACGCCGGTAATCGGGATGCTCGGGCTTGTGGAAGATCTTGAGCATATTACAACAGCTAACTTTAAAAAGGAAGGAGATCTGATTTATTTGCTGGGTCAGGATTACGAAGAGATTGGAGGGAGCGAATATCTGAAAATAATTTTTGATCTTGTTGAAGGGAATGCTCCGAGAATCAGTTTGGAAAAAGAAAAGGAACTTCATACAATCTTATTACGGTTGATAAGAAATGGTTTGATCAATTCTGCACACGATATTTCGGAAGGGGGAATTATTTCAGCACTGGCGGAATGCTGCATAATCAATACAGAAAAAGTTTTAGGGGCAAAAGTAAATATTCCTGTGCACGAAAGGGAAGACTTCTCGTTCTTCTCCGAGTCACAATCGCGTGCAATCGTATCAATAGATCCTGATCTTAAAGAGGAGTTTAAAGAACTGCTCTCAAAATATTCAACTCCTTACTATTATCTGGGAGTAACAGGCGGAGAAAATTTGGAAATTAACGATCAGCATTCGGTTTCCGTAAAAAAATTAATTGATCTATATTATAATTCAATCCCCAACAAAATGAATGACGTCTAAATTTTTTAGACAATGTAAAAAGATTTTTAGCCGAGATAGCTGCGGTACAATCTGGGTTTTTGTAAAGCACTATTTCGTCCAAATCTATCACCGGGTGGATGAGCATCATGTTTTCCTTTCCGGCGGCGGAATAGCGTTTTCTCTTTTCGCTTCTACAATTCCTTTGTCGCTTATAATATTCGCAATCCTCGGCGGATTTATAGAACCTACGAGAATTGAAGACCAGGTAACAAATTTAATATACACTATCATTCCTTATCCGGAATACGCCGAAAGCGTTATAAACATTATTCTTTCTCGTATTCCCGAAGTTTTGCAATACCAGACAACTGCCGCTTATATCGGTATTATCGGTTTGTTTTTTGTAGCGAGCGGACTATTCAGCAGTATGCGAACTGTGCTGAATAATATTTTCGGTGTAACTGAAGATAAACATGCCATTATTGCAAAACTACGCGATTTTATGATGGTTCTGCTTCTCATCATTTTTATTCTGCTGCTGGCGTTTATTTTCCCGGCTATCAGAATTTTGATAAACGCTTCGGATCGTATTCCGTTTTTTGAATACTTCCGTGTTAGCGCTATTATCAGTTTCCTTTTTTCTCTCGTTTCCGCCGCTGTTATTTTCGTACTCTTTTTCATATTTTATTATGTTATTCCTTATGAGAAACTCGGCAAAAAGGTAGCGGCTGTGGCAGCTTTTTGGACTACAGTGCTCTGGGAAGTTGCCCGCCAGATTTTTGGATATTATATTTCTCACATCCCTTCAATAAACCGTATTTACGGCGCGTATGCTTTCGTTGTTGTGGTTGCATTATGGATTTATTATTCTTCTATTCTCTTTATTCTTGGAGCCGAAATCGGGCAGTTATACCGCGAAAGATTGTTGATTAAAAAAATGGAAGAAGAAGATGAAAAGGCACAGTAGTTTAATTCCGCTTTCGAGACAGCATCAAAAAGCTCTCCTTACTGCGCAGTTAATAAAGAAGAACGCCCCTGAATACCGGGACTTACCAACGAATTACGAAGATAAAAAAACTTATACGATAAATTTTTATTACGATCATTTAGTTCCTCATTTCAAAGCCGAAGAAGAAATCCTTATTCCGTTCCTTCAGAACAGGTCGGAGAAAATAGATAAAGTAAACGACGAAATAGTAGAAGAGCATTTAAAAATACGTGAATTGGTTTTAAGTATTGAAACAAAAAATGAATTTGTGGAATTGATGGATGAATTAGGATTTTTGCTGGAAAGTCACGTTAGAAAAGAAGAAAGAATTTGGTTCGAAGAAATTCAAACGGTTCTAGATGAAGAGGAACTTGAAAATTTAAACGGAAGATTAAATTTCAACATGGAGGAATAAATTAAAAAATAGCCTTTCTTGAAATTCCGTTATAGGGTTTTATAGAAATAATTGCTGTACAATATGATTGAGCTTAGATCAAATAGTTATATCAAATTCGAGTCTGCCGCAATTTGAAAATTACAGTAAAGTTTTTTCGATCGTAAATCATTATCAGTAGAAGCAGAGAACAGAAGTAAGCAGTCAGAACGGCAGTCGCGGGCGTTTTGAATTTTACGGATGATAATGTAAAGACGCTGTATGCCAAAGAAATCGGAAAACAGAAATCGCAGCTATATTTAAAAAAAATAGAGACGCCGCGTACGGTGTCTCTATCAAAAGATTTTCTAAGCTTCTATGGTATTTCTTACTCTTATTTACCCTATCATAATTCCGTAAATTTGGCTATTTCATTTTCTAAAAATTTGGCGTATAGAATCCTGTATTCAGTTCTAACTAAAGGATCTTCTGCTTCTTCGGCAAGTTTAGCAATTACAGCGTATCCCTTCAAATCACCGATCTGGTATAAAGCGTAAGCGGCTAAAACTTTGTGTTCCCGGTTTTTCGAAGTTTCCATTTTTTTAATTAAACTTTCCACCGCCGCTTTTGCTTTATATTTACCCGCAAAATAGATAGAACTTTTTATCAGTCCGTCATTATCAGAATTTATTCCTTGAATAATATTTACGGATTGTTGAGGCGTTATTGCTTGTGCTTTTGAGTTTACTGCTAGTACCGAAAATGTAAGTGCTAATAACATCAAGTAAAACATTCCTTTTTTCATTTCATCCCCCTTCTTAAGTATTTTGCTCATCTATCCCTTAAGACGTACAAATTGTAAAATAGTTCTGCCTGCGCTTAGAATTTTATTGCGAGGTTGAAAAAAAATCATAAATTTTAAATATCACCTTTTAATTAGGATTACTTAAAATGAATTTAGTTAAATCGCTGTTTGTTATATTGATTATGTTATCACTGTTAGGCTGTGATTCGAAAATGCCGAAAGATTCCGAAATTCTCGCGGAGGAAGTGGTTGAAAAACAAGATTCTATTCAAAAAGAAGAAATAGTTAAAAATGATAAGAAAAAACCTGAGAATCAGGATATCGGTGACCCGGTGGAGGTGGAAGTTTTAAGGCTTAAACTAGAAATATCCGATAAGCTACAATCAGTTCTAAATGACCCTCTTATTACGGATAATACCGTAAATACCGCTACTCTTAAACAAATAGATAACCGACTGAATAAACTTATCAGGATATCCGCCGAAATTGAGGAAAATGAAAAAAATCTCGAACAAGAATTGCTCGCTATTAAAGAGAAAAAATCTGCTTTAATAGATATCTTTTGGGATTTAAGAAATTTAATAAACGACCTGGAAAAAACTAAAATACCGGAAGAATAATTTAATATTAGAAACTTTCATAATTGTTATAAATGCTTTATTTTTAAAAGTTGTTTTCTAATAAAGAAATGTATAAGAATATTTATAGTATATTAAAAATAAAGACCGCATTCTTTCTCATGTTGATTGCCTTCAGTCAGGTATCGGCGCAAGGATTCTATTTGCCTAATTTAAGTCCGACGGAAGAATATAAAATAATGCCGTTGGGAAATTCAATCACATATGGGATAGGTAGTTCCGATCTTGCCAGTTACAGACGCGCATTATTTGAAAAATTGATTAATGCAGGATATGGAACCGATTTTGTGGGGAGTTTAGAGACTGGCAACGGCGCAATTTTCGACAACGACCACGAAGGTCATCCCGGATGGCATGCTGACCAGCCGAATTCCACTATTCGTTCAATTGTTGACAGCCTTAATGGTTTTCTTAGAAAGTCCCCTCCGGATATAATTCTTCTTCATATCGGTACAAACGATTTAGGGGAAGGGCAGGATCCGCCGGGATTAACAAACGAAGTTGAAAGAATTCTTAATCTCATTGACGATTATGAATATAATTATTCACGTGAAGTAACGGTTTTTTTAGCTCAGATAATAAATGTGCGCAGCCCATTTTCAGAAAGGGGAATTAGAACCACAGCTTATAACGATTCGCTACAGGCGCTTGCCGCACGCCGACTTAAATCGGGAGACAATTTAATTCTAGTCGATCAAGAATCGGCATTGTTTAATTCGCCCTCTGATTATGCCGATGATACTCATCCGAATGACGCCGGATATTTAAAAATGGCCGACGTTTGGTTTGAAGCACTCGATAATTATTTCCGCAATTCAAATAATCAAATTTTTATTACGAAACAACCCAAAGACTTCGGAAGTGTTGAAGGAGAAAGGGTGACATTTTCTGTTGAAGCCTCAAGTTTCTCGCCTATCCAATATCAATGGTTCAAAAATAATATTCCGATATCAGGAGCTACATCTCCTGTTCTTACTATTCAATCCGTTAAAGCACAGGACGACGGCGCTGAAATATACGTACGATTATACAATGGTTCCAATCAACTTTTCAGTTCTTCCGCTAAATTGTATGTCACGGCCGATTCTTTGCGCGTGACAAATTCTCTTCAAGTCCTATATAATTTTACCGAAGGCGACGGATCAGTTATAAATGATTTTTCCAATACCGGCAATGAGCTTAATCTATATATTTCGGAGTTTGACAAAGTTGAATGGAACTATGAAGGCTTGAAGATTAATCAGAGTACCTTGATTCCTTCAAATCATTCAGCGATTTCACTTATTGATTCTATTAAATCTACTAATGAGATTTCCGTGGAAACTTGGGTATTGCCGGAAAATTTGACCCAATCCGGTCCGGCGAGGATTGTAACAATTTCATCGGACGCATCGAACCGAAATGTTACATTAGGACAAGACGCCGACGATATTGAAGTAAGATTGCGTACAACTGAAACTTCTGAGCAAGGAAGTCCTTCACTAATAACTGATGCAAATTTTTTAACCAAGAATTTTGTGCATCTTGTTTATACAAGGGAAAAGAGCGGTAAAGTTAAAATGTTTGCAAACGGAACTGTAATTGATTCTATGCAGGTGGGAGGAGATTTTTCCAACTGGAGCGACAGTATGTATCTTGCTCTAGGTAATGAATTTGATAGTGAACGACCCTGGTTAGGGACGTATAATTTAGTTGCGATTTATAATCGTGCACTATCACGATCGGAAATATATCATAATTTTGCTTACGGCTTGAACCAGCCTGTTCTCGATTCTCCTTCCGACCTGGCGGCTGAAGAGAATGATATAGGCGATGTTAAAATAAGCTGGATTGATAATTCTTCTCAAGAAAGCGGTTTTTCGATTGAACGCAAAGTTGAAGGGATGGAAATTTATGAATCTATTGGAAGCGTCGGGGAAAATTTCGGAAGTTATATTGATTCTACTGTTCAGGAAAATGTAGTTTATAATTATCGCGTTAAAGCTTTCAATTCATTTGTAGAATCAGATTACAGCAATGAAGTCTCGCTTAAAACAGAAATTAAACCGGTAAACACCCCGGCTAGTTTTGCGGCTGAATTTTTTGATCTTCCCAAAAGAGTTCAATTAACCTGGGAAGACAGAGCGTTTAATGAAGAAGGTTATGTTGTTGAGCGAAAAGTAAGATCCGATGAGTCTTATTCAGTGCTTGATACACTGACGCTGGATGAAGTAGTTTTTGTGGATACAACAGTTAATTGGGAAACAACATATAGTTATCGTATTTATGCGTTCAGTAAATATCTTCAGTCAGATTATTCACCCTCAATAGAAGTGAATACTCCGGTTTCGGTGGATGATGAAGAAATAATTACCGATTATAAAATTTCTCAAAACTATCCTAATCCTTTCAATCCGGCTACAAAAATAAATTTTGAAGTTCCGGAGGAAAGTAGTGTTTCTATAGAAATATTTAACTCGTTGGGAGAGAAAGTTGCAAATCTTGTTAATGATGAATTTTCTAGTGGAAGATATACAATAGTTTTTGAGGGGAAGAATCTTTCATCCGGTATTTATCTATACCGCATTTCTGCAAAATCTTTGGTTAGCAAAAGAGAATTTTATAAAATTTCAAAAATGATGCTCGTTAAGTGATTTATTTTTTTTCTGAGGTCAAAGACTTTTTCTAATTTAATAAACTTTATTATTCTTCCAATTCTTTAAATTCGCCAAGTGTTTTGGTGAAAATCCAGAGTGCGATAATTCCCACAATAAAATTTGCCGCTAAAGTATACCATACGTAATGCGGATTTCCGTTATCTCTGAAATAACCATAGAGTGGTGTAAATGTAATTCCGCTTAGCGCGCCGCCAATTCCCGTTGCCAGAAAATTTGTTCCCATATAGAGTCCGGCTTTTTCTTTCGGTGCAATCCAGGTAATATATTCCTGAATTCTTGGTGATGAGATCATTTCACCAATTGCGAAAAGTCCAATTCCGAGGAATACCCACGCCGGCGATCCAATATATGCGACCGCAAGAAATATAAATCCGATTGAAGCAATAAATAATCCGAAGAAGAAAGAGGGAAGCGCGCTGAATTTCTCAAACGTTCGCGATATAAATATTTGGAAAATCATGATAATATAGCCTGTATGGGCGAGTGTTTCCCCCAGAATTCTGCGAGTTCCATCTTCATTGGCAGCAGAAAAAATGCTGGCAAATCCTGTTCCGAAAATTCCCGCAATTACATTGTAAAGCTGAACGGTATCAAGATTGCTATCCATATAAATTGCTACAAGATTAAAGAACGACCAAAACGGAAGCCAGAAAAAGAGTCCGAGCAGAATAAGGAAGATCACAAATTTGTAATCGGACAAGGCAACTCCCATATCTTTAAATTTCTCTTTAAGAGTAGTTCCTTCGGTTTCGCGCGGAGGCTCTTTATAAAAAAGTATTGTGATGAGAAGCATCAATCCGATTGCAATTGCGGCTGCCATAAAAGCATAATTCCACGAAATTGCCCGCAGCTGTCCGGCAACTACCGGACCAAGCGAAGCGCCTACATTTACCATCGCGTAGAAAATACCAAACCCTAAAGTTTTATTGGATCGGTCGGTTACCGCACGGACAGTTCCGGATACAAGAGGTTTAAAAATTCCCGCCGCAAGTCCAATACTTAGCATTGTTAACGCGATTCCCGAAAAAGATTCGGTAATTATTAAAAGTAATATAGATGGAAGATACGCGATATATGAAATGATCAAAACTTTTTTAAATCCGTACCTATCGGCAAACGTTCCTGAAATAACTGGAATAGCATAGGAAAACAATAGGAAAATACTTTGCACAATGCCGAGCTGAGCTTTGGAATAACCAAGATATTCCATATAAATGCCGAATCCCATATAGATCCCATAATAAGCGAATCTCTCGAGGACTTCTACAGAATTGGCAACCCAAAAAACCGGCGGAAATGAAGTTCTGTTTTTCATAAAATTTATTGGATAATTATTAAATAGATTTCATTTATTTTGTATAATATTTAATTCGTTCGACACCCAACCATATACTATAGTAACTACCTGACTCAGGCAGGCGCTGTGGCTTGGATTGAACTGATCTCCAAAGATTAACTTTTTTCCAGCTTCTAGTGTTCTAGCTTTCAGTTAGGTTTTATCACTTAAGCAGCAACGCTTTTCCCGAACCTGAAAATCTCTTGCCGGTAGATCCAATAGCATCTAAAGTATAAATATAAATTCCCCCGGATAAATTTACAGCGTTAAATTGGATGATGTGATTTCCCGGCGAAAAATAATTATCAGCCAAAACCGCAATTTCCTGACCCAATGTATTAAATACTTTTATTGTAACATCTGCTTCTTCGGGAATTGAAAAAGCAATGTTGGTTGTAGGATTAAACGGATTCGGATAATTCTGCATTAAATGAAAATCGTCGGGAACTTCCGCTAATAAATTATCATCTTCTACAGTGACTGGAACTTCATCTTCGGGATAAAAAGTATAAGCTATTCCGCCTTTTTCAAACCAGCTTCTAGAAATATCGCTTTTGTAATATTTTTTTGCATATCCGTCGGTTTTTGCAGGATCGTGTACAAGCGGATTTCCGTTCGAATCAAATCCGGCAAGCATAACTAAATGTCCTGCATATAAAGGTCTTCCGATCGACATTCCTATTCTTCCTCCGTTAGCCAGAACTTTTCTTGTTTCAC
Source organism: uncultured Melioribacteraceae bacterium (assembly GCA_963821715.1). GTDB lineage: Bacteria > Bacteroidota > Ignavibacteria > Ignavibacteriales > Melioribacteraceae > CAWGET01. The sequence continues at coordinate 317,690 of CAWGET010000001.1, forward strand.
TCCAGTTCCTGTATCGTGTAACAGCTCCGTCCAGTCCAAACTCCGCCGCATTCTGAACAACGCGCGGCCAGACTCCAAATAATCCGTAATGCGGATCGTAAGTATCGCGCGCAAATTGAACAGGCTCTACTTCAATATCATAACTTCGAAGAATCATTGAAACGGTTGTAGGAGAGCAGATATTACCGCCGATTCCCGGATCTAAACCGTACTGATAAAAATGCTGCGTTGGGATTAATATTTCTTCAGGATTGTCATTCAAAATATCAGTTAAACTCATCGACGCAGTAGTTCTTGAATCGCTTACAAAAAAACTTAATTTTTTAATTGAAGGAGATTCATCATCAAGTGATTTTCTTTTCATCAAAACTTTGAAGATCCATTCGTTGGCATACGAATCGAGCTTAACATAATCGATATCAATTAATTTCCCGCCATAGCTTGTAGCTCCGAAAGGGTTCCAAATTTGCTCTTTCCAATATCCTACGGTGAGCCAAGAAGTCCAGCCGTTACCGTAGCGAAACTTCATCTGCACTTTAAATCCGCTGGTTTCACCTTCTGCATGTCCGTTCCAGGAAGGAAGCCCGCGGTTAAAATTATATTCTGAAGTATCCGGTTTTAGTATAAAATATCCGGTTAAAGCAGAATCTTCGAGAACGATCGACTTTCCGTCATCGCTTATACGGATATTTTCGCTTTCATAAATATTGTTAAAAATCGCTTCAGTCCGAAGCACGTAATATTGATCTGGATATATTTGGGCGCTAACGGATATGGCGGTAAATAGAAGCACCAGTAATAGAAATGTTATTTTGTTCGGCATTTAGTTCCTGCAGATAGTTTTGCATAAAATAGGACTTAATATAAAAATTTTTTTAGTCAATTAAGAATAGAATTTTCCGTAAGAAAAGTGAATTCATTTTAACTTAAAATTATGGATGATTCTTCAAATATTTATATTGCATTTAACTTTTTATTACATATTTTAACTATTAGATTAATGGACAAAACATCTTTTTAACAGGAGGCTAATGAATTAAAAAAAATTGCTTCGAAATACATTTACATATATCAATAATGCTCTTCGGATTCATATTTAGAAGACTAATTATTAGATCAATTACTGGAAGAACTTTCAAACCCTTACCAATCTTTCCAATTCCTTTCAGTGGAATCCCGGTAAAACAAAATTTGTATTGATAATTTTCATCTCTATTTCTTTTCTATATAAATAAAGTTTCATTAAACTATTGAGGTATGTATGAAAAAATATAATATATATTGTCTCTTTATCTCTTTTGTCCTTTTCTTTATCCTATCCCCACATATAATTACATGCACAAAAACTCACAGAAGGTGATCCATTGCCTTCTATATCACCGACAAATAATGCTCCTAACTCATTAGGGAAAACAAGTTCCTATAATGGAGCAATATTGAAGTCGAATAAACTGCTTCAGAAAGTAGACAAAACTTTTGAAGGCGCCTGGTTTCAGGATAATCCGGATGAGAATTCTGGCTATAGGTTTATACCGCCGGATCCGATGGGCGCAGCGGGTAAGAATTTGTTAGTAGCGGTCGTTAACTCTATGATTGAAGCGCGCAATAAAGGAGGAGCTTTAAAATGGCGAGATGGGTTGCTCGATTTCTTTTCTCCATTGAATCCGGGATCTTTTCCATTTGATCCTAAAATTGTCTATGATCACTATAGAGACAGATTTCTTGTAGTTGCATTAGAACAGGCGACAGGCTCAGCTTCTGTTGACCCGAACAATATCTCGCGAATTCTTTTAGCTGTATCAAAAAGCGCTAATCCAAAAAACGCTGGGGATTGGCGTTTCCAGGCGATCGACGCTAAGACAATTGTTATTGGAGCGTTTGAAGGATGGGCTGATTATCCCGGATTCGAAGTGGATGAAGAAGCCGTCTATATTACGGCAAATATTTTTACTTTTGTTCCTTTCGGATTTTACGGCGGTTCAAGAGTATGGATTGCAGATAAGGGGTTATATACCGGAGCTTCATCTTCTGTAAATATCTATGATCCTTATGCCCTTAGCGGCGGTTTAGAAACAACCACAATGCCGGCTGAAGTTTTTGGTCAGAACGGAGCGGGCGATGGAGTCGGAACATATCTGGTATCAGCAGGATGGACGGACGGTTTTGGACCTGGATTTACAGATTATGTAGAGGTTGTTCGAATTGATGATCCTTTAGGTTCTCCTGTATTTACTGCAGAATTTGTAGATATTGGAGATATTGATGATGCGCTAATAGCGCTTCCTGATGCGCCTCAAGCCGGCAGTCCATATCTGATAGAAGTAAATGATAGACGGGCATTGGATGCAGTTTGGAGGGACGGATATTTATGGCTTACTTCTACGGCTTTACCTAATTTTGGAGATGACGCCGGAGAGACAACCGCATATTGGGTAAAACTAAATACAATGTCTGTTCCCGCCCAGGTTACATTGCAAGATATAGGATTTATTGGGGGAGAAGATATTGCTGAAGGAACTTATACTTCATTCCCTGCTGTTGCAGTAAACAGAGACGGTACAGCTAAATTCGGATTTTCAGCTTCTGCTCCCACTATATTTGCAGGAGCTTATGTAACCGGAAGAACAGCTAACGATCCTGCGGGAACTGTAAGACCTTCGGAAGTAATAAAGGAGGGCGAAGCTCCCTATAAAAGATTTTTCGGCGGATCAAGAAATCGCTGGGGAGATTATTCCGGAATATCTGTTGATCCAACAAATGATGATTTCGTATGGGTATTTAATGAATACGCCGCAGAACCGGGTTCGCCCACAAACGGATCTCAGGGAGTTGAAGACGGAAGATGGGGAACAGCCTGGGGCCGCGCAAAATTTGTTGGTCCGGCTACTCTCGGAAAGACATCCGCGGTTCTTGCTTTAGTTCCTGAAAAATTCGAACTTCAGCAAAATTATCCGAATCCATTTAATCCTTCTACAATTATTGAATATTCAATTCCAAAAGCATCCAATGTAAATATAAGCGTCTACAATAATTTAGGACAATTGGTAAAAACGCTTATTTCCGAAACTGAGGAAGAAGGATTCTATTCTGCAGTATGGGATGGAACTAATCAGAACGGGGTTAAACTGGCAAGCGGAATGTATATATATAAAATATCCGCAAATAATTTTGTTGAGTCGAAGAAAATGATTCTTCTGAAATAAATTCCAGGCGAGATAATTGAAGGAAATAAAAAGCCCGCATTAAGCGGGCTTTTTTAATAAATATTGCTGATTTGTATTAAACTATTTCAACCAACTTTATATCGAAATGTAGATCTTCATCGGCAAGTTCGTGGTTAGCGTCTATTGTTATATCCGCGTCGTTTACTTCCGTAACATTCACAACCATCACCTGACCTTCGGGAGTTTGAGTCTGAAGTTTCATACCGACTTCCGGCTCCATTCCTTCGGGTAATTTATCTTTAGGAACTTTTGCTATCAATTGTTCCTGTCTGGTTCCGTAGGCTTCCTCTGCGGGAATTACAACATTTGTAGATTCGCCCGGTTCGAGACCGTCAACCGCTTCTTCAAATTTTTTAAGAAGCTGATTTTCACCAATCGTAAATTCGAGTGGATCTCTTCCTTCAGAACTGTCAAAAACCTGACCATTATCCAATTTTCCTGTATAGTGAACTTTTACTTTGTCTCCGTTCTTTGCGTTTTCCATTACGTTTCCTTCTTTTTTGTAAAAATTGTAACAAGTTGCAAACCTAATGATTTTTTTAACCAATGTGAAATTTGAGAGAAAATTTAACATTGGTTTATGCGATAGTTAGAACTTGCCGATTTTTTCTATAGGATTACAATCAGTGTTTTCAACAGTTAAGTAATTACTACTTTAAAAAATTTTAACTTAAATATCTTTGATTTAATTATATGAAATGTCAATAATAATAATTGACATTAGACCCTATTTGTTGTAGATTCATTTCGGATATAGCATCTGGTTATTTATTTCTGTTCTTTTTAGATTAAAAGCCCGTTAATAGTGGGTTTTTTATTACAAGATAATTTGTGTTAAATGGCTTGAAACTTTTCTTGCCTTAGAATTTTTTACAACTTATTTTCAATCACACATTAATAGGAGGATGCTTGAACTCAAAAACGTTTCTTTCTATCTTACTTCTCTTTCTTTTCCTTTCTCTAATAATTATTACATCCTGCAACCAAAGCAGCGAAGAATCTACTACAACAGAACCAACACAAGAAGAACTAATTGCCCGCGGAAAATATTTAGTTGCCTCTGGAGGTTGCGACGACTGCCATTCTCCAAAGACTATGCTGGAAATCGGACCCGTTCCTGATACCACGAGATTACTTTCCGGTCATCCTTCAGATCAGCCTTTACCTGAATTTGATAAGAATTTAGTAAAAGATTGGGCTTTGTTCAATCATTCTAGTACGGCAGCTGTTGGACCCTGGGGAGTTTCATTTGCTGCTAATATAACTTCGGATGGAACCGGAATCGGAAACTGGAGTTATGAGCAGTTTGAACGAGCAATGAGGGAAGGAAAATATAAAGGTCTGGAGGGAAGCAGACCGCTGATGCCTCCAATGCCATGGCAGGCTTTTGCTAATTATACGGATCAAGATTTAAAGGCTATATTTACTTATTTAAAATCTACAAAGCCGGTTAGAAATGTGCCGCCAAGCTATATTCCGATAGATCAGATAAAGTAAATAAAATACAATTTGGGGAGTGACTGGAAATTATGGTCGCTCCTCTTTTTATAAAAAAAATAGAATTGCTATAATCTCTCATGCAAGAACTCGTAAAATAGCAACTTTAATGATTAGCCAATAAATAAACGTCTGAAAATATATAAATTTAATTAGTTATTAAAATCCAAGCGCAAAAAGAGTAGGGGAAATCTTTATCCACAAAAAAGGCATAAAAAAAGCCCAAATCCGAATGAATTTGAGCTTTCAATTAGTAGCGGGGGCAGGACTTGAACCTACAACCTTCGGGTTATGAGCCCGACGAGCTACCAATTGCTCCACCCCGCGATGTATTAGACTCCAAATATAAAATAGTTTTTGGCTTTTGTCAACCTTTGATAAGGAAAATATTAATTTTTTAATCGAGAATTAATTATCAGTTTGTCTTTTTCTTTTGTTGTAGTTAAATTAATAGTTTACTTTATAAGCTAATTGTATTCTTAGGAGATTTATTAATATGGATAAGAAAACCAGAATGTTGGTTGCAAAAGCCGGCTTGGACGGGCACGATAGAGGAGCAAAAGTGATTGCTGCAGCTTTTAGAGATGCGGGAATGGAAGTGATTTATACCGGATTAAGGCAAACCCCTGAAATGATTGTGGAAGCCGCGATCCAGGAAGATGTGGACGCTATCGGAGTAAGTATTTTATCCGGTGCGCACATGACGATCTTTCCGCGCATCCTTGAACTTATGAAAGCAAAGGGAATGGACGATGTGCTTCTTTTTGGCGGAGGAATTATTCCTGATGAAGATCTCGAAAAATTAAAAGCAATGGGTGTGGGCGAGTTATTTACACCGGGAACCACAACAAAAACTACGATCGAATTTGTGAACAAATGGATGGAAGAACACCCAAGGAATTAATAAGTTGTTGAGGCTGATCCGAATTCATGCTTCGGTTCAGCCGATACTTTTTTATCACTTCCTTTTGTTAACACTAATCTTGTAATTTTTATTCCAGTAATTTTAATACATCACTATGATGAAAAAAGAGCGTATAATGTTTTTGGATTTGCTGAGGATCTTTGCGCTCGCAATGATGATTCAGGGACATACTTTTGACGCGCTTCTTTCGGACATTTACAGATCATCCGATTCAATTTTTTTTAATCTCTGGTATAATCTACGAGGCTTCACGGCACCTCTTTTTATTTTTACCGCAGGCGCAGTTTTTTCTTATCTTCTTTTCAATTCTAATGGGGATTTGGATAGATCGCGGCTGCAAAAAGGTGTGAAACGAGCATTTATTCTTATCGGGATCGGTTATTTACTAAGGTATCCGACTTACAAAATATTTGTTTTTGAAAATGTCAGTAATACGCAATGGAAAACTTTTTTCGCCGTTGACGCACTCCATTTAATTGGCGCGGGAATTCTTGCCGTCTCGGCTTTATCATATTTAATTTCTAAGTTTCATCTTTATTCAAATTTTATTTTTTTCGGATCGGCTTTAATTATTTTTCTCCCTACTCCAATTATCAACCATATTAATTGGATCGCTTATTTACCTCTTCCGTTAGCCGATTATTTTACGAATGCATACGGATCTCTTTTCCCTTTATTTCCCTGGATAGGCTACATTTTTGCGGGAGCGCTTCTCGGGAAAATGATTGCAGAAAAACCGGTGATAATAAAAACTATGATTTTCCCCATCACCACCGGTATTATTTCAATTTGCTTATATTTTCTATTTTATTTTATAAATAACAATTCATCTAATTTGGCGGATTATTCTTTAATTCTTATGCGGGTTTCATTTATCTTTTTACTGATAACATTTTTCTCGCTATTTTCATTACGATTAACAAGACTTCCAAAATATTTAAAATTGATTGCGCGTAATTCTCTTTTTATTTACGCCGCTCATCTTATTGCCGTGTACGGTTGGGTGTTCTCGCCAGGCATATCAAAGTTTTATTACCGCAGTTTAAGTTTTAACCAAACGTTGATTATATTTTTAACTATTTTTACTATTATATTTGGTTTAATATATCAAATAAACAAATTTAGAATAAGGAAAAGAAAGACCCGTATAATTGCAGAAATTTAATTTATGAGAAAATCTGAAAGTACAACGGCTTCCGTAAACATTGAAGAAAAACAGTTCGAGAAAGCACTTCGTCCGGTTTCATTCGATGAATTTGTGGGACAGAAAAAAATTACCGATAACCTTAAGGTTTTCATCGGCGCAGCAAAAAAGAGAAATGAAGGGCTGGATCATATTCTACTTACCGGGCCTCCGGGTTTGGGAAAAACTACATTAGCTCACATAATAGCGAATGAAATGGGTTCAAAATTAAAAATTTCTTCCGGACCCGTTCTAGAAAAACCCGGTGAACTTGCGGGAATGCTAACAAATCTTGAAGAAAAATCTGTTTTATTCATCGATGAAATTCACCGCTTAAGTCCGGTGGTAGAAGAATATTTATATTCCGCAATGGAAGATTATAAGCTGGATATAATGATCGACTCCGGACCAAATGCCCGCTCCGTTCAGATAAAGCTGCCGCAGTATACTTTAATTGGCGCTACTACACGCGCCGGATTATTGACAGCGCCACTACGGGATCGCTTCGGCATCAAATCGCGTCTAGATTATTACGACAGCTCGATATTAAAAAAAATTATCGTGCGTTCTGCAAATATTCTGAATGTAGATATTGATTCGAATGCCGCCGAGGAAATCTCTAAACGTTCACGCGGAACTCCGAGAATCGCAAATCGTCTTCTGCGCCGGACAAGGGATTTTGCCGATTATGAAAATCTCGATAAGATAGATATCAAAATTGCCCGAAAAGCATTATTGGCTCTGGAAGTAGACGAATTCGGACTCGATGAAATGGACAAAGACATAATACTCGCGATTATCGAAAAATTTAAAGGCGGACCCGTGGGTTTGAGTACGTTGTCGGTTGCCGTTAACGAAGATCCAGGAACAATAGAAGAAGTTTACGAGCCGTTTCTCATCCAGCAAGGATTTATACAGCGGACACCACGCGGAAGAGAAGCAACTGATTTGGCTTACATTCGATTTAATAAAAAAAGAAATAAAAAAATTAACCAGGAAAATTTGTTCGACTAATTATGATAGAAATAAGAAATATAAAAATCGGCGGCGTTTTACCTTTGGTGCTTATCGCCGGACCCTGTGTGGTAGAAAGCCGTGAGATGACATTCAGAATTGCGGAAACCTTAAAAACGTTAACCGGCAATTTAGATATTCCTTTTATTTTTAAGGCAAGTTATAAAAAGGCAAACAGAACTAACTTAAAATCTTTTACTGGATTGGGAAACGCGGAAGCCTTAAAAATATTAAGTGATGTTAATTCAGAATTTGATCTTCCGATATTGACCGACATTCACACAGAAGCGGAAATTGAGATGGCAGCGGATGCTGCCGATGTTCTTCAGATACCGGCTTTCTTGTGCAGACAAACAGATCTTCTGATAGCAGCGGGAAAATCCGGGAAAATAATTAATGTTAAGAAGGGACAATTTTTAGCTCCGGAAGATATGCGTCACGCGATTGAAAAAATAGAATCAACCGGAAATAAAAATATTTTGCTGACGGAACGAGGCGCTTCGTTCGGCTATCACAATTTAGTTGTAGATATGCGTTCACTTGTAATTATGAGGGAACTTGGTTATCCCGTGGTAATGGACGCGACTCATTCGGTTCAAATGCCAAGCTCGGGTAATCAAACCGGCGGCCAGCCGAAATTTATTACGCCGTTGGCGAACGCCGCGGCTGCAGTAGGAATTGATGCGCTATTTCTCGAGGTTCATCCGGATCCGCCGAATGCGCTTAGCGACGCGGCAAGTCAGCTTCCCTTAGATCAGTTGAAAGATTTGTTGATCCGCGTAAAAAAGATCGACTCCATCAGTAAGAAAATTAAATGATTGATAAAGAAAAAATACCCGATATAAAACTAATTTTATTTGATCTCGAAGGCGTGATCATTAAAGAATCCGCCGATAAGAATGAGCAAATAGATAAAGAGATATATGCAACATTCGAAAATTTCTGTAAAAAATTAGACGGCAAGAATTTAATAACCGGAATTGTAACCGCGCGGGAAGAAGATAATTTAATAAAGGAATTGCGGGAAATAGAATGTTTAAATGTTCTTTCCGCATCTATTGATAAGACTTCTCAAACAGAAAAGCTTCTTAAAAAATATTTTCTCGAATATAAAAATGTCTGTTTCATCGGTCACGATATTCTTGATATTCCTTTGCTCCAAAGATCGGGTTTATCTATCGCTGCAAAAATGGCCCGGCGTGAAGTTAAGCGCGTAGTTGATTATATTAGTAAATCTTCAACACTTGAAGAATTATTACAAGAGATAATAAATATTTTAGATGACACAGAATGAAAATAAATTTCCCCGCGCTTTAACAGAAAGAGAAAAGGAGTGGCTCTTTTTTCTACTGCCCGAAGAACGCAAAGGCTATAACCGTTACTGGAAACTTATTGATGAATTTCAGGTAATCGGAGAAGGAAGGTTCGGTGGCGGAAATTTTTACCTCGGAAGAACAAATGACAAATCGGATCATTCAATTCCTTCATCACCTGTCTTCGCTGCGGGAACTATCTTTTACGAGGAAGCGGAAGTGTATGTAATTATTCACGAAGAATCGGACGGGATGATTGAAGTTGATATTTCGAATATGAAAGCCGAATTCATCCCGGAAAAACTCACCGAAATAAAACGACGCACATATTCAAACTGGAGTCCGGGTCAACCCGCTCCGGATCAATCGGCTGTGCGGGAGGTTCCGTTAGTCCGGGATAAAATTATAATCGCAATAGCTCCTTCCGTTAAAAGAATTTGGGTTTACGATTCGGAAAGCCGAGTCAATCATTTTATTCCCGTTTCAAAATTTCACAACGAATTGATGCGCGTTAAAAGAATTAAGGAACCTAAAACCGCGCTGGACCTCAATCTTTTATTTAAGGATGACAAAAAGTTCAGCGACGAAGAAATAGGTCAGGCGTTTTTACTCTACAATAAGTATTGGAAAAAGATAGACCTGGATTATTCATTATTTCAAAAAGAAGAAAAACCACAGAAGGAAAATTTATTAAGCAGATTATTTTTAAGAAGGAGTTGATGTGTCGGAAGATTCAATCATCGAAAAGGGAAAAGAAGTTGTAAGAATTGAGAGCGAAGCTGTCAGGTCATTAATAGAAAAAATAGACGGTGAATTTGTAAAAGCGGTTAATGCAATTTCCGAATCTAACGGGCGGGTCGTTTTTACAGGTATGGGAAAGTCTGGTTTGATAGCCAGGAAGATAGTAGCAACTTTTAATTCGACCGGAACAGCGGCAATATCACTTCATCCATCCGACGCTTTGCATGGCGATCTAGGTATGGTTCGCAGCGAAGACATAATTATTTTAATTTCCAAAAGTGGAAATACAGATGAATTGAATAATCTCATCCCGATGCTGAAGCGACTCGGCGTAACTTTGATAGGAATGGTGGGAGATAAAAATTCCAAGATTGCTCTTGAGAGCGATATTGTGCTGGACGTGTCTGTGGAAGAAGAAGCCTGTCCGCATGACCTTGCGCCTACTTCGTCAACAACGGTAGCTTTAGTTATGGGAGACGCTCTAGCAGTAACTCTGCTGCAGAAGAGGGGATTTACAGCCGACGATTTTGCACTTCTCCATCCTGGTGGAAGCTTGGGAAAGAGATTGTCACTTAAAATTTCCGAGATAATGATCAAAGAAAAAAATATTCCTTTAGTAGGTGAAAAGTCGAACATCAAGGATACGATTCTCGAGATAACTTCCAAGCGGCTGGGAACAACGGGTGTGGTAAACGACGAAGGAAAACTTGCCGGTATAATTACGGACGGCGACCTTAGACGACTGATGGAAAAAACTCTCGACTTGAAAGATCTTACCGCAAAAGATATAATGACAAAAAATCCAAAAACAATTCGTGCCGAATATCTCGCTTCCTTCGCATTGCAGCAGATGGAAAATCATAAAATAACAACGCTTTTAGTTGTAAACGAAGAACAGGTTCCGGTTGGCATCGTTCATCTGCACGATCTTGTGGCGCTGGGTTTACAGAGACGATGAAATATTTATATTCAATATTCATTTTCATTTTGCTCCTGTCATGTTCGGACGAAAAGATAAAACCGACCGTCGATAATACTTTAACTGAAAAAGAAATTCCGATACAGGAAAGCTGGGACGCGGAAATTCGTTTCACCGAAGAGGGAAAATTAAAAGCTATTCTTAACGCTGACCATCTTAGTATGTTCGAAAACGAACAGGTTACTTTGCTGGAAGGAGTTAAGATCGATTTTTATAATGAAGAAGGAGTCAACAATTCTACTCTTACTTCAATGCGCGGAAAAGTGGAAGACGCTACAAAAAATATGTTTGCCATAGATTCTGTGGTTGCTGTAAGCGATAGCGGTGTAACACTTTTAACTGATGAGCTGATGTGGAGAAATAAAGATCAAAAAATAGTTACGGATAAATTCGTAACAATTCTAACTGAGGAAGAAAAAATTGAGGGCTACGGTTTTGAGTCCGACCAGGACTTGAGTAATTATGTGATTTACGATATTACTTACATAGCCAATACAGAAGCAGAAAAAAAATAGTATGAAGAAAATTTTTTCCATAATTCTTTTCATGATTTCTATATCGATCTTTGCTCAGGAGAGCGAGCCGGTGACGGTTGTGGGAGATAGTTTAATCGGTAAACGAATGAACGGGGAGAGCGTAAGAGAGGTGATCGGCAATGTAATCATTACGCAGGGTAACGTTAAAATGACGAGCCGCCGGGCTCTTCAAAATCTAAGCAGAAACGAAATTGAATTAATAGGAGATGTTGTTGTTATTCAGGATAGCATAACTCTTAAAACTGAAAGAGGATTTTATTTCGGTAATACCAAGACCGCAGTATCCGACACAAATTTAGTACTGAACGATGGTTCAATCATACTTACGGCAAAAGGGGGAAGATACTTTTTCGATCAGAAGAAAGCGGTATTTTCCGATTCAGTTGAGTTAAACGACACTTCAACAACATTGATCGCGGATACACTCGAATATTATCATACAGACGATAAAGCTGTATCACACGGAAATGTGAATATTACAGATACATCCGGCTATTCAATTTACGCCGATAGTTTAATACATTTTCGCGAGAACGACCATTCGTTCGCTTACAAAAATATCTTTCTGAAAGACGACCAGAATAATCTAGTTTTGACGGGTAATTATCTTGAGGATATCGGTCAGAGAAACTATAGTAAGATTACCGGAGACGCGCTGCTGGTTCAAATAGATTCCACCGACAGCGGAACGTCCGACACTCTTATTATTTCATCGCAGTTAATGGAGTCTTACAACGATTCGAGCAGAAAACTCATCGCGTCCGATTCGGTAAAAATTGTTCGTGGAGAATTTGCGTCCAAAAATTCCAAATCGATTTTTTATCGGGGTGAAGAAAAAATTTTCACAGCAAAAGAAGAAGGGAGTAAGAAGCAGCCCGTTCTTTGGTTCGAAAACTCCCAGTTAGTTGGCGATACCGTGAATATTTATTTGGCAGGAAATGCACTACATAAAATTGATATTATGAATAATGCTTTTATATTGACTAAAATTGAGAATTATAATTTCCGTTTCGATCAGATTTCAGGCGAAGATATTGTAATGTTTTTCAAAGAGAGCAAACTGCAAAAAACAATGGTCGACGGAAATGTACTAAGTATTTATTATCTTTTTGAGGACGACGAGGCAAATGGATTAATTAAGTCGAGCGCAAAAAACGCGAAGATCATTTTCAGCGACAGCGAAATCCATGATGTAAAATTATATGGTCAGCCGATTAGCGAATATCACCCGGAAAATTTGATCCTGAATAAAGAAAAAGAATTTACGCTCCCTTCGTTTATACTTTTTAACGGAAGACCGGGAAAAGAAAACTTGCTTTTGGGGAAACGAGAAAAAATTTTTACTTTACTTAGCAATAAGAAGAAAGAAAATTCTAATGATACTGAGCGGAAATAACCTGATTAAAATATACAAGAAACGAAAGGTTGTAAATAACGTTTCTATTAATGTACAGCAAGGTGAGGTTGTGGGTTTGCTGGGACCTAACGGCGCCGGGAAGACGACAACATTTTATATGATAGTAGGGATGATAAAACCCGACGGCGGGAAAGTATATTTAGACGAAGAGGAAATAACGGAACTTCCTATGTATAAAAGGGCAAAAATGGGAGTAGGATATTTGCCACAAGAGGCATCGGTATTCAGAAGGCTGAGTGTTGAAGATAATTTGATGGCTGTTCTACAGATGATGGACCTTACAAAGCAGGAGCGGATTGAGAGGCAGGAAGAACTTCTAGAAGAATTGAGTATAGATCATATCAGAAAAAGTCTCGGCTTCCAATTGAGCGGCGGAGAAAGAAGACGCACAGAAATTGCAAGAGCTTTGGCTACAAAACCGAAATTTATTTTGCTTGATGAACCTTTTGCAGGAGTTGATCCGATTGCAGTCGAGGATATAATGAATATTGTAGCGAATTTAAAACATAAAGGGATCGGCATTTTAATTACTGATCATAATGTTCACGAAACATTAAGTATTGTTGATAGGGCTTATATTCTTCTTAGCGGAAATCTTTTTAAGGAAGGAACGGGAATTGAATTGGCAGACGATCCGGAAGTTAGAAAAATGTATCTCGGAGAGAGCTTTAAACTGGATAGATATTAAAACATTGAATAGAAGACAGAAAACAGCATAATGGAAGCCGCATAAAATTTTACTATTCAAAATTTATTAGCGCTTGAAAAAACCTAAAGACTAAAAACTATATTTGCTGCCCGCTAAATCCCTATTTATCCTCTAACCTTTACTTAAACTTAAACTCTCTTATAATTTTGTTTATCTCGTCTTCGGAAATATTTTCTCCCAGGACTTTTGTATCTGAAGCCGAAGAAATTTTATTTCCGTTAGATTTTTTAAATGGATCGAAAACAGGATTGCCGGCTCTGGCTTTTAAACGGTCTTCGATCATCGCCATAAAATTATCGTCGCTGCTTACGCCGCTTGTTGTTCCGCTGAAAGCATTAATGCTTACGCCGGAATTAATAGGTGCCGTTTCGAATGCGAGAGTTTTAATGTTTATTAAATGAACGGCTGTAACGTTCTCGGAAATAATTGAGCCGCCCCAGGTTCCCGGTCCTAAAGTAAGTGAAGGCATTAAGGCAGTTGAATATCCAACGGCTCCGACCGACGAAGGCGTATTCACAAGTATTCTGAAAGCCGGTTTTTCGAGAGCGAATTTCATTATAATGTCTTTGTCTCCCGAATGTATTACCATCGAATGGCCTATGCCGCCGAACTCGAGTAATTCAATGCAGCGATGACATCCTTCCATCCAGCCGTTAACTTCATAATAGGCAAGTATGGGCGAAAGTTTTTCCATAGAAAGAATTTCTTTTCTGCCAACTTCCGTACATTTTGCTATTAGAACTCTTGTAGAATCCGGCACTTTAAATCCGGCGTAATTTGCAATCCATACAGCGCTTTTGCCTACTATATCGGGATTTATTCTTCCGGCTTTAGTAACAGCGGCTTCTAATTTTTTCTTCTCTTCGTCGCATACAAAATGTGCACCCTGCGCTTTTGCTTCTTCAATTACCTGTTTGGAAATAGGAGCGTCTACAATCATCGATTGCTCAGAAGAACACAGAGTTCCGTTATCGAATGTAGTTCCGTATATAATATCGGCTACGGCTTTTTTGTAATTAGCGGTTCGTTCAATAAACGCGGGTACATTTCCGGAGCCGACACCGAGCGCGGGAGTACCGGTGCTGTAAGCGGCTTTAACCATCGGTGTACTTCCGGTTGCCAAAATAACATCTATATTTTTATCTCTCATCAGTGCGTCAGTTCCTTCGAGGGTCGGATTGGTCATTGAGTGGATCAATCCGGAAGGCGCGCCTGCTTTTTCCGCAGCGTCGGAAAGAACTTTTAAAGATTCGTAAGTACAATTTTTTGCTTTCGGATGTGGGCTTGCAACAATTCCATTTCTAGCCTTCAAAGATATTATGGCTTTGAACATAGCTGTTGATGTAGGATTTGTTGAGGGCACGAGCGCGGCCACAACTCCCATTGGTTCGGCAATCTTTACTATTTTACCGTTTTCTTTTACGTCAATAACACCAACCGTTTTTAAGTCTTTTATTGATTCATAAACGTTTCTGGTGCCAAATTGATTCTTAATTACTTTATCCTGCCATTTACCAAAACCTGTTTCCTCATATGCCAATTTTGCAAGTCTTTCCGCCTGATTATAACCGGCATCCGCCATTGCTTTGGTAATTTTATCTACCTGTTCCTGACTGAAATGCTTAAATTCTAATTGAGCTTCTTTTGCTTTTTTAGCAAGATCTCTCGCTTCCTGTATGGATTGAAGATCCTTATCAAAATTCATTTATCGCCTCTTTTGAATTGCAATATTCAATATAATTATAGCTTCCGCAAAGTTCAATCCGAAGCTATTTAATTTCTCCGCCGCCGAATAAGATTGTCCCTTTCAAACGGAGAATATTAGATTCTTCCTTTAATTCGTTCTGCGGCATAACTCTTTTATCCGAAAAACCGCCTAAAATAGAACTTATATTATTTTTAATAGTCCAATTATTCGGCATCCTTAATTCGAGTCCTCCGAACAATACAAAAATGTCAAGGACATTTTCTCCTTCCGCCAAGCGGCTGTTCTGCAAATTTAATTCCGTTCCGCCGAAAATCGATGTAATTTTGCCGCCGCGGAAATTTGAAGAATTAATTGTTTTTTCAGTGCCGCCGAACAGGTTAAATTCATCAATAAAATCTTCGTTCGAAATCGTTTTTCCGGAGGAATCTGTAAAATTTTTGTTTCCCGGAGTGCGGCTTCGCAGCATGATCAAGATACCGAGTCCGATCAGAATGAGTGGCCAAAGATCCGGATAATGACCAATAATCCCAATTATGATTAATAAAAATCCGGAGCCTTTACTTCTTGAAGTAAAGAGAAAGAGTACACCGAGCGCGATTAGAATATTCTGCCAGCTAAGCCATTCAACGGGAAAGCGAAAATTGAAAATATCGTAGTTATCAAAAATAAAGAGTAAACCAACAGCAACTAAAATTATCCCGATAATTATACGCGAAGCTGATGAACCGGACGAGTTAGCCATTAATCCTCCATTCTTATATTTCCAAAAATTTATATTTTTTAAAATGCGTTTTTTTATGAATAAACAAAAATTAAAAACGTTATTATTTTTTTAATATGTTTGTATAAATGATTTTCCCAACCAGGAAAAATAATGCTTAGTAAATCTATCCGGCAGTTGCTTTTCGCTATCTCAATTTTAGTGTTTATAATTCTTACCGGAATTACTGGATATCTTTTGATCGAAAATATGTCCTTGCTGGATTCAATCTACATGACTATCATCAGTATAACTACCACCGGTTTTGCAGAGATAAAGCCCCTATCTAAACCCGGAAGGATTTTTACGATTTTTTTAATTATAACAGGTGTTGTAACTATCGCATATGCCGGAGGTAAAGCCGCGCAAATTGTTATCGAAACACATATTTTCCGGAGGAGAAGGATGAGTAAAAAACTTGAGAATATTGGAAATCATTATATAGTTTGCGGATATGGAAGAATGGGACAAAGTATTTGCGAAGGTTTGAGAGATTGGAACGAACAATTTGTTGTTGTTGAAAATGATCAGGATAAAATTGATCGGCTAATAGAAATTGGTTTCCTGTTTGTTAACGGAGACGCGACTAATGACGAGGCATTGCTTCGAGCCGGAATAGAAAGAGCAAAAGGATTAGTTGCCGTAATTAAAACCGATGCGGAAAATGTTTTTGCAACTCTTTCGGCAAAGGAATTAAATCCGTCGGTTTTTGTTGTAGCGCGGGCGGTTGATGAAGGAACAGAATCTAAATTAATGAAAGCCGGAGCCGATCGTGTTGTTAAGCCATACGAGTTGGGCGGCAATCGAATGGTTCAGCTTCTGCTGCGTCCTAACGTAATGGATTTTATCGATGTTGTAGCTCACAGCGAAAAAGGTGTAGATATTGCGCTCGAAGAAATCAACGTACACAGCAGTTCAAAATTGAACGGTGCAACGCTCGCAGAATCCCCGATAAGAAAAGATCTAAATATTATGATAATAGCAATAGTAAAAGAGGACGGCAATTTTCTGTATAATCCGAAATCATCAACTGTGATTGAAGAGGGGAATAAGCTGATTGCAATTGGTGAAAATGATAATCTTGCCCGACTTACCGAACTATGTTTGGGAAGAAACTAATCGCCGGCTTCATCATCAATCTTATCTCCCTCATCAATTAAGTCCGGTGAATCCGGCGATGGCAGTTCCTGAACATCACGCAATCGTCTTTCAATTCTTTTTGAAGCCGTAGAAGCATTATCAATTGTGTTTGATGCTTCCTGAAGTTTTTTCTTTGTCTTATCAAGAACTTCTCCGAATCTTCCAAAGTCCGACTTTACTTGCCCGAGTAATTTCCATACTTCGCTGGATCTCTTTTCGATCGCGAGAGTCCGGAATCCCATTTGCAGACTATTGAGAATTGCGGCGATATTTGTAGGCCCGGCAACGATTATTCTAAATTCACGCTGAATAAGATCGACCAAACCGGTACGGCGTATCACTTCTGCGTATAATCCTTCAACAGGCAAAAACATTATTGCAAAATCAGTTGTCTGCGGTGGATCGAGATACTTTGTAGAAATATTTTTAGCTTCCCGCTTTATGCAGTTTTCGAGGGATTTAATTGCATTATCAATCATTGGCGTATCAGCCGCTTCCTGAGCTTCGATCAGACGATGATAATCCTCCAATGGAAACTTTGCGTCAATAGGGAGCCAGACCACTTCTTCGTGCAGTTCTTCGCGCCCCGGAAGTTTAACCGCAAACTCTACAGAATCGCGGGATCCTTTTTTTGTGCATACATTTTTTGAATATTGCTCAGAAGTTAAAATCTGCTCAATCAAATTTCCGAGCTGAACTTCGCCCCATGTTCCGCGCGTCTTTACGTTTGACAGAACCTTTTTCAGGTCGCCGACTCCGTTCGCAAGAATCTGCATTTCCCCGAGCCCTTTATGTACTAGCTCAAGTCTTTCGCTTACTAGCTTGAAAGAATCACCCAATCTTTTTTCTAAAGTTGATTGCAGCTTTTCGTCAACAGTAGCGCGCATCTCTTCTAATTTTTTTTCGTTGTTTTCCCGCATTACATTTAGCTGCCGCTCAATTTTATCGCTTAGATCGTTAAATTTTTTTTCGTTCATTTCGGTAAGCTTGGAAAGCCTTTCCGAAAAAATATCTAGCTGGGTTTTCTGCATTTTAGAGATCTCGCTCATCCTATCAAAAAGCTGCTTGGCAAAATTGTTAAGCGCGTTATCCATTTCTTCCCGCTGCGACCTGAACGATTTTGAAAATTCTTCCCTGTTCCTGCTCAGCTCATCTTTAATAATCTTTTCAATTTCTTCCTTATTGCCTCTTAATAAATTCGCTGTATTCTCTTCAATTTTTTCAATATTAAAAACTGAAACTTTTCTGAAAACCAAAAACAACATTACCAGTAGAAGAACAATTAACACAATTATTGCGATCGATAATTCAAGCATAATATTCCGGGCTTAGATGAAAATCTTTTTGCAAATATAAAAATTTATTTTCAAAGAGCTTGTATACTATAAGTTCGGGTTTTAATTTTGTAGATTGATAAATAAAATTCGGATTATTTATTGGCTCGCTGGCTCAAAATAACAATCGGCGTTACAATTTCACTTTTAGTAATTCTAGCCGTTATGGTTATAATTTCATTCTTCACATTAAAAAGTTACCTGCCCAATTATAGCGGAGAAATAAAAACCCCCGAAGTATCCGGCAATATTGAGGTTTATCGTGATACTCTCGGCGTGCCGTATATTTTTGCGGATAAAGATGAAGACGCTGCTTTCGCGCTCGGCTTTCTCCATGCTCAGGAACGATTATTTCAAATGGAAATGATAAGGCGCGCGGGTGAGGGAAGATTGAGCGAAATCTTCGGAAATTCTACTCTTCCTTACGATAAAATGTTCAGGACGCTTGGGATTGCTCGACTAGCTGAAGAATCTTTGAACAATGCGAGCAATTTATCAAAATCTGTGCTCATAGCTTATTCCAACGGCGTTAATAAATTTTTGGAAGAATCTGAAGGAAAATATTCACTTGAATTTGCGCTTCTTGGATATGAGCCCGAATTGTGGAAGCCGGAACATTCAATTATAATAGTAAAGATGTTAGCCTGGGAATTGAATATTGCTTGGTGGGGAGATTTCGCTTATGCCCGGCTAATTGAAAAATTCGATTCGGCAAAAGTAAAAGAACTTTTACCCTTGGAAGATTACAGCCCGTCGATCATTCCTGCTAAGTCAGGTAGATATTCGCTGCTTGATCTAAAAATGATTAATGTTGATAAGGAGTTCAGAAAGTTTATCGGTTTCGATGGTACTCATATCGGTTCAAACAACTGGGCTGTAAGCGGTGAAAAGTCGGAGAGCGGTTTTCCGGTAATTGCAAACGATCCTCACCTTTCTTTGGGAACGCCTTCGCGTTGGTATATCGCTTCAATTAAATCTCCACACTGGAACGCTGAAGGATTTACCATTCCCGGGTTGCCGGCAATTGTAATCGGGAAGAATAAAAATATATCCTGGACTGTTACCAACGTAATGGCTGATGATACGGATTTTTATTTTGAAAAGATGGGCGGCGGAAATAAAAAATATTATCTCGACGGCGAATGGAAGAATTTAAAAATTTCGGAAGATGTAATTAAAGTAAAAGATTCTCTGGATGTACTTTTTAAGATTAGAGAAACTCATCGCGGTCCGCTTATTTCTGATGTTCATACTTATAAGATATTATTTGATGATTCGACTGAAACAAGAAATGATTCAATAGCACTAAGTATGCGCTGGACTGCTTTTGATCCCTCTGATGAGCTTCTTGCAATAATAAATATTAATAAAGCAGAAAACTGGGATGAGTTCAAATCCGGAGTTGAAAATTTGAAAGTTCCGGGGCAAAATTTTGTTTACGCAGATAGAGCAGGAAACATTGGATATATATGCGGCGCAAAAATTCCGATTAGAAATTTTGTTAGTCCTTTTTCCGTGTATGACGGAACAAGTTCAGCATCTGATTGGACCGGATTTGTCCCTTATGAAAAAATGCCTAAAATTTTTAATCCCGGTCAAAATTTTATAGCAACAGCAAACAATAAAGTCGATCAAAATTTTCAATATTACATTTCCAACCTTTGGGAGCCGCCTTCGAGAATTGACCGAATTAACGAATTATTAGAATCGAAAGAAAAACATAACGCGGCAAATTTTGTTGAATATCAGAATGATTTTAAATCCCGATACGTTCCCGCCATAACGGAAAAAATTATTTCATCATTTGAAGGAGTTAAAATAAAGAGCAATAATCTTAAAACCGCATTGGAGCTTTTAGATAAATGGGATTATAATTTTAAAGCGTCGGAGCAGTCGCCGGCAATTTATTCGGTCTTCTTTAATAATCTTCTAAAAAATATTTTCTTAGATGAGATGGGCGAGACTGTATATAAAGAATATGTTTTTCTTGCGAATATTCCTTTCAGAAGTGTAACAAAAATATTGAATGACAGCTCGTCATCCTGGATAGATAATGTAGATACTGAAAAAATAGAAACTTCGGAAGATATAATAAGGAAAAGTTTAGCCGATGCGGTTTTGTATCTTGAGGAAAAATTTGGCGAAAAGCCGGCGCTATGGCAATGGGGGAAACTTCATCAACTGACTTTTAAACATAACTTCGACGGTCAGTCATCGCTCTTGGATAATGTTATAAATGTCGGTCCGTTCAAAATGGGAGGAAACGGAACTACTGTTTTCAATACAGAGTTTTCATTCACAGAGCCTTACAAAGTCGCCCTCGGACCATCGATGAGATTTGTGTATGACTTATCCGGCAATGAGTTTTTTGCCGTTTTACCTACTGGGCAGTCCGGACATATTTTAAGCGAGCATTACAAAGATATGACAAGACTTTGGCTTGAAGGAAAAATGGTAAAAATAAATTCCGATGAAGAAGAAGTGAAATCTGCTGGTTTTCCGCGGTTAACTTTTTCGCCAAATTGATTTTGAGTAAACTCTTTATGAAATTGCAACATCAATAATGAAAAGAAAAGAATGAAAGTTATAGAGCATCTCGCGAAAGCGACTGAACCATTGATCAGTTTTGAAATTATCCCGCCAAGGCGGGGAGGCGACATCAAGCAATTGATGGCGGTGTTGGAAGATATCGTTAACTTCCATCCGCCTTTCATCGATATCACAAGTCATTCCGCTGAGGTGATTTATGAGGAAGTACCTAATGGTGGATTCCAGATGAAGATTAAGAGGAAACGACCGGGAACCTTGGGTATTTGTGCGCTTATCCAAAATAAATATAATATCGACGCGGTTCCTCACGTTATCTGCCAGGGTTTTACGCGGGAGGAAACAGAAGACTTTTTGATAGAACTCCATTATCTTGGTATCGACAATGTGCTTGCGGTTCGTGGAGATGACAGCGGTTACAGGAAACCGGTGATGTACGGCAGAACAGCCAACAGGTATGCTGGCGATCTAATAAACCAAATCAACGATATGAATCATGGAAAATATTTAGAGGATTCTTTATTAGACGCCGAACCGATGAATTTTTGTATCGGAGCAGGCGCTTATCCGGAAAAGCATTTTGAAGCCCCTAATTTACATACTGATATAAAATACACAAAACAGAAAATCGATTCCGGAGCGGAATATCTCGTAACTCAGATGTTCTTCGATAATAAAAAATATTTTAATTTTAAAAAAGAGTGTAAGGAATCAGGAATAAACGTACCGATTATTCCGGGTATAAAAATACTAACAAGCAAAGCTCAGGTATCATCATTACCGAAAAATTTTTATATAGATATTCCGGAAGAACTTGCTGAGCAAGTTGCTCAAGAGTCTGATAAAAATATAACTGAAATCGGGGTTGAGTGGGCTTATAATCAGGTGATAGAGCTTTTGGAAAATGATGCTCCTTCGATTCACTTTTATATTATGCAGAATTCTAAACCAATAAAAATGTTGATGCAAAAATTAAAGAAAAAATTATGAGTGCGAGAAGAAAAATAGGAATACCAAAAAAATCCAAAAGAAAATTGAAATGGGGAATTGCGGGTTGCGGAAATTTTGCGGAGAATACTTTTCTTCCAACTTTTCAGCATCTTAAGCGCAGTCGGCTTATTTCAGTTTACAGTTCGGATAAGAAGCGAGCTGAATTTATCGCCGGAAAATTCGGAGCGAATAATTCATTCAGTTCCTTCGACGATTTTTTGAAGAGTGATATTGAAGCGGTTTATATCGCCGGAGCTAACGCCGACCATTATTGGCAGGCATTGGAAGCGGCAAAAGCGGGAAAACATATTCTCAGCGAAAAGCCTCTTGCATTAAATTCAGAGCAAGCCGAAGAAATGGTGAAAGTATGTGATGAAAATAATGTTCGTTTATCGGTGGATTATGTTCACCGTTTTCATCCTTTAAACGCTAAAGCAAAAGAACTTATTGAAAAAGGTATGATCGGAAAGATCGTTTCTGTCTCTGCAAATTTTAATATCTATTATCCGCCTAGCGATAACTTCCGTTTCAGTAAAGAAAACGGCGGTGGAGCGTTAAGAGATCTCGGAACTCATATGATTGATCTGCTCAGATTTTTCGGCGGAGAGATTGACGATATAAAAGGGTACGTAGATAATATAATTTTCAAAAGCGAAGTTGACGATTTTGCGGCCGGGTTAGTTAAATTTAATCAAGGTGGGTACGGCGCGTTTAATGTTTCATTCAATACTCGAAAAGGTTTTAACAGAATTGAAGTTCTTGGTTACAAAGGCTCAATTAGTATTCAAGATTTGGTTGGTAAAAGAAATGTTATGAGTAAGCTTATAATTAACTTAGACGGTGAAGCGAAAAAAACATTCAGAAGACGCGCCAATAAATTGTTGTATCTTTTACGCTCGGTTCAAAACTCATTCCTTAACAATGAAACGCCCGAAGTTACCGGAAATGATGGAGTGGTGAATTTGAGATTGATGGAAGAATTGGAAAGTGGATGTCAGTTAAAAGAGAGTTGATTGAAGCCTGCCATAAAGTTTATGAAAAAGGTTTTGTTTCTGCCACGGATGGAAATCTTTCAGTAAGGATAGCGCCAAACCAGGTGTGGATTACGCCTTCCGGAAAGAATAAAGGAGAGCTGAGGGAATCGGACCTGATAAGGATTACGTTAGACGGAGAAGTTCTGGAAGGAGCAAGAAATGTTTCCACCGAAAATCAAGTCCATCTTCTTGCGTACAAAAATCGGAGCAGTATAAATGCTGTTGTGCATTGCCACCCGGTTTACGCTACGGCCTTCGCTTCCGCAGGAAACGATCAATTAAATAAACCGGTTTTTCCAGAAGTGATATTAACCATCGGCAAAATACCCATCTGCAGATACGGCACTCCTTCTACGGAAGAATTAACCGCATCGATTTCTCAGCATATTCATTATGCAAATGCCTTGCTTTTGGAAAATCACGGGGCCGTAACATTCGGATCATCAATTAAAGAGGCATATTATAGAATGGAAAAATTGGAGCATACAGCACAAATTCTTTTTGCGGCGAGTCAGTTAGGAAAAGTTACCGAGTTAAACGAAGACAAATTAAGCAAATTGTATAAAGCGGCGGAAAAAAATTTTAAGATGGACATTCATCAAAAAAATAAATTTTGAGATCTAATTAATGACGAAAAAAAAATGTATAGCTATTCTTCTCGGAGGAGTATCTCCTGAGAGAGAAGTTTCAAAATCTTCAGGAAAAGCAGTGTACGAAGCTTTAATAAATTCCAAGTATGAAGTTAAATTAATTGATCCTGCGTACGGTGTTGACCAGCCGGAAAAGCCTGATCAGTTTTTTACGGAAAAAGATTATTCAAAAATCTCTCCGGAAAATTTTCTTAGTTGTATTAACTCCAATTTATTTGACGATGTTGATTTAGCGTTCATCGCGCTTCATGGTAAATGGGGAGAAGACGGCACAATACAATCGTTGCTTGAATTTAAAAACATTTCCTATACAGGCGCAGGAGTTTTGTCCAGTTCACTTTCAATGGATAAATCTATGTCCAAAGTGATGTTCCGGCATTTTGATGTTAAGACACCTGACTGGTTTGTAGTACAGGAAGACTCTGTTGACTATAAAAATATAAAAGCAGATATCCAAAAAACTTTTGGTTACCCGTGTATTATAAAACCTAACGATCAGGGCTCCACAATCGGGTTAAGTATTTGCAGCGGCGATTCCGAAGTTAAAGAGGCGATTGAAACGGCACTTAAATTCTCTAACAAAGTTTTGGTTGAAGAATACATTAAAGGAAGAGAAATGGCTGTTGGAGTTTTGGAACAACATGCGCTGCCGATAGTTGAGATAAAACCGAAACACCTTATTTACGATTATGAATGCAAGTATACTGACGGGATGAGCGAGTATGTTGTACCCGCGGAAATTCCTGAACACGTTACAAAGAATTTACATCGTCAAGCGATTCTGGCATTCGATGCGCTCGGCTGCAAATCTTTCGGAAGAGTCGATTTTATTTTGGATAAAGAGAATAATTCTTACTGCCTTGAAGTGAATACGCTGCCGGGATTGACTTCTGCATAGTTTATTGCCTAAGGGTGCGAGAGCGGAAGGGATAGAGTTTAATGAATTGGTGATTAGAATTATAAAAAATAGACTGAATGAAAAAGATAGAATCGAAAAATAGAATTACAAAAGGAGTGGCTTTAGTTTTCCTTCTAGCTGTATTCGCTTTCCTTTTGTTCAATGATTACGGTGTTATTAATTACTTAAAGCTAAATTATAAATTAGATGAACTCGACACCGACATAGAAAAGGTAGAGAGCCAAATTAAAAAAATCGAAACTGAGATCGATTCGTTGCATAACAGTAATTTCAAATTAGAAAAAGTTGCGCGCGAAAAATATAATATGATACGTGAAGGAGAAAAGACATTAATTATTGAGGATGCTGAGTAATGAATAAGGAAATAAATATTCCTCAAATTCCTCTGGCCGAAAGAGTGCGCCCGAAAACTTTGGATGAATTTCAGGGACAGGAAAAATTAACCGGCGAAGGGAAACCGATTCGGACGATGATCGAAAAAAATATCATCAGTTCGTTCTTGATGTGGGGACCTCCGGGAACCGGAAAAACGACGATCGCAAAAATCATTTCAGAACAAACTGATTCGGATTTCTTCCAACTGAACGCCGTATCTTCCGGCGTAAAGGATGTTAGGGCTGTAATCGAATCAGCAAAGAAAAATTTACTTCATTATAAGAAAACAATTCTTTTTATTGATGAGATCCACCGGTTCAATAAAGGGCAACAGGATTCGCTTCTGTCCTCGGTAGAATCGGGTGAGATAATTTTGATAGGCGCCACAACTGAAAATCCTTCCTTTGAAGTTATACCCGCTCTTCGTTCCAGAATGAGAATTTTTGTTCTTGAAGAATTGAGCAAGGAAGATTTGGAAAATATTCTTCAACAGGCGATAAAGGATGATGAGTTTTTAAGCGGCCTGCACATTAAAGAAATTGACAGTGATTTTCTAATTTATTTGTCTGGCGGCGACGCACGCATATTACTCTCAATCTTCGAAGCGGCTGTTGTTCAGGAAATGGGAAAAGATGAATTAGTAATTGATAAAGTTGTTCTGGAAAATGTAGTACAGACAAAAAATATTGTTTATGATAAAGCGGGCGAGGAGCATTACAATTTAATATCCGCTTTTATTAAGAGCATACGAGGCAGCGATCCAGATGCTGCGCTTTACTGGATGGCTCGGATGCTTGACGGCGGTGAAGATCCGCTTTTTATTGCAAGGCGTTTGGTTGTGCTTGCCTCCGAAGATATAGGCAACGCAGCTCCAACAGGTTTGGTTTTAGCTGAAGCTGCATTCAGCGCTGTTCATAAAATCGGAATGCCCGAAGCGAGAATCATTTTAGCACAGTGCGCGACATATCTTGCTTCAGCACCGAAGAGTAACGCCGCGTATTCCGCAATTGATAATGCGTTTCAGGATGTAAGAAAAAAGCCGCTGTATCCGGTTCCGTTTCATCTTCGGAATGCTCCCACCAAACTTATGAAGGAACTGGACTATGGAAAAAATTATAAATATCCGCATAGTTTTGAAGGAAATTTTGTAGAAGAAAATTATCTTCCGGATGAGTTGAAAAAGCGGCAATATTATTTTCCAACCGGAAACGGAACGGAGAAAAATTTGAAAGAAAGATTAAAAGCCTTGTGGAAAGGAATGAAGAAATATTAAAAAATGAAGAATCGTTTTACTTAAAAATTAATTTTCCGCTAAATTAAAGTTGATTGATCTTGCCGTTTTACGCATCGCCTATTTTGTTTCACATTCTTGAAAATACTTTGCCGGGTAATTGTTTTACCAATCCTTTGAATTCTAATGAAAGAAGATTTACTAAACAATCCGATGTTGATATTCCGCTCTGCTCCGATATTTTATCTATCTGTTTCGGCTCGGTTTCTAATACGTGATAAATTTTTTCTTCAAAGAGATTCATTTCAATATTTGGTTTTGGAATATTTTTCCCAATGACCGGCTTTAGTTTAAGTTCTAATTCTACAAGAACATCTTCAGGATTCGTTACTAACTTTGCCTCGCCTTTTTGAATAAGCAAGTTAGTCCCTTCATTTTGGGGGATTCCAAGATTTCCCGGAATTGCAAAAACTTCCCGGTTCTGATCGAGAGCATATGAGGCAGTCTGTAATGCTCCGCCGGAAGTTTTTGTTTCCACGATTAATGTTCCGAGCGCCAACCCGGAAATGATTCTGTTGCGGCGAGGAAAATTCTGCGCGTCCGGTTTTGTGCCAAGCTCGAACTCTGAAATCACAACTCCATTTGCCGCAATCTGTTTTAATAGATTTCTGTTTTCTGGCGGATAAATTACATCAAGCCCCGATCCTATTACTGCGATTGTTCTTCCGCCGTTTTTTAAAGCAGAGCTATGCGCTGCAGAATCAATTCCTCGCGCCATTCCGCTAACAACGGAAATATTATTTTGCACAAAACCGGCGGAAAATTTTTCTGCTTGGATTTTACCATATTCTGTCGGTTTTCTAGTGCCGACTATAGCGAGTGAATATTTATCGGCTTCCGTAAATTCACCCAGATAATAAATAATGATGGGAGGAAAATAAATTGTCTTAAGAAGGGCGGGATAATCGTCATCCCAAAAAACAGAAATTTTAGCACCCATTTTTTTTAATTTAATAAATTCATTTTGGATGCTTTCGCTAAACTCCGGCAGGTGTTTTATTGATTTAGAAATTTTAGAAGCTAAATTTCTTCCGATTCCATCGATACTTGCAAGGGAGGTAAAATCCGCGTCGAATATCTCATCAATAGAGTGGAATTTTGAAAAGAGGTTAAAAACTTTAACCGGACCGACTCCTTCGGTGCTGAGTAAAAGTCTTAATTTAGTTATTTGTTCTTTGTTAAATTTATTCAAGTTCCCTGCTGCTAAGAACAGTTATTATTCAACTTCAATATCGTCAACAATTGCAACAATCATTGTGTTAACGGGAGCTTTATCGTGTCCTAGTATTTGTTGAACTGCATCACCTTCCTTTACAACCAGAACTGTATCGTCTATTCCGGCGTCAATCAAATCCAAAGCTATGTAATCTTTTTTCCCCTTAAAATTTCCTTCCAGATCTACAGGATGAACAATCAATAATTTATGGGAAACCAGATATTGATTTTTGTGTGTAGAAACTACATTTCCTTTAACTTTGCCCAGAAACATCTGTCTTTTTTTCCTGCTTATTAAATAAGCCCTTATTATAAAAGATGGCTAAAGGAAAAACGATTAAATAAGCTATTAAAAGCACAAGGGGAGAAATTGTTTGTGAAACAGGATTTTCCCAAGGACCTTGAGCCATCAAAAAATATCCCACTATAAGAATTCCGATTCCGATATAGAGGATAGTATAATTCTGCTTCGTCCAATAACTTTTAAAAGGAGATTCAATTTTTTTATTTAATGATTTTTTTCCTTTTTGTCTAACTCTTGCCATAAAACCCACGAATTTTGTTTAACTAAAGATACCAATTTTTTTAATAAAAAAACCCAGCGCTGGGGGGTAACGCTGGGCTGAAATATTTTTCAAAGAATATTATATCCTTGAAAAGATATTAGTAATATAGTTGATGTACAAAAAATTGTCAAGCCAATATTATTTTTGGATCTGATAGACAATTTTTCTAATTGTATCAAACTGCAGATACGGGTACTCTTCGCGCAGTGCATCAATTGCGTCGCTTGCGCTAAGTTTTTTATCCCGCAGCTTTTTAAACTTCTTTCTTATCTGATAATCTCTCACAGATTTTTCATTTATCAGTCCCCGGCTGCTAAGAAGTTCGTATATGTCGTCGCTGATAAGATCAGCCAACGGGTTGTTATTATTGCTGTTATTCATTTGCACTCCCCCTTCTTAATTGATTAAAAACCTTCTAAAAATTTAGTTCCAAGATTTTTAATTTTGAATTTATACCATAAACCATATTTGAAAGTTCCTTATTTGTACCCTTTAAAAAATCAACTGTAAGATAGATTACACTTATAAAATAAAAACAAAAATTACCGATAATAGTTCAAGAAGGAATAAGTATTTTATTTTTATTCCATTAATTATTAATTATCTTTATTTAATAAAATTTAAATTTAAATGAGTATGAAATGAAAAAAGCGATTTTGGTTTTAATGGCTTTGTTATTAACGGGATTAAATTCACCGGCTCAGTCTACGAAGGTATACGAAAATAGTTGGAGCATAGGGGCAGGCGGAACCTATCCCAGATTTATTAGCTTAACCGGAAATTCTATAGCGGGAAACAGTAATTATGGTGGATACTTTACTCTAAGAAGAAGTTTCACAGAGCATATAACTCTTCGTCTGCAAAATAATCTTGATCATATCGAAACGGAATATTTTATGAATGGGGTAGACAACAGACAAAAGATGAATTTGATAAGCGCCAATGTAGATTTTATATACAATGTCCTACCCTGTGAATTTATTACTCCATATGTCGCTTTCGGGTTCGGATTTACAAATTTTAAATCATCTAATTCGCCCAGTCCGGATTTGGACGGAACTCACCAAGGGTACCAGTTTAATATGGCATTAGGAGGGGAGTGGCATTTATCGGATCGGTTCAGTATAAAATCGGAAGTTAATTATCATACATCGTCCGACAATAAAATGGACGGGAATTATACAGATAATGAAATAAAAGGAGTCCTGAGAAGTAATGGTGATACCTATATGACCTTTGACCTTGGTGGTATATGGTATTTTTCGGTAGGTGATGAATCCGACCTTTGCAAGGATTGCCCCGAAGGCATAAAAGAAGTGATCAGGGAAGTGGAAGTACCGGTCGAAGTGATCAAAGTTGTTCACGATACTGTTATTGTTAAACCAGAACCGAACTGGGTTCTTGTTGGAGTGAACTTTGAATTTGATAAAGCAACTTTACTTCCCGAAGCTTATCCAATACTTGAACACGCATACGAAACGCTGAAAGAACATCCTGAAATGAAAGTTGAAATACAAGGACATACCGATAGTAAAGGAAGTGATACTTATAATCAGAAATTATCAGAAAAAAGAGCGAAGACTGTTTCCGATTATTTAATTGAAGAAGGAATTGATCCGGAAAGATTGATAACTGTAGGTTATGGCGAAGAAAAACCGATTGCCGATAATTCTACGGATCAGGGAAGAGCCTTTAACAGAAGAATAGAGTTCCGGGTTTTGAATAAGTAAGTTTCATCGAGAAATATTATTCAATATAGAAGTGAAAATTTTACTAATCACAATTGTCGGGGTGGGGAGATTTGAATTCCCGACCTTCCCGATTCTATCGGGACGCGCTAACAAGAATTATAAGAAAAACTCTTTATACTTTTCTTTAATGTAGTTTTTATTCTTAAGATTTTTAAGACGCAACTCGAATTGATAGGCAGATATTTTATCAGGAACCATCTTTGGTTAGTAAAAGATTCAATGATATAAGTGTAAAACATAAAAGTCGGGGTGGGGAGATTCGAACTCCGACCTTCCCGATTCTATCGGGACGTGCTACCCTGAATTAGAGGAAAAATTCTTTGTATTTTTCTTTAATGTAATTTTTGTTCTTCAGCTTTTTAAGATATAATTCAAATCTGTTAGCGGAAATATTATCAGGAAAAGATTTCAAGAAAATCAATTTCCAGGGACCTTTATTCCGCGTAGATTTATTTTGGCCGGAATTATGTTCCTTCAACCTTCGATCTACTTGGTCGGAATGTCCATAATACCATCTTTGGTTAGTATAAGATTCAATGATATAAGTGTAAAACATAAAAGTCGGGGTGGGGAGATTCGAACTCCGGCCTTCCCGATTCTATCGGGACGTGCTAACAAGAATTATAAGAAAAACTCTTTATATTTTTCTTTAATGTAGTTTTTATTCTTAAGATTTTTAAGATATAATTCGAATTGTTAGCGGAAATTTTATCAGGAAAAGATTTCTAAGAAAATCAATTGTCCAAGGGACCTTTATTCTGCGTAGATTTATTTTGGCCGGAATTATGTTCCTTCAACCTTCGATCTACTTGGTCGGAATGTCCATAATACCATCTTTGGTTAGTATAAGATTCAATGATATAAGTGTAAAACATAAAAGTCGGGGTGGGGAGATTCGAACTCCCGACCTCTTCGTCCCGAACGAAGCGCGCTAACCGGGCTGCGCTACACCCCGAAAATCTTAATGCCTAATTTATACAAAAATATTTTTTTTTCATAAAAATATTTCATTTAACTTTACTTTCTTTTTTAAATAGTATAACTTTTATGCAATAAAAATTTCCTTTAATTTTATCCGGAGAGATAAAGAAGGTGCATGAAAATAAAAATATAAATTTAACAATAGGAGACCTCTGCGGCGAAAGCCAATGAGGATTTTTTGTATATGGACATTAAAGCCACAGTAATAAACGCGGCGGGATTGAATCGTACGATAACACGTCTCGCGCACGAGATATTAGAAAGAAACGGTGGATCGGAAAACCTAGTGCTTATTGGAATGAGGACAAGAGGAGAATTTCTCGCTAAAAGAATACTGGAAAAAATTGAAGAGATTGATAAATCCAAACCCGATTTGGGAATTTTAGACGTTACTCTTTACAGAGACGATTTTCGTACTAGATTGAAGCAACCGGAAATATCCATTACCGATATAACATTTGATATTAATGAAAAAGACGTTGTGCTTATTGATGACGTTCTCTACACCGGAAGAACCGTTCGGGCAGCGCTCGACGCATTAATGGATCTTGGACGTCCGAATTCTGTTCAGTTTTGCGTGCTGGTGGATAGAGGTCATAAAGAAATGCCGATCCGGGCTGATTTTGTAGGGAAAAATATTCCTACATCCATCAATGAAGAAGTAAAAGTACAGATGAAAGAAATTGATGAGCAGGATGCAGTTTATTTAGTCGATATATCAAAAGAAACAAAATAGGAAAAAGAGATGCCGCTATCGAACAGACATTTACTCGGTTTACACGGAGTTCCGGGAGAAGATATCGAATTAATTCTTGATACCGCTAAAACATTCCGCGAAATTTTGGAACGACCTATAAAAAAAGTTCCCACACTGCAGGGGAAAACAGTAGTAAATTTATTTTTTGAAAATTCAACCCGCACAAGAATCTCTTTTGAGGTTGCGCAGAAAAGACTTTCAGCAGATACTGTCAACTTTTCCACGTCGACCAGCAGTACAAAAAAAGGGGAAACTTTCAAAGACACCGTTAGAAATATTGAAGCAATGAAAGTTGACATGATTGTAGTTCGGCATGAATCAGCCGGTGTTCCTCAATTCTTAACCAAAATATCCAACTGTAATATTATTAATGCCGGAGACGGTAGACACGAACATCCCACTCAGGCTCTTTTGGATATGTATTCTATCCGAGAAAAATTAGGAAAATTGCGTGGTCTAAGAGTTTGCATAGTAGGGGATATTGCTCATAGCCGTGTAGCATTATCTAATATTTATGGTCTCAAAGCTATGGGAGCAGAGGTATCCGTTTGTGGGCCTGCCACCATGCTCCCTTGGGAAATTGAATCTCTCGGAGTTAAAGTATATAAAAACATTAACGAAGCCATAAAGAATAACGACGTACTCAACGTGCTCCGCGTACAATTGGAAAGAGAGGCGGGAGCATCTATACCATCGTTAAGAGAATACCATAATTATTACGGAGTTACTAAAGAAAGATTGGATGAATATAACCCTGATATACTGATTCTTCATCCCGGTCCTATCAACCGTGGAGTTGAATTATCATCTGAAGTAGCGGACGGACCATACCAAATAATACTGGACCAAGTAACTAACGGTGTGGCAATTCGTATGGCTGTTTTATATCTGTTGGGTACAATGAATTAAATTTTAGGGAGAACTATGGAAGTAATATTAAAAAATGTTCAGATTGTAAATCCGGCTCAGGAATTAAATAAGAAAGCTGATATTCTAATAATTGATGGTGTGATTAAAGAGATAGGTGATATTGATAACTCATCGCATAAAAATGCGGAAGTATACGAAATGGATGGAAAGTTTTGCGTTCCGGGTCTTTTTGATATGCATGTACACTTGAGGGAGCCGGGGAGAGAAGATGAGGAAACAGTTGTAAGCGGATGCAACAGCGCTGCTGCGGGTGGATTTACAGGAGTTGCCAGTATGCCCAATACAGATCCGAATGCAGATACAGCCGAAATTATTAAATTGATTCTGGAGAAACAGAAGGATCATCTTGTAAATGTATATCCCGTTGCGGCCGTCACAAAAGGAAGAAAGGGGGAGTCGCTTGCTCCCATTGCGGAACTTAAGGATGCCGGAGCTGTAGCATTTTCCGATGATGGAGTGGCAGTTAAAACCGCAGCCATTCTCCGTAAAGCGATGGAATACATTTCAAATTTAGATGCTCCCATTATTGAACACTGCGAAGATGAATCTTTAGCGGGCGGATCTATGAATGAAAGCCTCGTTTCAACTCAGTTGGGATTGCCCTCAATTCCTACCGTTGCTGAAGATTTAATCGTAATGCGCGATATACTGATGGCTGAATACACAGACTGTAAAGTTCACATCGCTCATATCAGCTCCAATCGTTCGGTAGAATTAGTGCGCGAAGCTAAGAAGCGCGGAGTTAAAGTAACCGCTGAAGTGACTCCTCATCATTTTACACTAACCGACGAATTTATAAAGAGTTACGACACTAACTTAAAGATGAATCCACCTCTTAGACAAAAGAAAGATGTTGAGGGAATAATTGAAGGATTGAAAGATGGAACGATAGATTCAATTGCTAGCGACCACGCACCTCACTCCATTGAAGAAAAGGAGACGGAATTTATTTACGCTCCAAACGGGATAATCGGTCTGGAAACTCAATTAGGATTAGCTTTAACCGAGCTCTATCATAAAAAGCATTTAACCATTGAGGAACTTGTTGAAAAGTTATCATTGAATCCCAGGAAAATTCTAAATTTGGATGCTCCTAAAATTGAAGTAAATGAGGTTGCAAATCTAACTTTATTTGATCCCGAACAGGTTTGGACAGTTGATATTTCAAAATTCAAATCCAAATCAAAAAATTCTCCTTTTGATAAAAGAATTCTCACCGGAAAACAAACAGCGGTTATTAACAATTCACAAATGTATATCGAGAACGAATTTATCAGAATTTGATGCTTATAAGAGTGTTCACTCTTGTCCTAAAAAGTGAACACTCTTACTATCAGTTAAATAAATAATTAACTCTGACACTTCAAAAACCCACAATTATTTTTGGCATCTGCTTTGCAATATAGTTATCAAAGTTTATTTCGGAGGCTGAGATGAAAAAATATTTAAAATCATTATTTATACTGATGTTGTTATTAGGATTAACGACTGCGTGTGTAAACGAAACAAATTACTATGATGATATTCCGCCGAGCCCTCCCTCGGGAGTTGCTACGTTAACGGGAGATAATTGGGTGGAAATTTCCTGGGATTACAATCGCGAAAACGACATTGCCGGTTATAATGTTTATTATAATTATACTTATGAAGGAAAGTATACATTAATTGGGAGCACGGAAGGCAACATTTTTTTAGATGACGAAGTAGAAAACGGCGTTACTTATTATTATGCCGTTGCAGCTTATGATTACAATGGCAATGAGAGTGAACTGAGTTACGATGTTGCTTACGACACACCGCGACCCGAAGGTTATAATCAGAGATTATTTGATGCATCACTTTATCCGGATATTTCGGGTTATGATTTCAGTGCTTTTGAAGTTATTCCTTTTGATGCTCTTGAAACCGATGTCTTCTTTGAATATTATCAGGGAGCATATTATCTGACTGTTTGGCAGGAAAACGAAATTCAGGATATGGGAGCGACTTATGATATCTACGATGTAACAGAAGCTCCATTAAGCGGTTACGCTCCAATGTTTGAAGGAGAGAATGTAAAATACGAGGAAGCGGTTGTTGGACATACTTATGTTATCTGGACCTTTGAAAATAACTTTGCTAAGATTAGAATTAATCAAATTCTGAATGATAAAATAATTTTTGATTGGGCATATCAGTTAGTTCCCGGAAATGTTGAGTTGAAACCGAGAATAAAAAAGGTTCCCACTGATAGAAAAGTTATCAGAAAATAATATTTATTTAGTATCATTATTGGATAAAAGAGCATACCATTGTTGGTATGCTTTTTTATATTCTTTTATTTATTTTAGTCAAATATGAAAAATTTATACTATAATATAATTTTAGTAATTCTGCTCATTCCCTTATTCGGAGCGGCTGATATTTTGCAGACCGACCAGCCGGATAAAGTTTTTGAAAAATTTGAAGCAGGATTATCCATCGGAGATGTTTCGAAGTTCTCATCATTTTTCGGGGATAAAACTTATATAAGCCTTGCTAATGGAACAGCCGGTTATTACAGTTCCAATCAAGCCTATTATGTTTTACAGGATTTTCTGCTTTTTTATAAGCCTTCAAACTTCCGCATCACCCACAGCGTTACGAATTCAGACAACCCTTTTTCCTCGGGTGAAATGAAATATTTTTCCAACGGAATGAGGGGAACCGCGCAGGTTTATGTTTCTCTTAAGATGGAAAGTGGATTTTGGCACATATCTCAAATTACAATCAATTAAATGTTTAGAAAATTTCTACACGGCAATCTCAAATATTTTTCGCTTTCTGCTTTATTCGTAATTCTTACTCTACTTCTGGAAGTTTTTACTCCGTATATCGTAAACCGGACTGAAAACAATTGGGATACTATTTTAACTGATGAAATTGAGGAGATAAAATTTTTTATTATCCGACAGGTGAGGGATAGGGAAGAGAAGATTGAAGAAGCCGAAAAAGGATTAACGGACAGAATTAAAAAAGTCGATATATATATAGATTCCTCAGGTATAGCCTTTCAAATATTATCAGATGAAAAGTATGACGATTTTAATTTGGAAATTTTTAGTTCGAATTTTGAATTAATAGGATGGAATAATGATAAAATCTTTTCGGAAGACGATATAAAAGGAAGCAGTTTTGCGCCTGGTGAAGATTTCTTTCATACGTATAAATTAAAAACTTATCTCAGTCGGATAGATACTTTTATTACTAAGGGTCAAATTTATCTGGTTGCAGTCAGTCTTCCCTTCGAAAAACATTTCGCTATTCAGGATAAATATTTTGAAGAGAAAAATTTTCTTAAAAATCTGGAAGAGAAATTTAGAACTCCGTTCCGAATTAATTATTCGTCCGAGTCTTCTTACTCTCTTGATGGACGAGATCATTCTTTTGAAATACTTAACAATTATAATAATAAAATTGGGCTTGTTACTTTTGAGAAACCCCTTAAAGTAAATGCTGTTTTAGAGGCGGAAGATTTTAAATTTAAGCTTCAGGCGATATTAATAATTCTCGCTTATATTTTTCTCGGAGCCGGATTCTTTAAATATTTTTATACTATTAAAAGCCAATTTTTAAAATTCATAATTTTAATGATCTATTTCGGGGGATTTCGGATTATCTTTTTCCTTTAAAATTTCCGGCTTTTTTCTTTGGCGGAGATTTAAATAATCCCGCATATTTTTCTTCAAAGTTTGTTTTCGGAATTGTGCGTTCGCCGCTTGAATTTTTTATTTCAATTATACTGCTCCTGATAATTATTATTGCCGCTTACAGGTTTGCGGTAAAATATTTTTTTGATGAAAGAGGAAAGTCCGGATGGATAAATTTTATTCCAGCACTTATCTTTTATACTTTTCTTTTCTTAGTTAGTTTACGTGGATTTGAATCTTCGATTCGCAGCGTTATTTTCGATTCAACCCTTTTATTTTTTAAGGAAAAGAATCTTGTTCCTGCGCTTCCTGCGGTTCTAATGCAGTTGAACATTTTAATTTTGGGCGTTGCGGTTCTTACTTTATCAGCAATACTAATAATATTAGTTTTTAAAAGACTTCCCTCAAAATTCAGAACTCTGATGGTTTTTTCTTTTCTCTTTTTGTTTTTTCAAATAGCCGGAATGTTTTACGATCTATACCAGGTGAGTCCACAGGGAACCCATCTAATCAGAATAATCTATATAATTTTTGCTTTCGTTATAGCCTATGTAATTATCTTCTCGAAGCAAGTACGCAACTGGACTTTTGTTTATATAACTTTTGCCGCTTCATTTATTTCTATTACACTGCTCAATCACTACAATTCCGAATTGGAAAGAGCTTCGGTTAGCTTGATAACTAACGAACTTGCTCAGCCAAGGGAAAACTGGATAGATTTTTTGGTGAATGAAACTTTGAATTTTGCCAAAGCGCCGGAAAATCTTTATCCCGTTTCAAATAAAAAAAATATTAATTTTGACGCGCTTGCATTTTCAGTATGGAGCCGGAGTTCGTTAAAACGGGAGTCGATAGTATCCGCCGTGGCTTTCATAGACTCCGGGCAAAACATTCTCGGTAAATTTATTTACGGAATGAAATGGAATAAAAGTTACGGAGACATCACTCTTCCCGACAAACAGATTCTTCGTAATGATTCTACGACAACCGGTGAAATTTATGTAGTCGGAACCGTTCCGGTAAAACTTAATGGCGAGACAATTTCTTTCGTAGTTTCCGCTTTGGAAAATGGTCAGGGAATTCCAGTTAAAGGTGAGCCCGATTTTTTAACCGGCAAAAGACTTTTTGAAAGCGCCGCTGTAAATGTAGAAAATCTTTTGATCTTTGAGATAACAGGAGATAGATTTACTTCATTAGTTGGGGATGTTAATGTTACTCCGGCACAAATAAATTATATTAAAAATAATCTGGTCGATAAAAATGAAACCAGGTTAAACATAGTAAGCAATAATGAAGTTTATTCCGCCTATGTTGTAAAGAACGGAGAGAAGATAATTGCGGCGGCTCAAAAGGAGAAAGAAATTTCCTGGAGCCTTTACGATTTCTTCAAGGTCTTTTTCATACATAGTATTTTTATCATCATTTTAATAATTTTTCTTCTATCGTTTACTTACAGTAAATCGAGGAAAGCGTAAAAGTAACATTCCGTGCGCAGCTTCTGGTAGCTCTGCTTTTAACATCGATAATTCCGCTTATACTTCTTGCATTTTATTTCAGGAATCTTACTGAAGAAAAAAACGAATCGGCAATTTTTTATAAGCTGCAGAAGCGGGCAAAATCGGTTGAAGAATTTGTGAATAAATATAATGATAATGAAGAGACTATTTCCGACTCGCTTTTTCTCCTGGCAAATGAGGATCTGGGAATTGACTTTTCCGTTTATGAAGATAAATATATCACTTTCAGTTCTAATACAAATTATTACGAAGCCGGTTTATTGCCGGAAATAATTTATCCCGAAGTATATCAATCTTTAATGGTAAACGGCGCCGGTGAAATTTTGGCGCAGGAAAATATTGAAGACTATAAGTTCAATGCATTCTATTATAAACCGGGTTCAGGAAATCCGAATATAATTTATAAGGTAAGCGACAGTTTTAACAATATTCTGCTGCCGCTTTCGGCAACCGAGTTAGACACCTTTTTATTCGGCAGTTATTTTCTGGCGGTAATTTTAATTATGATAATAAGCGCTCTGCTGGCAAATCAAATTTCTTCCCCCATAAGAAAACTAACGGTTGCAACTAAATCCGTTGCGGGCGGAGATTTAAATATTGAAATTACCGAACAACGGAAAGGGGAAGTGAAGGAACTGATTGACGGTTTCAATATGATGGTAAAAGAATTAAAAAAAATTCAGACAGATATGGCTGAAGTTGAAAGGGAAGCTGCCTGGAAAGAAATGGCAAAGCAGGTAGCGCACGAAATTAAAAATCCGTTAACGCCAATGAAACTTGCGGTTCAGCAGCTTGTGATAGCTTACAAAGATAAGTCGCCAAAGTTTGATGAAATATTTTTCAAGGTTACCGGAACAGTAATAAGTCAGATAGATACTTTAAAAAATATTGCTTCGGAATTTTCTAGTTTTGCTAGAATGCCAAATGTAAAATTGGAAACCGTAAATCTATTTGAAGTTATAAACGAAGCGTCAAATTTATTCATCGAAGAAAAAATTAAGTTTGAAATTAAAAGTGAAGCAGAGGAAGCTCTTGTTAACGCAGACAAGGATCAGCTAAAACGGATGCTCATAAACCTTATACGGAATTCTGTACAGGCAAATTCCACCCTAATTATTTTTGATCTTAAAGATGAAAATAATTTTTACCGGTTAAAGATTGAGGATAATGGCAGTGGGATGCCGGAAGAAATAATTTCCAAGATTTTTCAGCAGGATTTTACGACTAAAATTAAGGGAATGGGTTTAGGCTTAACGATGGCTAAACGCTACATCGAAAGCATCAATGGCTCAATCGAAGTCTTGAAAACATCAGAAAACGGAACGACAATTTTAATGAAACTTTTAAAGAAATAGAATGCTTACAATTCATCAAGAAAAGGCTTTAGATTTTTCCAGACATATTTCTCTTACTGCGAATGCGGGTTCGGGTAAAACTTTTGTTCTCTCTAAAAGGTTTGTAGAAATAGCGTTACAGGAAGACGTTAAACTAAACAATATAGTAGCAATTACTTTTACGGAAAGAGCGGCGGGAGAATTATACAAAAAAATTTCCGATGAGATTGAAACTCGTCTTTCCATGGAAGAAGACCAGAATATAATTTCTAAACTAATACAGATTAGGCGCAGGCTGGTATCGGCAAACATTGCGACCATACATTCATTTTGCATCGATATACTTAAAGAGTTCTCTCCCGAAGCCGGACTCGACGCTAATTTTATTCCTATCGATCAATACACAGCTAACGAACTTTTAAGCCTGAGCGTTGAAGAATATATATCTAAAAAATTAAAGTCAGAAAACGATTCCAATGAAATAAAAGATTTGATCCGGATTTTAAAATCAAAAGGAAATCTTCAAAGACGTTTGCAATCATCAATTGAGAAAAGAAAAGAAATCGAAAAAATTCAAACGAAATTTTTTTCAGGATCAATAAATGAGACTGCCGAGTTGTTCGGGAAAATATTTGAAGAAGAGCTTCGGAAAATTTTTCTTCCCCGTTTAGAAGAATTAATTTCCTGCGCTGAAAAGATAAACGGCCGGGCATTGGAGGATAAACCGGGCAATAAGTTTGCCGGCATAATATCGGCGAATCTTGATCATCTTAAAGAAGAAAAAGAAGTAATTAGATTAATTAATATTTGCACGGCTATCAGTAAAGAGATATTGACCGGAAAGGGAACGGTGCGAATACAAAGTTATTTGAAAAAGGAATCGTGCACGGAGTTAGAACGGGAAATTATTTTTATTGAAGAATTTTTTTCTGATCTGAAGAGTTTTAAATTAGAAGAAAATTTTGAGAAAGTTCATCTTGAACTTGCAGAATTCGGTAAAAAGTTTCTGAACATTTTTTTTGAAGTGGCTGCAATTTATCAGAGAAAAAAAATTGATAAAGGATTTCTGGACTTCGAAGACATTCTCATATTTACACAAAAAATAATTGAAATTCCGGAAGTGCGCGAACATCTTGGCGGCAAGTTTAAATACATTATGGTTGATGAATATCAGGATACTAATGAGATTCAATATGAAATTTTTATGCCGGTTCTGGATAATTTAAAGCGGAATAATTTTTTTGTTGTGGGCGATGAAAAGCAATCCATTTATATGTTCAGAAACGCAGAGTTGGAAATATTCAACAGAACAAAGTCCAAAATGACTTTACCTGACAAGGCCGGAAATGTTCTCGAACTTCCGCATAGTTTTAGGATGTCTCCCAACATTGCAGCCTTCACAAACTACATTTTCAAAAATATATTTAGTGACCCGAATATTGATTTCAATGAGGTTGGTTATTCCGAAATAATTTGCGCAGGAAAAGAGAATAATAATAGTAAAATTGAAATTCTTTTGGCGGACGAAGAAGACCAAATTGAAGAAGTCGATCTTGTAGCTTCAAAAATCATTGAACTTCTAAAGGTTAATCCTGAATTAACTTTTAGCGATATCGCAATTTTGTGCCGGAAGAGGAATTCGTTCCTCTCTCTGGAGAGCGCTTTTATTAAATATGAAATACCTTATTTAATTATCGGCGGGAAGGGATTTTATCAGCGGCAGATAATTTACGACATCAAAAATTATCTTTCATTTTTAATTAACAGCAACGACGACGCATCGTTAATAGGAATTTTGCGCTCGCCTTTTTTCAACTTATCCGACTTGCGTATTTACGAAATTTCACTCGAACAGGGAAATTCTTTTTTTGAAAAACTGATTCATTATTCAGAAAAAGACGACAAAATAAAGAAGATAATAGATGATTTAAAAATAAATTCCGACCTTGCCGCAAGAGGCGATTTTGCATTTTTAATACGGAAGATATTGAACGAAACCGGGTATTGGGCGATAGTGGCCTCAAAAATTAATTCAAATCAGGAACTTGCTAATTTAAATAAGGTTATTAATCTCGCCAATAAATTTTCGCAGGAAAGCTTCAAGACTCTATATGATTATGTGGAGTTTTTAGACGAATCAATTGAAGCGATGGACGACGAGAGCCAGGCGCAAGTTGCCTCGGAAGAAAATTCTGTAAGGATAATGACAATTCACCAATCGAAAGGATTGGAATTTAAAGCTGTATTTTTATACGAGACAAATTCCCGCGGACAAGATGATAAAGTAAATTCCGGTAATATCGCCATCGATAAAAAATTTGGAATCCTGACACATCTTCCTGTTGAGGAAAATTATTTCGGAAAATATTCAACTCCTCCTATTGTTAGTATTTATAATTTTATTCAGATGAAAAAGAATCTTGCCGAGCTTAAGCGTTTGTTTTATGTAGGCATTACCCGTGCGGAAGAATTTCTATTTATTTCCGCTTCAGCAAAAGAATTTAAAGCCGGCAAGGGAACGTTTTTTTCACTGTTGAAGGAAGGATTGCAGTTTAACGGAGATGAAGAAGTTGTGGATATTAGTACGAAATTAGAAACGTTAGACCGCGATACTATGGAATCTTCAAAAAGGGAAGTGAATTTAAGGATTCCCTTAATCAAAACGGTGGATGAAATTGAAAATCCATTTATTATGAAAACTGAAAATTATCTTCCGAAAAAATTTGCAATTGAAAAGATAGAAGACAAACCTGAGCGGGAAATAATTTCAGCTACTAAAATTGCTGTGTTCAATCAGTGTCCGGTAAAATATGAATTAACCTACGAACTCGGATATTCGAAATTTATAAATCTTCTAAAAAAACAAGAAAAGGAAAATGATTTTAATCATCGGGAAGATGAAGAATTAAACGAAGCCGCGGATTTGAAAGGCAGCATTATCCATTCAATTTTACAGAATGAAATTGATGACAAAAATTTAGACGAAGCGATAGAAAATCTTCTTGAAAATCAGTACTTCGAAAGAAGGCGGCAGTTGGTAAATCCCGAAAGTTTTTCTGCCGGGATAAAAAAAGACCTCATCAAATTATATTCGTCTGCATTCTTCAAAAAGATTGCGGGACAGAAAAATTATAAAAATGAATTTGAACTTTATACCGGCGAAGGGAAATATTTCCTTTACGGAATAATTGATAAACTGATAATAGAAAACAAAAAAATTATAATCCTTGATTATAAAACTGATAAGATCGAAAAAAATGAAATTCTGAACGAAAGCGTTAAATATACTCATCAATTAAATTTTTACGCTTTTATAGTTAAGAAGTTATTTCCTGAAAAAAAGGTGGAAACGATTCTCTTATTTGTTAAGCATCCGGACGAACCGGTAATTAAGACGTATTCAGATGAGATGATAAAAGCATTCGGGAAAAAACTCGGCAGGGATATTGTAAATATTCATCAACAGAATTTCGTCCCGAATCCGGAGCATTGCAGATATTGTCAGTTCTACGAAAAAGGAAAATGCTTGAAAATAGCTTGAACTGTTAATATTTAGAAAAGAATGTAAAAACATTGAATAATGGGAAATTCCGGCTTGTAATTATTTTCTTCTTCCTTTTTAATTCGAGTTAAAAATGTTACATTTAATTTTATTTTTCCGAAAAAATCGCTGAGATATTGAAGATGAAAAAGGAAATCCAATCTATTAGAGAGATGGATAAAATTGAGAGTGAAATTGTAAAAAGCCAAATAGGAATATTAGCTTTTTTCATAAACGATAAACTAAAGCAGGTCGCTTCACCATTTATTTATCTTGATAAAAACTTTTACTTTTTGTTCGATACATTAAATGATAAAGATCTACAGGCGCGCGAAGATCTTAGTGTTAGTTTTATTATGCAGAGCGACAAGGGAATAACAGATTCCAAGTTTAGTTTCACTGAAATTATTTGCACGGGTTCGATTAAAAAATTGGATGACAAGAAAAAGCTTGATAGCATCTGCGAGGAATTCGACAATAAATACTCACTTTGCAAAGACGCTAATGATATAAAAACATCAGTTGACGAAAACCGTATTAATATTTTAATGATAGATACGGAAGAATTTCAGGCGTCGGAAATATCTGTCGGGTGACTTGAACACGCAGATTCTCGAGTTATTGGAAAAGTATCCTATCTTCAGAACAAAATATATTTTGCACATTTAGTTTGGAAAATAATATGAAAACAAAAAGCATAACAAAATTCTTTACGAGGTTAGTTTTGGCATTTACTTTATTAGGCATTTCGAATTTTGCTTACTCGCAAAACGAGTCGGGCGCTCTTCCTTCAAGAAATGAAATTGACAACAAGTATAAATGGAATCTTGAAGATGTATACGAAACCGAAGAGGCTTGGCAGGAAGATTTTAACTGGATAAAAAATAATATTCAGGATTATCAAAAGTACGAAGGTACTTTGG
Source organism: uncultured Melioribacteraceae bacterium (assembly GCA_963821715.1). Lineage (GTDB taxonomy): Bacteria > Bacteroidota > Ignavibacteria > Ignavibacteriales > Melioribacteraceae > CAWGET01. The sequence continues at coordinate 361,159 of CAWGET010000001.1, forward strand.
GAAATTCCGCCGAAGAGCTTCTCGATTTCCTCAAATTTGACGAAAGCGTAAATACAAAAATGGGAAGAGTGTTTCTTTATTCAATGCTTACCAAAGATCTTGATTTGAGCGACGCGAAATTTCTCGGTAAATATGATGAAACTTTTGCGCTTTATTCCGACTTAGCGGCGAAAAGGTCATTCGTAGATCCGGAGATTTTAAAAATTCCGAGAGAAAAATTAGATGCAATGGTTGAAAGCAACGAACAGCTTAAAATTTATAAACAAGCTTTAGAAGACGTTTATAGGATGAAGGAGCATACACTTTCGAAAGATCAGGAAGAATTGCTTGCGATGGCTTCGCCTTTAACACAGGTTCCTTACAATACATTTAGTTTATTTGCCAATGCTGATGTTCAATTCCCGACAGTAAAAGATGAAGAGGGAAACGACATTCAAATTTCTAACGGAAGATATTACGCCGCGTTATATTCTAATGACAGGAATTTCCGGCGCGACGTTTACAAAGGTTTTTATAAACCATTTATCAATTTCAAAAATACTTTAGTCGCTCTATTCAACGGAAATATTAAGGGAAATATTTTCAATGCAAAAGCTCGCAAATACGAATCCGCGAGAGAAGCGGCGTTAAATGTAAATAATATTCCTCTGGCGGTCTATGATAATCTTGTAAGCGTAGCCGAGGAAAATTTAGAACCGCTGCACCGATGGGCTGAGATGAAGAAAAGAGTTTTAGGAATTGATACGCTGCATCCTTACGATACTTATGTTACTCTGTTTCCATCGGTTACAAAAGATTATTCTTATGATGAAGCGGTTGAAATGACTCTAAATGCGCTTAAACCATTGGGAGAAGAGTACGGCAAAAGTTTGAGGATGGCGTTCGAGAATAGATGGATTGACGTATATGAAACAAAAGGGAAGCGAAGCGGCGCTTATTCTTCGGGCACAACTTTTGGAGTTCATCCGTATGTGCTTCTTAATTGGAACGATCAATTGAACGACGTTTATACACTTGCCCATGAGATGGGACACAATATGCATTCCTACTACACCGGCGAAAATCAGCCGTTTCCGTATGCCGATTATTCAATCTTCGTAGCTGAAGTGGCATCGACGATGAATGAAGCGATACTGCTCGATTATATGATTGAAAACGCCCAGAGCAAAGAAGAAAAACTCGCGCTCATCGAAAAGAATTTAAACAATATAACAACAACTTTTTACCGTCAGACTAGATTTGCCGAGTTCGAAAAGATGGTTCACGAAAAAACCGAAGCCGGTGAATCCCTAACCCCAGATAAACTTTCTGAGATGTACGGCGAGTTATATCAGAAATATTGGGGTTCTGATATGGTTGTGGATGAAGAGGAAAAATATACCTGGGCAAGGATTCCGCACTTCTATTATAATTTTTACGTTTATCAATACGCTACAAGTTTCGCGGCATCGCAGGCTCTGGCTGCAAAACTTAAAGACGAAGGCGGAGTTGCTGTGGATAAATATCTCGATTTTCTAAAGGCGGGAAGCTCACAGTATCCGGTGGATCTATTGACTGAAACCGGAGTTGATCTGACTTCCGAAACACCGATTCTCGCCGTTGTAAATAAAATGAATGATTTGCTTGATCAGATGGAAAAGTTGCTGAATGAGGAATAATTAAAACTCCATAAGCGAGAGACAAGAAACGAGAAGAATTTTTAAGATGCGGCAGGTCGCTGAGTTTGTTTAAGCGCGCCGCGTCTTTTTTTTTGTGCAAATGAAGCATAACTTGCAAGTTCACAAATAATAGAATTCTCAAATTGTATTAGCAATCTTTCTGCTGAAGGCATTTCTTCGCGATAATCTTTTAATCTTTCCAATCTTTCTAATAATTACTATTTTGCTACGTTTGATTTTTAAAATTTGAGGAAATAAAAATGCGCGTATATTCTAAAAGCGATTTAAATAACTATGAATTTTCACTGACATTTGATGATATAAGTCTAATCCCGACAGAAGTTTCACGGATAAAGAGTAGAAATGAAGCTTCGACCAAAACCAAATTTTTAGACGTTGATTTAAACGTTCCCGCTATTTCGAGTCCGATGGATACAGTCAGCGGATTGAATATGGTAGAAGCGCTAAACAATTACGGAGCTTTGGGAATTTTAAATAGATTTGACGCTTCTCTTGAAAGTTTTTTGGGAAACGGAAAAGAATACGATTTTGTTAAAGCTGTTTCAATCGGTTTAACTACGAGCGATGATGAAATTGCAAAATTGGCCGAGCGGAATGTTATAATATGCATTGACACGGCTAACGCTAATAATAAAACCGTTTTGGAAAAATGCGAAGAGATAAAAAATAAATACAATGCTAAAGTTATAGTAGGGAATATCGCTCACGGAAAATCATTGCAGGATTTGGTAAACGCCGGAGCAGACGCGGTGCGTATTGGGATTGGCGGCGGAAGCGTCTGCACTACTTCGGTCCAAACCGGAATCGGGATTGGTCAGGTTTCATCGCTGCTGAATGTTTTTTACGCACGCGAAGAAAAAAATCTCGACATCGAGTTGATAGCAGACGGCGGAATAAAAAATCCGGGCGACGTTGCGAAGGCAATTGCTCTCGGCGCAGACGTTGTAATGTTAGGAAGAATGCTCGCCGGAACAAAAGAGACTCCGAGCGAAGTGATTAAATATAATGATCAGCTGTGGAAAAAATATCGCGGCTCTGCTTCATTCGGAGTAAAAATGAAGAACGAATTCATCGAAGGAGAAGAGACGATGATTCCGTATAAAGGTCCTGTTAAAACCGTAATTGATGGAATTTCCGACGGTCTGAAAAGCGCAATGAGTTATATGAACTGCCTTAGCATAGAAGAACTTCGCACCAAAGATAATTTTGCAGTTCTTAGCAACAGCTCATATTTGGAAAGATTGCCGAAGAAATAAAGTAATTTCGTGTAAAATATTTTATGTGTTAATCTGTGGTTTAATTTTTAAAATATCACAGATTAACACAGACTCTCACAATTATTTTGTTCTTATCTCTTCCTGTTCAGGGTATCTGTCGAAGTATCTTTTGAAAATTTCACGATATTTTTGCGCAGATTTTTCAGGAAGTTTTTTACCGTCGAGATAAACTGTTTCATAATCGAATTCTAAAGTATAACCTTCATCCTTATTTTTCAAAAGATTATCATCACGCAATTCGACTGTTATTTCGTCAGTAAATTCATTGATGTTTTCAAGATCGATATCGAGTGACTCGAGTTCTTCTTTTGCTCGTTTAACATCTTCTTTCAATTTAGCTTTATCTATATTTATATCGATGTCGAGATCAAAATCCATATTTTCCATCAGTTCTTCGGATAAATTTTTCGCGTCGCGCGCAATATCTTCGCTCATCATTTCTATGTCAATATTCATTGATGCTAACTCTTCTCGAGTTTTTTCTAATTCCTTTTCCAGATTTTTCATTTCTTCTTTAAATTCTTTTGAATTGAAATGCATTCTGATTTCGCGAAGTTCTTCTTCGTCAATTAAAGAAGTTAAAGAATCGGGTCTTCTTATTTTTATGCGGACTAATTCTTTGTTCAATCCCTTCAATCCTTCAAAGAGAGAACTGTCTATAGCAACGTCAATGTTAATGTTGCTAAGCGTTTCACGTAGCTCGTCGCCGTTAAAATCGACATTAATTTTAAGATTTCTCAATTCATCCGCCATCTCATCTAATTCTTTTTTTAGATGAGACATATCGATCCTTACGCTGTCAAAATTGTGCCGCGATCCTTTGCGGATTACTATATATGAATCTTCGGAATTTTCATCATCATTTAAAATGATTTTTGTTCTTTTATTTTTGATTTTTACTTTTTGATGATCGGATTCTCCGGCGATAGATTCCTGCTTTAATTTATTCTTTTCTGTCTGCGCTTCAGGAGAAGAGCCGCACGAGGATATGAATAAACCGGCAACAAGAAGCAAGAGAAATATCGAAATGTATTTAACGGTTTGTAATTTTAAATTATAACTTTTTGCGAACATTATTATCCCCCCAGTTTTACGGATATAATTTTTTTGGAACTGATCCATAAATTAAGACGAAGGATGCGGTGAAAAGTTTTAAGAAGGGATAAAAAAAATCCCGCAGCATTCTAAAAATAATTAGAATAGGGCGGGATTAAATATATCAATTCAGATAAAAAGCTTTTAAAAAACTTTATTTTCTGTATTTATATTATTTACATTGCATCGTCATCTTCCATATCATCGTCGTCTTCATCATCTCCATCGTGCATTTTATCCTTGTGCATTTTGTCCATATCTTTATCTTGATCCATTTCTGACTGTTCTTGCATTTGCTGCCAAGGATTGTTGTTAGTGTTCCAGGTTTCGACTTTTACTTTCCAACTACCGTCGGATTGTTTTTCATACACGGTAAGATATTTTCCGTTATCAGTCCACGATTCCGCTCCTCCGTCCATCTCCATAGATAAATTGTATTTACCCACTTCGTAGGCGTAGTCGCCGCTGCTGAATACTTCGAGCGTTGTAAGCTCAAAGTCTTTCATTTTCATATTGTCGTTTTCATCCATTTCCATCTGCTTTTTCAATGCACTTTTGCCTTTTAACATCGGGTTGTAACTAGGCAAAGAAATTACGTCATCTGCATACATTGCAAGTATGGCGTCATTGTTTTCATTTAACATTGCTTCAGCCATTTTATCATTCATTTTTTGGAATTCTTTTTTTAATTCCTGGTTATTTTCCTGCGCAAGCAAAGTTGATGTGCTGAATACTAGTAGAATTAAAAACAATACGGTTTTGCTGAATTGTTTCTTCATAATTTCCTCCAAATAATTTGTGGTTTATAATTTTGTGATAATTGGATCAGTTGTCTTATATAATATGCTTAATTAAATTATAAAGCAAGCAAAAATTAATTGGAAATAAAATAATACCTGAATCCGATTGTATAATTCATTCCTGTAAAAGGGGAGTTGAAGTGGACTACATATTTGTTGGAATGATTGTAAATAGCTTCTCCGTAAAGGGAGAGATTTTCGTCTTCAAATTTTTTCTCAATATTCGCACCGCCGAAATATCCGAATACTCCTTCGTTGTCAATCGACTGGATAATTTCGCCGCTAAGCAGTCTAGCTTCGTGATCGACGAGAGTGTAAGTTAATCCGCCGATAATTCCGAGATTTAGATTTTTGTTCAGATTAAATTTATACTGCAATCCGCCGTTATAAATTAGCTGACTGAAAGAAGCGTTAACATCATTAACGGAATTATAAACATCGAACTCCGAACTAAAATATTTCACGTCGTAATCGGATTTTAACACGTAAGTGATTTTATTATAAAATTGAATATTTGAAATTAGCTGGGATTCCGAATCCGGCTCCGAACACAATTCCTGGAATTCCGTTTGCTGTTCTTACGCCTGAAGACGACGAACTGTAAGCTCCGAAATGCGCCGAAATAAAAGGCGAATTTTTTTCCTGCGCGAAAAAGCGATGGACGAAAATAGATAACAGAATAATATATATTTAAATTTTTTCATCGCTCAATCCGAAATATTGTTTTAATTTATGAATTGAACAGATAAACGGCAAGAGGAAAAGGATGGAAGTATTTTGATGTCGCGTGTAATAAGGTAATATAGCGTCTTGGACTGATTAAAGAAAGGTTTCGTTATTACGAATTTATTTCGGAATCTTAAAAAGTCTATTTTGAATTTTTTGAGACCCTGAAACAAGTTCAGGGTGACAATTATTTGCTTTTTAGAGAACTCGTTTTTTCAATTCGTTCTGTTGCAGAATATACATCATTTCAGTTTTTGAGACGGGATATATCCCTTCTCTACAGAATTCTTGAAATGAAAAAATAAACAGCTTAGAAAAGCTATCATATTATTCCAAAAATTTAGCATATTTAATCTTTAAATTTTTCGGAATTATGGAAACTTCCCAAACAGAAAATAAACCCGGCTTTCAACTCTTTGTTCTGCTTTCTCTTTCGCTTATTTGGGGAAGTTCCTTCATCCTCATAAAAAAAGGGTTGATGGCGTTTGATCCCGTTCAAGCAGGAACGATTAGAATTGTCGTCGCGAGTTCTGTTCTTCTTCCGGTTGCGCTGAAGAATTTCAAGATATTTAAGGGTGACTGGAAAAGAATTTTTGCTCTCGGGATTATCGCTTATCTGCTTCCGGCAATTTTATTTTCTACGGCGGAAACAAATTTGAGCAGTTCGCTAGCCGGAATTTTAAATTCCTTAACTCCTATTTTTACGTTGATAGTCGGAGTCGCGGCTTTCAAAACCGGAATAAATAAAGGTCAGATCGTGGGTTTGATGATCGGACTGCTCGGTTCTGTTGGATTAAGTTTTATCGATTCGGGCGGGGGATTAGGTAAATTTAATTATTACGCGCTTTTTGTGATTGCCGCAACTTTATGTTACGGAATAAGCGGAAATATGGTTAAGAGTTATTTTATGCATATCAATTCGCTTAAGCTCACGGCGCTTGCTATGTTTGCGGTTGGACCTTTCGCGCTTGTCTATCTTCTATCAACTGATTTTATTTTTCTGCTTAAAACGGATTCGACTGCGTGGGAATCTTTAGGATATTTATTTTTACTCGGAACTTTCGGATCGGCGGTTGCGCTGGTTATGTTCAACAAATTAATTCAGATGACTTCGGCTGTTTTCGCTTCAACGGTCACTTATCTTATCCCGATCGTCGCCGTAATATGGGGAATAATAGACGGCGAAAATTTATACGCGATGCATTTTGTGGGAATGGCGGTGATTATTTTCGGAGTGTATATTGTGAATAAGTATAAGTATTAAATACGGCAGACGTGAGATGTGAGACGTCCGGCTTCGTCTTCGACTACGCCGCGACAAGCAAGATGTGAGACGGAAAGGCGAGAAGCAAATGATATGTCTATCGTGTAAGGTCACAAAGACAAATTGTCATTTCGACGAACCTGTCTGCCGCCAGCCTGCATAAGCAGACAGGGCAGGCGAAGTGAGGAGAAATCTTTGTTTTAATTCAATTTTAAGATTTCTCACCCGGCAAAAAGCGCCGGGTTCGAAATGACACTACATAGTTGACCTGCACACTAAAGGCGTGTAGTTTTTAATCAGCGTAAATCCGTTTGATCTGCGTCATCCGAGTTCTATCTTTTTGTCAAACGTCAAATGTCAAACGTCAAATGGAAAAGCCAGATGCGAGAAAAATAAACGTAATGCGTTTTATTGAACATAATTTTTGAAAAAATCCTCATAGATCATTCCTACTTTAATATAACGTTTACCGTCCGGAAATATCAATAAATTTGTTGGATATCCCTTAATTCTAAATTTTTCTTCAATCTCTTGGGATAATAAAATATGGCTCCATTCCATATTATTTAGATTTATAAGATCGATAGCTTCTTCAAGATTAGTTGTATTTAAAAAACTAATGAGATTCAGTTTTGACGAAAATTTTTTATAAGCTTTTGTTAATACCGGTATCTCTTCTCGACATGGCAAACACCATTCTCCCCAAAAATTTAGAAGAAGAAAATCACCCTTAAAATTATCGAAGGTAATCGAGTCGCCATTTAAATCCACAAATTTTAATTGCCAAAATTCCTGTTCCAGCTCATATTTCTGTTTATCATAATTAATATCGCCTTTTAATCTAGAAAAATATTTTGTTGGTTCTTCTTTTGTTTCCTCAAGAAGGATCTCACTTCCATATTTATCTATATGGCTAAGTTTATAATTTATTCCGTGAATTCTAAAAATATCTTTAAGCGCAAATATTTCTTCATTTTGTAAATAAGTTAATCTTTCGTCATCATTAAGGTCAATTAATAAAAGATCGTCTTCATCATTAAATATTCCATTGTTATTATAATCAAATAGTCCTATATGCAAAAGGGTATCGTTGATATTTAATTTCCCTCTCCGTAAAGCAACGCGATCATCAAAAAAATATGTTCTTCTTTCTCCAGTAAAATTCAAATCGCTATTAACTGAAGCAAACATAGCCGCAAATTCAGTTAATAAATTACCCTCTTCATCTACAAAAATTTTATTGCTGGAATCGGGAATATTAGGTTTTCGAAATAAAATTAATCGAGTTTTTTGATTTTTATCTGATTGATTGGTAATATCAAACCAGATTGAATTTTGGGAAAGTTTAAAATTAATCGGCGATCCATCATTTGTCAAATCTTCATCATTATTCAAATCAATATACATTTTATCGCTTGAATCAGTTTGAACAATAGCTATTGAAATTAGTTCATCGTTTTTTGATGAGAAGCTATAAAAAAGACTTAGAAATTTATCAGGCTTAATGTCAGCTGGAAACACAATTTTTTCTTTCGGCTTGTCGCTTAATATTTCTACGTGAAAGGATTCGTCATCCAATGTGGTCAAGCTATCTAATTCTACTTTTATTTTTTGGGAGTATGAAAAACTAACGACAGAAAGAAAAATAACGATAAATTTCATTTGGTTTGTTCTCCGCAAGCCAGAGATAATTAAAGTTAGTTTATTACAAAAGTTTAAGAAATATTTAATTTAATAACAAACGGTTATTCTTTAATTTTATCCTTAAAAACTTCTTCAAATTTTTCTAATTTCGGAGTTATGACAAAACTGCAATAAGGCTGATTTTTGTTCTCTTCGTAATAATTCTGATGATAATCTTCCGCGGGATAAAATTCTTCAAACTTGGTTATTTCGGTAACAATCGGGTCGTCGAAGATTTCAGCTTCTTCCAATTTCTGTTTATACTTTTCCGCAGATTCTTTCTGCTGTTCATCGTGATAGAAAATTGCTGAACGATATTGAGTCCCAACATCAGCGCCCTGCCGATTCAATGTGGTGGGATCGTGAGTCTTCCAAAATACTTCAAGCAATTCTTCAAACGAAATAATTTTAGGATCAAAAGTGATCTGCGTTACTTCCGCGTGTCCGGTTTTCCCCGACGTAACTTGATTGTAAGTCGGATTTTCAACATTGCCTCCCGAATACCCGGAAACTACTGATTCAACGCCCTTCAATTTTTGAAATACTGCTTCTGTGCACCAGAAGCATCCGGAGCCGAACGTTGCTGTTTTAAGATTTTCAGAATTATTCATTTTCTTTCCTTCCGCCATTATTCTACTGTTATCAGAATCTGATGAATTATATAATAAGAGAAATCCCGTTAAAAGCGCAATAAAATAAATAGGCGTTAAGCTTCTTTTTGCAGTTTGGAGATTTTTCATAGTTATTTATTTTATGATTAATTGTCCTTTTATACTGAATAAATTGGAAAATGTTTCAGAGAGTCGAAGGTCAAATGTCAAAGGTCAAAGGTCAGACGTGAGAAAGAGAGATGCAGGGAGCCGGAAACGGAAAGTATTTCTGTTTATCAGCGCTATATTAGGTTTAAGAGTTCTTGCTGCCATTCCATTTTTCCACAATTCTAAATTTCTAATTACCAGGCGTATCCAATATCGAATCGGAGAGCGGGAACGATTCCGCTGTAGTCAGAAAAAAGATCATCGTTATCGGAAATTGTTCCTATATAATAATCAATTCCCAGATCCGAAGCCGATGGCAAAATCATCTCCGGGAAACCATTGCCATCCGAATAAAAGCCCAATTGAAAAAGGCTCTGTTTCCACATCTCCCGTTTTCAAATAATTATATGAAAAATTTGGCGCGGCGTAAAATCCGCGCAGACTTTTTCCTCCCGGATGGAATCTTAACTCGCCGTTTATGCCGATTCCATCAATTCCTTTAAATGTAGGAACTTGGATTCCGACTCCGAAAGCTAAATTAGGATTGACCGTATGATAATAAGTTAAATTGTAAAAGATAAAAAATTTCAACGGGTTGATAATCAGAGCATTGTTACGCGGAGTAATGTTTTCGGTTTTCGAAATTGTGATTGATTCCGTATAAGTTGTGTCGCCGGCCACCTTATCAATCTTTATTGTTTTAGCTTTAGTGCTGTCCTGCGCGTAAAAAACGTGCGCTGTTATAAACAAAGCAAAAATACAAACTAGAATAATTCTCATTTTTCCCCCTTTGGATTAATCATTATCCGAGCCAATTTTATGCCGAAAAAATTTCTACATCAATAAACAAATTTACTGGAATTTTAGGGAGATTAGAATAGTAAATGATACAACTGGATAGTTTTTAGTACAGGCGTTATTTCGATTTTCTCCTTCTAACTTTTAAGATATAAGCTCTCGCGTCGGGAGTTTTACAGCTCGTATCTCCATGATCAACTTCTACTTTTCCGATTTTATCCGCGGCTTCAAGAGCTTTCTTTTCCAAAACTTCGTTTCGCATACCGATCGCGATCAGCGCATTGTTCATCGCGTCCCGCGTTCTATTTTTTTTATGATGAATTTCATTCTTAATTATTTTAATCAGATCCAGAAAATATTTATCGGGAAGTTCCATATTTTTCATCGCCAGATGAGCCCCCAGAAGCCAGCCGGTTCGCGCGGTCCATTCATCGTCAAGATTGATCCATTCTTCCATTTTTACTTTTGCAGCGTCTGTAAGAAAAACAAATTTTGAAAACGCGTCCGAAATTATATAATTATCAAGATCTTCCGCCCAATTATCAATTAAGCTTTCTTTGGCTTTTTTCGGATCGGCAATCATCGTCGCCAGAATTCGCGCATCGTGATTTCCGCTTTCCCAAAGATTTTCCGCCAATTCGTGATCGCGTTTAATCTCTTTCTTCAGCTTCTTCAAATTTGCAAAACTAACTCCGAACATTTCTGTAAAAACTCCGTGACGGTTGTAAACTTTTCTACTCTGTTCGGACCCAAGTGATTTTAGTTTTTCAAAAATTTCCTCGGCTTTCATTCTTTTTCCTGATCTTTTGATTCAAACAAAGCGGAGTAAGCGCCCGCCGGATCCTGAATGACGCAGTATTTTCCGGAGTTTCCCATTTCTTTTATTTCGACGACCAACTTTCCGCCGAGATCGAGACACCTTTTAACGCTCGCATCAATATTTTCCACATTGATATAGATGAGCCAAAATGGAGGAAAATCTTTGTTTGTCCCGCGAGCATTGCAAATTCCGGCTGCCGGTTCTTCGGAATCCCGAATGGACATGTTAAAATCGTTGTAACCTCCCATATCAAAAGGTTCGGAGTTCCATCCTACAACTTCTTCGTAAAATTTTTTAATCGGTTCGGCATCCGGAACAGTGAGATCGTGCCATGCAATTGTTCCAATTTTTGGCTTGTCGGACATAATGTCTCCAATTAAGATTTGATGTTTAATATTCTAAAAAAAAGTTTGAGGCGCAATATTATGCTTTAAATTATTCCACTACAACTTGCAGGTTTTTTACATCGCAGATTCCCACAGATTTTCCATCAAGCTATTTCTATTGATAAAAGGCGTATGTTGCAAAAATTTTAATAAGATTCGCCGCTGTTCTTTGGTTTTATATGAAAATTTTAAAAAATGAATTTCATTCAAATCAATATAAAGATTTTCCAAGGCATCTCGTCTCACTTCTCACGTTTCACGCCTGCCTGCACAGACAGGTCTTCCCGTTGACGTTTTGCATTGAAATAGTAAAGCTCAGCCGCAATAAAAATATTTTGGAAGAGAACATGAAAAACGGGACCTAGCGCGGAGATTGGAGTCATAAATGTAAGGGCAACCCATATTGTGAATCCGTTATTTTTTTGTCCGAGCGATTGTCCGGCTTCAACCGGAAAAGATTTTCGTCCGATTAACATTCCGGTAAAAAACCAAATTATTAAGATGAAAAGTGAAGCGAGTGCAATATAAAACACAATCTGCAATCCGGAAGATAATTCGTTTTCCAAAAAATATGTAGCTCGGGATGACGCGATGTAAACATTCAGTACGAGGAGGTAAAAAGATAATTCCCCGTATTTTAGAAGATTATTTTTCAGCGAAACATTAAAGCGTTTTATTGATTGCGCGACTATCAGCGGAACGCCGAGCACAATTAAAACGGGAATTAAAATTTCGCCAACCGAAACCTCCATTCCGTTTTTTAGCAGAAGCGGAAGAAGGAAGGGAAGCAAAAGGGCTATCGCTATGTTATTAAGCAGAACCGAAAACGCGCCGTATTCAACTTTTTTATTGATCAGATTTAGGATTACCGGCGTAGCGATTGCCGTCGGAGAAAGTGCCGTAATAAAAGCCGCTTCGGCTACTAATCCGTTATAATCCTTCAGTACAAAGAAGAGACCGATCGAAAGGGAAATGTTAGTAATTAAAATTATGAAATGCGTTTTATGAACTACACTTCTGTTAATATCAAGATTTAAGAATGCGAAGAATAGCATTCCCATCAAAAGATATTGAATAAGGAAAGTATAACTATGACCGAATGGGAAAATTATACCAACCGCAATAGCCGTAATCGGGAGAAGATATTTCATCATTCACGCTAAATTCAAAATATAAAAATACAAAAAAGAGGGGAATTTATTTTTGATTAATTAAAAAGATGAATTTGACTTATTTATTGAATTTTTTCAAATTTGTACTAAACATTTTGGTTCTCTTATGATCTCATCATCCGAACAAAATTTTTGCACATTTAGCTTTTTTATTTTTCTATATTTCTTCTTTCCTTTTACTTTAAACGCTCAGATTTATCAAAATTCTTTTCCGGAAATAAATTCGGTTGAGAAATTTACATTATGCAAATTATCTTACAGCATAAAATTTCGCAAGCAATGAAATTATCTGTCGAACACATCAAAATATTATCGGATAAGAGAAGTTAAGCTAAATGAAAAATTTCCTTTTTATACATCTGATTTTTATTCTTTCATCCTGCTCTTACACGATTGTAGATGAGGAAAAATTTGAGCAGAGCAACGAGCCGACGCCAATCACGGATGAAAAAGTTTTTCTTCCGGATACAAATTTCGCTACGGAGAAATTTTCGATTAAAGATTTATTGAAGCATTGGGTGGACTCTCGGGAGTTCAGCAGTCCCAACATCTGGCGTCCAAAAGATTATAAAGATTGGGCGAGGTCGCGGTTTCGAGGTGAGATAATATTCGATAAAAAAGGAGAATACAGAAAATTAATTCTATCGCCTAACGACGCGCATTATTTTAAAAAATATCGTTGGCGATTATTAAAAGAAAATCCGGAGATTTTAATTTCCTTCAACGAAAATGGTGAGAGAATTTCCAAGATGAAAATTGAAAAACTTGATTCGGTTACGCTTATTCTTTATCAGTAAAAGTTTTACATAGTATTAAAATTTCTTCAAGATTTATAATAAAACAGGAAATAAAAAATGCGTTCATTGGCTATCTTTCTTTTACTCAGTCAAACTCTTTTAGCTCAAAATATTTTTAACAATCAATCACTTCAACCAAAAAATATTTATTCCAGCAGCAGAAATTATCAAAATCATTTTTTTCAAACCGATAATCTTTCACACTCAAAACATTATTATTCTCCGATAAACTATTTCGGGCAGGTTGCTGTCGGTTCCGGATTATCCCTTATGTTTGCTTTTTTCCCCTTTGCTGCGGCGTTTGGCTATGCCTGGGAGAATGACGGAAGTGATTTTATCGGAACCAGCCTTTCAATTTTGACTATATCATCATACCTTTTCGGAGCCGCAACCGGAGTTCATTGGGTCGCCAGATCGGAAAACGAAGCGCTCTCGTATTGGAAAACATTCGGTTATTCAATTATCGGAGGAGGAGCCGGAGCGATTCTAGCAGTTATCATCGCAAAAAATTATCATTATACTCCTTGGTTCGGAGGAACTTTAGTGGCTTTAAGTCCGGTAATAGGTTCGATGTTTTACGCGTCTTTTATTTCCGACTGGCGTCGACCCGAAAGAAATGATTCAATTAGCATGACCAGTTTTTCGCATCAGGATTTAATCGAACAATCGGAAATAGTTAGGATTGAATTTTTGCGTGTAAGATTTTAACAAATTATTATTTAGAAATGGAATATTGCATTGTTTCTTTTTTGTAAATAAAACAATATAGTATTATGTCTAGCGTGTAAAGGTGCAAAGACAAAATGTAATTTAGACGAACCTGTCTGCCACCAACCATATAGGAGTTCGAAATACAGCAAATGATTGACTAATAATTAAAATAAAATTGGGATTATCAATGAAACCTAAGCATAAATTTTTATTAAAAGTAGCGCTTTTTGTTCTGCTTATAATTTATTTCGTTTTTAACGGAGTTGTTGACGACACAGTAGTTATCCCGGTAATAATATTAACGGTAATCCTTTTTACAGCCTTGTTCCTTCAATATAAAATTGAGAAGAAAAAATAATTTCGATCTTTTATTCAATTTTTTTATATGAATTTTCTTAAAATTCTAAAATTGCAGACGCGGATAATCCTTAATTCGATACAGAAACAAAATTTCATATTGAAATTGATTGCTTTCTTTGCGATGCTTTTTGCAATATTCGGCTATTATCAATCCGCTGATATTTTTACTAATTTTCTAAAACTCAATTTCGATATCCGCGATGAAGTTTTCTTGCGTAATTTGCATTCGTTTTTATTCGCCGTTTTTATGGTTAATATTTATACAAACTTTTTCTTCGGCACCTCGCCTCCGCTAAGCCGTAATTTATTATATTATCCGATTCGCAAAAAGAAAATAATTTTTTTTGAAATGCTGACCGACACTTTTAACTTATTTAATCTTCCGTATTTCGGAATATATTTTGCCGCTTATTTTCTTTTTAACGATTCTATTTTTTCGCCGAATCTCATCAAATTTATTGTGATTTTATTTTTGTTTTTATTTCTTATCGGCTCTTTAATTTTCTTTTTCAGATATATTATTTTAATCTATTTTGTCGCTCATCCGAAGAGAAAAATTTTCCAAATTGCAAGTCTGGTTCTGTTTATAATTTTACTGCAATTATTTTTAAATTTTAAAACTGATGAAAACATTGCGATAAAATTTTACAACTTTCTAATCTTTTTGCCGACAGGTAAATTTTTAGAGTGGCAGATAACAGGTATGAATTCGTTGGTCGGGTTCGCAAAAATTTTCTTCTATTTCATTATCTTAATTGTTTCATTCTTCATTATAAATAGTTTTTTATGGAAAAAATCCTTCCGCGCTATGGAAGGATTTAACACCGCTCCAAAGATTAAAATATTAAAATTTCATACGCCTAAATTTTTTATTGATCTTAAAAAAAATGTTTTTGAAGATCTTCATCCTTTATTAAAAAAGGAAATTCTATATCATTCGCGTTCTCCAAGAATAATATTTTTACTGATCATAATATTATTTGGTTATTCTGCGATATTTTATCTTGCCATTTTCGAAGGCGACATCGGTAATGAATTTGAAGCGCTTCACACGGTAAAAAACATGGGATTATTTTTCCACGCGATTATTATTTTGACCAATTCCGGAAATATTTTTCGCTTCGATTCCCCGGGCGTAAAATCATACTTTATTCTTCCGGTTTCAGCAAAGGATATTATTAATTTAAAATCCGCCGCTACTTATTTTTTCCTTTTTCTAAATTTTATTTTTATATCTGTTACATTGATTTTTCTTCGGATTCAATTGATAGATTATTTTGTTTACTTAGCTTTGGTACTTTTTACATTTTGCGTATTTCAAGTTCCCGCATTACTGGCTTCAATATATTTCCCTAAAAAGGTGAATATAAATACTGTAAACGGTTTAAATATCTCTATAATTGCTTTAATAATTTCTGTTCTGCTTTTGGGTATAGTCTGGATTTTTGTAAAATTATCTTTAAATCTTTCCGGATTGGAATATAAAATCGGGTTAATTATTTTTTCTCTTTCATCGGCGCTTCTATTTTTCAAATTAGATGTTCAAAAATTTTTAGCTGGTCAGTTGCAAAAACGAAAATCAAAATTGATAAAGAAAATGATATGAAAATTTTAGAAGTCGATTCCTTAACAAAAAGTTACAGAAAAAAGGTTGTTGTAGATGACTTAACTTTTTCTGTTTCCGAAGGGAAAGTTTTTGGACTGCTGGGTCCAAACGGCGCCGGAAAAACCACAACAATAAATTGCATCTTCAATTTAGAAGATCTTGATTCCGGACAAATAAAAATATTCGGCAATGAATTAGATGAAAATGAAATCGAAATAAAAAAGAGAATCGGAATATTATTCGAAAATTTGGAAAATCTTTTTGTTCAACTAAAAGGGGAAGAACAGTTAAATTTTACGGCGGACATTTACGCAATGGAAAGCCGATTAAAACAGGAGAGGATTGAACAATTGTTAAAATTTTTTCAATTGGAAGAACACCGCGGAAAATTGATTGACGAATATTCCAAAGGGATGAAGAAGAAAATCGCTCTGGCTTCAATTCTTCTAATCAATCCCGATTTTATAATTCTTGACGAACCGTTCGACGGATTGGACACTCTTTCTGTTTCGAAGCTTAAAAAACTTATACGAAAATTAAAGGAGAACGGGAAAACAATTTTAATTACTTCGCACATATTATCTTATATTGAAGACGTAGCCGACGAAGTTGCGATAATTAACTATGGTAAGTTAGTTTATCAATCGGATACAAAAGACATAAGAAGTAAAATTAAAAATGAGATGACGAAGGAAACCTACAGCTCGCTTGAAGATATCTTTTTGGATCTTACTTCAGAAAAAGATGAAGAGGAGCAAAGTCTTTCTTGGATTTAAGCGATATCAAATAAAATAAAAGGAATTCTATGAAACCTAAATATCAATTATTGCTTTTAGTATTTGCAGCGGCTGTAATTTTAATCTATTTCTTTTTTATGGATGAATTTTTCAGTGTGAGTATTATACCGTTAGCGATTATTATGTTAATTGCGGCTGCCGGTTTGTATCTCGTCAACAGAAAAAGAAAAGAAAGAAAAAATGAAAATAAAATATAGATGTAAAATTTGGTTCCTTGTCAAAAATGGATATGCGGCTTTAGAATTTTTGCGTTAGTAAGAACTTAAGGGAAGTTTATTCTTCTTCTCTGTTAACTCTTTCGGGAGTGAATGCCGGAATGCAGACGGAAACATATTCGCATTTTTCTTCGAAAGGATTTGAGTAACGAACGCGGCTTCCTTTTTTTACGATGATAGACTCACCCGCTTTCAAAATTATTTCATCACCGTCCACCTCAAATTTTTTTCTTCCGGAAATTATGTAAGTTATCTCATCGAACTCGGGATTCTGAAACGGCTCACTCCATTTAGGCGGAGCAATCATATGCGCGAAGCTGTAATCGCCCGTGTTTATTGATGCTTTACCGAAATGTTCTTCGATCAGCTTATTATCATTAACCGGAACAATAAATGGATTTTTCTGAATTTTGTAACTCATAATTTTGCTCTCTTCAATCTTAACGAATTGCTGACAACCGAAACCGAACTGAAAGACATCGCGAGAGCTGCGAACATGGGATTTAACAAACCGAACGCGGCAAGCGGAATTCCTATCGAGTTGTAAATAAAAGCCCAAAACAAATTTTGTTTGATGGTCCGTATCGTTTTTTTAGAAAGCGAGATCGCTTTTACGACACCGTTCAAATCCCCTTTAACTAAAGTAATTTGCGCAGATTCGATCGCGACGTCTGTTCCCGTTCCGATTGCGATTCCGACGTCGGCTTGCGCGAGCGCCGGAGCGTCGTTTATTCCGTCGCCAACCATCGCAACTACTTTTCCTTCTTTCTGAAATTCTTTTACCTTAGCCGCTTTTTCGTCCGGCATAACTTCAGAAACATATTTTTTCAATCCTATTCTCTTAGCGATTGCCGAGGCTGTCTTTTCGTTATCGCCCGTAATCATAACTACTTCATTTCCCATCTTCTGTAATTTTTCAATCGCTTTTTTGCTGCTCTCTTTTATAGGATCTTCCACTGCGATCATCCCTCTGAATTCACCGTCGACGGCGACGAACACAGCGGTTTTTCCTTCCTCCGATAATCGGTTAAAATCATTTTCATTGTTGTCAAGTTTAATTGAATATTCCGCCATCAATTTTTTATTTCCTACGGCTACCGCGCTTCCGCCAAGAATTGCAAATATTCCTTTTCCCGTAAAGCTCTGGAAGGATTCTAAATTTTAAATTCAATTTTCCTCTGTTTTACAAATTCCACAACCGCTTCGGCAATCGGATGTTCTGATTTATTTTCGACGGAACCAGCAATTGTCAAAAGTTCTTCTTCCGAAATTCCATTCGGAATGATATCCGTTACAGTCGGTTTGCCTTCGGTTATCGTTCCGGTTTTATCAAGAATAATTGTGTTTATCTTATGCGCCTGCTCTAAACTCTCTCCGTTTTTTATCAGGATGCCGGAATTAGCTCCGAGTCCGGTCCCTACCATAATCGCTGTAGGAGTCGCTAATCCGAGCGCGCACGGACAAGCGATAATTAGCACAGCCACAAAATTTATTAACGCAATATTAAAAGCGTTTTCGGGTGAAAGAAATAGCCAGCCAAAAAATGTAATAAGCGCCAGAACCACAACAATCGGTACAAAAACTCCGGCTATTTTATCCGCCAATTTTTGGATCGGAGCCTTGGACCCTTGCGCTTCTTCGACTAATCTTATTATTTGTCCAAGAACCGAATTATCTCCGAGTGCTGTGATCGTAAATTCAAAGCTGCCGTTTTTGTTTATTGTTCCCCCGATGACTTTGGCGTCTTTGCTTTTTTCAACCGGAATTGATTCGCCCGTTAACATTGATTCGTCCACGGTAGAAAATCCGTTTATTATTTTTCCGTCCGCGGGAATTTTTTCTCCCGGCCTAACAACCACAACATCTTTTATTTGAAGATCAGAAATCTTTACCTTTTCTTCTTCGCCATTCTTTATAACTGTCGCGGTTTTTGGTTTTAGCTCCAACAATTTTTTAATCGCGCCGCCGGTCTTTCGTTTAGCGCGGTCTTCCATCCATCTGCCCAATAAAATAAGGGTGATTATCACTCCCGCCGTTTCAAAATAAACGTGGGGAGTTTCGCCTGTTGATGAAATCAATTCCGGGAATAAAGTGCTCACCAGACTATATCCAAACGCAGCTCCCGTTCCGATTGCAACAAGCGTGTTCATTTCGGCGGAGAAATGTTTTAAATTATTCCACGCGACTACAAAGAAACGCTTGCCCGGAATAAACATAATCGGAGTTGTGAGAATTAGTAGTATTTTATTGGTGTAATCTCTGTTGATGTGCCAGAAATCCTGAAACCATTGATAATCCATCAACATACTGATGATAAAAACGGGAAGGGTAAGGATGAAGGCGAGCATCAGATCTTTTTTTAATTTGTTGTAGTGTTCATCCTTATCAACCAAAACCGGTTCAACTCCAGTTCCGGTTTCTTCTTCTTTATTTTGAACAACTACTTTATAACCGTAATCCTCAACCGCTTTCGAAACTTCTGTTAGATCAAAATTTTCGTTTTCTATTTCGAAATCTACTTTCTCGGTAGCAAAATTTACCGAGACGTTTTTTATGCCATCGAGTTTGCCAACAACTTTTTCGACTCTTGCTACGCAGCTTGCGCAGGTCATTCCCTCAACAGGAAGGCTGTATTTTTTCATAACTTATTAAGCCTTATTAATATATTATCACATTAAATCTGCAATAAAAACTCCGTCAGGAGTTTCATTATAGTAGTAAATGAATTAAGAGGCATATTGCAACTCCGTAGGAGTTGAATAGATATAAAATCATTACAAACTATACAATTTAACTCCTACGGAGTTAATCTGTTTATTACAAATATAGTTCTACTGAAATTTAATCCCAATTGGATTATTCCTAATAAATATTAAACAAATATTCATTTCGATTTTTGATTTCAAAAATAATTAGCGAAAAATATATTGTTTCTTATTATGTAAAAAAGTATTAATCATAATTTCTAATTTGTTACTTCATATCCGGCTTCTTTCACAGCGGCGATTATTTCGGCTTCGCTAACTTTATCCGTATCGTATTTGATACTCGCCGATCCAATTTCCACATCGTAAGATTCTACGTCCAAATTTTTCAATTCCATTTCAACAGCTTTAACGCAATGTTCGCAAGTCATTCCCGAAATTTCATATTTCTTTTCAATCATTTTTTCTCCATTTAAGATAAATAATCTATTTTTATATGATGATAAAAATTTTGCAAAGATTCAAGGAGGACCAAACGTCAAATCCGACGTGGCGGACAAACGTCAAAGGTCAAAGGTCAAAGGTCAAATGGAAAAGCGAGAGGCTAGAAACTAGAAGCGAGAAAAAGATTAGAATTTGAACCGAAATTTTTTCTTCGTGAACTTAGAGCCTTCTTCGTGTCCATTGTGGTTAGCTTTTAGAAATTGGGGAATGGGCGAATCCTTTTACCGGTTCTTCAGTTATCCGATAATAGATATAGACAACACTCTTATTGGAACACGGATTTAACGGATTAAACTGATCTACGCGGATTCTTTTTTGGTTCTAACTGATAACTGCTGTTAATAAAATTGCATTTCTTTTCTTATATTAAAATTAAATTTCTTAAACTAAAACTAGCTTTTCAAAATGAAAAAAATACTTATTTTATTGGCAGTCTTTTTTCTCTCTTCTTTTTCGGCAGCGCAGAAAAAAGCTTTTACAATTGAAGATCTTTACAAAATCAAAAATTTAGCTTCGCCAAAAATTTCCGAAGACGGAAAATATCTAACGTTCACTGTAACGGAATATTTTCTCGAAGAGGGAAAATCTAATTCAGATGTTTATTACGGTGAATTAGCTTCCGGAAAATTCTCAAAAATTTTATCTTCCGACAAAAACGAATTTGATCCAATCTGGAAAGGATCCGAAGGAATTTATTTTATTTCCGATAAAAACGAAAATACGCAGCTCTATTATTTTGATTTAAAAACTGAAGACACATCAAGAATAACCGATTTTTATTCCGGAATAAATTCTCCGAAATTTTCTGATAATGGTGAGTTTATCTTTTCTTCTAAAGTATTTCCCGAGTGCGGAGCTGACGAAAATTGTAATAAAGAATTAGACAACGCGATTGCTGAAGGCCCTATTCAAGCTCATATTGCGGATTCTCTTTTATTTCGTCATTGGACTCACTACAACATCGGGAAATATTCTCATATATTTTTAGCCGGCGCTGATTCTGCAAAATATGAAGACGTAACTCCGGGAGAATATAATTCTCCAACATTTTCGGCAGGAAGCGGCGGTGAATATGATATCTCTCCGGATGGAAGTAAAATAGTTTTTATGTCCAAACGAGTTAAAGACCCTGCGTTCTCAACGAATTCCGATATTTTTCTTTACGATGTTTCCAACGGCGAAATCAAAAATCTTACTAAAGAAAACGAAGCTTGGGACGGCGATCCTAAATTTTCTTCCGACGGAAAATTTATCGCGTATAAAATGCAGCGCGTTCCCGGAAATGAATCGGACCAAATAAGACTCGCTGTTTACGATCTGAAATCCGGTAAATCTAAAGTATTGACGGAAGATTTCGATTATTGGGTAAACGATTTCGAGTGGGATGAAAATTCCGGCGAGATCTTTTTCACAGCTCTTGTTAAGGGTTATCTTCCTCTTTATAAAATAAATTTAGATTCCGAGAAAATTTCGGAAGTTATTTCCGAAAAAGTTATCGCCCAGTTCGATCTTTCAAATGATAAGATTATTTACTCGGCATCAAGTGTAGGGGAGCCGACTGAACTATATTCTTTCGATCTTAAAAATTCATCAATACAAAAACTTACGTTCTTTAACGAAGAGATTGCGCAAAATGCCGATGTTCGTCCCGCGGAGGAATTATGGATAAAAGGCGCGGACGGAAAACCGGTTCATACTTTTTTAGTTAAGCCGCACGATTTTGATTCGACAAAGAAATATCCATTAATTCTTAATGTTCATGGCGGACCGCAATATCAATGGATGAATTCTTTCCGAGGCGATTGGCAGGTTTATCCGGGCGCGGGCTACATAGTTGCGTTCCCGAATCCTCACGGATCCGCGGGTTACGGCCAGGATTACACCGAAGCGATCTCGGGAGATTGGGGCGGAAAGGTTTACGAAGATTTGATGCTTGTTACCGATTCCTTGGAAACGCTTCCTTACGTTGACACCAACAGGATCGGGGCGATGGGATGGTCTTTCGGCGGATATATGATGAACTTTTTCCAGGCAAAAACTAATCGCTTCAATTGTCTTGTTTCGATGATGGGAATTTACGATCTTAAATCTTTCTTTGGTACCACGGAAGAATTGTGGTTCCCGAAAAAAGATCTTGAAGGAACGCCTTGGGAAACCGGCGCTTATGAAAAATATTCGCCTTCGAATTATGTCGAGGATTTTTCAACTCCGACTTTAATTATTACCGGAGAAAAAGATTACAGAATATCTTATGTTCAAAGCGTTGAGTATTTTACGGTACTGCAGATGCAGGGGATTGATTCGCGCTTAATAATTTTCGAAAATGACGGGCATTGGCCTTCGCATATAAAATCGATGCCGCTTTATTACAACGCGCATCTGGATTGGTTTCACAAATATCTCGGCGGCAAACCGGCGCCTTACGATATGAAAAAATTATTAAGGAATTTGCAATTTAAAAACTGAGGAATATGGGCCTTCTAAATAAAATATTTTCCGGTGGGAAAAAGGAAAAACTGCTTAAAGAAGCTGCGGAGAAATACCGCGTTAAAAATTACACAGAAGCCGCAGCTCTCTATGTTGAAGCGCTAAAACACGATCCGAAAAATTTAACCGGTTTATACGGAAAGGGCTTGGCGGAATTTTATTCAAAAAATTTCATTTCAGCTAAAGAAGATTTTCTTAAAGTAATAAAAATAGATCCTGAATATTCGGCTAATCCTTACTTTTTTTTAACGAAAATAAGTTACGATGACGACCAGCTTGATGAAGCCATATTATTTGTAGATAAATATATTGATATATCTAAGAATAAAAGTGAAGCCCATTATTTGAAAGCCGAGGTTCTTCAGAAAAAAGGAGATTACGAAGAAGCAATTAGTAATTGCGTAAAAGCCGCGGAGATGCAGCCGGACAAATTGGAGGCGTTTGTTTTCTGCGGTTTACTCCGATTGGAAATTGAAGATTTTAATAAGGCAATAATCGATTTTAAGAAGGCCGTGGAAATTGATCCGAAATCTGCAAAAGCGCATAACCTTCTCGGACTTTCCTATTTGAATATAAAAAATTTTAAGAGCGCTGAAGCTTCAATACTTAATGCGCTCGAACTTGAGCCTAATAATCCGGAAGTAAATTTGAACGCGGCGGTAATTTATAAAAAGAAAAATGAGTTGCCCAAGGCTTTAACTCATTTGGAGACTGCGGAAAAAGCAAATCCAGATTTTTTTGACATCTATCTGCTTCGTTCGGAAATTCATTTTGAGCAGGAGGAATTTGACAAAGTAATTGCTGATTTCAATAAGATGATCGAACTTCAACCAAAAGACGATAAACTTTATCAGCAAAAAGCAAATCTTTTAAAAAATCTGAGAAAGTATGATGAAGCGGAAAAATCATATAAAAAAGCTCTTGAAATAAATGGCAGAAACGCCGAAGTGATTTATAATTTGGGTTTATTAAAATTGGAAACGGGTGATATTAAGGAAGCGGAAAATTATTTTTCGAAATGCATTGAAACAGATTCTCTTTTTGAAAAAGCTTTTCTTCAGAGAGGGAAACTTAGGCTGAAACGGATGGAACTACACGACGCTCTTCGCGATTTTAATGATACTCTTCAGGCAGATAAGGAAAATGGGGAGGCTCTTTTTTATTCCGCGCGTGTGAAGGAAAATCTGCACGATAATCAAGGCGCAATGGTCGATTACACAAAATCGATAATGTCAGAGCCGACCGCTGAAAAATATATTTACCGCGGAAAATTAAAAATAAAAATGGGAGAAATAGAAAGCGCATTTAAGGATATTTCAAAAGCTCTGCAAAGTGAGTCGAAAAATCCGCGTGGTTATTTGTTGCGGGCTTATGTTTTCAAGGCAATGGATAAACAATACGAAGCTATTGAAGATTTAACCAAAGCTATTCAAATTAAATCCAATTTTGCCGAAGCGTTTATTAACCGGGGCATTTTATATATGGATTTTAAAAAATTTGATAAAGCCTTAAATGATTTTAAAACCGCTCAAAATTTAAACCCCAAACTTTCGTCAAAAATTGAACCGCTTATTAATCAGCTGCAAGGTATATAAGTTAAGGAAGAATAACGACTTACATAGCAGAATGTTTTGATTTTAACCGGATTTTTTAATATATTTCTCCGCTAAATTGATTTACAAATTCATGGAAGGGTAAATGACCAAAGCAGACATTGTTGAAAAAGTTGCCGATGGAACGGGATTGACAAAACTTGAAACCGAAGCAATTGTTGAAGGTTTCTTAAATACGGTTATTCAATCGCTGAAAGAAGGCAAGGGAATTGAAATTAGGGGCTTTGGCAGTTATAAAGTAAAGAAAAAAAACGCTCGTTATGCAAGAAACCCGAGAACGGGCGAAAAAGTTTTTGTAGATGAACATTACGTCCCGGTATTTAAATTTTCTAAAGAATTTAAAAATGCCGTTGATAAAGGACAAAAAGAAATGGAAAATAGGAAAGCGAGCGTAAAATAGATAATCTAAAAAATAAATATATAGAATGCCCAAGCTGCGGCGAAGAAAATAAATTATCGGCAAATTACTGCACATCTTGCGGTATTAATTTAACCGATGAAGATAGAAAGAATGTAATTTTAAAAGCTGAAAGCGAAACAGCCGGCAAAAAGGAACAAGAGAAGGTTGTTCCTGTAAAAGAGACACGGAATAAAAAATCAGGTAACGCGAAGAGTAAAGAAGGGGCGAAAGTTTATCCGTCAAAATATATTTACTCTCTGATAGTTATTTTGCTCGCCATCGGAGCGGTAATTTTAATTACCGGCGGAGTTTTTGAAAGACCCGAAGTAACCGAGGCGGAACATCAGCATAATGATTTTACCCAGCCTCAACAGGGAATGGGAATGGGTTTGCAGAACGTTCAGGAAATTACGGAATTGGAGAATATTGTTAAAGCAAATCCTGAAAATTATGACGCGATGCTGAGGTTGGCTCATCTTTTGAATGATTCGGGATTTGACCAGAGGGCAGTAAATTATTACGAGCAATTTTTAGCAAAAAATCCTGATAATGAAGATGTTCTTGTAGATCTCGGAGTAAGTTATTTCGAAATGGGAAATCACGCGAAAGCGATTGAAAATATGAAGAAAGCAGTTTCCTTAAATCCTCGCCATCAAATAGGATATTTTAATTTGGGAATTGTAAGTTATGATAAAGGCAGCAGAGACGAAGCCGTTGAATTTTGGAAAAAAGCAGTTGCCATAAATCCAAATTCCGAGATAGCGAAAAAAGCGGAAAGTTTAATAAATAATAATCATTAACGGAGGATAATATGCCTTGCGGTAAAAAGCGAAAAAGACATAAAATGTCAACGCATAAACGTAAAAAAAGATTGCGTAAGAATAGACATAAGAAGAAATTAAGATAAGTACCAATTAAGAGAAGCCATCTTAGCTCAGCTGGTAGAGCAGCTCATTCGTAATGAGCAGGTCAGCGGTTCGAATCCGCTAGATGGCTCACTTCTTATTATTTCAAAAAGAATCCTTTAAAAGAATAAACGTATTACGTTTCCCCACAGTATTATCTTCAAATAAAAATTTACGAACTTTTAAAGCCGCTTTCCGTTGCGCTTCCAAAAAATATTTATATCTTAAATTAACAACGTTCATAAAAAGAGGGCAATGCAATGGAAATTTTAAAAAATAAAACAGCCATAATTACGGGTGCCGCTTCCGGAATAGGAAAAGCTGCAGCTCTTCTACTAGCTAAAGAAGGCGCACAAGTAGTGGTTTCCGATATTGATGAGGAAAAAGGAAATGAAGCTGTCAAGGAAATAAGCGATAATGGAGGCAAAGCTTTATTTATTAAGGCGGATACTTCCAAACCGGAAAACCACGAAGCTCTTGTAAATTTAACGATCGAAAAATTTGGATCGCTGGATATTGCCGTGAATAATGCAGGTATTGGTGGCCCTTTGGAGTTGACGGGGAATTATCCGATAGACGGATGGAAAAACGTTATCGATATTAATTTATCCGGAGTCTTTTACGGATTGCGCTATCAAATTCCGGCAATGGAGGAAAAGGGCGGAAGTATTATTAATATGGCTTCAATATTAGGTGCGGTCGGTACACCAAATTCTCCTGCTTATGTTTCTGCTAAGCATGGAGTAATTGGTCTAACGAAAACTGCAGCCTTGGAATATGCGGCTAAAAATATCCGCGTCAATTCAATTGGTCCGGGCTACATCAGAACACCGTTAGTTGAGAATAATCTTGATGAAGAAACAATTGGTCAACTTGCCGGCATGCATCCTCTTGGAAGACTCGGAAAACCGGAAGAAGTGGCCGAGCTGGTTCTCTGGCTTGCCTCTGATAAATCCTCTTTTGTAACGGGAACCTATTATCCCGTAGATGGCGGTTATCTAGCGCAGTAATCCGTAACTTAAGAATACATATAATAGAATAGCGAAAAGAAGAGTGGAATTATTCTAATTCAAAAAGACATTCTTCAATTCGCTATTTTTATATTCTACTTCAAGAATCTGCTTTTTCCCATATTCGAGACGAAAAATCAATTTTCTCTTCACTTTTATCTAAACCCTAGGCGCTTTTTGCCGATAATAAGACAGGAACAAATTTAAGTGAAAAGATGGAACTATATTTAATATCTGCGCTTGTGTTCGGCGTTCTAACCTCTCTGCTCGCCAAACAAAAACAAAAGAATCCTTTTCATTGGTTTTTTATAGGATTTGTAAGCGGAGTTTTCGGCTTAGCTGCGATCTTAATATTAAAAAAGTCGACCGGATTTAAATCTTATCGGGCTTACTCCATCGATCCGGAACTTATAAAAGAAAAAATAAAAGAAAACAATATCGCTAAAAAATCTCCTCAGCTTGCCTATGCCGGGGAATTTGAAGACGATTTATTGCCGCAAGAGAGTGATGTCGATATTGTTACCTGTCCAAACTGCAGAACTCTGCACAGCATCGAAACAAAGAATTGTCCAATTTGCGATACCAAATTTTTTGCATAGAAGATCAGATAGCAAAATTTAGATCTAATACGGAATGAATCTGGGAAGAGGACAACCGGAGAAATCCACTTTCGTTTTTCGATCAGCGTCAATCATATCAATCAGCTTTTTAGCTTTCCTTTTTTTTTAAATGTTAAACACTTAGGACGACTTCTGACAATGTCTTCTGATTTCTGTCTTCTGACCTCTTCTCTCTGAGCTCTGTTTTTCTTCTTCTGTGTTAATTCTTTTCTTTTCAACAAAATTTTCTTGACATTTCTATAAAAAAAACCTTATTTTGACCTTGAAGTGGGTAATTGTGTGGAATTTTCCCAAATTGTGGTGAATCAATGTTTTTAGGCAGTTTTTATTACTCAATAGACAACAAAGGAAGAGTCAGTATTCCGGCTAAATTGCGCAAGTACGTAAATCCGGAGGCTAACGATTCTTTTGTATTAACGAGGGGAACGTCGCAGTGTATAGATGTTTATCCGCTCGATCAATGGAAAGAAAAGATCGAGAGTAAAATAAACAAGCTGAACACATTCGATCCCAAACAGGCAATGTTTCTCCGTATGTTTCTGCAGGAAGCTTCGGAAGATACATTGGATTCACAATCCCGGCTTCTCGTTCCCAAAAATCTTGTTCAATATGCCGGAATAGAGAAGGAAGTTCTGATAATGGGAGTCGGTAAAAAAATTGAGATCTGGAATCCGGAAAAATACAATCAGGTTATTGGAGATAACGAAGGCTCATTTGAAGAGATTGCGAAAGAAGTAATGAATTTCGAGTTATGATGCATCACGAACCCGTTCTTTTAACTGAGACTTTAAATTTTTTGATAACGAACAAAAACGGAATCTATTTTGACGGTACGATTGGATTCGGCGGGCACTCCGAAGCGATCTTAAATATTTTGGGAAATAATGCTACGCTTATCGGTACTGATAAGGACAAAGAAGCATTCAATTATACATCTGAAAAATTCAGCGGAGATAAGCGCGCGGAAGTTTTCAATACAGGATTTACAGACATCGACGCGATTGCGCGATTGAATTTTATCGAAGGATTCGACGGAATATTTGCGGATCTCGGCGTTTCGTCTTTTCAGCTCGATAATAAAAGTTCCGGATTTACTTACAGAGAAGACGCACCGCTCGATATGAGAATGGACAAAACTAAGGGGAAAAGCGCAGCGGATATTCTAAATTTTTTTGACGAGGAAAATTTGGCTAATATCATTTTTGAATACGGTGAGGAAAGAAGATCGAGAGTGATAGCGAGAAAAATTGTTGAAGCGAGAAAACAAAAAAAAATCTCAACCACCTTCGAACTTAAAGAAATCATCCAAAACTCTGCTCCGCAAAAGCATTTGAACAAAACTCTCTCACGCGTTTTTCAATCGTTAAGAATTTATGTTAATAACGAGCTGGAAGAATTAAAGTTATTTTTAGATAAATCGATCGATTTGATAAATAAAGGCGGGCGTATTGTAATCCTTACTTATCATTCGCTGGAAGACAGAATAGTAAAAGAATTTTTTAAATACGAAAGTTTATCCTGCATTTGCCCTCCGGAAATGCCTATTTGTACTTGTGGAAAAGAGGCATCGCTAAAAATAATTACCCGAAAACCGGTAATAGCAGGCGAAGAAGAACTTAACAGGAATCCGAGATCGAGAAGTGCAAAACTTCGAGCGGCTGAAAAATTATGAATAAGAAAAAAACATCTTTTGTAAAGAATTTGGTGTTCGGTACTTTTGCCGCTGCATTAATTCTTTCGCTATATGTTTTTATTCACGAAGAAAACCGCGCTATGTTAAATGATAAAATAGCGAAAGAAGAAATTCTTCACGAACGGAGAAATAAGTTAGAAGAAAAACAAGTGGAAGTTCAGAAACTTACTTCGGAAGAAAGGATAATAAAACTCGCATCGGAAAAATTGGGAATGATCAGGATCCATGAAGTCGTGGATACAATCTTTGTAAATAAAAATGAAATTAAACAGACAGAAAATATAATAGTCGGAAAATATGAATAATTCTCGCGCATTGGTTTTGATATTTATTTTTTTCTCGATCTTCGGAGGATTGGTATTTCGCTTGTACCAAATTCAGGTCGTGGATCATGAAAATTATAAATTTTTTGCCGAACGGCAGCAGAATGCGACCGAGATCATCAGAGCCGATAGAGGAACTGTCCGCGATCGGAACGGCGAAGTATTGGCTTACACAAAAGACGACATTTCATTTTACGCCGATCTGCGAATGTTGAATAAAACGGAAAGGGATTCAATTGCTTCCCGTTTCGCTTCTACATTCGGTAAAACAAAAGATCATTATTACAGATTAATGAAAGGGAAGAAAAACGTTCCCCTCGAGAAAAAAGCATCCAGGGAAAAGGCAATTTTATTAAAAAACTTTTTTGTTGACGGACTTTTTAAGCAGGAAGACTATACCCGCGTTTATCCGTATGATAATCTGGCTTCTCATATTTTAGGATATGTGGATCAAAATGGGAACGGTAAATCCGGAATAGAAAAACAATTTGAAGAAGAACTCGAAGGAAGAAACGGAACGCTCTTCATCGAGAAAGACGCAAGAGGAAGAGGTGTTTCGGTAATCGAGGACCTTTCGATGTCCGCAATCCCGGGAAAAGATGTTTATCTTACAATCGATAAAATATATCAAAAAATTTTAGAAGAAGAATTATCTGCCGGAATAAAAGAGTTTGAAGCCAAATCGGCTCTTGGAATAATAATGAATCCCGGCAATGGAGAAATTCTGGGGATGGCGAATCTTCCCGATTTCAATCCCGGCAAGTACAATAAATACAGTAATAATATAAGACGCAACAGAATTTTAACCGACACATACGAGCCGGGCTCTACTTTTAAATCAATAATTATGTCGGCCCTTCTGGAAGAAAACCTGGTTAAAGAGCACGAAACGGTAAATACCGAAAACGGAAATTACAGGTTTAAACGGGTGAATATTAGGGACACGCACGAGTTCGAAAGATTATCCGTCAGGGAAGTTTTGGAACAGTCCAGCAATATCGGTATGGCTAAACTTATCGATCGAATGGACGCGCGGAAAGTTTATAAATATCTCCGAGACTTTGGATTCGGAAATCCGACTTCCATAGATCTTCCGGGAGAAACGGACGGATACTTAAAGAAACCGAACGCGTTCAGCGGACTGACAAAAACTTTCATGTCTTTCGGATACGAAATATCCGTAACGCCTCTGCAGTTGATTACGGCTTACAGCGCTTTGGTTAACGGCGGTTATATTTATCAGCCGTCAATCACGAAAAAAGTTTTTGATCCGGAAACAGGCAAGTATGAAAATAATCGTCCGGTAAAAATAAGAAGAGTAATAAGTCGCGGAACTTCAGAGCAAATAAAAGATTTTATGGTTGGCGTTGTTGAAAACGGAACAGGATCTTTCGCTAAGTTAGAAAATATAACCGTCGGCGGAAAGACGGGAACATCTCAAAAACTTGTAGATAATAAATATTCCAGCAAAGAATACAATTCTTCATTCGTTGGATTTTTTCCGGCTGACGATCCCCAAATTATTTGCCTGATTTTGTTTGACGCTCCAGGTGTAGGAAGATATGGGGGACGAGTCGCCGCGCCGGTCTTCAAAAAAATAAGCGAACGGATAATTGAATTGGATTTTTCTTTTTTCAAAAATTTTGATAAAAAGAATGATCGGGATTATGAATTTGAAAAACTTACAACCGATCTTCACAGCGAAAAAAAACAAACCAGTTACTTCGCAAGCAGAAATATAGAAGAGAAAAACTTTTCTGATGTAAAAAAGAAGCCGGAATATCAGAAAGGTATAATGCCGGATTTAAGAAATATGTCGAAAAGAAATGCAGCCGCTGTGTTGAATGATCTCGGTATCGAATATAAAATCTCCGGAAGCGGGAAAGTTGTGGCGCAAAGCGTTCCGGCAGGAAAAAAAATAAAAGATATAATTACCTGCGCAATAAAATGTGAATCTGAAAATATTAATTCATTATCGATAAACTAATGCAGCTTAATGAACTCATAAATAATTTGCCTGTGATACAAATTGTTGGTCATCCCGACGATCTGGAAATCGAAAGTATCACGAGCGATTCGAGATCGGTGAAAGACCGCTCGCTGTTCGTTGCCATTAAAGGATTGACGACAGACGGGCATAAGTATATTCAGGAAGCTGTGAGCAAGGGCGCTGCCGCTGTTATTATTGATGAAGACATTTTACCGGATAAGTTTTATCTCAATTCCGGATGCGTTAAAATTTTAGTTGAAGAAAGCCGGGACGCTTTGGCAAGAACTGCCGATATGTTCTACGGGAAACCTTCTTCCAAAATGAATTTGATTGGGATTACCGGAACTAAAGGGAAAACTACTTCAACATTTTTTATAAAAAATATTCTGGAAGAAAACGGATATAAATCCGGACTCATCGGCACGATAAATAATTACATCGGCGATGAAATACTTTATACAAAATTTACAACGCCGGAAGCCGAAAAGGTTAACGAACTATTGGCTGAAATGGTGAGAAAAAATTGCAGCCATTGCGTGATGGAAGTTTCCTCGCACGCGCTGGAGATGAAACGGGTTGCTTATCTTGATTTTGATATAGCGATTTTTTCGAACATAACTTCGGATCATTTGGATTTTCATCATTCATTCGAGAATTATTTGAAAGCAAAGAAAAAGCTTTTTGATAATCTTAAACCGGACGCGAAGATACTTTACAACATAGATGATAAAAATTATTCCGCGCTTATCGGCGATGCGGCGAATGAAAAATTTTCTTATGGAATGAATAAGGAATCTGATTTCAGGATCAAAGATATAAGTTTCGATTTGAACGGAACGGAATTCAAAATTGAGCATAAGAAAAAAATTTACGATTTAAAAACAAAACTGATAGGAAAGTTTAACGCGTACAACGCTGCGGCGGCTTTTGCAACCGGAGTAATGCTCGGACTAAAACCGGAAGAAGCGTCTGCCGCTATTGAATCGACTCCGCAAGTTCCCGGACGATTTGAAGTTATTTCTCGCGGTGAAAAGAAAGTGATCATCGATTATTCGCATACAGCCGACAGTCTGGAACAAGCTCTTCAAGCTTTGAATGAAATACGAAATGATGACAGAAAAATTTATACTGTTTTCGGCTGCGGCGGCGACAGGGATAAATTTAAAAGACCGGTGATGGGAGAAATTGCGGAACGTTTGAGCGATGTAGTCTGCGTAACTTCCGATAATCCGAGAACCGAAGATCCTTTTGATATAATTGAGGATATTAAAAAGGGGTTCAAGGGAAATGAATATAAAGAAATTGAAGACAGGGAAGAGGCAATAAAAACAGCTATTTGCGATTCCGAGCAGGACGCGGTAGTTCTGATAGCCGGAAAAGGTCATGAAACTTATCAGGAAATAAATGGCGTCCGTCATCATTTTTCTGATAAAGAAAAAGCGGAAGAATATTTAAAAAAATGTCAAAATTAAAAATTACACTAAAGGATTTATTCGATTTGCCCGGTGCGGAAATTTATAATCCAGACGATTATAAAAATACCGGCGATGTAACTATCGATTCTCGAAGTGTAAAGAAAGATTCAATCTTCATCGCGATTAAAGGAGAAAATTTTGACGGACATAAGTTTGTAAAAGAAGCCGGTAAAAAAGGGGCGTCAACTTTTATCATCCAAAAAAACAAATTAAAAAGTTATGATGATGTTGAAGCCGTTTTTGTAACCGTTGACGATACAACAGAAGCTCTTGGTGATCTGGCAAATATCTACAGAAAAAAAATGAACGCAAAAGTTATTTCGATAACCGGAAGCGCCGGAAAGACAACTACTAAAGAAATGACTGCAGCACTGTTGGCTGAAAAATTCCGGGTAAAGAAAACAATAAAAAATAATAATAATCATATTGGTGTTCCGCTTACAATTTTTTCTGCAGATGCGAAAGACGAAGTATTAATTCTCGAACACGGAACAAATCATTTTGGCGAGATAGAATACACGGCAAAAATTGCCGCACCGGACATAGCGATAATAACCAATATCGGTTCTTCGCATTTAGAATTTCTGAACGATCTCGACGGAGTCTGCCAAGAAAAATCGTCGTTATTTAAAATTACCGACGAGGCAAAAGGTTTAATAATATTTAATAATGACGACGCCAAACTTCGCAGTATATCGAAATCTTACAAAAATAAAATTACATTCGGGTTTAGAGGAAAGCCTGATATTAAAGGAAAGATTACCGGTTATGATAAAGAGGGAAGAGCGGAAGTTGAAATAATTACTGACAATAACAAATTTGAAGTTCAGCTTCCGTCCCCTGGTGCTTCAAGCGCAAAAAATTATCTCGCGTCAGTTGCTATCGCGATGCAGCTTGGAATGAGCGAAGAAGAAATCCGAAAAGGAACTAAAAAGATTGGGCAGGTTGATAAAAGATTGAATGTTATTGAGCTACAGAATTTTATTTTAATCGATGATACTTATAATTCCAATCCCGAATCATTGAAGAACGCGCTGATTTTATTGAATAAAATAAAAAAGTACAAAAGGAAAATCGCGGTTCTCGGCGATATGTTTGAACTTGGTAAACGTTCCGCCGAAATACACGAAGGATTGAAAGATATAATTCTGGATAATAAAATTGATGAAGTATATTTGCTCGGCGCGAAGATGAAGTTTCTCAACAAGGAACTAAAAAAATACAAAGTTGGGTCGAAACATTTTAACGATAGAGAAAAGATGCTTGAGTTTTTTTCTGAGAAAGATTTTAACGGAAGTGTAGTATTGGTAAAAGGTTCAAGAGGAATGAAAATGGAAGAGTTCGCGCAAAAAATTAAAGAGGCGGCTGAGTAATGTTTTATTATTTATTCGACTATATAAACAAAACATTCAATCCGCCGGGGTTCGATATATTTCGTTTTCTTACTTTCAGATCGGCACTTTCCGCGATTACCGGACTGTTTCTTTCGATTTATCTGGGACCGAAAATAATAGAATTTTTACGCAGAAGACAGATCGGCGAGACAATTAAAGAGATCGGACCTCAGAACCATAAACCGAAAGCCGGAACTCCGACTATGGGTGGATTGATTATCGTATCGTCAGTTGTTATTCCTGTATTCCTTTGGAGCGATATTAAAAGCGCTTATATAATTTTGGTTACTGTCGGAATGCTCTGGTTAAGTCTTGTAGGATTTATTGACGATTACCTTAAAGTGATAAAAAAAATGCCGGACGGACTGATAGCTAAATATAAGCTAATGGGACAAGTTTTTATCGGTATCGTTGTCGGAGTGGCAATTTACCTGTTGCCGGAATTCAACCAATTTGATACGGAAACAACTCTGCCGTTTTTCAAAAATTTAAATTTAGATTTTTCTTATTTGTATATCCCGATGGTAATTTTCATAATTACGGCAACTTCCAACGCGGTGAATTTAACAGACGGATTGGATGGTCTCGCGATCGGGACAATGATAATAGTAATGCTAACGCTCGCGATCCTGAGTTATGTTTCTGGAAATTACATTTTTTCCGATTATCTAAATATAATTTATCTCCCGGGTTCAGGTGAACTTACAGTTTTTATTGCGGCTTTAATCGGCGCCGGACTCGGATTTCTCTGGTTCAATTTTTATCCGGCTCAAGTTTTTATGGGCGATACCGGTTCGCTCGCGCTCGGAGGCGCTTTCGGCATTATGGCAATCTTAATTAAAAAAGAATTACTTATACCGATTCTGGGCGGAATTTACTTTTTGGAAACTCTCTCGGTCATCATACAAAGACTTTATTTTAAGTACACGAAGAAAAAATATGGAGAGGGAAGAAGAGTTTTTAAGATGGCGCCGCTGCATCACCATTACGAAATGCTTGGTTGGTCTGAGCCTAAAATAGTTGTACGGTTTTATATCATAACAATAATTTTAGCAATTGTAAGTTTGGCGTCGTTTAAGATAAGATAAAATGAATATAAAAGATAAACATATTGTAATTATCGGAGCTGTTAGAAGCGGATTGGCAGCCGCAAAGTTAGTTAAAAAACTTTGCGGAATTCCTTTCGTGAGCGATATGGGAGACGAAGCAAAGTTGTCCGAAAGTAAAAAGTTTTTGGTCGAAGAAAATATTGATCACGAATTTAGTGGACATTCGGAGAAAATTTTTGAAACAGATTTAATAGTAACAAGTCCCGGAGTTCCATCGGATTCCGAAGCGTTGAAAAAAGCCGCCGAAAAAAATATCCGCGTCATCAGCGAAGTTGAATTTGCCGCACAGTTTTGCGAAGGAAAAATAATAGCCGTAACAGGTTCTAACGGTAAAACAACAACAACGTCTCTGATAGCTCACGTATTAAATGAAAGTGGTAAAGTTTGTTACGCCGCGGGAAATATCGGCCGCGCGTTTTCCGATATTGCAGCAGAAGTTAAGAAGGATGAATTTGTCGCGCTGGAAACTTCAAGTTTTCAGCTTGATTTTATTGATGAATTTAAGCCGGAGTTTGCTCTGATATTGAACATAACTCCGGATCATTTGGACAGGTACGAAAATAAATTTCAAAATTATATCGATTCTAAAATTAAGATTTTCGAGAATCAGGATTCGAACGATAAGTTAATAATTAACGCCGACGATAATGTAATCGCGAAAAATATTTCTGAAGTAAAATCAGATTTGTATCAATTTTCAACAAATAGGAAAGTAAAAAAAGGAGCGTTTCTTTTTGAAGACGGACTATATTTTGTAGAAAAAGACAATGAAGAAAAAATTTGCTCGGTAACAGATTTGAGTTTGAAAGGCGAACATAATATTTACAATGTTCTATCGGTGATAATAATTGCGAAGCTGTTAGAAATAGAAAACGAAAAAATTAAAAAATCTTTTGGGACTTTTCCCGGAGTTGAACACAGATTAGAATTTGTACGGGAATTGAACGGAGTAGAATATATTAACGATTCGAAGGCAACGAATGTGGATTCGGTACGTTACGCTCTAAGAAGTTTTGACAAACCGATTTATTTGATACTCGGCGGTAAAGATAAGGGAAATGATTACAATGAAATAAGAGAACCGGTTCTGAAAAACGTTACTAAAATTTATGCGGTCGGTTCATCATCAAAAAAAATATATGATTTTTTTAATGGAATAGTTAAAGTGGAGATATTTGATACAATTGAAGATGCTGTCAAATCAGCAAAAAATGATGCCCCGGAAGGGAGTGTAGTGTTGCTTTCGCCTGCGTGCGCCAGTTTTGATATGTTCAAGAGCTACGAACACAGGGGAAAAGTTTATAAAGAAGTGGTGAACAAATTATGAATCTTAGAAATTTAGTTAGAATATTAGTCGCGTTGATGGCTGCGCTGATTGTGATGGGGATGACGCTTGTATTAAGTGCCAGTTCCACTTATAGCGCTCTGAAATTCGATTCGATTTATTATATGTTCAACAATCATATAGTACGAGTTGTTGTAGCCGCGTTAGTGTTTTTGCTATTCTCAATTATCCCTTACGAGACTTACAAAAAATTATCTAAACCGCTTTTACTAGGAATTTTAGTAACGTTATTTCTTACCTTTCTCCTTGCCGCAAGAGTTAAAGGAGCTAACAGATGGATAAATTTTTATCTCTTTACTTTTCAGCCGTCGGCTGCTGCGAAAATAATTTTAATAATTCATCTTGCGTACTTAATTGAAAAAAAAGGCGAATGGATAAAAAATTATAAGCAGGGATTTATTTATCCGTTAGTTTGGATAATGATAATTGCCGGACTCGTTCTTATTCAGCCGAACGTTAGTACAAGCATAATTATTATGCTTACTTCGTTCGCCATTCTGTATGTAGGCGGCGCAAAACTAAAGCATATTTTCCTTTCAATTGGAGGAACAGGCTTGGTAGGTCTTGCAGCGATAATGATCTTTCCTCATTCGAGGGGAAGAGTAATGGATTATGTAACCAGTCTGATCAACGGCGGCGACTTGAACCATCAGGTACATCAGGCAAAAATTGCGTTAGGAAGCGGAGGTTTGTGGGGGGTTGGTCTCGGTCACAGCCGCCAAAGCGATTTGTTTATTCCGGAAGCATACGGCGATTTTATTTTTTCTGTACTCGGAGAAGAGATGGGATTCATCGGCGCAGTGGTCGTACTTTTTGTTTTCCTGGCGATATTTTTCATCGGACTGGTCATCGCAAAAAAAACCCCGGATACATTTGGTCAATTGCTCGCGTTCGGGTTAACGTTTAATGTTGCCGTAAGCGCTTTTATAAACGCCGCTGTTGTTCTCGGACTTCTGCCAACGACCGGAATTACGCTTCCGTTCATTAGTTATGGCGGAACTTCAATTGTTTTTATGTGCGCGTCTATCGGCATTGTAACAAATATAGCTTTGAAAACAAACCGTAAAAGAGAAGTAAGGCTGGCTAGCGCATGAGCGATAACTATAAATTTATATTTGCGGCAGGCGGAACCGGCGGCCATTTATTTCCGGCAATTGCTGTTGCACAGAAAATTTTAGAGATGAAGCCGGAGGCTGATATTTTATTTGTAGGAACAAAAAATAAAATTGAAGCCAAAGAAGCTCCGAGGCTCGGATTCAAATTTAAATCTATCTGGATTAGCGGATTTTCAAGACAATTTACTCTGAAGAATTTGATCTTCCCGTTAAAGGTGATAGTCTCTTATCTTCAATCGTTCATTATAAATTTTTCGTTCAAGCCAAAGGTAATAATCGGCGCGGGAGCTTATGTCTCCGGCCCCGTAATTTCAGCAGGCTCTATGCTCGGCGCCAAAATAATGCTGCTGGAGCAGAATAATTTCCCCGGAGTAACCAACCGGTTATTGGAAAAAA
This sequence comes from uncultured Melioribacteraceae bacterium, assembly GCA_963821715.1. Taxonomy (GTDB): domain Bacteria; phylum Bacteroidota; class Ignavibacteria; order Ignavibacteriales; family Melioribacteraceae; genus CAWGET01. The sequence goes on from CAWGET010000001.1 coordinate 399,187, forward strand.
AAGCCGATGTAATTCATGTAAGCTTCGAAGATTCAAAAAATTATTTTAGGGAAACGAGTAAGATTGTAGTTTCAGGGAATCCCGTCAGGGTTGATTTCGAGTTAATGGAAAAAAGCGAAGCGATAAAAAAATATGGTTTGGACGAGAGAAAAAAAACTTTACTTGTGATAGGCGGTAGCCTCGGTGCGCAATCGATAAACGAAGCGGTTGCGGCTAACATAAACTTTTTCGAGAAAGAAAATATTCAATTAATTTGGCAGACCGGAAAGTTGTACTTTGAAAGATTTAAACATTTACAAAGCGAATCAGTAATGATTTTTGATTTTATTTCCGATATGAATAGCGCATATTCCGCGGTCGATTTAATAGCGGCGCGCGCAGGATCTTCAACAATTTTTGAAGCGGCTTTACTTGGGTTAGCTGTAATATTTATTCCGTCGAAAAATGTTGCCGCTAATCATCAATATCATAACGCTAAAGTTATAAAAGAGAACGAAGCAGGTGATTTGATTACTGATGACGATTTGAAAACTGACTTAACCACACAAGTTAAAGAGTTAATTTTCGACGAAGCAAGATTAAACAGGCTGAGAGACAACATCAAAAAATTTGCAAAACCAAATGCGGCTTACGAAATTGCAAAAAGCGCAATTGACCTTGCCGAAGGAAAACAGGCGCAGTTATGATAAAACACTTAGTAAATAAAGTACATTTCGTGGGTATAGGTGGAATAGGAATGAGCGGTCTTGCTGAAATTTTACTCAGTCAGGGATTTGAAGTTTCCGGTTCCGATCTCGCTAAATCTGAAGTTACGGACAGATTAGAGAGTCTCGGTATCCAAATAAATTTTGGTCACTCGGCGGATAATTTAAAGGAAGCTGATGTGGTTGTTTATTCGTCGGCGGTTACTTTGGAAAATCCGGAATTGATTAAGGCAATAGATTTAAATATTCCAATAATCAAACGATCGGAAATGCTTGCCGAAACAATGCGGATGAAACATGGAATAGGCATAGCCGGAACGCACGGAAAAACAACCACAACTTCGATGGTTGGTTTGACATTAACCGAAGGCGGCATTGATCCGACGATCATCGTCGGCGGAAAATTAAGCGCTCTCGGCGGAACAAACGCAAGGCTGGGTAAGGGAGATCTGATTGTTGTTGAAGCCGATGAGTTCGACCGATCATTCTTAAGTCTAACTCCGACTATCGCTGCGATTACAACTTTGGAACGGGAGCATTTGGATACTTACAAAGATCTAGATGATTTGAAATCGGCATTCATTCAGTTTGCCAATAAAGTTCCGTTCTTCGGCTTTGTTGTTGTTTGTTTAGATGAACCGGCGCTTCAGGATATTATTCCGCTCATCAATAAAAAGATTTACACGTACGGCTTAACTTCGCAGGCGGATATAAGAGCAGTTGAAATTGAACATAATAATTTTAAAAGCAGTTTTACGGTTTTATATCGGGACGAAATTCTTGGCAAAATTAATTTAAATGTGCCTGGAGTTCATAATATAAAAAATTCTTTGGTTGCAGTAACCATAGCAAAAGAATTGGGTATTGAATTCAGTATAATCAAAAATGCGCTCGAAACTTTTTCCGGAGTTTACAGAAGGTTCGAGACAAAATATGACAAAGAAGTTCTTGTATTAGACGACTACGCTCATCATCCAACAGAAACAAACGCTTCTCTTTCAGCAGTGCGAGGAGGATGGAACAGAAGATTGGTAGCGGTATTCCAGCCGCATCTCTATTCAAGAACAAGAGATTTTTATTCTGAATTCGGCCGCTCGTTTTTGAATTCGGATATATTTATCTGCACGGATGTTTATCCGGCGCGCGAGGAAAAAATAGAAGGCATAAGCGGTAAAATGATTGCTGATGCGGCTAAAAGTTTCGGTCACAGAAACGTGATTTACGAACCGGATAAAAATAATATTCCTTACTTGCTGATGGATATTTATAAGGAAGACGACATAATTATTACTATGGGTGCAGGCGATATTTGGAAATTCGGGGAAAAGTTCATCAATCTTTTAAAAGAAAAGAAAACAGAAAATAATTAATGCAGAAAGTAAAAAAAATATCGGGTGCAATTTTATTCTTTAGCGCAACAATGCTCTTGTTTCTCCTATCTGTTTCCACAGACGCCGGAAGGGAACGGCAGATAACGGAAATAACCTTGGAAGGGAATGAGCATCTTGCAAAAGAAGACTATTTGAAATTTGCGGGTTTTGATAAGCCCAACAATTTTGAAAATTTAGATCTATCCGTCATCAAAAAAAGATTTGAAAAACATCCATATGTAAAAAAAGCCGACGTAAAATTTTTGTCGGGTAATAAAGTTTATGTAATTTTGCAGGAGAAAAAATTTCTTTCTTTGATGAACTGCGGCGGAAAAGAATATTTGCTTTCATCGGAACAGGAAGTGATTCCGATTCTCCAAAGATTGAAAGAAATAAATTATCCGTTTGTAGAAAATCCGGATATAGAAAACAGAAACAGATTCATCAATGTAAAGAAAAACAAGGATCTAACTACGGCTTATGAGTTGTTAGAAACCGCTGAACTATTAGACCATAATTTCTACAAAGATATTTCGGAAATTAATCTTCGAAACGGGAAGGATATTCTCATCTATTTTTCATCGCTGGATTTCCCAGTAATTATAGGGCGGAACAACGAAGTGAAAAAGCTGATCTACTTTAATAAAGTTTGGGAAAAAATAAGAGACAAAGAATTGAATAAAATAATTGATTATGTGGATTTAAGATTTAACGAAAGGATGTACTTAAAAATAGCCGAAGGGAGTCTGGAAAAGAAGGAACAAAGAACATGAAAAAGAATTTGATTGCCGGCCTCGATTTGGGAACTACGAAAGTATGCGCGGTTATTGCGGAACTTGAGGAAGATAAAATTAATATTTTAGGATTCGGTTTGGCGCCTTCGGAAGGATTGAACAGAGGTTTAGTCGCAAACATTTCTAAAACTGCGGAAGCGATTAAAGAAGCGATGGATATAGCTTCTAATCGCGCCGGTGTGGATGTAAACTCAGTGAATGTAGGCGTTGCGGGAGAGCATATTACAAGTCTGCGCCATCGTAATTATGTAACTATAAGCAACGCGGAAAAAGAAATTACTCAATCGGATTTGGACCGATTAGACGCCGATGTGAGAACGATAAGGATTCCAACCGACCGTCAAATTCTTCATATTATACCGGAAGAATTTTTTGTCGATTATCAGGGCGGAATTGAAAACCCGATCGGGATGAGCGGTTCCAGGCTTGAAGCAGTAAATCACGTTGTACTGGCTTCGGTTCCCGCGATGCAGAACATCAAAAAATCTGTTGAACGCGCAGGATACAAAATAGCAAATTATATTCTGCAGCCGATTGCGTCGAGCATTTCAGTGCTGGAAGAAAACGAGCAGGATCTTGGAGTAGCGTTAATTGATATTGGAGGCGGGACGACCGACATCGCGATCTTTCACGATAAGAGTATTAAGCATACTAAAGTAATAGGAGTTGCCGGAAATCAGGTTACGAACGACATACGCGAATCCCTCGGGATTGTTACAAGCGAAGCTGAGAAACTTAAAAAAGAATATGGCTACGCTTCGGAAGAAGCTGTAATTAAGGATGAAGATATTTACATAAAAGGGGTCGGTGCGAGAGGGAACGTAAAAATTCCTATCAGTCTGTTAACCCAGATAATAAGCGTTAGGATGAGAGAATTATTTTCGCTGATAGATAACGAATTAAGATTAACCGGATACAAAAGTAAATTGAAAGCGGGAATTGTCTTAACCGGCGGCGGATCTTTGCTGAGAGGTTCTACTGAACTCGCCGAGGAAGTATTTGGGCTGCCGACAAGGATCGGCGTTCCCATTGAATTGGGAGACGGATTGACCACTGAAATTGAGAGTCCGGAATTTGCCACCGCTGCGGGATTGATTAAAGGAATACCGGGAATAACGAGCAGCGAAACATTCGAATACGAAAAAGCCAAAAAACAAAAAAGCAATTTTAAATTGAATACAATTTTTAAAAAAATACAAGAATTTTTTGATGAATTATAAATCACAACAAGGAGGTAATATGCCAAGATTTGCCACTTTAGACCAGGAAGCCCGAATGTCCGCCGTGCTGAAAGTTGTAGGAGTTGGAGGCGGGGGCTGCAACGCGATTGAGAGTATGATACATCGCGGGTTGAGCGGAGTAGAATATGTAGCGATGAACACCGATTCTCAGGTGCTGGAAAAAAACAGCGCCTCGACTAAGATCCAGATCGGTAAATCGATTACACGTGGTTTGGGAGCAGGAGCCGATCCTAACGTAGGTAAAAAGGCTACGGAAGAAGACCGTGAAAAAATTTCCAAAGTTTTAGAAGGAAGCGATATGGTTTTTGTTACCGCCGGAATGGGAGGCGGAACAGGAACCGGAGGCGCTCCGATAGTCGCTTCAATAGCAAAAAGTATCGGCGCTTTGGTTATCGGAATTGTAACAAAACCTTTCCGCTGGGAAGGTAAAAAAAGAATGCTGAACGCCGAGCAGGGAATTAACGAACTTCGTCAGTATGTTGATAGTTTGATCGTTATTCCGAATGACAGACTTCTTTCCATTTTGGATAAATCTGTTTCTGCCGCTACTGCATTCGATAAACCGAACGAAGTTCTTTACGAAGCAACCCGCGGTATTGCTGATATTATAACGATTTCCGGAATAATAAACGTTGACTTTGCTGACGTTCGTTCCGTTATGAACGAAAGCGGCGAGGCGTTAATGGGATGTGGAATCGCGAGCGGAGAAAATCGCGCAGAAGAGGCGGCTCAAAAGGCAATTTCATCTCCTCTGCTTGAAGGCGTAAGTATAAAGGGGGCGAAAAATATTCTGTTGAATGTTTCGGGTTCCAGTAATCTTACTATGCAGGAAATTGACGAAGGAAACAAAATTATTTATGACGCAGCCGGCGAAGAAGCCAATGTAATTTTCGGCTGGGTTAATAAAGAAGAAATGAATGAATACGTTTCTTACACAGTCATCGCAACAGGATTTGATTCTGCCGTTGGCAAAAAACATATAAGTACAGTTTTTGAACGGGAAGAAAAAAAGAAAGAAGAACCGAAAAAAGCAAATACCGGATTCAGTGTTAAACAACTTGAACTGGAAGAAGCGGAGGATCTGGATGTGCCGACGATATTCCGCGTTAAGGGCGCTAAATCCAATTTATTGGATGATAGTCCTTTTCCTCAAAGTGGATTTAAAGTTGAAAAAGAAAATAAATATGATAAAGATGAAGAACATATTAATAAAAAGCAGGATGATGATTCGGAAGATGACAGTTCTTCATTTTTAAGAATGATGATGGACTAATACGTTATTAAATGTAAAGGTTAAAAATTTGGCTGGTTGGTTTCGCCTTGTTGTGATATCCTAACGGTTAACTTGGCAAACCGTGAAGAAAATGAAATCAATACAGCCAATGTATTAATATGCAGAGGCGTTCCACGGAACGTCTCTGTTGTTTTAAATTCCGGCTTGATATGAGAAATTTCTATTGATATTGTGATTCACAATTTTTTGTATTGATTTGCCACAGTTTCAAGAATATTTGAAATCGCATAGATTATATTTGAAAAACTACCGCTAGCTTCCGCTCGTTTAAAATAAACAATAAAAGTAATTCTGACTCTGGATCATTTGTTTTAAAAAAAAGGAGACGTTCCGCAGAACGTCTCAATGAGAAATGATTATGTATTAAAGGTTATACGGATTTGTCTCATCTATTAAAATTAAGACTTCCGGTTTTTTTCGTATTCTTTTTCTATCTGGTAAACCGGTTTTATATCAACAGGAAGATCAGATAATTTATCCCGTAAAATCTTCATCGATTCTGAATTTACCCCGTATTTTTCGATCATAGCTTTCGCGCCTTCGTAATCGCCGGTCGCCTGTATCATCAATAATTTATTGGCGAGGTCTTTTACGCCTTCATAAACCTTATCATAATTTACACTGACCTTCTCTGCTTCCTCGTTGAATTCAAAAGCGCCGTTTTCCAAAAGGTAATTATAAATTATAGCGTTTGCTCCACCGTGAGCTTCATCAATCCCAAAACGTACCGACCGGAAAATTCCGGCTAAAAACGTTGCGTAAATTTCTTTTTCAAATTCTTTCGGGTAAACTTCTTTCTCAATCATTAAAATGTTGTTTAAAATTCCAAGAATATCGGCTTTTGCTTCTTCCATTGTGGAATAAGTTTCCTTCAATTCTTTTTTCACCTCGGTTTTTCTTCCGTCTATTGTAATGAAACCTGGTCCCACTCCGTGCGACATTTCGTGCATCAAAGTATGATTAAAAAAACCGTCGAATGTAACATTCTCGAGCTGATCTTCTGCTAAAACAACCTCCGCTATTGGTTCCAACAATTTTTCAAATTTAGCTTCGTGGATATTTTTCAACATAACTTTTTTCGAGCCTTTCGCTTTACGTACTCTTTCGTCGTTAGGAAGGTTGAAAGCCAAAGTCTGCACGCCTGCTTTACTGTCACCCGCGCTGAAGACTTCCTGAACTACTACGATTGGAGATTCACTTCCGCGATCGTAATTTTTATATTTTTCTGGAATCGGAAGATTCTTTTCCATTTCGTCTAAATAGCTCGCAAATTTTTTCAGCTTCACAGTTTCATCCGGATCAACTATATTCACGAATGATTCAAAAGCTGCCTTGTAATTGAACAATTTATCTTCATAAACTTCATAAGGTCCTATCACAACTTCAATGTCGTAATCCTTCAAGTCCATCCAGGCCATATCGCTTTTATAGTAATCGTTGGATTCAAATGCATCCGCACGAAGTTCAAGATATTTTTTCAGCGATTTATTATCAGCATACTCTGCCGCTTCGCGCAATAATTTGGAGGCTTTAAATAATTTTTCCTGATAAAATTTGGAATAAGGAACGGCAATCAGACTATCGCCTTCCTGCTTTATAACTGTAAATTCCGAAGTAAATTCTGCTTCATCTTCCGGATGAATTTTTAGCCACGTTTCAAGTTCCACTTTGGACATATCTTCCGGATAAAAATTTGCGCCCATTGGTCTTTCGTGTCCGCCGATGAAAGGCTCGTCGTTGTTTAATCTGTCGAATGGACCGAACATAATTTTAAAGTATTCTAATTTTAATGAATCTTCTGGGTCATCAGAATTTTTTAATTCTGCCAAAATTTGCGGATTCTTAGCGTAAACCTGCTCAAGAAAAATTTCATCAATAATTTTTGATGCTTCATATAGTTTCGTTAAAACAACTTTTTGTCTTTCGTCAAGAAGAGATTCATCATAGGTTATCTCAGTTTCCGCGAATTGCGATAATTTTTGTTCCATATCTTCAACTTCTCCGGTTTTGTTAGAATCACCGCATCCCGAAATAAAAATCCAAACCAGCAGGGAAGCGGAAATCAGCGTTAGTACTTTCTTCATTATTTCCTCTTTTGTTTATAATGTTACTGCGCTAAAATAAAGATAAATTATTCAAAAATGAATGTTTAGAATAAACAAAAAAGTGTATTAAAAAGTGAACACGTTAAATTTTCGAAAGTCTAAAAATCCCTAATGCAGGATATTTTGGGCATTGGCACATCAATTGAGTAAATAAATGTAGAACAAAACAGAGGCTGCCATGAAAAAGTTATTTTTAATTCTATTGTTATTTGCCGCTTTTGGATTTATTGATAAAAGCGAAGCGAGATACCGCGGCGGAAATCACGCCGTAGATTTTTTCTATTACGATCTTGAACCTTACGGTGAGTGGATTGAAATAGATTACGATGTTTTTGTGTGGCGCCCAACTTCGGTTCATTATAGTTGGCAGCCTTACTCAGTCGGCCGATGGGTTTGGTCATCAGACGGATGGTATTGGGACTCCTACGAGCCGTTCGGATGGGCAACCTATCATTACGGACGCTGGTTTTATGATGACTATTACGGATGGGTCTGGATGCCTGATACCAGATGGGGACCTTCCTGGGTGGAATGGAGATACAACGACCGTTACATCGGATGGGCGCCGCTTCCTCCTTATGCTGAGTTTAGAATAAATGTGGGAATTCATTTCTCAATTTCCTGGCGATCGAATCCCATGCATTGGCATTTTGTAAGATACGACCATTTCCATCATAATAATGTTAACAGATATTTTGAAGCCGCGAGATACAATAATAAGATTTTCGGTAAAACAAAATACAGAACAAATTATTATGAAAGAAAGGGCAGAGTTTTTAACGGAGGAGTAGGCAGGGAATATGTTGAAAGAAGAGCCGGTAATAAATTTAGAACTTACGATCTGCACGATTCGCGCACACGTATTAAGGATTACAAATCACGTGACAGAGATTCCGAACGAATGGAAGTTTACAGACCGTCTGAAGACGTTATGAGAAAAGCCCGTGAAATTGACAGGAATAAAATTACCCGCGGATCTAAGTCAACTTCATTAAGAACAGATAAGATAGCTATTAGAAAAGACCGCAGTGATGAACAAAGAGACATGGATGAATTGGTAAAAAGCAGAACGCGAAATACTGAACGAACAGTGAATGATAGAGATAACCGGGTTAGCAAAGAGAGGAATGACAGCCGCGATATAAGGAAAGAAAGCGAGGCTAAAAATAGAAACAAGAATTATTTAGAAGGTAGAAATAGCAGAGGCAAGGAAGACAAATCCCGGAAATCTAATAATTCTGTAAGAAATAACTCGGAAAGAAATTACTCAAATAATAGAAATGTGTCCGGAACGAAGGAAGATTCGCGAAAGCTTAATAATAGACAGGAAAAGAAACAAAGCTATTCTCCTTCATCAACTCCCCGGCAGAATAGCGTCAAAAGTTATTCCAAGCCGGAAAGAAAGAGTTCCGCACAGTCTTATGAAAGAAAAGCGAAAAGTTCGCGTGCAAAAACAAAATCTTATTCTAAACCGAAATCCGAGAAGAAGGAAAGTTCATCAAGAAGTTACAAAAGAAGTTCATCATCTGATTCGAAAAGCAAGAGTTCTTCCCGAAGCGGGATTGATAACAAGAAAAGAGTAAGAAGCAGAAGGTAATCGGTTGTATGAAAATATTAATAGTAATTCAGTAGGATAAATATCTACAAAAAAAGCCCGGCAAAACCGGGCTTTTATATAAAAAACAGGTTAAAGGAATTATCTTACCTTAATTTTCCTCTCATTAATCATCTTTGCGATATCCGCTGTTCCGTTTTTATCAATAGTTCTCAATGCTCTTGCAGATAATTTAAGCGTTACAAATCTATTTAATTCTTTAACCCAAATTCTCTTTTTCTGAAGGTTAGGCAAAAATCTTCTTTTCGTTTTATTATGAGCGTGGGAAATACTATGCCCGCTTTTCGGTCCTATTCCGGTCACTTGACATTTTCTCGACATAATCTACTCCGCTGTTTCTAAATTTTTACAGAATCCTAATATAACAAAAAGAATAAAAAATTACAAAAGTTTTTTTTATTGTCTTCTGCCTAATTCTCTATCGAGCATAAACAAACCGTTTTTGTTATCGCCGATCAATTTAAATTTATCAACAATAGCTTCGGTGGAAGAGACCTCTTCAATTTGCTCGGTTACAAACCAATGTAGAAAAATATTCGTTGCGTGATCTTTCTCATCAACCGAAAGATTAACCAGTTCATTAATATTTTTCGTGATATATTTTTCGTGGTCGAGAGCTTCTTCAAATACTTTTTGAGCGCTTTCCCATTCCATCTGCGGCTCTTTTATTGAGTGAAGTTTTACCCTTGCGCCAACGCTATTCAGGTACCCGTAAAATTTCATTGCGTGAGCGTATTCTTCCCCTGATTGTTGTGCCATCCAATGCGCCATTCCGTTCAAATTTTCATTTTCAAAATGCGCGGCCATTGCTAAGTAAAGATAGGATGAAAATAATTCGGCATTCATCTGTTTGTTTAATTCATCTCTCATTTTGTCTGAAATCATAGTTGCCTCGTATTTATTTTATTAAGAAAAATATAAATTATAAGATATTTATTTAAGGGATATAAAACAAATTTTAAAATGCTAAACCTCTAATATCGGAGAAATTGGGGAATCTGAGAATCGGGAAACAGAGGAATTTAATTATTTTGAGTAGTAAAGATTAGTTTGATCGAATCAATCCACTTCAGATTTTTCTTCACTTTAGTAATTCGTAATTCTCTTTTGACATTTTCGATTTCTTTTGTAAATTGCGTTTATAACAAAATAAGAGGGCAGGTATGTTTATGGTAATAAGAAAATGGTTTTTCAGAAAAGCAATGATCGGTTTTGCATTTTACCTCTATACTAAATTAAAAAGATTGATACGAAGGCGAAAAATGGCATAATTACGCCTATGAAAATCGGGTAGAAAATTTTATCTTTACAGCTTAAATATTTTTGAGGCTCAAATGAAATTTTTTATCCCGATTTTATTATTAACAGTATTACTTATATCCTGTAATAGCTCTGAAGTCTTCGAAGTTTCAGGGGAAAATGCCGACAGCTTAATTGTTTCCGAAACTATTACCCTTCCAAAACCGTCTATGGGAGATTTCTCTAATCCTAAATTCTCCACAGATAACTCAAAATTATTTTTCACCTCTGCCGGATTTAACGGCATCTGGTATTATAATTTAAACGATAGTTCGATGGAACAATTCTCTTCTCAAAACGGTACGGGATATAATTTTGTCTTTTCCGAAGACGGATCAAAAATTTATTATCAGCTACCGGCCTCCACTGTTTCCAATGGCGAAGAAAAATATTCTCTCGTGGAACAAGATATCAATACCGGTAAAATTAATGTTCTACATACATCCGGAGATAAATTCACACAGTTAAAATATTTAAGCGGAAATAAAATATTCTACATCCAAAAAAATAAGCCTCAGATTCTAGATGTCAAGAACAAACAATTAGATAAGTCTGCCGATATTTCTTCAAAAATAATTTTTTATGAAACAACCGGAGTAAAAAGATACTATAAAGGGAAAGAAAAAAATATTGTGACTTCGGAAGAAAATATTATTTGGATGGAAGAAAATCCGGTTAACGATAAAATTTTGTTCTACACCATTGGTAAAGGAGCTGTGATTGCCGATTCATCCGGAGCAGTTGAAACTCTAGGTGATTTCAGAGCGGCTAAATGGTCGCCGGATGGAAGTTTTATAGTGTACATGATTGATGAAGACGACGGACATCGTGTTACTGCTTCGGACATTTATGTTTACTCTATAAAGACAGGAGAAAGTTTTAATATCACGGCAACAAAGGATGTTATCGAAATGAATCCGGTTTGGTCCGACGACGGCAATATGATTGCCTATAATACCTTGGACGGATTTATTAAAATTGCAAAAATAAAATATGAATAGGAGAAATTGATGCGAAAATTGGTTTTACTTTTTTTGATCTCTTTCAGTTTTTTAGCTGCGCAAAATGTAAGTGTTGAAAAAGTTGAAAGAATAACAGATGAAAATATGGAGTTTTATTATCCTCAATTTAGTCCGGATGGAAATAAGCTTCTTCTTACTTCGGATAATTATTCCGGTTTGTGGATTTACAATCTAAGTGAAAATTCCATTGAAAAATTAAACGATATTAACGGAGCCGGATACGAGGCGAAATTTACAAGCGACGGTACATCAGTGGTTTTTAAAGGTGATGAATTTGAAGGTCTTAAAAAATATTCATCTTTAATACTGCAAAATCTTAAAACAAAAGAAAAGAAAACGCTTAAAGGAAAAAGCCGACATCTTTCCACCGCTAATGTTGTAAACAATAAAGCGGTTTTTTTGGAAGACAAAAATTTAAAATCCGTTGAAGTTGAAAACAGCTTGAATAAAAAGGCTTCAGCTAAGGAAGTATCTGCGTTTATCGAAGATCAGAAGATTGCGCTTATAGTTGACGGTGAGAAGAAAATACTAGCCCCTTTCGGCGAAGGCAATTATATCTGGGCTTCAGTATCTCCGGATTATTCTAAATTGCTTTTTAATTTTGTTGGAAGAGGAACCTTCGTTTCGGATTTGAGCGGAAATATTTTAAGTGAAATCGGCTATGCTGACGCGCCGCAATGGTCCGACGATGGAAAATTTATTGTCTATATGAAAGATTACGATGACGGACAAAGATTTACGAAATCAGAAATCTATGCTTACTCGCTCGAATCCGGAAAAGAATTCCAATTAACGGATTCGGATGATGAAATAGAAATGTATCCGGTTTGGAGGAATAATCGTGTCGCTTTCAATACAATTGACGGACAAATTTTTTTAATGGATTTAAAAATTGATTAACGGGATTTAAGAATGAAAAATTTTTACATATTTATACTTACTTTATTCATTTCTTCGGCTTTGTTTTCACAGGATTTTTCGGGCGTTAAAATCTGTGTGGATGCCGGACATGGCGGCCACGATCCGGCGAATGACAGGTTTATTCCTGAAACCGGTTTTTGGGAATCCGAAGGAAATTTTACTAAAGCTACTTACCTTAAAGATATTCTGGAAGATTACGGCGCCGAAGTTATTTTAACGCGCACGAGCAATACCGATGCTTCGGATATTTCACTTTCAGCGCGCGCCGCTATCGCAAACTCGAATAACGTCGACTACTTCCAGTCTATACACAGCAACGCTTTAAACGGACAAGTTAATTACCCTTTAATGCTTTTTAGAGGTTACGATAATGGTCCGGTTTATCCTGCAGCAAAAGAGATGGCGGGAATTTTGTTCAAAAAATTTCTAGAGACAAACCGCGGAGTTTGGAATTACAATTGGGAAAATGTTAGAGGAGATTGGGATTTTTATCCGTGGGGAACTTCCGGATTAGGAGTACTTAGACCTTTAACTATGCCAGGTGTTTTATCCGAAGGTTCGTTCCACGATTATCTTGCGGAATCCTTCCGTTTGAGAAATATAGAATACCGAGAGCACGAAAGCTGGGCGCTGGCAAGATCGTTTGCCGATTTTTTTGACACCGGTAATTTTACCACCGGCACTATCGCAGGAATTGTACGCAACCCGGAAAAGAAATTTGAATATTACGCGATTCCCGGAACTAACGACGATAAAAAACCAATTGACAATATAAAAGTTACCCTATTTCCGGATAGCGTTGTTTATTATGGTGATGAACACAATAATGGATTTTATATGTTCGACAGCTTGCAGCCGGGTGAATATAAATTGATTTTTGAAGCTGAGGAATTCTACAAAGATTCTGCTACCGTAACCGTAGCAGCAAATAAATCTTCCTTTGCCGATAAATTTTTGTATTACGACGAATCGATTCCTCCGGTTGTGGTTTCTCACGAACCTGACATAGAACCGACTGACAGTGTTTTGGCCAATGCCGCAATCAAAGTTACATTCAGCAGATTTATGGATCCTTCAAAAACCGAAACGGCCTTCACAATTTCTCCGGAAACTGATGGCGTTTTCAAATGGGAAAACGAAAACCGTACGATGATCTTTACTCCGATTTCTCCTTATGAGAAAGCGACCGAATATGATGTTGCAATTTCCACAGACGCGGTGAGCAAGTTCGGAGTTCAGTTGACGGAAACTTATTCGTTCAGTTTTACTACAAAGAACAGAAATCGCCTAAACATTGTTAAGTCTTATCCGGAAAATGGAGGAGAAAATTTAAGCCCTCTCCTGCAAGTGGAGCTGCAATTTGACAACAGTTTGAACAGATCCACAATTGGTGAGAATGTATTATTTTCAGATTCGGACGGAAATGAAGTTAAATCCGATTTCAGATATTTTACCGATGAAGGAATTGGATTTATAAGCCTCTCCCCGGATGAACCATTGGCGGGTAATTCTGAGTATTCAATTTTTATTAGGCAGGGACTTTTAGATTCTGACGGACTTCCGTTTGAAGATTCTACAAGAATAGAATTCAAGACTTCGGTGGAAACTTATGTATCCGGAAATATTCTTGATGATTTTGAAACTGTAGAAGGTTGGGTTGCAAAAGGAGAATTATCTTCGGGCACTGATTCTAATAAAACATCTTTCAACAGAACTTACAGCAAATCCATCAGCGGAAAATATAGCGGAAGGCTTGCCTATTATTTTACTGGCGAAGAAGGAGTTGCGCAATTTAAAAATGAAAATGGAATTGATATCGGGAACGGCTCTACTTTCGGCATTTGGTTTTTTGGCGATCTGAGTGGAAATGTACTGGAATTTCATTTTTATGACGCACAAAATTCCGATGCTGCCGTAAATGCGGGAAATATCGATTTCTCCGGCTGGAAGTTGATTACAATTCCAACCGAGGAAATAAATCTAACCGGTGATATCCAATTTCATAGTATAGTTATTAAACAAACTTCCGGAAGCGCAGTTAACGGCGTGGTTTATGTGGATGATATACAGACGGATATCGTTCTTCCGGTTGATGAAGAAAAAGAGAAGGTCGCATTGCCGAAGGAATTTGATCTTTATCCGAATTATCCCAAATCCATTCAATCCTTCAACTACGATAAAGTTTGCGCTGCCCCAAGCGCAGAAAGTTAAGCTGGAGATATTTAATCTGCTTGGACAAAGAGTAATAACTCTTGTTGATAATGAAGATTATCAGTCGGGTGTATTCACAAAAAGCTGGAACGGACAAGATAGTTTCGGCAATATTGTTCCGAGCGGAATTTATCTTTACAGATTGGAAGCAGGAGATTTTGTGAAGATAAACAAAATGGTAATGCTAAAATAAAATTTATGAATCCCTACCAAATCCTCCCCGTTATTAAGGGGAGGATTTTAAATTAACCGAATTTACAATTACTTAATTTCTAATATTCTATTTTCAGGAGAAATTTTTATGCTTAGATATGTACTGCTTATTGTCCTATTATTATTTAACGTTTCATTTGCGCAAAACTGGGTAAAAATCGATTCAGTATTTGCACCATCAGGAGTTTTAGTCCGTTCTTTTTCAGCTCCCGCTTTCGGGGATATCGATGGCGACGGAGATTATGATTTAATGCTTGGAAGTCTTAGCGATAAAGCAGTATACTATCAGAATGTTGGCTCTTCAGAATCTGCAAAATTTGAAAAAGATAATTCATTTATTAATCAAATTTATCCCGATTCCGATATTAAGGTTAATTCAACTTATCCTTGTTTTGTTGATTTAGATCTCGACGAAGATCTCGATCTTGTAATTGGAGGATATAATGGAATTATATTTTATGAAAATACAGGGGATAAATATAATCCGAATTACGAAAAATATATTTCTGTTTTTGATAGTGTAAATGCTCAGATAGGTACAGATGCAAAACCGGAATTTGCTGATTTGGACAATGACGGCGACCCCGATCTGCTTATCGGTGCCGGAGAAACCTTTTACGGTACAGGTCCGGAATCCGGAGTAACATTGGCTTTTAGGAATAAAACTGAAGAAGGAACGATAACATTTGAATTGGATAACTCATTTGTTAATAATATCCCCGATGTAGGATACAATTCTTATCCTTCATTGGAAGATATCGATTCAGATGGCGATCTTGATATGCTGCAGGGAAGAGACGGTGCCGTTTTATATTTTTATGAAAATACGGGAAACGTTGAAGCGCCGGTTTGGACAAGAAATAATTCTTTGTTTAACGGAGTGGAAACAAATAATTATTGGAAAAATCCTGATTTCTGTGATCTGGACGGCGACGCCGATTTCGATTTAATTTACGGAACCGCTGGCGGTGATATTTATTTTTATGAAAATATAGGCGATAGTTTTTCTCCTAGTTTTCAAGTTAACTCCAATTATTTTAAAATTTTAAAAGTAAAGCAACGCTCAACCCCATCATTTTGCGATTATGACAATGATGGTGATTACGATTTATTATCCGGTTCCTATTCAGATGGATTCAATTATTTTGAAAATATCGGAGATTCTTTTCATCCGGTTTTTGAAAAGAAGAATACTCCTTTTACCAAAATTGTTGTGGGAAATGGTTCAACCCCATCCTTTATAGATTTTGACGAAGATGGCGATCTTGATATTCTTATAGGGCAGATAAATGGGAAAATTTATTTGTATAGAAATAACGGTGAAACATTTCCGGTGGACGAAGTGATTTTTAGCGGTATTCAGGTTAATTATGGAAGCGCTCCCGCGGCAGCCGATATTGACAGCGACGGCGATTTTGATATATTGGTCGGAGGGGACGATAAAAATGATACTAAATTCTATATCAACGACGGTGAAAACAATTTCACTTTGAGTACAGAATTGTTCGGCGGTATTGAATTCCCGCGAAGTTGCAGACCTTCTTTTGAGGATATAGACTATGACGGCGATTTAGATTTAATTGTTGGAGATTCCTGGGGTGATTTATTTTGCTATGAAAATAGTGGATCTAAAAGCGAACCAGTTTTCATTCAAAATGATGAGCTAATTGGAAATCTGAAAGTAAAACAAAGCGCTCATCCGGCATTTGCGGATTTAAATGGCGATGGATTACTCGATGCTGTAATTGGTGAATATGACGGTAATTTTTCATATTTCGAAAATATATCGGATCCGGTCGGGGTTCTTACAAGAGAAAATATAGTTGCGGATTTTAACCTATCCCAGAATTATCCCAATCCATTTAACCCGGAAACGACAATCAAATTCAATGTAAAGCAGATGAACTTTACTACTCTGCGTGTATATAATGCTATTGGTCAGGAAGTTGCTTTATTATTTGAAGGAATAGCCGAACCCGGACAAAATTATTCGGTAAATTTTAATGCCGGCGATTTAGCAAGCGGAATGTATGTTTACAAACTGCAAAGCGGAAGCAATGTTTCGGTAAAAAAAATGCTGCTTCTAAAATAGTGAACAATAAAAAGTGGAATAGAAAACGTTAATAAAGTTAGTTTATAATTTGTTCTGTCTTACATTAACCCCTCTCTTTGTAAAGGAGAGGGGAATGTTTAAATATTAGTTTTTAATCCTTACTGCCGCGGCCCATGCAGAAAATCTGTACAATAGATTTTTACCATACATTAAACCAAATTAATATCTTTTTCGTATCACAACTCAAGTCTTGTTCTGTTTAAACAAACCTTGAATTAGAATTTCTTTTGACGTAAATTAAATTCGTTGTGTTATAAACGCATACAATTTCCTCAAAAAATCAGACGGATAATGAACATCTTCGAAATCGAGTCTGAACGCGAAAAAATATTTATTTTATTCTCCTCGCACAATACTCCGCGTCTTTTGCTTTATCATCTTTCCATTTATTTTCAAAATATTTTAGATTCAGAAAATGAATCATTGATTGATGTTTATTTAAAAGAATTTTTACCGGATTATAAAAGATTACTTAAAAGTTTTGAGATCCAAGGCATTCCAATTAGCATTACCGAAACAATTATTACGATAGGTGAAAGAGTATCAAGAAATTTACACAGCCAAGAATTAGCAGAAAGTCTTTCATCATTAAATAGAAAATTGATTGAATTAAAAGATGCTCTGAATGGAATTGTGCATTCAGAATCTTACAACGGCGGATTATCTTTTCCGGTTTTGGAAAATGTTTATTTAGACGGCAAAGCCATCGGCGGATTAGAATTTATCGAAATTACAATTAAACAACGTGCCGATTTATTGGACGATGAATTTGTTCTTGTACCGACTCATTTGTCGATTGACGAGAGACTGGAAAAGCAGATAAATAATTCCTGGCAGATTGCCTGTAAGAGTTCTAGACGATATATAAAAAAAATTAAGGAACGCCACGAAGTAATAATAAAATTTCAAAAACGTTTCGGTTATTACGAAGGCAATTCCCTCGGAGTTGTTCTCGCGATCGCCTTTTTAAAGGAGATATTGAAATTTTATAATTCAAGATATTTAGTTCTGCCTCTGCCGGATATTTCCGCGACGGGAAGTTTGGATAAAAGCGGAAATACAAAAATGCTCGGAAAAGAAATTATTCAAAATAAAACCGAAGTTGTTTTTTATTCTAAAATTAAAAGATTTTTAGTTCCAAAAGAAGACGAGAGTTACGCTATAGAAAAATTGAATGAGTTGAAGAAAAACTATCCGAAAAGGAATCTTTCTTTAGCAGGAATAGAGTCATTGGAAGATGTTCTCGACAGACGAAATATCTTAAAAATCAAAAAAGAAAATAATGCTGTCTGGATTTATAAAAAGATAACAAGCAACAAGATGGCGCTTGCCGTAATCGTACTTTCATTATTTATAGTAGGTTATTTTTTATTTTGGCAGTTCGATGACAATCCCGCTATTCTCGAATTCCAACCTTCTAATATTCTGGTAAAGAACGAAGCCGGAAATCTATTATGGAAAAAAGAAATTTATACTGAACCGATTTATTATTTATCTGAGGATCCAATAAAAAGAACAAAGGCGCGCTTTGTTAACGTAGATGATGACGAAATGTACGAGCTCTTGATAACCTCTGAAATGAATAGAGCCGATTCAACAGGCGGGATAAGCTGTTATGACAGCGACGGAAAAGAACTGTGGTATTATTATTTTAGAGATAATGTTGAGACGCGAATTGAAAAATTTTCATCGATCTATTCGCTGGGAAAAATAATCGATATTTATCAAAAGGATTCCAGCCCTGAAATTTTGTTGGCCGGACAGCATATTAATTTTTATCCGACTCCCTTTGTGAAATTAAATGGTAAAGGTGAACAAATTGACGATGTATTCTGGCACCCGGGCGGATCCCGAGGCGGTTTTTTAAAAGACATTGATGACGATGGAAAAGTTGAATTAGTTGCCTCGGCAATTTCCAATGGTTTTGAAAGATGCGTTTTATTTTCCATAGAATATGATAAATTGAAAGGAACTGCTCCTACAACAGAAAATTACAGATTCTTGGGATTAAAAACAGCCGATTTCGATCATTATATACTTTTGCCAAAGTCGGATTATAACATGGCAAAGAATTATAGATACAATTCTCCGTACCCTCCAACGATATTTAATGATGAAAAAGTTGGGGTTTACTTGGATGAGGATAGAAAAAATATTTATAGAGGTGAAGGGTTTGTGGTTATATTCGAAAAAGATTTTTCCAATCCCAACATTATAGTGGCTGATGATTTTAGGACGCTCCGCGATTCTCTCGTAGTTAAAGGAATACTTAATTCTCCTTTAACCGATACGCCCGAATACGCCAATATATTGAAAGACCAGATAAGATATTGGAACGGGAAAGAATTTATAACGCACGATGAGTATTTTGAAACAGTGATAAGTAAGCAATGAAAAATTAAAGTGGATAATTTTCTGCTATCTAAAATAAGTTATTAAAAATAGGCTTACCAGACTTAAAATCAAATATCCTAAGAAACAGAAAAAATCAAATATTTTTAGATGAAAGCGAAAATTTACGTTTTTCATTTTAACATTTTATTACTAAGTTCCGATTATATTATAAAGAGTATGTAAAAAATCATCTTGTTTTGAAAAAAAATCGTATCCTAATGAACAAAAAACAAATTTTACCTATTATCAAAAAAGTTGAAAAAGACGATTTTTCTTATGATGATTTAAAAATACTAATAGATATATCATATAGTATTGCGCTAAATCACATCCGTTATCAATTAAAGCGCGGCTATAAATTCCCGATGGTTGGTGTAGAAAAAATTGAAGACATTGCGATTGACTCTGTTGCACCATTATTTATTGAATCAGTTTCTACCGGACAAATTACTCTTGCAATGTCACTCCAAAATTGGAGTAAAAAAATTGAAAAAGCATCCGACGCAGAATTTTTCCTTTACAAAATTGTCTGGAGCAGAGTAGAACAAACGCTTACGGAACTGATTAAACAGAACGATCCTTTCTTCAATAAAATCCATAAAACATTAACTACCTGTATAATTAGTTCCGACCTTAAAAAAGTGAATTATATGGGAAAAATTTTTGTTACATATGATAAGAATGATTTAGACGGTAAAATTATTCCTGACGAAGAATTTAATGCTCTTCCGTATAGTCTTTTTCTGGAAAAACAATATTCATTATTTACAAAAATTCTTAATTATATTGAGGATGAGACTGATTACATTCCGGCGATTCCGCTAAATCTTCTTATAAAAAAGATCAAATTATTGAATCATAATAATTTTTCTGTAGATCCGGGCAGTAATTATTTGAATGAATTTCTGGTAAACGAAGTAGTTACAAAAAGTTTAGGCGACTTAAAAATAAAGATAGACAACAGCTATGTATCCCAAAATAAATTAACCAACAAGGAAGCTAATGCGATTTATAAAGCGTTGGAAACCATTTCGCACGATTTAAAAAACGGCGGAGCTAACAATAGTTTATATAATTATCTATCGGATTATATTGAAGATTTGAGTCAGGAAAAGTTTTACCAGGAATATCATGGAATTATGAACTATTTATATAAATTTTTTACAAAAAGAATTTTAGAAAATTTAGAAAAATAATTTCAAAAACGTGAATTTTTGGACTACGAGTAGAGTAGAATCAAGAATGGAGAGGGCAGCAAAAAGTGAAAATAACAGAAGCAGATATTTTTAGTTTTATATTTTATCCGGATGAGTTGGAATCCGAAAAGGCTGATTATATTGAGCGGAATAAGAATGAATTCAAGGATCAGCTAGAAAATTGCAGAGCTTTAAAAAATGATGTAGAAAGCGGAGAGACCAGCACACCGGAAAAACTATATTCTTTAACCAATCTTGTGAATAAGAGGAAAGTTATAGATTTCATAAGGATTGAGCACAAAAAAGAGACGGCACCGGAAAATTATAAATTAGCCGCCGCATCGCCGGATTTACAAAATAAAGCAGTAACCGATACCTACATAAACAGGAAAGAAAAATTTCTTATTAAAGTAATTTCTACGCAGGAATCTAATAAGATTTATCTTTTTAATGAAACAGGGAGCGAAGTTAATAATTACGAATTAATTTTGTCTCCGTCAGGTAAAATATTAAAGCAGGAAACAAACAATATTCCCGCAATTATTTCTCCGGCTGAAAAAATAGATAACATTAAATTAGTTATGTAGAAGTTAACGGAAGGATTGCTACGATCAGGATGAACGATGGAATAAGTCCGCGATTCATCTTCAATGATCATTTTATTCATTCGGGATGGCAGCTTTTGTTTCAAAATATTCTAACTTATGTCCGCCGCTGCGGATCTGACCTCTGACCTTTGTTTTTTGCATTTTACAAAGCTTAGAATAGGTTTAAATTAATTTCAGCTAACTACTCACGGCTATTTTCAGTGCATCAAAAATCCCAATATAAGATACAGGATTGCAGCTATGCTTCCGGCAAGCAGAGCGTAAGGGAGCTGCGTTTTTACATGATCGATATGATCGCTTGCCGAAGCCATTGATGAAATAATTGTTGTATCGGAAATAGGCGATGAGTGATCTCCGAAAACTCCGCCGCCCAACGCAGCCGCAATTGTAAGATAAACATTCGCATCTAATGCCTGAGCCATAGGAATTCCGATCGCCATCATAATAGCAAATGTTCCCCAGGACGTTCCGGTTGAAAATGCAATAAGAGAGGCTGCAAGAAAAACTATAACGGGAACGTAATTCGGCGAAAGCCAAACTTCAGAAACTTCCGCTATATAAGCGCCGGTTCCCAAATTGTTGCAGACCGTACCGATTGCAAATGCGAGCATCATTAATAGAGCCAACGGTATTAAGCCGCCTATTCCTTTAAAAATTAAATCCATTACTTCCTTAAAAGAAAAGATTTTTTGGGAAGTATAAAGGATTGTGCCTGTTATAATAGCAATTAATACCGAATACAAAACTGACGTAGAGCCGGAACCTTGACCGACCGCGTAAAATATTTTTTCGTACCAAACATACTGCCCTATATTTTCAACATTACTCCATCCGGTAAATACAAGCATAACGGGCATCATAGCTACCATTACGGCAATCGGAACGATCATATTTTTTGCTTTAGGAGTTACTCCTTTTTTCATTTCCATCGAAGCGACTTCGGTAGAAATCATCGGAACAGCTCCGTCCCTCAAAACTTTTCCGGTTTCCTTCGCGCGCTTTTCCGCTTTCTTCATCGGACCAAAATCTTTTTGAGTGATGATAATTGTAACAACCAGAATCATCGCGAGCATCGGATAAAAATTAAACGGAAACGCCCGGACCATCACATAAAAAGGATTTGCGAATCCCTGCGCGGCGATCAATCCCATAATATAAGCGCCCCAGGCATTTAGGGGAATTAAAATGCAGGTAGGAGCCGAAATTGAATCGGCTATGTAAGCCAATTTTTCGCGGGGGATATTCTGTTTATCGAAGACCGGTCTGAAAACCGATCCGACAGTTAACGCGTTTATGCTCGATTCCACAAAAATCGCTGTTCCAGTCATCCAGGCCAAGAGCTGCACGGTAACCCGGCTTTTCCCGATATTTTTTCTTTCCAAAAATGAAAGAAGCCGGTTAATTAAATTTACAAATCCTTCCACTCCGCCCGAATGCTGAATGAAAGCGATGAGCGCGCCTACAAGGCTGCTGAACATTATTGTCCGTGTATTGCCGCTGTCTTTGAACACATCAACAAGCGCCTGTATTGTAGAGATCGTTCCGGTTAGAAAATTTCCACCGTCCAAAATAATCCAGCCAAGCCATATCCCGAACAGAAGGGAGATAAATACCTGACGAGTTTTTATTGCAAGGACGATAGCTATCAATGGCGGGAATAGAGACCAGAATCCGAAATGATCCATTAAAATACCTTAGAGTAATTGATTCCGAAATATTGATTGGAAAATAATGTAATTTGAAAGAGTAATCAAATCTATTATATTAAGAAAAATTATTTTTTATGATTTTACTTAAAAACATCTCTAAAACATTTAACGGAACCAACGCTGTACAAAATATAAACCTGGAATTTCCCGGTTTCAAAACGTCCGTAATTATTGGGCCGAGCGGTTGCGGTAAATCTACATTAATAAGACTTATTACATTTCTTATCAAACCGGATTCCGGTTCAGTGCAAATTAAAGATGAAGTTGTCAGCCCCGCAAATATTTTGAACATCCGCAGAAAGATCGGATACGTAATTCAGGACGGCGGACTTTTTCCGCATTTAACCGCTTTTCAGAATGTAGCGGTGATGGCAAATTTTTTTAAGTGGGATAAAAACCGGATAGAAAAAAAAGTATCAGAACTTTCGGAACTGACTAAATTTCCGCAAGAAGGACTGGCAAAATATCCTCTTCAGCTTTCCGGCGGACAAAAACAGAGAATTAGCCTGATGCGCGCGCTTATGCTCGATCCTAAAATATTATTGTTAGATGAACCGCTCGGCGCTCTCGATCCGCTGATCCGCTACGATCTGCAAAATGACTTAAAAGAAATTTTTAATGAACTAAAAATAACCGTTGTGATGGTTACACACGATTTAAACGAAGCTGCTTATTTGGGAGATAATATTATTTTGATGAAAGACGGCGAAGTAGAACAGGAAGGCAGAATCTATGATTTACTGAATCATCCTAAAACCGCGTTTGTTACTAAATTTGTAAAAGCACAAAGAGCAGAGCTTCAAATTGATGAATAAAATTTTCTTCACATTTGTGGGATTGCTTATTTTTTCTTCCTGTTCAACGGAAAAGAAAAATGTTATCGTAATCGGTTCCAAAAAATTTACCGAATCGGTTATCCTCGGTGAGATTGCTCTTCAGCTGGCAAACCGGGATAAAGTGCTCGCGGTTCATAAAGACCAAGTTGGCGGCACAAGAGTTTTATGGAACGCGCTGCTTAAAGGCGATGTTGATATTTATCCCGAGTACACGGGAACGATCGTAAAAGAAATATTGGCAGGAGAAAATGTTTCAGCCGACGAAAGCCTCTCTAAAATTCTTGACAAATATGGAATCGGAATAAGCGAACCGTTAGGTTTCAATAATACTTACGCGCTCGGAATGAAAAAGAAGAGAGCCTCTGAATTAGGTTTGGAAAAAATAAGCGATTTAAAGAATTATCCGCAGCTTAAGCTCGGCTTTACAAATGAGTTTATGGATAGGGGAGACGGTTATCCAAGTTTGCGGAAGGCATACAACCTTCCACAAAAAAATGTTCGCGGCATTGATCATGATTTGGCATATCAAGGTCTCGAGTCAGGCGCTATTGATGTGGTCGATCTTTATTCAACCGACGCGGAAATAGATTATTACGATTTAAAAATTCTAGAAGATGATTTAAACCATTTTACAGAATATAAAGCGGTCTTTCTTTTTAGAAAAGAGTTGAAAAAAAATAACAGCGAAGCGGTGGAGAGAATTTTACAATTAGAAAATGCGTTATCCGAGGAAGAGATTACAAAACTGAACTCGCTTGTAAGAATCGATAAAAAATCCGAGTCGGCAGCGGCAGCCGAATTTATTCGAGATAAATTTAATTTTGATATCAGATATGATGAGGAATCTGTTTACGATCGATTTGTCAAAAATAGTATCGATCATCTTTTCCTTGTAGGAATTTCTCTATTCGCCGCCATACTTATTTCAATTCCGCTCGGAATTGTTGCGTACAAACTTTCATCGGCGGGAAATTTTATATTAGGAATAGTCGGCGTTATACAAACAATTCCTTCCCTCGCGCTGCTTGTTTTTATGATTCCGTTTTTCGGAATTGGCGCAAAGCCCGCGATTGTTGCCTTATTCCTTTACAGCTTGCTGCCAATCGTAAGGAATACGCATTCCGGGCTTCAACAGATATCGCCGCAAATTCGGGAATCTGCGGAAGTCCTCGGATTAACCAAGAGCGCAATTCTGAGAAAGATTGAACTTCCATTAATTTCCCGTTCGGTATTAAGCGGTGTGAAAACGTCGGCAGTTATAAATGTCGGCACTGCAACACTCGGCGCTTTGATCGGGGCTGGCGGATACGGACAGCCGATATTGACCGGTATACGACTGGATGATATGTCGTTAATTCTTCAGGGCGCAATTCCCGCGGCGGCGTTGGCAATTTTAGTTCAGTTGTTTTTTGATTTAAGCGAAAAGGTTTTGGTCCCAAAAGGATTACGAATCGGAGAGTGACGATCATTGAGCTAGAAATTGAGTAGGGAAGGGATTGCCCTTACGTGGGCAGAGTACAGAAGACAGAAGTCAGCGGGCAGAATTTATTGTCTGGAACTTTGTGAAACATATAAATCGTGATTAGTGAATAGATAAAAATTAGAATTAGGAAATTAGCAGGCAGAAATTTTTTTTGATTTCAGGATATTGATCATCTAAAAAAAATGTTTTTAGAATTAGTTTGAATAATTATATTAATAAAAAACAAATAGGATTATTTTAATATTTTCCTATCAAAATATAGAGGGCAAATGAATTATATAGATGAAAATCTTATATCCGTTCAAAATCTACATCTGAATAAAACAGAAAAAAAAGAATTTTTAAATTATAGATATAAAGAGATACGCGCTTTTACAGAAAAACTTTGCGAGCCGCTTGAGACGGAGGATTATGTAATTCAATCGATGCCGGACGCGAGCCCAGTTAGATGGAATCTGGCTCACGTCAGCTGGTTCTTTGAAACTTTCGTTCTGAAAGAATTTGTGCCGGACTATCAGCCGAAACACCCGATGTACGCTTATCTTTTTAATTCTTATTATGTTCAGGCAGGCGATCGGTGGACGCGGAATTTACGCGGCGCGCTCTCCAGACCTACGGTAAAGGAAGTTTATCAATACAGAAAATATGTTGATGATCATATTATAAATTTTTTAGAGAACGCGGACGATAAAAATCTCGGTAAAATCAATGTAGTTATGGAAATCGGATTCAATCACGAACAGCAGCATCAGGAGTTACTGCTTACTGATATCAAAAACGTGCTTGCTATCAATCCGCTCCGTCCGGTTTATAAAATTAAGGAAACATTTCTGTCGAATGATATTTCGGCTCAAGGATGGATAGAATTCGACGAAACTATTGCGGAGATTGGCCATAACGGAAAGGGCTTTTTCTTCGATAACGAACTGCCGCGTCATAAACAATTAATTCATCCTTTAAAATTGCGAACCGATTAGTTACAAATAAAGAATACATTGAATTTATTGAAAACGGAGGTTACGGCAGGGCGGAATTGTGGCTTTCTGACGGCATTGCAGCGGTTGAGCGGGAAGGATGGAATGCGCCTTTGTATTGGGAAAAAATTGACAACGATTGGTGGAATTTTACACTCACCGGTTTTAGAAAAGTAAACCCGAACGAACCGGTAACTCATATAAGTTTTTATGAAGCTGACGCTTTTGCGCGATGGAAACAAGCGCGCCTGGCGACTGAATTTGAATGGGAATTTGCCTCGCGGAATTTACCATTGAGAGGTAATTTTGTGGAAAACGAAAATTATCATCCAATCCCTTTGAAGCCGGCAGACGGAGATACAAATCTTTTGCAAATGTTCGGCGATGTTTGGGAATGGACCGGAAGCGCTTATTTGCCTTATCCCGGATATAAAATTCCTCCAGGTGCAATCGGAGAATACAACGGTAAATTTATGTCGGGACAAATGGTTCTACGCGGCGGTTCCTGTGCAACATCAAAAACTCATATACGAAATAAATACCGGAATTTTTTCTATCCTACGTCGAGATGGCAATTTTCAGGAATACGATTGGCTAAAGATTTATAGAGGATAATTATGCTGAAAAACGGAAACACAACCAAACTGTACAAAGAAATTACAAACGGATTATCTCAGGAACCGAAAAGATTATTCCCAAAGTTTTTTTATGATGAAAAAGGTTCGGCGCTTTTCGATAAGATTTGCGATCTCGAAGAATATTATCCGACGAGAACAGAGCTCAAGATTATGGAAGAAAACATTGATGAAATTGCTTCGCTGTTTGATGAGCAAACTTTGTTCATAGAATTCGGCAGCGGCAGCAGTTTAAAAACGCGGCTCGTTTTATCGAAGTTGAACCGGTTAGGTGCTTACATCCCGATCGATATTTCGGAAGACCATCTTCTTAAAACCGCGGATAAATTGAGGAAGGAATTTCCGGATCTGAATATAGTTCCGCTCGCTGCGGATTATACCGAATCTATTGAACTTCCTGTGATAGATAAAACAATAACCAAAAAAATAGCTTATTTCCCGGGATCGACAATCGGTAATTTTACACGAGGTAATGCAAAGGATTTTTTAGGAAAGGTAGCGGCAATTTGCGGAAAAAACGGAGGATTGATAGTCGGGGTAGATTTGAAAAAAGATGTTAAAATTCTGGAAGCCGCTTACAACGATAAAGAAGGGGTTACGGCCGAGTTCAATCTGAATATGCTGAATAATCTGAATAACAATTTCGGTTTTAATTTTAGCTTAGAAAATTTTGAACACAAAGCGGTTTTTAATGAGGAAGAAAGTAGAATAGAAATGTGTTTGCTGAGTTTAAAAGACCAGGCTGTTTCTTCTAACGGAAACATCATTGATTTAAAAAAAGACGAATGCATAATTACGGAATATTCTCACAAATATACTTTGGAAGATTTTGCCCATCTTGCATCTGACAATTTTGAAGTGAACAAAGTCTGGACGGATGATAAAAATTATTTCAGCGTACAATATCTAACTGTTAAATAGGAACCGGAATTGAAAAGTTTAATAAAATTATTTATAAGCTCCGTAGTTTTCTTCTTCTTTTTATCAATAATTTTATTGGTTATTTTCCGTTGGGTAAATCCCGCGGCAAGTTCATTTATCAATTTAAAATCGTATCAATTCCCGGAAAACTTTCTTTCATCCGAAGCAAGCTATCAGTGGAAATCTATTGATGAAATTTCGGATAATATAAAACTTTCCGTAATTGCGTCGGAGGACCAAAAATTTTTCGATCACTTCGGGTTCGACGTCGAGCAGATTCAGAAAGCTATTGAAGAAAGAGATAAAAGAGTTCGGGGAGCGAGCACAATTACTCAACAAGTAGCAAAAAATTTGTTTTTATGGGGCGGACAAAATTTCATTCGTAAAGGTTTGGAAGCATATTTTACTTTGATGATAGAATTGGTTTGGGATAAGAAAAGAATTTTGGAAGTTTACCTGAACATAGCGCAATTTGGTGAAGACATTTACGGCGCCGAAGCGGCAGCGCAATATTTTTACAATAAAAATGCGGGCGATTTAAATAATTACGAAGCGGCCGTTCTTGCGGCAATACTTCCAAATCCTGAAAGATATTCGGCGAAAAATTTATCTGGTTATATTATTTATAGGCGAAATAATGTTCTAAGACAGATGCGCTATCTCGGAGGGAGAAAATTCATCGAAGATCGTCTGAGTGATAGTACCAATAGTATGACGGGCGATGAGTAGGTTTAGAGCATGTGTGAAAATGTCCATTCTGCGGATTACAGGAATAATTTTTAATTCACTTCTCCAAAACCAGATTTTTTATTCCTTCAGCAACTTTTGCTTCTATAGAATTTTCGTAGATAGGGAAGTTGTAGTTATATTCCGGAATATCACTCTTCCTGATGTAGGAAAAACTGCGTACTTCTTTATTCCCGGAATCAAAATATTTTATTGCGATAATACTGTAACGCTTTATCGCTAAGTTCATCATATAAAAAGTTTTTTTTGCTTTAATCTTTTTATCTAAAAATTTTACCTGGCGCGGTTCGGCAAACCGCTTTGTAACCCATACAACAACTTCATTCCCGTTTAATTCCAAACTTTCTGTGTCTAAAAGTATCTCCGTTCCACCGGAACTATCAATTAATACTTCTTCTTTTCCCGGTTCCCCAGGAGAAATTTGACTTAAAAAAACTTGCAAAGTAATAACAATGAAGAGAAAAAATTTCATAATAAATTCCAGAGAATACTTTCTATTAAAATAGAAGAAATAAAAAGTAAAAAATCAAATAAAATCTTCGATAATTAGATAGTTTATTAAGGGGAAAAAGATGGAAGTTATTGACGGTGTAAAAAACGGAAAGTTTACCACTTACTATCAAAGCGGAAAAGAAAGAACCGAAAAATTCTATTCCGACGGTAAGATTGAAGGTCCCGCAAAAATGTTTGCCGAGGACGGAAAACTTCTTCAGGTTGTAAATTATAAGGACAACAAGAAAGAAGGTCTTACGCAAATTTTTTATTCCAACGGAAACTTAAAAATGGAATTAAATTTTGCAGGCAACGTACAGCACGGTTTGACTAAATATTATTACGAGAACGGCGAGTTAAAAGCTGAAGTAAATTACGAAAACGGTGTAAGGAACGGACACGCGAAAGCCTATTATCAAACTGGGGTAATCCAGATAGATGAAAAATTGAAAGATGGAAAACGTGAGGGAATTACCACCACTTATTATAAAAGCGGCTCCGTAAAAGGAGAATGGTCATACAAAGACGGGGTTACACACGGAACTTCTAAATTTTATTTTGAAGACGGAAAAGTGCTCGGAATAAAAAATTTTGAAAACGGAAGAGACAATGGCGTAACAAAAATTTATTACAAAGACGGAACCTTGAAAGAGGAATCTTATTATAAGAACGGACAAAAGCATTCTCAAAAATCATACAGATCCGACGGGAGTTTAAAGTTAGAAAAGAATTATGATGAAGTAACAGGGACCGAAATAAACTCTTCGAAATTTGAATTGAAAGGGAACAAAAAAGAAAAAGAATCGGAACACCAGGAAAAAACAGGTGAAGAAAAAATAAAGTCGGGAATTAATCCTTTTATGGCAGCCGGGGGAATCGCCATCTTGTTTTTAGTTATATTTTTAATTTACATTTTTGTTATAAGTTAGAGAAAAGAGAAATTCAATATTCTTTTCAAGTAAAATAACTTTTAATAAATAGATAATAAGTAAATTTTATTTTAGACAATTCAAAAATTCTTAAGCAAAAAAGCAACAAATTTTATAAATTTATAACTATAATTTCAGGAAGGGTGGCGGAGTGGTTGAACGTGGCGGTCTCGAAAACCGTTGAACGCTTTTTGCGTTCCGAGGGTTCGAATCCCTCCCCTTCCGCTTTAACCCCCTATGAACATTAACATAATTCATATTTTACATTCCTAATTTTACTAAAATTTATTTTCAAAACTACTCTGATTTTGAATAAAAAAGTCATGCAAAGCAGCTAATTGATGCACGATTATGCAGCCACTCATTACATAATCTTTTTAAAGAATAATCAATCTAATAAGGACTTAGTAAAATAGATGAAGTTGGACTTTGATAGCTAGAGAAAATTTGCATTTATCATATATTCTTCATATTATAGGACATTCATATCTTTTATGCTCTTATAATCCATTCTAGCATCTAGAACTCTCAATTTGTGTCTCTTCGTTATATAAATTGTTCATTAGCAATAATATTTTACACAATATTAAATTTATTTAAGTATATCATATTTCATTAATTAACAATAGAAGTATTTATATGGCTGAAACAATTTCTAACGAAAGGAAGAAAAACCTCCATAAGGAACTATCCAAGGGGTTAAAGGTGTGCAAGTATTGTGGAGTAGTTCATAATAATTTTCAAAAATATTGTTCAAAGTGTCACACCCAAGATTTCATTGAAGATACAGAGTCTGTTTATAAAACATTATTGAGACTTTCTTATTTTAAGAACTTATAATTTTTACAAACATAAAAATTTGTAAATTAATAAATTAGGTATAACGATGACGCTAAGTAACAAATTTCAACAATTAAGCGAGAATAATCAAAAAATTATTGCTGAAAGATTCAAATTATGTAAAAAATGTAATCACATTAGTCTAAAAGAAGAAGAGAAATGTTGGAATTGTGATGATAATATAGATTTTACCGATGACTTTAAAATGATATCAGCTTATCTAATTAATATGGGTTTTTAAAATTTGTTTTGTTTCTGTTTTGGAAATTATTTCTTTGAACTTCAGATATCGTCTCAACTAATTTATTCTTTTGCTGTATATAATCTTTAGAAATACTCCTAAAGCTAATATAAACAATGCTATTGTTGCGTATAAAAATCCTGTTCTTCTGCTGTTATACTCATTAAATTCATTCGAGGCGAGTATTAAAGCTTTTTGAGCAATTTGCTCGCCTTTGTTTGTTTTCGACAAAACAATAGTTGTATCGAACGAATGAATGCTTGTTCTGGACTCGATTACTAACTGGTTTGCATCCTGACGTAAATACGAAATATCTATATCATTCATTCCTATTATCTGAATATCTTTTAATTGTTGATCGACCGAATCGACATCAGCTTTTAGATGAGTAATGGCTTTATACATAACTTTACTTACTTTATATCCTTCGTCTCCTTCACTATGACAATCAATACAAACAGATTTTTCTGAACCACCCAGCATTGCATCAGTAGGAGACTGGATATCGTGGTGATTATGACACTCTTCACAGGCATGAATTTCTTCCAAATTTTGTCCCATCTCAGATTGCAGAAAATAATCCATATTACCGACATGACAATTGCCGCAGACATGTGAAATCGATTTTACGTCCGGCGGCATTGCTCCGTGGTTGCCATGGCAGTCGTTGCAGGCGGGAGCTCCTGTATCTTTTTTCACTAAAAGAGAAACTCCGTGCACACTGTTAGCATATTTGTTGTACTGATCAGCCTTCAGCCCGTACTTAAGCATGAGTTCCGAATTACCGTGGCAATGTTCGCAGGTTTTGGGAATGTTGATTGCATAAACCGTGGATCGGGGATCATCTGCTTTGAAAATGCCGTGGGCAGTATGACAATTAACGCAGGTAGCAACATTTTCATCCCCATTTAATAATTGTATACCATGCTGACTTTTGTAATATTGAGAAACCTGATCAGTAGAAATTCTTGGCTGGTACTCCCTCATAATTTCAATACTTGAATGACACCTTCCGCATAATGAAGGAATGTCGGATTTTTCAGGAATTCCAATAAAACTATTTGCTGTACTCATAGATGCTTCCGCATCTTCTAAATGATCGTTGCCCCCATGACATCCGGAGCAAGATATTCCTGCTGATAAATGAGCATCTTCCTGATGAAAATCTTCCGGTAAATATTCCATATCACTATGGCAATTCAGGCACGTATTCACTGAAGATAAATTTGGCGAAGTTTGCTGTGAACTGAGTGTTAATGATGTAATAAAATATATGATAAGGAATAAAACTTTATGGTATTTCATATTCTCATCTTCTGTTATGATAAATTTTAGTGGAAATATCCAATCAATGTCATAATTAAAATAAAACTTACAACTGCTATGCCTAATGCAGGCATAAGAATGTTTTTCTTCTCTCTTTTCAACTTTGCATCAATAAAAGGAATCAGCATCCAAAAAATTCCGGCTGCCGTAAAAAAAAGAACTCCAAAGGTTTCTCCTTCAATAAATAATAAATGAGGCGGTAACAGTTTTAAGGATTGAAACATGAACATAAAATACCATTCGGGACGTATCCCTTGTGGTGCAGGTGACAAAGGATCTGCCTTTAGTCCAAGATCCCACTGGTAGTAGAGTGTTAAAAATAGAAGAAGGTATAAAACAAAAATCCAGAGAAGAAAATCTCTAAGCGCAAAGTCAGGGAAAAAGGAGATATATCGTTTTTTCTCTTGAGACTGTTTGGTAAAGAACTCAGGTTCGCTCATTCCTTGTTTCTGAATCATTAAGAGATGAATCGCCAGGAAGAGTGTAAATATGGCAGGCAGTATAGCTACGTGGATTCCGAAGAACCTGGAAAGCGTAGCTCCTGTAACATCTTCGCCTCCCCGAAGTACAATTTTTAATTCTTCACCAATAAAAGGAATTGCTCCGACTATATCTGTTCCGACTTTTGTTGCATAAAAAGCAAGTTCATTCCAGGGAAGCAAATATCCGCTGAAACCAAAAGCCATTGCCAGCACTAGAAGAATAAATCCCGAAACCCACGAAAGTTCTCTGGGCTTTTTATATGCTCCGGTAAAGAAAACACTAAACATATGAACGAAGGCAAAAAATATCATCATGTTGGCAGACCAGCTGTGCAGATTTCTTATTAACCAGCCGAAGTTTACCTTGGTAACTAAATACTGTACACTTTCATACGCACTGTTTTCGCCAGGTTGATAATACATCAGTAACAGTATACCGGTGGTCAGTTGGATAAAGAACAAGAATAAAGTAACGCCTCCCATATAGTACCAATATGAATGCTTATGAATTGGTACTTTTTTGTGTCTGATGAGATAGCGGACCTGCGAAAGGTCGTATCGTTGATCCAGCCAGTATGTAATTTTAGATTTCATATAACTATATCATCCTATTGAACTAATAATTATTTCTTGATTTTTTATAGTTACTTTAAATTCTTCAAGAGGTTTTGGCGGGGGACCGGAAACGTTTCTTCCCTTAAGATCGTAAACTCCATTATGACAAGCACACAAGACAATTTTTTTATCGCTGCTATAAGAAACAACGCAGTCCAGATGAGTGCACGTTGCTGCAAGTGCATGGAAATTGCCGTTTTCATCTCTTATTAAAATTACCGGCTTCCTTCCGTACTTTAAGATTTTGTATGAGTTATTAGCAACCTCATCAGTCTTACCGGCATTTAAAGAAGAGACATTTGATTCATTCCGCTTTGGCGGAATCATATATTCGATAATCGGATATATCGCCGAAACAACAAATCCAATTCCACCAATGGACAGTAAGGTATTAATAAATTTTCTTCGGCTGGATTCTTCCATTGTTAATCCTTTAACGTTGATTAGAATTTGTTTTCATAATTTTAAATAGTATTGATACTGATATTAAGGATATAGTAAGAGCTAATAGAGTAATAATTTGAAAGGTACTATCGAGAGAAGTTAATCCGAACAGTAAAACGTAAATAACCGTTCCTATCAAAGTAAAATGAGCCATCCATCTATATTTTATATTATTAAGGAAGAAGCTCAAAATATAATACAAAGTAGCCAAAGCAATTAAACTGATGCCGACATAATTATTAGGGAAGGCAACTATTATTGTTAAAGGAAAAACTAAAAACGCAATACCTAAATAAGTGTTTCTTATTAATTCTGTTCTGATGGTTAATCGTTCCTTTTGCCAATTGAGCAGCCTGGCACTTATAAGAGCAATAATTCCAAAACTGAGACTTATTGTGTGTAACGATCCTGCCAAAATAAGATAAGACAAGAATATTGATAACAAATATTAAAAAATTGGAAGCAACTAATTCTTTCGAATTAAACCATATAGCGAAAATTATTACAATAAGACTTTGCCATACTAAGGGAATGAAGGCATTCGGGAGGGGAATGGATAAAACAATTGCCAGACTAAGAATTATAAATGCTAATATCGAATATATATAAGTAGAATATTTACTGCTAATTTTTTTCCAATAGAAGATTGCTATGCTCAAAGAAACAATAAAGTAGAGAACGAATAATATTGGAACGCTTTCCTTTAATCCGGTAGTGGTAATTGATACGAATAAAATAAAACTGATAATAGCGTTTATAAATGAGATTAAAGAATCTATTCCTTCTGAAGAGGTATTCAAAACTTTTACATAATATCCTATGGAGAAGATTATCATATATAAAATCAAAAAGATGGGATTTATTTTAGAAGATACTAAATGCATTTGATCGTTAACTATTGGATTGTTTAAAGAAATAAGGAGATGTGAAAAGTAAATAATTAAAATGCTAGTAATAATATAGATTAGATTCTTGAATCCCCATTTCAAATAGCTTAGAACACTGATGAAGCTTAATATGGTTAGAGTAAGGAACTGTATAATCTGATTATCTAATATCAATGCTGAGGATGACGCTAATATTAGTCCGGATAAATTAAGAAAATAAGATTTTCTGGTAATCGAAATATAAATTATTAATCCGGATATTGAATACAAAAAGAAAGCTTCAATTATTTTATTCGAGATGGCCGGACTTTCGCTGAAATGAAAAAACCTTAATAACGAGAAATACAATAATAAGAACCCGATACCAAAGAAAGATCTCGATATAACGGTAAATGATTTCATGCCGAATTGAGATAAACTAATTATAATGCCTGAAATAAATATTCCTATTACCGGAGGAATAAACTGATTGATACCGTCATAGGGTTTTAACAGAAAGAATATAAAAAAAACTGCGAAGACAAAAATTGCTAATACCGCAAACCAATTTTCGCCATAGTTAACTTCAGCATCCGCATCATTTTCCCCCGCAACTCGATTTCGATTTGATGTAATTGAAGCATCAAACTCATTATCAATTCCTATTTCTGCTTCAATTCTGGAGATTCTTGCATCGAGATTTTTAAGGTATGCCTTAAGTTGAGTGATATCTTCCAGGTATTTGTTCTCATTCATTGAGACTCAAATTTAATTTGTTGTACTCGTTGTGAATGGATACAATACTGAAAATTACCTGATGAATTAAAATTAAGTTAATAATATTTTCTTAATTGCACAAATATTCTTTTTATCCAAATTTATTTTCTTTTTTATCTCCAATATAATCAGGAGCCATTTCTTGTCTATATATACTTGATTACGAATTGCAGATCAAAACTTACCAGAATGATAAACTACTCAAATTAACCGGGCATTGTTTTCGTCATCACCAATTAGAACGAATTATATTTTGATATGCGATTATCTTTTTTTAGTGAAAAATATTATACTTTAAATTATAAATGATTGATTTATGAATAATAAATTTTTATATTCATTTTTATTCTATACCTCTTCTGTTTATCCACATAAATAGTCTGTTTTTTCATAAGGAAAGAGGGAAATCGCTTTCCCTCTTTCTTCAATTTTAGTTTGATAACTTATTGAATTGAAACATCTACGTTTGTTTCTTTTTATCCGTAAGTCTTATCATGATCCTACCCGGGAAAAAATCTGGTTTTTTAATAAAAATAAATTAATTTTAATATTCTAAAAAGTGAACGGTAAGCGTTAAGTTATGTATTCAAAGGGGATTACAAAAGTCTCAGAATTAATCAGTGTGCTTTTTTATATCCCGAGTGTATAATTTTCATCAGTTCGATTTTTAATAGAAGGAAAATTTTAATATATTAACGCTTCCATTTTACGGAGAGGTGCAGGAGTGGTTGAACTGGCACGCCTGGAAAGTGTGTGTACGGGCAACCGTACCGTGGGTTCGAATCCCACCCTCTCCGCTCTTTATGAGCAAAAATCAACCTGGCTTGCACGACTTGAATCTTATATTGCTCATTATTACATCCGGTTTCATTCCTCGTTCGAAATATAAACAGTTAAACGTTCTTCTGTTGTGTGACTATTAACCTGCCAAAAGGAATATTTTTTTACTCATAGTTAAGTTTTTTTCAATTCTAGTCTTGAAATCATTCCAAATTAGGGCTATTTACTTGGCCTAAGTATTGTGCTTATTTAATTATGCTATTTCAAAATATTAAATAAGAGGATTTCGGTTTCGATCTTAAAAACTCCAGTAAAAGGAAATGGTTTAGTTTCATTAGCTCATCAGTTAATAGCCGCAAAATTAAATGTTGCAAATGGAGCGGATCCAAGCAGTATAGAAAATACTATTTCTGAGGCTGATTCAAAAATAGCAGATTTAAATGTACCTCCGGTTGGTAACGATAAATTAAAACCAAAGGACACTAGCTCATACATTAAAATCTTAGATAGTTATAACAACGGTCTGCTTGGTTCCGGACATTGTGACTAAAACTCCTTCTTCTTGGAACACGCCCTTTTAGGGCGGGTTTTCTTAAATATTATTAATGCTCACAATAAAAACTTTAGATTTCTAACTCGTCGCATAGATGATCTTCATCAGAAAAAGAATTTCGATTTTGATGAAGAGAATTGAATATTTCTGTGTCCCTCATCACTACCTCACATTACATTAAATAATATCTTTGTGTAGCAAAAACTCCTTACCAAATCTTTGAAAGAAATTTAACCATGATCAGACGAAAAGTTACGCACGTAAAAAAACCAGTTTGGGGACATAATAGGACTCTCTAATCCAGAGGACAAATGGACTAAACCACTGAAGGAAGTATTCGTGGAAATTAACTCAGGAACTTATCACTATTATGTAAATACAGCAGCTTCTACGTAAGATTTTAAAGGAAAAACAAATAAATAAACATATCAAAATGTTTCCAAACGATTTAAAGTAAATTCACCCTTCCAATTTCAGCAGATAAGTATTTTTGGCTTTAATGACATATGAGACTATTAGGGGAACCAATTATATTGAAAAAATACTAAGTAAAATTTATTTATATACAAAAGAAATTTTAAAAATATTATTTTAATAATTCGAAAAAAAAGAATTGGCGTTCTTTCAATTTAAAAACTATTAAAAGTAAAAACCAAATTATTATAAATAGATTATAATGGTTCTAAAGTATAAAGGTATATTATTTTAACTATGAGAAAACCAGTAAGAAATCAAACACTGGATATTATTCGAGGATTTTTACTTATTATAATGACTATTGATCATTTTAGTGGTCAGATAATAACTTCTTATGTAGGTTATTTTTCAGCAGCCGAAGGATTTGTTTTTGTCTCCGGAATGGTTATGGGAATATATTTTATAAGTAAATATGTAAATATTGGGGAAATTAAAAATAATTCAAGTTTTATAAAACGAGGCGTTAGAATTTATAAATATCATATTATTACGTTATTGTTTTATTTAGCATTTAAGGCATTAGAGCAAACTCAAGGTAATTGGTTCTCAATTACAACATTAAAGCAAATAAATATTTTTCAATTTCTTTGGGGAGCTTTGCTAATTTATAAGCCTTTTGGATTAGATATTCTTCCAATGTATATCCTCTTTATCATTTTAGCCCCATATTTGATAAATTTAATACTAAAGAATAAGGTTAGTATAGTATTGATAATTAGTATTAGTTTATGGCTTCTTTCGTATTTATTCATTGAAACAAGTATTATTGAGTGGAAATCAAAAATACGTCTACCTATAACAGGGGCATTTAATTTTTTTAGCTGGCAATTACTATTTGTGTTAGGAATGCTATCGGGATTTTATGCAAAATCTCAAAAAATGAACTTTATTTTAAAAAATAAATTTTCGTTGATTATTTCTTGTCTTTTTATTTTGTTTTTTTTCTTATTAAAACATCAATTATTATTAGTGGCTAATTCGGATTTGATGAAATTTTTAACTGATAGAACAACTTTAGGTCCTTTGAGAATAATAAATTTCTTCTCGATAGCTTATTTAATATTTTTTTTGCTTTCCAAAATTGATTTAAGTATTTATTTAAGTAAATTAGCTCTTTTGGGACAACATTCAATTCAAGTATTTACTTTTCATTTACTTGTGTTAATAGTTTTAAGAAGTAATATACCGTTATTTTCGATTGAGTTTTTTGAATCTCAAGGCTATTATCAATTAATTCTAAATAATTTATTAAATTGGTTTCTAACATTCCCAATTATTTTATTTTTATTTGTCCCTGTGAAGCTATATAAAAGATATAAATCTCTTTTAGAATTATTTCCATCGAAAATAGCTAAGATCTAAAACTATAACAAATAATGAACCAAAAAATTATTGAAAACAAGATCTGAATATTTCGCAGGGAATAAAAATAATGGTAGACATTTCCGGTAAAACAAAAGAACATCTCAGCCGCGAGTTTAAAAAATATTTTGGAATTACTCCTACTAAATTTATTAATAACCTTAAGTTAAATTACAGTGCTAACTTATTAACCTCGATGGATGAAAGTATTCCCTTTATTTCTTTTGAAAGCGGGTTTGAAAACTTGAGTCATTTTTATCATCTATTTAAATTAAAGTATGATATTTCGCCAAATAGATTTAGACAACTGAAACGAAAGAATTCTATTCCCGGATGAAAATGTTTTTTTAATTAAAAAAGAACGACTAAAACGCTATTTAGTGGAATTTATTGTTGGAGTTCTTCAGGTTGAATTAGTTCTTTATAAACACGATCTCCGTAATATTTATAACCTGAGTTTTCTTTTGGTGTACCGGTAAGAATTGTATGTATAAATCCATTTCTTTCTACTTGAACTGTATGTAAAATTTCACGTTTAGGATTCTTTTTCATAATGATTGAAATTCTTCCATCCAGAGCACGGTAATTTATTATTTCAGCATCTTCTTCGGTTGTGAATTCGTAAAAATTATCAAGATAGTTTTTCATCATTTTAGTTCGGTACCAGGTACCTCCAGTATCTGATACAAACGGCTTACCGTTATAAAGCGCTATACTGTCGTTGTAAGCAAGTACGCTAAGAAAAGTATTATCAGAGGAATTCAACCATTTTCTAAGTTTAGCACCGTAGTTATTATTGTAACCATAATCGCTGTCGAGAAAGCATATTCTATTTACATATTCAGGAATTTCAGGAAAAGCATCCATAAAAGAAAAAATAAATCGACCGCCACCGCTGTGACCCGTAAGAATAACATTAACATTACTATCAAAATAACTCCGCAGATGCTCAATTAATTCTGTAACGATCTCTTTGTAATTTTTTGTTTCAGCTTTCCACGCCGGCCAGCTTTTCTGTTCTGTTTCCAGATAAACTGTAATGAGATTGAAATCCAAATCTAGATTTCTGAGGAAACGTGTCTGCGCGCCGATATGCTGAATGTCGTAATGCCAATCTACACTCTCTTTCATTTGTTTTCCCACAGTCTGCTCAATCGTATTGCCGTTAGGCAGTGCATAAAGCACCAAACTAATTGGTGTAGAAGTATCATATTTTTCCACCGAAGGAGCGTTAATATGAACTCGGA
Organism: uncultured Melioribacteraceae bacterium; assembly: GCA_963821715.1. Classification (GTDB taxonomy): domain Bacteria; phylum Bacteroidota; class Ignavibacteria; order Ignavibacteriales; family Melioribacteraceae; genus CAWGET01. The sequence continues at coordinate 439,023 of CAWGET010000001.1, forward strand.
TCTGCGGAGAATAATTAAAAGTCAAAACCTGCTCGCCAAAATAATCACTTGTAGAAAATCCTGGAAGTTGTTTCCGATTTTCTGCAAATAAAGCAGTAGATATTATCAAAAAGATTAAAAAATGTTTCTTCATCATTACTATCTCTTCAAAAGGAATTAAATTTTGATATTTGTAATCTAAAAATTTATAATGATTTTTCTTGAAGATTGACTTAGAAAAAATCGATTGTGTATCCAACACAACTAAAGAGAAGGAGCAGGTTAGCTGTAAAATTTCAAAATATAATTAAAAAAGGTCTATCTCTAAAGAAAGAAACAGTGTAGAATTATCCTTTTTATACTCTTTAAGTTAATACAATATTTTTTTATGTTGGGTTAAATCTCAATAAAATTTACATCAGGCTTTAGATGAAGAATTTATATGAGCAGGGATGTATAGCGTTGGAAAAAGGTGAATGGGAAGAAGCTCATTCCTTGTTAAGTAAATCCGTTGAGAAGGAGAGTTTACCCGAATCTTATGAGAAACTAGCCTGGGCTTGCTGGTGGATGAATGATGCCGCCTCAGTTTTTGCAAACCGGGAAAAAGCATATCAGTTATTCCTTGAAAAAAATGATAAACGCAGTGCTTCCAGAAATGCAAGCTGGATGGGAACAGATTATCTTGAATTTAGAGGCGAACTGGCAATAGCCGGCGGTTGGTTTAAAAGAGCCGAAAATCTAGCTGAAGGATTAGAAGATTGTTGGGAAGTTGCTTTGATAAAGATATTAAAAGCAAGATTTATTTACATGCTCGAAAAAAATACAGTACAAGCTTTAAGATTAATTAATGAAAGCCTTAATATCTGCAAAGCTAAAAATATTATTGAAGGAGAAATGATCGGCGAAGCGCTGAAAGGATTTATACTTGTTCTTGAAGGCAGAATCTCTGAAGGTATGCCCCTGCTGGATGAAGCGACCGTAATTGCATTAACTTCTGATAAGAGTGATATACAGTTAACCACTATTACCTGCTGCTATCTAATTGATGCTTGTGAACGGATACGCGATTTTGAACGTGCGGCGCAATGGTGCAGTAAAGTTAAGGAAATATGTAAACGTTGGCGTTATAAAGCAATGTTCGCTAATTGTAGAATGAAACACGCCGGAGTCTTGATATACAAAGGAAATTGGGATGAAGCAGAGGAAGAACTCAAAACGGCAACAATAGAATTGAGAGAATTTCGTCCTTTACAGGTTAGTGCCTGCACAATAAGATTGGGCGATTTAAAAAGAAGACAAGGTAAATGGATTGAAGCCGAAGCATTGTTTGAGCAAGTAAAATCGCACGGATTAAAATTATTATTTACAGCATCTCTTTTTTTTGATAAAGGAGATTATGAAGCCGCTTGTGATGCCGCTGAAAGATATTTACGTCAGTTCTCTATCACTCAGAAAACGGAAAGAGTTACCGGACTCGAACTGTTACTGAGAATATATTTGAAACTGGATAAGTTAAAAGAGGCAGAAATACTTTTGAAAGAAATAAAGGAAACAGCGCTTCAGGTTGATACTCTGCCATTAAAAGCTGCCGCTTTAAGCGCCGAAGGAAATTTTAATATCAATTTGGGAAATTATGAAATTGCCAAACAGAATTTAGAGGATGCTGTAGATATATTTGAACGGTTAAATATTCCTTTTGATTCGGCAAGGAATAGATTAGCACTCGCAGAAGCCTTACAGAAATTAAAAAAATTTTCACAAGCAGAATTGGAATTAAATACAGCAATGAAATCTTTTAACAGACTTGGAGCAGATAAGGATTTTGAAAAAGCAAAACAACTGTTAAAAAATATTAATAAAAATAATTTTGAATTTTCCGATGCTGATATTCAACGGTTTACAGGAAGAGAACTGGAGGTTTTAAGATTGATAGCAGAAGGAAAATCAAATGAAAAAATCGCCGGTAATCTTTTCCTCAGTATACGAACAGTGGAAAAACATATAACCAATATATATAGCAAAATGGGAATAACCGGGAAATCCGCACGAACCTTAGCCGCCGCTTATGCCATAAAACATAATCTTATCCAAATATAAAATTCGAATTACGAACAGATATTTTTAATCTGAAATTACGTGTTGTGTTTTATAAAAATACGTAGTATCCCTGATTTCTTTGGTATGATAATCATCTATCTTTTTATTGAATTAATTCAATACAATAAAAGGCAATGTGATGAAAAGAAATAATGAAATCAATAAATATAAAGTAGTAGTAATTGGTGGAGGACAGTCTGGATTAACAGTTGGATATTTCTTAAAAAGGAACAATATTCCTTTTATTATTCTGGATGCAAATAAACGAATTGGCGATGCTTGGCGCAACCGCTGGGATTCCCTTTATTTATTTACTCCGGCCAAATATGACGGACTTTCAGGTATGAAATTTCCAGCCGATCCGTATTCTTTTCCTACAAAAGACGATATGGCGGACTATTTGGAAAATTATGCCCAACATTTTGAACTTCCTGTAAAAACCGGGATAAAAGTGGATGGACTTTCCAAAGAAGGCGATAAATATTGTATTTCGGCAGGCGATAAATATTTTGAAGCAGAACATGTTGTTATTGCTATGTCTAATTATCAACATCCTAGAATACCAAAGTTTGCTGATGAATTAGATGAAAATATAAACCGGTTTCATTCGCTCAATTATAAGGGACCGGAACAACTTCAGGATGGTGATGTGCTTGTTGTGGGTGCGGGAAATTCTGGCTGCGAAATAGCTCTTGAAGCTGCCAGACACAACCACAAAGTATGGCTTTCAGGAAGAGATGTTGGAAATATCCCCTTTAATATTGAAGGCTATTTTGCTAAGTTATTTCTAATTTGGCTTGTTATAAGATTTTTATTTCACCGGGTATTAACAACCGGTACTCCTATCGGTAGAGCAGCCAGACCGAAAATAATTTCGCAAGGGGGTCCACTCATACGAATTAGACCTAAGCAGATTGATGAAGCCGGTATAAAACGAGTGCCTAAAATGAAAGGCGTGCGGGGTGGATTACCTTTACTCGAAAACGGACAAGTAGTTGATATAAAAAACGTTGTTTGGTGTACAGGCTTTCATCCGTCATTCTCGCGGATAGATATCCCGATATTTAAAGATAGAGAACCTTTGCACGATAGGGGAGTTGTAAAAAATGAACCGGGCCTATATTTCTCAGGTTTGCACTTCCTCTATTCATTATCCTCAACTATGATTCACGGAGTGGAAAGAGATGCAAAGCACGTTGTAAATACTATTTTACAAAGAATAGCTGCATAAAGATAACACCAAACCATTAATAATTATTGGCTTAGCAAGAGATTGTTGGTTTAATAATAGACTGCTCATTTTGAAGGATTTTTTTATGGCGAAGGTAGAGAGTTAGAAGGAGTAGAAATTTAACTTTATTCTGGACATTAAAGTCTTGGTTCCGTATTTTCCAACTAGGAATAACTACCATTTGGTTCTGCCTAATGCATAAAGAAAACAATGCATACCTTCCACACATGAAAAATTTTATAACCCAACAACTTACTTTGGAAATTTTATGAATGATGAATTTGTAAAAATGGATAAAGAAAATTTTATGAACTTTCTTTTGAATGAACATAATTTTAAAATTCCCTGGGTTCAAAGAAAAGAAATTGCTGCATGGTCAGCCCTGCTATTACTCTTTGCTATATTATGGGCATTAACTACTTTCGAAAATTCTATTATTATTAAAAGTAATCCTATTCTTTTTCTTAGCTTAATAATTGCTGTATGCTATGCTATTTTTCGTTTTATACATGCGCAATATATCTCTATCTATAACATTTCAGCGCAAAAAGAAGTAGTTAAGGAGATTATTTTCAATTTTTGTAGTAATAATGATGTGTTTTTCAAAGACAACGAGATATCAAGTTATGAAGATTATAAAAATTATTTTGAGGTTAAAATAAAGTCTGAAACAAAAACTAATATTAAAAAAGTTAATAAAAATTGGCATCCACTTTGGATAGTATTGTATTTGTGGACAGATATATTGTATAGGTTGTTTGCCAATAAAAAAAGAAAACCAATTAGTTCATTTGAAAAATCAGAAGCTTCCATTTATTCTTTAATTATAATATTAATAATTTTTTACAGCATATTTATTTGTACCATATATCCATCAGAACAGACTAATATCCAGCAAACTAAAGTAATCCCGGAGCAGACGGTTTTTACTAGATCAGTAATAGAGAACCTAGGCGACGTAAGCGAATACAAAAAAGATGGATATATTTTATACTGCAGAGAAGGAAGTTACGCGGATGAGAATAGAGAATTTTTGTTTACCAGGGTTGATGAAGCAGTTGAGAGAATTAAAGAAGTGCTGGAAATAGAGAAACTTCCCGCGGGATTTTTTATTGTAATGCTTGGTTCGAGAGAGGAGATGGAAAGGATAATCGGGGATAATTATAAAGGAATTGCGCTTAGAGAAGAGAACCTGGCGCTGTTTGTCTATAACCCGGAAATAAGACCATACTTTAGGCACGAGCTGTTTCATTTGATTGCCTACCGTGTTTGGGGAAAATCAAAATCGGGAGTTCTGGAAGAAGGCGGAGCAATGTTCACTGACAACGAATGCCTCCGATATGAAAATCCCGTAACAGTAATAAACAGGTATCTTTACGGGAAAGATAAATGGTTCGAATTTGAGGAACTGGTAAAAAATTTCAGTGAAAAGGCTGCGGAAAATGATATGATAGCTTACTTGGAATCTGCTTAGATCTTTAAACATCTGTATGAGAATTACGGAAAGGGGAAAATGATACAACTCTGGCAGAACGGATTTGCGGAATTAGAAAATATTTACGGTTTCGGAATAAATGAGCTGAAAAAAGATATCGATGAAGAGATTGAAAAGACTGAATATAAAGAAATCGATTGGGAAGAATTAATGGAGAAAGGCTGCGGTTAGGAGAGAAAAAATGTTAATTAAAATTGCAGGTTTTTCATATTCATTGCTAGGATGAAAAGGGAAACAAGAGTTTAAAACCGCAGGATGTAGACAGACTTGTTTCAATGGTAAGAAATATTTCTCCCGAAATTAAAATTGGAATAAGCTCGGGTGACTGGATTGTACCGGATCTTGAAAAAAAGAAAAAGATACATTAAGCAATGGAAAAATATACCCGATTTTATATCGGTAAACATTATTGAAGATGATGCTGTCGAAATTTCCCAACTGCTGCTATCCAAAGGAATAAAAATAGAAGCAGGACTGAATGAAAAGAGTGCAGCTGAAAAATTTGTAGAAAGCGGTTTGATAAAGGATACATTCAGAATTTTAATCGAACCGGAACAGGAAGAATTAAACGCTGCTTTAAAAACAATAAATGAAATAGAAGAGATTTTGGATAAACATAAAATAGAAATTCCGAGATTGCTGCATGGATTCAATAAAACTGCGTGGGAAATTTTAAAAGTGGCGAAATTAAAAGGTTATGACAGCAGGATAGGGATGGAAGATACAATTTATCTTGAAAACGGAAAAAAAGCAGAAAGTAACTTGGAAATAATAAACTATGCCCGGGAAATATTAAAATTACGATAATATAATAATTAACTATGGAATGAAAATTATTTCAGCTTCAAAACCAGAAAGTTTTCTTATGGAAAAAAAAGAAAAAAAATTTAAGTCTAAAGAAGAGGACAATTTATTTAGAACAATTGCTAATGATAAAGCTCAATCCAAGATTGACAAATACGGAATGAAATTTTAAATAATTACTGTTTTCAAAATTCATTAATCATAAATATTTGTAATTAATTTACCTCTCAGATCTTCATATTTATTTTTGGCAATTGAGAATAATTCCTGAATATTTTCGTCATCCATAACTGAATTGAAAAAAGTATCTTTCTTCATAAAAGTATAGCTTATAAAACCTTTTTCAACAGCTCTTTTCAATGCGCGGCGGCAGTCTTCTACTTTACCATATAACGCATAAAGTCGAGCGATTTCATATAAAATTTCACCATCTTCCGGTTCTGAATTTTCTCTTTTTAAATTATATTCAATCGCATTATCTAAATTCCCTTCAAGATATTCTTTGAAAGAAGATGCAAAATAGAACTCACCTATTTCATCTTTTATTTCCAAAACTTTTTCAAAGTATTCTTTTGCCAATTCTCTTCTGCCGCTTCTGTAAGCTATTTCGCCTAAGTAATTCAATGTCAAGGGACTTTTGATATCCAATTTAAATGATTCAAGGACTTCATCATATTTTTCCTGAAACATATACGTTACAATAGCAGAACGGAATCTTGGATTATCCGGATCGATTGAAAAGGTTATTTCCAGTTCTTTTTCAGATTCATCCAGAAAACCTATATATCTATAATGGTAAGAAAGGGAAAAATGCAGCCACGGATCGTTCGGATTAATTTTGAGCGCTTCCAATAATAATGAATGCGCTTCTTCGTGTCTGCCAATATCCGTGTAAACCAAACCCAGACTTGCAAGTGCAGGAAGGAAATCTTTTTTTAGTGAAATCGCCTTGGTCAAAGCAGCTATTGTATTCTCAAGAGCTATAGATGTATTTTTTCCGACCTGCGCCATTTGATGATACCTGATACCAGCTTCGAGATAAGCCGGTGCAAATTCAGGATCCAGAGTCGTAGCATTATTCAACATTTCTATCGATATTTTATTTCCTTCAATTGTCATAGGATATGATAAAGCGCGTAGATAGATTTGATACGCTACCTGGTTTTTAGGTGTTTCGTGTTTCATCAATATACGTTCTTCATCGGAGAAACGGATTTTCAATTCCTCTACAACTTTTTGAGAAACTATATCTTGAAGTTTAAAAACATTTTCAAACTGAAGTTCTATTGGTTCTCTCCAGATCATTTTGCCGGAAGCAGATTCAATTAATTCCATATTTAATCTGATAGTATCCGATTGTTTTAGATAATTGCCTGTTAAAATATATTCCACGTTTAATTCTTTACCTGCTTCTTCAATATCAACAATTTCATTCTGATATTTACGAATTGCACTCGACGGGCGGATAAGAATATTTTTGGAATACGCCAAAGCTCCAATTATCTGATCGGCCAGAGCAAATCCTAAAAAGTTAGTTTGAGGATCATCCAAAATATTGCAGAAGGGGAGAATTGCTACTTTTTTAATATCAATAGTTTTAGAAACTGCAACTTTAGTATCTTTTAGCGATTTCAAATCAGTAACCACATCTTGCATATCGTTGTATCTTTCATCAGGATCTTTCTCTAAAGCTTTTTTTACAATTTTCTGCAAGGATTTATTTTCAATTTCATCTATTAGAGGAGGGTCTTCATTTATTATTGAATAAATAATCGCCTGGTCGTAATTTCCTTTGAATGGAAGTTCCCCGGTTAATAATTCATACAGAACTACACCGAAAGACCAAATATCCGTCCGATGATCAACCTCAATTCCTTTTGTCTGCTCGGGTGACATATAAGAAATTGTTCCGACCGTAGTTCCCAGCTGCGTTACATTTGAACTTCCTGTAATCTTCGCCAAGCCGAAATCCATTATTTTAACTTTTCCGTTTTCGGTCACCATTATATTTTGAGATTTAATATCCCGGTGCACAATTCCTTTTTTGTGAGCCGCTTCCAAAGCTTCTCCAATTTGTATCGAATATTCTAATATCTTTTCTGCTGATGAGGAATCCTGGTCTGTTGTTTCTATCAACGATTTTAATTCTTTCCCTTCTACAAATTCCATTGCGAAGAATAATTCGTCGTCAAATTTATCTATAGAATATATTGTAGTAATATTGGGATGATTAAGAGATGCCGCAGCTTGAGCTTCAATTTCGAAACGCTGCTTTTCCGATTCACTGCGGGCAAACTGCCTCGGTAGAAATTTAATTGCTACTTTGCGTTTTAATTTGGAATCCTCCGCAAGATATACTATTCCCATTCCGCCTTCGCCGAGTTTTTCCAGAACCTTGTAATGCAAAATTGTTTTACCGATCATAAATAATATTTTGATTAAAATAAACGAAAAGCGATATCTCTCCGCCGGAAAATTAACAATTAAGATGAGAAAGAGAATAGTAAATGTAGAGTAAAAATTATAATACGAAATAAAGAATAAAAAATAAATGATATAATATCTTAATTTTTCGATATTAAATTATTAAAAGTACTGCTTGATATTTCATTTCAGTTTACTCCACGGTTTTACAGAAGTCGCTGTATTATTTCACGGAAGATCTGAACCTGGTAAAAACTATAGGGTAACATTTAATGCCAGTAATTTAGCGAGTGGTGTGTATATTTATAAGCTTCAAAGTGGAAATAATATTTCAATTAAAAAAATGATGTTGCTGAAATAATCCACAAAGTATTTTTAGGGGCGTGAAATAATTAACGCCCTAATAAAATCTATCCGAAGTAACAATACTTCAATAATATATCGTGGGATCTACAAAGGATAGATTCAATGTTTTAGATTAGTTTAGGGTTACTTATTGAAAAGATTAGTATTGAAAGCAAAGACATAATAGCTATTCCAAGATGTACAAGGATAAACTCAGATTAGTAATCTGTCGTTTCCAATTTAACTTACGATTGCTTACCTAATTATTTTATCAGCATCATCTTCTTTGTTTCATTGAAAGATCCTGCTTCCATTCGGTAAAAATATATTCCTGAAGGTAAGTAATTGGATCTAAAATCAATTTCGTAAATGCCTTTCACTTTTACTTGATTTACTAAAGTTTCAATTTCTCTTCCCAGAATATCATATACTTTAATTTTAATTAAGGATTTATCCAGAACAGAATATTTTATTTTTGTAACAGGGTTGAAAGGATTTGGATAATTTTGATGAAGTGTAAAATTTTTTAAATCTGTAGATTCATTTTCAGAGTATATTCCTGTTCCTGTTTCCCCGATCAACAACAGTAGATCATCTCTGCCGTTTTGCTGATCTGAGGCTATGATGTCCAGGATTCCATCATCATTCATATCTGCAGCGTCTATACCACGAGTTCGAATTCTGTTTGTATTTAAAACTTTCACGGTAGAAGAATTTCCATCATTAACCAGTAAACGCAGGGGATAATTTCCAAAACCATTTCCGAATATTAAATCAGGATCATTGTCTGAGTCAATATCAGCAATAGTAATAACGTTTGTCCTTTCATTATCTTCAAAAAAGGTAGAATCAGTAAAATTACCCTGTCCATCATTTAGAAATAGAGCGAGATCTCTTATAGATTGTCCAGCTGCCGAGCCTTTATCGAATGCAGCAAAAATATCCCGATCTTGATCGCCGTCCCAGTCTACAGATTCCAGCGCCATACTTGCCTGACCTTTTGCTAAAATAGTCTTTTCAAAATTCCCATCTCCTTCATTAAGATAAACAATTAAAGTGTTACTAGTGTCTGAAGATGATACGGCTAAATCCATAATGCCGTCATTATTAAAATCATCCGAAATAACTTTTTGAGGATTATAAATTAGAGGGTCCAAAACTTCACGAGAAAAATTACCAGTTCCATCATTAGTATATAAATATAAAATACTGTCTCCTGTAGAACATATAACCAAATCAATATTGTTATCTGAATTTAAATCCGTTAGTGCCGCTCCGGTAGGATAACCTACACTGTCCAGCACAGTTTTGGTCCAATCCCGATTTGATCTTTCGTACCAGGTTATCTTTCCATCATTCTGCCCTGTGGCAATAAAATCAAAATTATTATCATTATTTACATCACCCATCGCAAGATCACCGGGGAAAAGAATTTCATCTTCTATCCGTGACTCAATGAACTGACTATTACCAACATTTTGATACCAGACAATTTCATTTTCGCTGATTGCCGAATTGGTGTTTTCTCCTCCCGCCGTCGCTAAAATATCAAGGTCACCATCTCTGTCAATGTCTGCAGCTTTAGTTAGAGATATTCCGGAAATTTCGTGATATAAATAATGTCTGTATAGTTTCCCGTCCATATTTTCAAACCAAGAAATATCACCGTCTACATTGCCGTTCTCAGGAAATACCAAATCAGGATCATTATCTCCATCAAGATCTCTTACAGACATTTGTCCAGAGCCGCGGTTGTCCCAGTTCTTTTCTATAAATTCTGATCTAAAGAACAATGTACTGTCCTGGTATAAAATTCTTACGTAATCATCGCCGGTATTTTGCCTGATAATATCTTTTAAACCGTTTCCATCAAAATCTGCTGCAACGATATCTCCACCAAGATCAACATTATCGATATCAATTAGAGACGGACTAAAACCGGAAGAACCGTCTAAAAAATATAACCCGCCGAATCCGACACCGCTGAATGTAACTATATCCTTAACTCCATCATTGTTAATATCATCTATGATTATTCCTTTGTCTGCAGATGAATAATTGCCATTTGTGGTGTATAAATTTTTAGTTGAATCGAACAATCCGCTGCCGTTGTTATAAAATAATTTGAATCCGTAGGAGCTGGAACCCGCCATAACAATATCTATATCATTATCTTCATCAATGTCCGAGACTTCGATTAAATCAATTCCCGATACATCCTCTGCCAAAACCATAGGACTAAAATTTAATGAACCATCATTCAGAAAAACATTTACTGTATCTTGCCAAAATCCAACAGCAACAATATCGGTATTGCCGTCATTATTAAAATCGGCGGTTGCTGTTTGATCTAGACTTACATTTTCGACAATAATCTGACTTGAAAAACTTCCATCTGATTGTTTTGTAAAAAGTAAAAGCCTTCCTTCATTTGATTGTATTCCTTTGTCGGTAACAATGTAATCGATATCACCGTCATTATCGAAATCTTCCGCATCAACATCGACAGGATAAATAAGTTCTTCAAATAAAGTTGTTTTTGGAAATAAAGCCGTGCCGTCATTTTCAAGTAAAATAACGGAAGAAGGAGAGTCATCATTGAGTCCGGAGCGCCTTGTCACAATGATATCGAGATCTCCGTCATTGTCATAATCCTGGAGTATAGAAGCAGTAGCATACATTGCGCCATTATTTACGAGCTGTGTTTGAAATGTCTGTCCATTAGAAATCTCAGCAGAATAAACAAACAGCAGCAAAATGCAGCATAAGTAAAATCTTATGAAGGTTTTCATAAACTCCTCATTTGTTAAATATGTAGGTTTCTAATCTGATTTCGACAGGGAGGAGTGGTTTGGGATTTGATGATTCTGCCGCTCTGTAGATAAATTTAAGTTACTGAACCATAATTTTAAAAACAATAAAAATATTAGGATAAATTGTCTGATATAAAAAGCCAAACATTGATCCTAATATTTCTTAACAAACTGATAATTTGGCTATAACTATTGAATTTTATATAATTCAAATAAAAAAAATCGATACGAGCAGGAAAATATTAATATCATATTCGCCGTATTACTTGAAAGGTAATACGAATTCCGAGCAAGTAAGCAGAATGTTAAAGAGGCATAAATACTTTTTTGAAAGATTAGTGTACCGGTTATAGAATTCCTCATGGAAAAATAAATTGAGGGAATGATTGATCATCTTACTAAATTAAAAGCAGAAATATCTAAACTCATAGGAGAAAGAAAAGCCGGATTTATAAAAAAGTTTTCCTTAAAAATTTTTATCCAGATTAGGATAAATATGGATAGCAATAGCGCCTCCACAGATTATATATGTCTTTTTCTTTCCGGATAAACATACAAATATCAATTTTAAGAACTCACCCCAAAATTTTTTTTAAAAATACCTTGACAGGATATGACATAATATGTATGTTGTCATACAAGTTAATAAAATGTTAAATTTTGCAGAAAATGTAGTCAATGATCAAAACAAGACTAATAATTCTAAAGAAGATATTTTCATACAAAGGTAATCATATCCTATGAAAATACTCCAAATTCATATCACCCCGCATTTCATCTACAAACCGAAGTTTATTCAAACAATTAAAATAAAACACCAATACAAATTAAAATCCCCGAAAATATTTTTAAGGGAGGAGATTTAATGTTTAAACGGACAAAGATAATTTTCAAAATGATTTTTGCGTTTTTAGTTGGGGGTTCTCAATTATTCTTTGCCGGCGAAACGGGAAAAATAGCCGGTATAATAATTGACCAGTCGACGGGCGAGCCGCTAATTGCTGCCAACGTGATGATTGTTTCTCAGTGGGTAAACGATGAGTCTCAGCCGATTGAGAATTTGATGGGAGCATCGACCGATGGAGATGGAGAATATTTCATTTTGAATATTCCACCCGGCGATTATAGTGTAAAAGCTTCTTACATCGGCTTTAAACCCGAAATTATGACGCACGTGCGAGTAGACGTGGATAAAACTACGACCGTTGATTTTAAAATAAGTCCCGAAGCGTTTGAGACCGACGAAGTTACTATCACCGCTTTTTCGCCTAAAACAGTTGAACCCGATGTAACCGCAACCAAACAATCTTATCATATAAAAGATCTGGAATCAATAGCCGGAGTTGCAAATATTGAAGATGTGCTCGCGCTTCAGGCTGACGTTGTTGATGATCATTTTAGAGGCGGAAGGGTTGGAGAAGCGCTTTATTTAATAGGCGGCGGAACGATAGTAAACCCGCTAAGCAACCGGAAGGCTTTCAATCCAATAGTTACGGGGCTTCAGCAGGTTGAGGTTTATACAAGCGGATTTTCTGCTGAATATGGAAACGCTCAATCGGGTGTTGTTAATATGGTTGCAAAAGAAGGTGGAAATCAGTGGGAAACTCAATTAGAAATTGCCGCCATACCGCCTTACTACAAAACCTGGAACGGAAGCCCATATTCCGAAGATAATCTTTTATTTTATGAGATTTTAAAAAATACGGAAGCCTGGTTAGAAGAAAACCCGACGCAGCCTGGACGTTCGCTTTTTGACGCCGGTTATGGTTTTGGACCTCTTTATCTTCCACCGAGAAACACCTGGCCTCCGGATCCGTTAACTCTTAAAGATTCTCTTCATATTGCCCGGCTAGGGCAGGCGCTCTGGCTTCAGTCAATACGTGATGTTGGTATGGAGTATGACAATACTGTTGATTATCGTTTCGATTTCTCTGTTGGCGGTCCGATTTCCAATGATCTAAAAGTGTTTATTTCCGGAAGACAGAATATTGAAAATCCGGTTGTTCCAACCGCAGCTGACGATACCGAAAGACAGATAATGAGCAACCTGACTTATCAAGCGGGAAACGACGATAAATTTACTTTGAGATTTGTTTACGATTACCAATTCGAAAATCTGTTTAACAGCAATTGGGAACGCTGGCTTTTCGATAGGACCTTCAGCGTAAGTAAATATATACAAAACTCAAAGCAATATGGATTAAGCTGGAACCATATTTTCACTAACGCCACTTTCATGAATGTTCATCTTAATGTTCTCGACGTTTTATCGCGCGAAAGAATTGAACTTTTACGCGATGATCAATTTCTTGAGTTTTATTCTAATCAAACGAATTGGGTAGATTATACTGGACCTTCCTATCATCGCGTTGGAAGATTGACCGACGACCGCGGCGACGAAAGAATTTTTACTTATGATTTTAATGGTAACTTAACCACCCAGATAAATAAAAATAATCTTGTCAAAGCCGGACTTCAATTTTCTTATTACGATGTTGACGTAGATCAGGATATGAACGTAACTAATGAAGGTTCATATAGAAGAGTTGATTTTACTGCGTATCCATATGAAGGAGGAATATACCTCCAGGATAAAATGGAGTTCCAGGGTTTTATTGCCAATATAGGATTAAGATATGATTTTTATGATTTCAATCTTAATTATTATTCAGACATTTTTTCTCCTTTGAGAAATCCGGATTATGACGAAACTTTACCCTACCTCGAAAGAGGGCAGTATTATGATAGAGATGCTGCTAAAAAAGAAAAGACGAAAATTTATTCAAGAATTCAACCGAGAATAGGATTGTCATTTCCTCTGTCTGAAACTTCAGTCTTTCATCTGAACTATGGAACCTTTACGCAGCGTCCTTCTTTCGATCAGATTTTTTACAGTCAGGTTACAATGTTTAATGAGATTGAGATTTTGGGTAATCCAAGATTGAAACCTGAAAACACAAAAGCTTATGACGTTGGTTTGGTTCAGGCGCTGCCTTTTGGGATCAAGGTGGACGTTTCGGCTTATTACAAAGATGTAACCAACTTGATAGAATCTGCATATTACTATGACGAACAGCAGTCGGTTTACAGAACTTACATTAACAGAGATTACGCCGATATAAAAGGATTTCATTTCAGCGTTGAGAAGAACACGGGACCACTACGCGGCTATGTCCGGTACAATTACGAATCTGCAACGGGAAAGAGCAGCAACGCGCTCGACGCGCCGGTTACATACTTTGAAAACCCAGCCGAAGGTCAGGAATTTGTTGATCTCCCGGATCCCGAAGACGTATATTTGAATTACGATAGAACTCATAAAGCGGTATTTAATATAAGATATCTGACGCCAAAGCAGAGCGGATTTAAGATCGGCAATTTTTATCCTTTCGGAAATTTCAGCGTCAGCGCAACTTTCAGAGTTTATTCGGGCCGTCCATTCACTTTTGACGAAACCGGTCAAGGATTAAAGTTCAATCAAAGAACGCCGACCGAAAAGAACCTTCGTCTCAGGGTAGAAAAAAGATTCGCAATCGGACAATCTACTTTCTCTGTTTATGGCGAAGGGTTTAATTTGCTTGAGCAAAAAGTCTATCACTATTCCAGAACTTTTGACGACGAAAGGAATACCGCAAGGTGGATGAACGATAATGAAAATATTTTAGTCTACGACGAATACGCTCCTTACGTAACAAGACAGGATGTATATCTGATTGACAATCTGCCAAGACACTTCAGGGTTGGCATTAAATTTAATTTTTAAATGGATAAAATTGAAAAAAGAGTTATCCGGAGAATTTTTATGATACAAAGATCAATAACAAAAACGGTTTTTACCGTAATATTTTTTACGCTGCTCTATTCAAATTTTACCACCGCTCAGATTAGAGAGTATCGGATACATGATAGAGGAATGCTTCACGAAACAGTATTTAATACCGGAGAAATCGGAAGAGCGTGGATGACCGGCGAAGCGGGAAATGTAACCGCTGTTCCTGTTATGGAATGGCCTCGCAATTCCAAAACAATTGTGCAGGGAATTGAATACAGCGGGCAGCATAATATCCTAGGAGCAGGCGTTTATGTTGCGGCAAATATTGAAGGTCAGCCAGGTAAAGATAACCGCATTTATTCTTTGATGGGCGGAGTTGGAGCAAGTTCTCCCGAAGTAGCTTTCGGAAGATGGAGCTTTCCGCTTTATATCGAAGAACTCGAAAACTTCCCGGTTTTAGAAGACGGCTCGCTCAATCCCGATTACGACCCGAACGAAGCGGAAGAAGTTATTACCGCCGCTTGGGCCTCTTCGCTGGGAATAACGGTTACCAGAACCTCCCGAGCCTGGAGCTATCCCGATTATGATGATATGATCATCTATGAATATGAGCTTGAATACACGGGAGATACGGACGGAAATCCGGCGACGATAGAAAGAACAGAAACATTAACCGATTTTATGGCTCTATTCATTTACGGCTTCGCTCCCTCGATGTACGGCTATCAAAGACATTATCAAGAGTGGAAATATGACGCCGGAATTTACCGCGGCGATCAGAATAATTTTTGGGACGCCGACTACTGGTTGACTTTTAATATGAATCTTCGAACAAATCTTGACCCTGATCTGGCGGGCAAACCGGAGCCAAATAAAGAGCTGTTTAGGTTATTCTCAGAGACCGGCAAAAACGGCGGCGGACTTGCTTCTCCTCAAGCTCCGGGCTATGCAGTGCTTCACTATGATACCAATCATCTTGCCGTTGTAGATCCGAACAATCCCGAAAATAACGAATCTGAAGCGGTAAAGGTTTTGAGAAGATATCAGGAAGAATATTATGAACTCGATGAAAATCTTCATATCAAACAGCCGTGGTCTAACAAAGTAAGTACTGGAAATACCAGATCTTCAAAAATGAAAGATGTTTCAATAAATCCGGATAGCAGATGGAGCGGAGTTTATTCGGAAAATTCAACAACTTGGCCTCAAGTTCCAAATAACGATCCAAGATGGTATGGAAGAGCGGCTTACCCTTACAGGCAGAGCGCAGACGCGGGTATGAAACATCACGTTTTTGGCCCTTATACTCTTGAGCCCGGCGATAAATTATATTTCGCTTTCGCTGAAGTTGTTGGATACGGAGCGCAGCCTGGAAAAAAAGTTGAAGGAGGACAAACACAGGTTCAATGGGCGCCTATTCCATCCTGGGACCGAAAAATTGTCTTGGACGGCGAGGTAATGACGGAGAATTATCTAACCGATTACGGATATCCTGATTATGTTAATTCCGAAGTAAAAAACGTAACACAGGTTGCACATAAAGCATTTAGAGCATATTTGGGCGAAGAGCCAAATGTTCCTGTTTGGCCGGAAGACAATCCGAACACGGGCAGTTATCAAATTCCGGTTCCGGTTCCGGCTCCGGCAATAACAATTAATAATACGGCGGACGGAAATGTTCTGATTAACTGGAACAGAGCTGTTGAGGATTTTACGCATCCCAGATTAATGGGCGAACTGACTAAGTTTAATATTTATAGAGCGGAAGCCGGTATGGGTCCCTGGACTTTGTTGGACTCAATCGAGATTGGCGAAGTTAATACAGAAGAGCTTTATCAGTATCTCGATTCTGATCAGACATTTAAAATTGGCGAGTCAAGGTATTACGCGGTTACTTCCGAAGACGTAAACGGAAATGAAAGCGGTATGACAAATCTCACACGATTTAATAAAAATGTAGGTGCAGTGAAAGAAATTGATAAAGTTTATGCCGTGCCGAATCCATTTGTATCAAAATCTGGTTTCGTTGGATCTGGAGAAGTAGACGATAAAATCGGTTTCTACGGGCTGCCGGAACAATGCACAATACGAATATTTTCTTATTCCGGTCAATTAGTGGAAACTATCGAACACGACGCTCCACTTTATTCAACCGAGTGGCTGCAGATTACGCGCAATGGTCAGGAAATAGCTTCCGGGATTTATTTCTTTGTTGTTACTACTCCTGAAGGAAAACAATACACGGGTAAATTTTTAGTAATAAAATAAGTTTTTAAGCCTGATAAAAGGATAATTATGAAAAAGATTAAAAATATTTTAACGGCAATATTATTCTTCAGTCTATTTGCTAATCTCTTTGGGTTTGAAAAAACAGGAACCACTTCTTTTCAATTCCTAAAGGTTATTCCAACAGCGAGGGCAGCTGCTATGGCTGGAGCCTACAGCTCAATAAGCGCCTCTTCCGATGCTATTTTTTGGAATCCGGCCGGATTGACCAGTGTTGAGAATTTAAGCGCTTCGGTCGGTTATGCCGATTGGTTTATGGATGTAATGCATTATTCTTTTTCCGCTGCCTACAATATAGAAGGAATAGGAACTGTAGGTATTCTTGGAATGGTTGCCGATTATGGAGAGATAGAGGTAACCAGTGTTGAAGCGCTTGGTTTTTCCGGGGGGGAATATAATCCCGGTTTAACAGGGGAGATAATTAAACCCGGGTCTTCGGTTTTCGGATTATCTTTTGCGAAATATTTAAATGATAGATTCGCATTTGGTTTAACCGTGAAATATGCAATGGAAGATCTGGTATACGAGAAAGCCGGCTCAATTATATTCGACGGTGGTTTAACATACGATACAGACTTCCGCTCTATAATTCTTTCTGCAAGCTTGAGGAATTTTGGCCCAGAAGTAACTTTTGTAGATAGAAGCTATCCGCTGCCTCAAACATTAAATATTGGAATTTCAAGTTACCTTATTGCACCTGACAATTCTTTGTTGGCATCTATATCTAATCAATCCCTTTTAATAAGTTACGATATCATCCAGCCTAGGGATTACGACCAGCAGCATAGCATTGGGATAGAATATTCATTCAATGATTTGATTTTTCTGCGTGGAGGATATCTTTTTAATTCGGATCAGGAAGGTCTTAGCTTCGGCGGTGGGATCAATATCCAAAATTATCAAATCGATTACGCTTATAATCAATACGGCGAATATTTAGACGATGTTCACAGAATAACAATAGGATTTAACTTTAATTAAAAAGTTGAAAGCGGGAGCAACAATTATGCGTCTTCAGACATTTATAAAAATAACTTTAATTTTAGCCATTACATTTTTCTTCTCGTCGAATGTTCTGTCTCAGCACAGAGGAGATTCGTTCAGTTTTCAGGGGCTTGCCGACGATAATCAACTTAGCGTTAAAGCGGCTGCGCTCGGCGGAGCAGTAACTGCGCTTCCTGGAGAAATTTCGGCGCTGTTTTACAATCCGGCGGGTTTATCCGTTCTTAATAAAATAACTATATCGGTTACAGGTAATTATTCCTCCAGATCCTGGATGGAAAACCAGGAATACAGACCAAACAGATTTTTTGCCACGCTTCCGTTTTATCTTGAAGGATTATACGTTCCGGATCCCGCCGAAGACGGTATGTTCGATCACGAAAGAGTCTGGGATAATATGCAGGTTGATTCCACATACAATGTGCAGTTCCCGGATCTCGGTCTTGATCCTTTCAGCGAAGAAGCCGCCGATTGGAAAAGAAATACAAATAGCTTTCAATTTAATAATGCAGCCGTAGCTGTGCCGTTAAATATTGCCGGACAGAAATTTGTAGTAGCGGCTTCATATAATAGAAAATATAACGTAGAAGATTTCGACAGAAACGATACTTTCCTCGATCCTCATCTCGGCTATGATATTTACGGTGAAATTGGAAGAGTGGACGGAGTGGATACTCTTAAGGTAAATTGGGGCAGATATCTACGGCAAAGGAGCGGGAAGATTGATAACATCACCGCGGGTCTGGCTTACGATCTCTCGGAAAAAATAAAATTAGGATTTGGTTTTAATACTTTTTCCGGCAGTACGGACGACTACCAATATCTAAACAGAGTAGGGAATTTCGATTTGATCGAGGAGAACAGATTTAGATTTTCGTACGATACAAATTACCGCGAAGTAAGCGGTACATCCGATTTCTCTTCAACAAGTTTCAACGTCGGCGCGTTAGTGGCATTTGAGAAATTTAGTCTCGGCGTAGATTTCATTCTTCCACGAACAATTTCCAGAGAATGGAGTTACACGGAATTTTTAAAAGATTCTTCTACCACTTCTCAAAGTTCGACTTCCGGAAAAGATGAATTGGATATTCCTCTCTCTTTCAGAGCCGGAGTTCTTTTCCGTCCAGTTGATAATTTCAGTCTTTCTCTCGATTTAGGTGTAACTCCATACAGCGAAAGCGAGATTTCTTCGGAACAAGAAATAGAATTATCGGAATTATATCAATGGGTTGATCAAAACAGGATAAGTTTCGGGATAGAATATCAGCCGTTCGAGTTGATTACTCTGATGGGCGGATATCAAAACAATTCCGCAGTGTTCGTTCCAGACGGCGCTGCTGTAAGGGATTCCGGTCCTAACTTCAATATTTATTCTGCAGGTTTATCTTTTCACTTTTTCTTCGGAGATATAAATTTTGCGTATCAATATAAAAATTTACAATACTACGATTCTTACTACAGCAACACGAATTACGTAACTGAAACTACCGGTAATCTATTAGTCGGCTACGAATTTGGATTTTAATAAATCATATTAATTAATAACCTAAGGAGGTAAAATATGAATGTTAAGCTAAACTATTTTTATGCATTCATTTTATCGATTCTACTTTCTGCCCCAGTTTTTTCGAGCAATATTGAAGTGGAATCCAGTTTCGATTTTCAACTGGCTGTAAATTACGCCAGCTCAAATAATATCGACACTTTGCTGCTAGTTACAAGCGGCGGAGTTTACACTACTGTCGATACAAATTATTTCTTAATTGAAGAACCACTTGCCATTGTGGCAAAACCGGGTTTAGCCGAAATGCCGATCATAACCCACAGCGCGGCGGATTCGGGCGCGCTTGAAATTTTTAGGATCGCCGATGACTTAACGGTTGACGGACTTATTTTTGACGGCGGACATCCGCAAAGTTATGGTATGAAATATGCGTTGCGAGCCGGCGACGGAGATGAGGGTTTTCCTGCGGCAAAAGTCGGATTGAATATTACCGTGAAGAACTGTGTCTTCAAAAATTTCGCTCAGGATAAAGAACCGGAAGCCGAAGGTCACGCAATTTATTTTTTATCGGGCGTTAAAGCCGGAACAGTCTTGGTGGAAAATAGTTTCTTCGAAGATATTGGCGACGAAGCTATAAGAATAACCGAAACCGAAAAATATGATACTGAAAGAGCGTTGGATACATTAATTATTAGAAACTGCACTTTCACCAACATCAGTTCGGAATGTATCCGCGTTTATGCAGATACAGATACTTCTACTACCGACGCTTACATCTTAATAGAGAACTTAACCGTTGATAATTCCGCAACAAGAATGATGTATATCAAGAATAATCAATATACAACTGTTCGAAATATTCTTGTAACAAATGCGAGGATGCCGAAATCTTCAAGAATGGACAGAGCCGATTATATTATGGAAGTTCAAGGAACAGGTTCTTCAATTGCTTATGTAGATACTTTTAATATAGTTTACGGAGCGCCGAGAGTGGAAAAATTAGGAACAGGAAAGGGCGCCGACGATATTAATCCACTGACAATTTTTGCTTTCGATCCTCAATATGAAAATGCAGCGGAAAGAAATTTCACTCTGATGGGAAATTCGCACGCATATTATTCCGGCGAGAATAACATTGATTTAGGAGACCTGAGATGGGCTTCCAACTCGCCGACGGTTCTTCCTCTAAACGCATTTGTTAACGGTGAAGGAACCGTAGAGTTTTCTCCGGAGAGAATAGGTTTAACATTTGCAAGCGGAACTAATGTAACAGTAACGGCAGTTCCCGATTCGGGATATAAATTTACAGGATGGGAAGGCGATCTTTCAGGAACAACCAACCCGGCTTCTATAACTGTTGACGCAGTTAAATCGATAACCGCAAATTTTGAGTTAGCGACTTCGGTTGAAGATGAAAACTCCGTTCCGTTGGAATACTCGCTCGAACAAAATTATCCTAATCCTTTCAACCCTTCCACAACTTTAGAGTTCTCTTTGAAAGAAAAAGGAGTAGCTACATTAACTGTCTTTGATGTTCTCGGACGAAAGGTTACCGAATTAATTAATGAAGAGTTAAACGCCGGAGTTCATACTTTCCGTTTCGAAGCAAGCGGGTTAGCTTCCGGTATTTATTACTATCAATTAAAAAGCGCCGATTTTGTAAGCGTTAAAAAAATGATGCTGCTTAAATAATAAACTGAATTACTCAATTAGGAGAAACAATGACATTAATTAAAACAAAGTTTCTAACAATTTTTCTGCTGCTATTGTTCATCAGCCCGGCGATTGCGCAAGTAACTGAGGTTGAAGCCGGAGACAGCACGCTTACAGCGGCGATAAAAGACGCAACCGATGGTGACGTGCTTGAATTAACTTCGAGCGGAGGATTATATCTTACTCCGGATAAAATAGTTATAGACAAAAATCTTACTATTCGCGGTAAGGCAGAACTTGCTGAAAAACCGGTAATTAAATATACCGGCGATTCTACAGGAGATTACATCTTCAAAGTTGAAGGTTCTCCGAAAGTTGTTTTCGAAAACGTGGAAATTGACGGCGACGGAACAACCGAAGGTTCAGGCGGAGTATCAAAATATGCTCTTAGATTGGATAACGCAAATGTTGACGGAACAATGATTGTTAAAGTTATGGACTGTGTAATGCATACTTTCCAGGATAAAGTTATTAAACCTTATCCCGATTGCGGAATTGATTCCCTGATAGTTCATAATTCAATCTTTTACGAAGGAGATAAAGAAGGAATAGTTCTTTATTCCGGCTCTTCCAGCGATCCGGCAGTTCAGTTGGAATACGCTGAATTCAAGAACACTACATTTTACGGTTTTGCAAGAGAAGCGATAAAAGCCGATACTAATCCGGATACAAAAATGTTAGTCGATAACTGCACCTTCTACAACAACGGCGGCACGGGCAAAGGCTTGCTTTATGTAGATGACTTAACCGACGTTGAAGTTAAGAACAGCATCTTTGTAAAAAATGAATATACCTCTTATTTCACTCGTTATGAATCCGACGCTAATCTTTTTCACAACAACGTTGTTTATGATGTAGTTAGCTTTGATGTTGATGGAGCGACAGTTTCGGATACTATTCACGCCGATCCTATGTTTGCCGACGCGGCAAATGGAGATTTTACATTAGCAGAAGCTTCTCCTGCAAGAACTGCGGGCGAAGGCGGAACTCCGGCTGGAGATTTAAGATGGGCGATCGATCCCAACAAAGTTGTCTTGACGGTATTAACGGTCGGCAACGGAGTTGTAACCTTAGAACCTGAAGGCGGAATTTACGATCCTGGAACGGAAGTAACTATGACAGCGGTTCCTGACGCCGACTGGCTGCTCGATTCCTGGGAAGGAATTACGGTTTTCCCGCCCGATCAAAACCCTGTAACTGTTACGGTTAACGAAGATATGATAGTTACCGCAAAATTTGTAAGCGCTTTTCCGCAGGTAACTTTAACTGTCGATACTCTTGGATTAGGTTATGTAGAAGTTACTCCGGAACCAAGCGTTGACGGAACTTATAATGAAGGAACAGAAGTTACAGTAACAGCTTTCCCGAGAGAGAACTGGGAATTTGTTGAGTGGCTCGGAGATATAGACGGATCAACCAATCCTGTTACATTTAAAGTTGATTCCAATATGAGCGTAACCGCTTCCTTCCAAAGTATTTTTACTCAGTTTGAACTCGAAGTATTTGTTGAAGGCAAGGGAACTGTATTTCAATCCCCCGAACCAATTCTCGGAACTTACGATACTGCCGCAGTTGTAACCTTAACAGCAGAACCGGTATTGGGATGGGAATTTAAAGGATGGAGCGGGGATCTGACAGGAGAAGCTCTTGTGGACTCTGTAGTAATGGATACAAGTAAATTTGTTACCGCGACTTTCGGAGAAATTGAATATGCAAGTCATTCATTAGAAATCGATACAACAATGGATTTAAGAGACGCTGTTGAGATTGCCAATAACAACAGTATGATCGATTCTCTCGTGCTTATAACGAGCGGCGGTTTATATACTTCATACAGCACAAGCGACGTAGCCGTGATGGCTCCTTTAACAATTGTAGCCGAACCGGGACTTGAAGAAAAGCCGATCATCACAAACAGCGATGTTGAAGCGGGTAACGATGATATCTTCCGCGTGTTTGATGACTTCACCCTAAAAGGCGTTGTTCTCGACGGCGGACACGAAAAATCGTATGGAATGAAATACGGTGTTCGTTTGAGTAATTACGATTCCGATTCTGTTAAAGCAGGCGCTAATATAATGATCGAAGACGTCGATTTTATTAATTTCTTCGAAGATAAAAACCCTGCTTCCGATGGTCACGCATTCAAAATTGACGTTGATGTGAGAGCAGGTAAAGTCCATTTCGAAAATTGTTATTTCAACGGATTCGGATATGAAGCTATCAGAATATCGGATACTGAAAAATGGTTGACTGATAGAGCGCTCGATACTTTGATTGTTAGAAACTCCACTTTTACAAACGTGGATGCCGAAGCGATCAGATATTATTCCGACGTTGATCCGGCAACTCCGGATGCTCCTGTAATTCTTGAACATTTAACTATAGACAGTTCAGCAACAAGAGCCTTTTATCTTAAGAATAGCGGCGGCGCGATCGTTAGAGATATTATCATCTCAAACAGCCGCGAATCGGGTCACGGTAGAGACGGCGATCTTATGGACGCTCAGGGCGAAGGAACAGTTGTAAGCCACATCGATACCTTCAATGTTAAACCGGTTCCGATAAACGCCGGTAAAGGCGGAGTTGTAGATACGACTACAATTTGGGGAATCGATCCGATGTATGAAAATGCATCGATGAAGAACTATACACTTCTTCCAGAATCTCATCTTTACGGATTGGCGAGCGATGGTTTGGCTCTTGGAGATCTTAACTGGGCTACAAACGATCCGACCCACGTGTTCCTTAATGTAGAAATCGAAGGGGAAGGAATGGTAGAATTTGATCCCGCTCCTATAGGGATGTCGTATGATCCGAACACAGAAGTCACGATGACTGCGGTTCCGGATTCCGGTTACAAATTTGTTGAATGGACCGGTGATGTTACCGGAAGCGATAATCCTGTTTCAGTTTCACTGGATCAGACGAAAAATGTAACTGCAGTTTTCGATTTTGAAACAGGCGTGGATAATGAAGTTCTTCCAAAAGAATTTTCTTTGGACCAAAACTATCCGAACCCTTTCAATCCTTCCACCATTATTGAATATGCTCTGCCTGTTCAGGCAAGAGTTAGCGTTCAGATTTTCAATATTCTAGGACAGGAAGTAATTACTCTAGTTAACAACGTCGATCTGGAAGCAGGTTACCAGAGTGTTAAATGGAACGGAGTTAACAATGCCGGAAGTAAAGTTTCCACAGGAATTTACATCTACAGAATGGAAGCGAAAGGTGTTAACGGTAAAAACTTTATCAATACCAAAAAAATGATGCTGTTGAAGTAATTTAATTGAAGGCGTCGGAATTTTCCGGCGCCTATTTTTTAATCCGGAATAATTCAGAATGATAAAACAAATTATACTTTTTCTGCTGATAGTTACGACTTCAATGTTTGGAGAAGAATTTTTAGTTAGATCGGCAGCCGAAATTAACGACGCTCTATCGTCCGTTCAGCCTGGAGATACACTTATTATGCAGAACGGAGAATGGACGAACCAAAGAATCGTCTTCGAAGGCGAAGGAACGGAAACCGATTCGATTTATTTAATTGCCGAAACGCCGGGCAAAGTTATTTTGAACGGAATCTCGACATTAAGAATTGCGGGAAAATATTTAGTAGTTGAAGGATTGTATTTTAAAAACGGATACAGTAATTCGGGCGCGGTAGTCGAGTTCAGGAACAGCGGAGTCTATTCCGAGCATTGCAGACTCACTAATTCCGCTATCGTAAATTACAACCCTTCAAATATTAGTTATGATTATAAATGGATCTCGCTTTACGGTAAATACAACCGGGTCGATCACTGCTACATTAAAGGGAAAAATCATTCAGGCACAACGCTGGTAGTCTGGCTTTCAGGCGAACCTAATTATCATTTAATAGATAACAATCACTTTGGATACAGACCAGAACTCGGCACAAACGGCGGAGAAACAATCCGAATAGGAACAAGTGATTGGTCTATGTATGATTCCTATACTACTGTAGAGAATAATCTATTCGAACATTGCAATGGCGAAATAGAAATTATTTCCAATAAATCCGGTAACAATACTTTCCGATATAATACTTTTCTGGAAAGCGAAGGCGCTTTGACTTTGAGACACGGAAACGAAGCCAAAGTTTACGGAAATTTTTTCATCGGCAATAATAAATCAAATACTGGCGGCGTTAGAATTATTGGCGAAGACCATTTGGTTTATAATAATTACTTTGAAAATTTGAGAGGAACCGGTTACAGGTCTGCAATTACAATAATGAACGGCGTGCCGAATTCTCCGCTCAACAGATATTTTCAAGTGAAGAACGCCCAGGTTCTTTTTAACACATTTGTTAACTGCAGTCAGACGTTTGTTTTGGGAGCCGGTTCCGATAGCGAAAAAACTCTTCCTCCCGAAAACTGCACGATAGCAAACAATCTTGTTCAAGCGGAATATTCGATCGTCGAAAAAGAAGACGAACCGATAAATTTAACCTGGACCGGAAATATAATGTTCGGCGCTCCTCTCGGCATCGATCAGCCGGAAGGAATACGTATAATGGATCCGGAATTATTTTTAGCCGATGATACTCTTTGGCGTCCCGCAGAAAATAGTCCGGCAATTAACACGGCGGAAGGAAACTTTGATTTTGTAACTGCGGATATGGACGGTCAGACGAGACTAGCGGTTTACGATGTTGGCGCGGATGAAAAATCTGACGATGCAATTACTAACAAACCATTGACAAAAGATCTTGTAGGCGCCGCGTGGTATCCGCCTCCGGCTGAACCGGCGACAGTAATTAAAGTATCCGCCGGAATCGATTCCTTAAAAACAGCACTCGGGAAAGCCGAGCCAAACGATATCATAGAATTAATTACAGATGGCGGAGTTTATTCGAACACGTCAAATTTGAAAATCAATATTCCATTGATAATCAGAGCTACGAGAGATCTTGTAAATAAACCGGTAATCCGCCAGACAAATACATCAACTAGCACAAGAATTATTTTTGAAATTATTGAGGGCGGTTCACTCACTCTTCAAAATTTAGAGTTAGACGGAATGGCGGGAACCGCAACTCCGGCTAAATATCTGATAAGAACGGACGACAATCCGATGGCGCAGTCTTACTCCCTCAAAATTGACAGTTGTTATCTGAGGGACGTAGTGATTGATTCTGAAGGAAATTTTTTTAGAGCTTATGAAGGGTCGTTCGCCGATTCAATAATTATTTCGAATTCTTATTTTGAAAACTCGGGGAAAGAGGGAATCAGACTAAAAGACGAAGATTCGGGAAGTTCGGAGTATAACGTCGAGTACTTTGAAATAAAAAATTCAACATTTTGGAAAACCAACAAAGAAGCGGTTTCAATTTACGCCGGAGATAATGTCCCATTCACTCCGGGACCTACTGTTTTAATCGATCATTCAACCTTTGACAGCTGTGGATACAACAACGCTCCTATTTTAAATTTAGATGAAGTAGATGATTCACAAATTAAAAATTCTATTTTTTCTAACGGTTCCGATTATTCGCCTTCAATTTCTGTGTTTGGAATTGGATCGGTTATTTCATATTCAAACTTTTTTAATACGATGGTACCTTCCGCGGAAAGGAATGCGGTTATCGGTCCTTGGAATTACAACTACGATCCAAAATATGAAGAACCGGACTCTGGAAATTTTACTCTTCCCTCGGATAGTCCGATGCTGCTAAGGTCGGAAGAACGGAATACTCTTGGCGATTTACGATGGGCGGTTAACCAACCTACAATGCTGCCGATCGATTTAGCTCAAATCGGCGATGGAACGATTGCGATTGAACCGGAAAGAGAAGGAATGGTCTATTACCCGGAGGAATTTGTAAAGATAAGCGTTGAACCGGATCCGGATTATATCTTTGACGGATGGGAAGGCGATCTATCCGGGCGTGATTCACTTTTCGAACTTCGTGTCATAGAGCCGATCAGATCGACTGCGAAATTTAGAAAAGTTACAGGCACTGTAGATGATCAAATTATTCCAACTGAATTTTCACTCAAACAGAATTATCCGAATCCTTTTAATCCTTTAACCGCTATTGAATATTTAATACCGGAACAAAGCTTTGTTTCAATAAAAATATTCGACGCGACGGGAGCGCTTGTTGAAACTTTAATAAATGAAGCGCATAAATCCGGAAGCTATTCGGTCAAATGGAACGCCGGTAAGTATTCCTCGGGCGTCTATTTCATTTTAATGAAAGCCGGAAATAATTTATTCACTAAAAAAGCTTTACTGTTAAAATAAAAGATGAAGAAAAACCTACTGAAAATATTGATGATATTTATTGCCGGCGCCTCAGTCATTACGGCTCAATCCTGGCAGTCGGAAATAGTTTACTTAGACGAGAATGAAAATCTTGTTTATGAAAGCGACGACGAAGGAAATAGAATAGCGGACTTTAGTTTTGCCGGTTATAAGAACGGAAACGAGGAAATACCTTTTGTCCCTATTGTTAAAACAATTTCTCCGGTTGAAGGAGACAACACCTTAAACATTTCAAACGCTCTTTTCGAGTTAGG
This sequence comes from uncultured Melioribacteraceae bacterium, assembly GCA_963821715.1. Lineage (GTDB taxonomy): Bacteria > Bacteroidota > Ignavibacteria > Ignavibacteriales > Melioribacteraceae > CAWGET01. The sequence goes on from CAWGET010000001.1 coordinate 467,036, forward strand.
ACTTCAGCCTAAAAATGCGGACGGGTTCCGCGGTGCTTTATTTCTCGAACCGGGCGTTTACGAAGTAGAAGGATCTATAAAAATCGGTTTTGATGGAGTAGTTTTACGCGGAGCCGGCGACGGAGAAAACCCGGATTCGAATACAATCATTTGGGCTACCGGAAACTCGCCTTCGAAAAGAACGGTAATTACCGCCGGCGGAGGCGGAACAAGCAAATGGCAAGACGACGTTGACGGAACAAGGACTGAAGTCATTACCGATTCGGTTATGGTTGGAGATTTTATATTTGAAGTTGAAGACGCAAGCCCGTATTCGGTCGGCGATAATATTATCATTTTTCATCCCTGCACAAAAGAATGGCTTGAAGCCGTTGATTATGGAGGAACACATTCCGATGAAGGCGGCGCAGAGCCCGGAGTCGATGTTCCTTGGGAAGTTGGAAGCCAGCCCTTAGTTTTTAATAGATATATTACCGCGATATCCGGCAATCAAATTACGATCGACGTTCCGGTTTATAATCATCTGATAAAAGATCTATCGCAATCATACATTTACAAATATTCAAGGAATAATCTTAAGACAAATATCGGAATAGAAAATATTCGGGTAGATATTGAAACAAGCGGTGAATCGTTCGATGAAAATCATGCGTGGAATGCGATAGATCTTTATCAAATTGAAGACGCCTGGGTTAAGAACTCCACAATGCTGCATTTTGGATTATCAGGCATAAGGACAAACACAGCAACCCGAATTACCGTTGAAAATTGCCGAGCAACCGATCCTGTTTCCGAAGTAGTAGGAGGAAATCGTTACAACTTCCAGGTTTACAACGCATCGCAGCAAATTTTATTCAAAGACTGTTACGCTTCTAATGGTCGGCATCATTATATGTCCAACGGAACATCCTGGGCTTCTGGCATAGTATTTTATAACTGCAAATCAGAAGGCGCATTTACTAGCAGCGAAGGACACCGGCGCTGGAGTATGGGAATGTTGTGGGATAATCACGTAGAATTGAACGGACCAAGACCCGGATATAATCCAAGACTTCTCGGATTATACAACCGCGGATATTACGGAACAAGCCACGGATGGTCGAATGCTCATTCTGTAGCCTGGAATTGCGACGTTAACGAAGGCGATCTTGTAGTCCAGAAACCGCCGACAGCTCAGAATTACGCTATTGGATGTTTCGGTAAAAATGTTACCGGAATAAATTCTCCGTCGTTATTCGATGAGCCGGAAGGCTACATTGAAGGAGCCAACGAAGCCGGAATCAATCCGCAGTCGCTATATTTAGCGCAGTTAAATGAAAGAAAGAATGCGGTTTCGATTGGCGAAGATAAATTAATTCCAAATAATTTTGCGGTTCATCAGAATTATCCAAATCCGTTCAATCCAATTACCACAATAAAATATGAACTCCCTGCCGCTTCAAAGGTAACTTGCAAAATTTATAATCTTCTCGGAGAAGAAATCGCTTCCCTTATTGATGAATATAGGGAAACCGGAATTCACAATTTAAAATGGAATGGAAGAGACGACTTTGGAAACGCTGTCGGTTCAGGAATATATTTTTATAAAATAGAAACGGCTTTTGGAACGCAAACAAAAAAAATGGTTATGCTTAAATGATTCCAGGAAACACTAAAAAAATATTAGTCGCTTTCTTCTTCATCTTTTTCCTATCGGGCTGCGCTGATGAAGAGTTAATAAATTTAGAAGAAGTAGAAAGAGAGAGAGTTTTAACAGCCGCAGAAAAATATTTAAACGAGGAACCTGTAACGATAACAGATTTCGAGGCGGAAAGAAGTTTGGGCGGAATTCACGATTTCTATTCCGAAGGAGATTACTGGTGGGAAAATCCAGAAGATCCGGAAGGCCCATACATCCGCAAAGACGGAATGACAAATCCGGATAATTTTACGGAACACCGGAAAACTCTGCGAAGAATGAGTATAATCGTTCCAACGCTTATTGCGGCTTATAAAATTACCGGGGATGAAAAATATGCCGAAGCGGCTATTAAACATATCGAAGCCTGGTTCGTAAATCCCGACACGCGGATGAATGCAAATCTTCTTTACGCGCAGGCAATTAAAGGCAAAGTATCTGGACGCGGAATCGGAATTATTGATACAATTCATCTTGCCGAAGTTGCGCAGGCTCTTATCATTTTGGAAAGATCCGGTTACGAAATGGATGAAATCAAGGGAATCAAAAATTGGTTTTCCGAATATCTTAATTGGTTGACTACACACCAATTTGGAATAGACGAAAGATATAACGGAAATAATCACAGTACAGCCTGGACTGTGCAAGTTGGAGCGTATTCAAAATTTGTAGATGACGAAGCGATGATGGATACCTGCCGCGAATTTTACAAAAATGTTTTACTGCCGGATCAAATGGCGGAAGACGGAAGTTTCCCGCTCGAATTAGAAAGAACAAAACCTTACGGGTATTCGATTTTTAATCTCGATATGATGACAGCCGTCGTTCAAATTTTGAGCGACGACGAAAATGATTTATGGCATTATGAAACCGACGACGGAAAATCAATCGGTAGAGGAATTGAATTTTTGTATCCATACATAAAAAATAAAGAGCTGTGGGATTATCCCGAAGACGTAATGTATTATGAAGACTGGCCGGTTCGGCAGCCTTTTCTTTTGTTCGGCGGAATAAATTTGAATGAACCAAAATATATTGAAATCTGGAAAAAACTTGAACCGGATCCTATTAAGGAAGAAGTGATTAGAAACTTCCCAATAAGACAGCCGGTTTTATGGATTGAACAATGAAATCAATTAAATATTTCTTAATATTAATTTTTATCTTTTTCCGCGCTCTGCGCCGACTTATCTGCTCAGGAAAAATATATTCCCGAGATAAAATCGCAGTTAATTAAAAAGTTTGAAATCGTTAAAGGGAAAAATCCGGTTTACACAACCGACGGAGAATGGCAGTTCGGCGATAAGGTGAACTGGCTTACCGGATTTGTCGGCGGAGAGTTGTGGCTGATGTATGAAATGACCGGCGATGAAACGCTGAAGAAATTGGCGCTCGAAAATACCGACCGGCTGATCAATTACTCCGGAATAGATTACACGCACGATATGGGCTTCATTTTTTTACCGACGGCTGTGAAAGCCTATGAACATACAGGTGAGGAAAAATATAAAGAAGCGGCGATAAAAGCGGCGCGAATGCTTGCAAAAAGATATAATAAAAACGGGCATTTTATAAAAGCCTGGGGAAAACTCGGCGACGAGAAAAAAGCTGGCTGGGTTATCATCGATACGATGATGAATCTTGAGCTGCTGTTTTGGGCTGCGCGGGAAACCGGCGATTCGGAGCTTTACGATATAGCTTACCGTCACGCGATAATGACAATGAACAATCACGTACGAAAAAATTATTCTTCGTATCACGTGGTTGAATACAATCCCAAATCCGGCGAGGTTGAAAAGAAACGAACCCATCAGGGGATTGAAGACGAATCGACCTGGGCACGCGGACAAGCCTGGGGAATTGCCGGTTTCGCTAAAGCATACAGATATACCGGAGATGAAAGATTTTTAATGATTTCACAAAACATGGCGGATTATTTCATCGATCGGCTTCCGAATGATTTTGTTCCGTATTGGGATCTTGACTTAAGCGGCGATGACGTTGTGCGGGACGCTTCCGCAGCGGCGATTGCGGCGCACGGAATGTTCCTTCTTGCCGATCTATCCGGCGGTAAAAAAGATTCTGAGAAATATCGCCAAACCGCAGAAAAAATTACCGAATCTCTTTTGCAGAATTATCTCTATACGAACAGTAAAAGAGAAACCGAAGAAGGAATTCTTCTTCATACCGTTTACAACTATCATAAAGATTGGGGAATCGACGAATCGTTTCCTTGCGGCGATTATTATCTTATACGCGCGACTAAAGATCTTTGGAACTCTGGGGAAATTAGTAGAAAGATTGATTCCATAAATACTAGGACGAAAATAAATATTAATGATGATTGGTTTTATCTTGAAGATAACATAAAAGAGTTAGATAATTTGTATCAGTCGGAAGTTGAGTGGAAGAAAATAGATCTTCCCCATACCTGGAATAACTTCGATGCAGTTGACGCAGAGCCCGGTTATCGGCGGTCTGCTAGCTGGTATCAAAAAAATATTGATCTTCCCGCTTTAGAAAAAAACAAAACGGTTAAGCTTTATTTTGAAGGTGTCAATATTGTTTCCGAAATTTTTGTGAACGGCCAGAAAGCGGGTGGACATATCGGCGGATATGTCGGTTTCGAAATTGATATTACTCCTTTCCTGAAAAAAGGCGGGAATACAATTTTAGTCAGGGCGGATAATTCATATAATCCCGATGTTATTCCTTCGCAAAAATCCGACTTCTTTATTTACGGCGGAATCTTTAGAGATGTTTATCTGAAAATCCTTCCGGATTATTTTGTAGAAAATTTAAAGATCACTCCTTCGGAAGTATCCGCTAATTCTGCGAATACAGAATTTACTTTTTCTATTAACGGAGTGGGCGAAGACTCGGGCGATCTAATTGCTGAAGCTGAAATATTAAATCCTTCCGGCAAAAAAGTTCTTTCCGCAAAAAAAGAATTTTCCTCTTCATCAAAAAAAAATATTGAAATAAATTTTGAAGAACTGAAATCTCCAAAACTCTGGTCGCCGAAAGAACCGAATCTATATACACTAAATCTTCGTCTCAATAAAGATGGAAAAATGATAGACGAAATTTCGGAGACATTCGGATACCGCTGGTTTGAGTTTAAAGACCACGGAGCGTTTTACTTGAACGGCGAAAGGCTTTTGCTTAGGGGAACGCACAGACACGAAGATTATGCCGGACTCGGAAACGCGCTTCCCGATTCTCTCCACAGAAAAGAAATGGAAATGATAAAAGAGATGGGAGCGAATTTCGTTAGGCTCGCTCATTATCCGCAAGATCCGGAAGTTTATAAAGCTTGCAACGAACTTGGATTACTTGTCTGGGACGAACTTCCCTGGTGCCGCGGTGGAATGGGCGGCGAAGTTTGGAAGGAAAATACATCAAGATTATTGCGCGAGATGATCGACCAGAATTATAATCATCCTGCAATAATTATCTGGTCTCTCGGCAACGAAATTTACTGGCTTCCCGATTTCCCCGGCGGCGGCGATGTTGACTCATTAAGAAATTTCCTGAGCGAGCTAAATGATATCGCTCACGAAAAAGATCCTTCAAGAGTTACAGCGGTGAGAAAATTTTATGAAGGCGCCGATATTGTAGATGTATTTTCTCCTTCAATCTGGTCTGGATGGTATTCCGGCGTTTATAAAAATTACGCAGACGCAATTGAAGACGCTCAAAAAAAATATGATAAATTGTTTCACGCGGAATACGGCGGTTCAAGCCATCTCGGACGACATACAGAAACTCCGATAACCGGAGACGGGTTTGTTAATCCCGACGAGTGGGAGGAAAAAGTTAATCAGGTTGAAGTTAAAAATGTAGCGAGGATGGGAGACTGGAGTGAGAATTACATAGTAGATCTTTTCGACTGGCATTTAAGATATTCTGAGCAAACTGAAACTTTTCCGGGCAATGCTCAATGGGCTTTCAAGGATTTCGGAACTCCGCTCCGTCCAGAAAACGCGATACCTTACATCAATCAAAAAGGATTGGTTGATCGAGAGGGAAATCCGAAAGACGCGTATTATGTATTTAAAAGTTATTGGACTGACGATCCGAAGTTTTGTTACATCGAAAGCCATACCTGGTTAGAGAGAAACGGACCCGAAGGCGAAGAGCGCGAAGTAAATGTTTACAGTAATTGCGAAGAAGTAGAATTGTTTGTGAACGGAAAGTCACAGGGAAAATACAAGAAAGATATTTCTGTTTTTCCGGCATCCGGATTGAGCTGGCAGGTTAATTTTGCAAAAGGAAAGAATATCATTAAAGCTATTGGATTTGATAACGGAGAGAGCGCCGCAGCCGATGAAATTGAGATCAGTTATTCAACAACAAAAAACGGCAAGCCCGAAAAGATAATTCTTTCGTCCGAAAAATTGGCATCTGGGAATTTTCTCATCACGGCTGTTATGGAAGATGGAAACGGAAATCGCTGTTTGGATTATAACGATTTCGTTTTTTTCTCAATGGATGGTGACGGTAAACTGCTTGAGGATTATGGAACTCCGACTAAAAGCTCAGTTATCCAAATGGCAAACGGAAAAGCGGAGATAGAGTTTGTGCCGGTCCCTTTTGGCAATGCAGTAGTCGAAGCAAGAAATCAGGATTTTAAAGGAAGTTACATCCAATTACAAAATTAAAAGAGAATATGCAGATCAAAACTATATCAACTTTATTAATTACAATTTTATTATCAATCGTTTCTCCGGCGCAGAAGAATGAAGTTGATTTTATATTTTTTGAAACTGAAGATGTTTTGAAAATTAAAGAAGCGATAAAATCGGATGATGTTCGCGTTAAAGATTATGCCCAAGATCTTCGCGAACTCGCGGATTATATGATGGAACAGGGATCATGGTCTATCACGGATTCTGTGACGGAAGCGGTTGATGATCCGCAAGATTATTTCAGCGAGGGACCTTATTGGTGGCCTGATCCGGAAGATAACGAAGCGCCTTACATAAAAAGAGACGGCGAAAGAAATCCGGAGAGATTTACCGGACATAAAATCTTAATGCACAAAATGAGAAAGGCTGTTAGCGCATTAAGTTACGCGGCATATTTTTTCGATGAAAAAAAATACGCCGATCACGCCGCCGAAATTATTCGTGTTTGGTTCCTAAACGATTCAACAAGAATGAATCCGAATTTAAATCACGCTCAGGCGATTAGAAATAAATCGAATGGAAGAGGAGTAGGAATTATTGAAACGCACCGGTGGGTAAATTTGGTAGAAGCGATGAATTATCTTTATGCCTCGGGATACTGGAATAAAAATGATTACGAAGGCGTCAAAGACTGGTTCTCGGAATTTCTTACCTGGATGCTTGAAAGCGAAAATGGTCTGGACGAAAAGCAGCGCGGAAATAATCACGGAAGCTGGTGGGCTGCGCAGGTTGCGGCTTATTCCGAATTCACAGGTAGAAAAGATTTGCTGCCTATGGTTTGGGATTACGCAAAACATTTCTTGATCGACAATCAAATTAAGCCGGACGGAAGCGCGCCGAAAGAAGAAGTCCGTACATTGTCTTTCCATTATTCAATCTTTAACGCTAACGCTCATTCCAACATCGCAAGAATCGCTCAGATGAACGGAAAAAATCTTTGGGAATATCAATCCCCAAACGGGGGAAGCCTCGTAAAAGTATTTAATTATTTGATTCCTTATCTCCGGAATCCGGAAAGGTGGGAAAAACAACAAATATCAGAGATGAATGAGACTCCGACTTTCCTTGTTTATTATTCATTATATGATGAAAACGCCGGGAATAAAGGACTTTACAGAAAATATTTTGAAAATGAAAATCCTAAAAATTTGACTAATGGTTACGAACCATTTGAGCTTGTATTGAATATCGCTTTAAGTGTTTTGAAAAATTAAAAAAATTATGATGGAATATTTATGGCAAAAAAGGTAGTAACATTCGGAGAAATAATGTTAAGACTCTCCACTCCTGGGTACACGCGGTTTGTTCAGTCTCAAGCTTTTGAGGCTACATTCGGAGGAGGAGAAGCAAATGTTGCGGTAGCGTTGGCAAATTTTAATCTAAACAGCTTCTTCGTTTCCAAACTTCCCAAACACGAAATAGGACAATCGGCTTTAAACCATGTTAGGAGATACGGTGTTAATACCGATTATATTACAAGGGGCGGCGACAGGATAGGGATTTATTTTTTAGAGACCGGCGCAAGTCAGCGTGCTTCTAAAGTTGTTTACGACCGGGATCATTCAGCAATAAGCGAAGCCGGCATTGAAGATTTTAATTGGGAAGAAATATTTGAAGGCGCTGATTGGTTTCATTGGACGGGCATTACTCCGGCGCTCGGGAAAAACGCTCGGCAAATTTTGAAGAAAGCATGCGAAACGGCTAAGTCGAAAAATGTTACCATTAGCTGCGATCTGAATTTCAGGAAGAAAATGTGGACGGAAGAAGAAGCGCAATCGGTTATGGTTCCGCTGATGGAATATGTTGATGTCTGCATCGCCAACGAAGAAGATGCGGAAAAATGTTTGGGTATTACCACAGAGTCTTCGGATGTTGAAAGTGGAGAGCTGAAAGAAAATGAATATCTGGATTTAGCTTCTAAATTAAAATCGGGGTTCAATTTTAATGCTGTAGCAATAACGCTGCGGGAAAGTTATTCCGCGTCGCGCAATGGCTGGAGCGCCATTATGCTTGACAATAAAGACTGCCGCAAACCTCAGAGATCCAGGAGATACGATATTCAGATTGTTGATCGCGTCGGCGGCGGAGATTCTTTTGCCAGCGGGTTGATTTACGGATTGCTTAAAAAAGAAAATACAAAAGAGGCATTGGAATTCGCCGTTGCAGCTTCCTGTCTTAAACAAACAATACCATTCGATTTTAATTTAGTTTCAGTTGAAGAAGTGGAAAAACTTGCGACGGGAGATCAATCCGGCAGAGTGGAAAGATAAATATCATCAATAATACAAGAATTATAATGAGTAAAAGCGCATTTAAACCTTTAACCGACCGAGAGCCGATCAGTAATGTAATTGTTAGTCAGATCGAAAAAGCTATTCTGTCTAAGAGATATCAGCCGGGCGAAAAGCTCCCATCAGAATTGGAATTTTGCAAATTATTCGGGGTAAGCAGAACATCTGTCCGAGAAGCTCTACAAAAATTAACCGCCAGAGGAATGATTACAGTTATTAAAGGGAAAGGAATTTTTGTAAATGATTTCAGCTCAAAAACCGTGACCGATCCTCTTCATTATTATCTTCAGCTTCGGTTGGAAAGGGATTACGTTATGGATTTAGTTCATTCCCGGCAGATAATAGAACCGGCGATTGCTTATTCTGCGGCTCTTAACAGAACCGATAGCGATATCGAAAAACTGCGAGGCGATGTTGAAAAATTATCGGGCTGCAATAATGGATACAAAGAATTAGCCGGCGTAGATTCATCGTTTCACCTCGATCTCGCGAAATCAACACAAAATTCAATTATCCCATTGATCTTAGAACCGATACACAAATTGATGCCGGATGTAAAGTCGTATGTCTATGCTACCATCAACGAGGCGAAAGAATCCGCTTTGATCTGGCATAATAAAATATTGCAATGCATAATCGAAGGTGATGCCGAAAAAGCACGGGCTTCGATGGTAGAACATTTGTTGATTGCTGAGGAACATTCTGAAAGAATGCTAGCCGCTCATCAGAATAAAAAGAATAGCGCAAAGTAAAATTTTTTTAAAAACATGTAAGACATCATATAAATAATAGGAGATATCATGATTGATCTAAAAGGAAAAGTTGCATTGATAACCGGGGGAGCCCGCGATATTGGTAAAGAAACAACGATGAATTTAATAAAACAAGGCGCGTCTGTCTGTATTAATTATTTTGATAATACAGATGAAGCCGAGCAAACCAAAAAAGAAGTGGAAGAAGCCTGCGGAAAATGTATAATCGTTCAAGGCGACATGACAAAACCAGAAGACGTTAAGCGAGTTGTAGGGGAGTGCGTAAAAAACTTCGGAGATACAATAGATATAGTTATAAATGTTGCCGGCGGTTTGGTCGCAAGAAAAACAATGGAAGAAATGGACGTTGAGCATTGGGATTTTGTGATGGATGTAAATCTTAAAACAGTATTTCTTGTTACCAAAGAGGCTTTGCCTTATATGAAAGAAGGTGGATCGATAATTAATTTCTCCTCACAAGCAGCAAGAGACGGCGGCGGTCCGGGAGCTTCTGCGTATGCAACGGCAAAAGGGGCGGTTCTTACTTTCACAAGATCGCTTGCAAAAGAGTTAGGACCAAAGGGAATTAGAGTAAATGCAATTTCCCCCGGAATGATCGCCACAACATTCCATGATACTTTTACAAAACCTGAGGTTAGAACCAAAGTTGCTGGAATGACGCCTCTGCGAAGAGAAGGCGAAGCAAAAGAAGTTGCCGATCTTGCAGTTTATCTTGCAAGTCCGAATTCTTCTTTTATCACAGGCGCGTCGATTGAAATAAACGGCGGCACATATTTTATTTAAGGAGAAATTATGATTATAAAAAAAATAATGCTAATTCTTTTTCTGAGTTCATCAATCTTTGCTCAGGTTCATCCTAATCTTGTTCTTACTCAGGATGCTGTGGAAAATATACAGGAATCGCTGGGAGCTTATCCGATCTTCGATAAATCTTTTGAAGAAGCAAAAAAAGAAGTTGAAGAAGCGCTGAACTCGCCGATCGATGTTCCGATACCGAAAGATGCGGGGGGTGGATATACTCACGAAAAGCATAAAAAAAACTACAATGAAATGTATGCCGCGGGAATTCTATACAGTATTTCCGGCGACGAAAGATACGCTCAGTTTATCAAGAATATGCTGGACAAATATGCGGAAATGTATCCGACTCTTGGGCTGCATCCACAGGCAAAAGATCAGACACCCGGGAGAATGTTTTGGCAGTCGTTGAATGAAACCGTCTGGCTGCTTCATACTATTCAGGCCTACGATTGCATTTACGATTGGTTATCGGAAGAAGACAGAAATAAATATGAAGAAAATATTTTTTACCCGATGACGAAATTTTTCGTCGAAGATTCCGAACATGAATTCAATCTCATTCACAATCATGGAACGTGGATGGTAGCGTCAGTTGGAATGGCGGGATTGGTTCTGGGCGACGACGAATTGGTAGAGAAGGCTTTACTCGGAGCTAATAAAGATCGCGAAGGCGGATTCTTGTCGCAGCTCGAATTGCTTTTTTCGCCGGACGGATATTATACCGAAGGCGGATATTATGTTAGATATGCGCTCTGGCCTTTCTTTATTTTCGCTGAAGCGGTTCATAATAATCGTCCTGATGTTGAGATATATGAATACCGCGACCAAATATTAAAAAAAGCATTTTACTCAGCTCTTCAAATGACTTACACCAACGGCGAGTTTATGCCGATAAACGACGCATTGAAAGAGAAGACGTTTCTTTCGCCGGAATTAGTTTACGCGCTTAATTTTGTTTACGCGCATTACGATCAAAATAAAGAGCTTTTGAGCGTAGCTGAAAAACAGGGCGAAGTTACTCTAACCGGTCCGGGATTATTAGTCGCGAAGGATATTACTACTACAAAAAATATTCCCGATTTTAATTGGAAGAGCGTGCAGTTCATCGACGGACCGAAAGGAGACGAAGGCGGAGTAGGAATTTTGAGATGGGGACCAGTTGAAGATATGGAAACGCTTCTGTTCAAATACTCGGCTCATGGATTATCGCACGGACATTACGATAAATTAACTTTTCTTTTTTATGATCAGGGAAGAGAAATAATTCAGGATTACGGCGCAGCGAGATTTTTAAATGTTGTTCAGAAATACGGCGGAAGATATCTGCCGGAAAATAATACTTTTGCAAAGCAGACAATAGCGCACAACACCGTAGTTGTTGACGAAACCTCGCAATATGAAGGAAGCCGCAACAGATCGCAGAAAAATCATTCCGACAGATATGCCTTTAACGCTGATGACGAAAATTTCCAGTATGCAAGCGCAAAAGAAAATAACGCTTACGAAGGAGTTAAGATGCATAGAACGATGGCGCTTGTTAACGATGAAAAATTAAATCGTCCAGCCGTTATTGATGTTTATAGAATTGAATCCGATACTGAACATCAGTATGATCTTCCGTTTTATTATATGGGGCATTTCATTTATGCCAATTTTGATTATGAACCGTTCACAAAGAAAAGAGTTCTGATGGGCGACGATTACGGCTATCAGCACTTATGGAAGGAAGCCGTCGGCAATCCTGATTCGACTGCGCAATTTACATGGTGGAACGGCGAACGCTTTTATTCGGTCACTTCGCTTGCTGATCCCGAAACAAAAATCTTTTTTGTTAGAACGGGCGGGTCGGATCCCAATTTCAATTTGCGAAACGATCCCGGAATAATTTTGCGCACGACCGGGAAAGATCAGTTATTCGTGAATGTTATTGAGCCTCATGGAGTCTTTGATCCGACTCAGGAATATACTTTCGGCTCTTACAGTTACTTCAAAAAAATAAACGTTATTCATTCGGATGAAGATTATACGATTGTCAACATCAAAGGTGAAAACAAAATCAACTGGAATTTGATGATTTCGAATCATGACGCGGATGATAACAAAGAGCACACCGTGACCGCTGATGGAGATACATTTACATGGACCGGTCCAGTAGCGATAAAAAAATAGAAGGAATACAAAATGAAATACGAAAGCGAAATTTATAATCTAAGTGAAAAAATGGAGTGGGAAGATGTAGCCCCCGGAATGAAAAGGAAAATAATGGGATTTGACGATAAAATAATGATGGTCAAAGTTCATTTTGATAAAGGCGGCGTCGGAGTCCGGCACAAACATCATCATAGTCAAACTACTTATATAGTCAGCGGAAAATTTGAAGTTTCCGTAGGCGATGACAAAAAGGAACTGAACGGCGGAGACGGATTTTACATACCCCCTGATATTGAACACGGCGCAGTCTGTTTAGAAGAAGGAATACTCATTGACGTTTTCAGCCCGATTAGAGAAGATTTTATGGATGGCGAATCGGGATATAGTAAATAAAATGACGGGAGAGTTTAATGAAAAAAGTTAAGGGGCTGCGGTGGTGGATAATTACTCTGATCGCCATAGCAACCGTAATAAATTATATCGATAGAAGCGCGCTCGCAATTATGTGGCCTTCTATCGAAAGCGACGTAGGTTTGGGCAAGGAAGACTATGCGTTGATTGGAATTATGTTCACAATCGCCTACGCAATCAGCCAGACTCTTTCGGGCAAATTATACGATAAAGTCGGGACGCGGATCGGATTCGTGATTTCCATCGTAATTTGGTCAGTATCGGTCGGACTTTTGAGTATCGCGAGATCGCTTGCCAGCTTTAGTTTTTTCCGTTTTATGCTAGGACTCGGAGAGGCGGGAAACTGGCCGGGTGCAACTAAATCGAACGCAGAATGGTTCCCGATAAAAGAACGCGCTTTTGCTCAGGGAATATTCAACGCGGGCGCTTCAATGGGGGCCGTAATCTCAGCGCCTTTAATCGCTTATCTCTACATACTTGTTGGATGGGAGATGACTTTCGTGATCCTCGGAGCTTTAGGACTTATCTGGATAATTCCCTGGCTGTGGATAAATAAAGCTCTTCCCAAAAATCATCCCTGGTTATCAGAAGAAGAATACAAATACATTGAAGCGGGAAAGAAAAGTTCGCTTGACGAAATATCCGAAGACGAACAGAGAGTTCCCGGTTGGGGAGAACTTTTAACTTACAAGAAGAGCTGGGCCGTGCTCGTCTCAAGATTTTTTCTCGATCCTATCTGGTGGCTTTTTGTTTTTTGGCTTCCTATTTATCTTGCAGATAAATTCGGCTTCGATATAAAACAGATCGGTTTGTTTGCCTGGGTACCTTACGTCGGAGCGGCTATCGGAAGTTTATTCGGCGGATGGTTTGCGGGAACTCTTATGAATAAAGGCTGGACGGCTAATAAAGCAAGGAAAACAGCTATTACATTGGGTGGTGCAATTATGCTACCTTCTTTAATCTTTACAGCTTTTGCTAGTTCTCCCGTAGTCGCTGTTCTCGTTATTGCGTTAATATTATTCGGCTTCCAAATTGCCATGGGAAATATCCAAACGCTACCGAGCGATTTCTTTGCCGGAAAATCAGTTGGTTCGCTTGCCGGACTGGGAGGAACAACTGCAGCGATTGGAGTAGTTATTACAACTTACTTAGTTCCCGCTTTAACTGTTGAAAGTTACGTTCCTTTCTTCCTTCTCGGCGCGGCTCTGGTTCCCCTTGGAGTTGGATCGGTCTACTACTTCGGCGGTGAAATTAAAAAGATCAAATTGAAAGAAGAACACAAATTGTAAAACTTACTTAAAACATTGCGGGAGTTAGACAAAAGCTCCCGCACTTTAAAATTGAAGAGTAAATCAAATGAACAACCGCAGATTATTTTCACTACTCTTTATTCTCTTCATCCCATTTGTTCTGTTTCCTCAGGGAAGATTAATTCGCGTCAATTCTTCATCGCAGTTGGAGGATGCGGTTAAAAACCTGACGCCGGGCGATACCGTTGAAGTTGTAGACGGCAGTTATGATTTCGGCGGGAATATTTCCATTACAAGGAGCGGCTCCGATCAAAACAAAATTACTATCCGGGCGGAAAATACCGGCGGTGTAAGAATAACGGGCGGTTCCTATTTCGATTTAAAACGGGCGGCTCACATAGTCATTCAAGGATTCGTTTTTGAAACCCGCAACGAAACCGCAGTCAAAACAATCGGCTGCAATAATATCAGAATAACGAGAAATATTTTCAGGCTGAAAGAAACCGAATCGCTTAAATGGATTGTCATCGGCGGCGTCTGGAACGATCCAAACGCTGAAAGTCATCATAACAGAATTGACCATAATTTATTTGAAGGTAAAACCTTTGCGGGCAACTGCATAACAATTGACGGAAGCGGCGAACCGACCTATCAATCATCCAGATATGATAGAATTGATCATAACCATTTCAGGAATATTGGGCCGCGGATCGAAAACGGAATGGAAACAATTCGTATCGGATGGAGCGAAATGTCAATGTCCAGCGGGTTCACTACCGTAGAATATAATCTTTTTGAAAACTGCGACGGCGATCCTGAAATAATCTCGGTAAAAACCTGCGACGATACGATTCGATTCAATACATTCCGGAGTTCCAAAGGAACGCTCTCCCTCAGACACGGAAACAGATCTTCGGTTTACGGAAATTTCTTCTTCGGAGAAGGGAAAGATGGAACCGGCGGAATCAGGCTTTACGGAGACGATCACAAAATTTATAATAATTATTTCGAAGGATTGACCGGAACCAAATGGGACGCTCCGTTAACTATTACAAACGGAGATTATGACGGAGGAAGCAACTACACAAAACATTTTAGAATAAACAACGCTCTCATCGTTCACAATACGTTGGTAAATAATCAACACGGAATTGAAGTTGGTTATACAAACAACGGGAATTATAAAAAGCCTCCCAGAAATGTAATCATCGCGAATAATCTTATTGTTTCAAATCAAAATGAAATTGTGAAAATTATCAGCGAACCCGAGAACTTTACATGGAATTCGAATATATTTTTTACGGAAGAAAGCGCTGAAGTCGGCTTCGATTTTACAGACGAGCAAAACAGTGAGATTGATCCTGAATTAATTTTGTCGGATTCGCTTTGGCGGCTGCAGGAATCGAGTCCGGCAATTAACTCGTCATCACAAAAATTTGATTTTGTATTAACGGATATTGATCTTCAGGATCGGGATAATTTCCCCGATATTGGCGCCGATGAATTTTCCGCAGAAAAAATTATTAATAAACCACTCTCGGCAAATGACGTCGGACCTTTTGCCTTCGAAGATAAAATCACTACTGTGAGTTCCGATGAAACGAGTGAACTGAATTTTATACTGAATCAAAATTATCCGAATCCGTTCAATCCCGAAACAACCATAAGTTTTACTCTTCCATATCAAAGCAGAATAGAATTGAAAGTTTATGATATACGCGGAAGCTTAGTTGCGGAATTAATTGACGCGAATTTTGCAAAAGGACAACACACAGTAAAGTTTAGCGGAAACCAAGCCGCGCGTCATCTATCGAGCGGAATTTATTTCTATAGATTGACCGGTCGTTCAATTGAAGACGCCGGAAACTTTTCTCAAACGCGAAAAATGATCCTGCTGAAATGAAAAACTTACTTTATTATATCGCCTTTCTCCTCTTCGTAATAAATCCGAGGTGCGCCGCTGCGTCGGTTTCCGAAATCTTTTCGGATAATATGATTTTTCAAAAAGGCAAAAACATTGTTATTTGGGGCGAAGGAAAACCGGAAGAAATTGTCGAAATCATTTTTAATTCGGAAAGTAAAAGATCTACGGTCGATTCTTCGGGTAATTGGAAAGTATCTTTCGATCCTATGAAATACGGCGGTCCATACGAAATGAAAATAATTTCTGAAGATACTTTAAGATTTAAAAATATTTTTATAGGGGAAGTCTGGGTCTGCTCCGGGCAATCGAATATGAATATGCCTCTCGGCGGGTGGGGAAGAGTAAATAATTATAAAGAAGAAATTGCCTCTGCTGATTTTGATTCAATCCACATTTTGACAATTCCCTTAAATCTCAAAAGATCACCTGCAAGTAAAGTTAAAACAAGCGGATGGAAAGTTTGTAATCCTGAAACAATAGAAAATTTTTCAGCGGTAGCATATTTCTTTGGAAGAGAATTATATCGCAAACTGAAAGTTCCCATTGGGTTGGTAAGCGTTTCGAAGGGAGGAACACCGATTGAAAGCTGGATGAACGCTGAAACGCTAAGCGATATGGAAGAATATAAACCAGTGCTCGACTCGGTTTCAAAAATGACTGCATTGGATTTTGACTCAATAAATTCAAACTACAAACTAAATTATTTGAGCTGGTTAGATGAAATAGACAAAGTAGATTCCGGCTTTACTCAACAACTGCAATGGTATGGGAACATAAATACTAAAAATTGGAAGAGGATGACGATCCCAACAGTCTGGGAAAATGCCGGTCTTCCAGATTATGACGGAGTAGTTTGGTTTAAAAAGAAAATTATAATTCCGGATAATTGGGAAGGTAAGGATTTAATATTATCGCTAGGCGCCATTCAGGATTATGATATAACCTTTATCAATGGGAATAAGGTTGGAGAGCAGCTTAGAAGAAATCATCAATCGGTTTATATAATTGACAAGAGTTTAATCGATACGAATGAAATCGAGATCACTGTAAGAATTCTTGATAATTACGGAGTAGGCGGAATTTGGGATAAACCCGAAGAGATTTTCATTTCGAACGGCGAAGAAAAAATTACACTCGCAGGCGAATGGTTATACAAACCTTCAGTAGAATTTACTAATGATAATTATCCACCCGAAAACCCGAACCCGCATAAACTTCCGACAGTTCTTTACAACGGAATGATCAATCCTCTGACAAAATTTCCCGTCGGCGGAATTATCTGGTATCAGGGTGAGAGCAATGCGCGCGAGGCTTATAGATATGGAGAATTATTTTCTAAGATGATTTCGGATTGGCGAGGCGAATGGGATGATCCGAATCTTCCGTTTTATTTTGTTCAGTTAGCCGGATATAAAGAGAAGAAAAAAACGCCCGAAGCCGACGCCTGGGCTGAATTGAGAGAAGCGCAATCATCAGCCTTGAAGTTGGAGAACACCGGAATGGCGACGGCAATAGACATAGGAGATGAAGTGGACGTTCATCCGAAAAACAAACAGGAAGTAGGCAGAAGACTATCGCTTATCGCGCTTAATAAAAATTATGGGAAGAACATCGAATATTCCGGTCCGGTATTCAGAGATTATCAAATAATAGAAGGAAAAGCAATAATCGAATTTTCAAACAATTTCGGACTTCATACAAGCGATGGAAATACTCCTGCAGGGTTTGCTTTAGCCGGAAAAGATTCGGTATTTTATTGGGCTGAAGCTGAAATTGAAGACGAAAAAATAATTGTTTGGTCGGATTCTGTTGCAGTTCCAACGGCAGTGCGTTACTGCAGACAGTCTAATCCTGACTGTAATTTATATAACGACGCCGGACTTCCCGCTCTTCCTTTCAGGACAGATAATTACCCGTTAACAACAAACTCTAAGTATAAGTGATGAAAAATAAAATTTATAAAAATGGTTTATTTCTATTAATATTTTTACTTCTTACAATAAATGTCAACGCACAGATCGACTCAGTTCCCAAAGATAGAATTTTAACAGATCAGGAACTGCTTGAGCTTATACAACCGGATAATGAGGAGCTTAAAGAAATAAAAGAATTGTCCGCATCGAACACAGAAGAAGCTTTAAAAAAACTTGCCGCTTATTTCAAATCGAAATTTGCTGAACGATATTTTTTTGACTGGAGAAATTTCAGAGCGCGGTTGGGGGAATATAAGAATAAATATCCGAATGGAATTCTTAATCATAAAATCCGCGCAGAAGAATTTTACTCGAAGTATTCATCTGATCCGGAATGGAATCTGCCTTCGAAGGATAAAAACGGAAACGATGTTTCTGCTTATGAACTTCGGCATCTCGCGCGTCAGCACAAAGCTGTTGATATGGCGATTGTCCATTTTCTCGAAGATGAAAGACCAGGCTATGCTAAATATTTTACCGGACAGGCAAAATCATTAAATAACGCTTTTGAGGAAGGAAAATATGAGCAAGAAGGAAACGATGTTTATGAATATTTCCGAGCCGGATACCGCGTTTTAAATTGGCTTTTTATCCACAACACCTATTTAGCGAGTGAAAATTATGATTGGGAGTCTCAAATATTATTGATAAAAACTTTTCTGCATCACGCGGCGCAGTTGCAGGAAAGAACGGCGGATTACAATCCTGGCAATCATCACACAAAAGGTTCTGTAGCGCTTTCCCTTATCGCAATGTTATTTCCGGAAATAAAAGGAAGTGAAGTCTGGCTCCGTCAGTCATTGGATAATTTAACCGAACATCTGCAAAAAGAGATCAATGAAGACGGATTTCAATTTGAGAGATCTGTGCATTATCATATCGGCGATATTGACAATTACTTTTATACTTATAAACTCGCAAAGATAAACCATATTAATCTGCCCAACAAGTTTGTTGAAAAGTATAAGGAAATGTTTGAAGCGCTAAAGTTGATTGCGCTGCCAGATAAAAATCTTCCTGTGCTGCAGGATGATACGGATGAACCTTGGGCGGAATATAATCAGGCCGATAATGCGATGACGATTGGCTCGATTCTTTTTAATGATCCTCAATTTAAATATTTTGCTGGAAAAGAAATACCTTCCGGCAAATATTGGTTCCTCAAAGAAAGCGATTTTGAAAAATTTCAATCGCTGTCATCAGAGAAACCGACGATTGGTTCAACAAAATTAGATGAGACCGGTTATTATGTCATGAGAAACGGATGGGAACCGGATGATGAATATATGATTATTTCAGCTGGACTTTCGGATGAAAAACCGGATCATCAACACGGTGATATGCTGGGAGTTTACGCATACGCAAACGGAAACGTAATTCTACCGAATTATCAGGTAAGATATTTTCTTGACGATTTCAAATTCTTCAAAAATTCTTTTGTTAAGAATGTCGCTCTTGCAGACAGCATACAGCAAGGACAAAACTGGAAAGGCAATTCCGGCGGTTCCGGTTTCGGTAAATTTCAAAAGCTGCCTGAACCGAAAACTAAAATATGGATAAGCGATAGCTCTTTCGATTTTTATTCAGGCTTCCACAATGCTTGGTTGGGCGAAGGAATAAACTACAAGCGAGAAATCCTCTTTATAAAAGAAGGCTTCTGGGTTGTGCGGGACAAATTTTTATCCTCAGAAGATCATCGTTATCAGCAAATATGGCAGGGGCATTATTGCGAAGAAATTCCCGGGACTCATTTACGTTCTACTTTCCAAAACGGTTCGGGTTTGGATATTGTGCAGTTAGGCAAGGAAAAATTTCAGATTCAGAAAGACAACTTCCGGGGAAAAGGAAATGTGATTTTCTCGACTTCAGATAAAGATTCTGTCATCTTCACAACTTTACTGTTTCCGTTTTCGCACTTTGATAAACGGATAAGTTCTTTAGAAGAATCTGACCTCTTCGGATGGCGGTGTGGAAACCAAGTTGAGTCAGATATTTATTCCGTGGATTCTGAATTTATATTATTTAATGACTACAAAAAGCAAATATTTCTTTTCGGTGCTGATAATTTTGTTTTTGAACAAAATAATCGGGTTGAATTTTACCAACCATTTTCTGGTATGATTCAGATATATCATAGTAAGCTAAAGTTGATTTCTTTCAACGATGAGGAAGTTGAAGCTTTAATTTCATCAAATCAAAAGTCAGCCCAAGAATCGGAATCCGAAAAATTTAAGATGCCGATTACTCTTAATCCTGGGGTAACTCTTTGGTTACATTTCGACGACGCTGAACTTATGAACGAAATCATTCTTGATTAATAATAAAGAAAAAGGTAAATTTACACCTGATATACTAAGTATATCTTATGAGGTTTATCTAGAAAAACTGATTATTTAGTAATTTTGATACGTGATGAATATTAAAGAATATTTTTTTATAATAATTTCCATTTTCATTTTATCGGCTTGTTCCTCCGATTCTGAAGTTAAGTATATTAAAATAGGTCACGGATTGGATCAGACTCATCCGGTGCACAAAGCAATGCTATTCCTCGCCGAAAAAGCTGAAGAAAAATCGCAAGGTCAAATAAAGATTTCAGTATATCCGAGTCAGCAGTTAGGAACTGAAAGAGAAACGCTGGAATTACTTCAAATAGGAAGCCTGGGAATGACAAAAGTCTCGGCTTCTGTGCTGGAGGGATTCGCGCCGCAATTTAAAGTTTTTTCGCTTCCATATTTGTTCAGAAATAATGGACATAAATTTACATTTTTTGAGAGCGAACTTGGACGTCAAATTCTTCGCAGCCCCGGAGAATTTTGGCTTCGCGGTTTAACTTATTATGATGCAGGAAGCCGGAGCTTTTATACGAAAGACAGACCAATCCTTACTCCTGAAGATCTGAATGGATTAAAAATAAGAACGCAGGAAAGCCCCACCTCGGTTATGCTTGTAAATACGTTGGGAGGATCTGCGACTCCTATTTCCTGGGGCGAACTTTACACTGCTTTGCAGCAGGGAGTTGTCGACGGTGCCGAAAATAATCCGCCGAGTTTTTACCTTTCTCGTCATTATGAAGTTTGCAAACATTATTCTCTTGACGAACACACTTCCGTCCCGGACGTTCTCTTGATCAGCACAATTATTTGGGATGATCTGAATGAACAGCAAAAGCAATGGCTGCAGGAAGCTGCAGATGAATCCTATGAGTATGAAAAACAATTATGGGCGGAAGCCTCGCAGGAAGCTCTCGACGAAGTAAAAGCCGCGGGAGTAGAAATTTATTATCCGGATAAAGAGCCTTTCATCGAAGCGGTTCAACCTTTAATTCAGCAGTTCAAGGACGAACCTGCGATTTACGATCTTATTCAAAAAATACAGAGTATTGAATAATGTTGACTGCAATAAAACGAAAAATTGATTTAATTTTAGCCTGGGCGCTTATAATAATAATGGCTGCGATGACCCTGAATGTATTGTGGCAGGTCTTTTCGAGATTTATTCTTCAGAACCCGAGTTCTTTTACAGATGAACTGGCGAGATATATGCTCGTCTGGATAGGAATATTGGGCGCCGCTTATGTATCAGGACAAAAAATGCATTTGGCGATCGATCTCCTTTCGACAAAGTTAAAGAGGAAATCAAAATCTTACTTGGAGATTTTTATCCAGCTCTCCGTCTTTATTTTCTCTTTTGCTGTTATGGTAATCGGCGGAATAAGGCTAGTTTATATCACCATGAAATTAAATCAGATCTCTGCATCGCTCCAGGTTTCGTTAGGATATGTTTATTTAGTTCTTCCAATAAGCGGTGCATTAATGATGTTCTACTCACTCTATTATATTCGAGCGGAAATATTAAGTGTAAAAAATTCAAAATTAGAAAAAGCCGGCTGACGCGATGGAATATTTCGAAATTATAATACTCGTTGTTTCATTCATAGTTCTACTTTCTCTCGGAGTTCCAATTTCGTTCAGTATTGGAATTTCAAGTCTGCTTACAATGCTGGCAACAATTAAATCGCTTCCCGCTTTAACAACTGTCTCTCAGAGGATGGCAACAGGTATTGATAGTTTTGCGCTGTTGGCGATTCCATTTTTCATTTTAGCCGGTCAGTTGATGAACAGCGGGGGAATAGCTCGAAGATTGATTGACTTCGCAAAAGTCCTTGTGGGCAAACTCCCAGGAGGCTTAGCGTTCGTAAATATTATTGCGGCTATGTTATTCGGAGCTATTTCAGGTTCAGCAGTTGCCGCAGCTTCAGCAATAGGCGGATTTATGACGCCGGTGATGAAAAAGGAAGGTTATAATGAAAATTTTTCCGCTGCTGTAAACATTACTTCGGCGACTACGGGAATGATAATTCCGCCGAGCAATATTCTTATTGTTTATTCGCTGGCAAGCGGCGGCGCTTCAATTGCCGCACTCTTTCTAGCCGGATATCTTCCAGGAATTATGCTCGGTCTATCTTTAATGATCGTCGCTTTCATTTACGCTAAAAAGCATAATTATAAAGTTAAAGTCGACTTCACTTTCGGCTTTGCAGTCAAAAAATTTTTAGACGCAATTCCAAGTTTATTATTGATAATAATTGTGATAGGAGGAATAGTAGCGGGTTATTTCACAGCAACAGAAGCTTCGGCGGTAGCGGTATTGTATGCTTTAATTTTATCGGTTTTCGTTTACCGCGAAATAAAATTGAAAGACCTGCCGAAAATATTACTCGACTCGGCTTCCACAACCGCAATAGTTATGCTACTTGTCGGAACATCAATGGCGATGTCATGGGTTCTCGCTTATGAAAATATCCCTCAAAATGTTGCGGAAGCCCTTATAACATTGTCGGATAGTAAAGTTGTTATTCTAATAATAATAAACTTAGTTCTTCTTTTTGTTGGAATATTTATGGATATGACTCCCGCTGTTTTAATTTTTACGCCGATATTTTTACCTGTTGCAATCCAGCTCGGAATCGATCCAATACATTTCGGAATTGTAATGGTTATGAATTTAAGTATCGGTCTATGCACACCGCCGGTTGGAAGCGTATTGTTTGTGGGATGTTCGGTCGCCGGAATTCCAATTACAAAAGTGATTAAACCGCTAATCCCATTGTTTATTGCGATGATAATTACTTTACTGATAGTAACCTACATCCCGGAATTGAGTCTGGCGATACCGGAATTCTTCGGTTATTAGGAATTGAAATAAATTATTATACGGAGATTGAAAAAATGAACAAAGAAAAAGTTCTGGAAAGAATATTAAATGAAAAAGCGGTTGCGGTCGTTCGCATTAAAGACGAGGAAAAATTGATGAACTCGGTTGAAGCGCTTTTAAGAGGTGGAATATCAATCATCGAGATAACTCTCTCCGTTCCAAATGCGCTTGAGATGATAGAGAAACTTAATAAAACTTATGATGATAAATTGTTGGTCGGAGTTGGATCGGTAACAAATAAGGGCGTTGCGCTGGAAGCCGTTTCTGCCGGAGCTAAATATATAGTCAGCCCGATTTTAAAAGAAGAGATAATTCAAGCGGCTAAAGAGAAAGAAGTTCCTGTAATGCCGGGAGCTTTTACTCCCACGGAAATTCAGACAGCGGTGGATATGGGCGCCGATATTGTAAAAGTTTTTCCCGCAGATATTGTCGGAATGAAATTCTTCAAAGCCGTTCTAGCTCCGATGCCGGATCTGAAATTAATGCCCACAGGCGGAGTAAGCTTGGATAACGGCGGCGACTGGCTTCGCTCAGGCGCTTGCGCTATCGGGATCGGTTCATCGCTTCTTGACAAATCCGCGATTGAAAATGAGAGATACGAAGTATTAACGGAAAATGCAAAAAGAGTAATAAACAGCATCAATAAATTTGCGAAGGACAATTATGAAGTTTGATCCGGTAAGCGACGTAAAAAATAAAGTATGTATTATCACAGGCGGAAGCGGAGTGATAGGAAAAACAATCGCGCGCGAATTATCGAAGCTCGGAGCTAAAGTCGGAATTGTAGATTACAAAAAAGAGCGGTGCGAAAAGAACGCCGAATTATTATCGGAAGAATCGGGCAATGAAGTTTTCGGAATTTATGCCGATGTGCTCGATAAGAAAATGCTATTGGAAGGGAAAGATCAAGCGTTAAAGAAGTTCGGGAAGATCGACGTATTGATCAACGCCGCGGGAGGAAATTCTCCGAAGGCTACCTTATCCCATGATGTTCTTTCTGCAAATGAATTGGGCGATCTCTCAAAAACATTTTTCGGTTTAACTACAGAGGGATTTCAAAAAGTATTCGATCTCAACCTTTACGGAACGCTGCTTCCTTCCATCGTCTTCGGCGAAGATATGCTTCGGGAAGGGGGTTCAATAATAAATTTTTCTTCAATGAATTCATACAGACCTTTAACGCGAATACCTGCTTATTCAGCCGCTAAGGCTTCCATAAATAATTTAACTCAGTGGATGGCTGTCTACTTTTCCAAAATGAATATTAGGGTAAACGCAATCTCTCCCGGATTTTTACTAACTGATCAAAACAGATTTTTATTAGTGGATGAAAAAACTAATTCATTTACCGAAAGAGGGAATAAAATTATTAGTAATACTCCGATGGGAAGATTCGGAGAACCGGAAGAAATTGTCGGGACGGTTATTTACTTAGTCTCCGAACAATCAAAATTTGTAACCGGGGTTATCATTCCGGTTGACGGCGGGTTCAACGCGTTTTCCGGAGTTTAAAATTAAAATATGAGAGATACTATGAAAGATAATTTTCTAAACATCAACGAAGAAGCAAAACTCGACCTGTTATCGCTCGGCGCTATGGTGCATCGTTTAAATCCGGGTCATATTCCTTTTCGTAAAGCTAATCAATTTCAGATACATGTAAGCGGAGGCGAGTTTAACGTAGCCGCAAATCTGGCGGATTGTTTCCGGATGAATACCGGAATCGCGACCGCGATGGTGAATTATCCGATCGGAAATCTTATACGCGAAAGAATTAGAGCGATGGGAGTTAAACCGTTCTTTAAGGAGTTCGAGCACAACGGAGTTAACGGTCCGAATATGGCGGCAGTATTGAGCGATATGGGATTCGGCGTAAGACCGCCGGTCGTGTTTTACAACAGATCGGATGAAGCCGCGGCTAAATTAAAGCCGGGCGATTTTGACTGGGATAATATTTTCTCAGATGGAATTAAGTGGTTCCACAGCGGAGGAATATTTGCGGCGCTTTCGGAGACAACCGGAGAATTGATAATCGAAGCAATGAAAGCTGCCAAAAAAGCCGGCGCCGTTACCAGTTTCGATTTGAATTTCCGCGCGAAATTATGGAGCCTATGGGGAGGTGAAGAAAAAGCCGCTGAAGTGATTAACAGAATAGTTGAACACGTTGACGTGCTTGTGGGGAACGAAGAAGATCTGCAAAAAGGACTGGGTGTTCCCGGACCGGAAGTTGAAAAAAAATCTAAACTTGATACTTCAGCTTTCTTTGGAATGATAGACAACGTGGTTAAGAAATTTCCTAACGTTAAAATCGTTGCGACAACATTGCGCGAAGTGAAATCGACCAATCATCATAACTGGAGTGCTGTTGCCTGGATGGACGGAGAAACATATAACGCGCCGACCGCGGAACTACCTGTTTACGACCGCGTGGGAGGGGGTGACGGATTTGCGAGTGGATTTTTCTATGGATTGATGACCAAAAGAAAACCGGAAGAAGCAATTAAGTTGGGCTGGGCGCACGGGGCTCTTCTAACAACTTTCCCCGGCGATACAACAATGGCAACGCTCGAAGAAGTCGAAGCTTTTGCGCAAGGCGGTTCGGCGAGAATTCAAAGATAAATGAAAGTATAAAATGACTTACTACGAGAAAGGATCCGAAGAGACTGTAATAGGCAAAGAGGAACTGAAGGAAATATTGTTTTCTACTTTTGGAAAATTAGAAAACCGAAAAAAAGTGTTAGCAGTTCCGCCGGATATTACTAGGATCCATTCCAATGCGGGACAAATAACGCAGATGGCGTATCAGTATTATAAAGAACGGATGACGGATATACTTCCGGCTATCGGAACTCATTATCCGATGACTGAAAATGAAATCAAAAAGATGTATGGCGCTATTCCGAAAGAAATTTTCCGCATTCATAAGTGGCGGAGCGATCTTAAAACGCTCGGCGAGGTTCCCGGCGAATTTGTTGAAAAAGTATCGGGCGGAAAAGTAAATTATTCCTGGCCCGCTCAGGTTAATAAATTAATAATAGATGGAGATTTTGAATTAATTCTTTCAGTAGGACAAGTTGTACCGCATGAAGTTGTCGGAATGGCGAATTACAATAAAAATATTTTTGTAGGAACCGGCGGGCAGGAAGGAATAAATAAAAGTCATTTTCTGGGCGCGGCTTACGGAATGGAAAAAATGATGGGACGCGCTGACACGCCTGTAAGAAAAGTTTTGAATTACGCATCGGAAAATTTTGCCGGAAATCTGCCGATAGTTTATATTCTAACGGTTATCGGAAAAGATGAAGACGGCAAATTAGTAATGCGCGGTATTTATATAGGAGACGACGAGGAATGCTTTATAAAGGCAGCCGCCCTTTCAATCAAAGTAAATTTCACTTTGCTTGACGAACCATTAAAAAAAGTTATCGTCTATCTCGATCCGGAAGAATTTAAAACTACGTGGCTTGGGAACAAGAGCGTATACAGAACTCGTATGGCGATTGCAGATTCAGGCGAATTAATTATTATTGCTCCGGGTTTGAAAAATTTCGGCGAAGACGAAGCGATTGATAAACTGATTAGAAAATACGGATACTTAACGACACCTGAAATCCTTGAGCTTGTTGAGAAGAATGAAGACCTGAGAAATAATTTAAGCGCCGCCGCGCATCTGATTCACGGTTCATCTGAAGAAAGATTTAAAATAACTTACGCGCCCGGTCATCTGACTGAGGAAGAAATTCGGAAAGCAAATTACAATTACGCTCCACTGGAAAAAATGTTGAAAAAATATGATCCAGCAAAATTAAAGGACGGTTTCAATTTGGTTGACGGCGAAGAAATATTCTATGTCTCCAATCCGGCTCTCGGCTTATGGTCGACAAAAGATAAGTTTGAATAACTGATGAAGAAGAGAATTAAAATAGTTGCCGACGATAAAATCCCTTTTTTGAAAGGGGTATTGGAGCCTTACGCGGAAATCGTCTATTCAAATCCGAAGCTGATAAATAAAGATCTCGTCAAGGACGCGGACGCTTTGATAATCAGAACCAGGACTAAATGCAATGCCGATCTTCTTGAGGGAACTGACGTAAAATTTATCGCGACGGCGACGATAGGTTACGACCATATTGATACGAACTATTGCGAAAACGAGGGAATAAAGTGGGTTAACGCCCTGGGCTGCAATTCATCTTCCGTTCAGCAGTATATAGCTTCCGCGCTACAAACATTTGCTCAGCAAGAAAAAATTGATTTGAAAAATTTGACTATCGGTATCATTGGAGTCGGGAATGTCGGCAGTAAAATCGAGCGTCTTGCTAAAATACTTGGGATGAAAGTTTTGCTGAACGATCCGCCGCGCGAAAGAGCAGAAGGAAAATCAGGATTCGTGTCGCTCGAAGAAATTAAAAAGGAAGCGGATATAATTACTTTCCACGTTCCTCTCAATTTGGAAGGAGGAGACAAAACCTTTCATCTCGCCGATGATGAATTTTTTCGAAAAGTGAAAGATAATGTTTTAATTATAAATACTTCGCGCGGCGAGGTAACGGATAATCAATCATTAAAAAAAGCTTTGAAGGAAAGAATGATTAAAGCGGCAATACTGGATGTTTGGGAAGATGAACCTGAAATTGACAGGGAACTGCTTGAATTAGTTTATTTTGGGACGGCTCACATTGCCGGATATTCGGCGGACGGGAAAGCGAATGGGACTTCAGACGCGATTAATGCGGTAAATAATTTTTTCAGACTCGGACTTGCGCCAAATTGGTATCCCAAAATTCCCCCTCCCGAAAATTCAAAAAAAATAGAGATCGATTGCGAATCGATATCCGAGCAGGAAATAATTTATGAGGCTGTGGCGCACACTTATAAAATAATTGGGGATGATCGTCATCTAAAAAAAGCGCCTTTTGCTTTTGAAGATTTGAGAGGCGGATATAAAATAAGAAGAGAGTTCCCTTTTTATTCTGTTGATCTCAAAAAATGCGATGAAAAAATATCTTCAAAAATAAAAGAATTAGGTTTTAAAATTTTAGAAAATACAAAATAGAGAAGGAAGCAAATTATGCAAAATCAAGCTGATATTGGTTTGGTAGGATTAGCCGTGATGGGCGAGAACTTAGTTTTGAATATGGAGAACAATGGTTTTACCGTAGCGGTTTATAACAGGACGACGGAAAAAGTTGATAACTTTGTGAACGGAAGAGGCAAGGGAAAAAAGATTGTGGGAGCTCATACAATCGAAGAGTTGGTTGGCTCATTGAAGAAGCCTCGCAAAATAATGCTGATGGTTAAAGCCGGAAAGCCTGTAGATGATTTTATAGAAAAACTTTTACCTTATTTAGAGAAAGGGGACATTATAATCGACGGCGGTAATTCGCATTTCCCGGATTCTATAAGAAGAACAAGGTATCTTGAAGAAAAAGGATTCTTATTTATTGGGACAGGAGTTTCCGGCGGCGAGGAAGGCGCCTTGAAGGGTCCGTCAATTATGCCGGGCGGTTCAATTGAAGCTTGGGAATACGTTAAACCGATCTTTCAATCGATCGCCGCAAAGGTGGAAGACGGAACTCCCTGCTGCGATTGGGTAGGAGAGAATGGAGCCGGACATTTTGTTAAGATGGTTCATAACGGAATTGAATACGGTGATATGCAGCTGATTTCGGAAGCTTATCAGATAATGAAAGACTTGCTTGGAATGAGTTACGAAGAAATGCACGAAGTATTTAAGGAATGGAATGAAGGGGAATTGGACAGCTACTTGATCGAGATTACGCGCGATATTCTTGCGTATAAAGACGAAGACGGCAATCCGCTTGTAGAAAAAATTCTTGATACCGCCGGGCAAAAAGGAACCGGCAAATGGACAGCAATTTCGTCGCTCGATATCGGAGCGCCGCTTACTTTAATAGGCGAAGCAGTTTACGCCAGAATCCTTTCATCAATGAAAGAAGACAGAGTTGAAGCCGCAAAAATTTTAAGTGGACCAAAACCTGTATTTGAAGGTGATAAAAAACAGTTCCTCGACGATCTAAAAAATGCGTTGTATGCGTCAAAAATAATTTCATATACGCAAGGTTATATTTTGATGAAATACGCGGCGGAAGAATACGGATGGAAATTAAATTACGGCGGTATCGCCTTGATGTGGCGCGGCGGCTGTATTATCCGTTCTATATTTCTCGGCAAAATTAAAGACGCGTTCGATGCTAATCCGGAATTAAAAAATCTTTTGCTCGCGCCTTTCTTCAAGGAAAAAATTGAAGCGTCGCAGGAGCCGTGGCGAAGAGTGGTTTCTGTTTCAATTTCCAACGGTATCTGGATCCCTGCGCTTTCAACCGCATTAAATTATTTTGACGGATACAGAAACTCCCGGCTTCCCGCAAATCTGCTGCAGGCGCAGCGGGATTATTTCGGCGCGCATACTTACGAAAGAATCGATAAACCGCGCGGTGAATTCTTTCATACAAACTGGACGGGAAAAGGCGGCGCGACTGCTTCTTCTACTTATAATGTGTAAAGTATATTAAATAAAGGAGATTATTATGGATGTTAGATATTCGCCCGATAAAAACGGCTTCAAAAAGATGAACACCGACGAATTACGCGAAACTTTTTTAATCGATTCCTTATTTGCGAAAAATAAAATTCCGATGACTTATTCCGACATCGACCGTTCCATTACCGGCTCTGCTGTTCCTTCAGGTAAAACGATTAAACTCGCGGCTTCAAAAAAAGAGATGTCGGCAAATTATTTTACGGAGCGGAGGGAAGTCGGCATAATAAATATAGGCGCAAAAGGCTCCGTTACTATTGACGATAAAGTTTATGAAATGGAAAACAGAGACGCGCTTTATATCGGGCGGGGCTCAAAAGATATTTCATTTAAAAGTAACAACGCTAAAAAACCGGCAATGTTTTATTTTGTCAGTTATCCTGCGCATCGCGATTACCCGACCAAGCAGATTAAATTTTCTGAATCAACTCCTACAAAATTAGGATCGGATGCGGCGGCGAATAAAAGAACGATTTATAAATATATTCATCCCGGAACGATGCCTACCTCCCAGCTGGTAATGGGCTTGACCGAATTGGAAGAAGGAAGCGTATGGAACACAATGCCTGCGCATACTCATCAAAGAAGGTCGGAGGTTTATATGTATTTCGGTTTGGAAAAAGATTCACTATTGTTTCACATTATGGGCGAACCAGCAGAAACGCGGCATCTGGTTATTCGGGATAAGCAGGCGGTTCTATCAACAAGCTGGTCGATGCACGCTGGATGCGGAACGCAGAATTATTCGTTCATCTGGGCAATGGGCGGCGAGAACCAGGAGTTTGACGATATGGATCACATTCCTATGAAATCATTAAAGTAGAGAAAAATATGATACTTGAAAAATTTAAGCTCGAAGGGAAGAAAGCTCTCGTTACCGGATGCAAAAGAGGGATCGGCAAGGCAATGGCATTAGGACTCGCGGAAGCGGGAGCCGATATAATCGGAGTTAGCGCTTCTCTCGAACTGCAAGGAAGCGAAGTCGAAAAAGAAGTAAACGCATTGGGTAAAAAATTCAAAGGATATCAATGTGATTTCTCCGATAGAAAATCGCTTTACAGATTTATCGCAGAAGTAAAAGAAGAACATGACGCAGTGGATATTCTTATCAACAATGCCGGAACCATTTTGCGGAAACCCGCCGAAGAACATCCGGATGAATACTGGGATAAAGTTCTTGAAGTAAATCTTAACGCGCAATTTATTTTAGCGAGAGAATTCGGGAAAGAAATGTTGAAGAGAGGTTCGGGTAAAATTATTTTCACCGCTTCTCTTTTATCCTTTCAAGGCGGAATTACCGTTCCGGGTTACGCGGCAAGTAAAGGCGGAATAAAAACTTTAACTATGGCTCTCGCAAATGAATGGGCTGGAAAAGGGGTAAATGTTAACGCAATCGCGCCCGGCTACATTGCAACAGATAATACAAAAGCGCTTCAAGAAAATGAAACGAGAAGCAGACAAATATTGGAAAGAATTCCCTCCGACAGATGGGGAACGCCGGAAGATTTTAAAGGCGCGGCGGTTTTTCTATCATCGGACGCGGCTTCCTATGTTAATGGAACGGTTCTAATTATTGACGGCGGATGGATGGGAAGATGAAAGTTTTATCAAAAAGATTAAGGCTGATCATCGCTTAAAAGAAGAGTGATGAGAGATTTCTAGTTAAAAAATAAAATATATGAAAACATCGATTGACATAAATAATCCGGCTCCGCTTTACGAACAAATCGAACTTGATTTAAAGAGTAAGATAAAAGATAAAAAATTGAAAGCGGGCGAGGCGATCGGTTCTCATCAGGAATTATCCAAGCGTTATGATGTAAGCGTGATTACTGTTAAACGGGCGATTCTGAATCTGGCGAGAGATGGATTTGTAGTAACGCGTAAAGGAAAAGGAACTTTCGTTGCGGGAAAAAGAAACGATGCCGGGAAAGTATTCCAAGAACACAAAACCATTGGTCTTGTTCTGCAGGATTTGAAGCATCCATTTTTTTCAATGATTGTTCGAAGTATGGAAGAACGCGCTTACGAACTGGGTTATACAATTCTTCTTTCCGGTTCATCCAACAAAATTGAAAAAGAAGAGAGCCGGATAAATCATTTCAGAAAGATCGGCGTGGATGGATTGATCATCGCGTCGCTTTCCTTAAAATACAGCGCAACTGAATACATCAAAAAATTGCACGATGAAGATTTCCCTTACGTAATGCTTTCATATATGCATGACCCCGAATATTGGTTTGTTGGTTCCGATCATGAGCTAGGCGCATTTAAAGCGGCGGAACATTTAATCAAATTGGGTTATAAAAATATCGGATTTGTTCATCCGGGAAAAGGAAATCTTTTGGGCGAAGTTCGGAAGAATGGATACGCGGCTGCTCTGGCTGAATATGGAATTCCTTTCGAGTTGAAAAATCTATTCTTTCTTCAAAAAGTTAAGTATGATTCAGGAGCCGACAGGATGGACCTCGGTTACGAATTCGGAAAAACATTTTTGAAAAAAAAATCCAAACCTGAAGCTCTGTTTTTTTACGAAGATACTTCGGCGCTTGGTTTTATAAAATATATGCTGGAAAAAGGCGTCAGAGTGCCTGAAGATATTGCCGTTGTAGGATATGACGATATCGATCTTGCAAAATATGCTTCCGTCCCTTTAACGACAATTAGACAATTGTCGGATAAAATCGGGATCAGCGCCGTAAACATTATCGATTCGCGCATCAATAATATTGATGTGATCAACCGGACGATATTCAAACCTGAGTTGATCGTTCGGGAATCAACGGGAGTTAAATTAATCGATGAATAGAGCAAAATTAAATATCGGAATAGTAGGCTGCGGAACTATTGCTGAGATACACGCAAAGGCAATAAGCGCAAGTACTTATTTAAATTTAATTTCAGCATTCAGCAGAAATACAACTAATTTAGAAAAGATTACGAACTCGTATAATGCGAAGGGTTTTTCAGATATTGATAAATTCTTAAAAGATTCTGAACTCCAGGCTGTAAGCATCTGCACTCCTAGCGGAACACATCTTGATTATGCCGGACTTGCCGCAGAGGCGGAAAAGCATGTAATAATTGAAAAGCCGATTGAGGTAAATCTTCCTAGAGCAAAAAAAATAATTGATAAATGTAAAGAGCGCGATGTAAAACTTGCTGTTATTTATCAGAATAGATTTATTAAAGATGTAGTAAAGATGAAAAGAGTATTAGATACGGGAGAAATTGGGAAAATATTTTTAGCCGACGCCTACGTAAAATGGTTTAGAAGCCAGACGTATTATAACAGCGCAGAGTGGCGCGGCACAATGAAGTTGGATGGCGGGGGCGTTCTTATCAATCAGGCTATTCATACCGTCGATCTTCTATTATGGCTTGCCGGTGAAATTGAAACTCTTTATGCGCAGACTGGAACTTTTACTCATCAAAATTTGGAAGGCGAAGATAACGCCGCCGCGGTCTTGAAATTTAAGAACGGAGCTATTGGCGCTTTGGAAGCTTCAACGTCAATTAAGCCGGCGTTCAAAAGAAAAATTGAAATTCACGGAGAAAAAGGAACAGCCGTTTTAGAAGGCGATAAGTTCAGACTTCTTTCAAATAATGAAGACTTGGAAACAAACGAAGACAAATCTTCCAACGCCGGAGGAGCCGATCCATTGGCGGGATTTTCAATTGAGCCGCATAAGCTACAGTTCGAACAAATTGCCGAGGCGATAAAAAATAATTTGGAGCCGGTCGTGTCCGGCGAAGAAAGTTTGAAATCTCTGGCGATTGTAAAATCGATTTACGAATCGGCAAAGCTGAATATGCCGATAAATATAAATGATTTCATAAATAAAGAGATACAAAAATGAAAAAATATTTTTTTTTAGTATTAAGCGTAATATTAATTTTAGCATGTTCTTCGGAAGAGGAAAAAAGAGAAATTACACTCTCAAATCCACTTGATGAAAACCGGGAAGCCGAATATGTCGAAATCGATTTAAGCAGGCTTGAAGGAACGCCGGACGATCTATCAAATCTATCAGTATCAACTGGAGATTCTCTTATCCCTTTCCAGAGCGTTGGAGAAGATAGAATAGCCTTGGCAACAAATTTTTCTCCGTTCGAAGAAAAAATTGTATCGATTGATTTTAACGGTTCGGAAAGCATGGAAGCATTTGAGCCCGGAACTTACGCCGAAATAGCGATGAAAATTAATTACGAAAAGAAAGACGGGAAATATTCGGGAGGCGAATTCCAAACCTTCGATAGTGTGAGAGTTCCCAACGATCATACAGATCACAACGCATTGTTTAAGTATGAAGGTCCGGGATGGGAATCGGAGAAAGTAGGATATAGAATGTATATAGATTGGCGAAACCGAATCGATATATTCGGCAAAAAGTCCGATGAATTGGTTTTGCAGGATGTGGGAATAGACGACAGAGACGCAAAAGATGACTCTTATCACGAGATGCAGCCTTGGGGAATGGACATTTTGAAAGTGGGGAATACTCTCGGCATTGGAACTTTCGCAATGAAAACAGACAACGGCTTCCAATCCGTTGAAAAACGCGACAGCGTAATTGTCCGTGTCACTGAGAACGGTCCGGTAAAATCTAATGTAAAAGTAAATTATTACGGATGGATTATTGAAGACGAAAAATATGATCTGGAAGCCGATCTTTCAATTACGGCGGGAAGCCGATTAACAAAATCCGATTTAAAAATTTCAGACAACGCGGAAAGCATCTTAACCGGACTTGCAAAATATCCGGGAACGGAATTTCTGAAAGATTCAACCGGAAACGGCTGGAGTTTTATAGGACTTTACGGAGAACAGGCTTTATCGGGCGACGACCTTGGTATAGCAATATTTTTTAACGAAGACGATCTTATTGAGCAGACGGAAGACGATGAAAATTATCTCATTGAATTAAAACCTAAAGACGGTAAAGTAAAATATTATTTCGCAGCCGCCTGGATTCAGGAAAAAGAGGGAATTACGAATATTGAAGAGTTTAACAATTATTTGAACGAAACTATCCAGACTTTGAATAATCCGATAAAAGTTGAATATAATTTGGAGCGGTAATGGCTGAGTACAATTTAAACGAAGATCGATTTTTCGATCCGGATCTGCAGGTAAGAAAAATAGCGAGCGAGATTTATTCGCAGACAAAAGATTTGCCGATTATTTCCCCTCATGGTCACGTAGATCCGAAAATTTTGGCGGAGAATAATCACTTTCCTAATCCTACGGAATTATTTTTAATTCCCGATCATTATTTATTCAGAATGCTTTACTCCCAAGGAATTCCGATGGAAGCTCTCGGCGTTCCAACCAAAGACGGAGGCGAAGTTGAAAAAGATCCAAAAAAAATATGGAAACTTTTTGCCCAGAACTATTATCTATTCTCAGGAACTCCTTCGGGCGTTTGGCTAAATTATGAATTCAATAAAGTTTTCGGCATAAAAGAAAAATTGGACGGAGAGAACGCTTTAAAAATTTATGAAGAACTGAATGAGAAAATTCAATCGGACGATTTTCTTCCGCGCAAATTGTTTAAGGATTTCAACATAGAAGTTTTAACAACCACAGATGCTGCTTCCGATGATCTTAAGTATCATAAAGAAATCCAGGATTCAGATTGGGACGGAAGAGTAGTTCCCTGCTTCCGACCTGACGCTCTGACCGATTTTTCAAAAATCGATTGGCGGGATCAATTAAGAAAATTGGAAAAAGCAGTCGGCTCTGAAATCAGAAATTATCGGGATTATATTTCGACGCTTAAAGAGAGAAGAAAATTCTTTTAAAGAAATGGGCGCGACCTCAACGGATCATGGAGTTTTTTCTCCGGAGACATTCGAATTGGAGGAAAAAAAAGCTGAAGAAATATTTAAACGAGCTTTGGAAGGTAAAGCTTCCGAAGAGGACGCTGAAGATTTTACCGCGCATATGCTGATGGAAATGGCAAAAATGAGCGTTGAAGACGGATTGGTTATGCAGATTCACGCCGGCGCTTACAGAGATCATAATCCGAAAATATTTGAGAAATTCGGGGCTGACAAAGGCGCCGATATTCCATTTCAAACTGATTTTACATTTAACCTGAAAGAACTGTTGAATAAATTCGGAAATAATCCTGAATTCTCTTTAATAGTTTTTACGCTTGACGAAACGACTTATAGCCGCGAACTTGCTCCTCTCGCAGGACATTATCCCGCAATGAAACTCGGACCGGCTTGGTGGTTTCACGACAGCATTGAAGGAATGACGCGCTACAGAGAAAGAGTTACGGAAACTGCAGGCTTTTATAACACAGTAGGATTTAACGACGACACGCGCGCCTTCGTTTCTATTCCGGCGCGGCACGATGTTGCCCGCAGGATCGACGCCAATTTCCTCGCAGGGAAAGTTGCTCGTCATATTATTTCCAAAACAGACGCCGAAAAAATAGCCCACGAACTTGCTTACGGGTTAGTAAAAAAGAATTACAAATTATGAATCAACGGGAAGAAAAATGAATAAAATTGAGTTTAAGGATGTTGCGCTTTCATTAGATGCATCGGAAAATAAACCTCAAAAAATTTTTTTTGATGATGGTAATGAAATCGAAGTCTATCCTAAATCCTTAAATCAAAAGGAAGATGATTTATTTTTCATCGGAAGGAAAGGCGGAATAAAATATTTATTCATACTATCTGATGATGGAAATAGTTCGTCAGAAAAATTTTCTTGTATTATAGAAAATTCATTTTTAAAAAGATGCGAACTGACTACCGAGAACAGGAAAGCGCTGCAACTGATATTTGATTTTACAAATCCAAAAGTTATCGGCTTGGTAAATTCATTCGGGTTTGGAGATAGAATTGGTCTTGCGAATGCAGGACATTTACGTTCGCTCGATATATCAGATTTTAAGCCGATCCTTACACAGCAATCGATACGCGAATTAACTAGAACCAATAGAACGCCTGATGATGTGATGGACGCCGCAATTTGGGCGGTTTTTCAGGAAGATTACAAAGCCGGATTCGGCGCGGATGCCGATCATCTTAAAACAAAGGAAGATATTGATCTGATGATGGAAGCCGGATATAAAATGTTTACTTTCGATCCGAGCGATTTTGTGGAGAACAACGCAGATAATTTTGGCGAAGATGAATTGAAAGAAATGCTTTCAAAATATCCGTGGGAAGAATTGAATGATTCCTTAGCTAAAGCGGAAGATCGATATTTAAAAAATGAAATTGATATTTCCGGGAATTTGAGATTAAATCCGGAAAATATTGATTTACTCCGCGCTTATGTTAAATACGGTAAAGCCCTTGCTCACATTCAAAAACTTAATCATCACATAAAAACAAAATATCCGGAAAAGGATTATGAGGTTGAAGTTTCGGTAGATGAAACCGAATCGGTAACGACTCCGTTTGAGCATTTCTTTATATCGAATGAATTGAAAAGACTAGAAGTGAGTTTTGTAAGTCTGGCGCCGAGATTTGTTGGCGACTTTGAAAAGGGGATTGATTACAAAGGCGATCTTGATCTATTTAAAAAAGAATATGAAAAACATTTGGCAATAACAAAATATTTTGGAAATTATAAAATCAGTCTTCACTCCGGCAGCGATAAATTTTCCGTTTACGAAATCATAGGCTCAATGAAGGGCGCGTTTACTCACGTGAAAACAGCGGGAACGAGTTATTTGGAAGCGCTGAAAGTTTGTGCAATCGAAGAGCCTGCATTGTTCAGGGAGATACTCGATTATTCACGAGGACTTTATGAAGAAGAGAAGCGGACATATCACGTTTCCGCGGATGTAGAAAAAGTCCGTCCGGTGAATGAATATAAAGATTCGGAATTAGAAAAGTTATTCGATTCAAACGACGCGCGTCAGATTCTACACGTAACCTTCGGCAGGATTTTGACGGATGAGGATGAAAACGGCAAATATATTTTTAAGAATAGAATCGTCGATTGCCTTAAACGGAATGAAGAAACGCATTATAAAATTTTAATCAAACATTTTCATAAACATTTAAAGCCATTTAATTGAATTTGGAAATGCTTCTTTTGGATATTCTATTTGCAGTTTCATAATTTTTATTAGATTTTTAAAAAAAATGTTTTTTAAATTTTTGCTTGACAATATTATCTATTTTTTTGCAAATTAAAGTAAACGATTAAGTAAAGCATTAAGTAAAGATCACCAATGTTCACATTCTTAATGTAACTTACCCGGCGAAGCTGTGTATTTTACTTCTTTTAACCATTCTTCACATAATTTAAATTCTAAATGAAAAATCTATTTATTATTCTCTTCTATTCAATTTTATTATCGAATCCAATAAAAGCAATCGATTATAATCTTAAAAATAATTCCGACTCCACGGTTTGTGTGAACAAGGATTTGCCTTGGTCGGTAAGGTTAATGGAAACTTTCCGTTTAAGACATCCTGGCGCAGTTACTTATGACGAAGTAATTTCAAAAAAGAAATGGAATTACGAGCAGGGGCTAATGCTCGAAGCTTTCAAAAGAATGTACATAAAAACAGGCGATGAAAAATATTACAATTTTATAAAAGATAATCTTGATCAATATGTAGACGAAAATGGAAATATAAGAACTTACAAAATGAGCGATTATAACTTGGATAAAATTAGTCCGGGAAGAGCTTTGTTATTTTTATATAAAAAGACGGAAAATGAAAAATATAAATTTGCTGCAGATACTTTAAAAAAGCAGCTTGCTAAACAACCACGAACGGATAGCGGAGGTTTCTGGCACAAAAAGATTTATCCTTATCAAATGTGGCTTGACGGTCTATTTATGGCAGAACCATTTTACGCAATGTATTCCAAGAGATTTGAGAATGGTAAAAATTATAATGATGTAATTCATCAATTCGTTGAAGTTTATAATCATACGGTCGATGAAAAGACCGAACTTCTCTATCACGCCTGGAATGAAAATAAAGAGCAAAAATGGGCTGATCAGAAAACAGGAAAAGCGCCGAATGTTTGGGGAAGAGCGATGGGCTGGTATATGATGGCGCTTGTTGATGTTCTGGATATTCTTCCGGAAGATTATCAAAAACGCGATACTTTAATTTCAATTCTACAAAATGTATCCGAGGTATTAGTTGATTACAGAGATAAAGAAACCGGTCTATGGTATCAGATAATAGATAAAAAAGATAGAAAAGGAAATTATCTCGAATCTTCCGCTTCGGCTATGTTTACTTATACTTTTGCAAAAGGCGCAAACAACGGCTACCTCGATAAACACTATCTTAATATTGCTAAAGAATCATTCAATTCCATGCTGGATGAATTTGTTACAGTTGAAAAAAATGGTTTCGTTGACTTACATCAAACTTGTTCCGGCGCCGGTCTTGGAGGAAATCCTTACAGGGACGGATCTTTTGAATATTATATGAGCGTTTCGAAAGCTACGAATGATCATAAAGGATACGGACCTTTAATATTTGCAGCAATAGAATTAGAAAAAGCCAATGATGATCAGAAAAATTTTAAGAAATGAAGATATCCTAGTGCAGATATATATAAAGTAAAGTTCTTAAATAAAATAATTTTCATAAAGAAAAAGGTTTTCTGATGAAATCTTTTATTACAATAAAAATATTATTTCTCTGTTTGATAATGCAATCAACATTGATACTTGCGGCTGGAGGTCTAAAAGGTGTTGTGACAGATTCATTATCCGGTGAAACTTTATACGGAGCTAATTTAATATTACTAGAAACTGCACTGGGAGCTGCTACGAATATGGAAGGCGTGTATTCTATAAAAGGAATTCCTCCCGGCGATTATACTTTAAGGGTTTCTTACATAGGGTATCAGTCAGAAACAACTGATGTCACTATTCAGGATAATAGAACTCTGGAATTAAATTTTAATCTATTCCCTGATATCATTAGGGGAGAGGATGTAGTAATTACCGGACAGGCATTGGGACAAGCCGCCGCAATAAATCAGCAGTTAACATCAAATACAATTATTAATGTTGTTTCTGAAGAGAAAATACAGGAATTACCGGATGCTAATGCAGCCGAAGCGATTGGCAGACTTACCGGGTGTTTCTGTAACTAGATCAGGAGGCGAAGCAACTAAAGTAGTTTTACGGGGATTAAGTGACAAATATACCGCTGTTACTTTAGATGGAGTAAGAATCCCTTCAACAGATGCACTAGATAGAGGCATTGGATTTAAGTACAATTTCACAAAGCTACACTTGCCGGAATTGAATTATATCAAAGCACTTAAATCCGATAAGGATGCGGACGCAATTGGAGGAAGTATAAATCTTGGTGACAAAAAAAGCTCCGGATCATAGAGAAATAAAAGTAGTCCTTTAAAGGCGGTTATAATGATATAATGAATTCAGCAAAAGCAATATAATTTTTCATTAAAATATGGTGAAAGATTTTTTGACGATCTGCTCGGTGTTCAGTTAAATGGTAATATTGAAAATAAAATAAGAAGTAATGAATTTATCAAATATCCAGTTACGATCAAACTATATTGCAATCAGACAAGTTATTATATAAATGAATTCACATTAAATTTTATTGATGAAATCAGAAAAAGAAACGGTGCTAAGTTTGATACTTGATATTAACACTCCGGACGGTGGAAGTATTAAACTTGATAATGCTTATTAGTACAACTAACTACGAAATTTTGTTACCAATTCAAGGGATTATCCAAACGGAGGGGGCAACACACAATATCTTGGTGGTGTAACGTACAGTTACAGGGATCAAGAGCAGGAAATAAAAACTTCCAACAGTCTGCTCTAATCGGTAATAATATTCTTAATGGATTTAATGTCAAACTGGGGTTTATCATTTGCACAATCAGACTGCTAATTATCCTTACGATTATCAATTAGATTTTAGCGAACCTTCAAATACTTGGAACTCTCAGGTATGCGTTCTACTTCTCAAATTAAAAATAATCCGGAAAAGCTAATTCCATATGCATACAATAATTTTAGAGCGGCGTACATTAAGCTGAGGCTTATTACTAGTGCGACAGGATAATTCTAGATAATGAAAAATCAGCATTTTTTGAATATTATCAAAGGATTATATTCATTTGGAGATTTTTTTTCAGGTAGCATTTAAAGTCGGCGCAAAATATAAGTCGAAAAGCAGGACAAATAATTAAATTCAATGCTTTATGCTTATTATTAGATTAGGTTATCTGGCGAGGCATATGTGAAGCTTTCCCCTGAAGGAGAACTGTACAGCAAAAGATTTTAAGCGGAAAGCATATTTTGAATGATTTCTTATCAATAGATTATCTTACAGAATCCTTTAAACAACGTACTGTTTCTTTTTCATGGAATTTCTTAATCCTACTCCGAAATCAAGAATAGTTAATGGATAAATATGAATATAGATCCACTTGATAAACCGTAGACAAACTTAACGTCAATGGTATGACCTAAATAAAGTATGGAATTAGATAAGGCAGGTAAATAATGTTGAATATAATGTATGATCCCATCATTCAGTGAAGCTATTACCTATGATATTACATGAGACAGTTACATGCAGGTTATCTAATGAATACATTTCAAATTTGGACAGACTATCTAACATTTATTCTAGGAACCAGAGTTGAAAATGAAAGACAACGATTATATAAATAGATATTCTCCTGATCAAGTAGCAGGAGGATTTCCTTATATCGGAATCTACCAACAAGAGATACAAGTTCAACATACTCTGAAACCGAAGTTTCTACCGAATTTACATTTTAAATATTAGCAGCAACAGATTTTATGAATATTCGAGTGGCTGCTTACCGAGCGCTTGCTCAGACCCGATTTCAATATGCGCCTTTTATACTTACTTTTGCATGGCGTGACCTGCTGAAACAGGAGGTGAATAAGCAATTCACATACTTGGCAATCCTAAGTTTTAAAGACTGCTAAAGCATGGAATTATGAAATAAACACGTCTTTTTATGGCAATAAAATAGGATTATTTACTAGTTTCGGCATTTTATAAAAGAAATAATAGATATGTATCATATGCTAAATCAACTAAATACTACTGGAGATACACTGATTAAATGCATTGGTTGATTAGATTAGAAAGCGATTGCATACAGGGACATACCAGTTGACTGTTCCATATAATTCACCTAATGCTTCAGAAGTCTGGGGTTTTGAAGTAGATCATCAAATCAATTTTACATGGCTTTCGGGGTTTTTTAGAAATTTTGTCCTTAGTTATAATGCTTCACTTGTTAGATCTGAGACCACTTTAATTGGATCTCGAACAGATACTGTTTATGTAGAAGATCCAATTTTAGGACCGCTTCCGGAATACCAGGTTCGTGTAATTAATTACACCCAGAAATTAGAATCTCAGCCGGAATTCTTTGGAAATATATCTTTAGGATACGACATAAAAGGTTTCTCCGGTAGAGTATCTCTCTTTCATCAATCAGAGTTTTATAGATCATATTCTCCCGGCGGCAGATCGGATAGAGTGGTTGGAGCTTTTACGCGTCTTGATTTAGCCCTCAAACAAAAAATAACAGACTATTTAATGGTGATAGCAAATATTAATAATTTAACAAATATAAAAGAAGAAGATTTGCTGGATAATAGAGTTAATGGATATAAAATTCCAAGGTCTGCGGAAAGATATGGTTTAACTATGGAATTTGGAGTAAGACTTGAACTATGACGGCAAATTACTGAGGATAAATACTCAGACTAACAACCACTAATAGGAGGTAACATGGCATCAAAAAAACAAATAGGGTTTCTCGTTCTGACATTCATTTTCGCAGCGGGTTATATTTTTGCCCAGGGAGAAAATGTTTTAAGACTTGCTCCGTATACGGAGGCACAGCAATATTTGGTTGAACAGATTAGGGCGGACACTACTGAAAATGGCGGTATTCTGGAAGGCAGAGTGTATGAATTGGAGGGCGGCGCTATTTATCTGAATACTGAGCAATTTTACCTTGAAGCAGAATATACATTACACCTCCGTTCTTCAAACGATCAAAAAGCAATTATTTATCAATACCCAAGCGGAACCGGAGATAATCCGCAGGAACCACCTGGTTATCTATTCCGATCTAGAGGCGGAGATATGATATTTGAAGGATTGGCAATAACAGGTTATTATGAGCCCGGCGATGACCCTGCTGCCAATAGCTTTGATTACTTCTATAATGTTCAGGGAGGTCTATTAAGGACAGACGGCGAAGGCGCTTCTTTATGGATGAAAGATTGCATTTTCTCTAATATTGCCGGACAAATATTGAGAACAAATGCTTCTACTCATAAAATTCACGTAGAGAACTGTATCTTTGCAAATTTAGGTGCATTGTCAACATCTAACTTCGGAGCAGGAAAAGGACTCGATTTAAGAGAATCATC
This sequence comes from uncultured Melioribacteraceae bacterium, assembly GCA_963821715.1. Taxonomy (GTDB): domain Bacteria; phylum Bacteroidota; class Ignavibacteria; order Ignavibacteriales; family Melioribacteraceae; genus CAWGET01. The sequence continues at coordinate 510,185 of CAWGET010000001.1, forward strand.
CTGCGATTCGTTGATTATGGTTAATAATACTTTCGTTAATTATCAGGATAGAGTTGTTCGTCACTATAATTTTGGTGATCCTCTTGCTGGAACGGGCGATTTGACATACGCTGATATTAATCATAATACTTTTGTAAACGGAATGGGATTTCATGGTTTGCTTTCGCTTGGTAACGTAGGCGAAAAAATTGAAATTACTAATAATCTTTACGTAGATGCTTTTTCTGCGGGAGAAGACTCTACAGACGAAACAAGAACAGCAGAATGGGCAAATACCGGTGAACAATACGCAAACGGAAATAACAGGATGGCCTGGATTTTTGCTGCTCCAAATGAAAGCACGGAGTGGGTTGTTGAAAATAATTTATACTCTGTAAGTGCCGAAGGACAATCGTTCTTCAATTCTTATGATGAAATTGATGTCGGAAATCCGCTTTCAATATATATTCGTGATGCTCTGGGAGCTGATGCAGACGACGCTTTTAACATGATTACTCCTCCGGAATTAACTGATATACCGGATCTAATGTTGGGTTTAATGACATATTATGTGGAAGATGCAGGTAAAACTAAAGATACTCCCAACGACACGTGGGATCCAGTAACTCAGGATTTGGACAGAAAGCCGATCACCTATTATATCAATGATTTTGATGCTTCTTTCTCTACATCATCGGAAGCATATACTGCTGCAGCGGGTGGTTTCCCTGTAGGTGATTTAAACTGGTTCCCGGATAAAAAAACAGAATGGGAAGATTATATCACCAGTGTAGAAATTGACTATTCTGATGCTGTTGTAACGGATTATGCACTCGAACAAAACTATCCTAATCCTTTCAACCCATCAACAGTAATTGAATATTCAATTGTAGAAGCTTCAAATGTAACATTAAAAGTGTATAACTCTCTCGGCGAAGAAGTGATAACTTTAGTAAATAAAGATCAGGCTCCCGGGAAATATACTGTTACATGGAGCGGAAAAGATTCATTTAATAATTCTCTTACTAGCGGAGTTTACATTTATACCTTGAATGTTTCAGGTCAAAGCTTTGCAAGAAAAATGGTACTTATGAAATAAATCATCATTTCAAAAGGGGGTGTTCAAGCATCCCCTTTTATTTTTTTTGGATGAAAAATATTAATTAATTAATCGTAAAAATAGTAAGTTTGTTTTTTGAATCTGGTAAAACCTATAAGACAGGCGTTAAATAAAAAATAATTTTTTTGAGATTTTAGATGACCGCAAGAGCTATTACATTAAAAGATATTGCAGACAAATTGAACTATTCTACAGTTACGATATCCAAAGCATTAAGAGGTCATCCGGATATTTCCCCTCAGACAGCAAAATTGATAAGTTCAACCGCAAAAAAAATGGGTTATACTCCCAATCTGATGGCAAGGAATTTATCGGCAAGAAATTCTAACACAATAGGCGTCATTGTCCCAAAAATTGCACATTTCTTCTTCAGTTCTATCATAGAATCTATTTATAATATTGCTTTTAATTCCAATTACGAAATTATTTTAATGGTTTCGCAGGAAAATGCGGAGAGAGAAAAAAAGCATATTCAAACATTAATGTCGATGAAGGTAGATGGAATAATAATCTCGATTACTCAGGAAACTGAAGATTATGAAATTTTTGAAACAGCGATGAAACGTGGATTTCAGATGGTATTTATGGATAGAATCCCGAAACTCAAAAATATTAATTCCGTAAAGGTTAAAGATAGAGAAGGAGCCTTTAAAGCTGTAGAACATGCAATACAACTCGGATATAAGAACATTGCACATTTTGCCGGATATACAAAGATTAACATCGGCAAGGAAAGATATCTCGGATTTAAAGCTGCAATGAATAAATATAATATTCCTATCAATCCCAAATGGGTTCTTCACGGCGGATTCGGAGAGCAGTACGGTTATGAATCCATTGTAAAACTGCATAAAGAAAATAATCTTCCTGATCTTGTTTTTACAGTTACTTACCCTGTTGCACTTGGCGTTTATAGAGCGGCAAGGGAATTAAAACTTAATATTCCTAACGATATTGATGTAATTTGTTTCGGTAATGCTAATGTTCAAAATTTTCTTTCTCCGTCTTTAAGCTGCGTTGATCAGCCGACAGATCTGCTTGCTTCAAAATCTATGGAAATAATGCTTGACAATTTATCCAGCCGGGACGGCGCTAAAAATATTCAGGCAGAAATTTCTACCGAATTAATAATACGAGGAACCTGCAGCAGTTTTCACAAATCTTAAATCCTTCGAATATTTTTTTATACTCTTTTACAATTGTTTGGTTTATAATGAGAATAGTAAAGTGCTTAGTAATTCTTCTTTCGGTTTTCTTTTTATACGAATGCTCAAATGAAGAACCTTTAGTCGGGGAATCGGAAGGTTGGTCACAGCTCGACAAAATTCTCCAGCGAATAAATCCGCCCTCATTTCCGGAAGTCGAATTTAATGTGAAAGAATACGGCGCAATACCTGACGATAATAAAGATGACAGGACAGCTTTTATTGAAGCGATAAACAAATGCAATTCAAACGGCGGCGGCGTTGTTTTTGTGCCCGCCGGAGAATATATCTGCAATGGACCAATTGTACTGAAAAGCAATGTAAATTTTAATACAGAAGAAGGATCATTCATAAGGTTCAGTAACAATCCTGTAGACTATCTTCCGGTCGTTTTTACAAGATGGGAAGGAGTGGAATTATACAATTACTCCCCTCTTATTTATGCTTTCGAACAGGAAAATATTGCTGTTACGGGACTAGGAGTTTTTGACGGACAGGCAGATAATGAAAGTTGGTGGAGCTGGAAAGGAAGAAGTGAATTTGAATGGAAAGAAGGTATGCCGAGTCAGGCAGATTCAAATTCACGTCCTCGCCTTATGCAAATGAATCTTGATAATGTTCCTGTTGAAGAAAGAGTTTTTGGCGAAGGCTCATATTTACGTCCTAATTTTATTCAACCGTATAAATGCAAAAATATTTTAATTGAAGGAATAACATTCCTCAATTCTCCTATGTGGTTTATTCATCCTGTCCTTTGTGAAAATGTGACAATAAAAAAAGTTAAAACTATCGGGCACGGACCAAATAACGACGGCTGCGATCCCGAATCTTCCCAATATGTTTTAATTAAAGATTGCTACTTTGATACCGGTGATGATTGTATCGCAATTAAATCCGGGAGAAATAATGACGGAAGAGGAATAAATGTTCCGAGTGAGTATATCGTAGTGCAGGATTGTGAAATGAAAGACGGACACGGCGGCGTTGTGATGGGGAGCGAAATATCAGGGGACTGCAGATATATATTTGCAGAAAATTGCGTTATGGACAGCCCGAATTTAGACCGTGCAATAAGATTAAAATCAAACTCAGTGCGCGGTGGAACAATTGAAAATATTTATGTCAGAAATATAACTATTGGCAGAGTAAGTGAAGCTGTTCTAAAATTAAATATGAATTACGATCAGAAAGACGTTGGTCCAAGAGATTTTTTACCTGTAATGAGGAATATATTTTTAGAAAATGTTACGAGCAACAGCAGTAAATATGCTGTGTATCTAGAAGGACTGGGGAATTCTCAAATACAAAATATTGTTTTGGAAGATTGCGAGTTCCAAGGAGTTGAAAAAGGAAACTTTATAGAAAATGTAGAAAACTTAAGTATGAAAAATGTTTCTATAAATGGAGAAGTTAAAAAATTTGAACCTTAGATAACCATTTAAGAAAAAACTTTAAATCCGAAATTGGCAATATATTATTTTATCTATCTCACTTTAATTTTATTTACTTATTCTTTATCTGCACAAACGAAAGCTTTTCCAACTGCAGAAGGATATGGTCAGTTTTCAAGCGGAGGCAGAGAAGGAGAAGTTTATGAAGTAACAAACCTTAATGATTCAGGTCTTGGAAGTTTAAGAGAGGCTGTGGAAGCTGAAGGAAAACGAATTATTGTCTTCAGAATTTCCGGTACTATATTTCTTCAATCAGGTTTGGAAATTGATAATGACGATATAACGATTGCAGGACAGACAGCTCCGGGCGATGGAATATGTATTGCAGGCTACCCTTTTGAAGTTGATGCTGACAATGTAATTATAAGATATTTACGTTTTAGAATGGGAGATGAAAATAGAGCCGAGGCAGATGCAATTTGGGGTAGAAGACATAAAAACATTATTATAGATCACTGTTCTATGAGCTGGTCTATTGATGAAGCCGGAAGTTTTTACGATAATGAAAATTTCACTCTTCAATGGAGCATCCTTTCTGAGAGTCTCTATAATTCTTTTCATTCAAAAGGAGCGCATGGATATGGAGGAATCTGGGGAGGAAAGGGTGCAACTTTTCATCACAATCTGCTAGCTCATCATACCAGCAGAACACCGAGGTTTAACGGCAGCAGGTATGAAACTACTCCGGAAAATGAAGTCGTTGACTTTGTAAATAATGTTATATACAACTGGGGATTCAACAGCGCTTACGGCGGCGAAGGCGGCAATCAAAATATAAGAGCAAACTATTATAAATACGGACCAGCTACATCAGTAAGTAAAAGAAATCGAATTGTAGAACCTTACGATGCGGAAGGTAACTGGTATATAGCCGATAATTATGTTTTTGGATTTCCCGACGTTACATCAGATAATTGGAACGGAGGCGTACAGGGAAGCTATGCTGATTCTCTTGAAAGAAAAAATATTACCGAGCCTTTTCCCATTTCACCGGTTACAACTCAAACAGCCGAAGAAGCTTTCGAATTAGTGCTACAAAATGCCGGAGCTTTCTTTCCTGCGAGAGATGAAATTGATAAAAGAATAGTGGAAGAAACAAGAACCGGAACAGCTTCTTTCGGAGAATCTTATGAAGGCGGAGGTAAAGGTATTATCGATTCTCAGGAAGAAGTCGGCGGATGGCCCTTCTTAAAATCTGAAGAACCGCCGGTGGATTCTGATCACGATGGAATGCCCGACGAATGGGAAAATGCAAATGAACTTAATCCGGAAGATTCCGAAGATCGAAATATACTTAATGAATTTGGTTACACGATGCTGGAGGTTTACATAAACGGATTAATAAATGATAACCCGACAAACATCGCAGCAGAAGAAAATACCATCTTGTCTTTCAACTTAAAACAGAACTATCCAAACCCTTTTAATCCGGAAACAACAATAAGCTACACAATTGATAAACCGGGAAAAGTAAGCCTTGTAGTTTATAATATTCTTGGACAAACGGTAGAAAAATTAGTTGATGAATTCCAGGATAAGGGGATATATTCTATTAAATGGAACCCGGCAATTCAAGAAAAATTACAGTTAAACTCAGGTATTTATTTCGCTCAATTAAACAATAGCGAAAGAAGCAAAATAATTAAAATGATTTATCTGAAATAAAATTAAAAATATTTATGAATTTATATATCTCTATTATTTTAGTTTTTCTGAATTTAAATTCTTCCGATAATAAAAAAGAATTAGTTGATAAAGCTAAAGAAAGCCTTGATAAGGGTATAGAATTTTTCCATTCGCTAAATACATACGGCGGATATGTATATTTTTATTCAGTCGATGATTCCATAAGATGGGGCGAGGAAATAGCTGATGAAAATACTATTGAAGTCCAGCCTCCGGGAACTCCGGCAGTCGGGAATGCTTTCTTTAATGCTTATAAAGCAACCGGTAAAGAAAAATATTTGGAATACTCAATGGATGCGGCTTACGCTCTGGTAGAAGGACAAAATAAATACGGAGGATGGGATCATATAATTATTTTCGGTAAAAAGGATGAAAATCCTGCAGTAAGCTTTGATGATAATCAAACTCAGAGCGCAATTCGATTTTTAATGGCTGTTGAAAATAAAGTCCGGGATAAGAAAATATCCAACGCTGTTGATGAAGCTTTAAATCTTATGCTAAAAAGCCAGTTTGAAAATGGAGCCTGGCCTCACTATTATCCTACTCAGGGTAATTATAACGACCTGGCAACTTTTAATGATGCAACCATCAACAATAATATAGATGTAATGATTGATGCTTACAGATATTACGGCAAAGAAGAATATCTTCAAAGCATAATTAAAGCCGGCAATTATATTATTGAATCGCAGATAGAAGAACCGCAGAGCGGCTGGGCGCAGCAATACGATGTAAATCTAAATCCTGCCTGGGCAAGAACTTTTGAGCCGCCTTCTGTTAACTCATTGGTTACTGTTCATAATATAAATTCGCTAATCAAAATTTATTTAGTAACTGGAAAAGCAAAATTTCTGGAACCGATACCCAAAGCATTTGAATGGCTGAAATCGGTTAAATTAGAAAATGGAAAACATCCAAGATTTGTTGAACTGGAAACAAACAAGCCGCTTTATTACGATAGAGGAAGAAAGAGAGTAAATTCTCTAGAAGAATTAAGCCGGGAAAGAAAACTAGTTTATGCATATCAATTAGATTTAGATGCGGAGTTAGACACACTTAAAAAACGCCTGGATAATCTGGATAAATATGGAAGAGAAGAAAATCTTACAAGACTATATAATGATGAGAAACTTTTCCCGTTAAGATATTATTCAAGAAAAAATGGCATTCCCATTGAAGAAGAAGTAAAACAAATTATTACTGCACAAGATTCTTTAGGAAGATGGATTCAGGTTAAGGATAAGTACAGAGATAAAAAACCGAATCAGATCTGGTCCGGAGAATATGCTTATAGAGACAGGATAAGCAGTGAAACTTTTATTTACAATATTAACACTCTCAGTAAATATTTGTCTTTGAAAAGAAAGAGTTCAGAAATTAATTAATGAAAAATCTCATTCTAGGATTATTTGTTTTCCTGCAAATCTCAATATTCAGCAGAAGAAAAACATTTCATAATTGTCTCTGCCGACGGTTCAGGAGATTACAAAACTCTAATAGAAGCTGTTGAAGCGCTGCCGATGTTTGTTTATCAAAGAAGAGTGATTTTTATCAAAAACGGAATTTATGAAGAACGCATCAGAATTGATCAAGATAATATTACTTTACTTGGTGAAGGTAGAGAAAAAACTATAATCCAATACAATCTTCCAAGAGAAGAATGGGAAAAAATAAAGATCACATTGGTCATGGAGTTATAAGAAGATTAGATATTCCTCAATATCCCACAGAATTATTCATTAAATAATTTTTGCAGGGATTTAACAATAATTACTGCTCTTAAAAAAATGATGCTTCTAAAATAATCTTAATCACAAATATTCTTTTTATAAATGCCGGACAAACAATCCGACATTTTTTTTGTAAGTATTATTAATTCAATCAAAGCATTATAATGAACTTTGATTAGTTCCACTATTTAATTACTAGCTTCACATGATTTTTTCCTGTTTTCATTTCCGAAATTTATTTTAGCAATAATCTGCTTCTTAAAATATCTAAAAATTATAAATATTATATAATGAGCTTTTAAGCTAAGAAAATACGCATTATTGAATAGGCGAACTTATAATCATTTATAATTTTATTGGCAAAAAAAATGAAAATTTTTCAAGAAATTAAAGAACGAAGATTACGTGAATGGGCAGCCGTTTATATTAGTTCCGGTTTAACTATTATCGGAGTTGTCCATTTATTTAGTCTTCGGTATAGTTTACCCTCGTATATTTTCGATACAGTATTAGTTATTTTATTTTTCGGTTTTTTCAGTGTTATAACAGCAGCATGGCGTCATGGTCAAAAGGGGAGGCAGAAAACCAACCTTAAAGAAATCGCCGCTCATTTAGTTATTTTTCTTTTAGCTGTAATTATATTTTACCGTTTTATTCTTATTCCAAACAATAATGCCAAAATAGAAATTGAGGCGAATTCAATAGCCGTGTTACCCTTCGATAACCTCAGTGATTCCAAAGAAGAAGAGTATTTTAGCGATGGTGTTACTGAAGATATTCTTTCTCATTTATCTAAGGTAAGCGGATTAAAAGTAATTTCCCGCACTTCAGTTATGAAATATAAAGATTTGGACAAAAATATCAGAGAGATTGCTAATGAACTTGGAGTTGAGACGATTCTGGAAGGCAGTGTTCGACGCTCCGGAAACAGAGTCAGGATTGTTAGTCAGTTGATCGATGCTGCAACCGATGATCATATTTGGTCAGAAACTTACGACCGCGAATTGGATGATATTTTTTCGATTCAAACTGAAATAGCCGAAAAAATTACTGCTGCCTTGCAAACAAATTTGCTGCCTCTCGAAAAGGAATTAATTGAGGAACAAAATCCGGTAAATATAGATGCTTATACTTTTTATCTTAAAGGACGTCATTATTATTACAATTACAATGAAGAGGATAATGAGAGAGCGATCGATTTATTTAAAAAAGCGCTAAATGTAGATTCTGCTTATGCTTTAGCATTAGCCGGTTTAGCAGATGCCTACAATCAAAAGGTGATTAAATATTGGCATTCGGACGAATGGCTCGATTCCGCTCTAATCTTGAGTAAAAAAGCAATTAAGATTAATCCTAATCTTCCTGAAAGTTATAAAGCTCTCGCGCTTACTTACGATAATCTGGGCGAAAGAAATCTGGCTTTAAGCGCTTATGAAAAAGCGCTCAGGTTAAACCCGAATTTCGCATCAGCCGCATTAAATTACGGACAGCTTAAACTTGCCGCGGGTAAATATGATGAAGCCCTATACTGGTTCCGAAGAACAAATTCGCTCGAGCCCGACAATATTTGGGCAATAATGAGCATTGCAAATGTTTATAAAATTTTACGCTGTGATGATCTTGCAATTCAATGGGGGGAAAAGGCCATTTTTCTTGATGACCAAAACGCTTTCATCCAAATGCTCGCCGCTGATATTTATCTTTATTCCGGGGATTTTAAAAGCGCGAATGAACATATAAATAATGCTGTTCTTATAGATGATAAACTATTTTTGAATTGGTTCTTTAAAAGTCAGATTGAAACCGTTTTAGGAAATTACAAGTTAGCTAAAGAATATATGGACAGCTCTATGACTCTTAACGGAACCGGTGATCCGGAATATTTCTATGGCCACACTCTTCTTCATTTAGAAGATAAAAATAAAGCTTTAAAAATTTTAGAAGATGAAAAGAAAGAATATAAAGACTTTTTGCAAGAATATCCGGACGACGTCAGCATAATGGATCATATTGCCCTGGCGGAAATATACGCCATCCTTAACGAAAAAGAAAATGCATTTGAAATGTGGGAAACAGCAATAGACAGGGGATGGCTCGATATAAAAAGAAATACTCTTTATCCATACTTTGAAAACCTGAGGGATGATCCGCGATACGGCATTTTAATTAATAAGATTCAGCACAAGATTGATGAGAGTAAATCATCCATTAAAAAAAAATATCCTGAGACCGAAATTTGCGAATAGTTATATGATGGTGGTATCAATTGCAGCCAAGAAAGTTGGATCTTGTGTTTCCCGGTGCGCTTGATCTCGGAAATGTTTCGCTTCTATCATGAATTAAAAGATGATATTAATAATTTGCTAAATACAAATTTTCACGATACGCTGCATATGATGCAGCGTCTCTATATTTTTACTTAAACTGATTAACTATTGTGAATTGAGAATTTATAATCATTTGAATTTCATCTTCTTCAATCTTGAATGCTAATTTTTTTCTCAACTCTTCGTGTTTAATTTTTTCCCCAGAATAAAATTCCGATTAATCTCCTGTAATTTATTATTTGTGGAAAGATCTATCAAAGATACTTTGTGAAATTACTGTCTTAAGGTTTGGATTTCTTAAAAAACTCATTTTGAAGTTGAATTACCGAATTATCATTCTTTAACACTTTAACAAGTTTTGCTAATTGCGCCGCTCGATGATTAAAAATTAAATTACCGATTTGTTTATCCGCTTCACTTCCGTCCCCCGCGTAATGATTCGGATAACGCGCGTACCACCAAATTCCTGTAAAAGCGTAGGGTAGATTTTTTAATCGATTTAAATTTTCTCCGGATTCTTCCTTGCCCAATTCCGTCTTAGCCAAATCAGGTCGATGCGATTTAATCATCGAAGTTTCTGTCTCGCCGGCGTGTCCGTCAATCTTCGTTTTACGTAATTCCAAAATTCTTTTTTCCACGGAAGAATCGGCTTCCGGTGTGAACAAAACCATGGCATAATCTTTTTCCTCGCGTAATTGCGCTTGTGCAAAATAATGAAGAAAGAAACGGTTGCCTCCGTGTCCGTTTACCAAAACAATTTTTTTAAATCCGTTTCTCGCGAGTTCATCGCAAGTCTCTTCCAAAAGATTCCAAACAAGTTCCGGACTGTAGGCAATTGCACCCGGTTGATGTTTTGCTTCGTATATTTGTCCGAAATAATATTGAGGAAAAACAACAAAGTATTCTTCGTTAGCTGCACGGAGCGCTGTTTCCCGCGCGTCTAAAAGATCCGTTCCCAAAGGAAGATGCGGACCATGTTTTTCCAAAATTCCCATTGGTATTACACAAACGCTGTCTGCTAATTTTAACGCTGTACTAAATTCGGAAGCGTTTAACTCTTCATAATTAACCGGGATTGTTTCCGGTCTTCCCATATTTTGAGCGGAGAGGCTAAGACTAAAAATTATAAACATACAATTTGTTAATGCGGCTATAAAATATTTTTTCATTTTAATCCTTATTGTGTAGGAGGAATTGTCAATATCCATAATAATAAAATGAATTTAAAAATGAAAAAGTAAAACTGAATTGTGACTTTCTTCATAGAAATAGAAAAGATTTTTAATTAGTTTGAAACCGTTAAATAATTCTCAATGGAAGTGATTAATGGTGTTAAAAAAAATAATTACGGTTGTATTCTTTTTTGCCTTCACCAATTTACACGCGTACGAAAAACCGGCTCATGTAACTTATCTGCATCCGGCACCGAACACGGTTTATCCAACCAACCAACCGACAATAATATTGAAAGTAGAGAAAAAATTTTCGGATAAATTAATTCGTCATAAAATATCCTTTGATCTTTCCGGCGAAAAAAGCGGTAAAATAGAAGGTGAGATTTTAGTCTCGGGCAATACAATTATCTTCAAACCAAAAACGGTTTTAGCTTTTGACGAAAAAATAAATGTAAAGCTGGATCTAAATTTAAGCAGCACTCAAAAGCCCTATAAATATTGGTTCAAAACCGGACGAGCAGAAAATTTTATCCGGGAAGATTCTCAGTTTCCTTCGCACGATGAAGAGGTAGCGCGGTTGCTAAATAAACCCGATTCAGTTCCGGAAACTTACGGTAAAGTTACACAAGTCAACGGCGTTTCTGTTCCGAGCGATTTTCCTGTTTTCAGACCAAGTGTTATGAATGAAGGTGTCGCTCCCGGAAAAATCTTTATCAATAATTGGCTGGGCACGCCGTACATAATGATCTTTGAAAATGACGGAACACCTTACTTTTATCAGCGTGTGGAAGAAAGAGCGAGGGATTTTAAACTACAGCCAAATGGAATTCTTACCCGTCGATTCAATAAAGATTTAAATGCTTTTGTAGGAATGGACTCGAGCTATTCAATAATTGATACATTCAAGTGCGCGAACGGATTTTCGACTGACGAACATGAACTTTATATGTTGGAAGATGGACATTACTTTCTTATCGGGATCAGTTATAGCTATGTAGATATGCGGATGCTGATTGACGGTGGGAAGGCAAACGTAACGGTAAAGGAGAATCATATTCAGGAATTTGACGAAAACCATAATTTGGTTTTTGAGTGGTTATCGAACGAGCATTTTAATATTCTTGATGCGGTTCATGAAGATTTAACGGATGACTTTATTGATTATGTCCATATGAATTCCATTGCAGTTGATTACGACGGTAACATTATCATCTCCAGTAGGCATTTGAGCGAAGTGAGTAAGATAAACAGGGAAACGGGAGAATTTATTTGGCGACTCGGTGGGGAAAATAATCAATTTGAATTTGTTAACGATGAGTACCAGAATTCGTATCAGCATCACGCGCGCCCGGTAAAAGGAGAACCAAATAATTATACAATATTTGATAACGGCAATTTCCATTCACCAAGGTTCTCCCGCGCAGTTGAATATAAAATTGATACGGTAAATATGACGGCTGAAAATGTTTGGGAATTCAGGGATTCTCCAGATAAATATTCCTGGTGGATGGGTAACGCCCAACGGTTAGACAACGGAAATACTTTAATCAACTGGGCGAATGGTCCGCTTCCTAAAGCTACTGAAATTACTCCCAATGGGGAAAAAGTTTACGAAGCCGATTTCGTATTAGTTATACACATACATACAGGACTTTTAAATTTGAGTGGGAGAATGTTGCTCCGAAACCTTATCTTTTGTCGGAATCCAATCCCGACCGAGTTACGCTTATCTTCAATAAATTCGGCGATAAAAATATAGTAAAATATATAATCTACAGAGGAAGAACGCTTGAGGAAATGGCGCCCATAGATACGACGTCGAATACTTTTGCGCATCTTTATGATTTTCCGATAAACGGCGAATATTATTTTACCGTTTATGCCGTTGATAGTTTAGGAGATACGAGCGAACCTTCCAACGTTGAAAAAGTCACAGTAAATTTTATTGAACCCGGAATAAATTATTTAACGAACGGAGATTTTAATTCCGGAACGAACGGCTGGAGTTTAGAGCTTCTTGACGGCGCGGCGGCGAGCGGTTCCGTTAACAACGCGGGAGAATATTTTATTCAGATTGACAGCAGCGGTTCGGAAATATGGTCGGTGCAGCTTGTGCAGGGAAATGTTCCTTTGATTAAAGATAGAAAATACAAATTTGAATTTGATGCCAGAGCGGAGGCTGATAAAATTATTGACGCAAAACTGGAAAGAGCCGGAGATCCATACGAAAATTACGGAAAGATCGGTTCGTCAATTTTGAGTAGGACGATGAAACATTATGAATACGATTTTATAATGGAAAATGCATCGGATTACAACGCCCGGGTAGTTTTTAATTGCGGTAAATCGACCGTGGGTAGTTCAGAAGCCGATCTGTATATTGATAATGTATCGGTAAAGGAAATCGGTATTTCATCGCGTGATGATGAGGATGCGAATCCCTCATCGTACAAACTTTTCGCCAATTATCCGAACCCGTTCAATCCTGGCACAACAATAAAATATTCTTTACCCGAAAGAAGCGCCGTCTATATTGAAGTTTATAATTCGCTCGGAGAAATTATAACAAAATTATTTGAGGGCGAACAGAATGCCGGAATACACGAAGTTTATTTTGACGGCTCCAAACTAAGTTCGGGTGTTTATTTTAATGTAATGAAGACGGGTTCTTCATCAAATAAAACAAAAGTTTTTACAAACAAAATGATACTATTGAAATAGCTTTTAATGTTTTAAATGTTTCAAAAATTTCAAGCGCTTAATAATTATATCTGATATACAACTATAAATTTTTTATTAAATAAATCAAGCATGAGGAAGTTTATGAAAAAAATTACGCTTTTAATATTATTAATAGGCGGCGTTATCTTTGGAGGTTCGATTAAGGATTACCAATTTATTTCTCCGGTTCCCGGATCTGATTTGAACTCTCGTGAATCAACGATTATAATCCGGGAGGGGTCGGGAATTAATTCCGGCAGTCTGCACAATTCAATTTTTGTAACGGGAAATAAGAGCGGAAAAATCAAAGGAGAAATTGTTTTAGCTTCAGACGGTAAAACAATTATTTTTAAACCGGCAAATAAATTTGCCCCGGATGAAATAGTTTCAGTTGAAATAATAGACGGAATAAAAACCAAGACTAATAAAGCTTTGAGCGCGGTAGAGTTTTCATTCAAAGTGACACCGCTAGCCGAAAGATTAAATCCGAGAGAATACATAACTGATCAATATTATGATGATCTGTATAGCGGCAATAGATTAAGGAAACCGGCAGACGATTCTCTTGCTTTGGATTTTCCTTCTATAAGAACTGAGGTTTCCGGAGAAACCGGCGACGGCTATATATTCCTTACGGTATCAAGAGATATTGAGGGAGTAGGATATTATATAATGATGCTGGAAGATGACGGAACTCCTTTTTATTACAAAAAATTGCCGGATGACTATGCTTACGATTTTAAAGTTCAGCCGAACGGAATGTTTTCGTATGCCCAATTTGTTGAACATTTTACATACACAGGCGGCGGTAATGTAAAACATATGTTGATGGATAACAGTTTTACCGTTGTTGATAGTTTTCAGATGGGGAACGGATACGCCGCGGAAGCGCACGATTTTAAATTGCTTTCCAATGGGAACGCTTTATTATTTGGATACGATCTTCAACCGATGGACCTTACGGAATTCGGAGGATATCCAAACGCGCTTGTCGCCGGAGCAGTAGTTCAGGAATTAGACAGAGAAAAAAATGTAATTTTTCAATGGCGAAGCTGGGACCATTACGCTTTTTCTGATACATATTTTAAAAGAATTACAAATTCGGCTTTCGATCCGGTTCACATAAATTCCATCACGCAATCAAACGACGGGCATATACTCGTTACGTCTAATGGTCTTCAGGAATTGACAAAGATTAACAGACAAACGGGAGAAATTATTTGGAGATTCGGAGGAAAGAATAATCAGTTCAGTTACGTAAATGAAAACGCAGAATTTACAGGCGGCTTACATAATGTAAGTCAGCTTGAAAATGGGCATGTAACATTTTTTGATAATCCCCAGACCCCGACCGGAAACGCCCGAGCTGTAGAATATAATCTAGATGAAGAAAATTTAACCGCGACTTTAGTCTGGGAATATGTACCTGAACCTGCGGTTCACGGGTTTAGGAGAGGAAGTGTTCAGCGGCTGCCGAACGGAAATACAATAATAGGGTGGGGTTCGGCATCGGACGCTGACAGTCTTGCGGTAACCGAAGTAACCCCTGATAACCAAATCGTTTTCCAACTCTATTTCGAGCACGAAGGGCTATCCAGTTACAGGGCTTTTCGCTTCCCTTTTCCCGACGGAACTCCGGCATTAACCGCAGCACAATTTGAAGTATCGCAGGGAAATACATACGAATTTGCGGAAGGTGATTCTATTGATACCGGAATCAGCATTAAAATAAATGAAATGAACGGCGAAGGGTACAACGAACTTATTGTTGAGAAATTTAACTTCGCGCCGAAAGATCCGGTTTTCTTCGGAAAGGCTCCTTTTGTTGAACCGGAAAGGATTTTGGTTTCGGGTGTTGGAATAAATTCAATCAATCCGGAAATATTATTCGACGTTGAATATTACGGGATTGAAAATCCTAATGATTATATAATTTATAATCGGGAATTTGAGGGCAACGGACTCTTCAAACCGCTAGCTACAACTTATAATCAGGTAACGAATAAACTAATAGGTGAGGGGAGTAATCTTGGCGAGTTTATTCTTGCAAGACCCGATTTCGAATCCATTGTTTTCACTCCGGTTCCTTTCGCACCGGCGGATTCGGAAAAGGTGAATACTAATTATCCTGTCACGTTGAGATGGAATCCGATTGGGTATGCAAAAGAATATAAATTGCAGGTTTCGAAAAATTTTACCGAAATTGTAGTTGATGAAGAATTTTTAACCGAAGCAATTTTTACGATGAACGAACTTGAAGTCGGTACAGATTATTTTTGGAGAGTTAAAACTTTAAATGACGCAGGCGAAAGCGAATGGTCGGAGTTTTATATGTTCAATGCCGCTCAGCCGTATATAAATATTGTTTCTCCGGAAGACTATTCGGAACTTCAACGTGGTCTTGAACATTTTATAGTTTGGGACGACAATGTAAAACAAGATCTGATAATTGAAATAGGAAGTACATTTCCTTCCCGGGATACAATTGGGAATACAGGAGCATATAAGTGGGATATCCCATCGGATATGTCTCTGGGCACTTATTGGTTCAAGGTGAAAACTCTCGATTCCATCGCCTTGGATTCCAGGCGGTTCCAAATAATTGATACGATCACCTCTGTAGGCGAGGAAAATTTTATTGTTGAAGAATATGCGCTGTACCAAAATTATCCAAATCCGTTTAATCCCGCTACTATAATTTCTTTCGATTTGCCGGAAAGTGATATTGTTAAATTGAAAGTGTTCGATATTCTAGGAAGGGAAGTAGCTGTTTTAACTGATGAATACAAATCTGCCGGAAAACATAAATTGGAATTTGACGCTTCCAATCTTACGAGCGGCGTTTATTTCTATTCGATTGAAACCAAATCGTTTTATAAAGTAAGGAAAATGCTGCTGATGAAATAAAGGCTGTTGAACAAATGATTGTTTGATTTTTTTTGAGACGCTGGATTCAGCGTCTCTGCTTTTTTATGCAAATAAAATCAATTATAAAATTAATTTATTGTTAAATCTATCCCAATAATCATTTTATAAAAAGGAGCGCTTGTCTAATTCCAAATTCTTAATTACATTTACAATTCAAATAAATGATAATCATATTTCATATCTTTTTAATTCAAAATTTTAGTTCTGTTTTAGAAATATGGAATATTTACGCGAATTTGTAGATAAATATAAAAACAAGGAGATACTGATGAGTATTTTAGTTGCCCAAGAGGCGCCTGATTTTTCCGCTCCGGCTGTTTTAAGCGACGGGACAATTGTTAATGATTTTAGATTATCCGATTACAAAGGAAAGTATGTTGTACTATTTTTCTGGCCAATGGATTTTACTTTTGTATGCCCAACAGAAATAATTGCGCACGATAAACGGATCAATGAATTTAAAGATAGAGATGTTGAAGTTATCGGTGTATCGATAGATTCACAATTCACACACTATGCATGGAGAAATACCCCCGTTAATAAAGGCGGAATCGGAGAAGTGAAATTTCCGATAGTTGCGGATGTAAAACATAATATTACACAGGAATATGGTATTGAACATCCTGATGGTGTTGCGCTGAGAGCTTCTTTTTTAATTGATAAAGAAGGAATTGTTCAGCATCAGGTTGTAAATAATCTACCGATAGGCAGAAATATTGACGAGATGCTGCGCGTAATTGATGCTTTACAGTATTCTGAAAAGTACGGTGAAGTATGCCCCGCAGGTTGGCAAAAAGGGGATAAGGGAATGGAAGAAAACGCGGAAGGCGTTTCTAATTATTTAGCTGAATTTGCACAAGAACTCTAGTTAAAGTATAGGCGGAGCATGCTCCGCCTTTTTTATAATTTCCTATTTGTAACTGCAATTTTAATTTACTTCTTTGCCATTGCCTTTTCATTTATAGTGTTTTTTGCTAGTTTAGATAATAATTTATCCGTATTTTTTTCTTCTTTCAAAGTTTCTTCCAAAAGTTCTGCTGCTTTAGAGTGACCAAGTTGTTTCGCAAACGTTGCTATGCTCCCGTAACTCGCAATCTCATAGTGCTCCACTTTCTGCGCGGCGGCAATTAATACGGCGTCCATTATCGCACCATCTGATTCCGCTTCTTTAATCATCTCTTCGCCTTCTTTAATTATTCCTTCCATCGCTTCGCATTTTTTTGAACGAGCCTTTTTACCAACTTCGTCAAAAACTTTATTTAGTCTTTCTTTTTGATTTCTTGTCGTTTCAAGATGATCTTCAAAAGCCTTTTTTAATTTTTCGTTGTTGGCTTTTTTTATCATTTTAGTCAGCGCTGTAATTATCTGCTGCTCAACGCTGTAGAGATCGTATAACTCTTCCATAAAAAGCTTTTCCAGAGTTTTAATCGTACCCATGCTGCCCTCCTGTAAGATTTATTTATTGTAAAATTATAGATATGCATAATGCCCTTCTTTTAAGGTAAATCAAAAAAATAGATTTGTCAAGTGAATGTGAGTCCGTTAGCAGGAAGTATTTCCGCAGCGGCAATTTTAGTCCGGTGATAATTGTGCGAAGATAGAGACCTTTCCAATTAAAAATTTATTAACCGGAAAGGTCCGTATTAAATAAGTTTACGCTTTAAGATACGTTTTGTATTTTTGGTCAGATTCAAGAATATGATTGTTCAGCCAGGTTTTGAGGAACATCATAACATCCAGCGTTAAAGATGTTTTGCCGGCGGCATATTTCTTTTGAAGTTCCACAACTTCTTTAGTTAATTTATCGTGTTCCATTTTATGAAATGTAAACTGCGGATAATTATTTCTTGTAAGCAAGTTTTCTTCCGTAGAAAAATGTTCTTTCGTATAAAAAACTAAATCGTTTAAAGTTTTTTGCAAAACTTCTTTTCCCTTTGCTTCTTTCATAGCAGTATGAAGCTGATTGATGTAACCGATCAACCTTTTATGCTGCTGATCTATAATCGCATTGTTAACACTGTAATTTTCTTTCCAACTGATTAAATCCATTATTCACCTGTAAAATTTTTAGAATTGATTTTATTATCGAAAGAAGATCAAAATATTTTATTCCTTTCTATGAAATTTTATTCAAGATAAACAATCAATTTCGGTCGTCAAATTCGTCATCAAAATAAACGCTTTTTAAGATTTTATTTTTATTTGCGTAATCAATCTTGTAAGTTTGAATTATTATTTTTTATGAAAACGGAGTTACGATGAAAGTGCCTTTGCTCGATCTTAAACCACAATATCAATCGTTAAAAAAAGAATTAGATGAAGCAGTGATGAACGTAGTTGAATCGCAATATTTTATACTTGGACCCGAAGTAGCTGAACTTGAAAAAGAACTGACCGATTTTCTAGATGTTAAATATGCGCTCGGGGTTTCATCAGGAACCGATGCTTTATTGCTAGCTTTGATGGCGCTCGATATTCAACCCGGAGACGAAGTGATTGTTCCGACGTATTCATTCTTTGCTACTGCCGGTGTTGTTTCCCGATTAAATGCTATTCCGGTTTTTGCTGATGTCGATCCGGTCACAATGAACATCGATCCTTCGGATTTAGAGAAGAGAATTACAGATAAAACTAAAGTGATAATTCCGGTCCATCTTTACGGGCAAAGTGCTGATATGAATCCGATTATGGAATTGGCTAACAAGCACAATCTTTATGTTGTTGAAGACGGCGCACAGGCGATAAGCGCGGAATACAAAGACGGAAGAAAAGTCGGGACCATCGGTCATATCGGATGTTATTCATTCTTCCCGAGTAAAAATCTGGGTTGTTTCGGAGACGGCGGGTTGGTTGTTACAAACGATGAAAAACTTTATGAAACTTTAAAAATAAAAAGAGTTCACGGCGCCGAACCGAAATATTACCATAAAGTTATCGGCGGAAATTTTAGATTGGACGCGCTTCAAGCCGCGGTTATTCGGGTAAAATTGCCGCATTTGAATTCGTGGTCGGAAAAAAGACGTGAAAACGCGGCTTTATACGACAGACTTTTTATTGAAAGCGGACTTGCAGAAGAAGCAGGAAAAATTTCCTTTGATGAAAAAAATAAAGTCCTTTTACCAAAAGCAGTTTACAAAGAAAATAATTTGAAAAACTATCACATTTATAATCAATATATTATTCGTGTTGAAAAAAGAGATGAACTTAGAAGATTTTTATCCGATAATGAAATAGCAAGTGAAATTTATTATCCTGTTTCATTTCACGAACAGGAATGTTTTGCGGAATTAAAATACAGTAATGGAGACTTTCCGGTGTCTGAATTCAGTGAGTCTACTTCTCTTGCTTTGCCTATTTATCCTGAACTTTCCGAAGAACAGATAAAATATACGGCGGATAAGATTAAAGAATTTTTTAATAAATAATTTTATTTATAATTACAGATTGAGTAGTCAATCGTGTTCTGTCATTTCGAACTTCGACTGCCTTTTGGCAGACAGGTTTATCGGGTTGAGAAATTCTACATATAAAAATAAGATTTCACGTTGTAAATTTAAATAATCCAGATTGGCTTTTCGCAATGACATTTAAAACAAACTTGAAGTCAATTTATTCTTACTGAGCATCAGGAAGTTCTTAAAAGGCAGGATTTTTTCACGATTGACTATTTATTTTTTTGGTGAAAAAATCCTGTCGAAATAAAAATTATGAGGGCGCAAAAAATACAGTTGATTTATATCACTTCAAAAATCAATAAAAATGATTAATATATATCAAATTGATACTTAATGTTTGCTAATTTACAGTAATCTATTTATTATTCTCAAATTGAGACAAAATATTTTATAAAATATAGGAGTTAAAAATCTATGAAAAAACACTTTTCTATTCCAACAATAATTCTTTTCCTCTTAATCGCCGGCGGTTTATTCGCTCAGCCGACAATTACAAAACAACCCACCGGGAAAACCGTTTGGGAAGGGGAGAAAGTAACTTTTACAGTTGAAGCCACAGGCAACGAGCCGTTGATGTACCAATGGAAAAAAGACGGAACCGATATAACAACGGGAGATGTTTTAGGATCGGAAAAAATCCTTAACGGAAATTTCAGTAGCTTTGTAAGCGGCAATCCGGAAAACTGGACGGTAACCGGGACGAACGGAATTAAAGCCTATGTTGAAGATAACGGCGGAGCGGCGAGATTATATTCCGACAGCGCTTCTATCTCATTGAGTCAGGGCGGATTATTGCTTAATAAAACTTATGTTTATCAATTTGTGGTAACATCGGTTGATTCAGGCGTGGTGTATTTCCAGAATACCAATGATACTGATACTCAGACTATCGATTCAATCCTTGCTGCAGGAACTTACCAGGGATACTTCAAGGCTTTACAAGGAACAAGTTTAAGATTTAAAACTAAAGAAGGTGTGGGAACTGACGTTACTATTGATAATATTACCGTAAAGGAAGTAGTAAGCAGTCCCCATTTTTCTACGTACGTAACTCCTGTATTAACCCGCAATGATAATGGTGCAAAATATACAGTAGCAGTTTCTAATGCTATGGGTTCGGTTGTTTCTAATGAGGCTGCCGTAACGGTTGAATATTTTGACGGCAGAGTTACAGAGGATTTGCAAGTGCTCTATACTTTTCAGGCTGGAAGCGGAACGCGCGTAAATGATATAAGCGGGGTAGGAAATCCATCTAATCTTTCTATTGTGACACCGGAATTAGCTATATGGACGAATCATGGTTTGTTCGCCAATGAAGGAACAATAATTAGATCGGATACAAATAATACAAATTTAGTTCCGGTTTACGAAGGTTCGGATGAAATTACAATTGAAGCATGGATCTATCCTTCGGTTACATTCACGGAAAAAGAAGCGAAAATATTTACTTATTCAGCTGCCGCATCATACAAAAATTTTGTTTTACAACAAGTCGGAGACCGGTATGAAGTTAAGCTAAGAAGGGTTGACGTATTAGAAGCCGAACCTGCATTGGTTTCACCTGCAGGATCTGTTAAAAATGAATTGACCCACATAGTTTTCACTAGAGCTTCAGACGGTACAGCAAAAATGTATATTAACGGCGCTGAAGTAGCATCAGATAATTTGCCGGGTGAAATTGATTTCAGCCCTGAGTTCAGACTTGGAATTGCCAACGAAATTTGGGGCGGATATCCCTGGAAAGGCGCCTACTACTTGACAGCTCTTTATTCAAGAGCGCTTTCTCAAGATGAAATAAGCAATAACTATTCAGAAATTGTAACTTTTGATGAATTCCCTGTAGTTACTATAAATCCGAAAGATAAATCGGTATTGACTGGCGAAAACGTAACTTTCCGTTTTGAAGCTTACAGTACACTACCAATTACTTATCAGTGGAAAAAGAACGGTGTTGATATACCGGGCGCAACAGGTACATCGTATTCCATTGTAAACGCGTCGATTAATGACGACGGTGATGTTTATTCCGCTGTTGCTACAAATTCAGCAGGCACAGTAGCAAGCCGCGAAGCAAAATTATCGGTTACGGCATCGGGGGATAGAATTACGGCAGGACTATCGGTGTTATATACGTTTGAAGAAGGAACGGGTAATTTGATTGAAGACCGTTCAGATAACGGTACTCCACTTAATTTAGCAATCAACACTCCGAATGCAGTAGAATGGAATGATTTTGGTCTGAAGATTAATAGTGCGGCTTCCATCAGTTCTACAATGGCTGCTGCCAAACTTGTAGATGATATTTCCTCAACCAATGAAATAACAATTGAAGCTTGGGTAAAACCGGATAATATTCTTCAAGCCGGCCCCAGAAGAATAATAACAATGTCTTCGGGCAATACAAGAAATTTTATGCTTGGGCAGGAAGCGAGATCTTACGAAGCTTGGATAAGGAGTACGGGTTCTAATGAGGTAGGAAACCGTGTAGCCTCTACAAGCACTCTCACTACCGATTTAACACATGTAGTGTTTACACGGGCTTCCGACGGAACAGCTAAATTTTATTTGGACGGTGTTGAAGTTGTTTCTCAAGATTTTGCGGGTGATTTTTCTAATTGGGATAATAATTTCCTTCTCTCATTAGGAAATGAAATAGGCATCCAAGATAAAGAATTCATTGGATTGATAAATTTGATAGCCGTTTACAACAGGGCTTTAACAGAAGCTGAAGTTATACAGAATTTTGGTGTAGGTGCCTCAGGTGATCCTGAAGTTATGGCTCCGACAAATCTTACTGTGACTATCAATGCTCAGGAAAACGTTAGGCTGATGTGGAAAGATATTTCGGATAATGAAGAAGGATATATTGTTGAACGGGGACAAGGTTCGCCGATAAATTATTCTGCCATTGATACTCTAAATGCGAACGATTCCAACTATGTCGATCTTACTGCCGACCCCAATCAATTGTATAATTACAGAGTAAAAGGCTATAACTTTTTAAAAATATCCGATTACAGTAATGCTGCACAAAATCTTCTTCCGCCGGCTGCTTTAAGTGCAAAAGCGGCAGCACTTGGTCAGATTATGCTTACTTGGAGTAATCAAAATACCGATGAAACCGATTTAGTACTTGAAAGAAGTGAAAATAACGATACTGCTTTTACAGTTTATGATACCTTGGCTAATGTTGAAACTTATGTCGATACAAATGTAGTTGACGCTTCAACATATTACTATCGTCTTCGCGCTATTAAAGGAAGCGTAAGATCGGGCTTAAGTAATGTAGCTGATTCGAGAGCGTTGATAACTCCGATTATGAGTCCAAGTAAATTAGCCGGCGAACCCGCGGATAATCCGGTTATAGTAAATTTGACTTGGGAAGATAATTCTGATAACGAAGCGGGTTTTGTTATCGAAAGAAGACAAATTCAGGGAGATCCGGATTTCATGGTACTCGATACTGTTAACGCGAATGTAGCGGAATATACAGATACATCCGTATCCAATTATGCTTCTTACGTTTATAAAATGTACGCGTACAATGCCGATACAACTTCAGAGTACAGCGATGTAGCAATTGTTGATATACAATTCACAGGCGTTGAAGATGAAGAATTACTGCCGACCGAATACTCGGTTTCGCAGAATTTCCCGAATCCGTTTAATCCTTCTACTTCCATAAAGTTCGCTTTACCGGAAGCTTCTAAGGTTACTATGAAGATTTTCAATCTTTTAGGACAAGAGGTTTCTACGTTGGTGAATGAGAACTATGATGCAGGAAGGTATGAAGTTCAGTTTAATGCAAACAGACTTGCGAGCGGAATTTATATATATTCCATCTCAGCAGAAGGCGTTAATGGAAACAGATTTATTGAAAGTAAGAAGATGACACTTCTAAAATAGTCCGTTGTCTTTTTTATAGTTTCACTCAAGCCCCTTTTCTTAATACGGAAAGGGGCTTCTTTTTAATAGAAAACAGAATTTGTTTCAAAGAATATTATTCAACAAAATTTCAATCCCTTCGTGTTTTCCTGTTTATACAAAATTGAAATCGGACAATTTGCAACAAAGTAACATAAGATTTTCCCCTAGATTACTAAAAAATCTTACTAACCAAATACACAAAAACCTACACGGAAATGAGCACTGCAATCTTCTAAAGATTTGCTTCTTTTCTAATTGACTTTTGGCTCTAAATCCTATAAATTCGTCATCTTATATAAGAATTATGATTGAAGAAAAAATCCATATTGTCCGGCAAAAAATTGAAACCGCCTGCGAAAAATCGGGCAGAAAAATTTCCGATGTAAAACTGATAGCGGTCTCAAAAAATCATACGACAGGAAATATTCTTGAAGCTTTAAATTTTGGAATAAAGGATTTTGGTGAAAATAAAGCGCAGGAGCTTCAAAGAAAAGCCGAAAAAATAAATGACGATTTGCGTTGGCATTTTGTTGGTCATCTGCAGACCAATAAAGTAAAGTATGTAATTAAATCGGCAGATTATATTCATTCCGTGGATTCCGTAAAACTTGCTGCCGAAATTTCCAAAAGAGCCGCGAAGGAAAATAAAACGCAGAAGATATTACTCGAAGTGAATACTTCGGGAGAGGAATCGAAATTCGGTCTTCAAAATGAAGAAGAGCTTTTTAAGCTTACGGAGGAATGTAGATCTTTGGAAAATGTTGAGCTCCATGGTTTAATGACCATGGCGCCTTACACCGAAGACGAATCCGTCATTCGGAAAAGTTTTGCCAGTCTTCGCCAAGCGAAAGATAAACTAAACAGCTCCGGATTTGATTTAGGCGAATTATCGATGGGAATGACGAACGACTACGAAACAGCTATTGAAGAAGGCGCAACAATGATAAGAATCGGGACGGCCATTTTCGGCGAAAGAGTCTATCATCCAAAAAAATAATTATGAAATTTAATCCTGAAAATATAAAAAATTATGAGTTCAATAAAGCCTTTAGGGGATTTGACGTTGACGAAGTTGAAGTATTTTTGGAAAAAATTGCCGATGAGTTAGACGGACTTCATAAAGAAAATGACAGACTGAAATCGGAGTTGGAAGAAAAAACCGGGCTGATAAACGAATACCGGAAGATTGAAAAGAATCTACAAAATGCTTTAATTTCCGCGCAGGAATCGACTAACAGAGCAGCTGATTCGGCGAAGAAACAATCTAATTTGATAATGAAAGAAGCGGAATTGAAAGCGCGTCAAACTGTCGAACTCGCGAAAAATGAAGCTGCTGAAGTGAGAAATTCGGTTTATAGATTGCGCGAAGAGAGAGACATCATAATCGCCAAACTGAAAGCGATTGTGGAAACACAGGAAAAACTAATAACACGCGATTACGAAGATAAAAAATTGCATTCCGGGAGAGTGGAACCGGAACCGGTTAGGGAAAACAGTGACGGAATTAACGTGGAAAATATTTTAGAGAAACTTTTATGAATGATCTGATGCAGAAAATAGATGAAGCTGTTAGCGCGATTAGAAAAATTACGCAAGCAAATTATGAAGTTGGAATAATTCTCGGTACAGGTTTGGGCGGTTTGGTTGATGAAATTGAAATCTCGCACGAAATTGAATATAAAGATTTACCGCATTTTCCCTTATCCACAGTTGAATCGCACAAAGGGAAATTGATCTTTGGAACTATAAACGGAAAAAATGTTGTAGCGATGCAGGGAAGGTTTCATTATTACGAAGGATATTCGATGCAGCAGATCGTTTTTCCGGTAAGAGTGATGAAATTTCTCGGCGTAAAAACCTTGCTGGTTTCCAACGCTTGCGGCGGAATGAATCCTATTTACAAAAAAGGAGATGTTATGCTGATGCTCGATCACATAAATCTTCTGGGTGATAATCCGCTGATCGGAAAAAATTATGACGACCTTGGACCGAGATTTCCTGATATGAGTGAACCATACGATCTTGAGCTGATCTCACTCGCGGAAAAGGTTGCGTTAGAAAATAAAATTAAAGTTCAGAAGGGAGTGTATGTTGCGGTTCCGGGTCCAAATCTGGAGACCAAAGCAGAGTACCGCTTTTTGCGGAATATCGGCGCGGATGTAGTGGGAATGTCCACAATACCGGAAAATATCGCGGCAAATCATATGGGAATAAAAGTTTTAGGAATAAGCATAATCACTGATGAATGTTTCCCCGATTCCCTGAAGCCGGTAAACGTGGAAGAGATAATTGCCACAGCAATGAACGCCGAACCAAAAATGACTTTGATAATGAAAGAGGTTATTAGTAAACTTTGAACCGGATTAATCCGTTATATTATTTTACACCCGCGCTTTTAGCCGTAATTATGTTCGGGTCTAATTTTTTGAATACGAATCTTTTCAAGATCGGATTCCAGGATTTTACAGCCTGGTTTATGATGGCGGTTTTTGCGTTCGCCTGCGGATGGGTTATTAACGAAACTTTGGGATATGTTTTCGGTGGCAAACTTGTTTTTGCAGTAATTGTTTCCACATCTTTTTTAAGTGTTTTGATGGTTCTGCTTTTCAGCGATTATTTTGATATAAATGATCCGCTGACCGAAAAAGTTATTCTCTATTCCTTACGCAGCATTTCAATCGGCGCGATGGGATATTTCGGGATGGCCGTAAACGAAGTAATAAGACTTCAGCGGATCGAGGAGTCTCATCTTCAAAAAAATGGTAATAAAGAGAAAGAATTATACAATCTTAAAAAAGAAGCCGATCTGATTATTAAAGAAGCGAAACTAAACGCCGACGCGATAATAAACGAAGCAGGGAATGAAGTTGATCTTCTTAAAAATAAAAAGAAAAAAATGGAAGAAGAAATAACAGTGTTCATCAATACAGAAAAAGAATTGATTAAATTATATGAATCGAAAGATAATAAATAAGAGAGATTTTTACGATGTTTAAGCAATACAAAGAAAGAGTAAGTTACCCTGAAATTGAAGAGAATATTTTAAAATTCTGGCGGGAAAATTCAATTTTCAAAAAAAGTATTGAAACAAGAGAAGGAAATAAAAATTTTACTTTTTATGAAGGTCCTCCTACAGCAAATGGTAAACCGGGTCTTCATCACGTAATGGCGAGATCCTTAAAGGATTTAATCTGCCGCTACAAAACTTTGCAGGGCTATCAAGTAAACCGTAAAGCAGGTTGGGATACACACGGTCTTCCGGTGGAAATTGAAGTGGAAAAAGCGCTGGGAATAAAAAGCAAAAGTGAAATTCCTGAATACGGAGTAGATAAATACAACGCTGCATGTCTTAATTCGGTCTTCACATATAAAGATATGTGGGAACAGATGACCGACCGGATGGGCTACTGGCTTAATCTTGACGACGCTTATGTTACCTGTACAAACGAATATATTGAATCGGTTTGGTGGGCTTTAAAAACTCTATTCGAAAAAGGATTAATTTATAAAGATTATAAAATTGTTCCGCAGGATCCAAAATCGGAAACAGTTCTATCATCGCACGAACTCGCTCTCGGTTACCGCGATACAAAAGATCCTTCGGTTTATGTAATGATGAAATTGAAAGATTCCAATTTGACGAAGGAAGGCGAAACTTACTTTTTGGTCTGGACTACAACGCCCTGGACTTTGATTTCGAACGTCGGACTTGCTGTTGGAAGCGATATAAAGTATGTAAAAGTAAAAACCGAAGACGGAAAATATTTAATTCTGGCAAGCGAGCGCATTGAAGTTATAGACGGCGAGTATGAAATAATCGATACTTATCTTGGAAAAGATCTTGCTGATCAGGAATACGAACAGCTGTTCGATTATTTGGAAGTTGACAAAAGAGGATTTTTTGTTATTGAAGGTGATTTCGTAAGCACGGAAGACGGCTCGGGAATTGTGCACATTGCTCCGGCATTTGGCGCGGACGATTATGAGATTTCCAAAAAATATGATCTTCCTTTTCTTCAACCTGTAACACGATCGGGAAATTTTACTGAAGAGATAACCGATTTTGCCGGACAATTTGTAAAAGATGCGGATACGGGAATCATTATTAAATTAAAAGAAAAAGGACAGCTTTATAAAAAAGAAACTATTGTCCACTCGTATCCGTTCAGTTGGCGGCACGAAAACGTTCCGGTAATTTATTACGCACGCGAAAGCTGGTTCATCAAAACAACCGATGTTTCTCAGCGAATGGTTGAATTGAATAAAGGAATAAACTGGTATCCGCCGGAAGTAGGTGAAGGACGTTTCGGCAACTGGTTAGAAGAAAATAAAGATTGGGCTTTATCGCGCGACAGATTCTGGGCAACTCCGCTCCCTATCTGGATTAGCGAAGACGGCGAAATGTTCGCAGTTGGAAGTATTGAAGAATTGAAAGAAGGATTTATTGAAAAAGACGGAAACAAGATTTCTGTAAGAGATATTGAGGAAATTGATCTTCACAAACCTTTTGTGGATGATGTATTTTTTGAAAAGAACGGAAAAGTCTATCGCAGAACACCCGAATTAATTGACGTTTGGTTCGATTCCGGTTCGATGCCTTTTGCACAGTTTCATTATCCTTTTGAAAATAAAGAAATTTTCGAGAATAATTTTCCCGCCGATTTTATCTGCGAAGGAATTGATCAGACGCGCGGCTGGTTCTACACAATGCACGCAATCGCAACGATGTTGTTTGATAACGTAGCTTACAAAAATTTAATTGTGAACGAACTTATTCTTGATAAAAACGGAATGAAAATGTCCAAGTCGAAAGGGAACACAGTTAATCCCTTTGATTTGTTCGATAAATACGGAGCGGACGCAACAAGATGGTATTTGATAACGACAAGTCCACCATGGAAACCTACACTTTTTGACGAAGAAGGAATTGTTGAAGTCCAGAGAAAATTCTTCGGTACATTACTTAATACTTATTCATTTTTCGCATTATACGCTAATCTGGATAAATTTGACTTTAATGATGAATTTATTCCTTATGAAGAACGGCCGGAAATTGACAGATGGATAATTTCGAGTTTAAGCGCTCTTGTAAATAGTGTCGGTGAATCGCTAGATAATTACGATGTAACTAAAGCCGCGCGTCAAATATCATCATTCACAATTGATAATCTTTCCAACTGGTATGTTAGAAGAAACAGACGCAGATTTTGGAAATCGGAATTGACGAAAAATAAAAGAGCCGCCTACCAGACTTTATACGAATGCTTAGAAACAATTGCAAAATTGACATCGCCTTTTGCGCCTTTCATTGCCGAAGAGTTGTATCAAAATCTTAACAATGCCACAGGTAAAGATAGCAGCGAATCGGTTCATCTTGTAGAATTTCCAAAACCTCTTTTTACTGATTCGGAATTGGAAGAGA
This sequence comes from uncultured Melioribacteraceae bacterium, assembly GCA_963821715.1. GTDB lineage: Bacteria > Bacteroidota > Ignavibacteria > Ignavibacteriales > Melioribacteraceae > CAWGET01. Next base: position 539,311 of record CAWGET010000001.1, read on the forward strand.
AGATGGATATTGCACAGCAGGTAGTTTATCTGGCTAGAACAATGCGCGCTAAGGAGAATCTTAAAGTTCGCCAGCCGCTTAAAAAAATAATTGTGGCTGTGGATAAAGATAAGCGAAACGCGATAGAAAATATGAAAGATGTTATTCTTGAAGAAATCAACATTAAGGAATTAGAAGTTTTAGAAGATGATTCAAGCTTGATAACAAAATCCGCGAAGCCGAACTTTAAATCAATCGGTCCCAAATACGGAAAAATTGTAAATAAAGTTGCACAGAGGATAAGAGAATTTTCTGAAGACGAAATAAAAAAATTGGAATTAGAAGGTCAAGTAAACGTAAAAATAGACGATAATGAGATAATAGTTTCCAAAGAGGATTTGGAAATTGTTAGTTCGGAAATCACCGGTTGGGTGGTTGAAACCGAAGAGGGTGTAACTGTGGCGATTGATAAAGAATTAACAGAAGAATTAATTGCTGAAGGTGTTGCGCGTGAGTTTGTTAACCGTGTTCAGAATATGCGTAAAGACGCCGGTTTTGACGTTGTTGACAGAATAAATGTTACCTTTGCCGGAGATGATAAATTTATAGAATATATTGAAAAACATAAAGATTATATTTCAAACGAAATCCTCGCCAATAAATTTGAAGCTGACAGGACTGAAGCAGGTTTTAAGCAAGAATGGCAAATTGGGGATTTTAATTGCACTATCGCTCTTACAAAAGCCGATAGATAAACCTTAAGGAGGTTAAAAATGGCTAAAAAAGAAGATAAAAAGAAAACTACAACAAAAAATGCGGCTGATTCCAAAGATAAAACAAAGAAACCGGCAGCTAAAAAAACGACTGCTAAAAAAGCGGAAAATAAAAAAACTTCGTCCGCTAAAAGTGTAGAGACGAAAAAGACCGCAGCTAAAAAAACGACTGCTAAAAAAGCAACTACGAAAAAGGAATCGAAAGCAAAAACAAAATCGACTCACAATACCGCGCAGCAACCGGTTGAAGTTATTTCACCTTCTAAAAAAGTGAAAAAAATAAAGGGCTACGGAAAGAAGGATCTTGAAGAATTCCGTGAAGTTATTATGGAGAAGCGCGAAGAGATAATAGAGCAGCTCCAGAACTTACGCGATCAGATGATGGACCCGACAACAGGTCAGTATGTGAATGAAAACTCTCCATACTCGCTTCATATGGCCGAGCAGGGAACCGACGCAATGGAGCGCGAGAAACTTTATCTTTGGGCACAGAGAGAGAATAAGTTTCTTACTTATTTGGAAGAGGCGCTTCAAAGAATTGACGCCGGTACTTACGGAATTTGTATCGATTGTATTGACGAACCGCAGAATTTATGCCCGACCTGTCCTCTCGTACCGAAAGAAAGACTGATGGCTGTGCCGCATACGCAGCATTGCAAACAGGTTAAGGAAAAGATGTCAATAAGATAATTGTAGGATAATTTTTCAATAGCGGGATTTTTATTTGAGAGTATTGATTTTAACAGGCGTTATAGTTGTTTTGGATCAGATTACAAAATTATTGGTTAAAGGTTTTAAAATCCCTTTTCTCAATTTAAATTTTGAAGGAATGAATTACGGCCAAAGCTTTAATGTAATTGGCGATTTCTTCCAACTGACTTTTGTTGAAAATCCCGGTATGGCTTTCGGAATCGATTTTGGCGGAACATCGAAACTCTACCTCTCCTTATTTTCGGTTTTCGCAAGTATTGGCCTGTTTTACTACATTTATAAAATTCGGAAAGAAAATCTTCTTTTCAGAGTTTCACTCGCTCTGATTCTCGGTGGTGCCGTGGGAAATTTGATCGACCGCGTTTTTTACGGAGTAGCTTACGGCTACGCTCCTTTACTCTATGGTAAGGTGGTAGATTTTTTTAATGTGGATTTTTTCGATTTCACAATTTTTGGTCATACTTACGAAAGGTGGCCAATCTTCAATATCGCCGACGCTTCGGTTACAGTCGGAGTTTTCATCCTGATCTTTTTTCATAAGCAGATTGAATCGCATCAAAACGAAAAAAAGGAAGATGAACCTAAGGAAGAAGAAAAGGGAACTCCTTCATTTCAAGAAAATATTAATTAATCCGAAATTATAAATGGCAAACTTGATCAGCGAAAAAAAATTCAAGTTTGAAATTTCCGAAAAGAGGAAAAAGGAACGGATTGATACCTTCCTCGCTAATTCTATCGAGAACGCGACCAGATCTAAAATTCAAAAATTAATTAAAGCTGAATACGTTTATGTTAACGGAAAGCCGGTTAAACCAAATTACATAATCGGTTCGGGAGATATTATTGACGTCACGATTCCGGTTTCTCCGCGGCCGGAAAAAGCGGAAGCGGAAGACATTCCTTTAGAGATCATTTACGAAGACGAATATTTAATAGTTGTTAATAAGCCTGCAGGGCTTGTAGTTCATCCGGCGCTTGGCAATTTTACCGGAACGCTGGTAAACGCCCTTCTTCATCATACAAAAAAATTAAGCGAAGTAAACGAAAATTTCCGACCCGGAATAGTTCATCGTCTAGATAAAGAAACAAGCGGTTTGATGCTTGTAGCTAAAGACGATTGGACGCACGCGCAGCTTGCGAAACAATTTTCTACCCGGACAATTTCTCGTAAATATTGGGCAGTCTGCTGGGGTATTTTTGATGAGCGGGAAGGCGAGATCATTTCGAATATTACCAGAAGCAAAAAGGATAGAAAAATATTTACGGTAAGCGATACGGAAGGTAAACACGCGCATACAAATTACAAAGTGATAGAAGAATTTGAATTCGCGAGTATGGTCGAACTAAAACTTCAAACCGGGAGAACTCACCAGATTCGCGTTCATCTAAACTCAATCAATCATCCGGTATTCGGCGACGCCGTTTATGGCGGAAGAAGAATAGTTTACGGTTCTTCTTTGCCTAAGATGAAAAACAGGATCGACAATTTATTGGAAATTATGCAACGGCAGGCGCTTCACGCAAAAAAGATTTCATTTTATCATCCGCATAAAAAAGAAACACTTACATTCGATTCCGAACTTCCTGAGGATATGAAAACTCTCATCTCAAAACTTTAGCTCAATTGAGAAAAACCCAATTATTACCTTCTTATCGTCTCGCTTGTCTCGGCGTAGTTGTTTTTACGAAGCCGGACGTCTCACGGTTTATAATACGATTCCTTAATAAGTTTTATTGTTCCCGGTTCGGGAAGTTTGATCGAATATGTTTTCTTTCGATCGTTCTCTAAATAATTATAACGCAGCCAGGGATTAAGCAGCTTCAAAGTTTTATAATCAATTCCGTTTTCTGCTGAAAAATCCGCCAGATGTGTAATGCTTGAATCTACTTTTATTTCATACGTTTCAAAAGGTTTGTAATAATCTTTTTCATCAAGATCAAATCCATATTTTTCAGGATTGGTGCTCAATTGTTTCCATGCGAGAATCCTAAAAATATAACGTGCCGCCTCATCACCCAAAACCAATTTGTAATAGTTATCCGCCTTTTGCAATTCTAGTTGAGTCGCAATTCCGGAAATTCCGACATTATAAGATGACGCAGCAAGTGTCCAACTGCTAAACTTTGCATAAGATTTTAATAAATATTTTGCTGCCGCTTCTGTCGCTTTTTCCACGTGGTACCGTTCATCCACTTCGCGGTTCACTTCCAGGCCGTATTCTTCGGCGGCGGCTTCACGGAATTGCCAAAATCCTCTTGCATTTGCGGGGGAAACTACATTATCCAGATTACTTTCTATAACAGCAACATATTTAAAATCCTCGGGTATTCCGTATTTTTCAAGTATCGGTTCAATTACGGGAAACCAGCGTGTTGTTCGTTTAAGATTTGTAAGAGTTGAAGAATGAAAATAAGTGTTCACTATCATTTCCCGTTCCAGCATTTCATGTACTTCTATATTTTCTAACGGCACGCGTTCGCCTGCAAATTCCATTTCCAACGGAACAGGCGGCTGAACGATCCGGTAATCCTGCGGAAAATCGGCAAGATATCTATCGTCGGTTTTAAATTCAATTTTCTCCTGATCTTTCGAATAGAGAATTGCTGCGATAAATATTAAGGAAACTAAAATTAGAAGAAGAATAATATTGCTGAATTTAGTGAATCTTTTCAATCTGCTAACTCCTAAAAAATTTTTTTTGATGAGAAAATTAGAATAGAATTTACAAATCTACAAAAAGAATTATTATTTCTCACGATAAATAGATTGGTATATTTAATTGTTTAATGTCACTATTTAAAAATTGAAATCGGCGATGAGTAATTTAACTAATTAAGGAATTAATTTTTTTTCCGCAAAATCATTTTTATTGAAATTTAATTCTCACTTTAACGAACCATACTGCTGGGCGAAAAGCTTTGTGAAAACCGCTCCGAATAAAAATACAATAGCCGAATAAAAAAACCAGACAACAAAAATAGAAAAATTTCCCATCGCTCCATAAGCATTGCCCAAATCGGTTGTGGTAATGTATAACCCGACAAGATATTGAACGATTAGAAAAAGAAAGGAAGAAAAAAATCCGCCGATTAAAACATCTCCCCATTTTAATTTCTGTTCGGGAAGAATTTTATAGATCATCGCAAAAAGAATTGCGAGCAAAACGTAGGAAAGAAAAATATCAATTATTGTGATGATGAACGAAGGCAGATTGATAGGCGAAAAAATAAGTCGGCTTAAATCTCCCATAAAAAAATTTTTAATCACCAAAAGAAAAAAGAGTGATCCCAAAACAATTATCATTATCAGAGCGTAAAGATAAGAGCGCGCTATTCCTTTCAAACCGCTTGGACTTTTATACTCGACTCCCCAAATTTTGTTAAGCAATCTTCGCGATTGAATAAATAAAACCGTTCCGCCTGAAATCAAAATCGGACCACTAATTATCAGTGTTATTAATTTTGGAGGAGAATCTGTAACTGTGCTAATTATCCATCTAACTGTTTCTGCCATTTGCGAGCCGACTATATTGCTCAAATCAGAAATCAGATTGCTTTCCGCGGTCTTACTTCCGAATATCAATCCCAAAATAAAAGTTGTAATTACGAGCAATGGACCAACGGAAAAAATTATGTAAAAAGCCAGAGCCGCGCCGTTTATAAAAGGCTGGAATTTTTTCCATTCACTAAAAGTTTCTTTTATCAGTTTGAAAAAATTTTTGACATTCATAATTATTTTTTAGGACAAATATTTTTTGCCTGCATCCCGGATTTTGTCCGATTCATAAATGTGAAGTCCGGGTTTATTTTGCTCTGCTGAATAAAGCATAGCAGCCGCAACTGTTTTTGCTTCAATAGCTTTATATTTTTTCGGAATTAAGAAGTCGAAAGTAGTCATCAAAGTTTTAGAAATATTTTCGCCCACTCTTTTTTCCTTCCTATCGCCAAGCAGAAGTGAAGGCTGGAAGACGGAAATCGCCCTGTAATTTAACTGTGATATCTCGGATTCGGTTTCTCCCTTTACTTTATTGTAGAAGAAAGATGAATCCGGATTTGCGCCCATCGATGAAATAAAAAGAAAATGTTCTGCTCCCGATTCAAGTCCAAGTTCGGCTAATTTTACAATATAATCGTGATCTACTTTTCTAAACTTCTCTTTCGATCCTGCTTTTTTTATCGTGGTGCCAAGCGCGCAAAAAATATGATCGACAGAATCAAATCCGTTAAGACTTTCTAAATTATCAAAGTCTGTTTTTTTAAAAACTATTTTTGAATGATCTTCTTTCCCGCCGATGGAAGACCTTGAGGCAACGATAATTTTTTCATAAGCGTCGGAATCAGCCAATAAATCTAGGCACTCCGAACCAACAAGTCCGGTTGCTCCCGCAATTAAAGCCGTTTTCTTTTCTATCATTTTATAAACTTTTTATTTTTTTGTTATCCATTCCGCTATAAGTATTATCGAGATCGAGCGAAACTTTTGGCGGCTGTTTAAATTCATCGGGTACATCATTTCCAATCGGTCCGCGCCCGATAGAAATTCCTCCGTCAACATAATAAATTGCACCAGTTACAAAACTCGCTTCGTCCGATGCAATAAACGCGAAAATGTTAGCCGCTTCTTCAACCGTTCCGCGTCTTCCCATCGGCGTTCCGGCTAAAATATCTTTCTCCATTTTTTCGGTCATCGAGCTTACTTCTGTATCGTGCCATTCCGTGTCTATTGGTCCGGGCGCTACAACATTAACTCGCACACCATACTGCGCCTGCTCTAGCGCAAGTCCGCGCATAAACCCGTGAATCCATCCCTTAGAAGCGCCGTAGGGCGTGCATTTAGGCTGACCGAGCATTCCGGCTTCGGAACCGGTTGCCAATACAACTCCGCGCGATTTCTGCAAAAACGGCAGCGCGTTTTTTGTCATAAAGAAAACCGAATGAGTATTCATTTTCGTCATATAAAGAAAATCTTCATCGGGGAATTTATCAGTTTCGGCAACCGTTTGATACGTTCCGGCGTTGTTTACAAGAATATCTATTCCGCCCAATTTTTCGTTTGCTTCATTAACGCATTTCGCGGCGTTTTCAGGTATCGGAAATATCGCCTTTATAAAATTCCGCTAACCCATATTTGGTTTTTATTTTTTCCACAACAGTTTCAACCGGATCGTCCGGGAGCGCAGCTAAAAAAACTTTTGCTCCTTCGCTCGCAAATTTATGGGCGATCGCTTCTCCTATTCCCGTTGCCGCACCGGTTATCAGCGCCCGTTTTCCCTCAAGTCTTTTCATTTTTGCCCTCGCGTATATTTTATTAAGTTTTTTATCCCGTTCGGATAATATTTAATAATCTTAAAAATTGCTTTACTATATAAAGAATTCAATAAAACACTTTGAATAATTTTTGCAAATCTTACTCGTTTAAGAAAAAGTTTCTCCCATCCTTCAATGTACATCTTTTCTATCAATTTGGATGAAAGATTTTTTTCTTTTTGGACGACCAATATTTTCGCAAGCAATTTGCCGCTCTCCATCGCCATCCCGATTCCGTCTCCGGCAAGCGGTGCGATGACTCTCGCGGAATCGCCGATCATAAAAATACCATCTTCAACCAAATATTTTTTGCCGAAGTAAATATTGGCTTTACCGTAAAATGTTTTTTCTTCGGCGCCTCTCCAAAAATCTGCGCCAATTATATTATTAAAAAAAATATTTTCATTTGAAAGTTTTTTTAAGAATTCAAGCGCGGAATATTTTTTCTCATTCCAATCTGCTAAAAAACAAACCGCGGCTTCGCTTTCTGATACTTTATTAACGCCGCAATAAATTCCGTCTGTTAGATAAATTTGAATTTCGTCTTTTTCAAAATTAGGAAGATGATTTAGATTTGCGTGAAACTTAATTCCGTTCAATTTAGTTTTTATTCCGGCAAAATCTCTAAATAAAAATTTGTCTAATGAGTTTCTTTTTCCATAAGCCGCTATTACTTTTTTAGATGATATTAATTTCTCGTCGCCATCGGAAAAAATAATTTCAAAATGGTTTTCACTCCGAATAATCTTCTTAACATCCGCCGGTTGTAAAATCTTCGCACCTAGTTCGGATGCTCGGTCTAACAGCATTTTATCTAATATGCTTCTTTTCAAACCGAAACCGCTAAAGCCAAGCGGTGATTGAATATAATCTTTCGAGTTGTTAAAAATCCTTAATTTATTGATCGGGTTAGGGGAAAGAGAGTTGAATTTTTCATCCAATCCTAATTCGGAAATAATTTTTATTACTTCATGTGAAAGAAATTCTCCGCATAATGTTTCGCGCGGAAAAATTTGTTTCTCAAAAAGGCAGACGGAAAATCCGGCTTCTGCGAGAAAAGACGCCGCAGTCGAACCCGCAGGTCCACCGCCAATGATTGCGATATCATAATCAAAATTGTTCATCTATTATGTTAATTATTTTATTTCTATTGAAATCAGTTTTAACTGACGGGTTTAGGTAGAGAAAAGGCTATTCGGCTAAAGTCTTTTTCATTTTCTAATGTTTCATTTGACAGTAGATTTTTCCCTTGCTCTTCTGCGCTTTAATTTCAAAATCAGCATCCACCTAAATGCCCACTTTCTTCTTAGAATTACCTGTGCAAAATCTAATTCTCTTAAAATATTTTTCAACTCTTTCTTCTTAAATCCACGTTTAACAGAAAGGGGAGCGTCATACTTTACAAATTCGCTTTTGGAAAAAAATAACGTTAAAATCTTTATTCCTATTAATGCCAAAATTGATCTTCGCAAATCGTTTATTACAATTCCACTTTCGGCAATTGAAGAAAAATATTTCAGCAATTTTATTATTCCTTCTTCTTCAAAATGATGAAAGAAAAGTGATGCGTGTATAACATCAAAAGATTTTTTTTTGAACGGAGGATTAAACGCATCTGCGCAGACAATATATTTGCTCATGTTTTTCTCTTTCAAAAATTTGCATGTCCGAATATTTTTGTCTGCATTGACAACAAAATCATCCGAAAAAATATTTTGAAGAAATAAATTGGTTCCGCCCGATCCGAAATCTAAAATTTTTAATGCTTCGAATTTTTTTCTTTTTCTGAAATAAGAAATACCATTAACGGATACATTAGAGCCGCCAAGAAATTTGTTAATAACATTTAATTCTTTAAGCGCGTCGTCAATCCGGTTATCGGTAAATGAAAAATCATCCATTAATTCAGGTGCGTAACTCCTCTTCATATTACTCCGCCGTAAAGAGTGCTACTTCCATTGTCAATCCGGGACCGAAAGCAACGGCGCAAAGTTTATCGCCTTTGTTTATCTTTTCTGAATTTAAGATTTCTTCAATCACAAAAAGAATTGAGGCGGAAGACATATTCCCATTTTTTCTAAGAACATTACGTGAGGCAGTCATCTGCTCTTCAGTAAAATTCATTCCGTTTTTAAGCGCGTCGAGAATTGCGCGTCCACCGGGATGAAGCGCCCAGAATTTTATCTCCTCTTTTTCAACGCCGAATTCTTTTAAAATATTTTTTAGCTCGGGCGAAGCAGTTTCCAAAATAATTTTCGGAAGTTCGGATGATAGAATCATCTGGAAACCCGTATCGGCAATTTTCCAGCCCATAAATTTTGAGGAATCATCAAAAAGAATTGATCTGGTTTTTTGAAGTTTAAGTTTCGCCTTATCTGCCGATTTTATTTTGTTAGAAAAAATAACGGCGGCGCTTCCGTCGGCAAAAACAGTATTTGCTAAAATATTATCGCGTGTCGGTTCAAACTGAAGATGGATGCTGCAAAGTTCCGTTGACACCATCAAAATATTTTCCTCCCGTCCCGAAGAGAGAGCGTCAAGAGCAGCGCTGAACCCGATTATGGAAGCAGCACAACCCATGAAACCGATGTTTGACCTTTTAACATTTTTTGGGATATTGAATTTGTTAATTATTTCATAATCGAGACCTGGGGCGAAAAAGCCCGTGCAGGAAATTGTTATGACGCGCGTTATATCTTTCGCATTTATTTCCGGATTTGAAAAAGCTTTTTCCACCGCTTCGAAGACTAGTTTTTTAGACCATTTTTCATAGTGAACCATTCTCTGTTCAGTTGTCGGAGTTCCATTCGTGTAAAAATTATCTTCGCCGGATGAATTTCCGTCCGACACGACAAAGTTTCTGGTCTCAATTCCGGAGTTATTCATTGCTGCGTCTATAAATCTTCCGGCAGCTGTGGAGTTAATTCTTTTCTTAATTTCAACGGCTACTTCTTTTTGATTGAGCTTGTACGGAGGAACTGCAGTGGCAATATTTATCAGCATTTTTTTCTCTTTATTTTAATAACAATTTTTACAATAATATTAGTTCCTTTGAAGTTTTAAAAACCTAAGAAGTGCGGCTTCTTCTTTGTCAAAATGTTTTCTTGGCCTGAAAGATAATTTCTTCCCGAACATAGAGCCGTCTTCGTATGATGAAATGATTTTTGGATGGATGTAATATTTTCTGCAAATAGCCGGAGTGTTTCCGAGTTCTTCGGCGACAAATTTTACGGTTTCAACAACTTTTTTCTTTATTGCTGCTTTCGTCTCTTCTTTCCCGGTTTCATAAAAGCTTTTCAGAGCTAAAACACTTCCGCCCCAGGTTCTAAAATTTTTTGCGGTAAACGCTTTACCTGTAATTTCAAATAAATAATGGTTAATATCTGATGAAGTTAAATTTTTGCGATTCTCTTCTTCATCAAGATAAACAAATAAATGCTGACCCGGTAATTCTTCCAATCGTTTAATTATTCTGGATAGCCTGTTGTCTTTGATCTCGACTTCACGTTCAACACCTTTCTTTCCGGTAAATTCGAATTTTATTTTCGAACCATGAATTTCCAGATGTTTTTGGCGCAGAGTTGTTAATCCATAAGAGCCATATAATTTCGTATAAGTATTATTCCCGATCCTGATTAGAGATTCATCAAGTAATTTTACTGCGAGGGCTAAAACTTTTTCATGATTGAAAGAATGTCTCCTTAAGTCGGCATCAACTGTTTTTCTTATTGCAGGTAGCGATTCAGCGAATTCAATCATCTCGTTAAATTTAGTTTCGGATTGTTTCTTTTCCCATTCGGGATGATATATATACTGTTTTCGTCCCGCATTGTCTCTGCCGGTTGCCTGAATGTGTCCGTTATCGTCGATGCAAATCCACACATGATCCCAGGCAGGAGGAATTACGAGATTTTTAAATCGAAGAAGAAGGCTTTTTTTCTTAACTTTTTTCCCTTTAGCATCGAGATAAATAAAACCCCGACCCCACCGTTTTCTTGTGTAGCCGGGGCTTTCATCTTCTACATAAATTATTTTTTGTTTTTTCATTTATGTATTAACTACTTCGCCGCCGTTAGGATGAATGATTTGACTTGTTATATAAGATGCGTCTTCTGAAGCAAGAAATACGTAAGCCGGACCGACTTCACTTGGCTGACCGGCTCTTCCCATTGGCACTTTCTGTCCAAATTCTTTAACGCTCTTGAAAGTCGATGGAATCAAGGGAGTCCAAATTGGCCCGGGTGCAACTCCGTTAACGCGGATTCCTTCTTCGGCTAAATTCTTACCGAGCGATCTTGTGAAAGCAGTAATAGCTCCTTTACTGGACGAATAATCAAGAAGATGATTACTTCCCCTATAATTTGTAACGCTAGTTGTATTTATAATTGAATCGCCGGGTTGTAAATATTTAAGCGCTTCTTTTGATAAATAAAACATCGCGAAAATATTTGTCTGGAATGTCCGTTGCATAACATCAAAATCGAGATCTTTGAAATTATCAACCGGATGCTGTTCTGCTGCATTATTCACAAGAATATTCAGTTTGCCGAATTCTTCCACAGTATTTTTAACTGCAGTATTACAAAATTCTATATTTCGAATATCGCCTTTTATCAAAAGACATTTTTTCCCTTCTTTTTCTACAAGTTCTTTAGTCTTCTCAGCATCCTTGTCCTCTTCTAAATAAACCACAGCTACATCAGCGCCTTCACGTGCAAAATGCACCGCGACTGATCTTCCGATGCCGGAATCGCCGCCGGTTATTAAAGCGACCTTACCTAATAATTTATCGCTTCCTTTATAATTTGGTCGTATAATTTCCGGCTCCGGGTCCATTTTATATTCGTGTCCTGGAACTTCCTGCGATTGCTCAGGGAACTCTTTGGGGAGATCTCTTTTTGCCATATCAAATAAAACTCCTCTCTAAATTATTTTTTTGCTATAACCCAAACTGCATGAACTATTCCAGGAATAAATCCGAGAATAGTTAAAAGAATATTCAGCCAAAAATGTTTTGTTAAACCAACCTCGAGAAAAACTCCAAGCGGTGGAAGAATTATGGCGAATATAATTTTTATAATATCCATTTTGCCCTCTATATAATTATAAAACTTTTAGCTGCTCATCTTTTTCTTTTTGAAATTCCTCTCCCCACTTTTTCTGTTTCTCCTCATCAACTTTATCTCTTCCATCTTTGAATAAATCTTCTTCTTCTTCATTAAGATGATGATCTACAACTTCTTTTAAAACTCCTAATTTTACTTGCCAACGCTCATCATCTTTTGGAAAATTGCCGAGATCGAGAAGAAGAAAATCGAGAACATAATGTTCTTCAATAGATTCAAGCGCTTCATCCCGGAATTCATCATTTTTCTTGATTTCATTAAGAAGATAATTTTCTTCATTGCGATGATGAACTTCAAGATGTTTTTTTAATTTAGGAAATTCATCCGGGTTCTCTTTAACTTTTTTGAATAATTCCCTTATTTCATCGTGGTCTTTTTCCAGTGCATCAAAAATATTCATTAGTCCCTCCTTAGTTTAGTGAAACATGAAATATTAGAAACCTCTAATACGCAATATTTATTTAATAGTTTATACATATAGATTCGTTTACTACAGTGCCCTCTGTATAATTTAAAATATAAATTATTATTGAATTTGCAAAGTATTAAAGTATAGATTGTTGGGATGATGCTCGCGTACTTTCCAGCCCGGGGATTTTATTTAATTAAAATATCTTGAACGAAATGATTATTCCTATAACCTTATTCATTCTGTTTGATTGGTTTCCGATGTATAATACTCATTTAAAATCAAAGCGGCTGTTATAATTACTCCACCCGTAATTAATCTGATTAAATTTGTTTCTTCGCCGAAAAAAATAAGTGAAACAAGAATAGCCAGCGGAATTTTAAAATTATTAAAAATAGCCAGAGCTCCGGCATCGGTTTTTGTAGCTCCGTAATTCCATAAAAAGAATCCAATTCCTGAGGCTACAACTCCAAGATAGATGAGAGTCCAAATTTGAGTAGCCGATACAGAAAGGGTAGACCAGTCAGTGGAAAATGCCGCAAAAAATCCTGCAATTAGACTACCTCCGAAAAGCAGATATCCGAAAATACTATGATCATCCAGACCCGGATTTTTTGCTTTTAATAATTTGTAATAAGTTTGCCCGAAAGCAAATGAGAGGTTAGATATTTGTACAAATAAAAATCCGATAGCTACGTTATCGGATATTTCAGAATACTTTATAATTGCAGTTCCTGCAACTGATAGAAAAGCAGTTATTAGGAATAATTTATGGAATTTTTTATTCAGAAAATCATTTATCAGAGTTACGTAAATTGGTGTGAATATCGTAAAAAGGGCTACTTCATAAGCTTTCAAAAACTGAAATGAATAGATATAAGAAATGTACATTAATCCAAACTGGACCAAACCTGTAAAAGTAAATTTTAGAGCAATCTCCTTTGAGATATTTTTAATTTTAAGGAATGGCATAAAAACTAAAAAGGATATAGCGAGCCGTGCAAAGGAAACAAAATTTGAATCCAGACCGGTTAAATTTTCTTTTATCAATCCAAAAGAAAAAGCCCAGAGAAGGGAGACAATGAGTAGATAAAGCATGCGCAGCTTTCTGAGTAAGTTAAAAACAGAATATATGTAAAAGAATGGCTTCGCTCAAGAATAAAAAGGAAGTTTTGGCAGACTCTGTTATCTAAAAGGGAAAAACATTTAAGCAGAGTAAAAACCATTTATTAAATATGTCTTAAGTCAACAGCATTGCATTTCGGTAGGGGATAATTATCGGCAAAAAAAAAGCGCCTTTGATTTTATTCAAAGACGCTTTTAGGTTAAAGCTATTTACAAATTATTTTAGAAGCAGCATTTTGTTAACCTGAACAAAATTATCGGCTTCTAGTCTGTAGAAATACACGCCTGATGAGAATCCGGCTGCATTCCATTGAATATTATATTGTCCTGCGTCAACATTTTCATTTACGAGAACGGCTACTTCTTTACCCACTGCATCGTAAATAGTTAAATTAACGTTTCCGGCTTGCGGAATTGAGAATTTAATAGTTGTAGACGGGTTGAACGGATTAGGATAGTTCTGGTCCAATTCGTATGCTTTGGGCAGAAGATCGTTGTCCAATTCAACACTTGTAGTAGGATTAAATTTAGCAATAGCATCATTAAGAAGTTTTGTAACTAATTTGGTATTATGAATACCCATACTACCTTCAGCTGAAGCAGCTTCAAGATTGTAATTAGCTTCTTTAAAAGAATCCGTTAGTGAATCTTCCGGAGTTGCGGCAGCTAATTCAGACCCTAGAACTCCCATCAAACTGTCGACCATTGTTTGAACGCCTCTGTAATTGAATCGTGTTTCGGCATTACTTGTATCAACGTCAGTGTAATAAGTTGGATGGCATCCTTCCTGAGCGCATGCTTCTGTTCTCGGTTCAAATGTATGTCCGGTAGCCGTTACAGTTCCGTCGAAAGGAGTCTGATGAACGTGACAGGCGGCGCATCTTTCTTCAGCCAAAACAAAAGTATGAGCGGAGTTTGAATAAGTTTCATCCGGATATTGATAACCAAATTTATCAGAACCTGAAAATACTTCTGAAGTTGTATGATGCGGAGTTTCTTCAACATTTACTTCGTCAACAATATTTTCTGCGTGGCAAACATCGCAAACTATTTTACCTTCACCTACGTCTCTTAAATTTCCGGGTTTGTCGTTTCCGTGAGGATCGTGACATGTTGCGCAGGTAATATTGGCTAATTCACCTTGTTGTTCTACGGTATAATCATAATCTGGATTTTCAACAAATTTTATAAAATCCTGAGCGTAATGGCAATAGTAACACTGTCCATTAGCTTCACGAGTGAAAAATGCTACATCGCTTTGAGAGTGAGCAGATTCCTGCCATTCTTCAAAATAAGGATGATGTGCGTCTTGATGGCATACCCCGCAATTATCGGCGGAATAATCGGTAACTCTACCCATATGCGTATTATCCATCGATCCATCTTCTTTACCAACAGGTCCGTGGCAGGCTTCGCACTGTACGTTATTGATCTGATCCCATTTTTCCTGATCGGTTATGGTGTAAGCGTTGTTTTCGCCGGCTTCAACATATTCATCGGCGCCGTAATTTACTACTTCCGTATTCCATCCTGTATTATGGCATTCTAAACAACTGTAGCCAAAACCAGGGTTATCCATTGAATCTTGAGCCGTTGCGTGTCCGGTTCCTTCCCAGGATTCTATAACGCCGTCATTATGGCAGACTGCGCAAGATGCGTCTAAACCTATGTAATAGTTATCTTGTCCAAATATATTTGCAGTTAGGAGAAGAGTAACCGCCGTTGCTAGCAGTAGAAGATTTTTCATTTGGTACTCCCTAAATTAATTAAATAATGAGTTAATAAGACTTTTATATATTTATATCAATTACTGTTCCATCTTAAATAGGGAAGTAATAGGAAGAAACAATCTGATTAGGTTTGAATATTTCTTGAATTTGGAAAAAGGTTTGAAAATGTTTTCTTTATTTAGAGAAAAAAAGACCCGGTATTCCAATTAATACCGGGTCTTAAATAAATTAACAAGTAGAGAATGAGGATTATTTCAGTAAGAGCATCTTGTTAACTTGTACAAAGTTGTCTGCTTCCATTCTGTAGAAATAAACTCCCGAAGAGTAACCGGCAGCATTCCATTGCAGATTATGGTAACCAGCATTCATATCCTGATTTACAAGTTTTGCAACTTCTTTACCAACCGCGTCGTAAATAACTATACTTACATGAGCGGCTTGAGGAAGTTCAAATTTTATGCTTGTAGTCGGGTTGAACGGATTCGGATAATTCTGGTTCAAAGCGAATTCAGTCGGAATTCCTTGATCGCCCGCAACAGATGTTACGAATACGTCGAGTTCATTCGAGAAATTACTTTGATTTCCGTTGAGATCGAATGCTGAAACAACATAATAATAATTGGTTTCGAGTTCTACATTAGAATCTTCGAAGTTTGTATTAGTAGTAGTAGTTATTCTGTTTTGGTCAGTCGGTACAAAACCTGATTCCGTACTTCTATAAACTGCGAAGTAATTAAAGTCGGCATCATCAGCTTCATTCCAGGTTAAGTTTACATTACCTTCAATTAATGAAGCAGAAACGTTAGCCGGAGCCATCGGAGCTAAGTTATCAACTGAGTATCCCATTGCAGGAGCACTTTCAGCCATGCAATCCGTTTTCAGCTAAAGCTACAACTTTAAAGGTTGACAGGTTCACACCGTCAGCAGTAGAATCATATACAGTTTCTGCTATTGCGCTGTAATATACGTTGTTCAATGCTGGATATTCGCCTGCAAATTCCCAAACTTCATTTTCTACCATTAATGCTGAGCCTTCTTCGATTGATATTACGTCTTCGAATCTGTCATATTTAACAACATTTTCTGGTTCTACGTAATCTTCTGCAAGAAGTCTTAATAGTACATATGTTTTAATAGGATTAGCGTCAACTCATTTCGCCGTCAAATCTTTTCCAGATTACGTGAACTTGTTTTCCCTGATCGTTTGGAACATCTGTAACTTCAACAATTTCTCCTGCACCAACAACTGTAGGCGAAAGAGCATCAATAGAAACGTTTAATAATCTAACAGCTAAATCAAGATTGTGAACGCCATGACTTCCGTCTTCTTCAACGTAGAAGTAGTTGTAAGCAGCTTTCAATTGTGCAGCAGTATAATTTGTATCAACAACAACTGTTTCATCATCAAGAGGAGGAAGCATCATTCCTAAGGTGTGCAATAATCCTGCAACTTCAGTCTGAACCGGTTCTCTTGTTCCGTTTCCGTCAAAATCAACTTTGGCAATAAAATCATCAAATGATGTTACGCCCGGATGGCAAGTTTGGCATCCTGCTACTAAATCAGCATCGTCCGTCATATCTTCAGGCGTTCCGTTGTCTGATGTAACTTTAAATGTATGACCGCCAAGCGCCATTTCTTCTTCGTTTATTGCCATATGGCAGGTAACGCATGCATTTTCTAATTTGCCGTGTGTAGTGCTTGAAAGATCAACCAATCCAAAACTAACGTAGTTTTCACCGAACAAAAGGTCAGTTTGGTTTGAATAGTGAGGTCCGAAATGGGATTGATATTCTGATGCATAAACTTCAGCATTTTGTCTTCCATGGTGACATGTCATACAAACTTTACCTTCACCGCCGTCTGTTAAAATCGTACCATCGGATAATGTTACTTCTTCAAATTCACGTACAGTAGCTGTATGAGGATCGTGACATACTGCGCAGGAAACATTACCCGGATTATCAGGATTATGAGTAATCGGGCTTATTACAAAATCAACGTTAGCTTCAAGGAATGCAGTTCCACTATGGCAATAGCAACCTACACCTCGTGCGCCTGCTCCGTGAGCTGATACTAAAGGATCAAAATTATGCTTAGATTGTTTCCATTCTATGCTTTTTGTATGATGAGGGCCTTCATCGTGGCAAACGCCGCAAACGCCTTCATCTATCGAAACAGCCATTGTTCCAGCTTTATTAGAACTGGCTAAGTGATTACTTGCTGGTCCGTGGCAGTTTTCACATTGAATACTTCCTAATTTTGCTAATGCAGGGTAGTCAGCTACTAAGCTGTCCCATTCTCCCATGGCAGGAGTTTCAGGGAATTCCCAGCCAAGTTCAGCCATTACATCATCAAATCCGCCGTTAACAGCTTCAGGGTCTTCGTTAAATCCTAAAGTATGGCATTCGATGCAGCCTTCAGTATAATGATCAGAAGCTGTTCCTTCAATACCTGCTTTAAATAAAGTGGGGTGACCCGAGTTAACCCATTCGGTTACAGTTGCACCGTGGCAGAAACAGCCACTATTTCCACCGTCAAGAATTTCAGTCCAGATTCCAACACCTTCAAAAGTTCCGGCCATAACAGTAATAGTAGTATCATCTGTTCCGGTTGCAGTGGTTACAGTAAGTGTAACATCAAAGGAACCAACCATATCAGGACGGAAAGTCACAAATGCTTTGTCAGTGAAGTCCAACGCAGCAGCGGAATTTTCAGGTGCATCTGCGATTGACCATTGATAAGTTGTTACTTCTTCGCCGGCTTTTTCCATTCCCATTAAATAAACTCTTTCTCCCTTACCTACTAAATTTAATCCGCTGGAAGGGGAATGATATAGTAATGTGTCAATTTCGCCATCAGCAATTTCCTGATGACTGACAGCTTCAATTTTTATAACAGCATCTTGAGCGAAAACAGATATCGCAAAAAAGAACGCCAAGACGGCCATAAGAATTGAAAAATTTCGATTAGTTAAGGTTTTGCTCATACAACTCCTCCCTATAATTTGGTTTAATTTTAAAAAGCTATAATAAGACCATAATAGCTTGTTTGATAGAAAATTTTTGCACAACAATTCTTCTTTTTAGTGCAAAATAAGTAATCTCCAATTACAAAATAAATATAAAGAGAATAATATCTTAATATCAAGTAAAAATTATATTTTTTGCAAAAAAATTCTAAAATTTTGTAGATAATTTATCAGTTAAGCAAAGGTTAATCTCGTAAAAAAGTAGTCAATGAAATTAGTGCATAATACAATCAAATACAAAATCTTCGTTTCAATTATTATACTTCCGGATTCCCACATGCTGTTCTAAATGAGTTTACACATTTAAAACAATAATTGGTTGAATAAATAATTTTGTCCAGTACATATTCCGCACACATATAATAATTTTTTACTAAGAATTACGAAGACCGCTTTCAGCAAGTTGAATAAAGTCTCGGCTATATTTATATTAATTCCTTGAATAATTTTTATGGAGATTTAATGCTGATTTATAATACGCTTACGAAGAAGAAAGAAGAATTTAAACCTTTGAATGAAGGTGAAGTAAATATGTATGTTTGCGGTCCTACAGTTTACGATTATTTCCACATCGGCAACGCTCGCTCTTTTGTAATGGCCGATGTGATTTACAGATATCTTGAATATAAGGGCTATAAAGTAAATTACGCGATGAATATTACTGATGTGGACGATAAGCTGATTAAAAAGGCGAATGAACAGGGGAAAGATATCTCTGAAATTGCCGGCAATTTTTCTCAGGCATTTTTCGATGATTTGGAAAAACTTAATGTGAAGAAAGCGAATTTATATCCGCGCGCCACCGAAAACATTCCCGAAATGATAGAATTGATTGAAGGTTTGATTGAAAACGGTAAAGCGTATGCGGTTAGCGGCGATGTTTTTTATGATGTGAGAAAATTTGAAAATTATGGAAAGCTAAGCGGCAAAAATATTGACGAGTTGGAATCGGGGTCGCGAATTGAAGTTAACCCTGCAAAAAGAAATCCGCTTGATTTTGTTTTATGGAAGAACGCCAAAGAAGGAGAACCTTTTTGGGAAAGTCCCTGGGGAAAAGGGCGGCCCGGCTGGCACCTCGAATGTTCGGCGATGAGCATGAAGTTTTTAGGCAAGACCATTGATATTCACGCCGGGGGAACTGATTTGATCTTTCCCCATCACGAGAATGAAATTGCGCAGAGCGAAGGATGCTGCACTCCGCATTTTGTAAACTACTGGATTCATTTCGGATTTTTAAATATTCAAAATGAAAAAATGTCTAAGTCGCTCGGAAATTTTTTTACCGCGAGAGATGTGCTTAATAAGTTTAGACCGGAAACGGTGAGGTTGTTTTTTAATCAAACACATTACGCAGGGCCTTTAAGTTTTTCCGATGATCTTCTTTCCTCGGCTCAGAAAGCTGTAGAAAAAATTTATAATTTTGCGGCAGAGCTTGAAAATAAGCTGCAATCAAATATTGACGAGAGCAATGATTTTGATTTCGACTTTGACAAATTCAGCAGTAGTTTTGAAGAATCGATGGACGATAACTTCAATACGCCTCGTGCAACGGCGGCAATTTTCGATTTTATGAGAGCAGCAAATTCCGCTATCGCCGAAAAAAATATTGATAAGAAATTTGTAACGGATGCCAAAATTTTTCTAATTGAAACGGCGCAGGATGTTTTAGGAATTTATAATTCTGAAAAAACAAATAGAGAAGATGAAAATTCCCTAGAAAAGGAATTGATAGAATTGTTGATCGATTTAAGAAGCGAAGCAAAGAAATCAAAAAATTATCAACTTGCCGATGATATAAGAAATAAACTGAATGAAATTGGGATAGAATTAAAAGATACTAAAGACGGCGTAACGTTTAAAAAAGTTTAATGATGAAGATAATAATTTTTGCGGGAATTTTATTATTCGTGTTAGCCGCTTTTTTCTTCGTCTGGAATTTTTTCTTTGAAATATACGAAGTGAATTATGAATCAGAATTCGTTAATGGAAACGAGCCCTGTCTTCAAATTAAAATAAGAGCTTTTCCTGTAAACGGAATGGGAAGAGAAATTAAATTAAGAAAAGTTCCGGCAGAATATTTTTTTGATGATTCTTCTAACATAGAAATAGTGAAAGAAGATTCGGCGCAAGGATTCATCAATCTTTAAAATTCTTGAAGGAAAAATCCCGGAAGTAACTGCGGTATCGGATTATCAGACGGCGCGCACAAAAATCTCTATTAGTTCTCACGATCAAAAAAAATGACTGTAATTTTGATGAGGTTCTAATTTCTTCCAAAGAAAAATTCTTTTTAATAGCGGAACTTCCACTAATAATAAAAGTTTAAATAGAAAGCAGATGAGTTCAGTGAATTGAATTTTACTTGAAAGATCTAATTAATATATATTAGCTAGGTTTAATCTTAAAATATTTTCCCAGTTAATACTGTACAGTTTTGTGAACATAAAGTATATTTTTTAATACAAGAATTTGTAAAAAATGCCTGAATATCCTTTTTTTATGGATTTTTTTACAGGCATAATAGTTGTATAATTATATATAATATAAAGATAAAAGTTTGAGAGGCGCAAAATGAAAAAATTGGTTATGTTTTTGACGGTCGGGCTTCTCTTTTCGCTTACCGGATGTTATACGCAGCTTGCAGTAAGCGACCGGCAGACGGAAAGAGAAAGAAGCTACGAATACGAGGAAGAATATTACGGAGAAGAAAATTCGGATTATTCTGATAACTCTTACGAGAATGAGGAATATTACGAAGACGAAGAATACGGATATCGAGATCAGGTAAATAATTATTATCTCGATTCCCGTCCATCATACAGAAGATATTATTGGGGATACCATCCGGGCGTTTCAGTATCTTTTAATTACGGATTTTACGATCCGTTCTGGTATGATTGGAATTACTACAGTTATTATCCTTATTATTACACTCCTGTTTATTATTCTTACTATCCGGGTTACTACAACAATTATTACGGATATTACAATAATTATCCGGGATATTATTATTCACCTTCAAAATATAAATACCGGACTACTTCCCACGCTTCCGCATTAAGAAATTCGAGCGGAGGAAGAAGTTACAGTTTAAGAAACAGAAGCCGGACGACTGCGCGCGATGATGTGAGCAAGACTTCGCTTAGAGACAGAACTTCCAGAAGTTACAGAGACGGCGGAAGAGAAGTTGATCTCGACAGAACACGGGCGACGAGAAGCGGGTCTTCTTCAGGAACGGCTTCGTCTGTTACCAAAAAGAATCAAAGAGAAAAAGAAGTTAATACAAGGTCTTCTACCAGATCTTCGGATAGAAATACGAATGTGAGAGACAGAAGTTCGAGCAGAGACAGTAAAAGCTCGAGAACGAAATCAGGAAGTACTTACAGGGATTCGAGAAGCAAAACTTCCAAAGAAGGAACTTCATCCAGAAGCGGCAGAACTTATAAAGGAAGTTCAAGCAAAGAAAAATCAAAAAGCAGCTATACTCCGCGAAGTGGGAAATCGTCTTCGAGTAAATCATCTTATAAACCAAAATCAAGAAGTTCTTCCGGCAAAACTTATAAACCGAAGTCCAGAAGTTCTTCAAGTAAATCTTATAAGCCTAAATCGAGCGGAAGTTCAAGCAGAAGTTATTCTCCTCCGAAAAGCAGCGGATCGAAGGGTTCAAGCTATTCGGGAAGATCGTCAAGCGGAAGTTCCAGAAGTTCGGGAACTTCAAGAAGCTCCGGTTCGAGCAGAAGTTCTGGCAGAAGCAGAAGATAATTTAAGATGAAAAAGCTTGCTTCAATATTGATATCATTCCTTTTCGTTACCGGATGCTACACTCGCATCGAGCGTCCGGTACACGATGGAGAACCGATGACGGATGAAAATGAGCTGGAAATTGTAGAAGTTGTTTATCCGGTTACTCCTCCTCAGCCGCCTGTCGCTCCGCCGTTTCAGCCTCCGGTAAAAATCAGACCGATATTTCCGGCACCGGCTCCAACACCTCCGGCAATTGAGAAAGATAGGACTAACGATAATGAAAGAAAAAGAGCAGTTAAAGATAAAGGACAAAATTTAAGAAATAATTCGGGTGAAAGATCTTCACAATCCGGGAGAAAAAGATGAAAAGAAAATTTAGTATTGTAATCGGATTAATACTCATTTTTGCAGGCACCAGCGCCGCCCAAAATTTTAATGATGTTTTAAGATTGGCTCAGCCGGGAGTAATTTCCAGCGCACGGGCTCTGGGAATGGGAAATACTTATTACGCCGCGGGCGATGATTATACAGCAGCAATTTTTAATCCCGCCGGCTTAGGAATGTTAAGAAGAATGGAATTCAACGGGTCAATGAATTATAATTCGTTCAACTCAAATACTGCGTTCATTAATTCATCGCAGGATTATTCTCAAAGTTCAACAGACTTGAGCCAGATCGGGTTTGCGTTTCCGCTGCCGACTGCGCGCGGAAGTCTTGTTTTTTCGCTTGGCTATAACCAGACAAAAGTATTTAATAAAGCCGTAAAATTTGATGCTTTTAATTCTTCCAACACATCAATGGTTCAGTATTTAACTTCTTTAAACGATGATATTGCATACGAGCTTGGATTAAGTTACGAAACGGACGCAGGAGATCAAACAATAATTGACGGAAACTTGAACCAGAGCGGATCTATTCTGCAGGACGGCGGAATTAATGAGTGGACATTTGGCGGAGCCATTGAAGTAGCTCAAAATACCTTTTTTGGCGCGAGCCTTAATGTGCTCTCCGGAACGTTTACCAACAACCGCGAATATATAGAAGAAGATACCAGAAATTTATATCAGGGATTAGCCGACCAAAATGATATTGATACAGAGGATTTTCTAAGTTTTTACTTGAACGATATTATCGAACAGGATATTGCCGGCTGGAACGCTAAACTTGGATTTCTGTACAAAGGCGAATTTACACGATTCGGATTTGCGATAAAATTCCCTTCAAAATTTACAATAACAGATAATTATTTTGTTGACGGCGAAGGTGATTTTCAGTACGCAACATTTTTCCTCGATCCTCCGATTGAAAGCGAGATTGAATATGATATCTCAACTCCCTATGAATTTTCCGGCGGTGTAGCTGTTGATCTGGGAGAATTAACTGCGAGCGCGGACATTACAATGATCGATTATACTCAGATGGAATTTTCCAATGGTTTGGATACCCGCGACAGAAGCGAGCAGAATAAACTTATCAAAGATCTTTTCTCGAATGTGTTGAATTATAATCTCGGACTCGAATACGATGTTCCGCGTTCGGGTATTGTTTTGAGAGGCGGATTTATGTATCGTCCTTCAGCTTTCCAGGAAGATCCTTCGGAATACGATAGGAAATTTTTAACAGCGGGAATCGGATTTCAGGCGAATAAATTATTTAGATTTGATGTTGGATATGCTTACGGCTGGTGGGAAGATTTCGGTGATAATTACGGAACAGATGTTTCCAGAACATTACAGGAGAACAGCGTAAATAATCTGCTCTTCTCAGTAGTTTATAATTTTTAATTTGAGATTTAAAATAATTGTAGAGACGTAGCATACTTCGACGAGGCTCAGCAACTTGCAACGTCTCTACGTCTCTACGTCTCACATCTCACGTCTCACATCTCGCGTTTCTACGCTATCTTGTATTTATCCTTTTTCAATCTTATTTTAAATGATAAACATTTTTGGAGGAAAAAATAGAAGGCAGAATTTTCAAAACGGAAAGCAAGGACTATTATGTTCTTACCGGCGACGATAAGACTTTCCGTTGTTCACTTAGAGGAAAATTCAAGAAAGAACTGGAACTAAAAAAAGATAAACTGCTTACCAAAGATTTTGCTGTCGTGGGAGATTATGTTGAATTTGAGACTGTTGACGAAGACAAGGGAGTAATATTTAATGTTAGGGAACGTAAATCGATTATCTCAAGAAAAGCCCCGAAAATAAAGGGCGGAAGCCGAAGAGGGGAAAGATTTCAGCAGATAATTGCCGCGAATGTCGATCAGCTTTTTGTGATTTCAAGTGCAAGCCAACCTTCGTTCAATAACAGAATTATTGACAGGCTTATTGTTGAAGGCGAAAGCTCCAAAGTTAAAACAAATATCGTCATCAATAAAATTGATCTAGATAACAAAAACGAAATTCAGGCATGGATAGATCTTTACAGAAAAATAGGTTATGATGTTTTTCCCACCAACGGTTTAACAGGTGAAGGAATTTCGGAACTCAAAAATGAATTGTTTGGTAAAACAAGTGTATTTTGGGGTCAATCCGGAGTAGGAAAGTCAACTTTGCTAAACCAAATTTTACCCGCATTAAATTTAAAGACGAACGAAATCAGCGATTGGAGCAGTAAAGGGAAACATACGACCGTTACTTCGCTGATGATAAAATTAGACGATTCGACTTTCGTCGTAGATACTCCGGGAATAAGAGAAATTGAACCTTTTGGTATAAGGAAGGAAGACTTAGGACATTATTTTGTCGAGTTCGAAAATTATTTGTATGATTGCAAATTTAACACCTGTACTCATCAGCACGAACCCGGTTGCGCTGTTACCGAAAATATTGGCAAAGACATTTCAGCCGAAAGGTATCAAAGTTATTTGAATATGCTTGAAACCATTGAAGATGACATTTTTTTTGAATAATATATAAGATTACATTTTTTGAAATAAAAGAGTTAAACTTTATTACATTTTTATCTGTTGAGAATTAAATGAAAAACATTTTAACATATATTTTTATTCTGATAATCGCAGTCGGTTGTTCATCAAATATAAATAAAGAATCATCCGCAAAAGCCGAAGCGCAAATTGAATCCACCACCGTTGATAAAGACAAAGCGATGGAGCATTTTATTGACGGTACAATGGCTGAACAGAAAGGCAAGTATGCAGAAGCCATTTTGGAATTTCAGGACGCGCTGAAATATGATCCGCAGCCGGGAATAAAATTCGCGCTAGCAAAAAATTATTACAGACTCGGAAAATTTTCCCTTGCCTATAAATTTGCAAATTCCGCGGTTAAAGAAGATTCTACTAATATTGAATTCAATGCTTTGCTGGCGCAGTTGTACCAGGCTGCAAATAAGCCGGATAGCTCCGCTGTGGTTTACAACCGAATTATTTCCATCGACTCTACAAACACAACCGCATATTACAATTTGGGAATGTTGTACGAAAACGAGAAACCGATTCAGGCGCTCGAAGTTTACAATAAACTGCTTGATGTTACCGGACCGGAATGGAATGTTTTAATTAAAATAGCGGATTTGAATGAACGGCTTGGAAATGTAGATGAAACAATAGAAACGGTTGAGGACCTTGCCAAACTTGATCCGTCGAATCTCGATCTTCAAAAATTATTGATAGAATCGTATTTGAAATCAGAAAATTATGATAAAGCTTTAAATTTAAGCGATGAAATGCTTGCCGCTTTCCCTGATGATTATTCTTTAATAGAATTAAAGGCAAACGCTCTTTTAAGAAACGGTGATGTAAAGGAAAGTCTGCAGGAGTATCTTCAGTTTATTGATAACGATGCAATCCCGCTTGATTCAAAAATACGTATCGGCGTTCATTTCCTGTCAGAGTCCGATAAAGACTCTTTGATCTTAGCTTCGACGAAAAAAATATTTACCCGGCTTGACAAAGATACAACGAACTGGCAGGTGAAAATGTATCTTGGAGAAATTTCGCTTTTAGAAAAAAACGATTCCCTCGCAGTTTTATATTTAGAAGACGCAGCTGACCTCGCTTCGTGGAACGTGGAATTATGGATGAGGCTCGGAGGATTATTATTTGATACCGGACGATATGAAAAAGCGGCTGAAGAGATGAGCGAAGCTGTAAGTAATTTCCCGGATGAATTTTCTTTAAATTTTATTCTCGGGCTTTCGCTCGCGCAGGAAGACAACCACGAAGAAGCCGAACCTTATCTTGAAAAAGCCGCCACAATAAATCCGAACGACATTTTTGCACTATCCGCTTATGCCTTCACACTGAACAGATTAGATAAGCAAGATGAAGCCCTGCGTTATTTGAAGAAAGCGGCTAAGGTTGATCCGAACGATCTTCAAGTGCTTACGATAATGGGATCGATTTACGACGCGCAAAAAGACTGGAGTAAGGTGGACGAAATTTACGAACGAGCATTGAGTATTGACCAGACAAATCCGCTTGTGCTTAATAACTACGCTTATTCGCTTGCCAGCCGCGGTAAAAAACTTGACGACGCTTTGGATATGGTTAATGACGCTTTGGAAATGGATCCTGAAAATCCTTCTTACTTAGATACAAAAGGCTGGATTTATTTTCAAATGGGAGATTATGAAGAAGCAAAAGAATTTGTTGAACAAGCAAATGAACTCGACGAAGGTAACGCCGAAATAATGGAGCATCTGGGCGATATATATTTTAAATTAGATAATAAAGAAAAAGCAATTACTCTCTGGAAAAAAGCTTCGTCATTAATTGACGATAACCAGGAGATAAAAAATAAAATTGAAAAAGGTCTGCTCTAATGAAAAAATATTTTGCGAAAATCTTAGTCTTCATTCTTCTTGTTTTTATTGTGCAAAATTGCGTTCCGTCAAAACCAAATATGGAAGAACGGGTTTTAACTTCGGATCGTCTGATCAAAAAACTTGAAGCTAACCGCCGGCAAATAAAAACTTTGAAAGGAACCGGAGTAATAAAAGTCCAGACTCCGCAGGTTGATGCAAAAGCAAATTTTGAAGTGATGATAAAAAAACCTGACTCGATAAAAATTTCTATTTTCGGTCCTTTCGGTATCGACCTTGCCGAAGCGCTCGTTACAAAAGATGAATATATTTTCTTCGATATAATGAAAAACAATGTATATAAAGGAAGAGTAAGCCAGGATGTGCTGAAGAGAATTTTCAAAGTTAATCTTACTTTTGACGAATTGATAAACGCATTTGCCGGCGCGGTAAATCTAACCGACAAACTTTCTGAAGAACCCGACCTTTATAATGTGCTTGATGAAAGTTACATTCTTACTTATAGAGATACGCTGAACTTCAAAGAAAGTGTTTACAAAATAAAAATAGACGACTTAGCGATTACGGATTACAACATCCTCACAATGAATAACGATCTGCTCCTCTCGGGAACTTATTCAGACTTCAGAAAATATGCCGACGTTCCCGTTCCATTCCAGACTAAAGTGGAAAATGTTGAAGATAATCAAACAGTAAATATCGATTACAGGCGTGTAAACGTGAACGATGATCTGCGGGACCTTAAAATAAATATTCCGGAAGACGCAAACGTCATTCAATGGGATTAAAAACAAAACAAATAATTTTATTTCTCATTTTTCTTCCGGCTCTCTTTTTTGCCCAGAACGACGATCTCGATCAAAAAAAAGAGAGCTCGAAAAACTTCGCTCTGAGATTAATCGTCTGGAAGGTGAACTGAACGAAACCACTAGTAAGGAAAAAGAGAATCTTTCTTCGCTAAAAAAAATCGCGGAACGAAATCACCTCATAGAACAACTTATCGCAAAACTTATCGATGAAGAAAGAACAAAGACTAAAGAGATCGGTTTATTAGATCGAAAAATAAATGGTTTGGAAGAAGACATTTTCGAATTGCGCCGTCTTTATTCATCTTACGTAATATGGCTTTACAAAAACAGGGAAACGCCTTTCATCAGATATATTTTGGAAGCCGAAACATTGAACCAAGCTCTTCTACGCTACAGATATTTTTCTATCATCACAAATAATAACGAAGCAAATTTGGAAGAACTTAAAAGCAAGATTGCAAATCTAGAAAAATTAAAAAAAGATTTGGAAATTCAGCGTCGCGAAAAAGCCCGGCTGAAAAAAGAGAGGGAAAACGAAAAAGTAGTTCTCGTTAAAAAGAAAGATGAGAAAAGTAAACTCCTTACAAAACTTCAGCAGGATCAAAGAAATATTCGTCAGGAAATTGACGACAAGAAAAAAGCCGAAGCCCGGATTCGTAATCTTATAGCGAGTCTTGTGGATGGAGGTAAGAACGGAAAATTTAGTATTGAAGAAGAGTTCGACTACACAGGATTTGAAAAGTTTTCTGTCTTAAAAGGAAAATTGATTTGGCCGGTGGACAACGGAAAAGTGATTCGTAAATTTGGTG
The DNA here is from genome assembly GCA_963821715.1 of uncultured Melioribacteraceae bacterium. Lineage (GTDB taxonomy): Bacteria > Bacteroidota > Ignavibacteria > Ignavibacteriales > Melioribacteraceae > CAWGET01. The sequence goes on from CAWGET010000001.1 coordinate 567,650, forward strand.
AGAACACAAATAAAAAATTGAACACGGTAACACTTAGTTACGGTGTTGATATTAAAACTAAAAACAATACGATGGTAAGAGCCGTTGCCGAAGGCGTTGTTTCGGTGATCGAATGGATTCCGGGATTCGGCAGCATTATTATTGTTACTCACAACGAAAGTTTCCGGACGGTTTACGGGCACGTTTCGGATATTCGCATTGTGGAAAACAGTAAAGTTTATAAAGGCGATGTGCTTGGCGATGTTAGTGAAAGCTTGGAAGGGAATATTCTGCATTTTGAAATTTGGCGCGAGCGGAAAAATCAGAATCCTGAAGAGTGGTTAGTTCGCAGGTGAAAATGAACGGTCCGGCGATATCGTATTTCAAAGATCTTTTCGGAAAATCGCAATTCATACTTTACTCTTTATTCATCGAGAAAATATCGTTCTTCATTTTTTTCATAATTATCGCGCGGCTATTTTCCGCCGATACTTACGGATTTGTAATTTCCGTTTTCGCATTTGTAAATATTTTAATACCTCTATCCGATCTCGGACTTCCGTTTTACATTCACCGTGAAACAGCGGCGGATGGCGCCGGACTCGAAGCCAAAATTTCAAACAGTTTATCCTTAAAATTTTATCTCTTCATTCCTTATTTTTTTGTTGTTGCCGTTTATTTTTACTTTACAAATGCAACCTCAATATTACCCTTTATCATTATTTCTACGGCAATCTATTTGTTCAGTATCAATCACTTATTATACCGGATCCTTTATGCAAAAAATTTATACAAAACTGTTTTTAAATTTTATTTATTCGGAAGAGGAATATTACTTGCCGTTTCGGTTGGCGGTTTTTTACTCGGTCTAAGTATAAATTTTATTCTCCTCGCGGTTTTAATATCGTCCGGGTTAGAATTTATTCTATTGCTGACGAATCTTTTAACACAGAGAAATAGTTTTAAGATAAAGTTAATTCCCGATTTCAAAATTCTTTCGGATATTTTAAAATCATCAACGCCAATGGGAATAGGACTTTTCTTTGTTTTGATTTACGACCGGATAGATATTTTATTTATCGAAAATATTTTGGGCGCGGCTTCTGCGGGAATTTATGCTGCGGCTTATTCTATTTACAAGCTTCCGCACGCGGTAATCGGCGCAGTATTAACGCCGGTTTATACAAACTTTTCGAAAAATTTCGGCGAAAATAAATTCATCCAGAAAAAAAGTTTTTATAATATTTTTTTATTTTTTGTTATCGGATCTATCTTATCAGGCTCGATCATTTATCTTTTTTCAGAAGAAATAATATTTATAACTTTCGGAAACGATTTTTCTCAATCGGGTAAGGTATTGCAGTTATTATTATTTTCTTTACCTTTCATTTTGTTGAACAACTTAACCGGCGTTACTTTAAATTCCATGCGGCTTGAGAAAAAAGGATTTATAACTGTTGCTTCAGGCGCCGCAATAAATATTGTTATTATTATTTTTATAATAAATCGTTTTGGAATTTACGGTGCCGCGGCCGCGACAATTATTACTGAAGCTTTCATTTTTTTGTTCCAGTATTATTTTATTATTCGATCACAAAATCTGAAGTAGATGAAAATTTTATTTCTCGGCGCTTTCGATAATTCGGAAATAGTTTTGGCTCCATTAAAAGTAGCCAACAAATTATTCGCTGAGATTGAAAAGTTTGAAACTATCGAGATAAAATATTTTACTTATTTTTATGATGAAACTAGAAGACAGAAATTATTTGGTAAAGAAAAAATAAAGCGTAATATTTTCCGCTTTGGAATATTTTCTCTTCTGACTAATATTATAAAATACAAACCGGATATTATTCAAATAGTAAATCCCGACGCGTTTTATCTTCCGCTCTATTTTCTTAAGCCGTTTATCGCAAGCAAAATAATTTACCATTCTCACAGCCTGCTTCCGTTGATGTTAAATTATTATCTTGACGATAATACGAAATATGAGAGAATACGGTTTAAAATAATTTGCGCGTTTGTTTATCGTCGTTCCGATTATATTTTTTTATTCAGCGAAAGAGAAAGAAGATATTTACGAAGATATTTGAACATCAACGAAAAAAAAATATTAGTTGTAAATAACGGAGTTGAAAATAATGATCTCAAAAAAAATTATTTTAACGATGAAGAAACAATAAGATTAATTTTTGTCGGCGGAATAAATAAGAAAGAAAAAGGATTTGATTATTTAATCTCCGCCTTAAAAGTTTTAGGAAGAAAATTTATTTTAAGTATTGCCGATTATACAAATGAAGAGGACTATGCTGCAATACCTGAAAATATTGAATTAAACCGGCTAGATCCCATGAATGAAAATGATTTACGGCAGGAAATTATTAAAAATGATTTAATAATTGTTCCGTCGAAATACGACTCTTTTAATTTAGCTTTGCTGGAAGCAATGAATTCCGGATTGCTGTTTATTTCAACGAATAGAGTCGGGTTGACTATTAGAATGAAAAATAATTACGATGAATTGATAGTTTCTTATGGAAGACCAGATGAGCTTGCGAAGAAAATTGAAAATATATTGAATTACTCAAATGATAAAAAACAAAGATTGAGCAAAGAAATTCATGAATTTTCGTTAAACTTTCTATGGGAAAAAACCGCAAAGGATTATTCAAATATCTACAAAAAAATTCTCGCCATCAATGAATGAAATGATCTCTGTAGTAATGCCGGTTTACAACGCCGAAAAATATATCGCGCAAGCGATTGAAAGCATACTCAATCAAACCTATCCGTATTTTGAATTCATAATTGTAGACGACGGCAGCGAAGATAATTCGGTAAAAATAATTGAGAGCTTCGAGGATGAGAGAATTAGGTTATTTCGAAAAAAACATTCCGGAATTTCAGAAACTCTCAATTTTGGTATTTCAAAATCGCAGGGTGAATACATTGCCAGAATGGATGCGGATGATATTTCTTTACCAAACAGATTTCAAGCCCAGATCAAATTTCTTCTGCAAAATAAGAATTACAAATTAGTATCGTCCAATGCCAGTATAATAAATGAGAAAGGAAATTTAACAGGTTATAAAACAACTCATCATAAATTTAACGGGAAGATAAAAAAAATTCTTCACAAAATGTTAAACCCGATCGTACATTCTTCCTTAATGTTTAAAAGGGAAATTACTGACGATATATCATTTTATAATCCTGTTTTCGATGGGGCGGAAGATTACGATTTATGGCTGCGGATAATTGAAAAATATAATTTTTATATTCTTAAGGAAAGTCTGCTCTATTCCAGATGGGATTTCAATAATATAAGTCTAACCGATAAATCCTATAAACAAGCGTTAAAAGCTTTAATTACTCATAAATATTTTTGCGAGAAAGATCAGATTGTTGATAAAGATGTTCAGGAAAAAATTTTTCAAAAGTGCGATATCTTTTATGATGAAAAATTACAAGATGTTTTTCAATTGAGAGTAAATCTAAAAAAAAGTAAAATAAAATATTTTGATCGAAAAATATTTCATCTTATCTATCGTAGAATATTCGCTAAAAATTTAATTTTACCAAAGGAGATAAAACTTCTTCTTCAAGAATTGAATTAATCTCTTTTTTTAATTTTACGAAAATATTCCATCATAAAAATTTTTACAAAGAATGTGTGGGCAATTAAATACCGGCTGAATAAACGTTTTGGCTCCTGATATAATCTGTACAACCATTCCAGGCCGCTATTACGCAACGGCTCAGGTGCCAACTTTTTATCTTCAGAAACAAAATCGACGAATGCTCCTACAGTCATAATGTACTTTACATCAATTGAATTTTTGTTTTGTTCGATCCAAAATTCCGACTTTGGCATTCCCATACCGACTAAAAGTATATCCGCCCCGGATTGATTTATTCGCTCTATTATTTTATCGGTTTCATCTTTTTTAAAAAAACCGTTGAAATGATCTACGATATTTAATGACGGGAATGATTTTTTAATATTATAAACTGAAAGTTTTAATTTTACATTTTCACCGGCTAAAATAAAAATTCGAATATTTTCTTTTTCGAAAAATGAGGCTAAATAATCCAGAAATGCAATTGTGGGAGATATTTTTTCCGCGTCTTTATTAAATAATTTTTTTAACGCAAATACTATGCTGAATCCATCTGCTGTAATATAATCGGCACTATTAAAAGCTTTTGCATAATCATTATATTTATTACAGAGATACAGTGAATAAGTGTTTAAATAGTATATAATAATGGGATTATTTTTTGCGGGTTGTTTTCCAAATATATTAATATATTCAGTTTTTGTAAAAACATTTACAAATGTATTGAATAACTTAATCTTCATCTGGATGATTTTATGATAAAAATTTTTACTATTAATTCTCATCTGGTCCATCAATATTTATCCGCAAATTAATAAAAATATACAGGTAACTCAAAATAGTTTCATAATCTCCGTAGAGATCCCACAGGTAAAATTTTCAGAAATTAACAAAGACAAATTTACATTGCGTAAATTTTCAGCACTGCCTCAAACTAACTTTGATGAAAAGATCACAGTAAGCACTGTTGTTGCGATCCCGCCAAATACCAATGTTAAAGTTAAACAAATTGACCTATGATGAAAAAATTGAAAAAAATATTATTCCGGATAATTATGAATTATATAACGACAAGGATTTGATAAAAGATATTCATTACTTCTGGTTCCGAGATTTTTATTGTGCTCGAGTAATTCTTAATCCGATTCGGTTTTCTTCAGATAAAAATGAATTAAGAACTTTAACGAATATCAAACTTGAATTTTCTTTTAGCGCATCGGAACAACCAATTTTATCCGAATCAAAAATTAAAATTAATAATAATTATGACACAATCCTCCAAGAACTTTTAGCTAACGCGGAAATAGCAGAACAGTTCCGATCCCAAAGGCCAGAGAAAGTAAATATTTTTGAATGGATAGACTTTTCGAAAGAATATTTAAAAATAGGAATTGCTGAGGATGGCATATACCGTTTATCAAAAAAAGATTTAACTAATTTCGGTGTTCCTGCCGGAAGCGTCGATCCAAAAACATATAAAGTTTTTCTAAAAGGGAATGAAATTCCAATTTATGTTGAAGGTGAAGACAACGGAATTATGGAAGATGATGAGTTCATCGAATTCTATGGACATAAAAATTATGGAGAAAATTACAGAGAAATTAATTCAGTAAACGCGCCTTACAATGAATATATGGATAGATACACCGATACAACAGTCTACTGGTTAAGTTGGAACGGAGAGCAGGGTGAAAGAATAAACACTTCCGAAATTGAAAATATTCCGCCGGATACATTATACTATCACAAAAGGATTGATCATTACGAAAGCAACAATAGATTCGAAGGCGCAAATCTTGGTATTGTCGAAGAGCAGAATCCTGAATGGAACAGGAATGAAACTTGGTTCAACACGACACTTTTTTATGGGTCAACAGGCAGCGTTCTTAACATAAACAAAGAATTTGTAACTTATGACCGAGTTCCAGGATTAGAAGCGACAATATTATACAAAGTTATTGGATACGCGGCTGAAAATTCACAAAATACACACAAGCTTTCGTTACAAATTAATGATTACCCTGTGCAATTTGATACCGGTTACTTTAACAGAAACCAGCAGAAGCTATTGAGAGCGGACATAAGTAATGATGAGTTGGAAGAAGGTGAAAATACATTATCCGTAAATTTATTATCCACGGAAAATACTAACAGCGTTCAGCTTGATTGGTATGATGTTGAGTATTACAGGCATAATTTATTTAATGATAAAGAAGAAATAGCGATGCTTTTCGATCAACAGGATTTGAAAGCAGCTTATGTTATTCCTGTTGATAACGTGACAAGTGACAATTACTTAGTTTATAAAAACGAAAATGAAAAACGGCTTGAAAGAACGGCGACTGGAAATTCTATTTTTATTGAAGATTCCCTAACCAAGGGAGACAAATATTATGTTTCCTCTTTAAGAAATATAAAATCTCCTAAAATTTATTATAAAAAAAGTTTTGAAGATATGAGTGCTAAAACTGCGGAATATCTTATCATTTCCCATCCGGTTTTCGACAAGGGAGTTAGCGAATATTTAGAATTTATTAAATCCAATTATGATCTAAGCGCACAAAAAGTAAATGTATTCGATCTGTATGATTTCTACAATTACGGATTATTTTCACCCGAAGCTATTAAAATCTTTTTTGAAGATGTATTTGAGAGGTCGGAAACGATTCCTGATTATCTGATGATTGCCGGCGATGCGAATTATGATTATCACAATTATTCCGGATCAGGAAATTCTAAAAATTATGTTCCATCGTACGGTCATCCGGTTTCCGACTACTATTATGTTATTGCCGATAAAGATTTTCCAATTCCTCAAATTCATACCGGAAGATTACCTATAAAAAATTCTGAAGAATTATCTCATTTTATGAATAAGCATCAGAATTATATTTCCTCTGACTTTGATAAATGGAATAAATCATTTCTACTTATTTCAGGTGGAGCTAACGCTGGGGCAAATGAATTCTCAAAATCTGTGAATGACAGGATTAAGAACGAATTAGTTATTCCTCGTCCGATTGGCGGTTATTTCGGACAGCTTTATTCAACAGAGAATCCAAAAAGCAATTTTGGTCCCTTCAGCGCAGAATATGTTGACAGCCTTTTTGATGCAGGCGGTGTTATAATCTCTTACATAGGGCATAGCGGAACGCGCATTTGGGATAATGGGATTGAGGATCCGCGCCAATTAAAAAACAATCGGAACAAAAATTCTTTCATAACTGATTTCGGCTGTTCGACCGGTAAATTTGCCGAACCGGATTATCTCTCGTTTTCCGAAGCGTTTGTAAATGGATTTAACGGCCAAGCTATTGGTTATATAAGCAACTCATCACTTGGGTTTTTTTCAACTTCTGGCACCGCTCCTTATCTGTTTTATGAAAAAATATTAAAAGACCGCGAATACAACATCGGAAAAGCGCATACATTAGCTAAAATAAAATTGCTTAATGAATATGGGAGCACTTCTGTAAATAAAGTTTTTGCTTTAACAAATACTCTTATAGGCGATCCTGTTATTAATTTAAAGTTACCGGCTAAACCGAATTTAAAAATAGCGCCTGGTGATATTATCCTCCCGGCTTATCTTGATGAGAATCTGGATACCATTGAAACAGCAGTCGGATACAGAAATCTCGGATTGGCAGATTCATCTATTTTTAAAATTGAAGTAAAAGATGAATTTGCGAACAATGTTGTTTTTAGAAAAGAATTCATAAAAAATTTACCGTTAAACGAAGGCAAATTTTGGTTTCGGCAGCCTATCAAATCGTTTGCAGGTTTGCATAATTTAAGTGTAAAACTTGATGCACGGGAAGAAATAGATGAAATATATGAGAATGATAACAGTGTCGAATTAAGTTATAATGTTCTCACTTCTTCACTCCGCGCATTAACATTAAATAGCAAAAACAATATATCACATGATGCTAAAATATTATTTCTAAATCCTTCAAGAAAGCCCGAAGAAAAAGAAATCCAAATTGAAATAGACACATCTTCCACATTTTCTAATCCGCAAGTCAACAAAATTTTAATAGACAGCCTTTTAACTCCCGTTCAATTTAATAATTTGAAAGCCGGTATGAGATATTTTTACAGAGCTTCATTTCCTGGGCAATCAAATTATTTTGGTATTAACTCATTTATTTTCAGTCCAGATGATCCGGCTATCTATTCATACCGCGATAAGAGCTCGTTTGAAAATCTATCATTGGAAAAAATAAAAATTAAAAATGATCGGTTACAGGTTACCGATATTGAAATACCATTATTTATGAGATCGGATAGGACTGAAAACCTTGCAAAAGTAGAATATAACAATATAGATTACGCGACCAACCAGGAAGGATGCGGTCACCACGTTTTGGTGATTGATCCTGAAACATATGAAGCTGTCGATTTTAAGTGGGCAAATGCATGGTCGCCAATTTATGATTATTCACAACTAATTGAATTTTTAAAATCGTTGGATGAAAATACGATAATTGCGGTCGCGATTGGTGGAGGTTGTGGAGGTTCCGATGTCCCGCAGGAATTAAGAGACATTTATAAGCAATTCGGAAGTGAAATGGCGGATCAAATTAGCTGGCAGACGTCGTGGATTTTTTTAGGACAAAAAGGCGCTGCGCCCGGAACAAGACCGGAATTTATTTCAAAAGAAACAAATATAACTTACGATACAACTTTTGTTATTCCGAATTCCGAAGGAAAAATAATAACAGAAGAAATTGGTCCGGTTGGTAATTGGAAAAATATATCATTCAATTTTTTGTCTAATTATCCGAAGACAAAAATTACTCCGATACTTAATTCAACCGATTCGTTGGAAACAAAAATTATTAATGATGAAACGCTCGATCTTTCTTTTTTGAATGATCATCTTAATGAAAAAATCAAATTTAATATTGATTTTGATAATTCAATGAACACGGATACTTTGACGATTGACGCAATGGATTTTGATTTTGATCTGCCGGCGGAACTTCACATAAATTATGAACTTGTGGAAGCGCCCGAATCTATTGGGCAAGGCGAAGAAAGCATGTCTGAACTTTTCTGTATTCAACGCCGGGAGAAACTTCAGCCAAAAATTTTGATGTGATTGTCAGAGCGGTTAAATCCAGATCAATCTTCTTCAGAATTATTCCGAACAACAGTCGATTCTCTCAACGCAAAAGAACGGATTGATTTCAGTAAAAAATTTACAGTTACAAATTTTGCGGGAAATGTAAATATTAATTTTATTGTCGATCCCCAAAATAAAATTAATGAATTATTTGAAGACAATAATTTTTATTCGGTTCCGATAAATGTAATCGGAGATTCGAGCAAGCCGAGTTTGAATATTACTTTCGACGGCGCGCCGATTTTTAACGGTGAATATGTTTCTTCCAAACCAAAAATAAAAATTGAACTTTTTGACGAATCGAATATTCCTGTTACTGATACCTCGGCGTTCAATATTTATTTGAATAACGAGCCGGTTTATTTTAGCGATCCAACGAATAATTTAAAATTCTCGGGGAGTGGAGATAATCCCAAAGCTGTAATTAATTACGAGCCCGAACTATCGGACGGAGAATATTCGCTTAAAATTTTTGCGAAAGACGCGAGCGGAAACAATGCCGATTCCTCCGGAACGGAAATTGATTTTATTGTGGACAGCGAGCCGAAATTACTTTATGTTTATAATTTTCCAAATCCTTTTTCGGACATAACGTTTTTCACATTTAAACTGACGCAGATTCCCGACGAAATGAAAATACAGTATTTACACTATCGCAGGAAGGCTGATCCGTAAAATAGATTTATCCGCCGGAGAATTGCGTTACGATTTCAACAAAATATTTTGGGACGGTAGAGACGAAGATGGCGATCTGATTGCAAACGGAACTTATCTTTATAAAGTGATAATGAAAAAAGACGGGACAAACCAGGATGTAACGCAGAAGTTGAGTGTTGTGAGGTGAGGGGAACGATATGTAAGACAAAACGGGAGAAGATTTATTTCTATCTATGGTCAAAGGAAACTCATAAATGAAACTAGTCGTTTAATGTTCAGCCATTTTCAAAAAATTCAAAATTATTTTTACAAGGGACACGAAAGAAGCATAAGAGCAAAAAAAAATATTGCCGCTTCTTTCATTCTTAAACCTATCAATATACTCATTCAGCTTCTGCTTGTTCCTTTAATGCTGGATTACCTGGAACCGGTAAAATATGGAATATGGTTGACGGTTTGGTCGGTAATAAATTGGTTCTATCTTTTTGATGTAGGACTTGGAAACGGATTAAGGAATAAACTGGCAGAAGCCTTTGCAAAAAATGATAACTACTTGGCAAAAATATATGTAAGCACAAGTTATGCGGTATTATTGTTAGCTGCCGGCCTGCTTTATTTAATATTTTATTTTGCAAACAAATTTATCAGTTGGCAAAAGATTTTTAACGCGCCGGCCTATCTTGCCGATGAAATAAATACTCTATTGTTTTATGTGGTTACTCTTTTCGCAGTTAATTTTGTTGTTCGTCTAATAGGAAGCATTTTAAATGCTGATCAAAAATCTGCGATTAACGATTTAATAATTACAGCCGGAAACTTATTATCTCTCATTTTTATTTATATTATCAGTCAAGTCAGTAAAGGTTCTTTAGTTTGGGTCGGAATAATTATCGGTTCGTCTACTTTACTGCCGGGTTTAATTGCAACTGTAATATTTTTGAATAAAAAATATAAAAGAATTAAACCTTCAGTCAGATTAATTAAATTCGGAAATATTAATGAATTAATTTTTCTAGGTCTAAAATTTTTTGTGATGCAAGTTTCTGCGGTTATAGTTTTTACTACGGATAATTTCATAATTGCACAATTATTAGGACCGGAAAAGGTAACGCCATATAATATCGCTCTTAAATATTTTAGTATTGCCCTGGTTGGATTCGGAGTTATAATATTGCCTTTTTGGTCCGCTTTTACAGAGGCTTATGTTAAAAAAGATATGGAATGGATAAAGAGAAAAATAAATCAGCTGATTAAAATATGGGGCTTATTGGTTGTTGCAGTAATTGTTATGATCTTTGTTTCCGGTTATGTATACCAGATATGGATTGGCAAAAGTATTGCGATACCTTTTTCTTTAAGCATACTAATGGGTGTTTTTGTGATAATAGGTTCGTGGAATAATATTTTTGCTTTTTTCCTGAACGGAATAGGGAAAATAAAATTACAAATGTATTATGGAATTATTGCAATGGTTATAAATATTCCTTTATCAATTTTCCTTGCTCAAAATATGCAGATGGGAATCAACGGAATAATTTTAGGAACTTGCTTTTCACTTTTATTTGGGTTTGTTCTTGCTCCTATTCAAGTATATAAGATAATTAACGGAACAGGCAAAGGAATTTGGTTAAAATGATAAAAGTACCGAATAAATTATGATAGATAATTATTTCCAGCTTCGGAATGTGTCACCATCGAAATATGATAATTTTCAAGTTCCGTTTTATATCAAACGATATTTGAAATCAGACGACACTATATTGGATTTCGGCTGCGGGTTTGGGCAATTAATAATAGCTCTGAAAAATCTGAATTTGGATAATGTTTATGGATACGATATAAACAGGGAAGCCGAGGATTACTGCAAAAGTAAAAATATAAATATTTTTAAATCATTAAGCGATATCAGCATTAAATTTGATGTGATTGTTATGTCACATGTTCTTGAGCATATCAAGAAAGACGAAATAATCGAAACACTTAAATACATTCGCGAAAATCTCTTAAAACCGCAGGGGAAGTTATTCATCATTGTTCCCAACGCGCAGGCGAATACAGGAAGTTACTGGCGATATGAAGATTGGACGCATGAAATTCTCTTTACTTCCGGAAGTATTTTTTTTGTTGCTAAAGCAGCGGGATTTGATAGAATTGAATTTTTAGATATAGACAATACTGAAAATTTAAAGTTGCCAAAAAAAATAGTGAAAAAATTCTTTCTTAAAATTTATAAAATCAAAATTAGATTTTGGAATAAAATAACATCTAGTGCATTTCATTCAGAAAGCCCTAATATTTTCAGCTTTGAAATAAAAGTTTTAGCAACTAATAAATAGTCTATGAAACTTTTTTTACGAAAAATATATTATTTCCCGCTTCAACCCTGGTTTGTGAAATTAGTATCTTATTTTATTTTCTCCAACGTTAAAGATGAAAAAGATCTTGATCCTAGTGAAGCAAAAAATATTCTTATTGTAAAGATTGATGAGATCGGAGATTTTGTTCTTGTCAACTCCTTTCCTTAGAGAACTTAGAAATAATTTCCTCAATTCAAAAATAACTTTATTGGTGAAGGAAGAAGTTTTTAATCTCGCCGAAATTATGTCCATACTTAGATAAGGTAATTTCAATAAACCTAAAAATGAATAAATTCTTCAGATCATTTCAGCAATACTATCAGGATTACTTTAAAATCGGCAGACATTATCTTTGGAATGAGAATTTCGATCTCTGTATAATTCCCCGTTGGGACGGCGATGATTATTACAGCGCTTTTTTTGCAATATTAAGCCAAGCAAAATATATTGTTGGTTACAATCAAAAAAATGGAACTGAAAAACTTATAAATCTGAATTTGAAAAAAGAAAAGATTCAACACGAAGTTGAACAGAATTTAGATATTCTTCGCGCATTAAATGCAAAAATAAATAGTAAAGAATTAGAAATATGGCTTTCGAAAGAAGATGAGGAGTATGCAAAACGGGAACTGGAAAGTTGTGAAAATAAAACTTTAATCGGACTGGCTCCCGGCGCTTCTGAGGCCAAAAGAATATATCCTACTTATTCTCTTATTTTACTAATCAAAACCATCAAAGATAATTTTGGTGATAAAATAGTTTTTCTCATACTGGGTGCTGACGAGGATAAAAAATTTGCTGAAAAAATTAATCAAAGTATAAACGAGGGAATAATTGATTTCACCGGTAAAACTACACTTCGTCAAGCTGCGGCATTAATTAAATCATGTAAAATATTTATTGGTAATGATTCCGGATTAATTCATTTAGCTTCGGCAGTTAAAATTCCGGTTATTTCTATCCATTGTCATCCAAAAAAAGGTTCCGAGTTATCTGGTAATTCGCCGATAAGATTCGGGCCCTGGAATGAAGATAGAACCATCTTACAACCGGAAAATCCAGTTTATCCTTGTGTAGAATATTGTGAATCTGAAAATGCCCATTGTATTACAGAAATTCCTGTGGACCGTATTTATCAAGCTGCGAAAAAATGGTTGGTAAACTAATATGCTGTTTAAAAATAAATTCTGGATAAAACCAACCAACGAAGGAAATCTATTTCTTAAAATATTTTTCTTCAGCATACTTTTGATGTTTGTAATTTTAGGATATCTGACTACAAATAATCTAATTGTTGCATTAATTATGATAGGATCTTTCCTATCGATTTGGCTGGCCTATTATTATCCTATTTTGACGATAGTTTTACTGATCCTCTTTGGACAAATAATTCAGTTTGAACTTATTGAGTTTTTAGCGAATTTTGATGCCCTTCCGTTGGGAGGTTTAAGTTTACGTTTCTCCGATCCAATTATATTTGGAATAGTTGTTGCAATTGTATTAAAAATTATAAAAGTAGATCCCGTTCTAAAGAGAATTGTTCTTGGGAAAGGTAAATATTTTACAATCTTTTTATTTTTCGTATTGTTTCAGGTTATCAGAAATTATAGTATTTACGGAAGTTATTCATTCGGAGAGTTTAGAACTTATTATCAAGGATTTTTAATAATCCCTTATGTAGCGATGAGCATAAATAGTTCCAAGATGCGCAAACGCCTCTTTGTAATCTTGGTAATTTTGGCTTTGAGCCAAATTATAACAGCTTTTATCAAAGGAGCCTTCATTCAAAACTTTTCTTTGGATACGTATGAAAAATGGCTTTCTTCTTTTGGTTCTCTCGCTCTCCTGTATGGTTTATTTGGGTTATATCTCTATCGAAAATATAAAGATGCGAAACTGCAAAAGATTTCCACATTTGTAATCATTTTTTCAGGAATAATAATTCTAATCATAGCCAGTAACCGCTCCGTCTGGCTGGCAGGTATAGTGGCATTTCTTTTTCTGATTATCACAAAAGAAATAAAGGTAAAACATCATGTTGCATTGTTCTTTATCTCCATTTTTGTTTTTCTTATTGTTACACAAGTATTTACTTCGGAAGGATATGATTTTTATAATTTTTTTACTCAGAGATTTTATGCTTTTACTGATTTTAAAAAAGATCCGACAGCCGCTTGGAGGTATTATGTTTGGATGTCGATGATAGAGAATATTGCCGCACAACCTTTTTGGGGCTATGGTTTAGGCGGTAATTTTAATTTTTTTATTCCGGAATTTGCAAGTTTTTTTGGAAATTCCCCGCATAATTTTTATCTCGCTATGATGTATGAATTGGGATTTATAGGCTTGTCTTTATTCTTTTTATTTTTGATAAATTTTGTTTTAGATTTGAAGGGACTTAGATTCTTAAATATTACCGATCATATTATAAGGCTCAATTCATATATTGTGATAGTTTCCTTACTCAGCTATTGGATTGCTTATTCCACAGAAAAAGATTTTTTTACATGGGCTTTTTTAGGTTTGGGATTTTCGATCATTATTAATACTTCCTCCGGATATATTAATAGGAATAAACAAATACAAAATCCTACATCTCGCATAGAACAGAATCAATTAGAAATGAAACCTAATAATAGAATAGTGACATGAAAAATAAAGATCCTAGAATATCGATTGTCACGGCTTCGCTAAATTCGGGGAAATTTATTGAAGATTCTATTAAAAGTATTTTACACCAGAATTACGAAAATTTCGAACATATAATAATAGATGGCGGTTCCACAGACGGAACAATTGAGGTTCTGAAAAAATATCCTCATTTAAAATGGATTTCCGAACCGGATAAAGGACAGAGCGACGCTTTAAACAAGGGATTTAAAATTGCGGATGGTGATATAATAGGATGGCTGAATGCTGATGAATATTATCTGCCTGAAACCTTCAATACGGTCTCAAAAGAATTTGAACATTTTACGCCTGATATAGTGTATGGTGAAATTTATTATGCAGATCCTGAAATGAACTTAATCAGAAGAAAATATGATCACCCATTTGATGAAAGAACATTTTTATTCACAGACTGTATTATATCTACAGCGGCAACTTTTTTTTCTAAAAGGATTTTCGATGAAAATAATTTTCTGGATATAAATTATAAAGCTTCTATGGATTATGACTTTTTCTGTGGCTTAGTCGTAAGAAATTATAAATTCCATTTCATTTCTCAGCCTTTAAGTGTATTTAGATTAACGGGCGAAAATTACGGCGGAAAATATAAAGAATTCTGGAGGACAGAAATAAGGCAGACAAAAGAAAAATATACTGATATTCCATTAAAGGGGACAATTTTTTTTAATCCGATAGCTTACCTATTCAAATACTATTACTCAATAAAAAGATTGTTTTTAAAGGTGAATTATTATGGAATTTCTGTAATAATCCGCTCGAGATTAAAGCCTTAGATATGAAACGAGCAAAAGATATATTCTTTTTTACAAATATTCCTGCACCCTATAATATTCTATTTTATGAAAAGTTATCCAAAAAATTAAATGGAAGGATTAAATATTTTTTTGACGCTGCAAAAGAACCTAACAGAAAATGGGATGTAAACTCTGAACAATACAATTTTGTATTTGAATTTAAGAATAGTGTCAATTTCAAAATAAATTCACAAGTAAATAACAATACCCGGTTAGATAGAATTATTTATTTGCCTTTTTGGATATTTAAAGAAATACTAATAAGCAGACCCAAAATAATTATTTCATCTGAGTTTGGATTACGTACCATATTCTCATGGTTAGCAGGTTCCTTTATAAGGGCGAGAGTTTATGTGGTGTCCGATGTTACTCCTCATTCAGAAAGGAAAATTTCTTTTCTCCAAAAGGTAACACGAAAATTGTTAGCAAGGAGATTGACTGGAGGAATTGCTAAAAGTAAAAAAGCTATGGAATATCTGTCAAGCTTAGGGTTTCTAAAAAATAAACTTACTGTAAGTCCATATGCGGTGGATAATGCTTTTTACAATAATGAAACTCAAAAATTTAATAGACTGGAGCTTCGTTCAGAATTTGGTTTTGCAGCTGATGATTTGATTTTGTTATACTCTGGGCAATTCATTCATCGGAAGGGAATTGACCTGTTAATAAATAATGTTTCGTTGTTCAACAAATTTTCCGATAAAAGGATAAAAGTAATTTTATCGGGCGGATCAGGTGCTGAATTAAAAAAAATAACTCCTGAATTTAATTCTAATACTTTTGTTAATGTAGGTTTTTTAGATCGGGAAAAAATGATAGAATATTTCACACTTGCCGAATTTTTAATCTTGCCAACGAGATTAGATACCTGGGGGATTGTAGTTAACGAATCTCTGGCAAGCGGATGCCCGGTACTTTTATCCAAATATTCCGGCGCCGCAGATGAATTGATTCAGAATAATAAAAACGGCTTTGTTTTTGATCCATTGGATAATCAGGAATTTCAATCCATACTTAATAAAGCAGTTGATTCAACTATTTATTATGCAAAAGAGCGAGAAAAAATAATCAACTCAGTCTTACCATTTAATTATGAAAAAGCCGCGGATGTTGTGAGAAATTTTCTGAATACAGAATCATCAATTAATTCCGAAGAAAAATAATGCGCAAAATTCTTCTTTCTGCATTCAATTGTCATCCAAACCGCGGGAGCGAACCCGGTGTTGGCTGGAATTGGCTAAAGGAATTATCAAAAAAAAATGAAATATGGCTCTTATACTATGACGGTGAAGGGCAGAAAGAAGCCGTTATGGAAGCTGTATTTCTTCTGCCTCAAAAAGATAATATTCATCTTCTTCCTATCTCTGTACCAAAATTTTTCCAAAATAATTTTTATTATGTACATTACGAAGTTTGGCAGAAAAAAGCCTATTCATTCGTTAAAGATCTTATTAAAAACCAACATTTCGATTTGATTCATCATGTTACTATTGCCGCTTGGTGGAATTGCGGATATTTATGGAAATTAAATATTCCGTTTATCTTTGGTCCTATTTCCGGATTTCAAATGATACCGTCAAGCTCTATTGGGTTTCTACGGTTTCCGGATATTATGAAAGAAATGCTGAGAAATTTTTTAGTAGTTATTGGCAGAGAATTACATCCAAATTTTAAGAGGGCAATAGGGAAAGCGAAAGTTATTTTCTGCGCTAATGAAGCCACATATAATTATTTTAGAAAAAAGTTTTCCGGAAAAGAAATCAGACTTCTGGCTGAGATAGGAGTAGACGAAGCTCTTTGGAAGAAACCTGATAATAAAATAAAAAAAAATTCCGGCTTTACGCTGTTATGGTCCGGCGCTTTTATTCCTACAAAAAATTTCAGATTATTATTTGAAGCGCTTATAAATTTACCGCGCGATCTGGAATGGAAACTGATTACCTTGGGAGATGGGAAAAGATGGGAGTTCTGGAAAAAAAAGGTAAACGATTATAAGTTAAATGATCAAGTTGTATTTAAAGGATTTATAGAATATGATGAGGTTACAAATTATTATGAAGAGGCTGATGTTTTTGTTTTCCCAAGTTTGCGCGAAGCGTCAGGGACGGTACTTTTGGAGGCGATGGCAGCTGGATTACCGTCAATAGTCTTAAATATAAATGGAGCAAAAAATTTATTAAATAATGAAAGCGGTATTTTAATAGATGTTGATAATAAGAAAAATATTACCTCAAATTTTAAGAATGCTATAATTGAATTATATGAAAATCCCGAATGGAGAACATCACTTGGAAATAATGCTAGAGAACGGGCTTATAAATATTTTAGCTGGCAATCGCGCGGAGATTATATGAATGATGTATATGAGGAAATAGTAAATAAATGAAACTTATTCATCTCGGATGTTTAGATCAACCTCATAAGGATTGGGAAAATTTTGATATTACTCCTCATATATTTATATCAAAAGTTCCTTTCCTTGCATCGCTGCTCCATTCAGTAAATCTTATAGATTCAGAAAGATATAGTGATCATAAAAATGGCGTCTTTAAAAATGTTAAATACCTGAATTTGGCAAAAAAATTACTATGGAAATCAAATTCGGTCGACGCTTTTTTCTCATCGCATGTTTTTGAACATCTTTACTACTGGGATTTAAAGAATTTATTAAAAGAAATTTATAGATGTCTTAAACCAAAAGGCTATATCCGAACTATATTGCCGGATTTAGATTACCTTATTTCTAATTATGATCAGCATAACCCAAATTTTTTTCTTTCCGGTTTATTCGAAAATACGGGATCAAAAAGCAGCAGAAATACTCACAAATGGATGTATAATAAATATTCGTTCAAAAACGAATTAATAGAAGCCGGATTTGAAGAAAATAAAATAATTTTTTCTGAATATAAGCGCACAGCTTTTGCGCCGTTTCTTGATTTAGACAACAGAAAAGAAAACAGTTTTTTTATTGAAGCCCAAAAATAATTACAAACGTGAAAATTCTTCAAGTCCATAACTATTATAAATATTCCGGCGGGGAAGACATTGCCGTCAAAAATGAATATGATCTTCTCGGTTCTGGAAATCATAAAGTAGTACAATATTTAAAATCGAATAAGGAGATCGAGAATTTTACTTTTCCACAAAAAGCGTCTCTTTTCTTCGATACATATTATTCAAATGATTCCTACAAAAAAATTTTAGCTTTAATAGAAAAAGAAAAACCCGATATTTGTCACGTTCATAATTTTGTTCCTCTTATTTCTCCCGCAGTATATTTTGCCTGCAAAGATAAAAATATTCCGGTAATTCAAACTCTTCATAATTATAGATTGATTTGTTCCAATGGTTACTTGTTTAGGTCAGGTAAAGTTTGCGAAGAGTGTTTGGGGCATAGTCTATATAACTCAGTAAAATATGGATGTTACAGGAATTCACGATTGCAGACTCTGGCGCTCGCAAGGATGGTTGAGAAACACAAAAAAATAAATACCTGGCAGGGAAAAATTAATGCTTACATCGCCCCAACTTTCTTTGCAAAAAAGAAATATGTTCGAAGGTGGATTTCAGGAAGAAAAAATTTTTGTTAAGCCCAATTTTATTGCTGAGGATCCTGGCTATAGTAAATCCCTCGAAGATTATTTTATTTTTTCAGGAAGGCTGGATGAAATCAAAGGAGTGAAGACTTTACTTTCAGTTTCAAAAGGTATTCAAAAAAAAATAAAAATTTTAATTGCGGGGGAAAGAAATCTTAAAAATAATCTCATAACAGAGATAGTCTATGACGATTCGAAAATAGAATTTCTAGGCTTTGTGGACCATCGAAAGTTATTTGAGAAAATCAAAAAGTCAATTGCGGTTATTGTTCCGTCACTCGGTTATGAAACTTTTAGTTTGTCAATTATCGAAGCCTTCGCATGCGGTAAACCTGTAATTGCAAGTAATCACGGGGCGATGGCGGAATTAATTGAAGATGGCAAAACAGGATTGCTTTTTGAGCCGGGAAATGAAATAGATTTAGCCGAAAAAATCAATTGGGCATATTCTCATAAAAAGGAAATGATGGAAATGGGGAAAAATGCAAGGAAGGAATATGAAGAGAAATACACCGCCGAAAAAAATTATCAACTATTAATGAATATTTATAAAGAAGTTATTTCAAATTATAAATCATAAAAAATCCTACCATTCTTATCATTTCTGTTCTCTCCATTCCTCAATTGATTATTGTTTTAATTTTTTAGAACTTTGTTCATTATGAAAGATGCGAAAAGATGAAATTAGAAAAGAATGAAATAAGAAGATTAGTAAAAGATTATCTTCAAAATCAAAATGAAATTATCTTTGCATACATTTTTGGCTCTTTTGTAAACGCTGATGATTACAGGGATATTGACATCGCAGTTTATATTGATTCGCCCGATTCGGCAAAAGACTTTGATAAATATCCTTATGGTTACGAGAGTAAAATTTTAGGAGAGTTAACCGCTCTTCTCCATTCCGATAAAATAGATTTAGTCCTTTTGAACAAGTCTCCGCTATTAATAACTCATCGAATTATTAACCGGGGAGAACTTCTCTTCGATAAGGAAAAATACATGAGAATAGAATTCGAAAATTTTATTAGAAAACAATTTATAGATAATGAATATTTTCGCAAAATAAGAACGTATTACCTAAAAAAGAAAATTGGAGAAAATGCCTGATCTTGAAAAAATAAAATTTCATTTGATTTCTCTTTCTGAAGCGTTGAACAATTTAGAAAAACATAAAGGGATTTCGGAAAAAGATATTAAATCAAATTTGGATTTGTTATGGATATTGGAAAGAGGAATCTATCTTTCCATTCAAAATTTATTTGATATTTTTGCTCATATAGTTTCAGCCGATTTTAGGATTAAATGGGAATCTTATTCTGATATTGCAGAAATATTGTTTGATGAGAAGATTATTAATGAAAAAGATAAAGAATTATTGATCCAAATGGCCGGTTATAGAAACAGACTTAGCCACGATTATCTTTCTCTCGATCTAAATATTCTGGAAACAATAATGGATTCAGGTCTTTCGGAGATTAAGAATTTTCAAGTCGTTATATTAAATTATTGCGACTTATGAAGAATGTCATTCAAGCATCACAACAGCCTCTGAACCGCGAATGAAATTAGCGCAACAATTTTTCAGTCTTTCGTAATAATATTGCCTTGCTATGAAAATCCTTCAAGTCCATAATTTATATCAATTCAGAGGAGGAGAGGATTTCGCCGTTCAAAACGAAAAAGAGCTTCTGACTCAGAATGGAGTTGAAGTTGTTCAATATTTAAGAGACAGCCGTGAGATTGACGATTTATCTTTTTGGGAAAAAATTGAATCCGCCAAAAACATTTTTTATTCTGAAAAAACTTATTATGAAGTTGAAGAGATTATAAAAAAAGAAAATCCCGATGTTTGCCATATCCACAACTGGATTCCTTTGATTTCTCCATCTGTATTGCAAATTTGCAAAAACCACAAAATTCCAATAGTTCAAACTCTTCATAATTACAGGTATCTCTGCCCAAAGATCAATTATTACAGAGACGGACACATTTGTCAGGATTGCACGAATGGCAGCAATTATTTTCCTGCGATAAAACATAAATGCTATCGCAATTCATTCACTCAGTCATACCTTTTGTCCAAGTTATTGACAAATAATATGGATAAAATTAAAAATGACGTAAGTTTTTTCATTTGTCCCTCAAATTTTGTAAAAGAGGAGTATGAAAAAAACGGATTCCCTTCTTCCAAATTAATAATAAAGCCTAATTTTTTAGCGGAAGATCCGGGAGCGGGAGAAGAATTTGAAGACTACTTTTTATTTGTCGGCAGATTTGAAGAGACAAAGGGAAGCCGGGTTATTAATTCTGCTTTCGCAAAATTACCTTCAGAAAAACTAATTGTTCTTGGGGAGAAATTATCTTCGGATGAAAACCCGGAAAATATCGATATTCAAAAATTTTATTTCATCGCGGCAAAAGGTTTACGATTATTACAAAAATGCTTGCGCCGTAATATTTCCTTCCGTTACTTTCGAAGTTATGCCGATGACGATCATCGAAGCGTTTGCGTGTGGAAAACCGGTTATCGCTAGCCGGCTTGGAGCAATGGAGGAGATGATTGAGGACGGAAAAACCGGACTATTATTTGAGCCGGGAAATCCCAACGATCTAAGCGAAAAAATAAATTGGGCGGTTAATCATCCAACTGAAATTAGAGATATGAGTAAAAACGCACGTAAAGAATTTTTGAAAAAATATACGTCGGATAATAATTTTAATAGATTAATGGAAATTTATAAATTTGCGAATGAAAAAAACGAGACTTAAATTGTTTAGTAATTTTGGATAGATATTATGAAAGAAATAAAAATAGACGAAGAACTTTCCAAAAGAGCCGAACAAAATTTGACACAGGCTATGAATTTAAATTATACGGCGCGGGAAATAAAGAAAGCCGCACTTAAGCATTTTTATCCGCATCTTTCCGACGAAGAGATCGAAAAAAAAGTTAAAGAAATATTCCTTAATGCAAGAACTTAATTTAATAAAAATTTACGCCGATAGATTAAATCAGAACCAAATCGACCGGGGATAGGTATATTAAAAATCGTTCTCCGCTAATCAGCGGGATCAGCGTGAAAGCTTTAATAAAAGCAGCAGAATGATAAATAGTGGATAGATAATTGATTAAAGATATCCGAATTAGCGTGTTCGGAAATTTGAAAAATGAGGTTTAAAAATGAAAAAATTCGCATTAACCGGAGCTGCGGGATATATTGCTCCGAGACATTTAAAGGCAATAAACGAGACCGGGAATGATTTAATTGCGGCGACTGATCCACACGATTCAGTCGGTATTCTCGATTCCTACTTTCCAAATACATCATTTTTTACGGAGTTTGAGCGCTTCGACAGACACCTCGAGAAAAAACGCAGAACCGGCGACGGTATTGATTATCTTTCCATCTGCACACCCAATAATCTCCACGACGCGCATATAAGACTTGCTTTGCGGCTTGGATCCGACGCTATCTGCGAAAAACCTTTGGTCCTTAATCCCTGGAATCTCGATGCTTTGCAGGAACTTGAAGAGGAATTCGGGAAAAAAGTTTATAATATTTTGCAGCTCCGCGTTCATCCGGCGCTAATGGCCTTTAAGGAAAGAATTAAATCTGATTCGAAATCAAAACATAATGTAGAATTAAAATACATAACTTCGCGCGGTCCCTGGTATCATTATTCCTGGAAAGGAGATATGCATAAATCCGGTGGAATTGCGACAAATATAGGTATTCACTTTTTCGATCTCCTGATGTGGTTTTTTGGTCCGGCGCAGGAATATCAAGTTAATCAGAACGAAACTTCGAAAATGTCCGGCTCCCTGGAATTACAGAACGCGAATGTAAACTGGTTCTTATCAATTGATAGCGGCGATTTACCCGAGGAAGCTGTTAAGAAGGGAATGAGAACTTACCGCTCAATTAAAATTGATGACGAAGAATTAGAGTTTACAGGCGGTTTTACAGATCTTCATACGATGCTCTACAAAGATATTTTAGACGGAAAAGGATTCGGGCTTGAGGACGCCAGACCTTCAATAGAATTGGTGCATCGGATTAGAAACAGTAAAGCGTGACTGAGTGACAGGTGGCGGAGAGACGGAAGGTCGGAATTAAAGGTCGTAAAGCATAAGTTGTTAAGAAGTAATCATAATCAAAAAAAAATTCCCCTTTTGAGAGAGCTTGTCCCGACTTGTCGGGAGGTTGGGATGTGTTTAGTTAAGAATCTCACTTAATTTTAAGAGGCAGCTCCTTCCTGTCTGCTCAGGCAGGCACTTAGCTCCTGCTCGTTCGGGATGACAGTTGATTATTCCTCGTCTTTTAGCCCACTGCTTCAGCTGTGGGTTATAAAAGAAACAATTTATTCTGAACCAATTTATTGGTTTATCCTTCTCTTCTCCACGATAAAATGCATCGTGGAACCAAAAGTTCCCCGCCTGCCTGCTGCAGGCAGGATAAAAAACAGTCGGGACAGGCAAGACTGAAAAATATCTAACGCTAAAAATTATTCCGTTCCGCTGCGGAAAAAAACTCGATCAGATAACGATCTCAAACAGACCTGCTTGCAGAGGCAAGTTTTCCTGAAACGACATAACTTCATAAATTTTGTTTACGCTGATATTTTTAAGACGTAGAAAAAACAATAGCAATTTATACTCCCGTTTGTCATTCTGAAGGAAGTGAAGAATCTCACCTTAGTTTGTGTGACAACTCATTGTGAAGAATATGATTTATTATTTTATTATTTTTAATCTATTATATTCGAATGATTTAAAAATGAAAAGCGCGGTAATAAAATCTAAAATGAAAGATAGAACAAAAAAAGTAAGGTTATCAGCGGAATACATCAAGACGATTAAAACTCTGGCACTAAAATATTTCAATTCTGATTATGTTATGATTTTTGGATCAAGAGCTGATTCATCACGTAAAGGGGGAGATATCGATATTTATATTCAAACAAGCAAAAAGGATGGAATTTTAGAAGCAAAAATTAAATTTCTGAGAGATTTTGAATTGAAATTGGGAGAGCAGAAGGTTGATTTGGTAGTTCAATCCGGGGGGATAAATAAAAAGATCTTCCGGATTGCACAGGAAGAGGGAGTATTAATTTGAAAATAACTGATATTTTTGAAGAACTCGATTTGCATTATAAGCGGATAGACGACATTCTTCCCGACATCCTGGAGTATGTTCCTTTAGAAGAAAAAAATTTTGAAAATAAAGAATTAGTAGCTAAAATCGATTCATTCATTTACCGCTTTATTAAAATACAAGATAAAATGGGAGAAAAACTTTTTCCTGTTTATCTCCAGCTGCTCCAGGAATATAAACACGGAATGCCGCTTTTAGATGTCCTGAATAATTTAGAGAGAATAGGAGTAATTGAGCGGACAGGACAATGGGTGGAATATAGAAAATTAAGAAATAGTCTTACGCACGAATATCCGGGAAATATTGATGAAGTAATTGATGCGCTGGGTTTAGCTTTTACTGCTTTTGATGAGATGAAAAAAACGTATAAATACATTAAAGAGCAGGCAAATTTGAGAGGTTTTTGTTAAACATATTCCATTATTCTCAATGTTTAATTTTTTACAACGTTCTTTTCCCCCCGATAAAATGCATCGGGGCAGGCTTGACCCTCCTGCGGCGGACAGGAAGAAAAGAACCAAAAGTTCCCCGCCTGCCTGCTGCAGGCAGGATAAAAAACAGTCGGGACAGGCAAGACTGAAAAATATCGAACGCTAAAAATTTATTCCGTTCTGCCGCGGAAAATAAACTCGATCAAAAAACGATCTCAGACAGACCTGCTTGCACAGGCAAGTTTTCCTGAAACAGCGGAACTTCATAAATTTCTTTACGCTGATATTTTTAGGTCGGATAGGAAAAGCGTATTGCGCAGTAAGCAGTCTAATCGGTAAAAAAAATCCCTCTTGAGAGGGCTTGTCCCGACTTGGCGGGAGGTTGGGGGTGTCGTAATGAAGTGTAAGCCGATAAATCGTAAGCAGTAAGTATAAAAAGTAATAGCGTCGATGCTTCGAATTAGTGGGGTTTAACTTTAGCACAAAATTAGTGTCATAACACCAATTATGTTTATAAAGTCTTTTGCTGCTTTTCAGGCTGAAGAAAAGCAGAGTAAGCAAAATTTCAACTATACGGAGATCTTCGCCTGCGGAAGAATTACTTCTACTGTTCTTTTTCTGTCTCCGATTGGATAGGGAAAAATATCAAAACAAAGACTTTACTACGTTCTTTTCTCTTGATAGAAAAGAACCAAAAGATCAAGACTGAAAAATATCTGACGCTAAAAATTTATTTCGTTCTGCCGCGGAAAATAAACTCGATCAAAAAATCAGATCTCAGACAGACCTGCTTGCACAGGCAAGTTTTCCTGAAACAGCGGAACTTCATAAATTTTCTTTACGCTGATATTTTTAGGTCGGAAATAAAGGTCGTAAAGCATAAGTTTTAAAGAGCAATCCGAATCAACAAAAAAAATCCCCTCTTGAGAGGGCTTGTCCCGACTTGGCGGGAGGTTGGGGGTGTGTTTAATGAATAATCTCACCTCTTCTAAAAGGAGATACTTCCCTTCGCTCGCGCTCGTTCAGGATGACGTTTCTATTTAGGCGGGAGATACTTCACTTCGCTTACGCTCGTTCAGGATGACGTTTAGAGGATCGATGCGAAATCATTTTCTTATCATCAATTTAAATAAAAAAAGCCCTCCATTCTTGGCAAATAGAGGGCAGTATCAATCAGACTAAAAAAGTATTCGAAAAGTTTACAGCTACATTATCTTCATCAAATGTAAGCAATATTAAAAATCCTTTTCGATTTTGATAGTTGTTGTAAATCAGCTGCTGCTGACTTGAATAAGTGTTATTGAAAGTTAAAGCCGTATCAAGAATAAGATCCTGTTTTTCCGAAACTGATGTAATAAAAGCATTCTTTTCCATCGCTTCGTCTAAAGGATTGTTTAGATAGAGTACCGATACCAACTGTACCTTCTTCTCGATTACCGGATCAACATCGGTTGTGTTTCCTATTGCCGCTATTTCCGCGGAGATACCTGTTTCGGCAATATTCACACTTGTCGCGTTAATTCCAAACCCGACTTCCGGCGTTAATTTTACCAAGTCCGATAAATTGTTCTCTTCTACGCAGGGATAATTTATCTTGATCATATAATTAAACGCCGATAAATTAACGGGAGAATAAATCTTCCATATGTTTACAAGATCTGCATCCGCGTATATCGCTTTTGATAATTGGGCGCATAATTTGAAGAATCTCATCCTCCGCAATTGAGCGGGACTTGAGGCTATTGGCGTTTTCGGACTCATAGAGATATAGTTTTTACCGTTTCTTTGACGAAAAACAATATCGCCTAATTGTCCTGTTACTTTACCAAGCACTGATTTATTTAGCGTTGCCATGGTTATACTTCCTTTATTTTTTTAAGAAATTCATTTTTAAATAAATAGTTAAAAAGCCGTTTTATATTAAGGAGGGCGCCGATCCCTTATATAAAATTTACCCTTTACGTCATGACCTGCAGATACGAAGGATAAGCGAAGGATAAGACCTCCGGTAGAATACATCATTTGCTTTCCTATTTCTTTTTTTAATCAATCTTTATCTTTAAATACTCTTTTATTTGTATATTTTGACGCCGGGCTCCCGATGGCAAAATTTTGGATTTGGGGAGTATTATAGAGTAGAACAATTAGAAACTAAAAAGGAAAGGGGATGAGTTCTTACAATCTTGATAAAGCCGACGAAATACTGGAAGTTTTTGAAAGTATCAGAAAAAACAAAAAAACCGATTATTTGAATTGGATCGCGTACACTCATAAATTGATGAAAAGCGCTGCCAAATTTACAGGGGGAACATCACCTGAAGAATTGGTTAGTGATCTTATAACAGATACTATCTGCGGAAAGCGGACCTGGGACAGGGAAAGAGTTGATTTGAACACGTTTATGTATAAGAACATACGCAGCAAGTTCAGCAATTTGATTAAACGAGAATCTAAATTTGTAAGAGCTGATGATATTAAGAATGAAAATGATGAAGAAAATTCATTTATGGATAATAATCATTATATAAGTCTGGATGAAATTAATGAGGAGATGGATTTTAAAGAGTTAGAGGAAAGTATGCTATAAAGAATTAGAAGACGACGAAGAAGCTTACCTTATTTTTTATGAAATTCTGAAAGGAAATCAAAACAAAAGTATCGCCGAAGAATTAGGTATATGAAGTTTCAAAAGTGGAAGCCGCAAAAAAAAGAATAAGAAGAAGGCTTAACGGCGTCTATAAAGATTTTCTATCGTAAAGAATTTTTTCTCCACACAATAAAACAAAACAAGAAGTTACCACCGGGAGGGAGGCAGCCATGAAAACATTTTTAAACAATGCTTTACTTGACTTTTTTTTGGATCCTGAAAATGAAACGAAGGAATCCGTAGCGGAATACTTATACGAAGAAGGATACAATATTGATGAATTAAACAGAAGATTTGAAAAATTATTAAAGAAAAGCAGGGCTACGCTGCTGCTTGAAAAGGGAAAAAAGTTCAAAAATTATTTTATATCATTCCAGGAGAAGGTTAAAACGGGGGAAATAAATTTGAGTAAAGAAGAACCTGCTCTCGCGGGCGCTTTCAGAAAACTTGAAGACTCGGCTGGGGAAGATTCCGATAAACTGCTGGATGATATAGAGAAGATGAAAATACTTAAATTAATGGAATCTAAGGGATTAATTTAATAGAGTTAAGGAAAAATTATGCTGCCAAAATCACACGCGAGAATCCTGCTGGAAAAATATGCCGTTGATAATCCTACAGAACTGGAGATAGAGGCTATAGCAAATGCGGAAAAACTGATTATCCGGGAAGACGAGATGAGCGGAGCTATCGGCAGAATCACATTTTCAAACGGAAGCGGCGTTATTACAATTAAGAAGGATATAAAAGAAGTATCGCAGAAGCGTTTTACAATTGCCCATGAAATGGGGCATTTTTTTAATGAAAGAGGAGCAGGTATAAAGACAAATTTTGACAATTTAACAAATTTCTATTCCGTTGGGGGACGGGAAAGAGCGGCTAACGAATTTGCAGCCGAATTTTTAATGAAGAGTGAATGGTTCACCGATTTTACAAAAGGGAAAAAGTTAAATATTGATCTGCTTAAAGAAACGGCTTCATATTTCGGTGTATCCCTTTCTGCCGCGGCTTTAAGGTATGCCGAGATCGGAGAGTCTCCCATGGCTGTAATAATGAGCAAAAACGGAATTGTGCAGTGGAGTCGCATAAATAAATATTTCCCGTTTACTTGGATCCCGAACGGATACAAAGTAAATTCAAATTCTTATGCCTTCGATATTTTCAAAAAAAGGGGGAAAGGGGAGAGCCAGTCAATTATTCATGATGAACCTGAGGAGGTTTTAGCCGACGCCTGGTTTTGGGAGGATTATAATTTTAAAAAAGATTTTTATATGATTGAACAGAATTTCTACATGCCCGGATATGATTCTATTATGACTATTTTATGGGAAATATAGAAGCGCAAACTATTAGTCTGCGCTAATCTAAAGGAGAAGTTTCGGAATCTAATCTCAGCTCGTTTAGGATGACTGTTGGTTATTCTGGTCTTTTAGCCCACTGCTTCAGCTGTGGGTAACAGGGAAACAAAGATAATTCTCAACCAATTTATTGGTTTATGAAATTCATTTACTCCCGATGGTTTATTGGAGAATCCAGAGATTTTGAGAGAACGATCTCAAACAGACCTGCTTGCACAGGCAAGTTTTCCTGAAACTCGTTCTTTTCTTCTCCCGATTGCATCGGGAAATCAAATATTCAAAAATAAGACTTTACTACGTTCTTTTCCCCCCGATAAAATACATCGGGACAGGCTTGACCCTCCTGCGGCGGACAGGTAGAAAAGAACCAAAAGATTCCCGCCTGCCTGCAGCAGGCAGGCTAAAAAAAAGCGGGACAGGCAAGGCTGCAAAAAAATCATCTGCAATTTACTTCATTCCGCTAAAGTGAATCCAGTTCGTTCCTTCGGAACTCTTACAGGATTCCCTTCTTAACGCTCCATTCCATAAATTACTTTTCGATGATTTTTTTAATGCCAATAGGAAAAGCGTTTGGCAGTAAGCAGTAAACGGTAAAAAAAATCCCCTCTTGAGAGGGCTTGTCCCGACTTGGCGGGAGGTTGGGGTGTGTTGATGCAGAGATAAATCGTGAGCAGTAAGTATCAAAAGTGATATCTCTCTGCTTCATTTGGGATTTAACGATTTCATACAAACCTTGTATCATAAATTAATTATTTTATTAACTCCAGCCTTTAGGCTGGAGAAAACAGAGCCTGCAAATCAAAACGGGCTTTAGCCCAATTAATTTGTTCTTTTCTTCTCCGATTGCATCGGGAAATCAAATATTCAAAAAAAACTTTACTACGTTCTTTTCCCCCCGATAAAATGCATCGGGACAGGCTTGACCCTCCTGCGGCGGACAGGGAAAAGAACCAAAAGATTCCCGCCTGCCTGCAGCAGGCAGGCTAAAAAAAAGCGGGACAGGCAAGGCTGCAAAAAAATCATCTGCAATTTACTTCATTCCGCTAAAGTGAATCCAGTTCGTTCCTTCGGAACTCTTACAGGATTCACTTCTTAACGCTCCATTCCATAAATTACTTTTCGATGATTTTTTTAATGCCAATAGGAAAAGCGTTTGGCAGTAAGCAGTAAACGGTAAAAAAAATCCCCTCTTGAGAGGGCTTGTCCCGACTTGGCGGGAGGTTGGGGTGTGTTGGTGAAGAGATAAATCGTGAGCAGTAAGTATTAAAAGTGATATCTCTCTGCTTCATTTGGGATTTAACGATTTAATATAAACCTTGTATCATAAATTAATTATTTTATTAACTCCAGCCTTTAGGCTGGAGAAAACAGAGCCTGCAAATCAAAACAGGCTTTAGCCCAATTAATTTGTTCTTTTCTTCTCCGATTGCATCGGGAAATCAAATATTCAAAAAAAACTTTACTACGTTCTTTTCCCCCCGATAAAATGCATCGGGACAGGCTTGACCCTCCTGCGGCGGACAGGAAGAAAAGAACCAAAAGATTCCCCGCCTGCCTGCTGCAGGCAGGATAAAAAACAGTCGGGACAGGCAAGACTGAAAAATATCTAACGCTAAAAATTATTCCGTTCCGCTACGGAAAAAAACTCGATCAGATAACGATCTCAAACAGACCTGCTTGCAGAGGCAAGTTTTCCTGAAACGACATAACTTCATAAATTTTGTTTACGCTGATATTTTTAAGACGTAGAAAAAACAATAGCAATTTATACTCTCGTTTGTCATTCTGAAGGAAGTGAAGAATCTCACCTTAGTTTGTGTGACAACTCATTGTGAAGAATATGATTTATTATTTTATTATTTTTAATCTATTATATTCGAATGATTTAAAAATGAAAAGCGCGGTAGTAAAATCTAAGATGAAAGATAGAACAAAAAAAGTAAGGTTATCAGAGGAATACATCAAGACGATTAAAACTCTGGCACTAAAATATTTCAATTCTGATTATGTTATGATTTTTGGATCAAGAGCTGATTCATCACGTAAAGGGGGAGATATCGATATTTATATTCAAACAAGCAAAAAGGATGGAATTTTAGAAGCAAAAATTAAATTTCTGAGAGATTTTGAATTGAAATTGGGAGAGCAGAAGGTTGATTTGGTAGTTCAATCCGGGGGGATAAATAAAAAGATCTTCCGGATTGCACAGGAAGAGGGAGTATTAATTTGAAAATAACTGATATTTTTGAAGAACTCGATTTGCATTATAAGCGGATAGACGACATTCTTCCCGACATCCTGGAGTATGTTCCTTTAGAAGAAAAAAATTTTGAAAATAAAGAATTAGTAGCTAAAATCGATTCATTCATTTACCGCTTTATTAAAATACAAGATAAAATGGGAGAAAAACTTTTTCCTGTTTATCTCCAGCTGCTCCAGGAATATAAACACGGAATGCCGCTTTTAGATGTCCTGAATAATTTAGAGAGAATAGGAGTAATTGAGCGGACAGGACAATGGGTGGAATATAGAAAATTAAGAAATAGTCTTACGCACGAATATCCGGGAAATATTGATGAAGTAATTGATGCGCTGGGTTTAGCTTTTACTGCTTTTGATGAGATGAAAAAAACGTATAAATACATTAAAGAGCAGGCAAATTTGAGAGGTTTTTGTTAAACATATTCCATTATTCTCAATGTTTAATTTTTTACAACGTTCTTTTCCCCCCGATAAAATGCATCGGGGCAGGCTTGACCCTCCTGCGGCGGACAGGAAGAAAAGAACCAAAAGTTCCCCGCCTGCCTGCTGCAGGCAGGATAAAAAACAGTCGGGACAGGCAAGACTGAAAAATATCGGACGCTAAAAATTTATTCCGTTCCGCCGCGGAAAATAAACTCGATCAGATACGATCTCAGACAGACCTGCTTGCACAGGCAAGTTTTCCTGAAACAGCGGAACTTCATAAATTTTCTTTACGCTGATATTTTTATGTCGGAAGGAAAAACTACTGCCGTCATTCCGGCGAGTCAACGGTAATCAAATTAATCCGCTACTTTAGAGAGGGCTTAATCCCGACTTGACGGGAGGTTGGGGGTGTTAAGCACGTAAACACGTTAGTTTAGCCGCAATCATGAAGCATAACTAGCTTAGAGAATGTGTGAAGGATCTCACTAAAAAGAGTCCCATCTTGAGAGGGCTTGTCCGATTAGCGCGAGGTTAGTGGTGTATTATGTAGCGATAAATCGTGAGCAGTAAGAATCAATAAGTGATATCTATCTGATTCATTTGGGATTTGATGATTTAATACAAGCAAAGTAAAAGTTAAGTATTTGAGTAACAGTTCTCAGCCTTTAGGCTGGAGAAACTGATGCCTGCGAAAGCAAACACATGCTATAGCTCATTAATTTGACGTTTCTTCTCCGAGCATCGGGAAATCAAAATTCAAAACTAAAACTTTACTACGTTCTTTTCTCTTGATAGAAAAGAACCAAAAGATCAAGGCTGCAAAAAAATCATCTGCAATTTACTTCATTCCGCTAAAGTGAATCCAGTTCGTTCCTTCGGAACTCTTACAGGATTCCCTTCTTAACGCTCCATTCCATAAATTACTTTTCGATGATTTTTTTAATGCCAATAGGAAAAGCGTTTGGCAGTAAGCAGTAAACGGTAAAAAAAATCCCCTCTTGAGAGGGCTTGTCCCGACTTGGCGGGAGGTTGGGGTGTGTTGATGAAGAGATAAATCGTGAGCAGTAAGTATCAAAAGTGATATCTCTCTGCTTCATTTGGGATTTAACGATTTCATACAAACCTTGTATCATAAATTAATTATTTTATTAACTCCAGCCTTTAGGCTGGAGAAAACAGAGCCTGCAAATCAAAACGGGCTTTAGCCCAATTAATTTTTCTGAATGTTCTTTTCTTCTCCGATTGCATCGGGAAATCAAATATTCAAAAAAAACTTTACTACGTTCTTTTCTCCCCGATAAAATGCATCGGGACAGGCTTGACCCTCCTGCGGCGGACAGGAAGAAAAGAACCAAAAGTTCCCCGCCTGCCTGCTGCAGGCAGGATAAAAAACAGTCGGGACAGGCAAGACTGAAAAATATCGGACGCTAAAAATTCATTCCGTTCTGCCGCGGAAAAATAAACTCGATCTAAAAATCAGATCTCAGACAGACCTGCTTGCACAGGCAAGTTTTCCTGAAACAGCATAACTTCATAAATTTTCTTTACGCTGATATTTTTAGGTCGGAAATAAAGGTCGTAAAGCATAAGTTTTAAAGAGCAATCCGAATCAACAAAAAAAATCCCCTCTTGAGAGGGCTTGTCCCGACTTGGCGGGAGGTTGGGGGTGTGTTTAATGAATAATCTCACCTCTTCTAAAAGGAGATACTTCCCTTCGCTCGCGCTCGTTCAGGATGACGTTTCTATTTAGGCAGGAATACTGTGCAACTTCGCTTACGCTCGTTCAGGATGACGTTTAGAGGATCGACGCGAAATCATTTTCTTATCATCAATTTAAATAAAAAAAGCCCTCCATTCTTGGCAAATAGAGGGCAGTATCAATCAGACTAAAAAAGTATTCGAAAAGTTTACAGCTACATTATCTTCATCAAATGTAAGCAATATTAAAAATCCTTTTCGATTTTGATAGTTGTTGTAAATCAGCTGCTGCTGACTTGAATAAGTGTTATTGAAAGTTAAAGCCGTATCAAGAATAAGATCCTGTTTTTCCGAAACTGATGTAATAAAAGCATTCTTTTCCATCGCTTCGTCTAAAGGATTGTTTAGATAGAGTACCGATACCAACTGTACCTTCTTCTCGATTACCGGATCAACATCGGTTATGTTTCCTATTGCCGCTATTTCCGCGGAGATACCTGTTTCGGCAATATTCACACTTGTCGCGTTAATTCCAAACCCGACTTCCGGCGTTAATTTTACCAAGTCCGATAAATTGTTCTCTTCTACGCAGGGATAATTTATCTTGATCATATAATTAAACGCCGATAAATTAACGGGAGAATAAATCTTCCATATGTTTACAAGATCTGCATCCGCGTATATCGCTTTTGATAATTGGGCGCATAATTTGAAGAATCTCATCCTCCGCAATTGAGCGGGACTTGAGGCTATTGGCGTTTTCGGACTCATAGAGATATAGTTTTTACCGTTTCTTTGACGAAAAACAATATCGCCTAATTGTCCTGTTACTTTACCAAGCACTGATTTATTTAGCGTTGCCATGGTTATACTTCCTTTATTTTTTTAAGAAATTCATTTTTAAATAAATAGTTAAAAAGCCGTTTTATATTAAGGAGGGCGCCGATCCCTTATATAAAATTTACCCTTTACGTCATGACCTGCAGATACGAAGGATAAGCGAAGGATAAGACCTCCGGTAGAATACATCATTTGCTTTCCTCTAAATTTAATTTTACATCTATAGCTTTAAATACTCTGATTGATTATTTTTTTGTATACACATTCACGTTTCCAAAATGAATAAAAAATAGAGTATTTAAAATGATAAGCTCACCTGGAAAAGAATCCGGAGTAGAATAAATTTTATGATTCTAAATAAAATGATGAAATACAAAAACCTTCTAAAAAAGAGTATATATAAGTAGAACTTTTATTCAACAAAAGAGAAAGGCGGAATGAATTCCCATGAAATCGAGTTAAAGGAAAAAAGAATCAATTTCTTCCAAGAGTTATTGGAAAGAGAACCGCAAAGGTACCGGAAATGGACCACTATGGCGCATAAACTTATTCGAGTTATGAGAAAATCCGGTACTGCAAGGCATATTGAAGCGGATGATATGGTATCCCAAATAATTGAAAAAATAATCAACGGAAAAAGGTATTGGGATATGGATAAAGTCAATTTAGACGTTTTCATCTATCATTGCTTAAGAAGCGAAATCTCAAATCTTCTGAAGAAAGAAGAGAAAATGCCTGTTTCTTACAGGCTTTCCTGCGATTATCAAGCGGACGAGGAGGATTATCATATCGATAAAAATCATAATCTTCCACTGGAAAGTATTTTAAGGGAACAAGATTATACAGAACTAACACGTCTATGTTTTTCCAAATTGGAAAAGGAAGGGGAAATTGAATGCTATTTTGTTCTGGAAGAGACGCTTAAAGGAGGAAGTGCTGAAGAAACCGCCAAAGCTTTGAATATGTCCGTTAACAGGATCTACGAGCTTCGGAGGAGAATCAAGATGAAACTTCAGATACCTATCGCTGAATATTTTGACAGAAACATTTCTTGAATACTGCTGCGTAAAAAAAAGTTTATAAAAAAAATGAATGGAGGCGTTATGAGCGATTTATCAAAAAATCAGCTTATGGATCTATATTTAAATCCCCAGGATGATACCGATGAAAGCATAGAAGAATATCTGGAATGGGCGGGAATAAACGAGGAAAAAATAATGGAAAAATTTCAAAAATTATTGAAAAAGAAAAAAGCCGAAATTAAACTGGAAAAAGGGAAAGAAATCAAAAACACTTATGATGAATTTTATAATAGAGTTAAAAACGGAGAATTGTTTCTGCCGCAAAACGAACCCGAGCTTGTTTACGCGCACAGAAAATTAGATGAGAACGAAGGAAAGGATTATGAAGCACTTCTTTCAGACGCGGAGAAAATTTTGATACTTACTTTTTTACAAAAGCAAACGGATAAATAAAAATTAAAAGTACTAAAAATTTATAGAGAAACAGAACTAAAGGTTAATATCGATCATTTTTTTGGGAGGGAAATAAATAGTGCTCGCTAAAGCAAACGCAAGGAAACTGCTAGACGATTATTGCTTCGAAAAACCGGAAGAGCATTCGATAGAAGAAATTGCGAACGCTGAAGGGCTGATCGTTCAGGAAGAAGGTATGACAAACGCTTTGGGAAGGATTTCTTTTAATGAGAGTACCGGTGTAATAACAATAAAAAAAGAGATAAAAGAACTGACGCAGAAGCGGTTTGTGATTGCCCATGAAATGGGGCATTTTTTTAATGAAAGAGGAGCAGGTATAAAGACAAATTTTGACAATTTAACAAATTTCTATTCCGTTGGGGGACGGGAAAGAGCGGCTAACGAATTTGCAGCCGAATTTTTAATGAAGAGTGAATGGTTCACCGATTTTACAAAAGGGAAAAAGTTAAATATTGATCTGCTTAAAGAAACGGCTTCATATTTCGGTGTATCCCTTTCTGCCGCGGCTTTAAGGTATGCCGAGATC
The DNA here is from genome assembly GCA_963821715.1 of uncultured Melioribacteraceae bacterium. Lineage (GTDB taxonomy): Bacteria > Bacteroidota > Ignavibacteria > Ignavibacteriales > Melioribacteraceae > CAWGET01. The sequence continues at coordinate 603,321 of CAWGET010000001.1, forward strand.
GGACAGTCTCCCATGGCTGTAATAATGAGCAGAAAACGGAATTGTGCAGTGGAGTCGCATAAATAAATATTTCCCGTTTACCTGGATCCCAAACGGATACAAAGTAAATTCAAATTCTTATGCCTTCGATATTTTCAAAAAAAGGGGGAAAGGGGAGAGCCAGTCAATTATTCATGATGAACCTGAGGAGGTTTTAGCCGACGCCTGGTTTTGGGAGGATTATAATTTAAAAAAAGATTTTTATATGATTGAACAAAATTTTTACATGCCCGGATATGATTCTATTATGACTATTTTATGGGAAATATAGAAGCGCAAACTATTAGTCTGCGCTAATCTAAAGGAGAAGTTTCGGAATCTAATCTCAGCTCGTTTAGGATGACTGTTGGTTATTCTGGTCTTTAGCCCACTGCTTCAGCTGTGGGTAACCGGGAAACAAAGATAATTCTCAACCAATTTATTGGTTTATGATTCTTTTCTCCCGATGGTATTGGAGAATCCAGAGATTTTAGAGAACGATCTCAAACAGACCTGCTTGCACAGGCAAGTTTTCCTGAAACGTCTTTTCTTCTCCGATTGCATCGGGAAATCAAATATTCAAAAAAAGACTTTACTACGTTCTTTTCCCCCCATAAAATGCATCGGGGCAAGCTTGACCCTCCTGCGGCGGACAGAAAAGAACCGAAAGATAAAAGATTCCAGACTGCTCTGCGCTAATATACTTCATTCCGCTAAAGAATCCAGTTCGTTCACTTCGGAACTCTTACAGGATAGTTCCTTCTTAACGCTCACATTCCATAAATTATTTTCGGATGATTTTTTTAATGCCAATAGGAAAAGCTGGTTGAAGCAGTAAGCATAATCATAAAAAAATCCCCTCTTGAGAGGGCTTGTCCCGACTTGGCGGGAGGTTG
>CAWGET010000002.1:0-299801 GCA_963821715.1 uncultured Melioribacteraceae bacterium
TTTCGGCTATATTGTTTTAAATTGGGAGTGTAAATATTTTTGTGTAAATGGTTAAAGTAATGTTTGAAGCTAAGCGAAGTGAGGCGTAGCCGAACGCAGCTTAGCTTCATTGAATTTCTGACTTGCATAGGTCGGATAAAATTCACAATTTCATTAACCATTGAAAGGAGCGCAAAATGGAACTAACTCCCAAAATGATCGAGCAGCTAAAAGCTGATCTCTCCAAAGCAAAAAACTACGATGATTTGATGGGCAAAGAAGGAGCAATAAAGAAGCTCATCGCAAAATCTCTCGAGCAGATGCTGGAAAGCGAACTTACCGAACATCTGGGATATGAGAGATATTCTCCATCCGGTAAAAACAGCGGAAACAGCAGAAATGGGAAAACTCACAAAACTCTAAAAAACGATAATGGGGAGATTGAACTTTCAATTCCCCGGGATCGCAACGGAGAATTTGATCCTGTCATTGTCAAGAAGTATGAAAGGACAATCGGCCCGATAGAAGAAAAGATCATCTCCATGTATGCCAAAGGAATGACAACCCGCGATATCCAGACTCACATTACAGAGATTTATGGAATAGATATCAGTCCTACTCTTGTATCGAATATTACGGGTAAAATAGTCCATCTTGCCGAAGAATGGCAGCAAAGACCGCTGGAGAAGATATATCCGATAGTTTTCTTTGATGCAATACATTACAAGATCAGGAATGAGTCAAAAAAAGTCATATCTAAAGCAGCTTATACTTGCTTAGCCGTAAATGTTGAAGGACAAAAAGATTTACTTGGTCTGTGGATCGGTGAGGCAGAAGGAGCAAACTTCTGGCTGAATGTATTAACCGAGTTAAAGAACCGCGGAGTAGAAGATATCTTCATTGCCTGTATTGACGGACTGAAAGGATTTCCCGAAGCAATAAATTCTGTTTTTCCTAAGACAGAGATCCAACTCTGTGTTATTCATCAGACCTGCTTGCATCAGGCAAGTCAGAAACACCTTGAAGTATGTTGCTTCGAAAGATCAGAAGCAATTTATGAAGGAATTAAAAGAAGTTTATAAAGCCCCTACAGAAGAAGCGGCGCTGAATAACCTTGATAAACTCGATGAGAATTGGGGAAGCAAATATATTCTTGCAATAAAATCCTGGAGGAAGAACTGGGATAACCTGGCAACTTTTTTCAAATATCCCGAAGAGATCAGAACCATAATTTACACTACAAATGCTGTTGAGGCAGTGCATCGCCAGTTCAGAAAAGTAACCAAATCCAGATCCCTTTTCCCGAACGACGATGCTCTCAAGAAAATGTTATATCTTGCTTACAGAGATTTATCCAAAAAATGGACTATGCCGATAAGAAATTGGCCTGTTGTTCTTTCTAATTTTTCAATCTATTTTGAAGATAGATTTGATGATTTTAATTAACTCTAAAATCCATTTACACAAATTATTTTACAGTCTCTTTAAATTATTTTTCCCTTCTCAGTATTTTAACAATACGGCTGTATAAAACTTCAGATAAATTCCAGTTGTATCCCTCGAAGTCGACAGTATTTGTAAATTGAATTACAACAGCGTCTATATCTTTGTGATATTCAGCAATCGTTTGGTAGCCGGGAATTAAGCCCGTATGTTCAAACCTATAAATCGAGGAATAAATTTCCTGTTCCTTTTTATCTTTAAATACGGAGCCGTCATTTAAAGCTCTTATGAACTTGCCCAAATCCTCTGCCGTAGCCAACATCGAACCAATATAATTTGTTTTTAAATCGGCTTTATAACCAACATAGTAACCGCTCATAACATCTTCCATGTCTACTTCATGAATGGAGCCATAAGTATTGTTTAGGTTAAGCGGTGTTAAAATTTCTTCCTTTATATATTGGTAATGATTATATCCCAGCGTTCTGTCCATAATTCTTCCGAGCAATAAGTAGTTAGTGTTGGAGTATTCATAGTCTTTGTCTGGTTCAAAATTTGCAGGCAAATCAAGAATCAAAGCAAGTTTTTCATCATCGTTTTTTTTAGGAGCTGCCCAATAATTATAAGTGTCTGTGTAATTGGGAATTCCGCTGCGATGCTGAACCATCATTTTCAATGTAATTTCATTGGCATTTTCAATTCTTCCTTTCAGTTCAGGTAAGTAATAAGCCAGTGTTTTATCTAGCGAAAGCTGACCGTTTCTTACAAGTTTTGCAATAGCCAGGGCGTTATATAACTTACCTACACTGGCTATTTTGAACAACGAGTGAGGATCGGCGGGTATTTTGTTTTCTTTGTTTTTATAACCGGCAGAATAAAATAAAGGTTGTTCGCCTTCTATATCCACATAGACAACAATTCCATCAAACCCGTAATCAGTCCCTTTATTTACTTGTTCCTGGACTGTGGCCGGTAATGGCGCTATCCATGCTGTTACTATTGGCCAGGGAACAAAATATAAAGAGATAATTGTTCCGCTAAGCAATAAAATTCTAATGATTTGTTTTATTTTTTTCTTATTCATATTTTTTTAAGGATAGTGTTTTTGAAACTTTTTATAAAGAGTTTATTTTCCGTTTAATCTTTTATACCGCCAATTTTAAGATAGGTTATTGGCTGTAGAACTTCGTTGTTTAATTATATATTTGGAATTTACAAAAATAAAAGCCGTTACTGCTACAAGCAAATAGAATCCAAATGAAATTAATTGATAGGTATCTGACATGTCAGGTTGTTCATTTACCCGTAATAACATAACACCGTTTGGACCATTTGAAAAAACATTATGATTTATTAAATTCCATCCCAGATGCAAACCAAAAGGTAAAATTAATGATTTTGTTTTGGCATACGCAAAGGCAAATACGTATCCCATAAATCCTGTTACGATAAAAACAACAATCATCGCAGACGGATTACCAAACACGCCCCCCGTAAACCAATGATAGATTCCAAAAGCTATTGATGATAAAATTATGCCTGTTTGCATATTAAATGTTTTAATCAGCAAATAAAGTAATACTCCTCTGAATAATAACTCTTCAAAGAGAACAGAATTTATATCATAATAGAATGATGAAAATAGTTTATCTAAACTCAACTCGTTAGATAATATCCAGGTTGTATTGCTTATTTCCGATAGGAATAGTTGCGTAATAACACACAAAAATGCCATTAGGGAGAATCCTTTCAGGAATTCTTTAATGCGTATTTCAATTGGTTCTATCCAGGTTTTAAAAATATTTCTTTTTTCGATTAGATATATAATAATCCAGGATAATACTACGATTATCAAATTGTATATTAATGTCATATTGTTTGTATTATTTCTAACGGTAAGTGTATGCGCTGTTTGCTTTGCGCAGATTTTCATTACGCACAACGGTTGGTATATGAAAAGTAGCGGTTTTCACACACTAACTTTTCGGATTATATCAGACCTTTAATTTGTTCATTTTGTTTCGTTTAAGTGATTAAACCGCTATTTTTTATATATGTTGTTGTGTGGCGTATTTATTCTTAATATTTTTCTTACGATTTAATCAATTACATTTTGCAGTTCTAATAATAAGTAGTTATCGATGAATTGAGAAAAAAATTATTTTTCCTGTTTAATATTCCATTCAATATCAAATCTTTCTTTCAAATAGACACTTAAAGGTCCTAATCCTATTTCAGATCTTCGTTTGTCCACATGTTCGGGTTCTTTAATTGGTTGTGGCACACGTTTTGAATTTTCGAATTTCCATTGGGTTCCATATAGTTGTTCTTTCCCCTCTTCTACCAACAGACGATCTCTCATCTTAGCATATCGTAGTGGTTGCGCCTCACCTTCTTTAAAAGCTTTTTCTAGCATAGGAAAATACTTGGATCTAATCTCGTGGTTAGTGTGATTAATAATAAGAGCTGCACCAGCTGCTGCATATTCGGTCACTGAAGAGGCAGTTGGCCAGCCGTACATATCCAGAAGTTCAAATAGTTTTTTTTCATTTTCCATCTTATTTTTTTCTTCCATGGCAAGAATTGGAAAGATTGCAGGTGAGCTAAAATACCCGCCATTTTGCATGTACTTTCCTCTTTCAATGTTTCCTACATACATAAAACCCTGGTCTTTGATAATCATTCTAAATAGTTCGCGCGCAAAAAGTTTATTTCCGATAGGCGCATTTTTGGCCTCATATTTTCTGAACTGAGAATCTTCAATTTTTCCCCATCTTTGATCATCAATAAGGCTTAAATAATCAGGATCATATAGTGCTTCCAGTGTTGAGTCATTTTGGAGTGCACAATTTAAAAAATAGAATGCGGTATCTCTCATTGTAGATGTCCACAGAAGTGCACAAACTGAAGCCATTTGATACGAATTTTCAGGAGAAGGGTTTTGAGCGAATGCTATGCTATATTTTTCCAATGCTGGCACAAGTAATCCTGCATTTTTTAAACTATCCGCCTGACTGATAATATCCTGACCATAACTAATTCCAAATATTCCAATAAATAAACAGCAAATAAATATTCTTTTCATAATAACCTAAGCGTAGAAATATGACACAACAACTCATTATTTACCGCAATAATACAAAATTAAAATATATTTTATATATTTACTGCGGATAGTCTATTAAATTAATCGTTATTACGAATGAATAATGATAAAATAAAACTGTTTCGGGAAGTCCTCTCATTAAGAAATTATGCCTTTCAGACCATAAATACTTACGCGAAGGCTGTTGATAGTTTCAAAATGTTTGTAAAAAAAGAAACTTTTTCCCAAGACGATTTATATAATTATGCCGTTCATCTTAAAGAAAAAAATCTTTCATATAGTCACATCAAAAATTCAGTAATGGCTGTAAAACTATTTTCCGAAATTATTCTGGGTAAAAAACTTCATAGCAATTTTTTGTTAAAGTATCGAAGAGAAAGAAAACTTCCTGATGTTCTTGATATTAATGAAGTAAAAGAAATACTATCCAACATTAAAAATCTTAAACACAAAACAATAATTTCGCTCATCTATTCCTGCGGATTGAGAATTAGCGAGGCGGTAAATTTAAAAGTAACCGATATTGATTCCGAGCGGATGATGATTAAAATTGTGCAGGCAAAAGGAAAGAGAGACCGGTATATTCCTTTATCCGAAAAAATGCTTTATTTGTTGCGCGAATATTACAAAATATATAAGCCGGACAAATATCTTTTTGAAGGACAAACAAAAGATTTTTACTCCGCACGAAGTATTCAGGCAATATTAAAGTCCGCTATTGCTAAAACCAATATTAGTAAAAAGATTACAGTCCATTCGCTGCGTCATTCTTTTGCAACGCATCTGCTGGAGCAGGGGACTGATATTTCCTTAATTCAGAAATTATTAGGACACAAAGATATTAAAACAACTCTTCTCTACACGCAGATAAGCAGTTCTCAATTATCAAAAATTAAAAATCCTTTCGATACGATTTAAGTCTTTAATTGGAAATCTGGAAATTAATTATTTAGTTTCACATAAGCGTTTTCGGCAGAATCGGATCGCCGAGCCATTTTTTCTGCGCCACGTTTTACATTCAATAATGTTGAATTTGCCGGTGGTTTGTTTAGAGCCGGTATTTAAAGCGTTTAATTTTATTCTCTTGTATATGAGCCGTTTTAAGGCTTATATACGTTGTTGTGCTTTCGTTATTTTTTTATTGCCCTTCTAAGCGTATTATTTCTGCCTTAGAAGAAGTTCTTTATCAATCTCTTGTAATGCACCTCTCTGGTTTTGGATTATCACCTCTGAAAGCGGGATAAAATGATTATCTCTCTCATTCATTCGCTGAGTTATCATATTTTTAAATTATTGATTTTCAAAAAGAGGTAATGTTTCGTTTTGTTTTTAGAAATGCTGCCTATGTGCTATGACCGCTTGTTTGGCAGCAGTATATATTTTAAAGTCAACAAGTAATAATTATAATTCTTGCCTATCTATCCAACATTTAAATTATAATTGTAATATGTTTAATTAGAACATAGATTGAAAAAATGTTCCGTATCTTTTAAATCTTGTAATCCTAAAATCCAACATACTTCGGAGAGGTCTGAGAAGTCCAATCCGCCTGCAGCAATTGCCTCATTATTATATCGTCCCTCTTTCCCATTATATTTGTTTGATAAATGAATAGCCAGCTGCCATATCTCGATCAATTTAGAATCGTTGATTTTATCTTTCCACTTGGAATATTCAGGAGATCTAAATCCAGGAGTTCCATTTCCAACTGCATTACCATCAGGTATTTTATGATAATCAATGTTTTTCTTTACGAAATCCAAGTATAAGGGCGATGTTACTTTTTCATTCCAATCACTATGTTGTACAATATGAATCCTCTGCGAAATATTCATATCTGGTAAATCAGCCTGAATAGCTTTTATCAGTTCTGCTGAAAAATCAGATTGGCCTGCTTCTGCAATCCAAATATCACCTTGATTTTCGAGGGTTGCTTTAGCAATCACTTTAACCCGATCAATAGCGTTTTTTCTATTTTCATGTGCATCTGTCCAGTTGTCACCAAATGCAAGTTGAAATAAGTCATTAGGCGGGACATATAATCCTTCCTGAATGCCATAAGCACCAGCAACTGCATGATAATTTATCTTTGAAAATTTAATGTCAGACAACAATGTAGCTAATGCAGCAGCAGTCTGAAGGTCATCTACATCAGTTTTACAATCAAAGTGGGCTAATAATAGATCTTTTTCTATGTCGAAGTTTCCTGATTTTGGAGACGATATATCCATCGCATTGCTTTTAGAAGAAATGAAAATGAAAGCTAATGCAATAAAAATTAATGTCTTAGATGTCATCGTTTTCTGTTTTATGTATGAATGAAAGAGTAAATTACTTTTTCGAATTCTTTTGACATTTAATCTTCTTTTATTCAGCTTTTATGCCAGCATCTCGCTTATACAATTATTGGTTAATTACAAAAATCTAAACCATTACTTCCCTCATCTTCTGCGTCATCTGACTCATTTTGAGCATTCTCAGCAGCATCCATAGCTTTTTTTGCATAATACTGTGCGTCATCTAAGTTGTCTGAATAATATGCTTTCTTTGCATAGTCATAAGCTTCTTCCGCATATTCTTCTGCATCATCTGCGTTATCCTCAGAATTACTGGCATAATTTTCACCATCAGAACAATCACAATAAGAAGCAGCGATGTTAGCATTAATAGCGGCATCCTCAGAATCACCTGCCTCATCTTGAGCATTCTCAGCAGCATCCATAGCTTTTTTTGCGTAATACTGTGCATCATCTAAGTTGTCTGAATCGTAAGCTTCCTTTGCATAGTCATATGCTTCTTCTGCATATTCTTCTGCATCATCTGCATTATCAACAACTTCTTGCATATAAATTTGATAGTCATCACATTGTCCAAAAGCATAATTACCTATTAGATAAATAATCATTGTTCCTAAAAAAATAATTTTGTTCATACCATGGATTATTTTACTGCCAACACTTTGCTTATCGTTAAAATACAACATAATAGTATATTTTGCTAAAAGATACATTCGTAAATGAGGATAATCTAAGACTATTCGGAAAGACCTTACATAAAGAATTTATACCGCTGATCCATATATACGAACTTGATAATTTCAAAATGATTTAAAAAAGAATCTTTAATAAAAACCGATTATATCACTTTACCAGCAACTGATTTTGCAGCTATGAATATCCAACTCCTGGTAAATAAACTTATGAACCAAGGTATGATTAATAACGCTGTCTGCAAAATTTATTTTCTCAATTGAGTTGATGTTATTCTTTATAATATGTAGCTTTATTTCTCAATCATGTTTTTCTCTTGGAAAGATGAAAATATTTAAATAGATAAAATTTTCTTAACATTTTATTACAAAGCTTGTTCATTTTTAAATTTTTTACGCTCGGATTTGAGGTTATACTTTTAATATAGAGTATTAAAAAAACCAAATAAATAAATCCATTATACTATGAATGAAGAAAATGTTAGTTCACAGGAAAGCCTTTCCCCGTGGTGGAAACGCGGCGTAATAATTATTCTTTTATTGGAATTTACTGTACTAATTTGGATTGCAACCGGAACATATATCCGGGATGTCGGGCCTCCAATCCCTGCAACAGTTGAAGATTCTACAGGAACAGTTATTTTTACCGGAGCGGATATTGAGGCCGGTCAACAATTGTTTCTAAAAAAAGCACTTATGAACAATGGTTCCATCTGGGGACACGGCGCTTACATGGGGCCGGATTTTTCTGCCGAGTATTTGCATAACTTGGCAGTTGAAACACGAAAATACTTTTCACAGCGCTTTTATAGTAAACAGTGGACTGATTTAAACGAGACAGAAAAATCTGCCTTGCGGCAAACCACTTACGATTTCTTGTCTGAAAACAGATATCAAAAAGGATCAGAAGTTCTTATCTTTACTCCTCCTGAAGTTCTATCTTATAACGACCAACAGAAATACTGGGCAGAATATTTTTCAAACCCGGAAGTTAACAGGGGACTTTCAAGCGATATTATGAGCAATCCGGAGGAGTTGAAGAAACTCACGGCTTTTTTCTCCTGGGCTGCCTGGGCAAGTACTGCTCATATCCCCGGTAAGAATTATTCATATACCAATAATTTTCCATACGAACCGGTTATTGGAAACGGTCCGTCAACGTCGGCTATAATTTGGAGTGCTCTAAGTTTAATAGCGTTACTGGCCGGAACTGCGCTCATACTCTTATTCTTCGGCAGGTTTCATTATCTAGGCTGGAAAAGTGATAAAAGTCAATATCCGCCCCAATTGTTACCCGGCAGTCCAACTGCAAGCCAGTTAAATTCGCTGAAATATTTTGTTGTAGTAATACTACTATTGCTTTTCCAGGGATTACTTGGCGGTGCAATGGCTCACTATTTTGCTGAACCAGGCAAATTTTTCGGCATCGATTTATCAGCGTTGGTTCCAACAAATGTAATGCGTTCCTGGCATCTTCAAACGGCAATAATGTGGATTGCTACCGCATATATGGGAGGCGGAATATTTGTCTCTTCTGTTTTATCGAAAAGAGAACCCAAAGGTCAGATTTTTCTGATAAATTTTTTATTCGTTGCGCTGCTTATTCTTGCTGTAGGAAGTTTGACTGGTGAATATTTGGGAGTCAAAAACCTACTTAATGATCTTTGGTTCTGGTTTGGAAACCAGGGGTGGGAATACCTTGAAATAGGACGCGGCTGGCAGATTTTACTTGCAATTGGCCTCTCGCTGTGGGCTTTTCTACTTTTCCGGGTAGTAAGGCCTTCCCAACAGGAAAAAAAGGACAAAGAAATATCTGTTTTGTTCCTTCTTGCAGCAATGGCAATTCCTTTCTTTTACCTGCCTGCTTTCTTTTTTGGCAGCGAAACCGATTTTACTACTGTCGAAACCTGGCGATTCTGGATCATCCATTTATGGGTGGAAGGATTTTTCGAATTATTTGCTACGGTAATGGTGGCTGTCATGTTTTACAAACTGGGTTTGGTAGCCCGATTAACAGCCACACGGATTATTTACCTCGATGCAGTTTTGTTTCTTGGAGCAGGAATCCTTGGAACAGGTCACCATTGGTACTGGACCGGACAAACAACATCGTCCATGGCAATTTCTGCCACTTTTTCTGCATTCGAAGTGGTACCGCTTATTTTACTTACACTTGAAGCAGCCGATTTTACAAGACTCATGAAAAAGGGGGAAAAAGGCAAATGGTCTTTCCCGCACAAGTGGACATTTTATTTTTTAATTGCTGTGGGAGTATGGAATTTTGTGGGCGCCGGAATTTTTGGATTCCTGATTAACCTGCCTGTAATAAGTTATTATGAAGCCGGAACAAATCTAACACCCAACCATGGACATGCAGCACTAATGGGCGTTTTTGGAATGCTGGGAATGGCCTTCCTGGTTTTTGCAATTCGCCAGGTTCAAACAAACGCAGAATGGTCTAAAATTGAAAAATGGGTGAAATTATCCTTCTGGGGACTTAATATCGGTTTGGCTGGTATGGTTATTTTGCAGCTTTTCCCCAGTGGTGTTTTGCAAATGATCGATGTCATAGATAATGGATATTGGCATGCACGTAACTTGGATTTTTCTGGTCAGAGCATGATGACAAACCTGGCCTGGCTAAGGTTACCCGCTGACCTGGTATTTATTATTTTGGGAATATTACCCATGTTGTATGTCGTATTGTATACGTGGCTAAAAAAATGGAACTTGAATAAATCTTAAAATTATTTTAGAAATTATAAATTAAAACAAGAGATTTTTTTGTGCCGGAATTTAATGATTAAGTAATATGCGTTTTTGGAAGAATCGGATCACCGAGCATTTTTTCAGCGGTCCAGTTTACGTTCACGGATTTCATTTCGCCGCGTTCACCGCAGGCAATATAATCACAGTATTTACAAAGCTCCGCGTCGCAGTAATCCATGTGAATTCTGACTTGCGAATTTGGCAAGACTGTTTTTAATTCATTCGCTATATCGTCTTCTTCCTTATGCGATTCTTTAATAGTAAAATAGTAGGGGAGTGATAGGTGAAAATCAATAAACACTTTATCCGCCGATTTCCAAAACCGTAAGTGATGCAGATCGATCCAGTAATTTTTTCTGATTAAATTTAATTTATCGGTTATTAATTTCAGAAGTTTCGGGTCGGTTTCGTTCATTAAATTTCCCACCGATTCGCGAATCAAACTAAATCCTGTGTAAAGAATATTAAAGGCGATGATCATCGCGAAGAGCGGATCCAATATTTTTAATCCGGTTAACATTACCAGAATTAATCCAATTAAAACGCCGATGCTTGTGTAGGAATCGGTAAGAACGTGTTTGCCGTCGGCAACAAGAGCAAGCGAGTTTGTGGATTTTCCTTTTCGTATAAGATAAAATCCTAGTATCAAATTAATTATTCCAGCCGCCGAAATTACAATAATTCCAATTCCAAGTTTTTTCGGATCGGCACCGTAAATCAAATCGTAAGCAGCTGTATAAATTATTACAATCGCCGCGGTAATGATTAGCAGTCCTTCAGTAATCGCGGAAAAATCTTCGATGTTGCTGTGCCCGTAAAGATGAGAAACATCCGCTGGTTTAGAACTAAGAATGATGCTGTAAAGCGCCATTGATGTAGCGAGAATATGAACGACTGATTCCGCGGCGTCGGAAAATATTGCAGCGGAATCAGTGAGTAAATACGCGCCGAATTTCCCAACAAACATTCCGATGCCAACAAACAGGGAAATGTAAGCCGCTTTCTTTTTTATATCTTCTAAATTCTTTTGCATAAACTTCATCAAGAGTAAAATTAAATTTACGTAATTGAGTAAACTAATCCAATTGTCATCGGAAAGGAAATATTAATAAATAAGAAGTGGAAAAATTTAAGAAACTGATTAGTAGTTAGCTAGTGCAAGCCTTCGTATTTTTTTTCTTACTTTTTTTACTTAATTGAGAAAAGATTCTCTATTAATTCTTGAAAATAAGAAATAAGCCAAAAATCAATCGTGAAAAATGTCCTTAATGCTTCTTGTTAAAACTTGTAAGTGGCACATTACTTGTATATAGAGAAAAAATTATTGATTACAGGAAGCAGAAAATGCATCATAAAATATTTGAGAATTACGCTCCAAAAGACAGGGGCAATCTTATTTCGATATTGCAGGATTTTCAGGATGTTTACGGTTATCTGCCGGAGGAAGCATTACAAGAAACTGCGGATTATTTGGATATGCATCTCAGCGGAGTTTACGGAGTTGCCACATTTTATAATCAATTTAGATTAAAACCGCTCGGTAAAAATGTAATTAGAGTCTGCCGCGGAACCGCCTGCCACGTCAAAAATTCGAGTAACATACTTGCTGCGCTGGAAAATGAATTAAGAATATGCGCCGGGGATACAACCAGAGATAAAGTATTCACTTTAGAAACGGTTGCCTGCATAGGAGCATGCAGCATAGCTCCGGTTATAAGTATAAACGATGAATATTACGGAAGAATAACAATAAAAGAAATTCCTAGAATTCTTAAGAATTTTTATAGGGAAGAAAATGCGAAAACTGAAAAAATGATGAGCGTAGAATGAAAACTTTTTTAGAAATGTTCGGTGATAAATGCCATCATACTCCGGATAATCCTTGTGAACATTTTATCAATTGCTGCACAGAAGGACCTGTTTGTTATGGTAGTTCCGAATCAAAAGAAAGTATAAAAGATTTTAACGATGAACTGAATTATAAGAAAAATGAAATCCCGGTAATTTTTATTGGAATGGGAACCTGTGGTTTAGCCTCGGGAGCCGGCAAAGTAAAATCTGAATTGGAAAATGAATTACAGAAAAGAAATATAAAAGCGGAAATAGTCGCTACAGGATGTATAGGATATTGCGCGAGAGAACCGATCGTCGATATAAAACTTCCCGGCGAGGATAGAATAGTTTACTGCGAGATCACGCGAAAAGATGTTAAAAATTTTGTTGAAACCACACTTGTAAAAAAAGAAATTTATCATAAAAGACTGCTCGGTAAACACGGCGCTTCCACTGCCGACATCCAATCAATTAATGAGATTCCTTATTTCGAAAAACAATTAAAAATAGTTCTAGAGAATTCCGGAATACTAGATCCGACATCTATTGACGGCTATATATCCAACAACGGATTTAAGGGTTTGGAAAAAGCTCTCAGATTGATGGATCCGATTGATGTGGTGAACGAAATTAAAGAAAGCGGGTTACGCGGAAGAGGCGGCGGCGGATTCCCTACAGGAATAAAATGGGGATTGGCGCATAAAGAGCAAGCAGATCAGAAATATATTATCTGTAATGCCGACGAAGGAGATCCGGGAGCGTTTATGGATCGTTCTGTTTTGGAAAGCGATCCTTTCAGATTAATTGAAGGAATGATAATAGGCGGTTACGCGATTGGAGCCTCCTTTGGATATATTTACTGCAGAGCGGAATATCCTCTCGCAATTGAAAGATTACAAAATACAATTAACAAATGCAGAGCTTACGGATTACTCGGCAAAAACATTCTTGGAACAGGATTCAATTTTGATTTGAAAGTAAAAAAAGGAGCCGGCGCATTTGTCTGCGGCGAAGAAACCGCTCTCATTGCTTCGATTGAAGGAAAAAGAGGAATGCCAAAACCTCGTCCGCCATATCCTTCAACTTCCGGCTTGTGGGGAAAACCGACCGTCATCAACAATGTGGAAACGTTCTCAAACGTCTCTGCAATTTTGAATAGAGGAGCGAAATGGTTTTCTTCGATTGGAACAGAATCCAGCAAGGGGACAAAAGTATTTGCCTTAAGCGGCAAAATTAAATACAGCGGTTTGGTGGAAGTGCCTATGGGCGTTTCGCTCCGCGAATTAGTATTTAACGTTGGCGGCGGAATTCCGGATGAGAAAGAATTTAAAGCCGTTCAGATCGGCGGACCTTCTGGCGGATGTTTGCCGGAATCGGTTTTGGATACCCCGGTTGATTATGAATCATTAAAGAGCGTTGGAGCGATGATGGGCTCGGGCGGTTTCGTAGTAATGGACGAAGATACGTGTATTGTGGATGTAGCTAAATATTTTCTGACATTCATTCAGAATGAATCTTGCGGTAAGTGCGTTCCATGCCGCGAAGGAACGAAACGAATGCTGGAAACTATCGAAAGAATTCCGGTTAGCTATAACGGGAACGGAAATAAACTGGATCAGTTGCAGAGATTTAAAGGGATTATTCATCTGCAGAGATTAGCGGATGTGATTAAAGATACTTCTTTGTGCGGACTCGGACAGTCGGCTCCAAACCCGGTTCTATCCGGCTTAAAATATTTTAAAGACGAATATGAAACTCATCTCTATGATAGAAAATGTCCGGCGGGGGTTTGTAAAAATATTCTAACTTTTACAATAGATTCCGAAAAATGCACCGGCTGCGGAATTTGCGTTAATAAATGCGCCGCGATGGCAATTATCGGAGAAAAAAAACAACCGCACCATATCATTCAGGCAAACTGCGTTAAGTGCGGACTTTGCGCTGAAAATTGCAGACTTGATGCAATAATTGTTAATTAAATTAAAAATTGTTCAGGAGAAAAAATGGTTGAGTTAACCATTAATAATATAAACGTTAAAGCCGAAGAAGGGATGACAATACTGGAAGCAGCAAAATCAGTCGGAATAAATATTCCTACTTTATGTCATATGAAAGATTTGTTTCCGACCGGCGCCTGTAGAATATGCGTTGTAGAAGTTGATGGAATGAGGGGACTGACTCCAAGCTGCGCTTATCCGGTAGAAAAAGGAATGAAGATAGAAACAAATTCTTCCCGAGTTAGAAGAGCAAGAAAAACTATTGTAGAGCTGCTCGTCGAAAATCATCCGCAGGAATGTTTGATCTGCGTCCGAAATAAAAATTGCGAGCTTCAGGATTTCTCGGAACAATACGGCGTCCGCGAACACAGGTATTGCGGCGAAAAGAAAGATCATGCGATCGATCTATCGAGTCCTTCTATGGAACGCGATCCAGCAAAATGTATTTTATGCGGAAGATGCGTGCGCACTTGCAATGAAATTCAAAAAATAGGAGCGATTGATTTTACAAACCGCGGATTCTCCAGCAACGTTACAACGCCCTACAACAAAGGTTTAAATGTAAGCGATTGTATTTTGTGCGGGCAGTGTGTTTTAGTTTGCCCCACTGCCGCTCTTCGCGAAAAAAGCTCTCTGAAAGAAGTTACTAACGCTATTAACGATAAATCTAAATTTACCGTCGTACAGGTTGCGCCAGCTGTTCGCGCTTCATTGGGCGAAGAATATAATTTTCCTCTCGGCACAAATGTTACCGGACAAATGGTTACAGGATTGAGAAGACTTGGTTTCCAAAAAGTTTTCGATACAAATTTTGCCGCCGATCTGACAATAATTGAAGAAGCTTCCGAGTTGATTGACAGAGTTTCCAACAATAAAACTCTTCCAATGTTCACAAGCTGCTGTCCCGGCTGGGTAAAATACATCGAACAGAACAGACCGGAATTGCTGGATCATGTTTCGAGCTGTAAGTCGCCCCACGAAATGGAAGGCGCGGTTATAAAATCTTTTTACGCCAAGAAAATGGGAATCGATCCGAAAGATGTTTTTGTGGTTTCCATTATGCCTTGCACGGTTAAAAAATTTGAAGCTCATCGTTCTGAACTTTCAGAAGACCATCGACCGGACGTTGACGCTGTTTTAACGACGCGTGAATTAGTTAGGTTATTTAAAATGGCAGGTATCGATTTTAACGATCTGCCCGAAGACGTATTCGATAATCCTTTGGGAGAATCGACCGGCGCTGCTGCAATATTCGGAACTTCCGGCGGAGTGATGGAAGCTGCCCTTCGCACAGCTTACTTTAAAATAACAGGATGCGAGTTGGACAATATGCAACTTGACGATGTGAGAGGGAAGGACGGACTGAAAGAATTCTCGGTGGATATTGAAGGGAATAAAGTGAACGTTGCGGTTGTAAACGGAATTGGAAATGTAAAACCGGTTCTGGACGAAATAGCCGAAGGGAAATCCAAATATCATTTTATTGAAGTTATGGCTTGTCCCGGAGGATGCATTAACGGAGGTGGACAACCGATACATCAGAAACCGGAAAAGGTGAAGAAAAGAGTTCAGGCGCTTTATGAGATTGATGAAAAAATGAAGTTTAGAAGATCGCACCAAAACGAATCAGTTAAAAAATTATATAAAGAATTTCTTGGCGAGCCGAATTCTCATACAGCCCACGAAATTCTTCACACTACTTATGTAGATAGAAAAAGTTTAATGAACGAAAAAGTCAGAACGACTTAAAAATGGAAGCTGAAATTGTCAGCACGATAAGAGATAATTGCAGGCGCTGTTATTCCTGTATAAAAGAATGCCCGGCGAAAGCTATACGCGTAATTGACGGTCAGGCGGTGGTTATTGCCGAAAGGTGCATAAGCTGCGGGCATTGCGTTAAGGTCTGTTCACAGAACGCAAAAAAAATTCAGAGTCATAAGGAAAAAGTTTTATACGATTTGATTCCTGAAGGAAAATGCGTTGCTGTCGTAGCCCCCTCATTCGCAGCTTCCTTCCCCGAAAATTATAATAAAATTGCGGCGGGACTTCGGCAAATCGGATTTGAAAAAGTAGTGGAAACGGCTTTCGGAGCAGACCTTGTAAGTCCGATGTATAAAAAATTATTTGAAGAAAAAAACGGCGGGACGATTATCAGTTCTCCGTGTCCGGCAGTTTATAATTACATCGAAAAATATTTTGTAGGACTTGTCCCAGATCTCGCGGAAGTAGTTTCTCCGATGATTGCCATAGGTCGATATGAAAAAAATATTGATGAAAACTCAAAAGTAGTTTTCATCGGACCATGCGTTGCGAAGAAGAGCGAAATGCTTGACGAAGAAATTAAGGACGCTATCGACGCCGTTCTGACATTCACCGAACTGAAAGAAATATTTGAAGCGCTGAATATCGATCTCGACCAATTAAAAGAATCACAATTCGATTCGCCTTACGCTAATCTTGGTAAATCGTTTCCGCTTTCGGGAGGTTTGCTTAAGACTTCCGGAATTCCTAGCGATGTTCTAGCCAAAGAAGTTATAGTTGTAGAAGGAAAAGAAAATGTAGTTCAGGTAATTGAAGATCTTGCCGAAGGGAAAATAAAATCTAAATTTATAGATATACTTTTCTGTAAAGGCTGCACAAACGGTCCTGCAATTGATTCATCTCTGAACACTTATTCCAGGCGCGAGAAAGTTATAAATTATATCGACGAAAATATTCATCAGGTTGATATAAATGTATGGAAGAGCGAATTATACAACAACAGAAATTTAAATCTTAAACGAAAATTTATCGGAAAAAGCCAAAGACGCCCGACTCCTTCGGAAGAAAAGATAAAAGAAATTTTAGCGCAGACTTCAAAGTTCACTAAGAAGGACGAACTTAATTGCGGAGCGTGCGGTTATTCATCCTGCCGGGAATATGCTATCGCCATTGCAAAGGATCTGGCGGAAGCTGAAATGTGTCTTCCTTACTTGATTGAAAAATTAGAGCGAGCTTTCAGCGAATTAAAAGAGACTCAGGAGCAATTGCACAATGCCGAAAAGCTGGCTTCAATCGGTCAACTTGCCGCGGGCGTTGCGCACGAACTGAACAATCCGCTCGGGACGATAATGCTCTATTCCTCGCTGCTGAAAAAATCAGCCGAAAAAAGGGAGATTACTGAAAATTTCTCGGAAGACTTGAATCAAATAATTGACGAAGCAAACCGATGCAAAAATATTGTGGGTAACTTGCTGAACTTTGCCCGGCACGGAAAATTACGAATTTCGGAAGTGAATGTTGTTAGCGCTATTTCAGAAATTGTTAAGAATTTAAGCATCAATCCTGTCTGCTCCTGCGCAAACATCAGTATTAATAATAATTTAAAAGAAGAGGAACGTTTTATCGACGGCGATTCCGATCAGATAAAGCAGGTGTTTTTAAATCTTATAAACAATGCCTGCGAAGCGGTTGAGGAAACAGAAATAAAAAATATAACCTTGAGTATCAAAAAAGATAATGAAAATTTACTAGTAGATGTTATTGATACGGGATGCGGAATTCCGGAAGAAAATATTAAGAAACTTTTCACTCCGTTCTTCACAACAAAAAAAATAGGGAAGGGAACCGGATTAGGATTGGCGATCAGTTACGGGATTGTAAAGATGCATAAAGGAGATATAAGAGTGCAAAGCCGAGTAGGAAAAGGAACTTCGTTCAGCGTAAGGCTGCCGTATAATTTGCAAAATGGAAATTTAATTTGAGCCGGAGATAAAAAATGTCAATTCAGGAAATAATAAAAAAAATATTATTGGTGGACGACGATATTGATCTGTTAGAACAGAACAAACTTTTATTCGAGTCAAAAGGATTTGAAGTTGTAACAGGCGAATCGGGTGAAGAAGGATGGAAGCTTTTTCAGGAGGAGAACCCTGACGCGGTAATAGTGGATTTGATAATGGAGCAGCACGATTCAGGATTTGTTTTATGCCATAAAATAAAAAGGACTAACAAAGGAAAGGAAACGCCTGTATTTATCTTAACTTCTGCGGCTTACGATACCGGCTATAAATTCAGCGCATCAACAAAGGAAGAACAAGAATGGCTGAAGTGCGATGGAATTATTGATAAACCGGTTGTAGTTTCCGAATTAATTACGAAATTAGAAAATTTTTATGCTTAAGTTTGAATAGTGAAATAAATCACAATAAGAATAAATTATGAAGAACCAAAAACCTCAGGTTCTCATAGTCGATGACGAGAAAGGATTGAGAGTAGGCGCGCAGAGACTTTTGGAAGACGAAGGATACGAAGTTGACACCGCCGAAAACGGAACGAAAGGAATTGAATTAGGAACAAAGAATGAGTATGATTTAGCGGTTATCGATCTTAAGATGCCCGACGTTGAAGGGCTTGAGGTATTGAAGAAAATAAAAAGCGGCAAACCGAATACTGTTTGCTTTATCGCTACTGCTTATGCCAGTTACGACACGGCAATAGACGCAACGCGTTTAGGCGCGTTCGGATATATCCCGAAACCATTCACTCCTGAAGAACTTATCTCTCAGCTTGAAAAAGGATTTAAGCAAAGGCTGCTAATCCAGGAATCAGAAAAACTTAAACGTGAACAAGAGGAAAATCTACTCGAGTTAGCTTACGAGAAATCGCGGCTTAACACAGTAATTCATTCAATAAAAGAAGGTATTCTGGTTGTAAATAAAATCGGCGAAGTCGTTTATTTCAATAGTGCCGCTCTAAAAAATTTGAATCTCAACGAACTGAACATTGGCGAATATGTTCTGGATAAACTCCCTGAAAAAATATCTTTTCTTCTAAATAAATATTTAACCTCCGATACTAATATAGATAAATCATATTCAGAGCAGATCGAGATCCTCCCGCAAAATAAATTTTTTGCCGAAGCCATCACATCACCCATACTTAATGCAGACGGTTCATTCGCAGGAATAGTAATAGTGATACGAGATATAACGGAATTAAAAAAAATTGATCTTATAAAATCACAATTCGTTTCGATGGTGGCGCATGAGTTGAAAACTCCTATGGCCGCAGTAATGGGATATTTAAATTTAATTCTCGATCCGGATATTTCTGTTCCACACGAAAAGCAAGAAGGTTTTTTATACCGTTCCGTTGAACGATTAAATAGTTCGCTTCAATTAGTGAATGATCTTCTCGACATCAGCAGACTGGAATTGAAAAGTACATCGAGAGAAATATCATCCATAAATATTAATGACGCGGTGAAGAACGCTCTTGAAACTCTTGAACTGGAAATAAAGAAGAAGGGGATAGAAGTAAAATTTGAGTTTGAGGAAGATTTACCGGAATTAAAAGCTGATGCTTTAGAAATAACCCGGATTATAACCAATATATTAAGCAACGCTATAAAATATAACATTTTCAGAGGGAAAATATTTATAAGAACAAAATGTGTGAAGCATTATCTGCAGATTGAAATTAGGGATACCGGAATTGGAATGACTTCAGATGAGAGAAAAAAATTATTCCAGGAATTTTTTCGGGCTAAGAATGAAAAAACTCGAGGTATCGGCGGAACAGGGCTGGGACTTTCAATAGTTAAGCGTATTGTGGATACATACGCAGGCAAAATAGATGTAAAAAGTTTATATGGCCAAGGAACAACATTTATTATTTCACTACCCATAAATAAATAACTACCAAGTAAAACGGAGAAGTAAAATGGCGCTAATTGCAATAATCGACGATGATCCTGATATTATTGAAGCCAGCAGTCTCGTATTACAGTCCAAAGGTTACGATGTTGTTTCAGCTCAAAATCCTGAAGAAGGATATCAGTTAATTAAAGAAAAAAATCCATCTCTAATAATTTTGGATGTAATGATGGACGAACCGGACGATGGATTTTTCCTCGCGCAGAAATTGAGGAGGGAGAAAATTGAAATTCCGATACTAATGTATACTTCGGTTTCGAAGACAGTCGGTTTTGAATATGAAGCGGGAGATATGGTTCCGGTCAACGATTTTGTGGAAAAGCCTATTTCCCCTGCGATGTTAATTGAGAAAGTTGGAAACCTTTTGAAGAAAAATCAGGAGGTGAATTAAATGTTAGTATTGGAAAAAAATTCTCTTACAGAGGAAATTGAAAAACTGACGGATAAGTTCGGAAAAGAAAGATCTTCACTTCTTCCGGTTCTGCAAGGGATACAACGGGAGTATAAATACATTTCCGACTTTGCCCAACAGGAAGTTGCACGACTTCTCGATATTCATCCTGTCGAAGTCTATTCGGTGGTTTCTTTCTATTCATTTCTTAATTCAAAACCAAAAGGAAGAAATGTAGTCCGTTTGTGCCGGACAATCCAGTGCGATATGCAGGGGAAAGAGCACGTCGCAGATTCAATCGAACGGGAACTCGGAATAAAATTCGGAGAAACTACCGGAGATAAAAGGGTTACGTTGGAATACGCAAACTGCCTCGGTATGTGCGATAAGGGACCTGCGATGCTCGTGAATGATAAAATTTATTCTCATCTCACGGCTGAAAAAGCTGTTGAAATTCTAAACGAATTAGTGTGAGGCGGATATGGAAAATAAAAAAATTAAAAGAGAAGGGGCTGTTCTGTTTTCGGATTATGTTCAGGGCGACGGAATAAAAAAAGCGTTGGAGTTAAGTCGGGACGATATTTTATTTGAGCTGCGAGAAAGCAAACTGAAAGGAAGAGGCGGCGCCGGTTTCCCCACCGCGACAAAATGGATGTTGACCGCAGCAGCAAAGGATAAATCTAAATATATTATCTGCAATGCCGACGAAGGAGAACCGGGAACATTCAAAGATCGCGTTTTATTATTAGAGTATCCGGAACTTGTGATAGACGGAATGGTGATTGCCGGATATACGCTCGGCGCTAAAATAGGAATTATTTATCTTCGCGGTGAATATGAATATATGCTTCAACCTCTGGAAGATTATCTCCAAAGAATGCGCGATGAAAACTTCCTGGGCGAAAATATTCATGGCAATGAAGAATTCAACTTTGATATTTCAATCCGACTCGGGTCAGGCGCTTACGTTTGCGGCGAAGAAACCGCGTTGATAGAATCGTTAGAAGGATTTAGAGGAGAAGCGCGAAACCGACCGCCTTACCCTGTAAACACAGGTTATATGGGTCATCCAACAGTTGTTAACAATGTTGAGACGTTAGCCGCCATTCCTCATATTATTACAAAAAGCGGAGAATGGTTCAAGCAGCATGGAACGGATAAATCGACCGGATCAAAATTATTTTCAGTTTCTGGAGATTGCGAGAAACCTGGAGTTTATGAATTGCCCTGGGGAACTACGGTTTCCGAGCTGCTCGAAAAAGTCGGCGCCACACATACAAAAGCAGTTCAGGTTGGCGGAGCTTCCGGGGTCTGTCTTCCGAAATCGCAATTCGGCAGAACGCTTGCTTACGAAGATGCGGGCACAGGCGGATCGATTATGATCTATAACGAAAGCCGTGATATGCTGAAAGTTTTGAAAAATTATATGGAGTTTTTTGTTGAGGAATCCTGCGGACAATGCACGCCTTGCAGAATCGGAAACGTTAAATTACTTGAAGGCGTAAAAATGATTGAGCGTGGAGAATATACTTTCAGCTATATAAAACAATTGAAAGATTTGGCGCGAACAATGCAGCTCGCCTCAAAATGCGGACTGGGGCAATCGAGTCCGAACCCGTTTTTATCAATCCTGGAAAATTTTAAGGATGAAATATTCAACAGAAAAAAAACGTTTAGTCATAATGGATTCGGAGGTAACAATGGAAAATAAATCAACTGTAAGAGCTCCGGAAAGTCAGAAGCCGCATGTTGTAAAAAAGCCGAAAGATATTACCGATATAGGCGGAACGGTCTCGATCGAAATCAACGAGAAAAAAGTTTCCGTTCCTTTAGGAACCACTATACTTGAAGCCTGCAGAGAAAACAATATTCACATTCCTACGCTTTGTCATCATGATGATCTTTGCATTGCAGGCAACTGTCGGGTATGCGTTGTGGAAGTGGACGGAATGCGTTGTCTCCAAGCGTCCTGCGCTTTCCCGATAACTGCGCCGATGAAAATTAAAACTTCTACGCCGGATGTGAGAAAAGCGCGCAAACACATCATCGATTTAATGTTGAGCGAACATTACGGCGAATGCTATGCCTGCTCGCGAAATCAGAATTGCGAGTTGCAGACTTTGGCTAAGGAATACGGCGTAGATCACTACACATTCGGTCATGTTGAAAAACCGCGATACGAAGTTGATAATTCTTCATACTCTTTAGTACGTGATATGAACAAATGCATTCTTTG
This sequence comes from uncultured Melioribacteraceae bacterium, assembly GCA_963821715.1. Taxonomy (GTDB): domain Bacteria; phylum Bacteroidota; class Ignavibacteria; order Ignavibacteriales; family Melioribacteraceae; genus CAWGET01. The sequence goes on from CAWGET010000002.1 coordinate 22,440, forward strand.
TAAAAGATGCGTAAGAACCTGCATTGATCTTCAGGAGGTTGGCGTTCTTGAGTCGATTGACAGAGGAGGCGAAACACACATTGGAACGTTTTTGGATAAAGCGCTGGCAGACGTAATCTGCATAAACTGCGGTCAGTGCATTAATCGTTGTCCAACCGCAGCGCTTCGCACAAACGATCCGCGGGATGAAATATGGACCGCGATTGATGATCCGACAAAACACGTCGTAATTCAGACGGCGCCATCGCCTCGCGCAGCAATCGGAGAAGAATTCGGACTTGAGCCAGGCAATTCTGTTACAGGCGAAATGAATACCGCGCTTAGAAGGTTAGGATTCGATAAAGTGTTCGATACAAATTTCACGGCAGATCTGACAATTATGGAAGAGGGAACTGAACTTCTTCTTAAATTAAAAAAGAAAATAACCGAAGGCGACTCTAATGTGAAACTTCCGCAATTCACTTCCTGTTCACCGGGATGGGTAAAATATCTAGAACATTTTTATCCTGAATATACCGATTATCTTTCGTCGGCAAAATCTCCGCAGCAAATGTTCGGCGCTTTGATAAAAACTTTCTACGCTAAAAAAGCGAACGTCGATCCGGCAAACATTGTTTCGGTTGCCGTTATGCCTTGTTCGGCTAAAAAGTTTGAATGTAATCGTCCGGAAATGGATGACTCGGGATTTAAAGATGTAGATTATGGGTTAACGACGCGCGAGTTGGCGCAGATGATAAAAGAAGGCGGAATTCATTTACCCGACATGCCTCGCTCGGATTTCGACGATCCGTTTGGAAATGCATCGGGTGCCGGATTAATTTTCGGAGCGACCGGTGGAGTTATGGAAGCCGCTTTGAGAACAGCTTACGAGCTGGTGACCGGAAGGGAAGTTCCTTTTGAGAATCTTCGCATAGAAGCTGTCCGCGGATTTGAAGGAATTAAATCTGCTTCAGTAAAATTAGAGAACGTTGTTGAAGATTGGAAATTCCTTGAAGGAGTCGATCTTAAATTTATGGTAGCTCATGGCACAGCGAACGCAAAGAAGGTAATGGAAATGCTGAAGCGCGGAGAATTGGACGATGTTCATTTCATAGAAGTAATGGCGTGTCCCGGCGGATGTTTGGGCGGCGGCGGGCAGCCGATACCGACCAACGAAGAGATTCGCAAGCAGCGGGCGAAGGCAATTTATGCCGAAGAAGAATCGCTGCCGGTAAGAAAATCGCATAACAACGATCACGTAACAAAACTTTACGAAGAGTTTTTAACCGACGGTCCTTGCGGCGAACTTTCTCACAAGCTGCTTCATACACATTACGTAAAACGAGGAAAATATATCGCATAATTAAAAGCCGGGCGCAAGTCCGGCTTTATATTTACATTAAGATAATATCTTAATATTTTAATATTAATTGTTTCATCTACCGGCGGAAAGATGATTGCTTTAGTTCCAAGTTGGGCTCATAATTACAATGAGTTTTGGGAAGCAATAAAAGCGCGAAATTTATTGTTTATCAAGTTGAGATACGCCGCTGTATTAATGCTGATAGGCTTTAGAATCCTACCGGAAATATATACTGCCGTTCAGCTTACTTCTACGCAAAAGTTTGCGATCGAACTGATTACAATATCCATATTATTGTACAATATACTTTTTCACTATTCGAGAAAGTATTTGCAACCGGTCCCAAAGAAATTCAATCCGCTCCATTTATCCCTGACTCAGATTATTTTCGATTTAGCAGCGCTTACTTTGCTCCTATATTATACCGGCGATATTGAGAATCCGCTCTTTATGTTTTACATATTTCATATGATCATTGGGAGCCTGATACTTCCGGGGCATGTTATTTTTATAATTGCGTCGCTAGTTATAATAGCTTTTTCTTCAATAATTTTTCTTGAATACTTTGGACTTCTCGCTCATCACCATATTAATGGTCTACTTAATACACATCTCTATAACGAGCTATATTTTATATTACTCTTCACAATTGTATTCACTTTGATGATGTTCACAAGCGTTTATCTAGCTAATACCATAGCCAGGCAGCTTTATAAAAGAGAAAGACAATTAAAAGAAACCCTCGACAAATTGAACGAAGCTGAAATAGCAAAACAAAAATATATTATAGGAATTGTGCACGAAATAAAATCTCCTATTGCGGCGGTTCAATCATACCTGGATATTATTATGGAAGGATTTGTCGGCTCGGTAAGTAAAATAATTTTGGATAAGATAAAAAAGGCGAGAACCCGCACGGATGAGGCGGTTCAGATGATAAATAATGTTTTACGTATTTCACAGTTGAAACAACTCGATATAATCGGTTACGAAGAAGTTAAACCGGAAGAAATATTGATCAAACTTGTCAGGCGCTATTCTGAAAAATATAGTAAAAAAAGCGTGGATGTTAAATTAGAAGACGAGAGAGAAGTAAAGAGTCCGATTGAAGCTGATAAGATTTTGCTGGAGATGGCATTCACTAATATACTTGGCAACTCTATTAAATACGCTAGGAAAAATGGAAATGTTGAAGTGCGGCTCACCGAGGCGCAGGAAAAAATTGAAATTGAATTTTGCGACGACGGAATTGGAATTCCTCCTGAAGAGTTTAAAGATATATTCAATCAATTTTACCGGGCTTCCAATGTGGATAATGATAAGTTTGAAGGAAGCGGACTTGGACTATCCTTGGTTAAAGAAATTATTGAGCGTCACGGCGGAACAATCAACGTTCAAAGTCCATCGAGATTGGGAGACGAAGTAAGTCCGGGAACTTCTTTCGTCATCAGACTTCCAAAGAAATATCTTGAGCAGAAGCGTGAAAACGGACCTATTGAATTTCAGGAATACTAATAAATTTATAATAATTAGCGGGAAATATTTTGACGGCGGATTCGGCTTCTTCAAGATTATTAAATAATCCGTATACTGTTGAGCCCGTGCCTGACATAGACGCAAAAGAGGCGCCGCTTTCGTAAAGAATGTCTTTTATTTTTTTGATTTCCGGATAAACTTCAAAAATATTTTTTTCAAAATCATTTTTTAGATGATCTTTATAATCGCCAATGTTTTGGGGCTTTATAACACCGAAATCTATTTCTTCATTATCCGGTTGAATATTTTGAAACGCTTCCTTTGTGGAAATATGAATTCCCGGATTTACGATAAGGATATATTTATCGATTTCGAAATCTATGAATTCCAAAATTTCTCCACGCGATTTACCGATTGCAGGTTTTGGTTTAATGAAGAAGGGCACATCGGAGCCAAGCGATAAGGCTATTTTGATCAATTTTTTGTAACTAAATTTAAGATCGAACATATCGTTTAGCGCTGCGATAACTGCCGCTGCGTCTGAGCTCCCGCCTCCGAGTCCGGCGCCTGCGGGAATATTTTTATGCAGTCTGATCCTTACGTTAAATATCTTTTCTGACTCGGCTTCCATTTTTTCTTTTGCCCGGATTACCAGGTTATCAGATTCATTTTCGGTCACGCGAATATTAGAAATAAAATTGAAATTATCCGATCGTTCAATTATCAATTCGTCATAAAGATCATGTATCGGATAAAAAAGAGTATGCAGATTATGGAAGCCGTCGCTCCGTTTTGAAAGAATACGCAAACCTAAATTTATTTTTGCGGGAGCTTTAATATTTATTTTTTTGATCAAAGTAATTCCTCAATATCCTTGTATGCTCGGGACCTGAACCGCAGCAGGAACCGATAAAGAGTAAATCATCGTTTATTATTTTTTTGATATATTCCAAATATTGCGCGGGACTAACACCGCACGAAATCTCTTTATCATTGAAATTGCCGGAGCCGCAATTTAAATAAATTCCCCACGGATAATTTAGTGAATAATTATTCAGAAATGAGACAGCGGTTTCTGGTCGAATGCAATTTAGACCTATAGCCGAAGGTTTATAATCTATAATTAAATCTAAAACTTCCGTTAAATATTCTCCGCTTAAAATTTTAAAATCATCTGTAAAGAATACACTTATCATCCATTCAATATTTTTGGAAGCGCTGTATTCGCAGATTATTTTTATTTCATCGAGATGACTTTGTGATTCGTTCAAAATAATATCGCAGCCGTTTTCCCAAAGAAGTTCAATATGTTTATGATGATTATCAATTAATTCTCTTTGCGATAGTGTTCTTTCTTTTTGATAAGAATCCTCTGCGGGCGGATTTGATCCGGCGATTATTACATCTTGATTTTCAACAGCTTCCTTTGCGCGATCAACTCCGGCTTTAACGAAGGATCCCAAATTTATTTGAAGTCCGGATTTTTTAATAGAAGCCGGATTCGTGCGAAATGTATTGGTCGTTATTATATCGGCGCCGGCTTCAATATATTTTTTGTGAATATCAATTACTTCTTCCGGAACTTGAATATTCGCCGTGCTTGACCATAAAACCGGATTTTGACTTAATCCGCTTTGCTGGAGCAGACTCCCGATCGCTCCGTCGAGTATCAGAGGTATGCGCTTTTTATATTTTGTTTCAATTAAAAGATTTCGCATTTGTATTTGTTTTCTTGAAACAATTACCGGGATTCGATTAAAAAATAATAACTTGTCATTTGAATCCGAACTTAGCATGAGAGAAAATATTTTTAGAGTTGATCAAAAGATAGTTCCTCACTTCGATCATCGAAATAACTCTGTTAGATCACCCGGGCCAATTTCCGTCAACAGAATTCTATTTGGATTCAAAATAAGTTATTACTTCTTTTTCAATTCGTTCAAGGTCAATCATCTGAATACATTCTAAATTGTAAGGACAAACTTTCTTCCAACAAGGTGAACAGAAAAGGTCTTCGGGAAATAATTTAATTCCGCGGTCGAACAGGTCGATCTCAGTCCAGCAGCTTAATCCGAACCAGGCAATTACATACTTTTTCAGGGCGATGGCGAGATGCATTCCAAAAGAATCACCCGTTATTATTACATCAGGAACCGATTCGTAGATTGCGCCTTTTCTTACTCCATCTTTCGTCGGTGTATTAATTATTTTTCCCTCGAACCTATTATATAGTTCATCGTTGCGTTCCGTATCTTCTGGTCCGCCGAGAAGCATAATTTTATATTTTCCGTAACTCAGAAACTTATTTATTAAATATTCATGCTGTGCGAGAGTCATTTTCTTATTCGGAAAAAGTTCGGAACATCCGGTATTAAAACCAATGACTTTATCTTCAGAATTTATTCCAATTTCGGATTTATATTTTTCTATAAATTCAGTTTCGTCTTCCGAAAAATTAAAAACGTATTCATCTCTCACATAATCAATCTCAAAAGTTTCCGCAAGATAATCCTCGCCGGTTCTTTCATTAACTTTAAATTTTAAATGATCGTCCATTCCTAAGTTATAATTATATTCGGCTCCCTTGTTCAACGGAATAATTTGTCCGGAGTCGTTCATACCAAATCCTAATTTCTTTTTTGCATTCAAACTCATCATCAGCGATCCGGCTCTTTGCGATTTATCCACATTCATCGCAATATCATATTCTATATTCTGAACAATCGAGATGGATTCAAAATTATGGACAAAGACTTTATCTAAGTAAGGATTATTATCTAAAAGCGGCGCGGCGTTTTTAAGAGTGATCCAATGAATTGTCGAATCCGGATATTTTCTTTTTAACTCTGGTATTCTAGCAGTCGTCATAAGAACGTCGCCCATCGCGTCCAGATTAATTATCAAAATCTTTACGCCGATCTCAATTTTATCCTTGCATCCATCAAGCCAGCAATTATGATCGGGATAGCAAGGTTTGTAACCTGTAAATCTTTTACAATCAGGAATTTCTTTCTTCATAAATCTCTTCAAAAAATGGTTTTAATTTATTAATCGTTTCTTCAAATTCTAATTTATCAAAATTCGGTTCTTCTGTTATCACACAACCGAATTTAGATTTGTATGGAGACCAGATCATATCGTTAGTATTGTATTTAACATAAATTCCAAAAACCGGAATTTGAAATGCCGAGGCGATATGCACAACCGAAGTATCCGGTGTAAATAAAAAATCGAGTTTTGAGATCATCGCAGAAAACTCATTAAAATCGGGCGAATAATAGATTTTAATTTTATTATGAGATATATCCTGCGCTTTATCAAGGTCGCGGGTTGAGCAGAGAAGAACTAAATTAATATTATAATTTTGAAAATAATTTATCAAATCCCTAAAGCGCTGCTTTCCCCAAAATCGGGAATAGCTTCCAGCAGAGATATTTATACCGACCAAAAATTTATTTTCCGGAAAAATCTTGTTCAAATAGTTTTTAACATGCTGTAAGGAAGTATCGTCAACTTTGTATTGAATGTTAATGTCCTGATCTGTAATATCAATGTCAAAGAGTTTTGCGAGACTATTCATCCGGTCAATGATATGATTTGTTTCAGGATCGGGCCGTTTTACCGTATGCGTAAAAATAACTTCGTTCTCTTTTTCAAGACCAAATTTATAATTAATTTTCAGCGAGGCGATCATAAAACTAACGGTTGTGGAAACGTCGTCGTGAAGATCAACTACAACGTCAAACTTTTCATTTGTAATTTTTTTCCTCAGCAGAATAAGTTCTCTTAATTTTTTGTTGAAGACAAAGACTTCGTCAACGAAAGGATTTTTTCGAAATATAAAATGATTCTTAGAATCTGCTAAAACAAAAATCTGTGCGCCGGTTTTTTCTTTTACAATTTTTAGGAGGGGAGTAGTTACAAGCGCGTCGCCTATTTTATTCAAACGAATAAATAATATCTTGCTTCTTTCATTGAACTCGGGAATTCCGTTACCGGAAGAACCTGAATTGAAAAACAAAAGCGCCCTAAGTAAAAAATTTTTTATTATTGATTCAATTTTTTTCATTTAATCTCATCGAAAGAGAATTTTTCTCATCAATTATTTTTACTTTCTCCAACACTCGTTCAACAGGTAAATCTCTGAAACATTCATGATTAAACGGACATTCCAGCAAATTACAGCCGATGCAATGTAAATCTTCAAGCCTAAGATATTCATGCTTATCGCCGTAAGGTCCCTGCAGTTTTGGATCTGTCGGTCCGTGAAGACTAAGAGTCGGGGTTCCAACCGCGGTAGAAATATGCATCGGACCGCTGTCGTTCGCAATTAGAATATCGCATTCTTCAATCAGGGCAGCCATCTGACGGATCGAAGTGGGTGGAGCGAATACTGATTCATTTATCATTAATGATTTTATTTCTTCGGCTTCCGCTTTATCGGCCGGGCCCCAGATAATTAATATTTTAGCGTTGAATTTATTCACAATGGAATCAGCTATCTCTGCAAATTTTTCCGGATCGCATTTTTTAGACGGCCATCCGCCGCTCGGACTGATTCCGCAAATCATTTCATTCGCAGGAAAATTTGTTTTAATAAAATCTTCCGCAAATTTTCTGTCTTCTGAAGTAAGTCCAAAAAGTAATTTCTTTTCAGATGCTTTTATTCCGATTCTCTTTAGAAATTCTAAATGAAGTTCGGCTGCATGAAATTTATCCCGCTCAGCAGGACCGAATAAATTGTATGCGTATTTTCTTCCTTTGTAAGGAAAGCCGGCGCGGTATTTTGCGCCTGATAATTTTGTGATCTGCGCCGTCGCCGGATTGGAAAATAAGTCGAGAACCAAATCGTATTTCTTTTTTCTAATTGAAAAAAATAATTTGAATCGCTCAAATGAACTTTTTCTATTAAAAATCAATACTTCATTTATTTCATTTATAAATTCCAGAGCAGGTCTGCTTGCTGCTTCGGTAAGAAAATCAATATCGGCTTGGGGAAACTCCTTGCGCAAATTGTCAATCACAATTGTAGATAAAATTACGTCTCCAATTCCGCGCAATTTTATCAGTAATATTTTTTTTATCTCATCTTTTTTAATTTTCAGTTCGGTCATAGTTTTTCATCGATAAAAATTTTGACTCTCGGAAGAGAAGGGGAACGCTTAGAATAATTAAAAATAAATTCTCAAGAATTTTCTGAAGCCCGACCTTCTGTGCTCTAACAGTTCCGAAACATCCGCAATCGATATCCAATCCTCTCGTAATTGCAATTAAAATCAGAACATTAAAGATAATCAATAAGAATAGAATTATTAAGCTATTTTCCTTTGTCCGTAAACCAAACATTAAAAGTAGTCCGGCGACTAATTCAAACCAGGGTAGAATTACCGCTATTAAATTAATGATAAACTCGGAAAATATTCTGTAATTGGAAATTGACTCGGCAAAAAGTTGAGGATTGGAAATTTTTTCAATGCCTGAAAAAACAAAGATGATCCCTAGGAATACTCTTACCGCAAACAAAAAATATTTATTTAGTATCAGAGTTTTCATTCGAAAGGTAGCCCTTCCTTCAGCCAACTATTCCAGCCGCCTTCAAAGACCAATAAATTAGCGTAGCCTTTCTTTGCCAGCTTTTCAGCAAGTTTCTCGCTCGTTCCGCAATCTTCATCGGAACAATAAACAACGTATAAAATATTTTTATCCGGAATAATTTCTTCGGGCACAAGGTCTTCAAATTTATATTCCGGTAAGTTGATTGCTCCTTTTATGTGTCCTTCATCAAAATCCCAATTATCGCGCGCATCAATAAAAATAACTTCTTCATCATCTAAAAGTTTTTTCGCCTGATTCAAATTGATTTTCGGAATTATGAATCCCAATTCATTATTCAGTGATTGTTTAGTTTGATCGGAATCTTCAGAATTAAAAATATTTATCCCGCGCGGAGAAAACGAATTATATCCCAGCCCAATAACGGCAGCAAAAATGAATAGAGCAAGAATAAATTTAAAAGATAAATTCTTCATCTCAATCATTAACCGGTTTGCAGTTTTCCGGTATCTCCGGTTTTACCATTAAAACTTTTTCTTTCATCACGGAAACTTTTCCCGGCTCCATTCCTTTCTTTTTAGAAACATATTTTGCAAAAGTGTAAGCAACTGGCGCAAGACCTGCGGTTTTTGCTTTGCTGTAAAAAGCGGCAACAGCAGCGGCTGTTTGCAATACATTCTTCGGGATTCCGTCTTTCGGATTATCACTGCGAAGCAGAACGTGCGATCCGGGAAGTCCCCGAGCGTGAAACCAGTAATCATTTTGTTTCGAAAATTTTACGGATAAATAATCGTTGCTCTTTCCGTCCTTACCAACAAACAAATGATATTTGTCGTCAATTAAAAATCTTCTATAATTAAAATTATCGTCCATTTTTACTTTATTTTTTTTCTTATCAAGTCCAAATTCTTTACGCAATACTTCAAGTTCATTTAAGGTTTCTGAAGCTTCAAATTTCTCAAAAGCGGTTTTGTAAAGATGATATTCTTTTTCGGTTTCTTCAAATAATTCTATTGAGGTTTTATAATTGATTCTTTCGGCTCTCGATTTATCGAAGTAATTATCTATATTTTCTTGAGGAGAAAGTTTTTCATCCAAAGGTATTTTAACTTCTTGTCCTGTAAAATCATCAAGCGAAATTTCTTTCATCCCTTTCTGAAGTTTGTTTTTATATGTGAGCAGCAGCGTTCCATAATTTTTATAAATATCTTCTTTACTGCCGGATTCGATTCTTGTTTTCAAATTGTTCAGTTTATTCGATATCTTTCCGAGCCGCTTAATAAGAAAATCGGATGTTTCTTTTTTTAGCCGGAATTCTTTCTTCCACTTGAATTCTCTCGAAACAAAGTATTGAAGAGCATCCGAGTAGTCATCGAACAATTTTTCTTCCGAAGAAATATTTTCATCGTAAAATGAAACGGGACGGATATAAACTTTCCCTTGCTTCGAATCGGCGGAAATTCTGATCTTCGAGTTATAAACTTCTGAAATTATTTGAGAAAGAATTTCATTTTTCGATTCACCTTCTTTCCATCTCACTTTAGCTTCGTTAATTATTTCTTTTTGAAGAAATGGGAATTCTTTTTTTATTTCAGCAAAGGAGTAATCTTCAAATTCTGAAAAGTCGGGATAAATAAACTGATCCGAAAAATTTGTCTGCTCCAACTCTTTTTTGATCGAGTCCGAATCACCTGAATATTTTTTCTTAAATAAGAACAATTCATCCTTCTGCTTAATAACAATGTTTGTCCTCGGACCGCGGATCAAAAAATAGAGGGAAGAATTATCCAGATTGAATTTAATTATCCTGTCGATTACAGCAATTTCGATATTTAATATTTTCGCGGGAAGAATCTCTTCAAAAAAATTTACAGTATTTTTTTTGGCTTTGTGATGAGACGATTTATAAACAAAATATGGCTGATTCTGATCAGCCGATATTTCAATATGCGCATCGGGATTTTCCGGAGAGGAAATATTCAGCAGTAGTTTATTCTTTTCCTGAGAAAAAATTTCATAGATCTTTTCTCCAGAAACAATCCAGTTTAATTCTTTTACGCATCTATTTAAATAAAAATAATTTGAAAACATAAGTTTGCCGGAAACAAATTAATGCGGCATTCCTCGTTTGCGCCTTTCTTCGGCTGTAAGATCGAAAACTTTTCTGAAGAGCCGTTCGTCCACTTCCGACATTTTCACGTTTCGCCTCGCCATAACACGCTGCGCAACTTCGATGCTTCTTTCCATATCGTAAGTTGTAAGCGATTCGGATCCGCCCCAACTGAATGAGGGAATATAGCGGGGAGGAAATCCACCGCCGAAAACATTGGTTGAAACGCCGACTACGGTTCCAGTGTTGAACAAAGTGTTGATCGCGGTTTTAGAATGGTCGCCCATTGTAAGTCCGACGAATTGGGAGCCACTATCAACCGGGTCGCCGTTAATATAAACTTTTATGCTTCCGTAATTATTTTTCAGATCGCTGTTATTTGTGCCCGACCCAAGATTAACCCAAGACCCGAGATACGAGTGGCCTAAAAATCCCACGTGCTGTTTATTGGAAAATGAATGGATTATTGAATCTTCAACTTCGCCGCCGACTTTGCAGACGCGTCCGATGCTGGTATTGGAATAAATTGTGGAGCTCATTTTTATTATTGAATCGTCGCCGACGTAAGCCGGTCCCTCGATTGCGGCATTCGGTAAAATTTTTACATTCTTGCCGATGTAAATAGGTCCGTGCGCCGCGTCGAGAACTACGCCGGGTTTAATCTCGGTTCCTTCGTCGATAAAAATATTTTCATCAGCGAATAGATGAAAATAATCTTTCTTTTCCACGAGGATTTTATTTTCTACATTTTCCGTTAATCTTTTAAAATCATTAATAATTTCTTCGCTGTTAAATTTAATTATGTCCCACGGGTAATCGATTACGCGCACTTCAACTTCTTCCTTAAGCAATCCAGCAAAATCTGAAATAGTAAATACATCATTCATCGCGCTTTTCATCGTATTTAATTTGTTTCCGCTAATTCTGGCGGCTACAATAGTTTCACCGTGAACGAAAAGTCGATCCGGACCCTTCACAGGAATTTCTTTACTGAAATCCTCATCAACAATAACTCTTCCGTTTATAAAAAGGCAGCTCTCGCCGGAAAGTTCGTTAACTTTGAAGCCGGGATTTTTTTGTTTTACATAATCGGCAAGATAGCTTCTGCAATGAAGCGTAATGTCTGCTTTCGGATAGGCGTGAATGATCTTTTCCCTCATCGAAAATATTCCGCAGCGTAAATCGTAAGTCGGCCTGAAATAAACCAACGGAAGCAGCCGGTTATAATAAATTCCTTCTATAATGCAAATTGATTCTGCCATAATTTTTCCAGATCTATTTGAAGAAAAAAGGTTCCCATTTGTCTTCGTAAAGTCCCTCAAGTTTAGAAGACGCGTCTTTATCCAATAAAACAAAAGCGCTTCTGTGCATTTGTATTATTGACGCCGGACTGCTTGCAGAAATAGGACCTTCGACCGCGTCTTTTATTGCCTCCGCTTTATTCGATTTATTTGCGAGAAGCAGAACTTCTTTAGCATCCATTATTGTTCCTATTCCCATCGTTATCGCGTACTTAGGAACCTGGTCTAATTTATTATCGAAGAATCGTGCGTTATCTTCACGAGTTTCAGATGTTAAAGTTTTTATTCGTGTTCTTGATCCGAGGGAAGAACCCGGTTCGTTAAAGGCAATATGACCGTTTGCGCCGATACCCAAAACCTGAATATCGATTCCGCCCAATTCATCGATTCTTTTTTCATACCAATCGCAGAAGGCGTTTATGTCCTTTGCCATTCCTTGCGGAATGTGAATGAACCTTTCATCTATATTTATATGTTTGAAAAAATTTTCGCGCATAAAATAATGGTAGCTCTCTTCGTGAGAAGGAGGAAGACCGATATACTCGTCTAAATTAAAAGTAGTAACTTTAGAAAAATCCAATCCTTCTTCTTTATGCATCCTAATCAATTCTTTGTAAAGTCCAAGCGGAGTGCTTCCGGTAGCGAGACCGAGAACAAGATTTGGTTTTCTCCTTATTCTGTCGGCAATAATTTTCGCGGCTTCCTTACTCATTTCATCGTAATTTTCTTTAATAATTACTAGCATTTTACACCTCGTGAAAAGTTAAATTTATATTTTTTGCGAAAAAGAAAATGCATTATTCAGTAAGACTGCAATATGTGGATTATTTGTTTGTTATTCCAAGATTGATTTAATATTTTTCGACTTCTTCTAATTAGGAATCAAATTTCGTTATGTATAATACTTAATTTTGATTTTGTTTTCAAAGTAAATCTACGGAGGACAAATGTTTAGGGGTCACCCGCGCGGACTATACGTCCTGTTTTTTACAGAAATGTGGGAACGTTTCGGTTTCTACACAATGCTTTCAGTGTTTGTTTATTACCTTGGCGAAAATTTTGGTTGGGACGCAGCCACCGTAACTAATATTTACGGTATTTTTCTCGCCGCAGTATATTTTACTCCGATTGCCGGAGGTTGGATAGCCGATAATGTTTTAGGATACGGCAAAACAATTATTCTGGGTGCAATTACTATGGGAATCGGATACGGACTTTTGGCTATTCCTACCAGTTTCTCTTCCACGGTATACATCGCCCTTGCAGTTGTTGCAGTGGGAAATGGCTTATTCAAAGCTAATATTTCCGTTCTTGTTGGAAATTTGTATTCCCATTCAGAAGGTTCTTTAAAGGATGCAGGTTATAATATCTTTTATATGGGAATAAATATCGGCGCATTTTACGCTCCTATAGCCGCTGCCGGTGTAAGAAAATATTTTATGAATAATTTTGATCTTACGTTAGCGCAGGGATACAATGCCGCTTTCGGGGCTGCCGCCGTGGGAATGATTGTATCGTTAATAATTTTTGTGCTATTTAGAAAATTCTATGCTGACGCTGATTATCAGTCGAAAGATACAGAGAATACTGAGAAAGACGCTCCGATTTCCAAAGAGCAGGAGAAAGAAAGAATTACGGCACTGCTAATAATTTTTGCGATTGTTATTTTCTTCTGGATGGCATTCCATCAGAACGGCGCTGCGTTATCGTTATTTGCCAGAGATTATACTTTCAATTCGGTTAGCAATTTTACATATCTATTTTTTGATGTTCTCGCTCTTCATGGAATTCTCGCTTTGATGCTTGGTGGAGGAGTTGCGCTATCAAGAGGTTCAAGCGGAAGAACAAGAGGTATCGGAGCTTTGTTTGCAGTTATAGGATTGGCTATCATCATAATTAAATTGAATACTCTTGAAGGAAGCAACCCTATAGCTCCGGAACAGTTCCAATCTTTTAATCCAATGTTTATTGTATTATTAACACCGATAATTGTGGGCTATTTTGCCTGGCTAAATAAAAGAGGGAAAGAACCTTCTTCTCCCGCAAAAATCGGAATTGGTATGGTTATTACCGGTGCCGCTTATATGATTATGATTTTGGCGGCAATTGGTTTACCCGCGGTATATACATTAAACGGCGGTGGATCTCCCGAAACGGTTTCTCCGTTCTGGCTTCTCGGTACATACTTTACATTAACTATTGCCGAATTACATCTTAGTCCCATGGGATTATCGTTTGTATCCAAAGTTGCTCCGGCAAAAATGAAAGGATTAATGATGGGAGGCTGGTTCGGTGCAACAGCGGTTGGAAATTATTTATCGGGTTTTGTCGGCAGGTTCTACCAAAACTGGGAACTGTGGCAGTTCTTCCTGCTGTTAGTAGCTACTTCAATGATGGCAGCTTTTCTGGTTCTCATCTTCCTGAAGAAATTAAAACATGCAACAAGATAAATTATTTATATAGCCCGCTTTTCAGCGGGCTTTTTTTTGATTAATTTATTACTTTTGTAGATTATTTCCCATTTGAAATTAAGAGTATATGAAATTAAAGAAAAAAGCCATTGTCGGGATACTAAGTTTCCTGGCTTTATTTATTCTGCTGGTAGTGTTTGCTAACTCGCTTATTTTACCGGCTTACGTTGATCAACCGAAAATTGAAGTTCCGGACGTAATGGGGATGGAAAAATCGGGTGCTGTAAAAATTCTTGAAAATCACGATCTTAAACCTATTGAAGAGGGTACAAGATATGATGAGAAGTATCCTAAAGATCATGTATTGTTTCAGAAACCGGAAGCCGGCTCTACTGTTAAAAAAGGGAGAAGAATATATCTCTATATAAGTGGGGGAGATCCGCTTATTAAAATGCCGCCTTTGGTAGGAAAAACTATAAGGGACGCGAGAGTAACCGTAGGAAGACTTGGTTTTAAAATCGGAAGCATTGAAGAAGTGAGGTCGGAGTTTGCACCGAACACAGTTGTGGAACAGGAAATTAAGGAAGGTGAAACACTATCAAGAGGATCGGCGATAAACTTAAAAGTAAGCATAGGTCCGGAATTAGGAATGCTTCGAGTTCCCAACTTATTAGGTAAATCTTTGAAAGAATCCGAAGAACTTTTAAGGGGAGCTTCGCTTCGCTTGGGGAAACAAACATATCAACCGAGTTTAAATCTTCTCCCAAATACTATTATTGATCAATATCCCGGAGCTGAAAAATTAGTTAATGTCGGTGACAGCGTCGATGTAGTTATTACAAAAAGTGTATCATCAAAATAATTTATTATGAAAATTTTAGCACCTTCAATTTTAGCAGCCGATTTCAGTAATCTATCTCAACAGATTCGTTACGTGGAAATGGGCGGAGCCGACTGGATACATTGTGATATTATGGACGGAAGATTTGTCCCGAATATCTCATTCGGTCCGGGAATGGTAAAAACGGTAAAAAAAATTACAAAGCTTCCGGTTGATGTTCATCTTATGATTAAGGAACCGGAAAATTATATAGAGGATTTTATAAAAGCCGGCGCGGATTATATAACCGTCCATCAGGAAGAGGTTGTTCACCTTCACAGAGTAGTTGAGATGATCAAATCTCTCGGCGCTAAAGCAAGTGTTACAATCAATCCGGCAACACCTATTTCTACATTGGATGAAATTTTGAAATACGTTGATATGATTTTGCTGATGTCGGTAAATCCCGGATTTGGAGGCCAGGAATTTATAGAATCAAGTTTGAGAAAAATAAAAGATCTTTATGAAATAAGAAAAATGCTCGGACAAAAATTTCTTATAGAAGTTGACGGCGGCATAGATTCGACAAATATCGAAAAAATATCTAAAGCCGGATGTGATGTTTTTGTTGTCGGGTCATCTATTTTTAAGAAGGATAATATATCAGCGGCAACAGTAGAATTGCATAATATAATTAACAAGAATGAAATAAAAACAGTATAAAGGTTTAAGATGAGCATAGTTTTAATGGGGGGAACCATAATAACCCCGTTCAGAGTTGTAAAAGATGGCGCTGTTGTAATAGCAAACGGAACTATATACGAAGTAGGATCAAGTTCCGAAGCAGAGATTCCGGAGGGCGCAGAAGTAATTGATGTAAGCGGTAAAATAATAACACCGGGGTTCGTGGATCTTCTTGTTCACGGCGGTGCCGGCGGATACGGATTTTCGGATGAGAATGAAGGAAGTATTGAAAAAATTAGTAAATACTTTATTGAAAATGGCTCCACTACTGTACTTGGAAGCTTACATGCAAAACCGAAAGATCGTGTTATAAGCGATATCAAAAGATTAACAGCTTACATTAAAGGAAATCCGGATTCGAATATTAAAGGGATACACATGGAAGGTCCTTATTTAAATCCTGAGTTAAAAGGTGCGATGAATGAGGATTATCTTTGGAAACCGACCGTGGAATCTTTTCTCGAAATGTGGGAAGCGTCAGAGGGGACAATTAAATTAATGACGATTGCTCCGGAACTTCCCGGCGCTCTCGACGTAATTCGTGAAGCGTCGTTCAGAGGCGTTGTATGTTCTATTGGTCATTCAACAGCCAGCTATGAAGATATAGACGCTGCCATAGACCATGGTGCTGCGCACGTAACACATATGTTCAATGCGATGAACGGAATGCATCACAGAAAACCGAGCGTTGTTACGGCGGCTTTACTGCGTGATGAATTAAAAATAGAATTGATTGCCGATACTTATCACGTTCATCCTTCCGTTATGGAACTGCTGCTAAAAACAAAAACGCCCAAAGGAATAATTTTAATTACAGATTCTATCCGCGTGGGCGGATTGCATGAAGGGGAGGAATCCCAATTTTCCGATCAGAAAGTCGTTGTGAAAGGGAATAAAGCTGTAATGGAAGATGGAACTATCGCAGGTTCAACATTAACTCTCAACATTGCCATTAAAAATATTGTTGAAACAACAGGCGCCAAACTTACAGACGCAGTTAGGATGGCTTCATTGAACGGAGCTAAAGTTCTAGGTATAAACAAAGGAATTTTGGCTAGCGGCAAACCGGCTGATATAGTTGTGATGGACAAAGAGTTTAATGTTGAAATGACGATTATGAAAGGTAAAATTAGATATCAGAAAAGGATATAGTTAAAAATACTTTTTGGAATTTTTAAAAGACGGGTTTTTACCCGTCTTTTTTTTAGGTACAAATGCTCGCAGCTGATGAATTTAGACAAGAGTAAAATTCTCAGCAGTCAACAGTAGAATTTTTTATATCGACAGGATTAATCTTTTTTATAATTTCAGACCTTTTGAACTCTGCGGATGATAATTTTTCAAAATTTAATTAGATTTATTTATTCTGAACTGCTCAACCGATAGGAATAAATTTTTTTTTAACGTAAATTATTTATTGAATATTTTTAACTCCACCGGGGAGATTTTGGTCGGGCACCTGTTAAATAATCCGAATTATTATATTAAAAAAAGATTGGCCGCAAAATATAACGCCCGTTTCGACCGCATTAACGAATTTAATTACTTTTTTGAATTCCGAAAAACAGGCGGCTCGATAAACAGATATTTTAATAAGGAAGATAGGGGAGATATTTTTTTTTCGGAAGAAAGATCTTCTTTACTAGCAGCGGAATATTCTATCGATGGATTAAGAAAAAAAGCATTGTTTCTTGATCATGAATTTGAAAATGTTGGTTCATTAGTACTTGAAAGATATATTAAATACCTTTCATCTAATACATCAGATAGAAAGGGAAAAGTTCCGTTTTTAGTGATGGGAATTATTAATGTAACCCCGGATTCATTCTCCGACGGCGGTAAATATTTCGAGAGCGATAAAGCTGTCGATCACGCGTTAAAACTTCTGAAAGAAGGAGCAGATATTATTGATATCGGAGGAGAATCTTCGCGGCCCGGTGCAGTTCCTGTTTCGGAAAAATCGGAGCTTGAACGTGTAATCCCGGTAATAGAAAAAATTAAAGGAAAAAACCAAAGCGCAAAAATTTCTATCGATACTACAAAATCGAATGTGGCACGAAAAGCTGTTGAAGCCGGCGCGGAAATTATTAATGATATAAGCGGCGGCATTTTTGATCCCGAAATGATCTCGGTTGCAGCAGCAAAGAAAGTACCGTTGGTAATAATGCATATAAAAGGTGAACCAGAAACAATGCAGAAATCTCCTTTTTACGAAGACGTTGTTTCTGAAATATATGATTATTTTTGGGAGCGGATAGAAACCGTTAACAACGCAGGACTACGGAATTTAATAATTGATCCCGGAATCGGATTCGGAAAAAGGGTGAAGGATAATTTTGAGATATTAAACAGGCTCGATGAATTCCGGGGATTAGGATTTCCGATTCTTGCCGGATTATCTCGTAAATCTTTTATCGGAAAATCATTAAATTTAGATGTGGAAAAAAGAGACAATGCTACATTATGCGCCGAAGTTTATGCGGCGATGAATGGAGCTGACATAATTAGAACTCACAATGTTAAAAACGCAGTTGAAGCAAAACAGATTATTTCACTTATAGAAAATCCGGAAGCGGCGGAAAATGTTTGAAATATTTAAAATCGGTTTTTTATCTTTTACATTTCTCGATTTTGTCGATATCGCGTTAGTAACATTTATTATCTATAAACTTTATACTATAATCCGCGGCACAATTGCTTCCCAAATATTTATCGGATTAATAATCGTCCTTCTTTTATCATTCATCGCACAGGCGGCAGATTTTAAGGCTCTAGGATGGCTGCTGCAACTGATTTCAGACATATGGGTTATTGCCTTCATAATTCTTTTCCAGCCGGAGATCAGACGACTGTTAGTCCTTCTGGGGCGCAATCCGCTCGTTCGTGTATTCTTAAAAGATAATCAGAATAACGTTGCGGATATCCTAACCGACGCAGCATTTGAAATGGCACAAATGCAGCATGGCGCGCTGATCGTGATTACAAGATCGACCGGGCTTAAGGGAGTAGTAGAAACCGGAGAAGAACTGGGCGCAAAAATTAACAAGAATCTACTTCGTTCAATTTTCTTTCCACGATCTCCTATGCATGACGGAGCGGTTGTGGTAAAGAATAATACAATTGAGGCGGCAAGATGTACTTTACCGTTATCTCAAACATTATCAGTGGACGGCGTAAGCCTGGGAATGCGTCACAGAGCCGGACTCGGAATTACAGAGCAAGCCGATGTTATAAGTCTGATTGTTTCTGAGGAGACCGGAGGAATCTCTATTGCCGAAGAAGGAAAACTCTATAGGGGATTATCAAGGGATTCGCTAAAAAAACTCCTTTCTTCTAAACTTCAGGTAACCCAGGAAAAAGGATGGAAAAATATTTTCGATTATTTTAATAAGCCTAAATAAACTGGAAAATAATTTATTTTAATAGGGAAACATTTAAATATCATTTATCCTAAATTAGTTTCATTCTGCACATTTTAATACTTTTTTATTTATTCACAACTTCTTCAGCCGATTACTTCTTCATTTTTATCAAAAATTTAATATTTTATTCTTTGATGTTAAATTAGAGAGGGTACTATGAAACTTAAATTTTTAGGTCATTCTTCATTTTTAATTACAACAGAAAATGGTAAAAAAGTTTTGATCGATCCTTTTTTGGATGATAATCCCAAAGCTCCGGTAAAGTCTAAAGACGTTGATCCCGATTACATCATTCTAACTCACGCACACGGTGATCATATCGGAGACGCTTTTAAAATTGCCGAAAGGGTGAAGCCTACCTTCATAGCGGTTAACGAGCTTGCTAATTATTGTGCGGGAAAGGGTTATGATGCTCATAATATGCATATCGGCGGAAGCCACAAATTTGATTTTGGAGTTGTAAAGTTTACAATCGCTCATCATGGATCGATGACACCGGATGGGCAATATGCAGGGGAACCGGCGGGAGTTCTTATCACTGCTGATGGAAAGACAATTTATCATACCGGAGATACCGGTTTGTTTTATGATATGAAATTGATCGGCGAAATGAATCCGGTTGATTATATGCTGCTGCCAATCGGCGATAATTTTACTATGGGAATAAGAGATGCAGTTAAAGCAGTGGAATTTGTGAATCCGAAAATAGCTGTGCCAATGCATTATGATACATTTCCCGTAATCGAAACTGATCCGAAAGTTTTTAAAACTAAGGTTGAAGAATTAGGACATGAATGCCGTTTGCTCGATTACGGTGAAGAAATCGAATTATAAAAAATAACTTAATTTCTCTATTATTTTTTATATTTTTGTGGGAATTTAATCTTACTAAATGATGGTTTAATGTCAAAAATTATTGCAATAGCAAATCAAAAAGGCGGCGTAGGCAAAACCACAACGGCAATAAATTTAGCGGCGTCCGTAGCGGCTTCTGAAAAGCGAACGCTTTTGATAGATATCGATCCGCAGGCTAACGCTTCGTCCGGATTGGGCGTCACCTCCGGTGCCACTTCGATTTACGAAGTTATAATTGGTACGCAAGAAGCAATTTCTACCGTAAAAAATTCCCACATGCCGTTTTTAGACGTGCTCCCGTCCAATATCAACCTTGTTGGTGTTGAAGTGGAAATTGTTTCCATGATTGAACGCGAACAGCTTCTTAAACAAGCTCTCGAATCAATTAAGGAATATTACGATTATATTTTTATAGATTGCCCTCCATCGTTAGGGCTTCTTACTCTTAATGCTTTAACGGCTGCCGATTCAATAATTATTCCTGTTCAGTGCGAATATTTTGCGCTTGAAGGTTTGGGACAATTATTAAATACAATAAATATTGTTAAAAAGAATTTTAACCGGGATCTTAAAATAGAAGGCGTGCTTTTAACAATGTTCGATCAGAGGCTGCGGCTTTCTAATCAGGTTGTTGAAGAAGTGAAAAAATATTTTGGTGAAAGCGTATTCGAAACTTTAATTTACCGCAACGTTCGGATATCGGAAGCGCCGAGCCACGCAAAACCTGTAATTTTATACGATGCCGTATCTACGGGAGCGCGCAATTATATGCAGTTAGCATCCGAATTATTGAATAAAACAAATCATAAACAAAACATTCAACAAAAAGATGAGTAAAATGAAATCCGGACTTGGAAGAGGATTGGATGCATTAATAAATCCGACAATAAGAGATGAAGTAAATAATCCTGTAACTGTTTCAGGAAATAAATTAAAACAGGATGACGGAAAATCGATAGATATTCTGGCGAAGATTCCCACTGCGGAGATTGTTCCAAATCCTTTTCAGCCGAGAACGGATTTTAACGAAGAGGCATTCGAAGAATTAAAAAGATCAATTTTAGAAAACGGATTGATACAACCAGTAACCGTTAGAAGAATTGAACATAACAAATACGAATTGATCTCCGGCGAACGCCGTCTCCGCGCCTGCAAAGCCATCGGATACAATGAAATACCGGCTTATATTATTAAAGTCGATACGAATGAAGATATGCTTGCTCTCTCCCTTATTGAAAATATTCAACGAGAGAAACTTAACTCAATAGAAATTGGCCAAGCATATAAAAGATTGATGAACGAGTGCGGACTCTCGCAGGAAGATATCGCAACACGAGTAGGGAAGAACAGAACTACGGTTACTAATTTTATTCGTCTTCTTAAACTTCCACAGGCAGTTCAAGAGAGCATTATTAAAGATGAAATAACAACAGGACACGCCAGGGCATTAATTAATCTGCCGTCGGAAGAGATCCAAATCGTATTTCTCGAAAAAATAAAAAAAGAAAATTTAACCGTTAGAAAAGTTGAAAGTCTTGTTAAGAAATACCTGCAGTCGCTCGAAGAAAATAAAAACAAAGTAAAACCAAACGGTGTAAAAGATTCCGCTGCAATTCAAAATCACGCGGTAGAAAGTAAACTCCGTCAGGTATTCGGAACGAAAGTTTTGTGCAAACAAAAGAAAGATGGTTCCGGCGAAGTTGTAATTGAGTTTTATTCCGAGGACGAACTCGAACGATTATTTGAACTTTTTGATATCATTGAAAAATTTAATACTTAAAATAACTGCCATACTATTTTTTATTTCGTTTTCGGTTTCTGCTCAAACGGAAGAACTTGGCGATTCAATCTTCGTTATGAAAAAATCTCCTTGGGGCGCGGTTTTAAGAAGCGCGGTTCTTCCGGGCTGGGGGCAAATTTATACAAAAAATTATTGGAAAGCCCCCGTAATCTGGGTGGCGGGAGGAATTTTAATCTACAATTGGAAACGAAATAACGATTTATATTACGACTATCGTCGTTATTATGCTCAAGGGTTGGTTTCGAAATCAGTTCGCGATAATTACAGAGACAGCCGCGATATGTATGCGGTTTACACAATCCTCGCTTACATGCTTAACTTAGTAGACGCTTATGTTGATGCGCATTTATTCGACTTTGACGTAAGTTCCGGACAAAACAGCGGTCAATTTAACATTAAATTTTATTTTTGATGGAAAACAGCCAGGTTTGCCCCAGTTGCGGAACCGAAAATTCTTTTTATGAGCAGAATTGCGTCAAGTGCGGAAACGTGCTCCGTAATCGCGTTGTTAATATCGATTTATGGAAAACCCTCTGGGAATTAATCGAGACTCCGAAGCAGGCATTTTCTAACATCATTTATTCGGAACATAAAAATTTTATTTCGATAATTCTATTACTTGCAGGAATAAAATTCTTTTTAAATTCCTACACTCTAAAAAATCTTATTTATGGTTTCGGTGATTATAATATTTTTCTTAATCTACTCATCGAAATTGGTGCTTTTATAATTTTTTTAATAATTATTTCCACAACACTTTTTTTTACACTTAAATCCGCTAAAATAAAGGCACGTTTTAAGGATTTGCTAGCGGTGTATTCTTATTCTTTCATTCCGATGATAATCGGTCTGATGATTTTATTTCCCTTAGAATACGCTTTATTCGGAGCATATTTTTTTACATACGATCCTTCGCCGTTTTTTGTAAAGCCGACACCTTCCTATATTCTAATATTTTTGGAAGCGCTTATTTATTTATGGACTCTGGGTCTATTTATTTTTGGCTCAATAGTTTTAACAGGTAAAAAATCATTTTCCATAATAATTGGAATTTCAATATTTTTACTGCTTGGATTATTCCAAATATTTATTCCTTTTTTCTGAAATATAAATGAAAATAAAAGAAAAAGAATTTGAAGTTTTGCTTGAAGATTTAAAATCTCTCGCCTCGCAGATGGGTGCCAGAGTCAGGTTTGAAAGGGGAGATTTCAAAGGCGGCTATTGCCTTCTGAAAGATGACAAGGTTGTAGTTATCAATAAGCTTTCCACTCTTCAAAAGAAAGTTACAATTCTGGCTTCGGCATTGCGCGAGTTAGGAATTGAGGATATATACTTAACACCTAAACTGAGAGAATACATAGAAGAAATGGATGATAACAGATGAAAGCATTAATTATAAACGGACCCAATTTAAATCTTTTGAAAAAGCGTGATAAAAATCATTACGGCTCTTTTGATCTGCGAGATATTGAAAATCTTTTACACAAAGAATTTAAGGACGATTATTTTGAATTCTTTCAGTCTAATCTTGAAGGCGAAATTATTAATCAGATACAAAAAGCGGATGGTTATTTTGATGGAATAGTTATCAATCCCGCTGGCTATTCCCATACTTCCGTAGCAATACGAGATGCTCTTCAACTTTGTAAAATACCAAAAATAGAAGTCCACTTATCCAATCTCGCTGAAAGGGAAGACTTTAGGCAGAAACATATTACGGCGGGGGCGTGCGATGGGTTTATTTCCGGATTTAAGCAAAATTCCTATCTGGCTGCTATGTATCTTCTTAAAAAATTGCAAAGTGCATAATGCAATGGAAGAAATAATTCTATTTTAGACTTTCAACCCACTTTTTTATTTTATAAAAATTATGATATTTCAATCACAGAAACTTTAATATTCCTTGCTGTACTACTCTATTTTCTATTTTGCAATTGTATCTATCTCCTTTATTTTTAAATACTTACTAAAGATTCTTAAACTAACTCTTGAATTAAACCGCTAAAATTCTTTATATTGAAAACACGAAAAAAATCATCCTGCTTATGAAAGAATTATCTTTACGAAAGCTATATTATTCTATCAGTGAAGTCAGCAAAATGACCGATCTTGAGCCGTATATTTTACGGTACTGGGAGACGGAATTTGACGAGTTGAAACCTCAAAAAAACCGTGCCGGAAACCGAATCTACACTCATAAGGATATCAAACTCATCATCGAAATAAAACGGCTATTACGCGATGAGAAATATACTTCTGAGGGTGCAAAAAATATTCTTAAAGAACGCTTGAACGGAAATGGAGAAAAGGAAGAAATTTTAGCGGAAGATCTTTTCAGCGAAAATGAAGAAAGAAATATCAAAAAAGACCTTGAGGAATTAAGAAGATTTTTATTAGATTTGAAGTCAAAGTTATAATTATTTCGGAACGTGGCGCAGTCCGGTAGCGTACTTGACTGGGGGTCAAGGGGTCGCGGGTTCAAATCCCGCCGTTCCGACTTGTAAGGCGCTTTTATGCGCCTTATTTATTATGGAAAAGGATTTGAATTGAACAGCGATAAACCTAAATGTTTCTGTGGTGTATTTGGAATTTACGGCTCCAAAGATGCTTCTCTTTTAACATATTACGGACTTCA
Organism: uncultured Melioribacteraceae bacterium; assembly: GCA_963821715.1. Lineage (GTDB taxonomy): Bacteria > Bacteroidota > Ignavibacteria > Ignavibacteriales > Melioribacteraceae > CAWGET01. The sequence goes on from CAWGET010000002.1 coordinate 46,910, forward strand.
CGCTCTACAGCACCGAGGGCAGGAAGCTACCGGAATCGTTTCTTTATCTCAGAATACTAATCACGAGTCTAAACTTGTATATCACAAAGGCATCGGACTTGTCTCAGAAGTTTTTAACGATTCGGAAATATTTGATAATAAATTAAGCGGAACATCCGCTATTGGTCATAACAGGTATTCAACTGCGGGAGCATCCGGATCATTAAAAAACATTCAGCCTTTTGTTGTAAAGTATCGGAAGGGGAATCTTGCAATAGGCCATAACGGCAATCTTACCAACGCTAAAGATTTACGCAATGAACTGGTTAACGACGGTGCAATTTTTCAAACTACAAGCGATACAGAAGTAATTCTACATTTAATTGCAAGAAGCCGTTTGGAAGATCAGATTGAACAGATAAAAGAAGCGCTTAACCGTGTTGAGGGAGCATACTGCCTTACACTGCTTACAGATGATAAGGTAATTGCGGCGCGTGATCCGCACGGTTTTCGTCCGCTTTGCATCGGTAAATTAAACGGATCTTATCTTGTAGCGTCGGAGTCCTGTGCTTTTGATATTATGGGTGCAGAATATATACGCGACGTTGAACCGGGTGAAATAGTAGTTTTTGACGAAGATGTAAAAAGTTCAGGTAAAATTAAATCTTACAGAATTGAAGAAGATCCAAAAGAAAATAAATTCTGCGTTTTCGAATATATATATTTTTCTAGACCTGACAGTAAAATATTCGGAGCCAACGTAGATAAGATGCGCCGCAAACTTGGAAAAGTTTTGGCTGAAAATCATCCCGCCGAGGATAAAGATGGCGAGAAAGTAATAGTTATAAGCGTTCCCGATAGTTCCAATACTTGCGCTATCGGTTATCAAAATCATTTAGAGAAGCAGGGGATTGGATCTAAATTGGAAATCGGACTGATCCGGAGCCATTATATCGGAAGGACGTTCATTATTCCCGGACAGCAGAAAAGGGAGATTGGAGTCAGGATAAAATTTAATCCGGTTAAAGGAGTGCTCGAGAATAGAACCGTTGTTTTAGTGGACGATTCAATTGTTCGCGGAACTACAATGAAACAACTTGTTAATCTGATTAGGGAAGCAAATCCAAAAGAAATTCATATTAGAATTTCATCACCGCCGATTTTGTATCCATGTTTCTACGGTATGGATTTCCCGTCGCGCGCGGAATTAATTGCTAATAAATTCGATCAGGATATTGATGAAATCAGAGAATATCTTGGCGCAGATAGTCTTGAATATTTAACGCACGACGAAATGCTAAATGCGATGGTGGATCATACACCTGATCAGTTTTGTATTGCTTGTTTTTCCGGAAATTATCCTACAAAAGTAGATATGGAATTTAAAAAAGAGCAATACGAGGATTCTCTTTAATTGTTTAACGATATCTTCTAAAATTACAAGTACTTATTGTTAAGATGATAAGGTAATTTCTATTGATTAAATCTTTTCAAAAAATAATAACTATTTCCAACTCAATAAGTTTTTTCAGGGTTTTGCTGGGAATTCCTATTTTCATCTTACTGGATAATTTCGATAATTCATTATCGGTTAGGACATACCTGATTTTATTGCTCCTTTTCGCTTATTTTACTGATATTTCGGATGGATATATTGCACGCAAGAGAAATGAGATTACGGAAGCCGGTAAATTTATCGATCCGCTTGCCGATAAAATTTTAGTAGCTATTATTATAATAAAACTACTTTTAATAGGCGAAATCCCCGAATATTATTTCTGGATAATTATTCTGCGGGATGTGATAATATTTATTGGCGGAATTATTGTAAGCAGAATTATAAAACGCGTGCTCCCATCAAATCTTTTAGGAAAGATTACAGTTCTTTCGATTGGAATATTTCTCATCATAACAATTTTAAATACAGAGAACAGCGGTACAATCTACTTAATTTTTATGTATCTTAGCATACTTTTAAGTTTTGCTTCCTTAATAGGATACGGGATACGTGCTGTTGAATCAATAAAATGGTATAAGAAAAATGAAACTATTTAAGAATATTAATTTTGACAAATTAAAAGAAGGGTTAGGAAAAACCAGGAGTAAGTTTGTCGGCAGATTAAATGAAGTTGTTGCCGGAAAATTGGAAATTGACGCCGACGCAATGGATCAAGTGGAAGAAATATTAGTTACGTCTGATATCGGCTATGATACAGCGCTTCATATTATAGATAAAACTCAGGAAGCTCTGTTGGCTGAACGGAGAAATACAGTTAACGTGGTTGAGATAATTGAAAAAGAATTGATCAAATTACTTGATGACTACAAGGTAAAATATACCGAATATGATAAATTAGAATTATACAAACCATTTGTAATTTTAATAGTCGGAGTTAACGGATCAGGAAAGACAACTACGGTTGGAAAGCTGGCGCATAATTATAAAAACGCAGGCTTAAGCGTAATGATAGGTTCCGCAGATACATTTCGAGCTGCGGCTAATCAGCAGCTCGAAATTTGGGCTGAGAGAGCAGATGTTGATCTTGTGCAGAAAGAAGCCGGTGCCGATCCATCATCCGTTGTTTTCGAGACTTTATCCGCCGCCAAGAAAAAAAATTCCGATGTTGTTATTATTGATACAGCCGGTAGGCTTCATACAAAAAATAATCTGATGCAGGAATTAGGAAAAATCAAGAAAGTAATTTCCAAAGTTGTTCCGCATGCTCCTAATGAAATATTCCTTGTTATTGATGGTAATACTGGACAGAACGCACTTGTTCAGGCGCGTGAATTTGCCAAAGTGACTGAATTAACCGGACTGATCGTTACTAAATTGGATGGAACGGCCAAGGGCGGTGTAATGTTTCAGCTTCTTCGAGAACAGGAAACTCCCGTCCGATACATCGGCGTTGGAGAGGGGATTGATGATCTTCAAACTTTCGATCCTGAAATGTATGTATCTGCTCTGTTTAAAGATTAGTTTAACTTGTTTATTAACAACAACTTATTCAAGCCATAATGTGAAAAGCTATCTTATAATCGCAAATCCTTTTGCAGGAAATGGAAAATGCGGTAAATATTTAGATGATATTAAGGAATACCTGACTACGATGGAAAACCGCTTTCTGTTGAAAACCACGGATTATTCAGGTCATGCCACGAAAATAGCTGAATTATACGCCGATAATTATGATGTTATAATTTCAATCGGTGGCGACGGAACGCTTAACGAGATTATTAACGGACTTGCTCCCTATAAAGAAAAAGAAATAGGATTGCTCCCGCTCGGGTCAGGCAACGATTTTTTCCTCAATCTTTCCAAATTAAAATTTTCCAAAGCTGTATTTCAAGATATTGTTAAGTCGGATAAATTTATAAACGGAGTCGATGTCGGAATTGTGGAATATAAAGAAAGAGGAAGTGAAGAGATTAAAAGAAGAAAATTCATCAATGCGCTCGGAGTCGGTTTCGACGCCTTAGTAGCTCATCACAACCAGCAAGGAAAAATCTTTCAAGGAATCGGTTCATATTTTACAGCAATTATTAAATCGCTAATAAGCTATAAATCCCTAAATATTTATGGAACACTGGACAAGAAAGATTTTGCCGGCAATTATTTGATGTTGACTGTCGGCAACGGAAAATCTTCCGGCGGCGGATTTAAGCTCAATCCGAATGCCGTAATAAACGACGGCTATTTAGATCTGACAAAAGTTGATTATCTTAATAGAAAAAGAATTTTTTCTGCGCTTCCGCTGGCTGTAAAAGGAGAAATCGACAGGGTTCGTGAAGCGGAAATGTATAAATTTAAATCCGCTGAATTTAATCTGAAAAATCCTTATTATTTGCATACAGACGGCGAAGTGTTGTCGCGCAGCGTTGACTGGCTGAAAATAAAAGTAGAGAAAACAAAATTTAATTTTATATCGATCTAAAAATGATAGCAAAAAAAACTCCTCATAGAAAATTTGATTACACTCCTAGATTTTACAAACCGGAAGACGACGAGAAAGAAAAACGCAAGAAGAAATTAAAATTCCGAACTGCAAGAAAAACATCCCGAACGAGAAAGAAGAGTCCTATTTTATTTTTGATGATCTTCATCGCGATATTGTATTTTTTCCTCAGATTTGGCGGCAACCTGTAATTATAAATAAATGTTGAAATGTCGTATAATATATATTATGTAAACTTGGCTTTTTATTAAAACCTGATTACATATGTTCGCATTCGGTTATATAGATAAACAAATTCTTCCCTATTTTACCGCTAAAGTTTTTAAAGAGATGAATAAAAAATAATGATGGTGGCTCAACTAATAAACTATTTCTTATTAGAGACAATCATGGTGAATTCTAGAAACAAAAAAGTAGTACAATTCTTAGAAGAAATTAAAAGGTTAGATGACGAGCAATTTAAGATTCTGCAAAAACTTCGGGAAATTGTTTTCAAAATATATCCGACTGTGAATGAAAGAATTATGTATGGCGGCATTATGTTCTCATTGGAAGAAGATTTCGGAGGAATTTTTGCGAGGAAAAATCATGTTTCTTTTGAATTCGGTAGCGGATTTGCTTTGAATGATCCGGATAATTTATTGGAGGGAAAAGGAAAATTTCGCCGTCATCTGAAGATAAAATCTCTATCCGACATCAAGGATAAAAAAGTGGAATACTTTGTGGAGCAAGCCGTCTAAAAAATATTTTAACTAGTTTTTGGAATTACAAAGTGAATGAGATTGAATTTATTCTTTACGTTTCGGATCAGGAGAAAAGCACAGAGTTTTATGAACGCTTATTGCTAATAAAACCGAGCTTAAATGTTCCGGGAATGACGGAATTTAGACTGACAGATTTCGTAAAATTGGGATTGATGCCGGTAGAAGGAATTGCAAAAATCATTAAAAATAAGCTTTCCCACCCTGCTAAAGGAATTGGAATTCCAAGATGCGAACTATATCTGAAAGTTAATAGAGCGGAAGATTTTTTGTTAAGAGGTGTTCAACTTGGTGGAAAATTAATCGATGAATTAAAAATTCGCGACTGGGGCGATAAAGCCGGATATATCTCAGATCCGGACGGCCACATTGTTGCATTCGCCGAAAAATAAAAATTTATATTATCGTTTGTAAGAGCGCTATTCTTCCCTCTCTAAAATTTCTTTTTCGTTTCGCACTTTAAGGGATTCTTACCTTCCATAAAAAATAGTCTTGAAGCCATAACAAGATTTGCAATGTAAACTTAAATAAGATGTTATATCTTGACATAAATCTAAAATTAGCATAACTTCTTCTTATAAGTATTCCCTTTACGAGAAAAATATTGAGATTATTACTTTAGTCTGTTCGGCTTCCCGTAAACTTTCCAATTAATTTTATAATTATAAAAGTAATCCCATAACAAGTAATTTTTTTGTTCTTACTCCCCTAACTATAAGCGTTACGATTTTGGGAAATTTAATTACCGGCGCAACCTGGGTGGACTTTTTGGAATCGCGGATTGTTAAATGCAATTATAGCTCATATTACTTTTGATCTTACTTTCCAAGTAATCGTTTCACCTTTTGGTTAGGGACAAATTTAAAAGGAATTAACAACGCAAGTAATAAATAGTTTTACATTCAAATGCGCAACTAAATTTATTTGTAAAAAAAATCGAAAGAGATGAATTGATATTAAGATGATCGTAAAAAACCATTTCAGCATCAGCCGACACTAAATTAAAACAATAAGAAAGGATTGCTACAATTATGAAAAAAATTTACCTGATAATATTTTTATCCGTCGTTTCTTTTTCCTGCGGCGAAGCACAAGAGAAAACAAATAATCAAAATCCCGCACAAGAAGATAAAAAGCAAATACAAACGGAAAATAATTTGCAGAGCGGAGATTACAGCTCATTTTTCACAGATTTTGAATGTAACGTAAGCGCCGCGGAAGTAGCAAAAGTACTAAATATTCCTGAAGCAGACGTGAGTGTTCCGGAGTATAAAAGATCAGAAGGATGTTCATTCGCAATAAATGGGTTTGGTCAAAATGGACTTGGCGATGAAACAATAATTCAATGGTTTTTAGAAAAAGCAAATAAAGAAGATGTAAAAAAAGAGATTCAAACTTATACGGAAATGCAGGAGAACAATAGAAGTTTAGGGATGGGAATAGAAAAAAGCGAAGCCGGCGATACATATCTGGCAAAATCTCCACGTTACGGTCGGGTTATAGTTCTCAACGAAAATTATGCTAATTGGCTGGTTATCAATTATTCCCCAAAAGGGACATATAAAACAAGAACTGAAGAACAGCACGCCGCCCTTGGAACTAAAATGATTGATCTTGCCAACTATTTATTAAGCAAACACAAAAAATAGGAATTAAAACATGTAACGAGCTGAGAATTAGAATTCAGGAATAAGGTCTTCAATTACTAAATACACTAAGCAAATAATTTTGGGGAAGACAATAAATTATGCAAAAATAATAATGTATAATTCCATTTAATTTTTCTTTTAATTGATTATATTAAATGAATATCAGGCCAGGGCAAAAATTTAATAATCTTATTTTATAATAAACATTAAGGGAATTTGATAATGAAAAAAATATTGATGATTGTAACTTCGCACAAAGAGATGGAAAATACAGACGACACTACGGGTTTGTGGATTGGAGAATTTACCGATCCTTATTATGAATTTGTTGACGAAGGATACGAAATTACTATCGCGAGTCCTAAAGGGGGTAAACCTCCTATCGATCCGTTAAGTGAATTAACGGAAAATATCACATCTTCAAATAGGAGATTTCAGGATGATAAAGCGGCACAGCTTAAACTTGACACTACCCTTAAACTTTCGGAAATAAACGTCTCTAATTTCGATGCTCTCTTCTTCCCCGGCGGGCATGGTCCTTTGTGGGATTTAGCTTCCGATGCGGAAAGCGGTAAAATAATTTTAGATTTCTTGGATAAATCTAAACCTATTGCGGCAGTTTGCCACGGTCCGGCAGCCTTAATAAAAGCCGCCGAACTTAGACCCGGATTTTTAACCGGCAAAAAAGTTACAGGTTTCGCTAACGCCGAAGAAGTTCTTGCCGCGAGAAGCAATAATATTCCTTACAAATTGGAAGATCGTCTAAAAGAATTGGGTGCTAATTATAGTTCCGGAACTGTTCCTTTTATTTCTCATACAGAAGAAGACGGACTTTTAATAACAGGTCAAAATCCGTTATCAGCCGGTCCGGCAGCTAAAGCGCTAATAAACAAGTTGGAAAATAAATCGGTTAATTAAACTCTCATTCATATCTTAGATTAAATCAATTGCGGTTTGAGACTTCCAACTCAAACCGCTTCTATAATTATTGATGCTCCAATCAAAATTAAACCAAACGTATTTCAAATATAAATGGTTTATTATTTCTCCCCAAGTTCCTTGAAATTTATTTCGGAATTGATAAAAATAAATATTGGTGTAAGTTAAAAAACGGTCAGTAAAAAAGGTAAATTTCTTATAAAGATAGTTGGCATTATTTAAATTTAATTGTTTTACTAAGTCAAAAAAATATATTATAATTACAATACTTTTGAGAATTAAATAAAGAATAAAATGGATAATAAAAATACTAATTCCGACAACGAGCCCCCTCTTGAAGCGGATGAGTTGAATGCGGAGATTGTCCCATTTGCGACAATTTCAAACGAAAAACCATTCGCAGATTCCGAAATACCAAATTCAGATTTTGATGTTATCAGCCCTGCAACTGCGCAATTCCGAGCAAAACATTTCCCTCAAGCTACCGATAAACAATGGAATAGCTGGCGTTGGCAAATTCAGAATAGTTACACCCAATTCAATAAACTTTCTGAGGTAATTGATGTTAGTCATATTGACGATGTGGAGTTTTTATCTAAGTCAAGAAAATTACCTTTAAGGATTACTCCATATTATGCAAGTTTGTTGGATAATAAAGGCATCGATTATGCAATCGCAAAGTCCATCGTCCCTTCAAAAAAAGAATTAATTATTTCCGAGGGAGAAGAATCGGATCCTCTTCACGAAGAGAGCATGTGTCCCACGCCGAATTTAGTTCACCGTTATCCTGACAGAACATTGATGCTTTCCACAGGTTTTTGTTCAGTTTATTGCAGATATTGTACCCGATCTCACATGGTGCTTAAAAACAAAAAACACTATGGAACAGAAGCGTGGGCGGATTCAATAAACTACATTAAAAACAATCCTAATGTTCGCGACGTCATAATTTCCGGCGGCGATCCTTTATCCATGAACGATAAACATCTTGAATTATTAGTATCTTCATTACGTGCCATTCCGCATCTTGAAATAATCAGGATTGGAACAAAAATACCGATGGTTCTTCCGCAGCGTATTACTAAAAACCTGGTGAAAATGCTAAAAAAATATCATCCTATTTATATGAGTATTCATGCTACTCATCCTGATGAAATAACCCCCGAAGTTATCGAAGCGGTAACTCGTCTTGCCGATGGAGGAATTGTTTTGGGAAGCCAGACGGTGCTTCTTAAAGGAGTAAATGACGATGTAGAAACCATGAAATCACTTATACATAAGCTGTTAAAGATTAGAATTAGACCTTATTACCTCTACCAATGCGATCCTATTCCAGGCTCTTCTCATTTTAGAACTCCGGTGTCGAAAGGCTTAGAAATTATTCAGGGTTTACGCGGTCACACGAGCGGCTATGCGATTCCTCATTACGTAATTGACGCCCCGGGCGGCGGCGGAAAAATTCCATTAGTGCCTGAATATTATCAAGGTAGAGATGGAGATTACGTCTTGATTAAGAATTTCGAAGGAAAGATTTACAAATATTTCGACCCCATCAAATGAACCTATTTAAAATTAGAAAATTAACTGACTCCTTTCACCCGTCTAACAAAAATGCTATGGATCAGGTTCGTGATATTTTGAGAATTCATTTTCCTTCTGTAAGCGAAGATAAAATCAATGAAATTCTTGAACAAATGAAGAATCCTGTTAAATATCATTTCTCAACAATGCTTTTTGTTGCTGAGGATGGCGAATTTAATATTAAAGGGTTTGCCGTATTGTTTTATATGTCCGACCTACATTTTTGTTTTCTAGATTATATCGCTGTAAAACCGGGGAAAATCTCTTCGGGAGTTGGCGGAGCAATCTACGAAAGAATCAGAGAGGAGGCTCAATTTCTTGATGCCATAGGGATTTTCATGGAATGCTTGCCCGACGATCCTTCGCTCTGCAAAGACAAAAGCGAGATAAAACAAAATAAATCGCGGCTGGCTTTTTATGAACGTTACGGCGTCAGACCAATAGTTGGGACAATGTATGAAACGCCGGTAAATCCTAAAGATGATTGTCCTCCCTACTTAGTTTTTGATGATTTGGGTAATGACTATATTCTATCTTCTTCTGAAGCAAAAAAAATAATTAGGGCAATTTTACAGAGGAAATATCCAAATTATTGCCCTGAAGAATATATAAAAATGGTAGTCGATTCTGTAAAAGACAATCCGGTTAAATTACGCGATTATAAATATCTTATTAAAAACAGACCTCTTGAGAAAAACAAAGCTATTAAAAATTATATTCCGCTGATAATTAATGACAAGCATGAAATCCATCACGTAAGAGAAAGAGGTTATATCGAATCTCCGGTTAGAATTTCCAGCATCTTAAAAGAAATAACCAAATTAGAAGCATTTAAAATAAAGCCATCAAGGGGCTTTCCGGATAAGCACATTACCGATGTTCATAGTCCAAAATATTTTAAATATTTTAAAACTGTCAGTCTTAATTTTCCGGCAGGCAAAGCTATATATCCTTATGTTTTTCCGGTAAGGAATGCAACGAGACCGCCTAAGGATTTATCTGTTTTAGCAGGATATTATTGTATTGACACTTTCACTCCGTTAGATAATAATGCTTTTGTAGCCGCGCGTTCGGGCGTTAATTGCGCTCTTACCGGCGCCGAACTTTTATTGGAAGGATATCATACCGCTTACGCTTTGGTAAGACCTCCAGGGCATCATGCGGAACGCGACGTGTTTGGGGGATTCTGTTATTTTAATAACTCGTCTATCGCTGCGCATTTTCTTTCAAAATATGGAAAGGTTGCAATTCTCGATATCGATTTTCATCACGGTAACGGACATCAGCAAATTTTTTATTCAAGAAAAGATGTTCTCACAGTTTCAATCCATGGAAATCCTTCTTTTGCTTATCCTTACTTTACGGGATTTGCAGATGAAACCGGCGAAGATGAGGGTGAAGGTTTTAACCATAATTTTCCCTTGAAGGAAAATATTTCCGGGAAAGAATATCTGATTGTTTTGAAAAAAGCATTAAAGAAAGTTAAAGCTTTCAAACCGGATTATTTCATTGTCAGTCTCGGTTTAGATATCGCTAAAGGCGATCCTACCGGAACATGGTCTCTTAAAGCCTCGGATTTTGTAAATAACGGTATTCAAATCGGAAAACAATCGTATCCAATTTTGTTTGTCCAGGAAGGCGGCTATAAAAACCGAACTTTGGGAATTAATGCCCGTAATTTTTTTGAAGGTTTTTTATCAACAAGAGTAAAGTAAAAATGAAAATTGGAATTACATACGATTTGAGAACGGATTACCTTAAGGAAGGCTATTCGATGGAAGAAACCGCTGAATTTGATACGGAAAACACGATCGAAGGAATCGAATCAGCTATAAAAAAAAATGGACATGAGACAGAAAGAATCGGAAATGCAGGGGCTCTGATAAAACAATTATTAGATGGGAAAAGATGGGACATGGTTTTCAATATTGCGGAAGGTCTTTATGGAGAAGGCCGCGAATCGCTGGTTCCCGCTTTGTTAGACCATTATAAAATTCCGTATGTATTTTCGGGTCCGGTCACTTTGGGTATTTCGTTAAACAAAGCTTATGCTAAGCAAATAATAAGAGACAGCAAAATAAATACTCCCGATTTTTTCGTAGTTACAAAAGTTGAAGATGTAGAAAATGTTGACCTTGAATACCCTTTGTTCGCTAAACCCGTTTCGGAGGGAACCGGCAAAGGAATTAACTCCAAATCTATATTAAATTCTAAAGAAGAATTATTTTCCGTTTGTTCAAAACTGCTGCAGCAATTTAACCAGCCGGTATTAATTGAGGAATATTTGCCGGGCAGAGAATTTACCGTCGGCGTTTTAGGAACCGGAAAGTCGGCTTATGTTCCCGGAGCTATTGAGATAGTATATAAAAAAAATACTAACAATATTTATTCTTACGAAAATAAAGAAAACTATAAAACTATTGTTGATTACATTGCCGTAAAGGATGAACTGTTAACACAATGCAGTGAACTTGCCCTTGATGTTTGGAGAGCCCTTAACTGCTTTGACGGTGGCAGAGTTGATATGAAAATAGATAAACAAGGCAAAATGAATTTCATTGAAGTAAATCCGTTAGCCGGTTTAAATCCCACAACCTCGGATTTGCCGATTTTATGCAAACTCAACGGTGTTAGCTTTCAGGAAATCATTAACGAAATTTTGAAATCGGCTATAAGCAGAAATTTTGAAACATGAAAAAAGTAGTTATCCTCCACAATAAAATTGAAAAAAATACTCCCGACGAGTTGGACGTTTTGGCTCAAAAAGATCTTGTTCATAAAGCCTGCGTCGATTTAGGTTTTGAAGTAAGCATATCAACCCTTGGCGAGGACCTGAAAAGTGATCTGGAAAAAGTATCTTCATCAAAACCTGATATCGTTTTTAATCTTGTTGAAACCGTTTGGGGACTGGGCGAATTAATTTACTTGGCTCCGGCCATCCTTAACGCGTTAAAAATTCCATATACAGGAGTTCCTTTGGATGCATTGTTCATTACTACAAATAAGGTCTTGGCAAAAAAAATAATGCGGCAAAACAAACTTTCAACGGCTCCCTTTTTTGCGATAAATGAGATTCATCTACTGAATCCTCAAAAAAAATACATAGTGAAACCTATTTGGGAAGAAGCATCAGTAGGTATTTCGGAAGATTTAATTTTTACAAGCGCCGATTTAGAAAAAGTAGATAAGGTAAAGGGCTTAGCCGTTTCACAATATTTTATTGAAGAATTTATTGATGGAAGAGAATTTAATTTAAGTATTCTCGCGGGAAATAATGGACCCGAATTCCTTCCGCCGGCAGAAATTATTTTCTCAGAATATTTTATGAACAGGCCTAAAATTGTAGGTTATAAAGCGAAATGGGACGAAACCAGCGAGGAATACAAACAGACTAATCGTTCGTTCGAAACGCTTGACGACAATCCTGAGCTAAAAAATAAACTTATTGATATTTGCGCTAAGAGCTGGAATGTTTTTAATTTACACGGATACGTTCGTATAGATTTTCGAGTTGATGAAGCCGGCAAAATATATATACTGGAAATAAATGGGAATCCTTGCATTGCTCCCGACAGCGGTTTTATTGCGGCATCGGAGCAAGCTGGTTATTCAAGAACTGATGTTATCAAAAGAATATTAGAGGATATGAATTAAATTTATGAATTTTAGAAATAACCTAAAGGAATCTGATATAATAGATTTAAAGGAGATATTGATTTCAACCGGATTTTTTAATGAATCAGAGGTTGAAATTGTAACCGAACTTTCACGGGAAAATCTGGATAAGGGTGAAGAAAAAAGCGGTTATATTTTTAACATAGCCGAAGAAAATAACAAGCCTATCGCCTTTACTTGTTATGGTAAGATTCCGGGAACAGAAACCAGTTTTGATCTATACTGGATTGTAGTTCACAAATCGCACAGCGGAAAAGGACTTGGCAAAATTTTGATGAACATGGCAGTAGAGGATATTCGTAAAAGAGGCGGTGAAAATATCTGGATTGAAACAGCTTCCCGTCTTCTTTACGAACCAACTCGTCAATTTTACTTATCGTATGGCTGCAAAAAAGTTGCCGAACTCTCGGATTTTTATGGAAAAAATGATAACAAAGTGATCTTCAGCATAAAGTGTGTTTAAGAATATGCAAATTATTTCCAGAGAATGAAAATATCATAATCATAAATATCAAATCTTACCTTTCACCCTGGTCCAAATTCAGCGCGGCTTTCCTGGAGAAATAATTCTTTCTGATATTTATTTATCATCGTATCCTTGGAAATTATTCCTATTACCTTACCGGATTCCTTATGTATTACAGGAAGATATTCATAATCTCCGAATTCCAGTTTTTTCAAAGCCTGTTCCCCGTCCTGATATTCATAAATTGTTTCTATGGAATGACGCATAACATCTTTAGCGATTAAGAATTGAGAAATGCCGCGGTATTCATCGTCAAGAATAGCGTCTCGTATATCTTGAAAAGCAATCTGGCCGGAAAGTTTTTTATTTTCATCCAAAACAAGAATTGAGTTGTATGAAGTTTGCTTCAGTTTCTCAATTATCATTTTAAAATCGTAATTTTCGTAGATATAGTCGAATTTTCTATTAATAAGATTTCTGACGGTAATCTGCTTTAAAATCGAAATTTTTCTTCCATAGATATCCATCTCTTTTCCTTCTCTCTTAAATTTCAAAGTATAAAGAGATCCGCCGAGAATAGCTTTGGAAAGTGTGGTTGAAATTATAATTGTAAGCATCAAAGGCAAAATAATCTTGTAGTTATTCGTCATTTCGAATACCATGATTAATGCCGTGAGCGAAGCATTTGTGGTTCCGGCTACGACCGCTCCCATTCCGACAAGTGCATACGCACCGGCCGGAGCGGTGAGATTGGGGAAAATATTATTGATAATTATGCCGAATGCTCCTCCGAGCATTGCTCCCGTAAATAAACTCGGAGCAAATGTTCCACCATTTCCGCCGCTGCCTATTGTGGTTGCGGTTGCAATCGGTTTTAAAAACAGGAGCAACATTACAATCAATAGAGTTAGTCTTGCGTCGAGTACGCTATCAATAGATACATAAGAAAATCCATAAACGCCCGGAAGATAAACACCGATAATTCCTACTATCAAACCGCCGAGAGCAGTTTTAAAATACGGAGGCATTTTTTTGAGGTTAGCAAAGAACCCTTCTATAGAATAAAATACTTTAACAAAATATACAGATGTTAAACCGGCTAATAATCCTAGAATAATATAAAACCCGAATTCAAGATTGTTAAGCAACTCATAAGTTGGAATTTCGAAAGCCGGCTCGTTACCGAGATAGCTTCGGGATAATGCCGTTGCAATTACGGATGCAATTATTATGGGACTGAAAGTTTGTGCCCGGAATGTTCTGAGAATAATTTCCATGGCGAATAAGGCGCCGCCAAGAGGCGCGTTGAAGGCGGCGGATAATCCCGCAGCAGCTCCACACCCAACAATAATTTTTAATCTATCAGGAGAAAGATGAAGCATTTGTCCGAACGCAGAAGCTATAGAAGCGCCGATCTGAACAATTGGGCCTTCCCTGCCGCCGGCGCCGCCGGTTCCGATACTTAGTGCGGAACCAACGATCTTTTTTATTGCAATATTCCCCTTTATCACACCGCCTTTTGATGCAACAGCGTCGATAACATTCGGGATTCCCTCGCCTTTTTCTCCTTTTTCAAAGTAGTGAGCGAGTAGTCCGACAAGAAGGCCGCCAATAGCGGGAATAAATGCGATGAGAATATAAATGCGCCAATCATTTAAACCAAGAAGAGATTCTTCCCCGAAGAGTCTACCCGGAAGATCGAAGAAAATGTCTTTTATAAAATTTATTGCTTCGTGAAAAACAATAGCTCCGATTCCGGCTAAAAATCCTGTGATACCGCCGATAATCAGGAGATAGGTTTCCTGGGAAAATGTAAATTTCGAAAAGTATCGGTTTATCCTTAGATCATAATATCGTAAGCTTCTCTTAAAAGACTCGTAATCCACTCTCTACCTGCATTCTCAATCGTATTTGTAAAAACCTTCACCTGTTTTTCTTCCGAGTTTTTTTGCCGCAACCATTTTTTTTAGTAAAGGACAGGGACGATATTTTGTGTCGTTAAAGCCTCCATATAAAACGTTCATTATCGCAAGGCAAACGTCCAGTCCAATAAAATCAGCCAAAGTTAAAGGTCCCATGGGATGATTCATTCCAAGTTTCATAACAGTATCGATATCTTCCGCATTTGCCACACCTTCCATCAATGCGAATACTGCTTCATTTATCATAGGCATTAAAATTCTATTGGAAATGAATCCCGGATAATCGTGCACTTCTACCGGAGTTTTTTTCAGCTTCTGGGAAAGTTCTTTAATAGTATTATAAGTTTCGTCGGAAGTATCGTATCCTCTTATTATCTCAACTAATTTCATTACAGGAACAGGATTCATAAAGTGCATGCCGATGAATTTATCAGATCTTGCAACAGCACCCAATTCTGTTATTGAAATTGCGGATGTATTAGACGCAAATATAGAATCATTTTTAACTAATCCAGTTAACGTATTGAAAAGGCTTTTCTTAGCTTCTTTTTCTTCAACTATCGCTTCAATAACTAAGTCCGTATCTTTATCAATATTTTCAACGCCAACCAAAGATTTAATATTATTCAACGTAGCAGATTTCTCATCTTCACTGATAATATCTTTTTTAACCTGTCTATCCAAATTTTTCGAAATGGTCTGTATCGCTTTATCGAGAAAGTTTTGGTCAACGTCAATTAAACTGACGGAAAAATTATTCTGCGCAAAAACATGAGCAATCCCATTACCCATTGTTCCGGCTCCAATAACTGCTACTTTTTTAATTTCCATAAATATTTACCCGTTATAATTTTTAACAATTAGTGCAGAGGCCTCTCCGCCGCCAATACACAATGAAGCTAATCCCAATTCGGAATTACGCCTTTTCATTTCGTGGATTAATGTAATTAAGATTCTTGCTCCGCTTGCTCCAATCGGATGGCCGAGAGCAATTGCGCCGCCGTTTACATTAATTTTATCCGGATTCAAATTTAATATTTTATTTACTGCCAGCGATACCACCGCGAATGCTTCGTTTATTTCAAAAAGATCTATATCATCTTTTGTAAGATTTGCTTTTTTTAAAACTTTATCAATTGCATCGGCAGGTGCCGTTGTAAATTCAATAGGTGCTTTTGCCGCAGAGCTTTGAGCTACAATTTCTACAAGCGGAGTCAACTTTAGCGCTTTAGCTTTTTCTTCCGACATTACAAGCAGCGCCGCGCCTCCATCGTTGAGTTTAGAGGCGTTTGCGGCTGTTACAACGCCTTCTTTGTCGAATACCGGTCTCAGCTTAGGTATCTTGTCAAAATTAGTCTTAAACGGCTCTTCGTCCTTGTCTACCATAACAGTCTCTTTTCTCGATTGAATTTCAACAGGGACAATCTCATCATTGAAAATACCGTCCTCCTGAGCTTTTTGTGCTCGCTTATAAGATTCTACTGCAAACTCATCTAATTCTTCCCTGCTAAGTTTATAATCTTTTGCACAGGAATCGGCACAGCTTCCCATGTGAATATTAT
The DNA here is from genome assembly GCA_963821715.1 of uncultured Melioribacteraceae bacterium. Lineage (GTDB taxonomy): Bacteria > Bacteroidota > Ignavibacteria > Ignavibacteriales > Melioribacteraceae > CAWGET01. The sequence goes on from CAWGET010000002.1 coordinate 63,400, forward strand.
TGTAAACATCCCAAAGTCCATCTAGGATCATAGAATCTTTAACTTTAGCGTCTCCCATCCTATAACCGTTTCTTGCTCCCGGTAAAAGATACGGAGCATTACTCATACTTTCCAAACCGCCAGCTACTACAACTTCCGCGTCGCCGAGTAAAATTGCCTGATGAGCCAGCATAACCGCTTTAAGTCCGCTTCCGCACATTTTATTGATGGTTAGACATTCGGTTTTATCGGGCAAACCGGCAAACAGCGCCGCCTGCCTTGCAGGTGCTTGTCCCAATCCGGCTGATAAAACATTTCCCATTATAACTTCATCAATTTCCGAAAGATTAATTTTGGTTTCGTCAAGTATTCCTTTTATCGCGGCAGTTCCTAATTCTATAGCCGATTTGGAGGCAAGACTTCCTGAAAAAGAACCTATTGCCGTTCTTTTAGCTGAAACTATTACAGCTTTGTTCATAATAATTACCCGTTTAATAATATAATTTGAATTATTAGATTTTTAAGATAGGAAAATTGGATTACAGAATAAAGCTACTCTTCAGCCTCGAACGATAAGCAGCATTTCAACTTCCCGCAGGGTCCGCTTAGTTTAGACATATTAGATGACAAATTCTGTTCATTTGCTAACTGAGTTGTGATTCTTTTAAAATTACTCAGGAAAGAGACGCAGCAATATTCGCGTCCGCAAGTTCCCAATCCGCCTATTTTCTTTGCTTCATCCCTAACACCTATCTGGCGCAGTTCAATTCTTGTTTTGAATATTCCGGCTAATTCTTTGGCAAGTTCCCTGAAATCAACTCTTCCGTCGGATGTATAATAAAAATAGAGTTTTTTCCTGTCGAACTGATAATGAACATCTACAAGTTTCATATTCAAAGAATATTTATCAACCTTTTCTCGAAATATTGGTCTCGATTTCAATTCATCATTTAAATTTTCTCTGTAACGCTGCCAGTCATTCTCAGTCATTTCTCTAACAACTCTTGGAAGTTCTTCGTTACACAAACCGAGACATTGCCTTCTATACTTTACAATATTACCCGATTCCAGCACGGTTGCTATTTCAAAAAAATCATCGTTCTGAACAACTACCATCTCCCCTCTTTTTAGAGTCAGATCCGGTTTAATTTTTAATTCGTAAAAGGAGTTGGGGAGTAATCCGCCGCTCGATACTTCCACAATGTTTCTTTCGTCCAAAGGAATATCGTTACGTCTGCAAGGAGGCAGATTGATTTCTAAATCGTTATCATCCGATTCGGAATGTTCAACTTCAATTTCACTTAATATTTTATTGTGGTATAGGTTATCATACTTCTGATTGTCTGTATCGCAATCGTGGGAATTATTCGCGTGTGTCAGGACTGACAAATCTATATTATACACTTCTATGTCCTATTTTGTAAACTGCCTATTTCAAATATAATATTAAGAGCTATCAGATTCAAGCTAACATTTTTATCTATCGAAGCTGAGAGCTCGTTTAATTTTCCAACCAATTTTTCTATATCGGCTTCAGGAAATTTCTCGTTAAATTTTTTCATCGTATCCTGAAAATCAATAAAGTAAAATTTTTCGAAATGAACTTTGTCCTTTATCACATCGTTCAGCCATTTAATTATCATCTGGATTATCAGCTTCAATGCGTTCGCATTATTACTCTTAGAGAAATCGTTTATTTCAGAGAGCGCGGAATTATATCTTCCTACAAGAGCGTATCTTAAAATGAAGATTGTTTTTTCGAGAAGTTCTTCAAAATTATTCTCTAGCAATTCTATTGCGTGAGTTACCGATCCGTTAGAAAAAAGCGCTGCTTTGGCGGCGATCGGTTCATCTACTTTAAAATAATTTATTAAAATATTTTTAACATCTTCTTCCTTTAGCGGAGCAAATTTAACTTGCCAGCTTCTCGATCTTATGGTTTCTAAAAGTTGATCAGGGTGAGATGTTAGAAGAATAAATACAACTCCTTCGGGTGGTTCTTCCAAACTTTTAAGCAGAGCGTTCTGAGCTTCGGCGTTCATTAAATGAGCGTCTGAAATAATGATGGTTCTGTAATTGAGATCACTGTAATTTAGTGAGATGAATCTTTTAAGATCGCGTATGCTGTTAATCTTAATAGAAGAAGCTTTTTCTAATCGGAAATTATAATATGGATTTTCGGATTTCGTCTTAAGGTGAGAATTTAAATCTTTTATTTGATCGGGAGATAATTTGCCTGTTGGCGTATCTTCGGGAGTTTCCCCTTTTCCTCTGGGAAGAGGAAAAATGTACTTTATATAAGGTTCCTCTAAAGCGCTGATTTTTTTTGAAAAATCTTTTCCGCCTGTTTTGGTAGCGGAATTCAAGAGTCCGGCAAAACGCAGCGCTGTTATATGTTTGCCGGAACCCTGAGGTCCATAAAACATATACGCGTGAGAAACTCTATCCGATATAAAGAACTTTTCTAATGTATTCAGAACCTGGTTTTGTCCATAAATTCCTTTCCAGTTTTCTTCCATTTTCAAATCGTTAACATCTATTCATCTTCGTCGGTGTAAAAGAAATCCTCATCGCTTGGATAATCGGGCCATATGTCTTCAATAGATTCAAATATTTCTTCCACATCCTCAATTTCCTGCAAATTTTCTATCACTTCGTATGGCGCTCCAATTCTATCTGCATAATCAATCAACTCATCGCGAGTTGCAGGCCAGGGCGCATCGTCTAAATAAGAAGCCAGTTCAACAGTCCAAATCATTACAAAATCTTCCTTAATTTATTTTGACGCTATTTCAAAAATATTGACATTATCGTAAATAAAATTACGCGGATTTAGCGCAACTCCGTTATGCCGCACTTCATAGTGCAAATGAGGACCTGTGGAAAATTTACCTGAATTTCCCGAAAGAGCGATAACGTCTCCCCTGTGTATTTTTTGTCCCTTTCTAACTTTAATTTCCGATAAATGTCCGAATAATGTTTTATAGCCGAATCCGTGATCAATTTCTACGGTATTTCCGTAACCGCCTCTTCTTCCTGCGTAAGAAACTTTTCCTGCGCCGGGCGCGTATATTGGAGTTCCGGTTTCAATAACAAAATCCAATCCGTTGTGCATCTTTCTAATTTTAAGTATCGGATGCAATCTCATCCCAAAGCTATCGCCATAGATTCCTTCAACCGGTTTTATAGCAGGAATGGCGGTGAATAATTTTTCGTTAAGTTTTAGTTTCTCGTCAATTTCATTATAATTATTTTTTTCAAAATTTACTTTCGCGGAAATCTTGTCCACAAAATTATTAATGCTGCTTACTACTCTATTCATCTTGCCCGAAGAAGCATTAATTACAGATTTGAATTCCGAGCCTCCCGTTCCTACATTTCGCTCATCATCGCTTAACGGATCGAGATTTGCGGCAATTCTAAGATTGTTACTATAATTTGCCAAACTATCAATTCTGGTTTCTAAATTTTCAAATGTTTCCAATAACTGAGTGTATTGCTTCTTAATCTGCTTATTTTCTTTTCTCAAGGATTGAACCCTGGAGTCGCCAGAAAAATTCCCGGAAATGATGATGTAGCTTCCGGCAAACAAAAACGAAAGTACGAGCGTTATAAACGCTGAAATAATTATAGATTTATTTTTAGTACTGCGTAACCTCATAAAGCCCTTTTAATTATTACAAAAATGTGTAGAGCATCCCGTAAATGGAAGCGAAGTTAACAAAATAGGATGCATAAGTCAAGCCTTAAATATTTTGAAAAATCATTCAAAATCGTGTTCAAAATAATCAATTACTCTATCAACATCTTTAGACTTTTTCTGGATTTTATCAAGAAGTCTATCCTGAAAAACCCGTGCTGCGTCGTAGCCGTAATGTTTCAATAAATAGTTTAACGCTATCACTTCAGAAATAACTGTTATATTTTTCCCGGGAAAAATCGGCAACTGTAAATAAGGAATATCAACGTCTAAAAGATCGATTGGCGTTCCGTCCAGTCCCGTTCTTGTGTATTCTTTATTTTCATCCCATACTTCTAATTCCACTACCATTTCCAATCTCTTCTGAAAACGTATCGCTCTTATTCCAAACATACTTCTTACGTCAATAATTCCTATTCCGCGTATTTCCATAAAGTGCTGAGCGAGTTGGGTTCCGGCGCCCATCAAAATGCCTTCTCCCTTTTTAGTGAAGATAACCAGATCGTCGGCAACAAGTCTGTGCCCTCTTTCTACAAGGTCGAGTGCTATTTCACTTTTACCGATTCCCGATTTTCCGACGAACAACATCCCAACGCCGTAAACATCTACAAAAGATCCGTGCAAGGATAGCCGCGGTTCGAACTGATCGTCGAGAAGATCGCTTACAAGATATGTAAGTTTTGTTGTTGTATATGACGAGCCAAAAAGCGGAATCTTATGTTTATTAGCCAGTTCCACCGTTTCCTTCGACGGAATATGACCGTTCGTAAAAATAACACAAGGAACATCAAAATGGAAAATGTTTTCTAAGGTCTTCATACGGTTGTCTTCAGATAATTCATTTAGATATCTAACTTCCGTATTCCCAACTATTTGAACACGATCATACGAAAATAGTTCCACAAACCCGGCAAGCGCCAAACCGGGTCTATGTAAGTTTTGTCCTATTATTAGTCTGTCGAAACCGGTTCCGTCCGTAAACAGTTTTAAGTCGAATTTATCTTTTGCCTGTTTATAGAAGAACTCGACAGTTATGTTTTCCTTAATGGATATATTTTTTTCAGATACTTTCATTTATCTTACTTTATCCAATCGTTTTGTTTTTAATTTTTTTAATTGTCTTTCCAATTTATTTACCGCGGCAGCAAACGCTTTCTGAAAATCATCACTCTCTTCTGTTGCAACAAGGCTTTTGCCCGGCAGCCTTAGAACTATTTCTGCAAGTTTAATGCTGTCTTTCAAATGCATAAAGCTTAAAACCACATCGGCCTCAATAATATTATCATTAAATTTTTCCAATCTTTTCAATTCAGATTTAATAAAATCTTTTAAAGATTCTTTAGCCTTGAATTTTCTGGATGTGATGTTAATGTTCATATTTGCTCCTTTTCATGATTTAGGATGTGCTTTTTTGTGCGCTTTTTTTAACCTCTCAACACTCAAATGCGTATAAATTTGAGTTGTAGAAAGATTTTTATGACCTAAAATTTCTTTCACTGCTAAAAGATCTGCTTCGTGGTCGAGCATATGAGTTGCCGCGCTGTGCCTTAAAACGTGCGGACTTTTTTTGTCGATATCCGAAATTTGCGAAAAATATTTTTCAGCCAACCTTTGAACATATCTCGGATATATTCTTCGTTTATTTTTTCTCATCAAAAGCGGGTCGGATTTTTTTTCTCCTATTCTTAAATTAAGATAATTTTTAATTATTGCAATTGATTTATTGCCGATCGGAACTATTCTTTCCTTCGATCCTTTACCGAATACCCGGACTATTTTTTCATTGAGATCAAGACTTTGATAATTCAAATCACAAAGTTCAGAAACCCTTAAAGCACAGCCGTATAAAAGTTCGAATATAGTTTTTGCCAATTCTTTTTCATATTCATCATCAATTTCGCTCAAAACTTTTTCAAGGTGATGATAGTCTGATTCGCTTAAAGTTTCCGGAAGTTTTCTGTTTATCTTTGGTCCCTTAATTTTAGAAGAGGGATTGTTTTCTACAATATTATTTGTCAGCAAAAACGAGTAAAAGCTTCTTATTGCGGAAAGCTTACGACTGATAGCGCTTTTGGAATAATCATTTTGGTTCAGTTCTACAACAAAATTTCGAATTGATTTTTCTGAAACATCTTTTGGATGAAAGATGTTTTTTTGTTCGCAAAAAGTGCCGAATTGCGATAAATCATTTTTGATAAGAGACAATCGTGTTGCCGGATAAACGCCGGATATTTGCCAGTTCCTCAAGAAAATCACTTATATGTTTATCTAAAGCTTTTGGCATAAAACCCGGTTATAATCTTGATAATGAAAATAACGAAAACATAAAAAGAAAGCTATAGATATTATAGTAGAATACTTAACGGGTAACCATAAGGTTCAAGTCCGCATAAGCAGCTAGAGTTTTAAATCTGCGAAGATATCCAAAATTTTTAAAAATAGTTGGGTAAACTTGTTTAGAATGTATAAAAAATTAAAACTATTTCAATTCCTAACTCTGTCCTCTAAAGCAGACGTAAATAGTACTTGACTAAACAAAATGTTATAAAGGATGTTTTACATTCTTTATTATTCAGATGATTTTCTCATATCACTTCATCACTGATTACTGCTTTCGCTTTCCGTCGGTTTTGTCCAACTTATATAATCACAATCGGGATAGCGATTACATCCGTAAAAGAATTTTCCACGCTTACTTCTTCGGGAAACAACTTCGCCTTCTTTACATTTTGGACATGCAATCCCAAGGTGATTTGCTTTAGTATAATCACATTCGGGATAATTTTCGCATCCTATAAATTTCCCGAACTTCCCTCTTCGGTAAATAGTTTTTCCGCCGCATTTAGGGCATTCTTCGCCCGTAAATTCCGGTTCCTGATTTTCCTGCTGAACATCTTTAAGAGATTTTATATTTTTACATTCAGGATAAGCTGTGCAGGCCAAAAACTTTCCGAACCGTCCGATCTTTATTTCCATATCGGACCCGCATTTTTCACATTTCACTTTTTCTATGCTGTCTTCAACTTCTTTCAGATTTTTTTCGAATGGAACATAAAAATCTTTTACAACTTCCAGATACCGCGCATCTCCGTTCGCGATAGAATCGAGTTCGTCTTCCATCTTAGCCGTAAATTCAACTTCGATGATTTTCGGGAAATTTTTTACTAGCACTTCATTAACTTTTCGTCCAAGCGAAGATGGAGCAATCTTATTATTCTCAATAGCATTTACATACATTCTATCGTGCAAAGTGCTTACAACCATAGCATATGTACTCGGCCTGCCGATTCCGTTGCTTTCCAATTCTTTTATCAGAGTACTTTCGCTAAAACGCGGAGGCGGTTTTGTAAAATGCTGTTTCTTTTCTAATTCATTGAGATTTAATTTATCCTCTTTCTCAAGACCGATCGGAAATATGCTCGAATCCTCATCGTCGGCGGTTGCATCGTCTTTTGTTTCATCATATAAAGCTAAAAAGCCGTCGAACTTAATCGCTGTTCCGGACGACTTGAACAAAAATTCATCAGCCGAAATTGACACAGTCGTTGTCTCCAGAATCGCGGATTCCATCTGGCAGGCTACAAATCTTTTCCAGATTAATTCATAAAGTTTAAATTGATCTTTATTCAAATACTCCTTTACCGATTCCGGTGTGTGGCTAACATTCGTCGGGCGTATTGCTTCGTGTGCGTCTTGAACATTTTTCTTCTTTCCAACATATTGCTTCGCAGATTTAGGTGTGTACTTATCCCCAAATTTATCTTTGATGAAGTTTCTCGTATCGTTAACAACTTCCTCGCTAAGTCTTGTTGAATCAGTTCTCATGTAAGTAATTAAACCGGTAATTCCTTCACCGCCGAGTTCAACACCTTCGTACAAGCTCTGAGCGACTTTCATAGTTTGGCGCGGCCGGAATCTTAACTTGCGCGACGCTTCCGCCTGCATCGTACTAGTAATAAAAGGCGGATAAGGATTTCTACGCGTCTCTTTTTTATTTATATCGCTGATGGAATAATTCTTTTTCGCGAGAAGTTTTTCTTCAATTTTTCTTGCTTCTTCTTCATTTCCTACCGCGATATATTTCTTATTGAATTCCTTCCAATCTTCATCGCTCATTTCCGGTTTAGGTTGAAGTTTTATTGATTTGCCGTCAATCTCAGCTAACTTCGCTTTAATCGCTTCTTCTTTTTCCGTAAGAAAAGTTCCCCAAAGTGACCAATATTCAGTTGTAATAAATCGTTCAATCTCTTCTTCCCTTTCAACAATTAACCGAAGCGCGACTGATTGAACTCGCCCGGCTGAAAGAGATGAAGCAGATTCTTCAACCACAGCAGTCCAAAGCAGCGGACTTATTTTATAACCGATTATTCTATCCATAACCCTGCGGGCTCTTTGGGATTCCACAAGATTATTATTTATCTCAATTGGAGAATCCATCGCCTTCTTTACGGAAGTTTTAGTTATCTCGTTAAAGAGAACGCGGAAAATTTTTGCTTTGCCATTACCGTTTATTACATCAACAATATCCTGCGCAATCGCCTCACCTTCGCGGTCGGGGTCAGTAGCTATAAATATATTTTCAGATTTGCCTGCGAGAGATTTTAATTTTTTAATTAAATCTCCTTTCCCGCGGATGTTCAAAAGCTGCGGCTCAAAATTATTTTCGATATCAACGCCGAGTTTTGTTTTTGGTAAATTCCTAATATGGCCGACTGTGGCCTCGACAAAATAATTTCTACCCAAATACTTATTTATAGTCTTTGCTTTGGAAGGTGATTCCACAAGCACTAAATTTTTAGCCATAATTTTTTAATCCTTAATTGATGGTGTCGGAAGAATAAAGAAGAATTCTGCTCCCGGGAGTGATCTCGGCGTTAAATTCTACAAGTGAAATGAGTATTATCCAATTAATATCTTCCTGCGTAATCGTATCGCTTGGAAAAAGCATTAGCTGTTCCAGAACCATTTCGAAATCGTCTGAATCCAGTAAACCCACATTTATAAGATGAAGAATATAATTGAAATTCTCGATACCGATAACTTCTTTTTCTTCCTCTGTCAAAAATCTTGGGTTCTTGGATTTCTCTTCTTTGGATTTTTTAGTGGATAATTTTCTGCTTAAAACTTTATCATGAACAAGGCTGAACGCGGCGCTTAGAATCTGCTGATCAAATTCCTTGTTCTTCGTTAATATTTTATTTACTTCTTCTAAAGAATTATTATTGTTAAGTCCTTCTAAAATCTTTGCAAGAACTTCAATTATTTTAGCTGTCATAAACCAATTTCATATTATTAGATATTATATATTTATACTTATTTACCAATTCATTTTCAAGTTTCTTCATTATTTTTTTATCTTCGTCATCAATATCGTCGTATCCTAACAAATGCAAAATACCATGAATAATCAAGCGCAAAATTTCAAGTTCGAAACTGCACTCGAACCTTTTGGCGTTTTCCCGCGCGTCTTCAACCGAAATATAAATCTCGCCAGATAATTTACTTCGATGCTCGGAATAATTAAAGGTAATAATATCCGTAGTGTTTACGTGATTTAAATAATCCTTGTTCAACTCGTAAATAAATTTTCCGGAAACAAACACAATTTCAAGACTGATACACTCAAACTCTAATTCGCCGGATAAGTTCCCAACAACCGAATGTACAAACCTTTTATCAACCTTAAATATTTTTTCAGAATTAACCGATAAATTCTTAACCAATTAAAGTTCCGTAACTTAGAGTTTGAAATTTTTCAAGCCGATAAATAAAAAATTAAATTGATAATTCCAAAAGTTCTCTTGATGGAATCACATTAATTTCGGAATTACGATGAGAAATTACATCCGTAGTTTCCTCAACCATTTTATCAATCTCGGTATCGGTGTAGTCCGGTTCGTAATGGAAGAGAATAAGATTTTTTATTTTACAATGTATTGCGAAATAAGAGAGAGAAATATTATCGGAGTGTCCCCATCCTTTTTTTCTTATTGAATCATCGAAGGAATACATACAATCGTGAATTAAATAGTCGGCTTCGGAACAGAAGTTAATTAGCTTTTCATTTTTAGCAAGGATATCTTCAAAAATAATTTTATCATTCTTACTCGAAGAATAGATTTCATTATCCGGCATATAAACTACATCTTTTCCTTTGGAAGAAATCTTAAAGGCAAGAGCTTTATTTAAATGATGAACCTCAGACGCGCTAACTTTAAATTCATCAATGAATACAGATTTTCTGTCATCGATATAAAAAAAGGAAACTTCGGCCTTTAAATCCTTAGGATTAACGGGAAAGAAATCAGGATTTAGGAGATGGTCTAAGATATGATTAGACGTATCTGGCGAAATTTTATTCGTAAAAATATTAATCCTGTAACCTTCTTCAAAAAGGGGCGCAAAAAATGGAAGTCCCTGAATATGATCCCAATGAGTATGCGAAATAAAAATATTTATTTCAGAAAACTTTTTTTCCTCAACAATACTTTTTCCTGCTTCTCTAATTCCAGAGCCGGCGTCAATAATTATAAAACTGTTACTTTGTGTAATCTGAATACACGGAGTATTGCCGCCGTATTTTATTGTATTTTTTCCGGGGACAGGAATAGAACCGCGGGTTCCCCAAAATTTTATTTTCATAATTAAATGTTATTTTGCCTTAATGATCTAACCGTTTTTTCAGTGTATTTTTTGTAACGTTCGGCGGATTTTTCAAATTCGTCCATCTCTTCGGGAGTTAAATCCCTAATCACTTTAGCCGGAACTCCGGCAACCAATTTACCCGATGGGACTACAAAACCGGGACGAACAACTGCTCCTGCAGCCACGATTGATTTTTCTTCAACCACCGCTCCATCCAGCACAATTGCCCCGATGCCGACTAAGCATAGATCTTGTAAAGTACAACCGTGCAATTTTACACTGTGTCCAATCGTAACTTTATTCCCAATGTTCAGCGGATATTTCCCGTTCGTAACATGCAGCATACTCATGTCCTGTACATTTGTCATCTCACCAATTTTTATGTAATGAACATCACCGCGTAAAACTGAATTGTACCAAACACTGGAACCTTTTCCAATTTCCACATCACCGATAATTTTAACGCCCGGAGCTAGAAAAACATCGTCCGCAATTTTTGGTTGGAGATCTTCGTAAGGAATTAATTTATCTTCATCAATTAAAAAATCTTCGGTATTCATATTTCCCTTTCTCTATACAATAGTTTTCTGAACTAAAATACAAATAAATATGCGTAATGTTCCCGATTGGATGACGCTAAAATATTGAATAGTTGATTGATATGAATTGATTCAAATCACGAGTACGAGAAAATATCTTTAGAAATCTGAAAGAGAGTAATAAATAATTTGTTAACTGTCTGTGTTAAGCTGTAAAAGATTTTTATTGAGTTAGGAAGGAAGACTTTTAGTTACATAGCTTCTCACAAATTTTTCACGGATTTTCCCAAAGGACAAAATTTAGCAGCGATTTTTCATTTTATCAGCGTTCCGGTTATAGCCTAATTGAAAATCCCGAATTAATGAATAGTGATTCATCGTTCATATACAAGAATCCGTTCGATCTATATTCCGCATTAAGAAAAATAAAATAATTATTGATCGGTTCATATTTAATAGAAAAATTATATTCCCGAAAATATTCCGGAGCGCCGTCTAATAAAGAAACATTTTCCGCATCGAATTTGCGATGCCCAAGATTTACATCGCCTCCAACATTAGTTATTTCTCTCGGCAAAGTTGTAGGGAAATAATAATTTGCTCCATGTTCTACATACCGGAATACAAAATCAAGATCTATTCTGTAATGCGGCTGATAGTAAAATGCTAAAGAAAATATTCTGCTGTTTGGTTGAAGCGGATCCGCGAGATTAAATCCTAAGTGAGTGAAATTATTTTCGTTTAACCTGTGAGAATAAACGTAAGGTTCGATGCGTAAATATTCTCCTCGGACTTGGAGCGGAAATGATTTGTAAAGCTGCGCTGGAATAAAATCCGATCTGCCAAAGAACTTTATTCCCATACCAGCCGGTTCCTACTTTTCCGAAATCCAAATCATCTATCAGCAGAGTTCCGTAAAATTTTAATCCTGCAACAGAATTGTTTTCCAAATCCAAAAACAACATTGTGTTGTCTCTATCCTGGTTTAGATGTTCGGCGCTTTTATAAAAATTGAATGGATTCAGATATGATAGATCCAGTGAACGGTCGGAGTAAATTACGGTCTCTCCGAGTCCGATATTTAAATGTCTATTTAGATTAAAATAAAAACGATGATATGAAATAAATTTATCCGTAACCTTATTATAACTTCCTGAGACAGGATTTTCTTCAACGCTTAAATTCCCTAAAAGTTTTCCATGCAGATATGAGAATCCAAATTTCTTATACTTTAAATCAATCGAAAAATAATCCATCGGCGGCGGATTATCGCTAAATATCGGCTGGTTAATTCCGTAACCGATTGTTTTCCTGTCGCGCCCGATCTTCAATTTTGCAAAATTAAAATCCGCGAACGCATATCCTACAGTTTCATCAAAGTAATCGTTACCGCTGTTTTCCGGATCTTCCCGGTTAAATTTATAATTGTATCGGAGATTGGTTCTTTCTCTCGCCAAAGATTTGCTTCCGAAAAAAGTTCCGTTAGTTCCCCGAATAAAAAAACCGAATTTGTTTTTGAAAATTCCTTCTAAAGATCCTCCGAATTTGACTAGCGAAACATCTCTTGAAGTCTCATTTTCAAGATCATTAAAAAAAAGATTTTGATTCTCGACTTCCGCATTTATAAAAAAAGCGGCTTGATCTTTCTCTTCAAAATAATAAAGAAATTTCTCTTTGTTACTGAATAATGAATCGCCATTCAGGATTGAATTATAATTGTCGGATGTCCCTTTTAAAAAATATTCAAATTCTATTTGTAAATCGTCAAGGATTTTTTTATCGACAGGATTTAATTTTTTCCGTTCTGTTTCAATTTCTTCAAGATATTTTTTCAATTCATAAATAGATTTGGGAATTTCGAACTGATCGTAATTATCTATAATATGCAGCGCGTCCATTCTTTCAAGAAAGGAATATATTTTATGATCGTAGCGGACGAAAACGGATTGGGAGAAAATGATTTCCGCAGTAAATAAAATGATTAGAAAAATTTTTTTCACTCAGCGCACCTCTTCCCATTCTTTAGAAAAAGATTTTTTAAGAAACATAACTGCAAGACTATTTGAAAGCCACGTGAAGAATATTTTCCAATGCCCGTATTTCCTGTATCGGCGAGGCGATTCATAAATTTTGAATTTGCGCTCGAACAAAATCTCCTCTTCCCTTCTTATTCTTTTAAACAGATCGAAATCTTCTCCAGCGAATAATTTTTCGTCATAGCCACCGAATCTTTTAAATATATTTTTCCTGATAATCTGGCATTCGCCTCTTCCCATCCCGAGACCGATTAAATTGAGAAGATAAAAATAATTGTTGTAAAAATTCATAAATGCCGTATCTATAAACTTTCTTTCTTCCGGAAAAATTGTTACGGCAAAAGTCATTGCTGCGCTTCGAGAATTGACGAAGTATTTTTCTATCAAATTAAAAAAGTTTTCTAAATTAGATATTCTTACGTCTCCGTTAAGAAAAATTAAAATATTTCCTTCAGCCGCTTCTGCGCCTTTGTTTCTTCCTTCGGAAATGGACTGGCGTCTTTTTTCCTTGTGCACAATTAATTTATCCGCGCAATCGGCAATGTTTACGGTATTATCCGAGCTTCCTCCGTCAGAAATTATAACTTCATAATCATATTTCTGCTTTAATTTTTCATTGCACAATTGCGAGAGCAATCCTGGAAGTAATTTTTCCTCATTCAGAGTCGGGATTATAATACTAAATTTCATTGTGAAGTCCGTCAATAAAGGAAAACAAAAAATGCAGCGTCGGGAGATATTCTAATTCCCGGCATCGGAAGATGAAAATAGTTAAGCGTATTTTTAACAAACTGCCAAACCCTTCCGTGCAGCGGAAGTTTTTCCGCGTCCAGATCGAAAGAGATATAGAATTCTTTTGTACCGCCGCCCGAGCCGTCCAAATTACTTACGCCGATTCCGCCTGAAAGCATCAGGAACGAAGGCCAAAACTTTGCAGCGGGTTCGGGAAGAAGTTCTTTCATCCGCAGACTTAACCAAAATTTTTGTCCTTCATAATCGTCGCTCACATTGCCATCTTTTTTCACGCCGTTCAGATAATCCTCCGAAGGATAATAACTGAACCGAGGCTGAAAATTTTTTAGATACGGAATGTAGTATAATCCAACGCTGTATAGCGCTCCGATAACATCGGCTCCGGCATCTCCGGGACTGAAGCCCCATTTCGGCCCAAACGCGTCGTTTATTTCCACAAATAATTGAAAACCAAGCGCCGCGGCGGCTCCGTAAATCGCGGCTTCGTCCGATTGAAAATTTGCCGCTTCAAGCCCGGCGGAAAATGCGTGCGCTAAAATATACGTTCCATAAAAATGCCCGATCTTATCAACATTTAGCGCGTAATCCCAATCATTAACAAATTGAAATTCCGTCCGCTGATCTTTCCACCAAGTATTTGCGAAGTGAAGTTGAACCGCGGTTACACCAATTGCTGTAACGCCTCCTACTATGGCAAGATTTTTATAATCAATCCGCGTCCGCAGCGGATCGATGTTAACGTCGTTGCCAATTTCGGATAAACGAGTCGGTGCATAATAATTTATTTCATCTTGCGCATCCACTTTCGTTGAATCGGATTTCGCCGCCGAAATTATAGTGGAAAGAAAAAATAAAATCGATAAAAAAATTCTCATCTTAAAATTATTTTTCCGGACGCATTTGTGGGAAAAAGATCACGTCTCTAATTGATGAAGAATTAGTTAACAGCATTACCAGTCTGTCAATCCCGATTCCCAAACCTGCTGTCGGAGGCATTCCGTATTCAACCGCACGCAGAAAATCTTCATCAACCTGATGAGCTTCTTCGTCTCCTTCTTCACGCATCTTCGCCTGCTCTTCAAATCGGTTTCTCTGATCAATCGGATCGTTCAGTTCGCTGAATGCGTTGCATATCTCTTTACCGAGAACAACGCCTTCAAACCGTTCGACTAACCCTTCCTTCGTCCTGTGTTTTTTAGCGAGCGGCGAAAGTTCAACCGGATAATCAATAACAAAAGTCGGCTGTTCCAAAAGCGGCTGGCAAGTTTCCTCGAATAACTCATCAATTACCTGTGCTTTACTTTCGCCGCCTTTGTAATCAATTTTTTTCTCTTTCATCGTTTTTATTATTTCATTTTTAGAAAGAGCGATTACGTCAATGCCCGTCTGATTTTTAATCTCTCCCACCATAGAAATCCTCTGCCACGGCGCTTTAAAATCAATCTTCTTACCTTCGAATTCGAATTTCGTTGTTCCGAAAACTTCCAGACAAATATGATTGATCATCTCTTCCACAAAATTCATCATCCATTCGTAATCTTTGTAAGCGACGTATAATTCCATCATCGTGAACTCAGGATTATGCGTTCTGTCCATTCCCTCATTTCTGAAATCTTTCGAAATTTCATAAACACCGTCCAATCCTCCAACGATCAAACGCTTAAGATAAAGCTCATCGGCGATCCGCAAATAGAGCGGCATATCCAAAGTATTGTGATGAGTAACAAACGGCCGAGCGGCGGCGCCTCCGTAAATGGGCTGAAGAATTGGGGTCTCTACTTCCAGATAATCTCGGTTGTTCAGGAAATTGCGCATAGTCGTAATAATTTTTGACCGCTTTCAAAAAAGCGTCTTTAATTTCCGGATTTACAATCAAATCAACATAGCGCTGCCGGTAACGCAATTCTTTATCAGTAAATTGGTCGTAAATTTTTTTGTTTCCTTCCTCGTCGGTTACTTCTTTCGGAATGGGAATCGGTCGCAGCGATTTTGACAAAACAGTGAGCGCTTTTGCGTGAACCGAAGTTTCGCCGGTTTTTGTCTTGAAAACAAATCCTTCAATTCCGATTATGTCGCCTATATCTAGCAGTTTAAATGCTGTGTAGGAATCACCGAGTTCATCTTTGCGCAAATATAGCTGGATCTTTCCGCGGTTATCTTGAATAACCGTAAAGGATGCTTTTCCCATTCTACGGATCGCCATAATTCTTCCGGCAATTTTTACATCTTTATTTTCATATTTATCAAAATTATCTTTTATTTCTTTCGAGTTCGAATCTACATCGAAACTATAAGCATAAGGCTCAAAATTTTTTTGCTTTAACTCCTCAAGTTCCTCATACCGTCTTTTAATTAAAGCATTTAAATCCTGCTGCTGATTCGTATCCAAAATATCCTCCGTAAAATTTTTCAAAATGCCGCTATATCCAAAATGTGGAAATTACGTTATTTCCAATATTCAAGCTTTCTTCTTTTTATAAACTTCTTTTATTTCTTCTTCGTTTAACCGTCTTGATTTTCCGGGAGCAAGTTTGCCCACTGAATATGCTCCGAACCGGGTTCGTTCCAATCCTTTAACATTGTATCCTAAAGTCGAGAACATCCTCTTAACAAAATGATTTCTTCCCTCAACAGTAGTAACTCTTACCCAGGATGCATTATTCAAAATCTGAACTTTTCCGAATCGGCTTTTTCGTCTATCTAATATTATTCCCTTGATTAATATTTCTTGATCGTTTTCGGTTAAATCCTTATCAAGATGCGCTAAATATTCCCGTTCTATTTTATTTGATGGATGTGTCAGAAAATTCGCGAAATCGCCATCATTTGTAAGCAGCAGAACACCTGTTGTGTTATAATCCAATCTTCCAACCGGAAAAATATTTTTGTTGGTTTTGATCAGATCTACAACATTTTTTCTGTTCTTTTCATCCTGGGTAGTAGTGACAACGCCCTTCGGTTTATTCAGAAGAAAATATTCCTTTCTCTCGCGACGTAATAATTCCCCATCAAGTTTTACTTTATCTTCAAGGGGGTTAACGACTGTAGATAAAGAAGTTATAACTTTATCATTGATTGTTATTCTTCCCTCTTTTATTAATTCTTCAGATTTTCTTCTTGAAGCGACGCCGGCTTCAGATAAAAATTTATTCAGCCGAATCTTCATTTTTCCCGCCTTTATTTAATTCATTTTCCATATCATCTTCAAATAAATTCATCATTATTTTTCTTTTCTGCTCAATAAAATCTTCATCTTTAACTATCTCTTCCAATTCGCGAGGTTTCGGTAAATCGTTAATGCTGTTCAAACCAAAATAAACAAGAAATTCGGTTGTTGTGCCGTATATTAACGGGCGACCCATAGTTTCAGCTCTTCCCTT
Organism: uncultured Melioribacteraceae bacterium; assembly: GCA_963821715.1. GTDB lineage: Bacteria > Bacteroidota > Ignavibacteria > Ignavibacteriales > Melioribacteraceae > CAWGET01. Next base: position 80,432 of record CAWGET010000002.1, read on the forward strand.
TATCGTAATCAAATTCTTTTCAAGAAGCGTATTTACCGTATAATCTGAATTTACGCCACGGAGCGATTCCAATTCCGGTTTCGTTATCGGCTGTTTGTAAGCGATTATTGCAAGCGTTTCAAGCGCCGCCTGGCTTAATCTTCGTTTACTTTTTTCCGTCGAAAGTAATCCCACATATTTTGAATATTCCGGTTTAGTTGCATAAACATATCCTTCCGCAATTGCAATTATTCTGAACGGTAAATTCTGTTCATCATATTTTATATTTATTTCCTCAACGGCTTTTTTAACGTGCTCCGTTGAAATTTCCGTATCTGCTCCGTCTAATTCTTTGATTACGTCCATCATCGTTTTAGAAGAGATCGGTTCATCCGACGCAAAGATCATCGCTTCTAAAACAGGAATGTATCCACTATCCATTTGGAAGTCCGTAAATCATAAAATCATTAAAATCGTGCGTTTCTCGCAATCCTATTCTTCCCATTTTTATCATCTCCAAAATCGCGATAAAAGTAACGATAACACGGATCTTTTCATCCATTCCAATTACAAGTTCTACAAAACTTAATTCCCTGCTTCCTTCAATTTTTCCTAAAATATGATTCATCTGCTCATCAATTGTTACATTAATCTTTTTGACTTCGTGAAAAACCTCTTTAGGTTTCTCGGCCATTGCTCTTTTGTAAACTTTAACAAGATCGTAAATTGTTACGTTTTTTAATGCCGTATCAAGATCAGCCGGAACTTCCTTTTCATCCTCCTCAAAATTACCGCGGAATTTTACTTTTCTTTGAGACGATTCGAGAAAGGAAAATTCTTCCGACATTTCTTTGTAACGTTTGTATTCCAATAAAGCAGCTACAAGATCCGCTCGAGGATCGATCTCCTCTCCTTTTTCGTCAATTTCTTTCGGGAGCAGCATCCTCGCTTTTATCTGCATCAGCGAAGCGGCCATCAAAATGAAATCACCGGCAACTTCCAAATCGAGCTGCTCTATCAGATGAATGTATTCGAAAAAATCTTTTGTTATTTTCGAGATCGGAATATCGTAAATATCAAGCTCGTCTCTTCTTATAAAAAATAACAGGAGATCCAATGGACCTTCAAACTGATTTAACTTGATCGTATACATTTAACCAAATTTCATTACGGAATGAACTTCGTCCATCGTCTTTTCCGCTTCAATTTTTGCTCTTTTTTCACCGTCGGCTAAAATAGATTCTACTTCGGAAATATTATCTTCAAAGTATAATCTTTTCTGCCTTATCGGTTCAATAAATTCCGATATTTTACCGGAGCATTTTAATTTACATTCCACACATCCGAGCGCTCCAGATCTGCATCCCGCTTCGATTTCAGGAGCATTCTCCGGATTAAATTTTTGATGATAAGTATAAACAAGACAAATTTCCGGTCTTCCGGGATCATTTCTTCTTACTTTCTGCGGATCCGTTACCGCTTTCCGCAATCTCGCCTGCACAGTTTCCGGGATCGTCCGATAATAAAATAGCGTTATTTAATGATTTACTCATCTTCGCGTTTCCGTCTGTTCCCGGAAGTCTAGCGAACTTCGTCAGGAGCGGTTCCGGCTCCGGGAAAGACATTCTCCATATTGTAGATTAAATTTACGCGCTACTTCCCGCGATATTTCCACGTGCGGCACCTGATCTTCGCCTACTGGAACGGCGTCTCCGCGATACAGAAGAATATCGGCAGCCTGCAAAACCGGATATCCCAAATGACCGTAAGTTACATTTTCAATATTTAATTCGCGCACCTGATCCTTAACTGTCGGGTTTCTTTCCAGACGCGCTTTTGTTACCAGCATTGTGAAAAGCAGAAATAATTCCGTATGCTCTTTAATCTGCGATTGACGGAACATCGGACTTTTAGCCGGATCAAGCCCCGCGGCGACCCAGTCTATTATCATATCAATTGTATTTTGATATATTTCATCAGTATTCAAATCGGTAGTAAGGACGTGATAATCCGCCACAAGATGAAAACTATCGTATTCGTCTTGTAACTTTATCCAATTCTCCAAAGCGCCTACGTAATGCCCGATGTGCAGTTTACCTGTCGGGCGCATTCCGCTTAAAATTCTTTTTTTAGCCATAATTTGATTGAGTATTTTTCAGAAAAATTATTTTTAAATAAGTTTTAAAATAAAGAAAATATTGGAAAGATGAGGGATGAAAATGAAAAACATTGGAACACAGCTGATACAGATTTTTCTGATTACAAGATTATCGCAAAGCGAAGCCTACGGAACAAAATTACAAAATTACAAGATTAAAACTTCGATAAAATAAATCTGTGAAAATCATAACGATCAGATTCTTCGGCGTTCTAATTTCTAAAACGCATAAGTCAGAAACAAAGCCGCTTCAGTAATTTTATAATCGGCTAAATCCACTTGAAAAACACTAAACGGATTATAATTATAAACTGATTTAACGCCAAGAGTTTGTCCAAAAACATCAAAAGAAAATTCAACTCCCAATCCTAAGAAAAGTTGTATCCGGTGCATTGAGCCGGCAATTTCTTCTTCGATTTCACCGTCTGTATAACTATTCCATACTATAATTTTGCTTTGCAGCAGATATGAAGGCTGAAGATTAAAGATTAGATTTGAATTAAGAAATCGCGTATCGTAAGATATCTGAAATGGAAAAGATAAATAGTAGTTTTTAATTTTAGATTCAAGCGGTAAATCCCAAAATAATTCTTCCACATTGCTTTCTAATGAATTATATTTTATTCCAAAACTCGCATTAAAATTCCCTAATTCAACAAAAGAGTGATGAAAAGCCGCGACAAATCTAGGATTTATATCATTATCCTGCGTAAGATTAATATCATCATCAAAATGATACCATCCATTATTCAGTCCAAGCTCGATTTGAAATTTTTTATCCTGAGCGAAAATTGAAGCTGAGAAAAACAAAACAAGCAAAATTAATTTTTTCATTTTTAATCCATATTTTCTGAAATGATAGTAATTTTTAAAGTTGCGCTTTTAATTCAACGCTTAAGGCGTCTTTGTCGATTTTTTCCGCAAACCAATAGAGGCTTCTTCCATTTTCTTCATTAATTTTCTGCCAGTCAGATATCGCATAATTAATTTCTAAGTTTATTTTTGGATTAAGATTGAAGATTAGATTCAAAGGAATATCTAATCCAATTCCGAATCTATTAACAGGATTTTGTGGAGAATATGAATAAGTTTTCTTAATAACTTCTTCATTTCCTCTTCCGTAACTAATACTGAAAATTTCATATAGTGAAAACTCAATGCCAAAGTTAGGCTGCCAATCTACGAAATCGTAATCGGCGCCTTTAAAAACCGCGTCGAAAGCGAACAAAAATTGCGCCGGATAAAATCCCAATTTCTTCTTCAAATTCGGAATTAAATTATATGATAAACCGAATCTCATATTTTGAAATAAAGGGCTTTCCTCATTAATTTCATTAAATTTGAATTTTAATTTTGAGCCAATCAGGTTTTTAAATTGAAAACCAAAGTTGAAATTGTCATTTTTTAGGAATTTTAGTTCATCCGGCATTGAATAAAGAGCAGAGAGATTAATATCTATTGTAGACGCGGAAACGTCTTTTGTTTCGGAATATCCATCCGGCTCATAAAAAGTTAGATTAGTCATTTCCTCCGAATAAAGTCCCGCCGATAATCCTACTGCAAAATTATTGGAAAGCTGCCGGGCATAGTGAATCGAATAAATAGATTGAATAATTTCTCCGGAAGTAAAATCAATTATATATGTATTGATTGAAAATCCGATTGTTCCATAATTTTTAGGAAGAGGAACTATTAAAGCATAATCCATCAAACTTACGTCGTCGTCAATCAAACTTGCGACTCCGTCTCCATTAGAAAAACTAAGGGAATAATAATTTTGTTTTGCGATTCCTGCAGGATTATAAAAAAGTGCTTCGGTTCCCTCTGCAATTCCTGTGTAAACATCACCTAAACGGATAGCTTTTGCGAATCGAGGATATCCGAATAAATTCATAGCTCCGCTGATTTGTGCAGAGACAGTTGTGGATAGAAAAGTAAAAATAATAAGGAATAAAATTGATATCTTTTTCATAGAACACCTTATAAGAAGATTTAATTATCTTAATAAAAATTACAAAAATTTATATAAATGAAGTAATAATTTTTTCAACTCACATGATGAGCAGCACACTAATCAAACAAATACGGTCTCCAGGTTTCGTCTATTCTGTTTACGGTATGTTTTATAAAAATTATATGATTCGGTTTGTAGGGATTTGTTTTAAGTTGCAGATTTGCTTCTTCCGGAGTCCTGTTCCCTTTCTTATTGTTGCACGGAAGACAAGCGGCAACAAGATTTTCCCAAGTATCGCCGCCTCCCTTTGCTTTCGGAATTATATGATCGATTGTGAGCGGCAGATCTCCTCTGCCGCAGTAACCGCATTTGTGTTTGTCTCGTTTTAAAATATTTTTTCTGGAAAGAAGTATTTTTTTGAAAGGGACTTTGATATAGCTCTTCAGCCTGACTACCGCAGGAAAAGGGAAAGTTCTCTTTACAGAATGAAGCTGAATGCTATCCTTTGCGGCAACAAGTTCGGCTTTTTCCAAGAAGATCAGAATTACGGCTTTTTTTACCGAACAGGTTGTGAGAGGTTCGTAACTTTGATTTAGAAGAAGAACTCTTCCGTTTAAAACTCCGTTTCTCCGGGTGAAAGCTGCCTCCAAAAATCTAAAATTTTATTTTACGCTGTAAATTTATAAAAATAATTTATTTTTATCACCGGAAAAATAAATAAAGAGCCGTTGATTGATATCGAGTTAATTATGGATTACTTTAATCTCCAACCGGCAATCCAACGCTTCTAAATATTTTTTAATTGTTGCAAGCGAAGGCGAATGCTTTCCGCTGCTTAAAGACGATTCAAGTCTTGTAATGGAAGGAGATTTCGTTCCCATTTTCTCGGCTAACTGGGCTTGAGTTAAACCTGCTTTGTTCCTCGCGCGGAGCATTTCTTTTAGTAAAGAAAACTCAGGCTCAAGATCATCAAATTCTTTTTTAACAGCTAATTTTTTCAGCGCTTTATTTTTTAATTCTTCGTGTGTCATTTTTTTTCATTCCACATTTAGTTGTAGGGAACGGGCTGGCCCGTTCCGAAAAAAGATAAATGTTTAAGCAATCACTTTATGCAAAGTATTTTAATACGTCAAAAAATTAAACGAATAAGTTTTTACAATTCTCCCGTTGTGCGGAAGCGGCAAGCCGCTTCCCTACATTTTATTCCGAATTCTTTATTACGCCGCCCGCCAAAACGTAACCCTGCTCGTCGTAAATTACGAGTGACTGACCCGGAGTTATTGCGCTTTTCGGCTCTAAAAATTTTAAACGAATTTTGCTCTCGTCTGATTCTAAAATTTTTGCCGGACTTCCTTTATCAGAGTACCTTATCTTTGCTATTACAATTTTATTTTCTTCCAATCTTTCAACGGATACATAATTAATATCTTCGGCTTCTAATTCGTATCCCTTAAGATCTTCTTTATCGCCTATTTCTATAATATTATTTTTTTGATCAATCTTTTTAACGTACGCCGGTTTACCGAGAGCAATTCCCAATCCTTTCCGCTGACCGACAGTGTAAAAGGGAATTCCTTTGTGTTTGGCAACAACTTCTCCTTTATAAATCATATCGCCTTCTTCAAGTCCTTCTATTACATCCGGAATTTTTTCGCGCAAAAATCTTTCATAATTATTATCGGCTACAAAACAAATCTCCTGACTATCGGGTTTATTAGCAGTTTTCAGATTAAAATCTTCAGCTAATTTTCTAATTTCATCCTTAGTGTATTTCCCGAGCGGCAATAATGTTCGGCTCAAACTTTCCTGGGTTAATCCCCACAAAGCATAAGTCTGATCTTTTCTTCCGTCGGCGGAATTTTTGAGAGAATATCTTCCTGACTGTTCGTTTAATTCCACTTTTGCATAATGCCCGGTCGCAACATATTTAGCGTCGAGCGAATCGGCTTTTTTGAGTAGCTCTTCCCATTTAATTTTTCTGTTGCAGACAACGCAAGGATTCGGCGTACGACCTCTCATATATTCGTCCACAAAATTATCAATAACTGCTTCTTCAAATGCACCCGTAAAATCGACTGTGTAATGAGGAAATCCAAATTGATCCGCTATATTTTTCGCATCGAAAATCGCGTCCAAAGAGCAGCAGCCGGATTCATGCTTGGGCGCTCCGCCGACTTCCATAAATCCCCAGGTCTTCATCGTAACGCCGATTACTTCGTATCCTTCCTTATGTAAAAGCGCCGCGGCAACCGATGAATCGACGCCGCCGCTCATCGCAACAATTACTCTTTTTTCGTTCAAAACTTTCCTTTCTTTCTTAAAACAAGACATCAAATATAATTAAAATTTGAATTATTTTCTATTCGGCAGTAAATTTGACGCTATGAACTAAAATTTCATCTTAACATTAAAAAGATATAATATAGATTTCGTTTTCAGATTTGCAGTAAGGGGAATTTGGGACGGCTTATCTGTGAAAATGAACGATTCTGCGGTTACTCCGCCGCCCAGAACGAACCGTTTGTTAAAAATGAAAACTTAAAAACTGCAAAAACTTCGCGATAAAATGCCGCCGGGTTGTCCGAAGGACTCCTTTGAAGAAACGCTTGAAGTGTAATTTTTTTTGTATAAAATCCCGATTCATTTTCTTAAAGTCTATACACTCTTGCTGAAATCAGGCTACTCTTGTCAAAATAAAACGAATAATAAATGCAGCAATTATGGCAACTAAAATGTAAAATCCAAAAGTTTTTAAGGAATCCGTTCCGAAATTCAACATAGGCATATAACCGCGCCAACCGCATTCCCGGCATCGGTAAGTTTTATAAAATGTGAAATTTTTCATCAGGGTTTCCTTTGTACTTCGCGCTTTTGAGCGGCGCAGTGTTCCTGTTTTTTTACAGTCGGGGCATTTTCCCAAGGCGGGATTTGTAGGTGAAAGTAGTTTTTTCATTAGTCGAATATCATTTTTATTATTGCCACAATTAAAAAAAGTGAGAAAATTCTTTTTACCGATAAAGTTGAAAATTTAAACATCATTTTTAGGCCAATCCTGGAACCGATAACAGCGCCTAACCCGAGAAGAACTCCGGCAAAAAGATTAATATAACCAATATGATATTCTCCTACAAATCCGGAGGAATCGATCATAGCAAAAGATATTGCAGAACTAATCATAGTTAATGCCACAACCAGAGTTGAAGTACCGATTGCAAGTTTAATATCAAAGGCGAAAAGATACACAAGAATCGGGACAAACAAAATACCTCCGCCCAAACCGCTTATGGCTGAGACTGCTCCAACGAATAAACCGAATAGAATTAAGTAGTATAATTTTAGATTTATTTTGGAGTCTGTTTCGGGAGTTTTATTCATGAGCATATTTGCGGCAACTAAAAGGAGAATTGCGGAAAATATATATTTCAGAATAGCCGGATCGATTTTGACTACAAACATGGGAACAATAAGCGCTGAAATTACGCTCCCTAATCCCAATAAAAGAGCTTCTTTAATTCTAACGTTTTTAGAATGAAAATGATTTAGAAAAGCTCCGGACGATGAAAAACTTCCTGCAAATAAAGAAGTTGCAATTGCGGCATAGGATAATGATCCCGGCGAAACATGTAATTGAGGAAGCATAAAATAAAGGGCCGGTACAAATATTATCCCTCCTCCAATTCCTAATAATCCAGATGCTGTACCGGTTATTATTCCAATTGAAAAAAAAATTAAAATCTGAAATATTTCATTCACTTGAATTCAAAACTATTTTATATGATTTATTATTCTGAAGTATATTGTATGCCAGTTCAAATTGTTCATCATATTTTAAAGATTCTTCAATTCTTCCGTTTTGTCCTTTTAATCGAGCGGCAAGTTCTTTCTTTATTTCCTGAACAATTGCCTTCTGATTTTCGGAAAGTTCCTCAACGTTTACTTTTTCTATAACGTCCGCTAAATCAGTTATCTCAGTTAGAATTTTTTCTGTATATTTTCTCTTTTCTGCTAATGATCTCAATTCGTTAATAAGCCGCTCCGGTTTGGATTTATATTTGAAATCCTGTGATTCGATATAATCCAGAAAATCTCCGAAAATTTCTTCGGAAGGAATTTCCGAAATATTCGCTACATCGTTTGTATTAAAATAGAAACTTGCAAACTTAAAAAACATTCCCTGAGCCATCAGATGTTTTATTTGTTCTGATTCCAAAGATGACGCAACGACAGTATCGGGTTCAATTCCTCCGGCGGCAAAAACTTTCCTGTCGTTATCAGTTTTGAATTCTTCTCTTTCATTCAAAAACTTATCTTTAAAAATATCTTTATTGAAATAATTGATTTTTTGAATGCATCTTCCGCTGGGCGTGTAATATTTTGCGGTAGTAATTTTTAAAGATGTATTGTAAGAAAGAGGAATTATCGTCTGCACAAGTCCTTTCCCGAATGATTGAGTTCCTACAATTATTCCACGGTCGTGATCCTGAATTGCGCCGGCAACAATCTCGGAGGCGGAGGCGGATGAATTATCCACCAAAACTGCGAGATCTGCTTCTTCCGCTACCGGTTCTTCGTTTGAACGATAGTTTTTAACTTCAAGAGTGTCGCGACCTATTACGGAAACAACAAGTTGATCTTTTCCGAGAAACTTTTCGCTTACATCGATAGCCGCATCGAGAAGTCCTCCGGGATTTCCGCGCAAATCAAGAACTATAGATTCTATTTCTTTTTGAGATTTTAATTCGAGTAAAGCTTTTTTAATCTCTTCACCGGCAGTTCTCGAAAATCCGCTCAATTTTAAATATACGTTTCCGCTGTTTTCCGGAACAAAGCCGTAGTAAGTTAAATTCTTCACTTCAATTTCTTCTCGTATAAGATTGAAAACAAGTTCGGCCGGTTCCCCTTCCCGCTCAACCGTTATAGAAACTTCAGTTCCCGGTTTCCCTTTCATAAACGCGCTCAGGTTTTCGTAATTATCTTTATCAAGCGTAACGGAATCAACCTTAAGAATTACATCGCCAATCCTAACTCCCTGGCGTTGCGCCGAATAACCTTCGTAAAGATCGACTATCGTAACTTTATCATTCCGTAAACCGATCGTCGCTCCAATACCGCCGTACTTTCCTTTGGTGATAAGATTAACATCATTCTGCTGGTTTTCATCTAAATAAATTGTGTAGGGATCCAAATAGGAGAGCATTCCTTTTACGCCGGCGAGCATAAATTCTTCAGGATCAATTTCATCAACATAATTAAGGGTTATTTCTTTGTAAATTTTGCCGAAGATATCCAGACTTTTATTTATCTTAAAATAGATATCGGAATCCTGCTGAAAAAATCCCGCAAAAAATATAACAATCAGCGGGAGCATTATTAATCTATATTTTTTCATCGCTTACCTTTCGTTATTGGTTAAGCCGTTTATCTTATCAATTATGATAGAATGAATTTCATCGATTAAGAGCGTTCCATCAATCTTAAAAAATCTTTTTTCTTTTTCCGAAATGTTAAGATATCCTTTACGGACATTTTCGTAAAAATTACTTTTAGAGAGTTCAATTCTGTCCAATTCAAAAAGATCAATTTTAGATTTTCTTCTTATTACTTCTTCAACCGGAATATCAATAAAAAATGTAATATCGGGCAATGCATTTTGAATTACAAATTTGTTAAGATGCTCTACAAAATCGAGAGAGATGCCTCTTCCGTAACCTTGATAAGCCGTTGTGGAATCGTGGAATCGATCAGAAATAACATAATAACCATCTTTTAACAACGGAATAATTAATTCCCTGACGAGTTGCGAACGGCTTGAAGAGAAGAGAAGTAATTCGGTTTCCATTTCCATTTGAGAATTTTCTTTGTCTAAAAGAATTTCCCTTATCTTTTCCGAGAGAATTGTTCCGCCGGGTTCTCTTAAAACATTCACCCGTTTCTTATTTCTTACCAGATAATCTTTAAGTAATTTAACTTGCGTTGATTTACCGCAAAAATCGAGACCTTCAAAAGTAATGAACATTCTATAACTGTTTTATTATGTATTCTATTTTAATAGGCTTAATGTTTATAAGCGTGGTATAGTCGGGAATTTCAATTACCGGTTCGAGTGCGCCGGTCGAATCGTCTAAAGCCTGACGGAATGTTACAAAAGCATAAATATCATTTTCATTCAGCGAAGCTAGTTTTTTTATTCCGCCGCGAAGCACAACCGTTACGTTTGGCGGAAAAAGTATCAGTTCCCGTGAAGAAGGAACTCCGCGGATATCGATCGGTATTCTTTCAAAAGATTTATCGGCAATCTTTTGAATATCGAATTGAACCCGTACTTCATTTTCGCTGTAGTTCAATCTATTATCTTTCGCCAGAGGAATTCTTTCCGAAAAGTTCTTTTCTAAATTATTAAAACTCTTATTCTCAGTTTCAACAAATTCAGTCGATTCTACTACTGATCCGGGACCCGAAATTTCAATTGAATCCGGCATCAATTTTATTTTAGAAATAATATCATAGTTGGGACGATAGTTCAGTTCAAGATCCGATATTACTTTTACCTTTTTCGATGCAACTTTTTCTACATCGAACTCTATATTATTCGGATTTATTTCAATAACCTCGTAATTGGAAGATATCCAATTGTTTTGATTTAGTTCGTCTTTTAAATAAACCGATTGTTTGCCGCTGTCAAAATCAGCGGAAACGGTATAATTCAGATCGCGGCCCATCAAAGCCGCCAATTGCCAGCCCATTCCCCTAATGCTTAATGTAACATTATTGGTTGAAGCGGAACCAACAGAATATTCATCAGGAATATTTTCGTACTTTACCGGGATTTTTAAAGTAGTATAATAATCGCCCGATAAAGAAACAGAGCCCCACAATACAAGGGAGAAAATTCCGATCAGCGATATGGTAATCCACTTTTTATGCATGCTTAAATATAAACAATTCTCTTTTTTAATTTAAGGGGAAATCTAATAAAAGTTTAAGAAATAAAAATAATTTATAAAAGTTTCGGATAGAAAAAAAGCGCTCCGTTTATGAAGCGCTTTTTCGAATAAAAGTTTATTGCAAAGTCTTGAAGTGATCCAGTAATGAAACTCTTTTTGCTTTAGAGATGTCTCTTCCTTTTATAGGAAAATTTTCGTATTCACGTGCTAATCTTCGCAGCTGGTGTACGTTCATAATTTCAAGATCGCGCATTGCGGGGATTGGTCTATTTTGTGCACTACGCTTTGTCTCATCCTCGTTCTCGACAGAATCTTTTTCTTCTGTCTCTTCTTCTTCACTTTCATCGGGGTCATCCGATTCTCCTTCGTCCTTTAACTCTTCCTGCTGAGTTTCTTCCTCTTCTTCTTCCTCAATCACTGTTTCGGATTCAAGGGAATCTTCATTCTCAATTTCTTCAGCAGTTTCCTCAACGAATTCATCCGGCTTCATTCCCTCTTCTTCGTGTTTGTCAAATAGAGAAACTTCGTCGGCGTTCTTTTTTGTTTTGCCGCTTCTTTTCTTTTTCTTATTTCCATCTGCTTTTATACCGGAATCGTAGATCATATTTTCCAACTGATCATCCGGCCGTGGAATAACGTGAGCAGAGATAAGTTGTCCTACTCTTTGGGCGGCTGCCGTTCCCGCGTCAACAGCAGATTTTACGGCAGCAACTTCCCCAACAATTTTAACGGTTACTAACGCGGCGGTACTTTTTTCTTTACTTACCAATTTTACATCCGCGGCTTTAACCATCGCATCGGCGGCTTCAATTGCCCCGATCAATCCTTTAGTTTCAATCAATCCTAATGCCAATAGCATCGCCTATTTATTTCTTTTAGGAAGGATCATTTCAACATCTACGTGCGGACGTGGAATTACGTGAACGGATACTAACTCGCCTACTCTTTGAGCCGCAGCAGCGCCTGCATCGGTAGCTGCTTTAACTGCTCCCACATCGCCTCTTACCATTACGGTTACAAATCCACCGCCAATTGTTTCTTTTCCTATTAATTCTACCTTCGCTGCTTTTACCATTGCATCGGCGGCTTCCACAGAACCGACCAAGCCTTTTGTTTCGATCATTCCGAGTGCATCAAGGGCCATAAGTTGTGCTCCCAATTTTGGTTAAATGAATAGTTCCAAAATAATTTATAAAGGTATAAATGTCAATTTAAAATATACTCACAAAAAACTATTTTCTTCTGTTTAAATAGTCCTGAAGTAGAATCAAAGCGGCCTGTTCATCTATCCTGGCTTTATCTTTTCTTTTCTTCTTCGATTTAACACTTTCAAGTATTCGCTGGCTCGCAATTTTAGATGTATATCTTTCATCTAAAAGAATGATTTTTGCTTTTGTCCGCTTTTCTAAATCAAATTTAAATTTTTCGACTAGCTCAGTAACATTCGATTTCTCGCCATTCTCTTTTAATGGATATCCGAGAACTATTTCTGATACGGAATATTCATCGAATATATTATTAAGAGCGTCCCATAGAAATTTATCATTCGCAAATGACGTAAGCGGAAGAGCAATAATTTTAAGTGGATCGGTGACGGCAATTCCTATTCTTTTTTCGCCGTAATCTATTGATAAAATGCGGTCTTCGTTAGAGGTTTTCATTTTAGTTTGATGATTCGAATCGTTCAGCAGAATAGATCCATTTATGTTTTTTTAGCCGCTCAATTAATCTGTTAAGATGCTCAATATCCTTAACTTGAACAGTTACTGCTCCTTCAAACATGGAATCGCTTGTGTTTATGTTAACCGAACGGATATTTGTATTTTGAAAACTTGTTATGCTGTTTGAAATATCTTTTAAAACCCCCGGCAGATCTTCACCGGTTATCGTGATCCCTGCAACAAACAAACTTCCATTGGCGCCAGGCCAATCAACCGGAACAAGACGGCTTTCGTCAGATTTGAGCATGTTTATTAAATTTTTACAATTTTTTCTGTGGATTTTTATTCCTTCACCGACAGTTATATATCCAACAACCGGATCACCCGGAATAGGGTTGCAGCATTTGGCAAAATTATAAGCTATTTCCTTATGCTCCCCTTCAACCAATATTCCGCCTATGTTGCCTCGTGCGATATCGGCAAATTTATCGAACTCTAATTCATTTAGGTCTTTCTCGGTTTCTTCTTTAACGGAAGGATTGAGAATTTCATCGAGGTTTACTTTATCCTGATATATTGCTTCATAAAATTGATTAACATTATCAAATTTCAATTTGCGGGCTAATTTTACAGTATTATCCTGATCAAATATTAGTTTAAATTTCTTTAACTTCTTATTCCATATTTCCTTTCCGGATTCGACAAATTTTTCTTCTTCTTTGTTTAGATATTTCCGGATGCTCGATTTTGCCTTATGGGTCTGAACAAATTGAAGCCAGCTTTTATTCGGGTGCTGATTTTTTGAAGTAATAATTTCAACCTGATCGCCGCTGTGCAGTTCGGTACTTAATGGAATTATTTTACCATTCACCTTTGCTCCGATGCAGTGATAGCCGACATTACTATGTATTTCGTAAGCAAAATCAACCGGAGTTGACCCGACCGGAAGCCGCTTCAGATCTCCGCGCGGAGTGAAAACATAAATTTCGTGCTGATATAAATTTAATTTGAAACTGGCTAAAATTTCTTTTGTAGCTTCGTTGCGAGAAGCGTTTTCAAAAATATCCCTTATCCAGTTAACCCAATCTTCCAATTCGCTGTCTGATGAAAATTTGTTCTCTTTATATTTCCAATGCGCGGCAACTCCCTTTTCGGCTATCTCGTGCATAACACGTGTACGTATCTGAACTTCAATGAGCTTTCCGTCCGGACCGATAACAGTATTGTGAATCGACTGGTAATTATTTTTTTTAGGAATAGAAATGTAATCTTTAAATCTATCCGGTATCGGCTTGTATAACTGATTAATTATGCCAAGAACAAAGTAACATTCATTGGCATCGTTACTTTCCAAAATTATCCTGACCGCGAGCAGATCAAAGATCTCTTCAAAACTTCTGTTCTGCTGAATCATTTTTCGGTAGATACTGTAAAGGTGCTTGGGCCTTCCGCCAATATCGTAATCCATTTCATAATCTTTCAGCTTTTCCGTTACCGGTTTTATAAATTTACTTATATAAACTTCGCGTTCCCTTCGTTTATTTTTTATCTTTTTTGCTAAGTCCTCATAAGCTTCCTTGTTAAGATACTTAAACGAAAGGTCTTCAAGTTCCCATTTAACTCGGCCAAGCCCAAATCTATTGGCAAACGGAGCATAAATCTCAAAAGTTTCCCGCGCAATACGCTGCTGTTTAAGCGGATTAACAAATTCAAGTGTCCGCATATTATGAAGCCTGTCTGCAAATTTTACAAGAATAACGCGTACATCTTTCACCATCGATAAAAGAAGTTTTCGGTAATTTTCAGCCTGCGTTATTTCGTGACCGCGAAATACTCCACTTATTTTTGTTACTCCGTCAACAATTTCGGCAATCTCTTTCGTAAATTCATTCTCCAAAAACTGCAGACTAAACTCGGTATCTTCTACAACATCGTGGAGCAATGCGCTTATTACCGAAATATCGTCGAGTGGAATCTCCTTAGCGACGATCATCGCTACTTCGTAAGGATGGTTAAAGTACGGCTCACCCGATGCTCTAGTGTCATTCTTATGAGCTTCGAAACTCAATTTAAATGCTTTCTGCACCAACTCCTTATCCGTGGATGGAAGATTTTTTTCGCAAATCTCCAGGAGTTCACCCAGCATTTTTTTATGTTCAGCCGATGTAATTTCCATCACTCTTCCAACTTCTCTTTCAATTTCTTTACTTCATTAATTCGCATCTTTATATCATACGAAATTTCCCGCTCAGAATAAATGTCTAAAATTTCTTCACTTAATTCAAGCGCCTTTTCTCTTTCTCCATTTCTATCATATATCATTGCCATTTTATGCTTCAACAAAATTATATTATTTAAAGTTTTACCTTCTTCCGGTAATGATTCCAAAATATTCTTGTAAGCAGCTACCGCTTCCGAAGGTTCCGCATCTTCCAAAGCTCTTGCCAACGCCCAGAAAAACAATCTGTTTCCGGGATAAATTTTTAGATAAGATTCAGAAAGCTGAATGGCTTTTTCATAATCTTCATCATTTATGTAAATCCAAACTAATGAATACGCCGCTAAGGCTTTATTATAAAATGATTTATCAAGATTTCTCTCGAGAATGTTTTTGCCTTCTTCAACCTCATCTTCCAAAAATGGCATCCACAAAAAAGGTTTTAATTTTATACTTTTCCAGTATTTGTATGTTCCTAATGCAATCAAAGCTTCGTAGAAATTGGAGTTCTTTTCAACACATTTTTCGAATAATTTCAAAGCCTCAATTCCCTCGTCGAATGCTTTAAGGTAACTTTTCTGCAATCCGTGATAATAAGCCTTAAGTCCTTTAGATAAAGCATAACCATAAATATTCCAGACAAATTCATTGTCTTCATCCATAAGTTTTTCAGATTTTTTTTCTGATGATTCGATCAGATTCTTAATCCGTTTATCATCGGCTTCAACAAGATAATCTTCCGATTTAATTATAAGTGTAACAGCGGAATAGATATTTCCAAAAGGAAGTTCGGGATACTCGAAGGATAACTTTTCGAAAGTGCTAATAGCATCATCATAATTGCTTAAAAGTAATTTGTTAATTCCGCTTTGAAGAAGAGAATCGACGGTTTTATCGGGATAAGTTTGAGCGCTTAAAGAACCGGAGCATAAAAAAATTAAAAGTATTAAACTAAAGCGTACCAAAAGTTCTGTCACCCGCATCTCCTAAACCCGGCAAAATATAGCCGTTATCATTCAATTCTCTATCCAATGAAGCCGTGTAAATTTTTATTTCAGGATGCTCCCGATTCATTTTTTCAACTCCCTGAGGCGAAGCTACTATACAAGCCATAACGCAATCTTTTGCTCCTTTTCTTTTCAGATAATCGAAAGCCGCAGTTGAACTTCCGCCGGTAGCTAGCATCGGATCCAGTAAAATTGTTTTTGAAACGTCAAGGTTTTTAGGAGTTTTAAAATAATAATCAACCGGTTCCAAAGTTTTTTCATCGCGCTGTAAACCAATGTGCCCAACTTTTGCTTCGGGAATCATTTCAATAAATGAGGAAACAAGACTTAATCCGGCGCGTAAAACCGGTATTAAAACCACCGGGTGAGCTATTTCGTGTCCGATAGTTTTTTCCAAAGGAGTTTCAATTTCATATTCTTTCAATTTAAAGGTTTTGCTTATTTCAGTCGCTAGCGCGTAAGCTATTCGTTTTAAGCCAAGACGAAACTGAAATTCCTTCGTGTCTTTATCTCTTAGTATTGTGAGATCTCTTTTAATAAGCGGATTATCTACAACAATTAAATTTTTCATTTTTTAGCTTTCCTTCCAAGTACGGATAATATATTGATGAACGGAGAATACGGCGGTGTATAATTGAAGTTCATTCTGCTAAGGTCTTTTACTTCGGCTTTTAATTCAATCATCGCCGATATAAGATCACCGTAACCAATTGCTTCGTTCTCCCCTAAAAATTGAGCTCCTAAAATATGTCCCGATCTTTTTTCATAAATGATTTTCCCGAATACAGTTTTACTATCGGGCATAACTTTTACCAGATTTGGCAAAACAGCTTGAACAGTTTCGAAGTTATATCCGAATTTCTTTGCCTCGGAAGAATTCAAACCTACCAGAACGAGGGCTTTATTAAAAATCCTTAAAGCTATATTTTTGATAACCGGACCATAATGTTCATTTGCTCCCGCTGCGTTTGCTCCGGCGATGTGTCCCTGATCGTGCGCGAAAGTAGCGAGCGGAATATACTCATAATTATTTGTAACTTTGTTCTGAACCTCGACGCAATCGCCGGCTGCAAAAATATGCTGATCGGATGTTCTCATTTTGGTATCGATTTTAATTCCACCGTTTGAAGATATTTCAAGACCTGATTTCTTCGCTAAAATATTATTAGGGACAAATCCAACAGCCGAAATTAATAAATCAACTTCTAGATTTCTGCCGTCAATCCCAATTTTTCTAATTTTATTTTCATCCGAAAAGAATTTGACGTCACCGGACTTTCCGTAGAATTCTACTTCGTGTATTTTCAGCAATTCTGCGATTAAATTTTGTATTTCCGGATCTGCTCCCGGTAAAGGGAGTTTTTCTTTTTCGAAAAGCAGGACTTTTTTACCTATACGTGTGAAGGCTTCTGCAAGTTCTATCCCTATATAACCGGAGCCAATTATTCCAACCCTGAAAATATTTTCATCTTCTAATATTTCTTTTATCTGAAGATAATCCCGCACAGTTTTAAGAACTTTTACATTATTAAGATTATACTCTAAAGAAGGTAGTTTCTTTGCTGTGGAGCCGGTTGACAGAACTAATTTGTCGTAAAAATATTCTTTAGTTTCATCGATCCTTAGATCCCTTACTATGATCTTTTTATTATTCTTATCTATTCGTTCAACATTATGCTGAAGAAAAGCCTTCACCCCTTTTTCTTTGTAGAATGTTTCCTCGTCATAAAAAATTATTTTTTTGTAATCTTTAATTTCATTCGATATTAGATAAGGAAGTTCGCATGTTCCGGTAGAAATATAATTCCCTGCTTCAAACATAATGACTTTTGAATCGGGTGCGGTTCTTTTAGCCTTGGCGGCTGCGCTGGGTCCGGCAGCATTACCTCCGATCACGATGATTTTTTCGGGTTCCATTCTAATTTTCCGTATAAAAATATTCAATATTAAATATAATCAAATTTATACTTTATGGAAATTTGCAAAATCTGATGTAGACTAATACGTATTTTTTTAGAAGTAAAAAATCTTTGTCTCGATTTTTCAGAAATAGTTATGATCTTCGACAGAATCTTATTGGGAGGAAGTTAATATTTCTATCATTTTTCTTTAAAACTCAAAGTCATTGGCACACCTTGAAATCCGAATAATCGTCTGATAAGCCTCTCTAAATATTTTCGATAATTATCGGGAACGTGTTTTGCATTGCTGGCAAAGAATAAAAAAATCGGATAATAATCGCCAACCTGAGTCACATATTTAATTTTTATCTCTTTACCGGTGGGTGATGAAGGCGGAGGATTTTGTTTTATCTCGGGCAGAAGAGTATCATTTAAATCACTTGTTGAAATTTTCTTTCTCCGTTCAACTTGTATCTGTTTCGCCAGATCTATCAGTTTATAGATACGTTTTTTTTCTAAGGCAGAAATGAAGAGAAACGGTACAAATTCATACGGACTTACTTTTTCGCGCAATTCCTCTTCAAATTTTGCGGCGGTTTTGGAATCCTTCTCTATCAGATCCCATTTGTTAACGGCTATTATCATTCCCCTTCTTCTTCTGTAGGCTTCTTGAATGATCTTTTGATCCTGTTTATCAATTCCGATGGTAGCGTCTATCATAATTACAGCAACATCCGATTCCGCCAATGCACGGTAAGTTCTTACGGTTGAATAAAATTCAATATTTTCTCTTACTTTTGCCTTTTTTCTAAGTCCGGCTGTATCAACTAAAACTATTTCTTCACCATAATATTTCAAAATTGTATCGAGACTATCGCGAGTTGTTCCGGGTATTTCAGTAACGATACTTCTATCGAAACCAAGCAGAGCGTTAACAAGGGATGATTTACCGACATTAGGTTTGCCTACAAAAGAAATTCTTAATCGTTCGTCCTCATCGTCAGCATCACCAGAAAAATCAAATTCTTCTAAAAGTTCATCTAAAAAATCTCCAAGTTTTCTTCCATTGATTGCGGAAACATCATATACTTTTTCAATGCCGAGTGAGTAGAAATCTGCTGTGTAGCTGCTGAGATCGGGACTGTCTAATTTATTAACGAGAAGAAAAACCGGTTTGTTTGAAGAGCGGAGCATCCGCCCGATCTCGGCATCTATAGGAGTGAGACCTGTTCTCCCATCCACCACGAAAAGAAGTACATCAGCTTCCAATAAGGAGATTTCAACTTGTTCCCGGATAGCTGCCTCAAAAGTATCGGAGGAATCAGGAACATAACCTCCGGAATCCATGACTTTAAAAGTTTTTCCGTTCCAGTCGGACTCACCATAAATCCTATCACGCGTAACACCGCTTACATCATCTACAATAGAATTTTTCGATTTAGTTAGGCGATTAAAAAGTGTGGATTTCCCTACGTTTGGCCGACCGATGATCATTACTAATGGAGTTTTCATCAAAATTTATACTTTAAATTTAATTCCGGGAAATATTCTTTTACATAACCAATCCGTCTGCTCTTCATCGAGACATTCATATCAATCCGTTTGTTATATCTGCTTGCGCTCCATGCAGCATCAACCGCGCTTAACAGATGGTTTATCACAATGATATTTACGGCAGTTTTAGCAATTGCATAAAAATCATTAGCATCGCCGCGCAAACTTGAATAATACAAAAAATTCTTTGTCAGCGGATCGCCATATTGGTAACCGGAGTTTATATCAAAATCATTCCAACCCGGATTAAACTGGGGATACTTGCCGATCATCTCATAATACTGTTGGTCACCAAAGGGTGCAAGTTTGTGAGAATACCAGGCACCAATGCTGGACTCTAATCTATTCAACTCATTCCAATTTACAGTAGTGCGCTGTTCATCTTTAAAAACGTTAAAATCATTCGCATCTAACGAGCCGTTTAGACTGCCCAGGTTATCGAGCGTCCATTGAGCATATTGAGCTGAACTCCAATTCTGCTCTGCATAGTTTTCAAAAAACGCAGTCTGGTCGTCTCCTTTATTATCGTAAATAATCCCAACAGTAATCGCAGCTGCTTCTACAGCAATAAATATAGCAGATTTTAGATAGTTTTCGTTATAAATTTCTCCGGCTCCCGGAACAATAAATGATAAAACTCCCGCCAACAAAGGCGATTTCTTCGTCCCGTTGATCTGAGTCGGCAATTTATTAGCCGGATTTTGCTTAACTAATTCCGGACTGTTATCAAAATTTAAAATTCCGGAAAGAGTAACAGAACTTTCCGTTTGGGCCGAAACAGTTGAAACAGCAAAAATTATTAAAGCGAAATAAATTGTTTTCATAGATTAACCGTTAATCAAAAACTAAAATCGAATAAGACACCGCCGTAGAAATTCCATTCTTTACCGTATTGAATATTTTCGCCGCGAACATCTCTGTTCACAACATCGAATGAGTAAGCAGCGTTGAAGAATACTGCGGTCGGGAATAAGTAAAACGAACTGAGTTTAAAACGAAGTTCCGCCCCCGCTCCCTTTTTAAAATCAGATAATTCAGGAAAGTCACCTGTCCAGGCGTTTCCTAAATCTCCGTAAACGGAAAAGAATATTTTGTCTAAGTAAAGATGACCGAAGCGCGAATCTATATTTTGCCAGAGCGGCATTCTGTATGTTAAATTGAGCCATCCTATTTCATTTCCGCTGATAGCATAAAACGGATAACTTTTCATTCCTATCAATCCGCCAAGATAAAAATCGAAGAAATCGGGAACCGGCGGACCGAAAATAGTTCCCGCGCGCAGTCTTGCAGAAAGTGTGTATCCCTTTGCCAATGCATAATTTTCCCGCCAGTTTAATTCTAATTTATGAAAATTAAAATTATCATAAACCGGTTTCAAAATTCCGTCTTCAATTACGTAATTGCTTTCCGGATTAAATTTATTCAGTTCATAGTTATATTGAAGAGAGATTTCTCTTCCAACCGGATTAATATCACTGTGAATATATGGATATTTAAAATTATGATTGAATGTTAACTGAAAATTCCTGCCAATCAGATAAGTGTCGTTTGTCGTCGGATATAAAGTTTTATCTTCGTCCGGCAACACAAAACTTTCGATTGTGGATTTGTACCTGCTGAAAATAAAACGGAATTCAACATTGTTAACATCCGCAAAAAATCTATGTTTAAAAGCTATGTCGAATTCGAATAGATCGTAGCTGACGCCAGTATTTACAGTATAATCCGGCGTCACAACTCCTCCGGTAGAGTCGATACCGAAGAGTAGATCTGCATCGGATTCTCTACTGACGCTGTAAAGTTCAAGAGAAACATTCGGTTTAAGACCGAGACCGTAAAGAATCGGCAGTCTGTTGCGATATTCAAAATTGAGGAAAAGGTCGCGCTCCATTTTTGTGTTGATTGAGCCGCCCGCAAAAAGGCTGTACCTGTTAAGCATATCGGAAGATGTAACGTATAAACCGGGTTTAATCCTATCGACAAAGCTATTATCAGTATTATAATTATCGTAACGTATAAAAGGGAAAAATGTAAGTCTTGTAAAAAAACCATCATACTTTTTTTCTTCATAATCGGGAATTTCGTAATCGTTGAATTCCCGGAGCGACGCGAAATTAAAATTTGTAAGATCCCCTTTCGGCTTTTCCTCATCTAATGGAGGATTCGCGATCCAAACATATTGGCTCGATGGGTCGACTTCTTTCTGTGTATCCTTCGGGAGATAAAATATTTTATAACCGGTTGAAGTATAACCGGAATAGATAATATTGCCTTCGGCGTCAACGTCCGGCATAAATGCGCCGCCGATAACATTGGATAACCGACTTGTCTCTCCGGATGAAAGATCCATCGAATAAATATTAAAAATTCCGCTCTCATCAGAAGAATAGAAAAGTTTCCCGTCGATAATTTTAGGATTTCTTTCATCGGCGTCGGTTTGAATAAGAAAATCAAATTCCGACCCATCCG
The DNA here is from genome assembly GCA_963821715.1 of uncultured Melioribacteraceae bacterium. GTDB lineage: Bacteria > Bacteroidota > Ignavibacteria > Ignavibacteriales > Melioribacteraceae > CAWGET01. Next base: position 102,277 of record CAWGET010000002.1, read on the forward strand.
AGTTTACTTTAGCCAGATCGCGCCCATGATGATACGAGAAATCAAAAGTTATATATTTATCATCTTCCGAAAAAGCAGGATTATAAACCTGTTCCCCGTTCTCAAAAAATGTTAGACGTTTAAAATTTTTCCCTTCAAGATCAACTGTGGCGAGATTCGAAGAGCCGTCTTTCTGAAAAACAAATGCAATCGATTTGCCGTTATGAGAAACAGTGGGATTATTAGCCCGAAGACCGTGTGTTATTCTTTCTTCTTTTTCTTCTTTAATATCATAAACATAAATATCGTGAACTTTAACGTTGTTAGGATTTTTATCGCTTAATTTAGAATAAACAATTTTATTTGTTCCGGGAATAAATCCCACCGAAGATCTGACGCGGGTTTTTATCATTTTTTCTTTTTTAGTTTTCATATCATAAAGATAGACCGAAGTGAGGCTCATATAATCTTCATCTTTATTTGAAACGTAAAGAAATTTTTCGCCGTCGTCGGAAAAAGTCGGATAAAAATTCGCGAATCCTTTATCAGCTAATTGGCTGCCTTCAACCAGATTTGCTTTTACACCGGCTGATCTTTCCTTATAATTATTTTTGAGGAAAGAGCTCCATTCATCGTAAAGTTCATTTCCGTCTTTGCCAAGCACTTCTTCAAATGCCGCGTCAATTGTGAAATTCGATTTTTCACCCAGCTTCTTTGTGATTTCTCTTAATTTATCTTCGCCGTATTTCTGAGCAATGTAACGTGTTAAAGCAAAGCCGGAATTATAAACTGATTCATTCCCCAAACTTGTTTTGCTGAAAACTCCCATCTGATTCCAGCTTAGCATATTATCGTCTAAGGAATACGACCGCAAAATCATATCCCGGTGCGTGTCCCAATTATCGTAATCAAATTCAGGACGCATATACTGAGCGGTTCCTTCTGCAAACCAGGCGGGAATATTTACTGTGGCGATTGGATAGGAAGCGATCACATTGGGAAATCCGTAAAGAATATCGGGTCTTCGCTTATCTTCGTAATTCATAAACTGTAGGAATATTGCAGGAACCGACCTGCCGAGTTTCATACCCGCTTGTATCTGAACCATATGAGTAAATTCATGGGAGATCACATTCCTAAGCCAGTTATGAGATCCCCGTAGATCTGTATCGAGGGCAGAAGCCCAAATTTCAATTTTGTTATCGAAGAAATATGTGGCGCCGTTGGAGTAATCGTCGATGTCTTTAATTACAAAATGAACCTGATCAGGTTCGTATTGATAAAGCGAAGTGATCGGTTCCCAAATTTCGTCTGCAATTTTTGCCACAACGCGAGCAGTTCTTTCCGCTTCTTCGTGGTAATGAACCGCTACGTTTTTGCCTTCTATTGTATACCAATCGTATTCTGGATAAAACTCATCGAACTGTGCAAAACTTAATCCTGCATAGAAAAAGAAAAAAGATAAAGCTAATTTTATATTAAATTTCATTTTGAACAATTTATTTTATTACCGCTATTTTTATTATTTTACTGTCTGCATTACCTGCATTGCTGTTGAGATTAATATGCGCAAAGTATACGCCGCTCGGCACATCATTAACATTCCAGGTAATTTCGTTATCCAATCCACCGCGCGCTTTCTGTGTAAGTTCGGCTATTAGTTCACCTGAAAGATCGAATATTTTTACTTCTACATCGGAATCCTCGGAAACAAAATAACGGATATAAGTTTCATCTTCGAATACCGGGTTTGGCCAGTTGTAAGCCCGTTCCTCGGGAAAATATTCCGCAGTTTCAGAACGGACAGGACCTTCGAGATAAGAATTGTTATAGCTGTTTGCGTATTCTTCACCCCAAAAAATTAATCCCGTGGTTGCTGCAATATTCCAGACAAATAGATTATTCTCATAAGTCACCGCCGCAAGGGAGAAAGTACGATCGCTTATAGCGTCATGTTTTCCGGTATCGAGAAAAAGCGCCGGGACAGCTGAAAGAGATGATCCCGCAGAAAGCGGAAAAGATTCTGAAATTTCTGCATCATAGTTAAATGAATAAATATCTCCCTCTGTTGAGTAAGCAAAGAGATTTGAGTTAGAAATATTCGCCGACAAAGGTGTTCCGGAAAAGTCGGGATTCGCTTCATTCGCAAACGGAAAATTATCTATTGGGAAGCCGGATAAATTTACGGCTTTAACTTTGTCATCCTGGCTAACGGCAATATAAATTTCTTCATCCGAATTTAGTTTGCCGAGAGAGAAATTTGTTACTGGCGATCCTTCAAGAGAGAAATTCTTTATAATTCCATTTTCCCCGATAATATAAAATGTATTTTCCTCTGCAAGTACAACTACAACCTTCTCGCCTCTATGATCGTTTGTTAAAGCCATCTTCAACGGTTTTTGAGGAATATTTAATTTTAAACCGGAATTATCCCAATATTCATTTTCGGAAATAGCGGCTACTAAATTATCAGAAGGGAAATGAGTTGAAACAAGTTGAACGATCGGTTCGTTAAAAACCGGAGTTCTAAAATTTTCGGAAAGATCGCCGCCCGCCAACAATTCCTTTATAGAGATATTATACAACACTCCGCCGGCTGTACCTAATAAAATGCGTCTATCTTCACCAATTTCGCAAATCACCGGTTGCGCTGATATTTCCGAATCAAGTTCGAAAGTAATTTTTTCAATTTCCGCATTGGAGGAAATTAAGTTTTTCCATATCCACACCCTTTTATCTAATACGCCTACAATAAATACTTGTTCTTTGTATTTAAATACCGCCGGTTTTTTTGAACTGAAATTCGGTGTTGCCGCAATTAAATCTCCCTCAACATCCGTTAGATACAAAGTATTTTCATCCGTTGTAAAAAGCAGATAATTTTCAGTTCCGTCGTCCACTGAAGAGAAGTATTTTATTGATCCGTCAACACTCAATTTTCTAAAAGTTCTTAAACGAACCTGTTCATCGGCAAAGATTAATTCAAAACTCATTTTATTCGAGATGTCGGAAAAATCTGTAATATTTACTAAACTGTTTGCACCGGAGTTTGAATTTGTATTCGGCTTAGTTGAAGGTGTAAATTTATTCTGATAGAGTTGTGCATCATTTGATGCAAACCAAAAATCCTCTTCCGTGCCTTCCCCAATAACCGTTTCACCGAAGATAGTTGAGAACTCTTCGCCGATATCCTGAATTCCGTCCGCCTCTTCAACATCTACACCTCTATTAAATTTATCGTTATTGATGGAATTGGACTCACGATTATCGGAAATTATGCTTAGATCGATGTGCCAGATAACAATTCCGCTGCCGGGCAAAGCCCAGTCGAATTCGTCAACATCTGTTATTACACCTTTCAAAGTATCAGTATCGAAGCTGTAAAATCCGGTTGTATCTTCCGTAAAAGTTTCTGTAAAAGTTTCATTCCCCAATTTGTAAGTAACAACCGCTCCGTTATTTTCCGTATCCCTGTTCCTGTTCTCGATTAAATAATATTCGGATGAATTAATCGGGACTTTTACAAGAACCGTATCGCCGAAGTTTTTGTTTACAGCCACATCAACTTTTGCAGGATCATCAACAACAACCGGATCTATCCAACCAAGTTCCATTTTTTCCCAGGGAGACGGCTCAGGAGGAAATACGCCATTGTAAGCAAAAATTGACTGGCCGTCCATCAATCCGAAACGTCCTATTGCGCTTAAGCCTGTTTCCGTATTGAATAAATCCGGGAGACCAAGATGACTCGCGATGCTTGCAACGATTAATCCGTTTATTGTTAATTCCAGAAGAATTGTTCCTCCGATTCCTTCAAGTTCACGCGATTCTGTTTCGGGAAGGACCATTGTATTTGTAATTGGTGTTGCGCCGTTTGCCGGGAAGCCCTTAAAATTTTGGCCGAAAATATTTTGAAGAGTATTAATGCCCAAATAAACAGAAGGAAGATCGCGTTCGATTCCGAGACTTCCGGGAGTATTAATATCTCTCCCGACGCCGGCGTGGAAGACAGCGAAAAGATCGTAGTCGCTAAAATTTAAGTCCGGATATTTTTGAGCGGTAAGCTGCCATACCTCCTCGGCAAAAATTCCGAGTTCGTTCAAAGAATCGGAGTTGAGCGGAGGTGAATAATTTCTCATCGCCTGAGATACCGTGATAACGTCGGGCAAGACCCGATAATCAATCGTCAACTGAGAGTTCGAAACTTTTCGAAAATAATTTTTTGCAAATTCCAGGTGGTTTTCAAAATACTCGGCATCATGTGGCAGAGGATCTAAAATATCGTTTCCGTAATCTTCGGTATAAATCGATCCGAATTTTCCGGTGCCAAAAGTTCCGTCGTAATTATCTTCCTGAAACTCAACCATCACCGCAAGAATTCTTAAAGTTTCCGGCGCTTTTTTTATCCCTGCTTCCGGATGATAATTTAACTTTCCAACAAAATTTTGGGCAGACGAGCTGCCCAAAATAACAAAAAACAATAAAGAAAGAAGAGCTGTTCTTTTCATAATCAAATTATATTCCGCGTGGGAATCCTATTCTGTTTGGAGTTGTTGCAGGACCGCCCCAACCGATTAATAATGTAAACCTTAAAGTATCGGCAAGCGGATGCGTTTCTCCGTCCTTAAACATACTTGTTGTTATATAACTGAAATCGAATCCGTACATTTCGTAACGGAGACCGGCGCCGAGAGTTATGAATTTTCTGTTGCCATACGAAGGATCTTCGTAAAAGAAACCGGAACGTAACGCGAACATAAAATCATTTGGATCGCCGTACCAATATTCCAATCCCATTGAAGTAACTATATCGCGCAATTCTTCGCTTATATCCTGATCAGCCCAGGATGTAAATACAGCTTGGTAAAATTCATCTTTATTTGTACTGTCAACGCGGTCAACTAAGAGTTTGTGAAAATCGAGTGTATAAGTCAATGAATTATATTCGTCTTCAAACAGTCTAAAAGCCATTCCGAGACGGAACATTGTAGGAATTGGATCGGCTTGGGATTGATCTATGTAATACATTTTAGGTCCGAGGTTACTAAGATTAATTCCGAGACTGAATCTGTTTCCGAAATCACCAATAAATGGGAGCTCAAGCGATTCAGGACGCCACATAGTAGCTATATCAAAACTTACCGATGTGGCGACGCCATTCCCCTCTTCAAACTCTGTAGGTTTATCGGCGAGACGGCTATGTATAACTCTAAAGTTTAATCCTAATCCCCAATCGTTGTGGAGCTTAGTTGCGTATCCAAGAGTAAGCGCTGCGTCATAAGATCTGAAAATTCCTTCTTCTTTTCCCGCGGAATTAGTTCTGATAAATTCTCCGTAATTCATATAGGTGAAACTTCCAAGCAAACTTCCGCCTATATCATCAATATATTGACGGTATGTAAGATACTCATAGAAAAGATCTAGATTAAATTGAGGAAGCCAGTTACTATGGGTAATACTAACTTCGGATCCTTTTAGAAATGCGATTCCGGCAGGATTCCAGAAAACGGCCGATGAATTATCAGCCAATCCGCTTCCGGATTCTCCAATGCCGCCAGCGCGGGAATCAGGAGCTAATTGCAGGAATGGTACCGCAGCTTCACCTTGCGCCAAAATAGCGTTGTTTGCGCTTATAAATAGTATTGAAAATAATATTAGTTTAATCCATTTTTTCATTATGTTATACCTCCGGGGTAAGATTCATTTTTATATAAACTTTAATTTTACCTAATTACAGCCAATTTTCCAAGAATATTTTCCTTATTTCCGCCGTCCATTGTTTCTACAATTAATTTGTACAAATAGGTCCCGTTCGCTATAAGATTAGCGTCCTCGTCTCTTCCGTCCCACATTACTTTTACAAATTTATCCGTTATTCCCATTTGTTCAATTTCTTTTATCATCCTTCCGGCAATTGTATAAATTTTGATGCGCACATTTACCGGACCAGGAATATTATGTTGAAACGTAAACGCAGTTGCCGATTGAAAGGGATTAGGATAGTTGTAAACATTCCGCACAACAAGACCTTCATCGTCAACAACACTGAAATAACTCTCTTCTGATGAAAAGTTGTTGTAAACGTCCCAGGCATTTATCTGAATACTATATTCTCCGGGCTCAAGATCGCTGAACTTATATTCAATTTTTCCAGATTTCCCACCGGCATCCAAATCTCCAATAAAATATTCAGTAAGATCTATCGCGTTTTCCTTATCGCCATTCAGAATAGCTTCAAGTCTGTGTCCAATTCCGGTTCCTGTAGTGTTTAAACCCGTTTCGTCTTCAAGCTGAACTATAAGTTTGAAATCCGGATTCACCAAAAAGGAATTATCAAACGATTCTTTATCATAAAATATATCAATTTTCGGACCTTCACCGTCATTGGTTGAAGAGGAATCAGTACCGGTTATCTTAATATTATTTGTAAAACCAATACCGTCACGGTAATCATTATAAATATAGGCTACTATCTTACCGTTTTTATCTTCGTAAGATATATCTTTCGGCACTACAAAATTCGCTTTGAACTCTCCGTAATCAACGCTAACTCTTCCTCGGAAAATCAAACCGCCCTGCTCGATCATTTGAGTAATCCAATTGCGGCTGCAGACTTTTTAATCTTCTCCGAATCATAAACAGAAATAATACCTTCGCCGATAAAATTGCTTGCGCTGCTATCGGCGTTTTTTACAGTTCCTTCAATTTCAACACTTCCTAAAGCATTAATAATAACTTCTGTATCAAGCTGTTTGCCATTCACTTTTTCGATGTGCGCTTGTATCTTCGGAATATTTAACCTTATTGATGGATCGCCAAACAAATGGAACCTCTCATCATTTGTAGAAGTTCTATTCTGTTTTGTAAGCATATAAGCCAATCCCATCCTTCGAGGTAAACCTTGAGCATCCTTCTCGATTAAAAGTCTTTGGAAAAGAGCAAGATTAAAGTAATAATTGCTCGTTGAATATACAGGTCTTACGGCGGCGGTACTTCCTATAATTCCGGCGTTTTTCATAACGAGCATATCTTCGGTGGAACTCGAAATATTCGGATTATCAAAAAGTGCAAAGTCACAAGTGGCGGCGCTTAGGAAAAAAATTTATCGTTATTTAATCTTGGTACTGTAGTCGATTGTTCAAATACGTTTTCGTGAGCCCAGACTTTCGGGTTTCCGTGTCCGATATAATTTACAATTAAAGTGCCGTTATTTATTGCTGAAACTATAGCGTCATTTACAGCCGGTTTTCTTCTGCCAGAGCCGACAAAAATCGGAGGATATTCAGCAAGATAAATTTTATTTAATATAAAATATTCAGGTATCGATTCACGATGCGACAGCTTCTGACTGACCTGTATGTCTGGTTCCATCGGTCTTATTTTGGTCGGTTGGTCCGTCATCGGCTACAAGAGTTATTGTATTCTGCCATAGGGTTTGACCGGGATCTGTTTCATATTTAATTATTTTATCGACCACATTTTCGGCTTCATCCGTAGAATTGATGTTAAGTCTTCCCACAGCAACGTCCGCTTCTTTATCATTCCCGGAAATCCTGCTGAAATAATCGTCAAACGGATAGCTTTCAATCTTATCAAGAGATTCATATGTTTGAAAGGTTGGAACAAAATTATTGCTCAATCCTTCGATATCCAAATAGTCGTAAGTGCCGTCTCCGAAAAGTAAAACATATGCAGGCGGAACTTCCCAATTCTTGAAAGCATAGCTGATCATGTTTCTTATTGCTGTCGGATCCATTTGTCCGCCTGAGAAAACATTTAAGATATCGCTAACGTAAGCTACCTTCGATACCAGTTTATCGGGGCTCTCATTCTCTTTGTAATTTTTTAATCGATTGGCTTGTTCTTCAAATCTTTCGTCTGTGATTATCAAATATTCCGCACGATTACTTGTTGATGCCAAATCGGAGTTTTTTACTTTTTCAAAATTTTCGGGAGTTTTCAATTTATTATTTGTAAGTGCTAAATACTTCGACCGCGAACCTTTCAATTCCCCGGCCTGAAAAGTTGCTTGTCCGCCGCTTATTTTGGCAGGACTTATTTTTCTTACATTAGCATAATCTGTCACTTCATAAACCGAAATATCACTCGTAGAAAAATTATTAAGAGTATATTCAATTACTGAAGTCGTGTCCTCAGAAAAAAAGATCAGCTGGTTATCATCGGGACGAAGAAGTTTTTTGTAACGGATCTCGAAATAATCCAGATAACCTTTTTCTTCCAACCCTGATGACTCAAAAATAAATTTAAGAGCGCTTCTATTTTCCGGCAAATTACCGGAAAATTGCGCCGAACCGGAATGAAGTCTGCCGACATCATATGAATCGGTGTCCACCATTGAGGTATTTGGAGTAAATCTGATTGTCATTCTCGTAAATTTTTAACTGAATCGATTTAAGTGAAACATTGGCAAATTGGTAATTATAATTTATCTTACTGCCTGCAACAATATTTCCGAGAGAAGAGATATAAGTAAAACTTTTATCGGATGAACTAAAAGTATCGCCGAAATAAATTCTGCCGGAGCTAAGCACATTAATCTTATCTTCATCGTGGAAAGCAAAAGCTTCGGTAATATCCTGCTTAAAAGCGGAAGCCGAGTTTTCGGACTGACGAAGTTCAATTCTTTTGCCGGTACCATCATCTGCTGTTATATAATAATAATTTTCGTTTGAAAAGAAATGTTTACGACGTACAATTTTCTGCTTTCCCGCGTCGAATTCCCAGGAATTAATGCCACGGCCGTAAAAAAGTATATAATCGCTCTCGTCAAACTTTCCGTCCGATTCTCCGACAACTTGAATTGCCACTTCTCTTAATCCAACGGGAACTTCGTCCGGCACAGCTTCGGGAAGCATATATCCGCCGTTGTTGTATATTTTTATATTACGAGGATCTACTTGATCCGGATTGATTCCAATCGAATTTAATGTATTCCTGTCAATTCTGTAAATTCCTTCTTCGGGCGTTTGAAAACGGAACCAGTTACCTGTTGCTAAAATTCCGTCGGAAGGTTTTCTCAGTTTTTCTCTCCGCAACCCCCAATTTTTCGCAGTGTTGTAATTGATAACGGAAGCTTCAACAATTTCATCATCAAGAAGAGAAAATTGAGCGGCGGGTTTGGAATAATTTACTCGGAATACAATTTTATTGTAAAGTTTTATTTCTCCTGTTTTGCGATTGAAAAGATATGGCAGGATCTTGATCTTCTGAACCTGGAGATTTCTTATCATTCCGAATTCGCCGAACATCACCTGTTCTGGATTTGAACCCTGCGAATAATTTTCAGTTATTTTATATTCTGCAGAATAAAAATCTTTACTTTTATCTGGATAAGGAACCGGAGCAATCTTCCCTCTTATTGTATTAAAGGAAGATGAAATAATTTGAATTGTATTTCCGAATTCTGATGGAAGGCCAATGTTAAAATTTCTTATCGAATTTTCTGGTTCTCCGTAAGTCTTTTGTTCGTCAGGGAAAGTATTGGCGACGACAAAACTAAAATAGTTTTCACCGTCAATCATAATTTTTTGGGTATCGGAATAAACCGGTGTGTATTCTACTACGATGGAATTCTCATCCGAGGATAGGACTCTAAAATCCTGAGCCAATAATTGGGACAGGCAAAATAATAGAAATAATATAATAGTGAATTTGCTTTTCATAATAACTTTACGTTTCTGATCAGAATTTAAGAATACAATATGTCAGTTTTTCGGCATATTTCAACAGAAAAATAGCGTAGCAAATTCCTATATAATACTTCCTTAATTTTTTTGAATCAAAATTTGTCAAGAATGAAGATGAATGTCAAGTCATTTAGATTATTTTTTTGTTTCACTCCTTTCCTCATCTTCATTTTTTAACTTTTCCTGCAGAGCTTTCAAGTTTATATTCGGAATTATCCGAATAAAATTTTACATAGTAAAATAAGAGGTAGTATAATCGCAGTATTTTTTCTATGTCCTTATCATCCTTTATTTCTTTATTTTTTGTAACTGTTATTAATGTAAATAGCCAGTTTATGAGATTCTCAAAGTTTTCTTTGCTGTAATAAGTCACGCCTTCGTATCTGTTAATACCAAGATAAGCCTTTATCGCCGGGTCTTCAAAAAATTCCAATATTTCTTTCGATTTTATTTTTAAATACGCAGAAAAATTTTCTTTGTTGTTTTCTTCTACTTCTTTATCGAGGTCGAAGAATTTTTCGTCATACCTGTTTAGAATATTGAGAAGTAAAATATCTCTGTCAACATCATTTTCGCTTTTCCCTAGGCGTTTCAGAATATTTCTAACCGGTGTATCAAGAACCAATTCCTCTACGAAATTGTCTTGCAAAGTGTTATTATTACTAAACATTTTATTCATCTTGCGGATTAGGAGCCAGACTAAGAATATTATTTCATTTTCACGATAATTCGATTTAGGCGAAAGCCGCATTGAATCGTATATATCACGGTATCTTACATCACGCTCAAATATTTTTTTATTACCGAGTATTGAGTTTAATCTGCCGACGGTTTTAAGTTTATCCTCAAAATCGGAAGCCAACTGATTTACATCTGCTTTAAGATTGAAGTGATTCTTAACGATGTTTATCAATCCGGTGAATTTTTGATTTATATAATCAAGTTCTAAAAATTCGCCTTCAGGATCGTCGAGCAAAATAAAATAATCCGTTATGAGAGATAAAACCTTATCTTCAAATACTGATGTAAATTCATTATGAACCGGAGCTAAGCGTAATTCTTTTACCGCTCTTCTTATATCAGAATGTCCCTGATTTTGAAATCTCTGAGATATCTCAAAATATTCACCCGTCTCATCGTAAACTTCTTCAAAATCCAAATATACTTGATATTGAAATCCATTTAGTTCAGCGTAAAAACCGTTATGTGCAATATCTTGTCCCGATTTTATAAACTGCAGACCGGAGATCTGTTCTCTGTAGATGTAAAATACTTTATAATCGGTGTTAATGTTTAGTGCTTCGGCTAAAGTTTTTGTAGCGCTGTTTTTATTATTGTCAAGTTTTGGAGTCGAGCGGAAAATCTTTCCCGCCGTCGAATCATATTTATTGTTGTATAAAACTAGCGCTCTCTGGTTTCCTTCCATATTTGTAAAAGCGTATACATTTTCGTTCAGGTTGCCGAAGTTATCATGAAAATCGAAAAACCAAAAATTATAAACCTGGCTGAAGAGATATCTTCTCTGCATCAGCGGAAAGATCTCTCGCTCGTGCCTATCAACAAGCCATTGATTTGGGAATTCGTTGTAATAAGCACGCTTGTATTCCATTCCGTATTTTTCTGTGTAACCTTCAATTTGTCCGTGAGCGAACATCGGAAGTCCGGGCAAAGTAATCATTAAAATGGCTACTCCGAAATATTTGTCTTCCGTTCCGAATTGTCTAATCGCGGTTTCTTCATCCGGGTTGCTCATAAAGTTTACGTAACGCTTTAAAATTTCCGGTTCAAATTCCAGAGTGTTGGTAATCAGATCGCGGTATTTTTCGTTTTCCTCTTTCATCATCATATGCATAAATGCACTGTTGTAAACGCGGTGCATTCCGAGAGTGCGCACGAAATAGCCTTCGAGCAGCCAGAAGGCTTCGGCGAGAAGAAGTGTGTCCGGCAATTCATTATTTATCCTGTCAACAACTTCGCGCCAGAATTCTACCGGGAAAAATGAATCGAATTCTTCGCGCGTTAAAGCGTAATCGGATCGTGAAGGAATATCGCCGCCCGTTCCCGGCTGCGGATACCAAAGCCGGTGAAAATGTTTCTTCGCCAAAGTCATCGCCGCGTCAAATCGTATAATTGAAAACTTCCGGGCAACGTCCATAATTTTTTGGATTACCGCTTCTCGCACTTCGGCTTTAAGCATATCGAGCTGCGCCGTATCGTTCCACGGCATATTCGTTCCGTCGTTTCCGTGATAAATATATTTCACGCTTCCGTTTCTTTTATCTACTCTTTGGAAAACTACAGCGGCGTCAGAACGCGAAAAATATCCGTCGTCAATCCGTATTTCCAAATCCTGATCCTGCGATAAATTCTCTCCGGTAAATTTATATCCAGGGAACGGCGGGTAATCCGACTGCACAAAATATTCAGGATGTTCAATAATCCATTTGGAATAAATTCCGGTATGATTTGGAACCATATCGCTCGCTAGCCTGATTCCTTTGGCTTTCGCACGTTCATTCAAATTGTTGTAAGCCTCTTCGCCTCCTATATCAGCGGCAATTTGATAATCATAAAGAGAATAAGCCGAAGCAACCGCGTCGATATTTCCCATAATATGTTTTATTCTTTTCGAAGCCTCGCTCCGTTCCCAAATACCGATAAGCCAGAGACCGGTAAAATTCCACCTCGCAAGCAGTTCAAGTTCTTCATCGGGAATCTGATCGAGGCGATGAATGTGACGCTGATATTTTTTTGATAGCTGATCTAACCAGACGTAAGTATTCTTAGCGATTATCACAACCCGCGGCATCCAATCAATATCCTGCGTAAATCGTTCCACTTCATCGTAATCTTTGTATGCGTCCAGCGCGTATTTGTATCCGGATTTACCAAGCGAAAAAATATCGGCGTTATCGAGATTTCCTTTATATTTCGGCACGATCGTCGGCGCTCCCCCGCCTCCTCCGAAAGAGTCGAACATTATGTCTTCCTTTAATAGATCTTTTCCGCTCAATAATTTTTTTAGAAATTTTTCGTCGAGCAGAATTTTCCATTTTTCCTTTATGAAGTCTAGCTGGCTCTCTATGTCGTCGGGATTTTTTAAAATCGGCGTTTTTAATAATTCAAAAATATCCTGATCATCAGGACCAAATTTTTTCTCTTTCTTAAAAAATTCATCCAAAGTGGAAATCAATTTTTTATATAATTTTTTTTCTTTGAAATAATTTTCGTCGAAAAGTTCTTTCAGTTTTATATTTGCCGGATTAAAATTAGCTATGTGTAATAGTATTAATTCTTCAAGAGCAATGTTTACGTTCGATCTTCCGTTTGTTTCCGCGTTAAGATATTCTGCCGGAGTTAATTCTTTTTTAAAGACGCTTTGCGGCGGAAAGAGTGCAATAAAATTTTCCAGAAAACTTTGCAGTTGTATATCGTTTAATTTTTCCTTTAGATGACTGACCGCCTTTCCAAAAACTCCGGGATTTTCCTTCTCCTCGTATTCCCGCAATAAGTAATGATAAATCTCGTCTAATAATCCCGCAGCATTTACCTGTCCCGGCTTTACTTTATTTTTATCGTCTCTCTTTTTGTTCAGCCGTTCAGTAAATATCCTAACCTGGCGGAAATTAATGAATACTACATTACCCTCGGTGGAAAACATTGTTTCATCGATATCATATTTATCTCTTATTTTTCTTGCAATGTGAAACTCATAAACGGGCGTAATTGGTTTCTCTAATTTTAGAATAATCTTCCGGGAAGATTCCATCTTTATCCTCAATAAATTTTCAACAATCATATATAAGTATTATTAGAAGATATAAGAAATTTTATTTTATCCAAAAAAGAAGAACTAGAAAATAAATTAGCAGATATTTTTCGAAAGCAGCTGTATATATGATTGAGAATAATTGGGTATCGAACATTTTAATGCACTGTCTGCAAAACTTCCCTACATTTGATTTTAAAATTTTTCAATCCATAAAAGTAAAAAATTTTGTAGCTTTTAATTTTTGATTAGAAAAAGATTTATAAATTTATTTTAGAATTATACGAAACTATGTCCAATAAAACTCCCTTAATGGCTCAATATCATAAGATCAAAACGGATCATCCGGATACGCTGATTTTATTTCGGGTTGGGGATTTCTACGAGACATTTGACGAAGATGCGAAAACAGCTTCGAAGGTATTGGGAATTACTCTTACTAAACGCGCTAACGGCGCGGCAAGCAGCGTTCCGCTTGCAGGTTTCCCTTATCACGCTGTCGATTCTTATCTGCCAAAACTCGTACGCGCCGGATTGCGCGTGGCGATATGCGAGCAAGTCGAAGATCCGAAACTCGCTAAAGGGCTTGTAAAGAGAGATGTGATTGAGGTAGTTACTCCGGGTGTTACTCTTTCGGATAAACTGCTCGACCATAAAAAAAACAATTATCTTCTATCGATTTTCATTTTTGACGATTTTGCCGGAATCTCATTTTGCGATATTTCAACCGGAGAATACTTTTTATACGAAATACCGAAATCACAAATTGCTAATCAGATAATTTTAATCAATCCGTCAGAGATCCTGATAAGCAAAAAACAGCGAGATGAACTTGAGCCTGTTTTAAAAAAAGTAAGCGATTCGATACGCATTACCAAAATAGACGAATGGATTTTCAGTTACGAATACGGCTACGAAATTTTATGCGAACATTTTAAAACAGTTAATCTCAAAGGATTCGGAGTTGAGAATTTTCGTGGTGGAATTATTTCTGCCGGAACGATTCTAAATTATCTTCAGGAAACACAGAAGGCATCTCTTCCCCATTTAAATAAAGTATCGCTTTATAATCCATCCGATTTTATGCTTCTGGATTTCGCGACGAAAAGAAATCTGGAAATTATTTATTCCATGCAAAGCGGCGGACGGGAAGGATCGCTTATATATATTCTTGATAAAACAGAAACCGCAATGGGCGGAAGGTTATTGAAGAAGTGGATTTCCGCTCCCCTCCGCAGAGTTGAACAGATCAAAAAGCGCCAGGAATGCATTGGCGAATTTTTTGATAACCGTATTTTGAGATTGAACCTGATAAAGGAACTTCACGAAATCGGCGATCTGGAAAGACTTATTGCAAGGATCAGTGCCGGACGCGCGAATCCGCGCGAGCTTGTGAACATAAAATCATCGCTTAAAAAAATTCCTTTAGTCAAACAGTTATTGGATCAGGTAAAATCGGAAGAACTTCGCGATCTGAATGAAAATCTGATCGATCTGGAAGAATTGATTTCATTGATCGAAATCGCGATTTCGGACGAACCGCCGTTAAATCTAAATGATGGAAAAGTTATCCGCGACGGCTACAACGCCGAACTAGACGAACTGCGGGGATTATCGGGCAACGCAAAAACCTGGATCGCCAATCTGCAAAAATCCGAAAGAGAACGCAATAATATTTCTTCTCTAAAAGTAAGCTATAATAAAGTTTTCGGTTATTACATTGAGATAAGCAATACGCACCGGAATAAAATTCCCGAAAATTATATCCGCAAGCAAACTCTTGTAAACAGCGAAAGATATATTACTCCGGAGCTGAAAGAATATGAAGACAAAATTTTAAATGCGGAAGAAAAGATTATTTCGCTCGAACATAAATTGTTCAATGAAGTCCGCGTGAAAATTGCTGCAGAAACAGAAGCGATACAAGGAAACGCAAGACTGATCGGGATGTTAGACTGTTATGTTTCCTTCGCAGAATGTGCCGAGCAATATAATTATGTAAAACCCGAAGTTAACGACTCCGACGAAATATTGATTGAAGAAGGCCGTCATCCCGTAGTTGAAAGAATTTTACCGCCCGGCGAAAAGTTCACGCCAAATTCTTCGCGTTTAAAAAATTCGGAAGATCAAATAATTATTTTGACCGGACCAAATATGGCGGGCAAATCGGTCTTCTTGCGGCAAGTGGGATTAATTGTACTGATGGCGCAGACCGGATCATTCGTTCCGGCGAAGGAAGCGCGAATAGGAGTTGTGGATAAAATTTATACGCGCGTCGGCGCCAGCGATAATATAAGCGCAGGCGAAAGCACATTCCTCGTAGAAATGCAGGAAGCCGCTAACATATTAAATAATGCGACAAACAAAAGCCTTATTTTACTGGATGAAATCGGACGCGGAACAAGCACTTTCGACGGTATATCAATTGCCTGGGCGATAACGGAATATCTACACGAACATCCGGACATCTCAGCCAAGACGCTTTTCGCTACACACTATCACGAATTAAATGAGATGGCGACAATCTTTCCGCGGATAAAAAATTTCAAAGTGGAGGTTCGGGAATACGGCGACAAGGTTATTTTTCTTCACAAAGTTTCGAAAGGCGGAGCTGATCACAGTTACGGAATTCAAGTGGGGCAGATGGCTGGTCTTCCACTTTTTGTGGTCAATCGTTCCAAAGAAATTTTGGAAAATCTTGAAAGCAAAGAATTGACGCCTTACGAAATTAAAAAACAGAAACTCGCAAAATTAAAACGCCCGAACGACGAAGTTCAATTCAGCTTATTTGAAGTTAAAGACGATAAACTTCGGAAAGAAATTTCTGGAATGGAATTAGATAAGATGACGCCGATTGAAGCGTTGAACAAGTTAAACGAATTAAGAAAAAGAGCGAACGACGATGAATAAAATTAAAACAATTATCATTCTTCTTACAGCGGCGTTTATATGTTTCCTGCTCGGGGAAAACCGGATTCCGAATACGAAAGAAAAATAGTAGAAACAAGAAAAGAGAAAAATGAATATATGAAAAATGATCCGAACTCCCCTTTTAACAAAGATACAAGAGCGGAGTTTCATCCTTTAAATTATTTTGATCCGGATACTGCGTTCGTTTTTAAAAGCAAACTCACGGAGTTAGAGAAAAAAGATACAATAAAAATTTTCGGGACTAAGGGCGAAGAGCGCGAAGCGATACATTACGGATTTCTGCTTCTTGAAACTGAGGACAATGTTCATCAATTAAATGTTTACAAAAACAAATCTCAGAACGGCGCAGAATATTACAGCATCTGGTTTACCGACGAGACGACGAACGAAGAGACCTACGGCGTGGGAAGATATTTAGATTTTGAAAAATCTGAAGATACAAGTCATATATACACAATCGATTTCAATTTAGCGTTTAATCCCTATTGCGCATACAGCGCTGTATTTTCGTGCGCCATTCCATCTAAAGAAGATCATTTGGACTTTGCTGTTATGGCGGGCGAGAAGAAATTTCATGAATAGAGCAAATATAAAATCCCAAACGATATATTTAAAAATATTTTTCTAATAAGTCGATTTTATTGCTCCACCGTCCACTGCGACTGTGGAACCGGTGATGTAGTCAACTTTATTAGAAGTTAGATACAAAAAATTGTATTTACCTATTTCTGTGGTTAATGTCTTTGCCGCAGCTTGATCAGCATTATAAATGTCTTACAATGTTTTGACTTCCGATTGGATTTTATACTTATTTCTAATTTTTTCCAAATCATCAAATTCTTTATCTGGATCTTGGGAATATTTTTTTGAAAGTCTGTCTCTTATTTCTCGCATCATCTTCACAGAATCATATTTCTTTTTTTTCTTATTATTCATTTATTACCTCTCTTGGCGATCTTATCTCAATCATCGAATAACCATATTTCAGATTTATCGAATTATATAACTGTATTCTTCTTAAATTCCCAATATGCTTAAAATTCCAACTCACTAAAACATCAACTTTATTTATTGTAGCTATTGCAATGTGTTGCGCATCTATTAAATTCCTCGAGCTGACGGCTTTTTCTTTAATGTATTTTTCTGCTAATATTTTGGACTCTTCATTTAGGGTTAAGTATTCTTTATGTTTTTCTGGTATTTGCGCTAATATTTCTCTTACCTCCAATGGCGCTTCCTCCAGTTCGCTCAAAGTTAAATCAGATATATTTAATTTTTTACTTCCACTCTTAAATTCGTAAACAAGCTTAAATGAATATTCGGAAAATTCTTCATCTAAACATCCGCCAATAACGGAAGTATCTATATATGATTGCAATTTCATCTAAAGATTATTTATTGGAATATTTTTATTCTGCTATTTTTCAAAATAATAAATTCAATGGATAATAGAGATATCAATAGGTCGCCTGTATCACTCCACCGTCCACTGCAATTGTGGATCCGGTAATGTAACCGGCCTTTTGCGAAGCTAAAAACAGAACTGCATCTGCAATTTCTTCTGGATTTGCTACGCGATGCATCGAACTCTTCTTTGCCATTTCAGCCAAAACGTCTTCGTGCGTTGAGTTTTCCTTTTTTGCTTTTTCCATCGCAAGCTCGTATAAACGGGATGTAAGCGTGTAACCGGGCGCAACATTATTTATGGTAATGTTATATTTACCAACGTCCTTACTTAGAGTTTTTGCCGTGGCTGTTAATGCGCTTCGGAATGCGTTGGATAGAATTAAATTATCAACCGGCTGTTTTACCGATAGCGATGTAATATTAATTATTCTGCCCCAATTATTTAATTTCATTCCGGGCAATACTTCCCGCATAAATCTTACAGCGCTCATCAAGACTTGATTGAATCCGTATAACCAATCATCATCGCTCAAATCTTCAAAAAATCCCGGCTTCGGTCCGCCGCAGTTATTTACTAAAATATCAATATCGCCCAACTCTTTTTTTACTTCGCGAATGGTTTCCTGAATTTCTTTCGGATCGTTGATGTCGCATACAAGCCAGAGCGGTTCGGCTTTATAATTTTCTTTTATCTCATCAGATGCTTTAATAAGGTTATTTTTATTGCTGGAGCAGATCGCAACTCTACATTTTTCTTCGGTCAATAGTTCGGCTACGGCTTTACCTATACCTTTGCTTGCGGCGGTTACCAACGCTACTTTATTCTCTAGTCCTAAATTCAACTTTTGCTCCGTTATTATTTTTAATTTTATAATAATTATTTGCGATGAAAAAATCGAATGAAATGTTAAAAATTTTAAATTAACGGATTTGAGAATTTCGAATTTGTTGAATTTCAATTTCGTGATGTAGAAAATTTCTTTCAAAAACCATACATTGATTTTTATAATTAGGAGTTGAAATGACTGATATAAAAAGACATAGAGTTAAATATTACGGATATAAAGGGTAACAAGACTGAAGTGATATTGAAAATTAAAGATTTTGAAGCTTTACCAGAAGACCTTGAAGATTTGGCGATCGTTGCAAAACGTAAAAATGAAAAGATCGTAACTCACGAAAAAGTCCTTGAAGACTTGAAGAAAAGAAATGTCATTTGATATTCTTTGGAAAAACTCTGCTGTAAAAGAATTAAATAAATTGGATAGTTATACATCCCTAAAATTGTTGCTGCCGTAAACAATCTTTCAAGTAATTCTTTCCCGAGTGGAGCGCTCGTCTCAATAGGACTCGACGTTGGGTCAGAAGAAGAAATGGCGGCTCTCGAAACAAAAAATGTTCTGCTTAAGGATATGATAATTTCTTTATTCTCGAGCAAAACTTTGACGGAATTGTCAAAAAATTATCGGGACAAGATTTTACTTATAGAATAAGAATCGGAGATTATAGATTAATTTATTCTGTGATTCAAAAAAAATTAATAATAGAAATTATAAGAGTAAAACACAGAAAAGATATTTATCGTAAAAAATAATCTCCGATTTCAGTTAAATTATATCAGTTATTCAAAATCCTTTCATCTTCATATTCAACCTGCTCATTTACTATTTCTTCCGTATCGAGTGCTATCACTAATTCTTCGTTGGTCGGAATTCTAAATACTTTCACTTTGGAATTTTCTTTGGAAATTATACTTTCCCCTTTTGCTGATTCATTTTTATCGGCGTCTAATTCTATTCCGAGGAAATCCATATTTTCGCAAACGTCTCTTCTAACCAAAGGAGAATTTTCTCCTATTCCTCCTGTGAAAACAAACGCGTCAACTCCGCCCATTGCTGCGGCGTAAGCTCCGAAATATTTTTTTATTCTATAGGTAAAAACATCGAACGCGCGTTTGGACCGTTTGTCACCTTCCTGCATAGCTTCTTCAATTTCGCGCATATCGCTGCTGTCGCCGCTCAAACCAATTAAACCGCTGTGTTTGTTAAGCAGCGTATTTGCTTCCATCAGCGAAAGGCCTTCTTTTCCCATGATGTATAGAATAACGGAAGGATCGAGATCGCCGCTTCTTGTTCCCATTAATAAACCTTCTAGCGGAGTAAAACCCATTGTGGTATCAACTGACTGACCGTGATCAATTGCAGCCATACTAGCTCCATTGCCGAGATGCGCTGTAATTATTTTCAATTCTTCAATCGGTTTTCCAAGCAGTTCAGCCGCTCTTTCAGAAACATATCTGTGCGAAGTTCCGTGGAATCCGTATCTTCTAATTTTATATTTTTTGTAGAGTTCGTAAGGAATTCCATATAAGAAAGCTTTTGCAGGCATCTTAACATGAAACGCGGTATCGAACACGCCGCATTGAGGCGTATGAGGAAGATGTTTTTTTGCCGCTTCAATTCCTCGTATGTTCGGCGGATTATGAAGAGGTGCGAGTTCTATGTTGTCTTTTAGCGCCTGCATTACTTTATCAGTAATTAATACCGAACCGGAGAATGTTTCTCCGCCGTGAACAACTCTGTGCCCGACAGCTTCAATCTCATTTTTATCTTTTATAACTCCGTGGTTCGGACTGAGCATAACGGCAATTACATATTCAATCGCTATTGTGTGATCTAAAATTTCACCAACAATTCTTACTTTTTCTTTATCGTGCGGAACGTGCGTCAATACAGCGCTTCCCATCCCTATTCTTTCAACTTGTCCCTTCGCTAAAAGCGTTTTCGATTCTGTATCTAAAAATTGATATTTTATGGAAGAGCTGCCGCAATTTAAAACTAATATTTTCATTTAATCCTCTAAATCAAAAAAATTATTCTATTATTTTTCCTTCGGTATCATATTTAAAAAATCCTTCGCCTGTTTTCTTCCCGAGTTTTTTATCGCGAACTAATTTACGCAAAATCGGGCAGGGTCTGTATCTCGGTTCTCCGAGCGTTCCCCATAGCTGTTCCATCCACATTAGCACTTCATCAAGTCCCATAGAATCAGCCATCTCCAAAGGACCAACGCTGAAACCGTAACCAAGTTTCATTGCGGTATCGATATCTTTTGCAGAAGCCACTCCTTCAAGTAAAATATACATGGCTTCATTAAGTAGAGGAACAATTGCTCGCGTTGTTACGAATCCGGGATACTCATAAACTTCAACCGGAGTTTTACCAATCTTCGATGCAAAGTTTTTTATTATTTCAACTGTTTTATCAGAGGTCATAAGTCCGCGGACCAGTTCAACCAAAGGAACTTTGGGCACTGGATTTAAAAAGTGCATTCCTATAATTTTATCTTTGCGCGAAGTAACTTCCGCAATTTTTGTTAAGCTCAAAGTAGATGTGTTGGAAATAAATATAGTTTCCGGTTTTGCAATCTCGTCCATCTTTTTAAAAAGAGCTTTTTTAGATTCCAGACTTTCATCAATCGCTTCTATTATCAGATCGCATTCTTCAATTTCCTTAATATCGAGTTCCCACTTGATTCTGCTGAGAATCGATTTTTTTTCGCTCTTCGTCATCGCCCATCTTGCAATTTCTCTCTCCATCGATTCTTCAAGCTGACTTTTTGAGTGAGCCAAATGCTGCTCGTCTAATTCGATAATTACAACATCCAATCCCGCAGACGAAATCGTCTGTGCGATTCCCGTTCCCATAACGCCTGCGCCGATTATTGCTACATATTCTATCCTGTCTTGTCCGTCATCTTTCTGGACCTCTCCTAACAAATCTTCAAGTTTTAATTTTTCTTCAGCCATTAGCTATCCTAAATTTGATAAAGTTATTCGAATCATCTGCAAATCGCAAATATTATACCACCGAAAAATAAGGGAAAAAAGGATATTTTAGTAGTCTTTTTTACTAAAAGTAATAATACTAAGCGCCAGCGTGAGAATCATAAATAAGAACGAAATCACGATGGGCTGATAATCACCTACTCCGGAACCGGTTGCCAGACTAAATGTAATTGTGCCCAGCTCGCTCGTCTGGGGGACAATATAATAAAAGGCATCAAGCATCCATTCAACAACAGAGTTGTCTATCAAGCCTGCAATGCTTCCGCGCGATGCGAGGAGAGGAGACAGGATGAAAAAAATAATATAGGAAACCATCATTGCGAAGATTGAACTGCGTGTCAGTATTCCGATTAAAATTATAAGGGAATACAAAACCGCAAACGTAAAACTTATCGAGAATATTGTTGATAAGATACTCGTATCCCAAGCGCCGAATTTAAAACCTATCAAGAGCCAGATTCCTACAACGAGATATGCAATGTTAACAAATACAACCAAAAATCCGCCGATGAATTTTCCCCAAATAATCTGACTGCGCGAAACAGGTTTTGAAAGAAGAAGATCAATATTCCCTTTTTCCAGCATATTGGGGATGAAACTCGCCGCCGAAAAAATTGAGAGAAACAAACCCCCGCCGTATAAAGGCGCAATTATAAGCATTTTAAGGGCTTCGGCTATTTGCGCAATCATACCGGATTGGATAGCTTCTCCGCCTTGATGATTTATAACTCCGCTCATATCAGTAACATCTAAGGATAAAAAAAGCAGAAGAAAAACTAGAAGCGTAAATGTTGATAGCGCCGCGAATGCTATAAATATTTTTCGTGCAAACGCTTCGCGAATGGTAAATTTAGTTAATAAGATTATATTTTTCATTTTTTTGTTTTGTTTGAATCTTCAATAAGTGAAATAAACATATTTTCCAAAGATGTTTTTACCGGGACGACAGAAATGAAATCCATTTTTTCGCTGCGAAATTTATCGAGAAATTTATTCAGTTCGTCGGAATCATTTATTTTCAATAATATTTTATTGCCTTCTTTTCTCTCTATTTTATCTGCATCAAACAGAAAAGCTTTTTCTTGAAGATCCACATTTTCGGCGAAAGTTATTTCATAAGTTTCTTTGTCCGTTGTTAGATCCTGAACGGTTCCCTCTTTTATCAATTCACCATTGTTTAGAATTGCAACGCGGTCGGTAATCATTTCAACTTCAGAAAGCAAATGACTGTTTAGGAAAATTGTTTTTCCTTCATTTTTAAGCTGCAGAATTATATCCCGTATTTCTTTTCGTCCTATCGGATCAACTCCGTCAGTCGGTTCGTCAAGAAATATCAATTCCGGATCGTTGATGAGGCTTTGCGCTAGTCCAAGTCTTTGCATCATTCCCTTAGAATATTTTTTAATTTTTGTTTTGCGCCATTTTTCCATTTTAACAACAGCTAAAAGCTCGTTTATTTTAGATGACAAAAATTTGTCGTCTTTTCCGCTAAGCCTCCCGAAATATTTCAGAACATCTTCCCCTTTAAGATAATTCGGATACTTATGATTTTCGGGCAGATAGCCTATTCTGCTTTTAATTTTATAATCGTAAATGGACTGCCCTAAAATTTTTGCTTTGCCCGAAGTAGGGTAAGCGATTCCGAGAAGAATTTTTATTAACGTTGTTTTCCCGGCTCCGTTTGGTCCAAGCAATCCAAAAACAGAACCTGATTCTATTGAGATGGAAAAATTGTTCAGCGCGCGTATATCATTTTTCTTACGTGCAGATCGATAAATTTTTGTTAAATCAGAAACTTCAATTGTATTCATATTTTTAAAATTTGTTTTATAATTAATTTTATTAAACAATTCCGGACTCTCAAGCCTGAAGGCTTGGTTAATAGCACCACACGAAAAATTCTATTGCCATTGGCTTCAGCCAACGGGAAAATAAATTTTGAGAATATGGACTTTAGTCCCATTAGTTCTATTTAATGTGGCTAAAGCCGAATAAAATGCTTTATCTACATCCGTCCGCTGAAGCGGACGGCAATAGACTTTCACAGTCTGCAAATAAAAAATAAGTTGCCGCGAGCTTTAGCTTGTGGTCGTAATAAAAAAAACAGATCGGGCTTCAACCCAAAAGACAAATATTCAAAAATTCTTCTTTCAATCGCAGACTGGAAAGCCTGCCTTTTCCAATATGCTTAAAATATTCTTATATTTGGACGTCATTAAATTAAATAAGTTCGCAATATAATAAATGAATATAAAAGAAGTATTAAAAGAAATCTATGGCTACACTGAGTTCAGAAATGGTCAGGAAGAAATAATAAATGAAATAGTTTCCGGAAAAAATGCGTTGGCAATTTTGCCCACAGGCGCCGGAAAATCTTTATGTTATCAAATACCCGCCATTATAGGAGAATCTTTTTCAATCGTTATCTCTCCCCTTGTTGCATTGATGAAAGACCAGGTCGATTCGCTCAATCAAAAAAAAGAAATCTCAGCATATATTAACAGCAGCGTAGAATATTTTGAATCTGAAAAAATTTTACGAAAAGTACACGAAGGAATAATAAAATTAATTTATGTTGCGCCGGAAAAACTTTTAAATAGAAGTTTCGCCGAAAAGATTAAAAACTTAAAACCAAAATATATTTTTGTTGATGAAGCGCATTGCATAAGCGAATGGGGACACAATTTTCGTCCGAGTTACAGGAAGATAATCAAATTTGCCGAATATGTAAGCGTAGAGAATATATCTGCGTTTACGGCAACAGCCACTCCGGAAGTTAGAAAAGATATTATTGAACAGTTAAAATTGAAAGCACCAAAAGTTTTTGTCCGCGGATTCGAGCGCGATAATCTTCATCTAAATGTGATTCAAACAACTTCCAAAAAAGATGTATTGCCCGACCTTATCAAAAAATTTGGAACGCCGGCAATCATTTATACGGCTACGCGAAAAAACGCGGAAGAATCCGTTGACTTTCTGAAGAAAAAGAAGATCAACGCTGAATTTTATCACGCCGGATTGTCCTCCGAAATGAGAAGAATGATACAGGACGATTTTTTGCAGGACAGACTTCCGGTAATCGCCGCTACAAACGCTTTCGGTATGGGAATTGATAAAAGCGATATCCGGCTTATTGTTCATTTCAATATGCCGGGAACTATCGAAAATTATTATCAGGAAATCGGACGAGCCGGAAGAGACGGAAAAGATTCTTATGCTTTTCTTCTATACGAAATGCGAGACAGATTTATACAGGAATTTTTTATTAAAAATTCTATTCCTGATTTACAGCAGATAAAATTTATTTATGATTTAATCTGCAACGCGAGTTCAATTGCCGTCGGGTCCAAACCCGAAAGCCCAGTTCTTCTTGACGAAAAAATTATCCGCAATCTTAATCTTAATAAAATTTCAGATTCCATTCTTCAATCGGCGCTAAGAATTTTTGAAGAAGCAGAATATATCAAAGTGAATTCTGATTTCGAACAGAATTATTCCGCTAAAAGTCTGCTCTCATCCGCAAGATTGAAAAAATTTATCACATCTAAAAAAGGAATTGTCCGTGATCTTTTACTGATCTTATTGAGAGAAAACGGCAAGCAATTCTTTGAGCGAAAAATAAAAATCAATCTGCCGAAAACAGCAAGTGAATTAAAAGTTTCCGCCGCTGATATAACGGATTCGCTCGATAAATTAAGCGCATCAGGAATAATCGAGTATGAAAAGCCTACAAAATTCCAAAGAATTCTATTTCTTCGCGAACGTGTTGAAAGCCGGCATCTAAAGATCAATCGTGAGAAATTGCAAAAGCAGTTTGATCATGCGATGGGAAAACTTGATAAAATGCTGGACTATGTTAAGACGAACGACTGCCTATTCAAATTTATTTTGGAATATTTTGGTGAGGATGTTTCCGGCTACCGATGCGGAAAGTGCGAGAACTGCAAATCAACTTCATACGATACAAACTCAAATTCATTTATCGAGAACAAAATTGTCGAATTGCTCAATTCTGCAAATGATAAATTCACGAAAAGAGAACTTGCCGAATATCTTAAAGGGAAAAATCAAAATAAATTTAAGATGATCGAAGAAAATTTCGGATGCTGCGCCGGATATACAAAAAGTGAAATAGAACGTTCGATAGACAATTTATTATTTCACGGAGAAATTTTAAAATCCGGAGATAGTATAACAACCGGTAATAAAAAAAATCATCTAAAAGAAACAACCGCTTTACCGGCAACAAATTATGAAGAGAAACTGGAGTTATTTAACTTGCTGCGAATAATTCGGAAAGAGGCGGCGCAAAGATTTTCGCAGCCGGTGAATTTAATCTGCGGAGATGAGCTTCTAAAAGAAATAGCCGATTGCAAACCTTCCACTGTTACTAATTTTCTTAAGTTAAATGGGATGAACCGGAGGATATTTAATAAAATCGGTCACGAAATGTTGGAAGCTGTTAAAAATCACGATGCGGCTTTGCAGGAGAAGAAAATTGAAAGCGCTATTCCGGATGAACTATCTCCGACTCTTACTTTGATCAAAAAAAATTATTCATTGGAAGATATCTCAATGCTAAGGCGGGTTTCAGAAACAACTATATCCACACAGATAGAAGCGATAATAAATTATTATCCCACTCTCGATATTTATTCTCTATTCAAGAAAAATGAATTTGAATCGATTAAAAATGAGATTGACAAAGGAACCAAAACCGCGAGAAAACTAAAGGAAGTTTTACCGAAAGATATAAGTTACGGCAAAATTAAAATTGCACTGGCAAAATGCGGAACGGAAAATAAAATATAATCTATTGAATGTTTTAAGATTTACTTTGGAAGATTTTCTTCTTGAAGCGAATCAAGATAAGTCTGCGCGTATTTAAAAAATTGATCCCATTTTTCTTTTTCGGAAGAATATTTCTCAAGCGCAGAAAGGTATTCCTCTTCTGATAGATTATTTTCCGCGAAAATCTCTGATTTTTTGATGAGTAGCGAATCCGGTTTTTCCATAAACTGCTGTTCGGCAATTAAAAGATCGACGTATGTTTTAGCTAGTACTTCCCTGTCGACCCTCTCTTTATTTCCACAAGACGAAACTAAAAATAAAAGCGAAAAGATTATAAAGATTTTCAGCTTCATCAATTACGCTTGCTTGCCTCAAACAAAATTCTTTTTTCTCTTTCAGTCAGTTTTTGATAACCGCTCTCGGAAATTTTATCGAGTATTTTATCAATTTCTTCCGGCGTAACTTCGGCTTCCTTTTTATGATTTTTTATCTCATAAAACTCTGCGTCCTGAACATCCGTTGAGCCAAATCTTGGCTTTCTGAATTTGGTCTCTGTCTTAGTTGAGGAAAAGAATTTAGAAGACTTTGAAAACATCCTGTCGAAATTAAAATTATATTTTCTATCGAGAAGTACGAATACGAGTCCTGCGACTGCTCCTCCTATGTGCGCGAGACGAGCGACAAAACTCATATCACCTACGGAAAGGAATTCGAATATCACAAGAAACGCGATAAGATACTTAGCTTTTACTGGAATCAGAAAATAAAGGTAAATATATCTATCCGGAAAAAACATAGCAAAAGCGATGAGCACTCCGAAAACCGCGCCCGAAGCACCGATTGTAGGAGCTGCAGCGCCGGCGAAAAGAGGTGCAAGAAGAATTTGAAAGAGTCCTGCGATTACTCCTGTAGACAAATAAAAGATGAGAAACTTTTTAGATCCCCAGAGATTTTCGATTTCCATTCCAAACATCCAAAGCATGAACATATTGAAAAGAATATGCGTGAAACCCCCGTGCATAAACTGATAAGTAATTAACTGCCAGATTTGAAAATTATACGCCTGCCCTGCCTGATCTACTCCGGAAATCGGGTTAAGTGCAAAATATCTGTTGAGAAGATACCAGCCCGGCATTCCGCCAAAAGTTACATTATCCAAAATGATTTGAATAAAATAAACAACAGCGTTAATGATCAAAATATTTTTAATGACCGGTGGAAAAAAGCTGAATCCGCCAAATCCCGCCGGTCTGTAATAACCTCTGTCTCCTAAACCCATCTATAATACCACGGAAATTTTGTTTTCCTAAATTTAATGAAATTTACTTAAAACCAAAGTTGTAAAATTAATCCGCATCGTTAAGTGCGGCAACTCCGGGCAATTCTTTACCTTCTAAAAATTCAAGCGAAGCTCCGCCGCCTGTTGAAACGTGAGAAACCTTATCTTCCAAACCGGCTTTTTTAATAGCAGCCGCCGAATCTCCTCCTCCGATAACTGTTATTGCTCCATCAGATGTGGCTTCGACTAAAGCTTGAGCAATTGCATTTGTTCCCTTTGAAAAATTATCAAATTCAAAAACACCCATCGGTCCATTCCAAATAACCGTTTTGCTTTTCCGAATTTCTTCGGCAAAAAGATCGCGGGATTTTGGTCCGATGTCAAGACCCATTTTATCAGAAGGCATTTTGTCAACATCGACAACTTCCTGCGGTGAATCGTTCGAAAATTCAGGAGCGACAACAATGTCGACAGGAAGTAAAAATTTTGCTTTTGAATTTTCGGCTTTGTCAAGTATCTCTTTCGCAAGTTCTATCTTTTCAGCTTCCAGTAAGGAAGTTCCGATTTCATACCCTTTGGCTTTGTAAAATGTGTAAGCCATTCCTCCACCGATAATTAGAGTATCAACTTTAGGAAGAAGATTTTCGATCACATCAATTTTACCCGATATTTTCGCACCGCCAAGAATTGCTGTGAAAGGTCGTTTTGGTTCGGCAATCGCTTTCCCGAGATATTCTAATTCCTTTTGCATCAAATATCCGGCAGCGGATTTATCAACAAATTTTGTAACGCCTTCGGTTGAAGCGTGAGCCCTGTGCGCGCTGCCGAATGCATCGTTCACATATACATCGGCAAATTTTGCTAGCTCTTCGGAAAATTCTTTATCGTTGTCGGTTTCTTCTTTGTGGAAGCGAAGATTTTCCAGGAGAAGAACGTCGCCGTCATTTAAACTGTTTACCATCTGTTCAACTTCAGTTCCAATACAGTCAGAAACGAATTTCACTTCTTTATTCAGAAGTTCGCTTAGTCTTTTTGAAACCGGTTTAAGACTGAATTCAGGTTTAACTTCTCCTTTCGGTCTTCCCAGATGGCTCATTAAAATTACTTTACCGCCGTCTTCAATAATCTTTTTTATTGTTGGAAGAGCGGCTTCAATTCTTCTATCATCAGTAATATTTTGATTTTCATCCAGCGGAACATTAAAATCAACACGAACTAAAACTTTTTTGCTTTTTAAATCGAGGTTATCGATCGATAATTTATTCATAGGTTTCTCCGGTTATTATTCCATAAAAAAAAGACGCGGCAAAAAAGCCGCGCCTAATTTACCAAACTATAAATTTATTCGGCAATTTTTTTCAGCAGATCAACAACTCTGCAGGAATATCCCCATTCGTTATCGTACCATCCAACAACTTTAACAACATTACCGTTTACCATTGTTGAATCGGAATCGAAAATACAAGAGTGAGAATTGCCAACAATATCTGCGGAAACAAGCGGTTCGTCGGAATATTCCAGAATGCCTTTCATCGCGCCGTCGGCTGCTTTTTTCATCGCTTCATTAACTTCTTCTTTCGTAGTTTCTTTATTCAGTACTGCTACAAGATCGGTTATCGATCCGTCCGGAGTCGGAACGCGAAGCGCAAACCCGTCTAACTTTCCTTTCAAGTCAGGAATTGTTAAACCGACAGCTTTTGCTGCACCGGTTGTTGTTGGGATTATAGACATGGCGGCTGCTCTTGCTCTTCTAAGATCGGAATGAGGAAGATCGAGAAGGTGTTGGTCGTTTGTATACGAGTGAACTGTCGTCATAAATCCTTTGTCGATCCCGAAATTATCGTTAAGCACTTTTGCCATAGGAGCTAGGCAATTGGTTGTACATGATGCGTTTGAGATTACCTTTTCGTCTCCTTTTAAATCATCATCGTTAACGCCCAAAACAATTGTTGCGTCAATTTCGCCTTTTGCGGGAACCGTTAAAATAACTTTTTTAGCTCCGGCTTCAATATGTTTTAAGTTTGCATCTTTGGAGCGAAAAACTCCGGTCGATTCAATTACATAATCCGCGCCTAATTCACCCCAATTTAATTTAGAAGGGTCTCTTTCAGCGGTTATTCTGATTTTATCACCATTAACGACCAGGCTATCACCTTCTACTTTTACTTCGCCGTTAAATTTACCATGAACGGAATCATACTTTAACAAATGTCCTAATGTTTTCGCATCGGTTAAATCATTAATAGCTACGAAGTCAAATCCGCCTAATTCCATACATCTTCTAAAGACTAATCTGCCTATTCTGCCAAATCCGTTTATACCTACTTTTACTGCCATACTTGTCCTCCATTTTCTATTAGTAACAATTTTAATTCAAGATTATAGTTAAAATTTAAGCTTCAAAATAAAGAAGATTTTGCCCTGCTTAAGAGAAGTATTTAACCAAAACCGATGAAAAATTCAATAAATAATAATTAATATATATCATACAAATATAATTTATTGAACTCATAAAACCAATATCTGTTGTATTAAATTTAGATTAACAGAATCGTAACTGATGGATTGCTAAAATACTTAAGGTTAATTAACTTGCAAAATTATTACTCGTATCTTAAAATATTTTTATTTAAGTTTTAAAATATTTAAATAATTGATTACCCATTAAAGGGCAAACTATGTCTTCATCAGAATTTTTACAATATGTTCCTATTTTTTCTGAACTTCATCCCAAAACTTTGGAGAAGATTACGCAAGTCGGAGCCAGACAAAAATATGTTAAAGACAACATCATTTTGATGGAGGAAGAAGCCGGTTCTGCTCTCTTTGTCATAATCAGCGGGAAGGTTAAAATAGCCAGATCGAGCGGAGACGGGCGTGAAGTTATTCTTTCAATTTTAAATGAGTCTGATTTTTTTGGAGAAATGGCAATACTGGACGGACAGACGAGATCTGCGTCAGTTATCGCACTTGAAGATTCGGAGCTATTTATTATTCAGAGAAATCAATTCTTGGAACTGCTCCGGACGCATCCAGAGATTTCTATTGCTCTACTAAATGAACTTTCGTCACGTTTACGATCGGCTGATCTAAAAATTAAATCGCTCACATTAAAAGACGCTGAAGGAAAAGTTGCTATTGTTATTCTCCAACTCGCAGATGAACAAGGAAAAATAAAACAAGGTATTGTTGAAATTGAAAAACTTCCTCTTCAGCAGGATTTGGCAAATATGGCGGGAACTTCCCGGGAAACTATTTCCAGAACACTCCATACATTTGTAAAAAAAGGTTTGCTGGAACTCGAAGGAAATAAACTCCGCATTTTGAATTATGAAAAATTTAAAGAAAGTTACGTATAGATTTCATGAATGGAAAAGCTGATTTACATACTCATACCAATTTATCTGACGGTTTTTTTTCGCCGGTTGAACTAATTGAAAAAGCTAAGAAAGCCGGTCTTGGAACAATCTCCATTACCGATCACGACAGTGTTAGAAATATTGAAGATTCGATTGAGTATGGGAAAGAAAATGAGATAGAAGTTATTCCCGGTGTTGAGATAAGCACCGACATCGAAGATAAAGAAATTCATGTTCTCGGTTACTTTCTTAATTATAAAAATCGCGAGCTAAAAAAATACTTAAGTTTTTTTAGGGATGAACGGCTTCACCGCGCAAGAAGAATCGTTGCAAAATTAAAAAAACTCGGGTTAAACATCAGCCTTGATGATGTGCTGGACCAGTCTAAGGGCAGCGCCGTCGGAAGACCCCATATTGCAAACGCCCTAGTAAAATTGGGTTATGTTGAAAATTTTTACGACGCGTTCAATAAATATCTCGGCGATAAAAAACCGGCTTACGAGAGAAAAATTCACGTAAGTCATCAAAGTGCACTTAAGCTTATAAGCGATGCGGGCGGTTTATCCATTATTGCTCACCCTGGATTTATGAAAGAATCAATTTTAATGAATTTAATAAACGCTGGGGTAGACGGGATTGAAGTAATTCACCCGATGCACAATCCGCATCAGATAAATTTTTACAGAGGAATTGTAAACCAATATTGCCTTCTGGAAACCGGCGGTTCTGATTTCCACGGTGGAAATAAAGGGGATGAAAAAAACCTCGGACAATATTATATTTCATCTCAAAAAGTTGACGCGATGAGAAAAATGCTTATCTCATCTAAATAAAATTACACGGAGACTACAGATGGTTAAAATGATAGAAGGTAAATTAGACGCTAAAGGATTTAAATTTGCTCTTATTGTAAGTAGATTTAACGATTTTATTTCGGACAAATTAATGGAAGGAGCAATTGACTGCCTTCAAAGACACGGTTCGGCAGAAGAAAATATCTCCGTTGTAAAAGTCCCAGGGTCCTTCGAAATACCTCTGGCAGCTATGAAATTAGCGGACTCGAAAGAATATGATGCTATTATATGTCTTGGGGCGGTAATACGCGGGGCAACTCCGCATTTCGATTACGTAGCGGCGGAAGTTTCCAAAGGGATCGCGCAAACATCCCTTCAATATAAAACGCCGGTTGCTTTTGGAGTAATTACAACAGATAGTATTGAACAAGCCATCGAAAGAGCAGGAACAAAATCCGGCAACAAAGGTTGGGACGCCGCATTGAGCGCAATCGAGATGGCCAATTTGTTTAAACAATTATAAAATGATTATTTTTTATTTGCGAAAGTATTTAGATAATTTCAAAATACGTAATTCTCAAAAGAGCCTTCAACTACTTATGAAATAATTTTTACCAATCTTAATTTTAAATCCAAAATAAAAGCGGTTAAATTTGGAATCTAATTTTTCCGAATTAAATATTATATTATTTTTTCCCTTTAATAAAGAAGAAGAGAAATGAGATCATTCCTATTGATATTTTTTGTATTCACATTAAACATGTTTTCTCAACAGACGGGAGTTTGGCAAAATTATACCAGCATGTTTATTGTAAACGACGCAGCAAAAACGTCCGAAGGAATTTGGGCCGCGACTGAAGGCGGTTGCTTTTATTATGATTTTAACTCAAAAACATTTCTTCAGTTATATAAAACCGACGGATTAAATAGTCTTCAGCTTACATCATTAGAAATTGATAACAGCGGAAAAATATGGCTGGGAAGCCGGGAAGGATATATAAATATTTATGATCCGAGAGATGGATCTGTAGGCCGTCTTTTGGAAATTTATAATTCGGATAAAAGCCAGAAACAGATTAATGATTTTTTTGTGGATGGCGAAAATTTATTTACGGCTATGGATTTCGGAGCTTCGCTTATAAATACTCAGAAAATCATCTTCTCGGAATCTTTTTTGAAGTTCGGTTCTTTTCCTGTTGAGACCAAAGTTAACGAAATAAAAAAAGATGGCTTAGTTTACGCGAGTTTAAATTCCGGAGTGGCGGTTCAAAAATCTGGCGCGTCAAATCTTTCTTCCCCCGACTCCTGGAACTCTTTCCCCTTCTCTTCCGATAACATAAGGGCTAATTCAACAGCAATGTTCAACGGAGAACTTCTAGCCGGAACGAATGAGGGAATATATAAGCAAACTTCAAACGGCTGGGAAAAATATCTATTAAATGAAGAAGTAGTTTCACTCGATGTATTAAACGGCAAACTATATATTTTGCTTAAGAAATCTCTTATAAGTTACAACGGTTCTGAGGCTATAACTATCATTGAACCGGGAAATTTAGTTTTCAATGAAATATATTATTTAAATGAAAACTCATTCGTGATAGCGACCAACAGCGGAGCATTGAATTACGAAAATGGTGATTCAGAATTGATAGCGCCAAACGGTCCTGCCACTAATTCCATTTTTGACCTCACTGTCGATAACGAAGGAGTTGTATGGGTTGGGACAGGAACGGACGTTACCGGCCGTGGAGTTTACAGTTACAATGGTAACAACTGGACTATTTACAACACCGCAAATACCGAAGCCTTTTTATCCAATGCTTTTAATTCGGTTTATGCGGCTCCGGATGGTGTTAAATATTTTACCAATTGGGGAAAAGGATTTACCAGATTATCCGGAGGAAATTTTACCACCTTCTTCCGGGATGGAACGGGATTAATCGGAATTCCGGCCGATACAAATTTTGTTGTTATAACTGACGTGAGGGTTGATTCTAAAAATAATGTTTGGGTTTTAAATCATAGTTCTGCTAACGATGAACCTTTGAGCGTTTTAACACCTGAAAGTTCATGGTATCATTTTCAGTTAACGGCAAATTTACGGCAACGCGAATTACTCGCAAGCAGATCTCTTGTGATCGATCCTTACGGTACAAAGTGGTTTAATACTGATCCGTTATCAGAACGTTCAGGAATTATATATTTTAACGAAAACGGAACTCTTGAAAATTCTTCGGATGACGTTTGGGGAAATTTGGATAAAGGCGATGGATTAAACAGTGAAATAGTAAATGATATGGCGATTGATAACAGAGGCGAATTGTATATTGCAACGACTGCCGGAGTGAATGTGATCCCCGATCCTTCAGAATTCGGAAGCAGAATAAATAATCCAATCAGTGTTATCCGGCAGCAGAACGCTACCGCGATTGCGGTTGATCCGCTTAACCGGAAATGGATAGGAACAGGAAACGGACTTTTCCTTATGTCCTCGGATCTTACAAGATTGATAGCAAATTACACCGAAAAAAACAGTCCCCTTCCTTCGAATATTATTACAAGTCTTGCGTTTGATGAAGGCAGCGGCACAATTTACATTGGCACCGGTTTTGGGATGGCTTCGTTAACTACTCCGGCGGTGAAACCGAAAACAGAATTTGATGAAATATTTGTTTATCCGAATCCGTTTTATATTAACTCAGGTTCGAATCCTAACGTTACTATCGACGGATTAGTAAAAGATACCGAAATAAAAATTTTATCGATAACCGGAAGATTAGTAAGGACGATTATTACTCCCGGAGGAAGAATTGCTCTGTGGGACGGAAAGGATAACGACGGTAAATTGGTTGCTTCAGGAGTTTATCTTCTGGTTGCCTACGACACTGAAGCTGATAACGTTACTACTTCCAAAATTGCCGTTATTAGAAAATAGGTTTTGAAAATATGATCGATTTAATAGATTTATCAATTCAGTACTCGGGCAAATATCTTTTTGAAAACGTTAATTTAAGGATAAATCCTTCCGATAAAATAGCGCTTATTGGGTCTAACGGAACCGGCAAATCGACGCTTCTAAAATTAATTTATGGAAATGAAGAACCGGAAACAGGAAATATATCCAAACAGCGCGGTATAAAAATCGGATATCTAAGACAAGAATTTACTGATCTATCAGGAAAAACTTTATACGAAGAAGTGCGCGATTCCATCCCCGATGTTATTCGGTTGGAACAAGAAGAAGAATTAATAAACAATGAATTGAGTCGAGTCGGAATTTCTGCTGAACGACACGAGGAATTAATTCATCAGTTGGGAGATATTCATTTCCAAGAAAGAACATCTTGATTATTACAAAATTGATTCAGAAATAGAAAAAATTCTTGAGGGTTTGGGATTTACCCAAAATGATTTTACAAAATTAACGGAAGAATTTTCTGGCGGCTGGCAAATGAGAATCGAACTGGCGAAAATTTTAATCGCAAGTAATGATCTTATTCTTCTCGATGAGCCGACGAACCATCTTGATATAGATTCACTCCAATGGTTAATCGGCTTCTTAACAAATTCAAAAAGTGCGCTGCTTATTATTTCTCACGACAGATATTTTTTAAACAGAATAACAGGAAAAACCTGGGAAGTATTTAACAAGAAAGTATTCTCATACAACGGAAATATTCAATCTTATCTTAAATATAAAGAAGAACGGCAGGAACAAATAGTTGCCGAGTACCAGCAGCAGCAGAAAAAGATAAAAGAAACAGAAAAATTTATTGAGCGCTTCCGATACAAATCCACTAAAGCGCGGCAGGTGCAAAGCCGCATAAAAAGCTTAGAAAAGCTGGAAGATATAGAAATACCCGATGAAGAAATAAGTATAGAAGTAAAATTTCCGCAGCCTCCCAGAAGCGGCATCGTTCCGATGGAATTGCAAAAGATAAGTAAATCTTACGGCAGTAATGATGTGCTGAATGATATAGATTTTAAAATTGAGCGTGGAGAAAAGATAGCTTTTCTTGGACCTAACGGAGCGGGTAAAACAACTTTGGCGAAAATAATCGCAGGTAAAATATCTTCCGATAGTGGACAAAGAATCATCGGACATAATGCTGTTCTCGCTTATTACGCGCAGGAAGTTGCAGATGAACTCAGCTCCGGAAATGATATTATAACGGAAGTGGAACAATCTTCCCCGGAACATACTCCCGTTCAGCTTAGGTCAATTCTCGGTTCATTTCTTTTTAGCGGTGATGATGTTTTTAAACCTGTAAAAGTATTATCAGGTGGAGAAAAAAGCCGGGTTGCTCTAACTAAACTCCTTCTTACAAAATCAAATCTTCTTATTTTGGATGAACCAACAAACCATCTGGATTACAATTCCAAACTTGTTCTGCAGCAAGCTCTTATTAAATATGAAGGTTCAGCCATAATTGTTTCTCACGATGTGGAATTTCTCAGACCGATCGCATCAAAAATTGTGGAAGTCCGCAATAAAACAATAAATACTTATTATGGAGACATTGATTATTATTTAGAGAAACGGAAAGAAGAATTTGAAAGCGAAGATAAATTCGAAGAAGCAAAAGAGAGCGGGTTAAGCAAAAAGGAACAGAAGAGGATTGAAGCCCAAAACCGCCAGAAAAAATATAAAGCCACAAAAGAACTCTATAAAGAAATTTCAGTATTAGAAGAAAACATTGAAAAGCTGGAAGAAGATAAAATTGAATTGGAAAAAATCATAGCCGATCCGAATATATATTCCGACGCTGAAAAATCGAGAACCAAAAACCTTGAATATCAGAAAATAAAAAATCAGTTAGAAACAGAATATGAAAAATGGACAAATCTAACTTCGGAACTTGAAAAAATAAATGAGGAATTTAATTAAGATTTTTATATGAAGTGATTGCTATTATAATTTTAGAGACGGATTATTCCCCATCTCTAAAATTAAAAGTATTTTTTATTGATCTCAAATTCTTTGGATTGAGTTGTTTCTTAAAAAATTCAAGATTCGGTTCTTCAAAAAAACGATATCCTTAAGAATTAATTTTACTTACCAAATTCCTCAGCCAGTGCAATTCCGCCGAAAAGAGCAGCGTCGTCTCCCAGTTTTGTTTCAGCAATTTTTACTTTCGCGCCGGGTTCCTTCAATACAGTTTCTTTAAAAGCCGTTTCAATTTTCGGCATCATGAATTCATCAAGCGCTTCAATAACTCCGCCTCCCAATACGATAGTATCTATGTTCAAAAGAGTTGTTATGCTTCCCAAGACTCTGCCAATAATTGTGCACGCTTCGGAGATTCTGTTCATAACTACTTTATCTTTTTGATTAACAGCTTTTAATAGCGATTTACTTTTTATTTTTCCGTCAGGCTCAATCAAATCGCTTACTAGGCTTTCACTCCCCTTTTCAATATCATCCAATATTGATTTTGTAATTCCGGTTCGGCTTGCAATGGTTTCAAAGCTTTCACCTATTTCTATGGCGGCCAAATTTCCCATTTGATCAATTTTCATATGTCCGATTTCTCCGGCAAAAAATGAGGAGCCTCGATATAGCTTTCCGTTAAATATCATTGCTCCGCCTATTCCGGTCCCAATAAAAACAACGAGCATATTTTTTGCTTTATCGTCAAATTCAAATTTCTTAATACCAAGCGCCGCAAGATTAACATCGTTTTCAATAAATACAGGTATTTTAGTATGCTTTTGTAAAGCTTTTTTAATATTAAAATTTGTTATTTTCAAATTCGGCGCGTTGCCAATCAGACCTGTGTATGGATCCACGGTTCCGGGAACGCCGAGACAAACCGCTTCAATATCTTTCTCGTTATATTTATTTTTTTCCAGTAAAGTATTAATCGATTTTGAAATTGAATCTACTATAGGCTCCGGTCCGCCGGTTATATCAGTCGGTATTTTTGCGCGTTTAATTATCTTTCCATTACTTTTAACAAGTGCGGAAAGAATCTTGGTTCCGCCGAGATCAACGGAAATGATTGTGTTTTTTGGCATAACTTCTCTTACTTTTATTTACAATGATTTATAAAATATATTTATCAATTAAATATTCCAAAATTATTATTTAGATTTACAAATTAAACTCTAAAAAATTAAATATTATGCAGCCTTTCAGCCCTCTAAAAAGATTCGGACAAAATTATCTTCAGGATCAAAACATTATCAAAAAAATAATTGAAGAGATCAATCCGAAGAAAGATGATTCAATTATTGAAATTGGTCCGGGACGCGGGGCGCTTACAAAACACCTTGTTTCTTCGTCGGCAAACTTTTCAGCCGTAGAAATTGATACTCGCGCAGTAGGTTATCTGCAAAATACATTTCCTTCTCTAAAACTACACGATGTAGATTTTCTGAAAGTCAATCTTAATGATTTTTTTTCGGGCAGCAGGCTTCGTATTGTCGGAAATATTCCTTACAATATTACTTCGCCAATAATTTTTAAAATGTTGGAAGAAAGAAAAATTGTGAACGACTCGGTGTTGATGGTTCAGGAGGAAGTTGCAAGAAGAATTACGGCTAAACAAGGAACAAAGGACTGGGGAATTCTGAGCGTAATTCTAAATTATTTTGGTGAAGTGAAATACTGCTTCAAAGTTTCTTCAAATGTTTTTTATCCAAAACCAAAAGTTGATTCTGCGGTTATTCATATTTATTTTTCTAAAGAAATGCAAGAAAAAATTGACGACAAAAATTTTATTAAAATCGTCAAAGCTTCTTTCGGAAATCGAAGAAAAACTTTAAAAAATTCGTTAAAGAAGAGTATATTTAGAGAATATAATTTTTCGGAATCGGGAGTTGATCTTTCCTTGCGCGCCGAACAGTTATCTATAAATGATTTTGTAAAATTGACAAGAATAATTCAGCAAAAATTATGAATGAAAAAAACTTGACAAGCACAGTAAAAGATTTTATACAAGTCGATTCTGAAGTTGTTGAAAATATTTCTTCTTTAATTGAAGATAAGGCGACAAAGAGCCTGCTGAATATTTTTGCAAGTCTTCATCCTGCGGATATAGCCGAGATAATTAACCGTCTTGATCTTACTCACGCTCTTTTCGCTTTCCGGTTGTTGGATTCTGAAACAGCCGGAGACGTAATAACCGAAATTGACGAAAATTTTAGAGAGCGGATTCTTGAAAAAGTAGACACAAAAAGGCTCGCTAACATTATTAACGAGCTTGACACTGACGACGCTACCGATATAATTTCCGATCTGCCAAAACCTGTCGCCGAACAAATATTACGTGTAATCGATAAAGAATATTCTCGCGACGTGCGCGAGTTGATGAAGTATCCCGAGGATACAGCCGGCGGAATTATGAGCCGGGATTTTGTAAGCGTTTCGGATAGTCAAACTGTTGCGGATGCAATTGATGAAGTAAGAAAAAATGGCGAAAATATTGATCATATCTATTTTATCTATGTTCTCGGACAAGGCGGTAAATTGAGCGGCATTGTTCCTCTAAAAAGACTTTTAATAAATCCGATGCAGACAAAAGTAAATACTCTTTACGAAGATAATCTCATCTATGTTTATCCGGAAGTCGATCAGGAAGAAGTTGCCAACTTGATGGAAAAATATGATCTCGTTTCTATTCCGGTTGTTGACAGTCGGAATATAATGCTGGGACGAATTACCATCGATGATATAGTTGATGTTATTCACGAAGAAGCAGCAGAAGATATTCAAAAAATAGCCGGTATTATGGAGGAAGAGGAATTTAATGATTCTGCTTTCAGGATTTCCAAACTAAGGCTTCCCTGGCTTCTTGTTTCTTTGATGGGCGAGATTGGCAATGCACTCGTGCTTTCAAAATATGAAAGATCCCTCGAAGAAATTATTGTGGCGAGTTTTTTTATTCCTATTGTTATGGCAATGGGCGGCAGCACAAGCACTCAGGCTGCAATTGTTATGGTAAGAGGTTTAAGTACACGTGATATTTGGCTTAGCGACAGCCTTAAGAAAATACTTAAAGAATTTAAAGTATCGCTTATCAATGGACTATCCAGCGGCATTCTTTTGCTGGCGGCATCTTACTATTTATTTCCCGGAACTTCATTCGCTTTTTCTTTAACTCTTTCTTCAACGTTAGTTGTTATTATGATCAACGCAAGTTTGATGGGAACTTTAATTCCAGTGCTTATTAAAAAAGCAGGCGCCGATCCCGCTTTGGCAACCGGCCCTTTAGTTACAACAATAAACGATGTGATGAGTTTGTTGATTTATATGATAGTTATAACAATTCTTTTTGTTAATTAATGAAAAAATTTAAAAATCTATTATATAATTTAACCGCTACTGATCTGCTTGTAATAATCTTTTACTTGTTTCTTACTGCGCTTAACATAATTTACGCGGATAGAATAGATAATTGGCTGCTTCATGTTGCCGGAAATTTTTTGCTGATTCTGTTTGTTTTTTTCATTGCTTACATCAATAAACGTACATCTAATTTTTACTGGGAACAACTCCACTTCTGGTATCTTATCCCGCTTGTCTTCATAACTTATAAAGAATTATATTTTATGATCCGCCCAATGCGGCTTGTGGATTTTGACCAGGTATTAATAAATATTGACAGATGGTTATTCGGATTCGATGTTACTGTTGAGCTTGCCTCAATAGCTACACCCCTTTTAACTGAAATTCTTCAGATAGTTTACAGCACATTTTTCTTTCTTCCAATAATTCTTGGTATAGAGTTAATGATGAAAGGAAGAATAAAAGCGCTCAAGTTTTCTTTGTTCTCGGTTGTTTACGGATTTTTCTTATCGTACATCGGATACATTCTAGTACCAGCAATCGGTCCTCGTTTTACGCTACACAATTTTGAACTATTAAACAGCGAGCTTCCAGGTTTGCTTTTAACCGACTTGTTACGCACCGCGATTAACGCAGGTGAAGCAATCAGAGAAACATCCTTAAATCCCTCCGAGATTGTAGCGCGTGACGTATTCCCGAGCGGACATACTCAAATGACTTTGATAATTATGTATTTGTCCGTAAAATTAAAAACAGCAACAAAATGGTTTTTTATACCAAACGGAATTCTGCTGATTTTCGCGACGGTTTATTTACGTTATCATTATTTGATTGACGTTTTGGGTGGAATTCTCCTCATGATCTTTACGATGTGGAGCGGATATTATCTTTATAATTACTGGATGAAAATAAAAAATGAAACTGAATTCAATTATAAAGATTTTTAAATGAGTCCTTTATCAACTTTTTGGATTGTATCAACGATAAGATGGAAATATCTATCGAGCGAACAATTTGCGTCTTCACGAAGATAGCAATTCCCGCCTTCTTCGGCGGCGCGGCAATCTTTGCAAACAGTGTTCTTAAGGTTTTGATAATATTTTTCGTATTCGTCGTTATTGGTTGTGTGAACTACTTCAACTATTTGCGGCAGAAAATGTTCAACAGCGCAGATTTCCTTTTCGTTCAGCTGGCATTCGCCTCTATCCGATGAATCTACGCAGACCGAACAGATGTTTTTACGCACTGCACTAATATATTTATCCATTGTGCTTTTTCTTATTTGATTGAAAATAATTTAATAAAGTAATAAATAAAAATATGAATAAAAAGAAACAAGTTAAACGAATATTCGATTCAATTTCTTACAGATATGATTTGCTGAACCATGTTTTAAGCGCGGGCTTCGATTATTACTGGCGGCGAAAAGCACTTAAACTTACTGATATTAAACCTAATGCTCATTTGCTGGATATCGCTTGCGGAACGGGAGATTTTGCGATTGCCGCTAGAAAGTTCGATGTAACTAATATTATCGGCGGAGACCTCTCATTAAATATGCTGAAATTATTTAATAAGAAAAAAGATTGGAGCCGGGGAAACACCGTGCAGATGATCGCGGAGGAAATCCCGCTTAAAAATAAAATATTTACCAATATAACTGTCGCTTTTGGAGTAAGAAATTTTTACGATATAAAAAAGGGATTTGATGAATTTTTCCGGGTCTTAAAAGATAACGGCAAAGTGACTGTCCTGGAGTTTCGGCTTCCCGAAAATAAAATCCTTAAAAATTTATATCTATTTTATTTCAACAAAATTCTTCCGCTTATCGGCAGACTTGTATCGAAAGATAAAGAAGCCTACACTTATTTACCTGAATCAGTAAACGAATTTGATGAAAAAATAAATGTGGAAAAATTACTATCAGAATCCGGTTTCGTAAACGTCAGAAAACATAATTTAACATTCGGAATTGTTCAGGTAGTTATCGGAGAAAAAATATAACGAACCGCCCCTTTGCTGATATTTGTTTTTCGCTCCTCAAAAAAATTCCGTGAAGAAAAATCACGAAATGAAGCGTTAAAAGATAAATTCTGTTTGAGGTCTCCAGCATTCTTAATGTTAAAAATAACTTGCGGGAGACCGAGTTATTTTATCTTAACGGAATGAGTGATTTTTTAGCAAATTCTTTTGCAGAGCATGTTTCTTCCTGCCTGGCGGCAGACAGGTTACTCCTTTTCTTACGCTAAGAAAAGGAGATAGATAATATTTAATGAAACGATTCCAGCATTTTTGAATCGCTTTGGACAGATATGACTGAAATATAACGCCTGACGGACTTTACCTGACTGATAACTCTGTGCTCGCCACTCTTCACTGTCTAAAGCGAAGCGATCTTAATCATTTCAAATCTACTGAAACCAAACTTTCCCTGACCTGAGTATTCGAGAAATCGAGATCTGCTGTAGTTCCTCTTATCGCATCAAGAACAACGGAATTCCC
The DNA here is from genome assembly GCA_963821715.1 of uncultured Melioribacteraceae bacterium. Lineage (GTDB taxonomy): Bacteria > Bacteroidota > Ignavibacteria > Ignavibacteriales > Melioribacteraceae > CAWGET01. The sequence continues at coordinate 144,932 of CAWGET010000002.1, forward strand.
TTCAATTTTAACCAGACCCGTTCCCGAAGCATACCAGGCGTTGGCTGTATAAACTTCTGTAGGCGGATTATTTATATTAGTGATATCCAATGATTCTTCGTCAATAACGTTCAAAGTATATTTTATTTTCTGCACGCTTACATTTTCGTTGCGCGCCTGAACAAACATTTCCTCTGATCCTTCGTAAGAAGCGTTAACTTCGATTACCGGAATTGTTATTGAGAAAACCTGCGTAAAACTTATGTTAATTTCAAAAGCTTTCCACGTTTTTCCTTCGAACAAAGGTGCGCTGAAAATATTTATTTCTTCGTCGGAATTAATATCGATGGCGATACCAAGAGCTTCGCTTAAAGAATCTGCTATTCCGGTAAATCCGGAAGTATCAACTTGAAAATAAACTCCGGCATCGGTTTTTCTGAATAGAGCCGAACTGGTAAATTGTGAACCTCCAAAATTGTTATTATTTTTTTGAAGCATATATTCACCCGAAGCGGATTCGAATGTGGAATTGCGAGAACCGAACTGTTCATAACCCTGAGTCGAAGCGTTTACGGTATCAATCGAATAATTTAGCGTTGTTCCTACTCCGCCCGGATAATAACTGCTTGCCGATGTTTCATCTTCAATCGGATCGGTTCCGTTATCGTCCTTACACGAAAACAAAATAAGCAAACTTAAAAACGGTATAATATATTTTAATTTTTTCATTTTATTTTTCCTTCTTTAATAATTATTTTTTTTAAGAGGTTAAACGCTTCCGCTCGATGGCTTATCTCATTTTTTTGTTGAATATTTAATTGTGCAAGAGTTTTCTGAAAACCATCCGGAATGAAAATCGGGTCATAACCAAATCCGCCGGCGCCCGCAGGAGAATCAATTATTTTTCCCCTTAGTTCGCCTTGCGCCTTTATCACCGATTCCTCGTCATAATATACTGCAAAACAAACAAACTTACCAAGATGAGGTTCCGGTAATGCTGCTAATTCGGATATCACTTTTTTGTTATTATCATCGTATGAGCAATTTTCCCCGGCATAACGAGCTGAATAAACTCCGGGTCGTCCGTCAAGCTGATGTATTGCTAATCCGGAATCATCTGCGATTGTGGGAATTTGATATTTTTCGAAAATTTCTTTCGCTTTTTTAATTGAATTGTATTCAAATGTATCTCCGTCTTCTACCACTTCCGGAGGATTTTCTAATTCCTTTAACGAAATCAGTTCAACATTTGTATCATCGAATATTTTTTCTACTTCCCTGAACTTCCCTCCGTTACCCGTAGCGAAAATGATTTTCATTCTATGCCTCTTCAATTTTTTCTTCGGGAAGAATATCATCCAGTTGTTCCATCGCAAAACGCAGATGAGGAATTACAATTGATCCGCCGACTATAAGCGCTACATTGAAGCTCTCGTAAAATTCCTGTCTGCTGGCGCCTTCCTGCGCCGCTCTATCGATGTGATACAAAATACAATCGTTGCACCGTAAAACCATCGAAGAGGTTAATCCCATTAATTCTTTTATTTTGGATGACAAAGCTCCTTCCATATAAGCTTTATTATCCAACGCAAAAAACTTTTTAAAATCCCTGAAACCCGAATTTAAAATCTTATCGTTCATTTCAGTTCTGTATTTTTTAAATTCATTAATTTTATTCATAACATTTCCGGTAGAAAATAATTAAATGTTTTTTTATCACTCAGGACTGTTTTCAAGTTCTTTTACCAAATATTTGCCCGTTACACTGCTTTTCATTTTGCTTATTTCTTCAGGATTTCCTTCGGCTACAATTTGTCCGCCGTGTTCACCGCCACCCGGACCTAAATCGATAACATAATCCGCTACTTTAATTACATCCAGATTGTGTTCAACTACAACTACAGTATTTCCTTTTTTTACTAATTTATTCAAAACTTTCAGCAGAATTCTAACGTCTTCAAAATGAAGTCCGGTTGTCGGTTCATCCAAAATATAAAGTGTTTTTCCGGTTGATACTTTGCTTAATTCGGTTGCAAGTTTAACCCTTTGAGCTTCGCCTCCGGATAAGGTTGTAGCCTGCTGCCCGAGCTTTATATAGCCGAGTCCGACATCGTTTAATGATTTTAATTTCCTTTTTATCCGCGGAAGATCCTCGAAAAATTCCAGCGCTTCGGAAACCGTCATATCGAGAACATCCGAAATCGATTTTGTTTTATACAGTATTTCCAGCGTTTCCCGGTTATATCTTTTCCCTCGGCATACTTCACACTCAACATAAACATTCGGCAAAAAATTCATTTCAATTTTTTTCAGTCCGTCGCCCTGGCATTCTTCGCAGCGCCCGTTCTTCACATTAAAGCTGAATCTTCCGGGCGCGTAACCGCGTATTTTAGATTCCGGCAGCTGAGCAAAAAGATCGCGTATAAACGTGAATACTCCGGTATAAGTAGCTGGATTTGATCTCGGAGTTCTTCCGATTGGCGATTGGTCGATTTCGATAATTTTATCTATATGTTCAAGCCCGTTTACTTCCGCGTAAGGAAGTGGAACTACTTTGGAACGGTAGATTTTTTTCATCAATATTTTTACAAGCGTTTCGTTAATTAGAGATGATTTTCCTGAACCGCTTACGCCTGCAACAACAGTAAATGTGCCGAGAGGTATTTTGAGATCAACTTTCTGAAGATTATTTCCTTCGGCGCCGATTAATTCAATAAAATTACCGCTTCCCTTTCGTCTTTCTTTAGGTATTTCAATACTCTTTTGGTTTTTTAGATACTGCACTGTAAGGGAATCAAAACCGTTATCGCTTCCATTTATATTTTCCATCGTTCCCGCAACACAAATTTCTCCTCCGTGAACTCCGGCTCTGGGTCCGAGATCTACAATATAATCAGCGCTTTCTATCGTCTCTCTGTCGTGCTCCACAACAATGATTGTATTCCCTAAATCTCTAAGATTTTTCAGCGATTGGATCAACTTCATATTATCGCTTTGATGGAGTCCTATGCTCGGCTCGTCCAGCACATACAAAACTCCCGCAAGCTGACTGCCGATTTGAGTGGCGAGTCTTATCCTTTGCGATTCTCCGCCTGATAAAGTACGCGCCGATCTATCGAGCGTGAGATAATCTAATCCCACATTGCTTAAAAATTCTAACCGCTCTTTTATTTCTTTTAAAATCGGTTTTGATATTATTTCATTCCTTCCGGAAAAATCCAAATCATTAAAAAATTCTTTTCCTCTTTCAATCGATTGAGCAGTGACTTCGCTGATGTTAAATCCGCTTATTGTAACTGACAAGGATTCTTTTTTCAATCTTCCGCCTTCGCATTCAGGGCATTTGATAGTATTCATAAAAGAATCCGCCCATTCTCTTATTTTGTTCGAAGACGTTGTATCGTAATAATGCTTTACGTAATTTATTACTCCTGAAAATTTATGCTTGTATGTAACGCTTTTCCCTCCGCCGAATTTATAACTGAACGGGATTTTTTCTTTACTTCCATAAAGTAAAACTTCTTTTTGTTCGGGAGAAAAGTCTTTCAATTTAGTGTCGAATGTAAATGCATATTTTTCCGCAACTCCTTCAAGCTGATTGAAGAACCAGATGTTTCTCGGTTTACCGAGCGGTTCCAAGCCTTCTTCGTTAATCGATTTAGCCCAGTCAGGAATTACAAGATTTTCGTCAATTTCTTTTATTTCACCCAATCCTTCGCAACTCGGGCAGGAACCGTAAGGGGAATTGAAAGAAAATGAATTCGGCGCCAATTCCTGGTAACTTATCCCGCAATGCATACAAGCAAGAATTCTGCTGTAAACCTGATCGTCTTTTTCATTATTTATGATGACATTGCCGTTTCCGTAATTGAGCGCGACTTCCAACGATTCGCTCAATCTGTAACGGGATTTTTCATTTATTTTTAGCCGATCAACCAATATTTCGATATTGTGTATTTTATATCGATCAACTTTCATTCCCGGCGTAAGCTCTTTTATTTCGCCGTCAACTCTAACTCTTATAAAACCATCTTTTAGAATATCTTCAAATAACTCCCTGTAATGACCTTTTCTTCCCCTAACGACCGGCGCGAAAATCAATATTTTTTCGCCGGAATAATTTTCCAATATGGAATCAATAATCTGCTCTGATGTCTGCTTTTCAACTTTTCTACCACAGTTGTAGCAATGCGGAATACCGACACGCGCAAAAAGAAGACGAAGATAATCATAGATTTCCGTTACCGTTCCAACAGTCGATCGTGGATTGGAGGAAGCTGTTTTCTGCTCAATGGATATTGCGGGACTTAATCCTTCAATTAGATCAACATCCGGTTTTTCAAGCAAATCTAAAAACTGGCGTGCATAAGCGGATAAGGACTCGATGTAACGTCTTTGTCCTTCGGCGTAAATAGTATCGAAAGCGAGCGAAGATTTCCCCGAACCCGACAATCCGGTTATAACCACCATCGAATCACGAGGAATTTCCAGATCAATATCTTTTAAGTTATGTTCTCGGGCGCCCTTAATAATTATGTTATTGTTCAACTTCAATTACCAACTTTATAAAAGTTAAATTTTGTATATTAGCTATAGAATTTTTGAAAATCAATTTTTATATCGTTAAAAATATAACTCGTCTGCTTTGAGCGAATTTAAATCCATAAAAACCTCTATTGAAACCCGGCTAAAGGCAAAAGGTTCCCTTTTTATAGCAAAAGCCGAACCGGTCAAAAACATTTCAGAAGCCGATGAGTTTTTGAAATCAGTAAAAAAAGAATTTTACGACGCGACGCATCATTGCTCAGCATACAAAATTTATCCGGACGAAGTTAAATACTCCGACGACGGAGAGCCTTCCGGAACCGCGGGTATTCGGATTTTAAACGCTATTGACCACTTTGAATTATTTAACATAATTGTAGTCGTAATTAGATATTACGGCGGTACAAAACTCGGAGTGGGACCGCTCGGCAAAGCATATTATCAAAGCGCTTATTCTGCGCTGGAAAATTCCTCAACAAAAATAATCAAAGAGTATGTCATTGGTAAAGTAATCTATAATTATGATGAAACAAGTTTGGCTCATAAAATATTAAACGATTTTAATGCTGTAATAATACAAAACTCTTTTGATGAAAAGCCTGTAATTGAATTTTACCTTGAATCCGAAAAAGCGGATGAAATGAGGAAAGAATTCAATTTTTTTAATCCGCAAAAAATATGGTTGGAAATATCAGACAAATTTGTATATTTATAAATCAAATGTTTCATTTTTTCTTGTTTTATAAATCAATTACTACAAGTTAATAAAAAAGCAAAAACTTTTTTAATATGATTTAAATCAATTCTCGATATTAAATCTTGACAAAAAGTTCTTATTTTCTTATTATAATCAAGATAAAAATCTCTTTTTTATTAAATTGATGAGGATCAATAATGATCTATACAAAAACCGGCGAATACGCTATTCGGGCTATATTATTTTTAGCCAGGCAGCCAAAAGATTCCCTTATTATGTCTTCGGAAATTGCAAAAAGCGAAGATATACCTGCGCATTATCTTGCAAAAATATTACAGCGAATGGCGAAATACGGATATGTTGATTCTTACAAAGGACGCGGCGGCGGATTTAAAATTACTGAATTAGCCCAGAAAAGTTCAATACTTGAAATTGTGGAAAGAGTTGAAGGACCGGTTATCAACCTGAAATGTGTTACAGGGCTTAAAGAATGTTCGGATGAAAATCCCTGCCCTCTTCACGAAGAGTGGGCTGAATTACGGAACAGAATTTATAACCTAATTTCGAGTAAATCAGTCAAAGAAGTTGCCGAGAAATATTCAGAAACGTTGAAAAGAAACCAATAATTTTTAGGGACTGTCATAAAGAAATTCTATCTATTGTCTTCTAATTCTTGTCCTGTTTTTAGATTTTGATGACAGTCCCACTTTATCCTTCCATTTAATAACAAAATCATCCGGTGTCTTTAGCGCCAATTTCTATTTTACTTTAACTCCCAAACCGATTCCGTCTCCTACTGGAATGATCGTAGTTTCCAAAGAATATTGAGTTGAAAATATTTTATTGAATTCGCGAATATGTTTAGTCGATTCTTTGTAAGCTGCAGGGACTTTCGATTTTGCGGCGTAACTGTGCCAAAGCAGATTATCGATAAAGATCATTCCTCCCTTTTTTAAAAGCATCAGCGCGAAATAAAATAATTTTTCGTAATCTTCCTTGTCGGCGTCAAGAAAAATAAAATCATATTTTTTATCTAATTTAGGAAGAACCTCCAGCGCGTCTCCGAAAATTATGTTTATTTTTTCGTCCAAGCCCGCTTTATCAATAAACCTTTCGGCTATTTCCACATTGTCTTTACTTATCTCGATAGTATCGACAGAACTTTTTTTACTTAATTTAGAAGCGATTCTTATTGAAGAATAAGCGATGGCAGTTCCAATTTCCAAAACAGATTTAGGCTGCTTCAGCAAAATTAATTGTTCGAGCAATTCAGCCGCGTTCCAATCTAAAATGGGAACTTTATTTTTGGAAGCGAATTCTTCCATCTCTTTAATAACTTCAGACGGTTCTTTGCGGAGTTTTTCAAGATATTTAATCTGCGAAGGATAAAGTATTTGGTCCATAACATTCCATGTTTTTTAAGAAGATTAACTTTTTCTAATATAACTCACTCCACGTAAAAAGTAAATTTTATTAAATGATTAAAAAAAGAAAAATCAATTAGATAAAAAATTAGAGTGGATATTTACACTGTTATGCTTTTATGACGAAAGATTTACTTTAGTTTCTCGTAACTTGTTTCTCAATACTGCTTCAATACTGCATTCGCGGCAAGCAATAAAAGAATAAGAAACCTTCTCATCAGTAATAGAGAAAGGATTAAAGAAATTGCGGTTAAGCACTGGTGCTGAGCCAATTTATTGTGGAATGATTATTATTGTCGCTATTTCAGAAGAACCATTTTCTTTGAGTATAATTTGCCTTCAATTTTCAGCGAATAAATATAAGGTCCGCTAGATACAATTTCTCCGGCGTCATTTTTTCCATTCCAGACTAAAATATTCCGTGCGGCGCTTTTCCCGTTAAATAAAGTTCTAACTTTCTGTCCGAGAATATTGTAAATAGTTAAGGAAGCCGGTAAATCCGGATTAGCGTCAAATTCTATTGTTGTAGAAATATTAAAAGGATTCGGATAATTATTATGAAGCGTAAAAGATTCCGGCAAATTATTATTTACTGAAGTAACTGTTCCTATCAAATAGTCGCTTGTATCAAAAGTATAGACTCCCGTATCCGGCAATTTTTTTGTTTTCCCTTCGGCATCCTTAAAGGAAATATTAAAATTATAATTCCCGCTAATACCATCATCGGGAATATCGGCTAAGAACGTATTTCCCAATTTCTGCATCGCCAGATTTTCTACATTATTTGAATTTTCATCTATTAGTTCCAGTCTAACCGAACTTGCGTCGATTACGTCGTCGTTTAAAAACGTTTTTATTATTTGTAGCCGGTCATTTTCTAACACTTTAACATTCGGATATTCAATCGCCCGTTTAGCCGAAGCTAGTCCATATCCAATTTTATTATTTGGTCTTTCATAGTTATCTGCCGTAGCAATTATTATATCTCTTACTTGTTTGTTATTCAGATGCGGATGAGCCGAAAGCAAGAGACCGGTAATACCCGCTACAATCGGCGCTGAAAAAGAGGTTCCGTCTCCTGTATAATATGAGCCCGAAGCTGATGCCACATATACGTTTTGACCCATTGCCGTAACTTCCGGTTTAATTCTTCCATCGGATGTGGGACCGTTTGAACTGAAGCTTGTTACTCTATTCGAGGCGTCCACCGCTCCGACTGTCAAGACATTAAATGCGTCCGCAGGCGAAGTTATATAAGACCATCTAGTCGTTCCCTTCATTGCCTGCTGAAGTAACCGTTACTACTCCTAAATCAAAAGCAATGTTTGCGGCTCTGCTCACAATGGTAGTATTTCCGTCCATATCCGCATAGGTATAATCTTCTTCGTCTCCTTCAAATTCGCTGTATCCTAAAGAACTTGTTACTATATCCGCTCCTCGGTTTTCAAGCCATTCAAGTGCCGCCGCGTAGTTATCTTCCTCAATTCTCGATTCGCCTCTTAAGTCTTCGGTTTTTGCAAGAAGAAAGGATGAATTAAAAGAAGAGCCGATAAATTTATCTTTCTGAAAACCACCAATGAGTGATAAAACACTTGTTCCGTGATTGTGCTGAGTTGGAACATCTTCGGATTCATTTTCGGTAACAGAATCACCAAAAACAAAATCTCTTTCCGCCAGCACGTCAATACTATCGAGAGCCGGATGAGTTTTCCATTTGAAACCGGTATCTAAAATTCCTATTAAAACTCCTTCGCCAGTAATTCCCGCTTTGTGAACCTGCGGAATATCAGATAAATCCATTTGAGTGAATGACGAGCCGTAACCGAATTGAGTAACGGCATTATATGAATTACCTGTCTCTAAATTAACTTTAAGTTTCCTCACCGATTCAATTTTTTTTACAAAAGGAAATTCTTCAATCTCACGTTTCTGCTCACTTGTTAAATATGCAGAAACAGCGTTAAACCATTTTAGAGTATGAACGATTTCCGCTCCGGTATTTTTTACCTTTTCTATGTAATTTTCATTAACCGGCAAATCTTCAAATGTGATATATTTTTCATCCAATACTTTTTTTCTTCGTTCAAGCGCTTTTGGAGATAACCCTTCTTCCGCTTTTTGCAGTGCCTCCGGCGACTTGCTTAAGTGTCCTGCGGTGACTTCTTTTTCATTGAAATAAATAAAGTATTTATTCTGAGCAAACGCTGCAGTTGTAAAAAAAACAATAAAAAATGTATAAAGTATTTTTTTCATATTAATTCACCAACTTTGCAATCCGGTTTAATCTTACAGAACCAAGAAGTTTGAAAAAATCCGCCATTGGTATGCTCGGGTTCCAAGACCAATAGATCATTATCGCCTCGCCGATTACAGCTTGACGCGGCACAAATCCCCAGAATCGGCTGTCGGAACTGTCGTCTCTGTTATCGCCCATCATAAAATAAAAATCTTGTTTAATAAGATAAGTATCTGCCGGTTTTCCGTCGATGTAAATTTGGTTTCCTTCAACCGTAACTACTCTCCGCTGAAAATCTCTGTCGATTATCGCCCTGTAAATTTCAATATTTGTGGGTGTTAGTTTTACTAAATCACCTTTTTTAGGGATAATGAGCGGTCCATAATTATCCTTGTTCCATCCGCTTCCCTTGGGGAAAATCCCAGGCTGCGGAATTCCTGCGGGAATAATATTGTAATCTAAATATTGTATGTTTGTCGGACGATAGAATTCTTCTCCGTTTATAAAAATCACTTTGTTTACAATTTCCAAAGTATCTCCTGCAACCGCGACGCATCTTTTAACATAATTCATAATATCTTCGGAATAGAGTTCGTCCCTGTCTCCCGGATATTCAAAAACCACGATATCCTTTTTCTCCGGTTCATCCAAAGCCGGAAGTTGAAAATATGGCAGAGAAACATTAGTAAAAGGAATATTACGCGGAGACGATGAACCGTAAATAAATTTATTAACAAATAAGAAATCGCCAACCATTATTGTTTTTTCCATTGAACCGGTAGGAACCCGGGATGTTTCGATTAAAAAACTTTTTATCAGGAAAGCCGCTATCAGTGCAAAGAGCAAGTTTTTTATAAACTCGTATGATTTTTTTTGATAACCGTTTGAATTTTTGTTCACAGGATTTTTAGACAAGATCCATCTTCCTATTTTTTTATTTTTATTATTATTAGAAACCCGAAACGACGTTTTTGTTTCAATTATGCATTAATAAAGTCGAGACCATAATAATTTATTTCTGTGTCTGTCCTCTTTACTTCTGGAAATATATAATCCCTTCAGGATTCCATTTGGATTTTTTCAAACTAAATCACGGTTTGGCTTGTTTCAACTAATCCAATTGGAGCACTGCCAAAAATGCTTCTTGCGGAATTTCTACATTTCCAACCTGTTTCATTCTTTTCTTCCCTTCTTTCTGCTTCTCGAGAAGTTTTCTTTTTCTTGTTATATCGCCACCATAACATTTAGCCAAAACATTTTTCCTGAGAGCTTTAATATTTGTGCGGGAAATTACTTTGTTGCCAACGGCCGCTTGAACAGCTATTTCAAACATCTGCCGGGGAATAAGATCTTTCAATTTTGAACTCACCTTTCTTCCCCAATCATAAGCTTTATCGCGGTGAACTATAACCGAAAGCGCGTCGACTTTCTCACCGTTCAGCATAATATCCAGCCGCACAAGATCCGATTCTTTGTATCCGATATATTCATAATCGAATGACGCGTATCCGCGCGATATAGATTTTAATTTATCGTAGAAGTCGAAAATTATTTCCGATAAAGGAAATTCGAACTGAAGATCGGCACGGGTCGGATCAATATAATCGGTATTTTTATAGTTACCCCTTTTTTCGATAGCGAGCTGCATTATGCTGCCCAGATATTCGCTCGGCGTTACAATCTGCGCTTTTATAAACGGTTCTTCAATTCTATCAATATCTCCGACTTCGGGGAGTTCCGCGGGATTATCGACTATAAGTTTTTCTCCGTTTTTCGTAAGGACTATATATTCAACGTTAGGTAGTGTAGTTACAAGCGATTGTTCATATTCGCGCTCTAATCTCTCCTGCACAATTTCCATGTGGAGCATGCCTAAGAATCCGCATCGGAAGCCGAAACCAAGCGCCGCGGAAGTTTCCGGAATAAAAAACAACGCCGAATCATTCAAACGCAATTTATCGAGAGCGTCGCGAAGGTCTTCGTAGTCATCGGAATTGGTTGGATACAAACCGCTGTAAACCATCGGTTTAATTTCTTTGTAGCCGGGAAGTCTTTTATCCGCGCCGTTTTTTACTAACGTAACGGTATCACCGACTTTTGTATCGTGGACGTCTTTAGCTCCCGCTATTAAATATCCAACATTACCTGCTTCTAGTTTTTTTGTTTTAACGCGCGATAAACCGAGAACTCCTATTTCTTCCGCCTGGAAATATTTATCGTTAGCGAAAAATTTTATATCGTCCTTTTCTTTCAGCACTCCGTTAAAAACCCTAATGTAAGCCACAGCGCCTCTGTAGGAATCGAACACAGAATCAAATATCAAAGCCTGAAGCGGTCCGTTCGGGTCACCTTTCGGCGGAGGAATTCTATTCACAACTGCTTCAAGAATTTCGTCAATCCCCTCGCGTGTTTTTGCGCTCGCTAAAATAATTTCATCTTCTTCACATCCGATCAAATCGATAATCTGATGTTTTACAGTATCTATCATCGCACTTGGCAAATCAATTTTGTTGATGACGGGAATTATTTCCAAATCCGCCGCAACCGCCAGATACAAATTACTAATGGTCTGGGCTTCAACTCCCTGTGCTGCATCAACAATTAAAACGGCGCCTTCGCAAGCTGCAAGTGATCTGGAAACTTCGTAGGAAAAATCAACATGACCGGGAGTATCGATCAAATTAAAAGTATATTCTTTTTTATCTTCAGCCTTGTATTTCATCTGAATAGCGTGGGATTTTATAGTAATTCCCCGCTCGCGTTCCAGATCCATATTGTCCAAAAGCTGTTCTTTCGATTCCCTGGCCGTAACCGTACCGGTCCGCTCCAAAAGCCCGTCAGCAATTGTGGATTTACCGTGATCTATATGTGCAACAATGCAAAAATTTCTTATCTGTTCCATGTATTCTATTATTATTTAACTCGAAAATATACACATTGGAAGAAGGAAATTCAATCTAATAAAATTATTGAGTGTTGGAAGTAGAGTACCTTCCGCTTTATATTCGAATAAAAAATATTCTACTTATATTAAGAGAAAGGAATTTACAGTACGTTCATCGCATGTTAAAATTTTGCCAATAATTTAGTTTTCTCTTCCACCATTCGTGTATTATTTTTGAATTTATTATGTTTGAATAAAAAAGCGAAAGTTATGAAAAAATTAATTCTGATAATTCTACTCTTACCAATTCTTTCACATGCACAGGAATATAAATTCGCGTGGATAAGCGATATTCACACCGGATATCCTACGGCGGAAGCCGATCTCGATTCGGTTGTCGGTCTTATCAATTCATTTGATGATCTAAAATTTCTGATTGCTTCCGGAGATATAGCCGAAAAAGGAAAAGTATCCGAACTTGAAAAAGCTAAATCCATTTTCGATAAACTAAAAATTCCTTATCATATAATTCCCGGAAATCACGACACTAAGTGGAGCGAAACCGGAACCGTTGGTTTTTCCGATGTTTTCGGCGACGATAAATTTTCATTTATCCAAAATAATACTCTATTCCTCGGCGTCAATACCGGCGTTCCGATGCGCGGCGGCGGCGGACATTTTAAACCCGAAGATCTTGAATGGTTAAAATCCAACATCAATAAAAATGACAGCTATGATGAGATTTTTGTTACAGTTCATCATCCGCCCGATTCTTCTATAGATAATTGGTTTGAGTTAAATAACATTTTGTATGATAAAAAATATTCTTTCATTTTTACGGGACACGGACATAATAACGAGATCCATAACTTCAACGGAATAAAAGGCGCTACAGGCCGATCCACACTTAGACAAAATAAAAATAGTTACGGATTCACAATCGTTCATAATACACCCGATTCTCTTTTATTTTACGAAGTCGGGAAAGATACAATTCCGGAACTTTGGGCTTCTATAAAAAAAATTGATACTGCAAAAATTGAATATGTTGATTCCGCAAAATTTTTTGTTTCCGATTCAGTTGAACTTTTGTGGAAAACCAATTTAAATTCAACTCTTTCAGCGCCGCTTTTAACTTGGGAGGATAAAATTTACTCTGCCGATTTATCAGGTATCCTTTCCTGCTTCGATTCTACAGGAAATATTTTATGGGATTACGACGCATTCGGCAATGTGATAAGCAGGCCGGCAATCGCAGACGAGATTGTTGCCGTAGGAAATGTACGCGGCGATCTTACAACCCTTGATGCCGAAACCGGAGAGCAAATTCTCTCCATAGGTTTTGACGACGCAATCACTTCTCAATTGATAACAATTGATTACAAAGGCACAAAACAATTGATGATGCCGAAAAACACAAATTCAAATGCTGCTGTTGTAATCGGAACTTCATCCGGAAATATTTATTGCTACGATCTTGAAACGCTGCAGGAACTATGGACTAACAAGAGCGCTAAAGGAATGATCGAAACCCGGCCGCTCTATATCGAAGACAAAATCATTTTCGGAAGCTGGGACGGATACCTTTACTGCATAGACGCGCGCAACGGGACATTACTATGGAAGTGGACGGAAAACGAAAACTTCTATTATTCTCCCGCCGCCGTAGTGCCTCAAACGGACGGAAAATATATTTTCATTTCCACACCGGATAAATTTGTTTCCGCCGTTGATTTGCTGTTGGGGAAAACTGTCTGGCGCAAGGATATGCAGGGATGGGAATCTTTGGGTATTTCAAACGACAGCTCGAAAATATTTGTTAAGGGAGTTAAGGATAATTTTTACATCGTATCACCTAAAGACGGTAAAATAATTTCTAAGACAGGTATTAATTTCGGTCTCGATACTATGCCATCTGAACCAATTGAAATTGACAATAAGATTTTGTTCGGAGGAAAAAATGGTTATATTTATTCGATAAACGAAAATGGGAACCACGCGCCAATAATATTTACCGGAACTTCGCGGGTTCATTCAATTCAAAAATTCGGCGAAGAAAAATTAGCCGCTTCCAATATGAACGGCACAATCATCGTCTTCAAAATGAAATAATAAATGGAAAAACTTAAAGGAATTATTTTCGACGTTGACGGAACTTTGGCTTCAACAAACAAATTGATTTTTGCTACTTTTAACTATACGACTGATAAATATCTTGGGAAAATTTTTACCGAAGAAGAATTGATCGCTTTCTTCGGACCAACCGAAGATGTTATTCTTAAAGAGTTAACTGCAAATAATTTTGAGAATGCGAGAAAAGATTATTTCAAATTTTATGAAGATAATCACGACGAGTTGGTAAAAACTTTTCCGCGCGTGGAAAATATTCTATTTAGAATTAAAGAGAAAAATATTCCACTCGGTATTTTTACAGGAAAAGGAAAAGATTCAACAATAATCACATTGCGCAAATTAAATTATCTAAAATATTTTGATTTGGTTGTAACGGGCGACGATGTAAAAGATCATAAACCTTCACCGGAAGGCATAAATCTTTTTCTTCAAAAATTTGATCTTGAACCGGAAAATGTTTTAATGATAGGCGACGCTCCTTCGGATATTAAAGCTGCTAAGGACGCCGGAGTTAAAGTCGCTTCCGTTGTTTGGGATAGCTACGCGAAGGAGGAAGTTCTAAGGATGAATGGCGACATTGTTTTTCACTCTATCGATGAACTTGAAGATTATATAGTAAAAAATACCTAAACTATTCTTTTTCCTTGATTATTGTTTTTTCCGGCAATAAATTTTTCATTTGTGTATAATTTTCTTATTCTCCAACTGAGGGCAATCAGTTTTCTGTTAATATTCTAAGGGTTTTTATGTCTGATAAAATTTTACTTCAGGACGATCCATTGTGGTACAAAGACGGTATAATTTACCAGGTTCACGTTAAAGCATTCCGAGACAGCAACGGCGATGGAATCGGCGACTTTAGGGGGATGATTGAAAAGCTGGATTACATAAAAAATTTCGGAATAAATATTTTATGGCTGCTTCCCTTTTATCCGTCACCTATGAAAGATGATGGATACGATATTGCGGATTACTGGAGTGTAAATCCCGATTACGGAACTATCGAAGATTTTAAATTATTATTAGACGAAGCGCATAAGCGGGATATAAGAGTTGTTACCGAGCTAGTAATGAATCATACTTCGGATCAGCATCCATGGTTTAAGCAATCGCGCAATGCAGAACCGGGAAGCAAAGAAAGAAACTACTACGTTTGGAGTGAAACATCCGAAAAGTATAAAGAGGCAAGAATAATTTTCAGCGATTTCGAGTCTTCAAATTGGGCTTGGGATCCGGTTGCGAGAGCATATTATTGGCACAGGTTTTATTCGCATCAGCCGGATCTTAATTTTGATAATCCGGAAGTACATAAAATGCTCTTAGAGGTAATTGATTATTGGTTTGCTATGGGGGTTGACGGTTTGCGGCTCGACGCGGTTCCGTATCTTTACGAACGCGAGGGAACAAATTGCGAAAACCTTCCGGAGACTCATCAGTTTCTTAAAAAAGTAAATACGCATATCACCGAAAAATTCAGTAATAAAATGCTTTTAGCCGAAGCAAATCAATGGCCCGAAGACGCGGTGGCATATTTCGGAGAGGGCGACGAATGCCAGATGGCGTTCCACTTTCCGCTGATGCCGCGTATCTATATGTCGATTCAGATGGAAGACCGCTTTCCGATTATCGATATACTAGAACAGACTCCGGAAATTCCGGAAAATTGCCAATGGGCTATGTTCCTCAGGAACCACGACGAGCTGACGCTGGAAATGGTAACCGACGAAGAACGCGATTATATGTACAGATTTTTTGCCAAAGACAACCGAGCCAAATTGAATCTCGGAATACGCCGCAGGCTCGCACCGCTTATTGAGAACAATAGAAGTAAAATTAAATTGATGAACATACTTCTCTTTTCATTCCCCGGGACTCCGATAATTTATTACGGCGATGAAATAGGCATGGGAGATAATTTTTATCTCGGCGATAGGAACGGAGTCAGGACACCGATGCAGTGGAGTCCGGACCGGAACGCCGGTTTCTCGGATACAAATCCGCAAAAACTATATCTTCCCGTAATTATCGATCCGGAATATCATTACGAAGCGATTAACGTCGAGGTTCAGCAGAGCAATCCGTCTTCATTTTTCTGGTGGATGAAAACAGCTATCAGTATAAGAAAAAATTACAAAGCTTTCGGCCGCGGAACGATCGAATTTTTATCACCCTCTAACCCAAAAATTTTAGCTTTCTTTAGAAAATTGGATGAAGAAATAATTCTTGTTGTTGCCAATCTTTCTCGCTTTCCGCAATACGTTGAGCTCGACTTGACGGGATTTGCCGGCTCAACTCCTATGGAAATGTTCAGCAGAAATAATTTCCCGGTGGTTAAAGATTCTCCCTACGTGCTTACACTGAATTCTTACGATTTTTTTTGGTTTAATCTTACACCGAAAACAGAACTTGAATTAACGCGGGAAAGCAGAAACATACCGGAATTTGAATCAGCCGAAAATTTTAACCAGATTTATAATGAGCAGCATATCCCGCTTCTTAAGGCAATCTCGGATCATATTTATACTTCCGACTGGTATGAAGACCGGGATAAAAAATATAATGGAATTGAAATTTTGGATAAGGTAGAAATACCCGAAACATACGGTAAAGATTTTCTTCTGATAATTAAAATTGATTACATTGATGATATTCCTCACTATTATCTTCTTCCTGTCGGAGTTTGTTCCGGTGAAGAAGCAGACGAGATTAAATTGAACGAACCCGAAGCAGTAATCGCAAAAATAAAAAATAAAGACGCAATAGTTTATGAAGGAATATACAGCAGTAAATTCAACGCTGCATTGGCCGGATTAATATCTCGTAACCGAAGGATCGAAGGAAAATCCGGAACATTTAACATAGATCTTGCGAAAGATCAAAAGGATATTTTTGAAAAAGCTGCGGAGCAGATCAGACTTTTATCGAATGATTCGCGCTATATTAATTTAATTTACGACGAAAAACTGCATCTTAAACTTTACAGAAAATTGGAAGAAGGAATCAACCCCGGAGTTGAAGCCTCGGAAAAAATTAATCTTTATTCCGGATTTAAAAGCATTCCTTCATATATCGGAAAATTAAATTACAATGTTGGGAACAGCGTCCGGTTCAGTCTCGGATTGATTGAAGAATATGCTTATAATCAAGGACGTTTATGGAATTATATGTTCGATTCCGTCCGTCAATACATCGATAATGTGAATTCACTTCAGAAAACATCGGCGGAAGAACTTCATACCGCCTTCATTCTATCATTGGACCTAAACAACTTGAGAGATTTTGCATTCATTCACCATTTGGTCGGGAACAATTTTTACGAGATGATGGCTCTGCTTGGCGAGCGAGTGGGAGAAATGCATCTTGCGTTAAATTCAATTATGGATGACGCTTCATTTGTTCCGGAGAAGTTTACCGGATTTCACCAAAGATCGATCTTCCAATCGCTCCGAAGTTTGATCCGTAATACTTTTAGGGAATTGCGAACAAAGATTCATTCTCTGCCGGAAGAGAACAAAGAAGAAGCATTTCATCTTTTTGACAAAGAAGTAACCCTGATGAATTATGCCGGGAAAATTTTGGATCAGAAAATCTCTGCCAAGAAGATAAGAATTCACGGAGATTTGGAACTTAAGCAGATACTTTTCACCGGGAAGGATTACAGTATAATAAATTTTGAAGGTCCTGAATCTGTTTATATCAGCGAGCGTAAATTAAAAAAATCGGCATTGCGAGATGTGGCTTCTCTTGTTTGGTCTTTATACTCTGCTGCTTTTTCGGCTTTGTATGAATATAAATTATCGGAACCGGAGGTTTCACATTTAGAACCTTTTGTTGAAAGATGGTGGATGTTTATGAGCGGAACTATGCTTCAGAAATACAGCGAGACCGTAAAATACTCGGATGTGCTGCCGGAAAATTATGATCATACGGAATTGCTGCTCAGAATATTTATTCTAGAAAAATTGTTCATAGAACTAAGAAGCAGGTTAAGTGAAAACGGCGATTTAGAAATCCCAATAAAAGGAATAAAAAGTTTTATAGAAATTGTTAATGTATAATATGTTTAAAGGTTAACAGAAAAAGGGTCGACTCAATAGGATTTATTTCTGATTAGATTGAATTTTAGCATAAGAATTTATCCTATATATAAAATCTAGACTTAAAAGTTAAAATATTACCTTTATAAAATTTTTTTAAAGGAAAATAAAAATATTGGGCACAAGCTCCAACCCCCGGAGCAATACAAATATCTCGGAGAAAAATAAATGAACATCGGATCTATTTTAAATGATGACGGATATTGCGAATTTATAGTTTGGGCACCATTGGTAGATAATATCTCAGTACATATCACCGAGCCTGAAGACTCAACACACGAATTAATAAAAACTGATAAAGGCTACTGGCGTAAAAAAATAAAATCGAAAGCGGGAGCAAAATATCTTTTTAAGATTAACGACAGCGTTGAATTCCCTGACCCTGCTTCAAACTTTCAGCCGGATGGAGTTCATGGCGCTTCGCAGGTAGTTAATCATAATGACTTTAATTGGAGCGACAATGACTGGAACGGAGTTGAACTGAAAGACACTATTATTTATGAAATTCATGTTGGTACATTTACTAAAGAAGGAACGTTCAATTCAGCAATAAATAAATTAGATCATCTAGTGGAACTTGGAATAACCGCTGTGGAAGTTATGCCTGTTGCTCAATTCCCAGGAGAAAGGAATTGGGGTTACGACGGTGCTTATCCTTTCGCTCCTCAAAATAGCTACGGCGGAGTAGACGGCTTTAAGTCATTTATAGATGCATGTCATAAAAAAGGGCTGGCGGTAATATTGGATGTTGTTTACAATCATCTGGGACCCGAAGGAAATTACATAAGCAATTACGCTCCTTATTTTACCGATGAATACAGAACTCCATGGGGAATGGCGCTTAACTACGATGAGGAATACAGCGACGAAGTTAGAAATTATTTTATATCGAATGCTCTTTACTGGCTTGATAAATTTCATATCGATGGATTGCGCTTAGACGCGATTGATAAAATTTATGATATGAGCGCCAAACATTTTTTAAAAGAGCTTTCGGAAAATGTCGAAAAACTTTCATCGGAAACCGGGAAAAAATATTTCCTTATTGCAGAAAGCGATCTTAATGATAGTAAAATAATCGATCCGTTAGAGATTGGAGGATACGGACTACACGGGCAATGGGCGGATGATTTTCATCACTCTATACATTCAGCTCTTACCAAAGAAAACGAAGGTTACTATCATGATTTCGGAACCCTTGATCATCTTATTAAAGCGATGAATGAAAATTTTTATTATGACGGAATATATTCATCATTCAGAAAAAGAAGACACGGAAATTCCGCTATTGAAAGAACTCCGGATCAGTTTACGATCTGTATTCAAAATCACGATCAAATAGGAAACCGTGCTTTTGGCGAACGACTTACGAAATTGATTTCCTTCGAAAGTTTGAAATTGGCGGCCGGAACTATGCTGCTACTTCCCTATGTTCCGTTATTGTTTATGGGAGAAGAATACGCAGAAGAGAACCCATTTCTTTACTTTGTAGATCATGGAGACAAACAATTACTGCAGGCGGTGAGCGAAGGGAGAAAATCAGAGTTTCAATCATTCAACTGGAAAGGAGAAATTCCCGACCCCGCATCACCGGAAACGTTTGAAAAATCTAAGCTAAATTGGTATTTATTAAATAAAGATCATCATAAAGAAATGTTTAACTTTTACCGGGAGCTGATAAAACTACGTAAAATATTACCAGCCTTGACAGACAGAACAAGAAAAAATATGGATGTTATAAAAATGGAAAACGAATTGATTTTTTTAAAAAGATCCAACGGAAGCGATGAAGCCCTTGCCTTTTTCAATTATGGAGATGAAATGATTCAGCATGAGTTCACTTCGGGGAATAAAAACCTTCGATTGATACTGAATTCTGCTCACAATAGAAATAATGTTGGCGGAGAAGATAATTCCGTACCGATTAAAAATAAAGAGAAAATAAAATTAAAAATTAAACCTCAGAGTTTTATTCTGTTGGCAACGGAGAAAAAATAGATGGAAAAATATATTTGTATTCACGGGCATTTTTATCAGCCGCCGAGAGAAAACCCATGGCTGGAAGAAATTGAAGTTCAGGAATCGGCATATCCCTTCCGCGATTGGAATGAAAGAATAACAGCTGAATGCTACAGCCCGAATACGGCTGCACGAATTTTAGCAGGCAGCAGAACGATTGAAGATATTCTCAATAACTATTCAAAAATCAGTTTCAATTTTGGTCCTACGCTTCTTTCCTGGATGGAATTCAGGGAACCGGAAACTTATAGATCAATATTAGAAGCCGACAAAATAAGTCAACAGAATTTCAGCGGTCATGGTTCTGCAATCGCACAAGTTTACAATCATATTATAATGCCGCTTTCAAATAAAAGAGATAAAACGACTCAAGTAATATGGGGAATAGAGGATTTCAAATTCCGTTTCGGAAGAGACCCGGAGGGAATGTGGCTCGCCGAAACTGCAGTTGACATTGAGACACTCGAAACGTTAGCCGAAAACGGGATCAAGTTTACAATCCTGGCTCCGAGACAGGCCGCGCGCATACGTAAAATCGGAGATGAAAACTGGATGAATGTTTTTAATGGATCCGTAGACCCGAAAAAAGCATATCTATGCAACCTTCCATCAGGTAGAAAAATAAATCTATTTTTTTACGACGGACCTATTTCACAGGAACTCGGCTTCGGGGATCTTCTTACAAATGGTGAAAATTTAGCAAACCGCTTAGCAGGAACATTCACGGATGAAGATTTTCCGCAGCTTGCGCACATTGCCACCGATGGAGAAACTTATGGGCATCATAAAAAACATGGCGATATGGCTTTGGCGTATTGTTTAAATTTTATTGAAAAATATGATACTGCTAAGCTCACAATCTACGGTGAGTTTTTGGAAAAACATCCACCCGAATATGAGGCTGAAATTATAGAGAATACTTCATGGAGCTGCATTCACGGAGTTGAGCGATGGCGAAATAATTGCGGATGCAATACCGGCAGAGAAGGCTGGACGCAGGAGTGGCGGGCTCCGCTTAGGTTTGCTCTGGACTGGCTGCGCGATGAAATTATTCCGCTTTATGTAAAAGAGATTAAAAAGTTTGGAGTTGATCCTTGGGAACTCCGGAATAAATATATACATATTATTCTTAATCGAGATCCTCAGGCTATCGATAAGATATTTAAGGCCGTCGGCATAAAAGAAATTTCTAAAGAAGAAATGTCCAAATTAGTTCAACTCCTTGAACTCCAGCGCCATGCACTTCTTATGTATACAAGCTGCGGCTGGTTCTTCGACGAAATATCGGGATTGGAAACAGTCCAGGTATTAAAATACGCCGCGCGTGCAATCCAACTCTCGAAAAAGGTTTTTGACATCGATCTGGAAAAAGAATTTATAGAAAGATTGAAAGATATTCCAAGTAACATTCCGGAAGTTGGAACGGGCGATAAAGTATACGAAAATTATGTAAAGCCCTCTATCATTGACAATCTACGTGTTGCCGCACATTATGCCATATCTTCCCTTTTCTTCGATTATGATGATGAAACAATGATTTATTCGTATGAAATAACAAACAAATTTTATACTAAGAAAGAAGCCGGGAAAAGAAAGCTTGTAGTCGGTAAAATTTTAATGAAATCCAGGATAACATTAGACGAAGAGGATGTTTGCTTTGCTTTTATTCATCTTGGCGATCAAAATGTTACCGGAGGAGTAAGCCACTGTATCTCGGCAGAAAGTTTTGACACTATGTTAAAGGAGCTTGAAGAAGAATGGGATAAAATAAATATAACGGGAATTATTTTACTACTCGATAAATATTACGGAAAACATAGCTACACAATGCAGCATCTGTTTAAAGATGAAAAACGTAAAGTATTTAAGAAATTAATGGAACCGACTCTTGCGGATATTGATTATTCGTTCGAAAGAATTTATAGTAATCATTATCCGATAATGATCGCGATGTCTGAAATGGATACTCCCTTCCCCGGCGCAATAAAACGAGTTGTGGATTCAGTGATAAATAAAAAGATCCGCTCAATCCTTAAAAGAAAAGACGGTGTTGATCTGAATGAATTTAACCGATTGACAGAAGAAGTGAATAAGTGGAATGTCATTCTTGATAAAACAACAATTGCCTTTGTTGCGAGTCGCAGAATAAATTTTCTGATGAACCGCTTTAAAGACAATCCGTCAGACCTTGAACTTTTGGATGAAATAAAAACTACCCTCGAAATTATTAACAAATTAAAGCTTGACCTTGATGTTTGGCAAGCGCAAAATAACCTTTTTTATATTTCCAAAAAATATTCTCCTTCTTATTTAAAACGCGCGGAAGAAAAAGAAACCGAAGCTATTAAATGGCTGGAAAGTATGGAAATATTGGAACAAAACTTAAATATAAGGATATTATGAAACACATTCCCTGCTCAACATATCGTGTCCAGCTTAATTCCGATTTCAAGTTTTCAGACGCCGAGAAGATAGTCGATTATTTGGCAAAGTTAGGAGTAACTGATTTTTACGCATCTCCTATTTTTAAAGCTTCAAAAGGAAGTAAGCATGGGTATGACGTTGTTGATCCAAATATAATCAATAGGGAAATCGGTACCGAAGAAGAATTCGAATCTCTAGTTAAAAAATTGCATAATAATAATATTAGATGGCTGCAAGATATTGTGCCGAATCATATGGCTTATAATTCAGAAAATCAAATGCTTATTGATTTACTGGAAAACGGTGAGAAATCATATTATCACGGTTATTTTGATATTGAATGGTATTCTGCATTTCTGGGACCAAGCCCGAGAGTACTTGCGCCGTTTCTCGGGGAATATTATAAAGAGGCTTTGGAAAGCGGCAAGATCAAATTGACGTATGACAAAAACGGCTTTACTGCAAATTATTACGATACTAAACTTCCGGTTAAATTGGAATCTTATTCCGACATTCTCTCATATCGGATTGATGAACTAAAAAACAGACATGGGAAAAATCATCCTGACGTAATAAAATATATGGGAATACTATATGTTCTTAAATCGCTGCCCGATGTTGAAAACATTGATGAGCGATATGACCAAATCAAATTCATCAAAAGTCTTATTTGGGAAATCTACAACGAGAATAAAAACATAAAAGCATTTATAGATGAAAATTTAAAAATCTTCAACGGTGAGAGTTCGGAGTCTCAAAGTTATAAATTGCTTGACGATCTGCTTAGCGTTCAAAACTTTAAACTCGTTTATTGGAAAGTTGCTTCTGAAGAAATTAATTACAGAAGATTTTTTAACGTGAACGAGCTGATCTCGCTAAAGATGGAGAACGACGAAACGTTTAGCCGGATGCATTCGCTTATCTTCAAATTAATTAAAGAAGAGAAAATAGATGGATTAAGAATAGATCACGTTGACGGGCTGTACGATCCGACAAGTTATTTAAGCAAATTAAGATCTCGCTTCAGAGATATTTATCTCGTTGTAGAAAAGATTTTGGAAACAGATGAGATGCTTCCCGAATTTTGGGAAATTGATGGAACATCCGGATACGATTTCCTCGGACGGGTAAACAGTTTCTTTTGCAAATCCGAAAACGAAAAAATCTTTTCGGATATATACGCTAAGTTCATTGGAGAAAAATTAAATCTTAATAAAATAATTATCGAGAAAAAAAAGCTGATCATCCAGACCAGAATGGCGGGTGATGTTGAACGTCTTGCAGCGCTTGTAAAGGAAGTTTCGTTGAATGATCGCAACGGTGTTGACATTACAATGCACGCGTTAAAAAAATCTCTTGAAGAAATTCTTGCCGTATTTCCCGTTTACAGAACATACATCAGTAAAGACCGGTTTAACGATCAGGATAAGAGATATACTTCCGAAACATTCAGCGAAGTTCTGAAAGAGAACAAACTTTTGGTAAACGAAATTAAGTACATCGAAAATATTCTATTGCAAAATTTTCCGGATTATTACACAGAAGAACAAAAGGAAAAGTCGCTCGATCTTATTCAGAAATTTCAGCAGCTTACGGGTCCATTGATGGCCAAAGGATTTGAGGATACAACACTATATATCTACAATAGATTGATTTCGCTGAATGAAGTTGGGGGGAATCCCGGGAAGTTCGGTCTTGCTGTTGAAGACTTTCATAATTTTCTAGAAAAAAGGAATGATAAATGGCCTAACTCTTTAAACACTTTATCAACACACGATACAAAACGCGGCGAAGATATGCGTGCGCGACTAAACGTTCTATCGGAAATTCCGGATGAATGGAATGCTGCCCTTTTAAAGTGGCATGAGATGAATGCCCGATTTAAAAATACTTCAGGGAATATTCCGGAAGAAAATGACGAATATTTTCTATATCAAACTTTGATTGGATCATTTCCGATCGACAATAATGATCTTGCTGAATTTAAGAATAGAATAAAGGATTACATAATTAAAGCTGTTCGTGAAGCGAAAGTACATACAGCCTGGCTAAAACCGGATGATGAATATGAAAACGGTTTTACTGAGTTCATTGACAATATTTTGAATCAAGAAAAAGAGAATAAATTTTTAAATGATTTTATTCCTTTTCAGAAAAAAATCTCGTTTTACGGAATTCTTAATTCCCTTTCTCAAACTCTTCTCAATCTTACCGTTCCGGGAATTCCCGATACTTACCGTGGTTCTGAACTTTGGAATTTTTCCCTTGTCGATCCTGATAACAGAGGTCCGGTTGATTACGAGTTGCGCATTAATATGTTGGAAGAAATTGCCGCGACTAAAAAAACCGATGCGGCTGAGCTTGTTAAAAAATTTAAAACCAATTTGGAAAGCGGGCAAGCTAAACAATTTATAATTTATAAATTATTAAATGAGAGGCGTGAGCTTAAAAAATTGTTTTCCGAAGGAAAATATTTACGTCTTGAAACAGGAGGAAAATATTCCGGAAATATTTTTGCTTTTGCAAGAAGAGACGATGAAAATATAGGAATAACGTTGGCGCCAAGATTCTTTACGGATATTTATCCAGAACAAAATATTGAAGAAACGGACTGGGAAGATACACATGTTATCCTTCCCTTTGAAAAAGTAAAGTTTAAAAATATTTTTACAGACGAAGAATATGAATCTTCCAAGAAAATATTTTTAAAAGATGTTTTGAGAGATTTTCCGGTAGGATATTTAAGAAATGAATAATAAAAGTAGAGACGTTCCTAAGAACGTCTCTATATAAATGTATCTATAATCTTGCGTCAATTTTGTCTTTTTCTAAAATACCTTTAACATCGTACACGATCGCGCCGTTGTTACGCAGTTTTCCGAAATCCATTTCACGGAATTTATCGTGCGCGACAGCCAAAACTATTCCGTGATATTTATCCTGATCAACTTCATCAAAATTGCTTAAAATATCGAGTCCATATTCTTCTTTAACTTCTTCTTTGTCAGCCCAGGGATCGAAAACATCAATGTTACAGTTAAAATCTTTCAATTCATCAACAATATCAATAACTCTTGAATTTCTGATATCGGGGCAATTTTCTTTAAATGTGATACCCAGAATTAAGATATGGGAATCATTGACTTTGTGCCCTTTTTTAATCATCAATTTAACTGTCTGTCCGGCTACAAAAGCTCCCATTCCGTCGTTTATTCTTCTTCCCGCAAGAATCATTTCCGGGTTGTATCCTAAGTTTACAGCTTTATGAGTAAGATAATACGGATCTACACCAATACAATGCCCGCCAACCAATCCCGGGCGGAATGGAAGAAAATTCCATTTTGTACCGGCTGCTTCAAGAACATCGAGAGTATCAATCTTCATTAAATTAAAAAGTTTTGCCAATTCGTTTACAAATCCGATGTTTATATCACGCTGTGCATTTTCTATAACCTTAGCCGCTTCTGCAACTTTAATAGACGGGGCCAAATGTGTTCCAGCCGTGATTATGCTTTTGTACAATTCATTAAGATAATTTGCCACATCTTTCGTGCTCCCGCTAACGATTTTTTTTATCGTACTTACGCGGTGTTCCTTATCGCCAGGATTAATCCTTTCCGGACTATATCCGCAATAAAAATCAGAATTGAATTTTAATCCGCTGAATTTTTCGAGAACCGGTACGCAATCCTCTTCGGTACAGCTTGGATAAACAGTCGATTCATAAATTACTATATCGTCCTTACTCAAAACTTTTCCTACAGCTTCGCTCGCTTTTAGCAGCGGGGTTAAATCCGGAATTTTAGAATCATCTACCGGAGTTGGAACAGTAACAATGTAAATGTTGGAATCTTTAATTTCTTCCAACTCATCCGTAAAACTGAGATGCTCAGCTTCAGCAAGTTCCTCGGGAGTGACTTCCAAAGTCTTATCCGTTCCTTCTTTCAGCTCTTTAATTCGTCGGCTGTTTACATCAAATCCGGTTACTTTATATTTTTTGCCGAATTCAACCGCTAAAGGTAATCCAACATAACCTAATCCGACGACAGCGATTCTAATTTTGTCAGGAGATACTTCCTTAAAATTATTCATTCCTCTTCCTATGTATTTAACATTTTCTATGAGTTAATAATTATTATGCCCATTTTATAATCCAAGTTCAAACTGATTAATGAGCAAATCGTGCTTGGGTAAAATCCTCAGTGTAAAACCATACTGTCCGGTATTTTGTGTTAATATTTTTCCGTGATATAAAAATGAACCGTTCGCCGAATTTTCTTCGTCGAAATTCATTGTTAAAGCTGAGTTAGCATTCGGCCGAAACTTATCTTCAATTTTACCGAAATAAATTTGAACTTCGACATCTTTCGGCTTTAGATCGCCAAGTTGTACGGCTGCGCTTATTTCATATTCCGAACCGACCTTCATATCGCCGTTTTTACTTGTTTCGTCAATATTCACAAAACGTATTTTATGCCAATTAGTCAATACTTTATTTTTCCATTCGGTAAATTCTTTACCCTTTTCCCATTCATTGTCCATCAATATCTTTCTGTTGCTGAATGCGTCAAAGTAAAACTTTTCTGCATATTCCTGAACCATTCTATTTGTATTAAAAACAGGACCGAGATTTTTCATCGATTTTTTCATCATGGTTATCCAATTTCTCGGGAGCTTATCGTCGCTTCGGTCATAGAATAACTGAACTATTTCTTTTTCAAGGCGCTCGTAAATTAACCTTGCTTCAACTTCATCCTGATAATCAATATCCTCATATTCTTCTCCATTTCCGATCTTCCATCCCAATTCACTTTGATATGCTTCATCCCACCAGCCGTCGAGAACACTGAAGTTCAATCCGCCGTTGGCAATAATTTTCATACCGGAAGTTCCGCTCGCTTCCAATGGTCGCCTTGGATTATTAAGCCAAACGTCACATCCTTCAACCATGTAGCGTGCAATGTTCATATCATAATTTTCCAAAAAGACAACGCGTTTTCTCAGTCTTTCCTCTTTTGCAAATCCGATGATTTCCTGAATAAGTTTCTTCCCTTCTTCGTCTCTCGGATGAGCTTTACCCGCAATAATAAGCTGAACAGGCCGTTCGTTATCGCACAAAATATCAGCTATTCTATCAAAATCTCTGAAAATTAAATTCGCCCTTTTGTAAGTAGCGAATCTTCTTGCGAATCCAATAGTAAGAGCCGAAGGGTCTAGCACTTCTTTAGCCGCGGCTAATTCCGCAGGAGATCCGCCGCGCTGACTGACCTGATCTATCATTCTTCTTCTTGCGAATGCTATCAGACGTTCGCGACGGCGTTCGTGCGTGCGCCACAATTCCTCATCCGGAATTTCATCTATTCTCTGCCACACTTCTTTGTCGGATGGCTTTTGCTTAAACCTCTCACCTAAATATCTGTAAAGCAATTCATCCATATCAGCCGAGAGATGAGACCTTGTATGAACTCCGTTAGTTACGTGATCGATTGGAATTTCATCAAAAGGAATATCTTTAAATCCATCCACCCACATTTGTTTTGAAACAACGCTATGCAGCTTGCTTACGCCATTAACGTAACCAGCCATATTCATTGCCAAACTTGCCATATTGAAATTTAATGGTTCGCGATCGTGAACGATTGTACCAAGAGAAAAGAATTCTTTCCCGGAAACACCAAGTTCTCTGCGGTAATAATCACCAAAATATTTTTCTACAAGTTCATTAGGGAAAACATCTATGCCTGCGGGAACAGGAGTGTGAGTAGTAAAAATGTTAGAATAAAATCCTATATCTTTCGCCTGATCGAAAGTAAGGCCTTGTTCCTTAATCAAATATCGTATCCTTTCGAGCGCGAGAAATGCCGAATGTCCTTCATTCATATGGCAAACACGCGGTTTAATTCCAAGCGCGTGCAGCGCTCTTATTCCCCCGATACCAAGAACAATTTCCTGACGCATTCTTGTTTCGATATTGCCGCCATAAAGTGTACGGGTTATATTTTTATCTTCTTCATTGTTTTCAGGGACATTCGTATCAAGAAGATACAATGCAATTCTTCCCACCTGGATTTTCCAAATCTGGAAATATGTTTTCCGTCCGGGAAAAGTGAGTTCAATCTTTAAAGGAGTTCCGTCTTCCTTTAAAACTAAATTCATCGGTTGATTATAAAAATCGATCAGCTCATATCTTTCCTGCTGCCAGCCGTCGTTAGTTAGATACTGCTGGAAATATCCTTCTTTATAGCAGAGTCCTACGCCAACCAATGGAAGACCGAGATCGCTCGCTGATTTTAAATGATCACCTGCCAGAATACCTAAACCGCCGGAATAAATTTGAAGACATTCAGTCAATCCGAATTCTGCGGAAAAATATGCAATGTTAGTTGGATTTTTCTCAGAACCATAATTCTTTTTGAACCAGGTTAGCTCCTGCATATAAACATTCAACTGAATATAAACTCTATTCATATGAGCAATAAAACC
Source organism: uncultured Melioribacteraceae bacterium (assembly GCA_963821715.1). Classification (GTDB taxonomy): domain Bacteria; phylum Bacteroidota; class Ignavibacteria; order Ignavibacteriales; family Melioribacteraceae; genus CAWGET01. The sequence continues at coordinate 173,853 of CAWGET010000002.1, forward strand.
ATCGTCTTTTGCCCGTTGTTCTAAACGAGCCTGATCTATTTTACCCAGCATCATAACCGGATTGTGGTTAGTTTCTTCCCATAATTTCCTATCAAGCCTTCGGAATAACTGTACAGCGTCGTGATTCCAGGTCCAGAATAAATTATAAGCAATTTCGCGCAGCGATTCCAAATTTTCGGGCAAAGACGGAATTACATTAAACGATCCCAAATATTTTATCATCAAAAATCTCCTTCATTTCAAAAATTAACTCTGCAATATAAAAAATATTTAATTTTATATTTATAGGTAATTAATAAGAAATGCAAGGATTAATCACTTTTCCAACTCTATAAGTTAATTGGAGGAAAACAGCAGCTGTACGATGAGTTGAAAAAAACTTATTTTAAAGTTTCAACTCGATGTAAATATTTTTGAATTCGGAGCTTTATATCACCATGAAAATATTTAACAAAGGGCTGCATTCCCTCTATATTTTTACATTTTGAAAACTTTATTGTAAATTATTAAGATTGGAATTTTTGGATAGGCTTTTTTTCTTGTGATTTATCATAAACTATAAAAGAGTATGAATTATATTATTAGCTTTGTTACAGGTTATTTGCTTGGATCAATTCCTACGGCGTATCTTATCATTAAAAGATCAAAAGGGTTGGACATACGAAACGCAGGTTCAACGAATGTAGGAGCTAAGAATGCATATGATGTTTCGAACTCAAGAAGTCTCGGCTTCCTGGTACTAGGAATTGATTTTCTAAAAGGATTAGCAGCAGTTTTTATTATCCGATCTATATTTCCTGATAGTTTTATTTTACCGATGATAACACTAATTGCCGCTGTTCTGAGTCATTGTTATAATCCCTGGCTTAGCTTCAAGGGAGGTAAAGGTTTGGCTACTACAGCCGGAGGCGCTGTACTTCTGCTTCCGGTTCTTCTTCTACTTTGGCTTTTATTTTGGATTGTAGCTTATATCTTCAAAAGAAATATTCTTTTCGGAAACATTACAGCAACAATTTTAAGTTGGGCAATTTATATTACTTCGGATGATATTCTTAATAAATATTCGCTTCCACCCGCGGAGAGTCTTACAACATTAAAAATAACTATTTCAATTTTGTTGATAATTATTTTATCGAGACATTATGATTCTCTAATTGAACTATTTTCTGGAAACTTTTTTAAAAGAAGGAAAAATTAATGAAGCAGTTTAAAATAATCTTCATTTCATCGCTAACAACTATTTTAATTCTTTCGGTAGTTTTTGCTTTTTTTTATTACAGCAGCGATACAATCTTTAGAAAAGGAAATGATAAAGAGTTTTATTCCAACGACAATTACACAACCGATATTATTCCTGCTATGAATCGGGGTGATATTAACGACAGCATATCGTCACGAAGACAAACTGTTCTAACGAATACAGTAAGTAAAGTCCATCAAGCGGTTGTTGGAATAAACGTAACTGAAGTTAGGCAAGTCCGTGATCCAAGAAGTTACGATCCCTGGTTCAGATATTTTTTCGGAGACCGCGTTTATAACAGAGAGATAAAAAGTCTCGGATCGGGAGTTATAATTTCGCCTGATGGATATATTGTTACGAACGATCACGTTGCAGGAAACGCGATTAAAGTAATTATCACGATGACCGATGGAACTCCTTATGAAGGGAAAATCATCGGAACCGATCAATCCACAGATCTTACATTACTTAAAATTGAAGCGGAAGATTTGCCTTATATAAGATTCGGGAATTCAGATGATATAATAATAGGCGAATGGGTAATCGCTCTCGGAAATCCCTTCGGTTTATTCGAGCTTAATGATAAACCGACTGTTACTGTCGGAGTTGTGAGTGCAACAGGAATGAATCTGGGCGCTTCGCAGGATAGATATTATGTTAATATGATTCAGACCGACGCTGCGATCAATTCCGGCAACAGCGGTGGACCGCTAGTAAACAGCTTAGGAGAGTTAATTGGTATAAACACATTGATCTATACTGCCGGAACTTCCGCGGGTAATGTAGGCGTCGGCTTCGCTATTCCGACTAAATAAAGTGAAAAAAATAATCGCAGAATTAAAAAAAGAAGGCGAAGTTGACCGCGACTTCTGGACAGGTTTGAGCATACAGACAATAACCAAAGATATTGCTGAATATTATAACCTTACAAGTTCCCGCGGTGTAATAATTACCGATATAGCTAAGGGATCACCCGCTGATAAGGCCGGACTGGAAGTTGCCGATATTATAACGGAGATAGATCATTACCGGATTAATAATCGGGATACTTTAATCGGAATTTTACAAGAGTTCATGAGCGGAGAAAAGATTAACGTAAAAATTCTGCGTAACGACAAAACTTTTAATAAACAAATGTTATTGGAAAAAAGAAAATGATTGAACGCTATACGCTTCCCGAAATGGGAGAAATTTGGGAAAATGATTTTAAATACTCTACATGGCTTAAAATTGAAATTCTTGCTTGCGAAGCTCGCGCAAAAATGGGAGAAATTCCTGAAAACGATTTAAAGGAAATTAAAGACAAAGCGAATTTTGATACTAAAAATATTTTAGAAATTGAAGAAACCACCAAACATGATGTAATAGCATTCTTAACCAATGTTGCCGAATATATTGGACCCGCTTCTCGGCATATTCATTATGGAATGACGTCGTCCGATATTTTGGATACTGCTCTTTCCTATCAAATGAAAAAAGCCGGTGAACACTTACTGAAAGGGATGGATGATTTGATAGCCGCGCTTAAAAAACGCGCGCTCGAACATAAGCATACTCTGTGTGTCGGAAGGACTCACGGAATTCATGCGGAAGCTACTTCGATGGGATTAAAATTTGCTCTCTGGTTTGAAGAAGCTAAACGGAACCGCTCAAGATTAGAACGCGCAGTTAACTCTATAAGCGTCGGGAAGATATCGGGCGCTGTCGGTACGTTTGAACATCTTTCTCCTGAAGTTGAAGAATATGTATGTAAGAAACTAGGTTTAGAACCGGCGCCGGTTTCCACTCAAGTAATTCAGCGGGACAGGCACGCGGAGTTTTTATCAGTGATCGCGCTAATAGGCGCGTCGTTGGAAAAAATTGCTGTTGAAATCCGTCATCTTCAAAGGACCGAAGTTTTGGAAGCCGAAGAATATTTCTCCAAAGGACAAAAAGGATCATCAGCAATGCCGCATAAAAAAAATCCGATTGTCAGCGAAAGAGTAACCGGGCTTGCCAGACTTCTCAGGAGCAATTCGATGGCTGCTTTAGAAAATGTTGCACTTTGGCACGAACGCGATATTTCCCATTCTTCGGTTGAAAGAATAATCGTTCCTGACAGTTGTATCCTGCTCGATTATATGTTGAACCTGATGGTACGATTGATCGAGAATCTTCAGGTTTATCCCGAGAATATGAAGAAGAATTTAAATCTAATGCGCGGTCTCGTATTCTCTCAAACAATTTTGTTGAAATTAGTTAATAAAGGATTAACGCGGGAGGATGCTTACAAAGTCGTTCAAGCCGCCGCGATGAATGTATGGAATGATAAAAACAAAAATCTAAAAGATGAATTACTGAATTCCGATGAAGCCCGGAAATTTTTATCCGAAGAAGAAATTAAAGCGGTATTCGATGAAAGAAATATGCTCAAAAATGTAGATGTGATTTTTAAAAGAACAGTAGAAAAGCCTTAAATCGTAAGTCTTGAGTAGGGAGTCGCGAAACATAAGCCGTGTTAGCTAAAATTATTTTTGTTGCATTCGCTTTTGCAATGGTGTTTTAGAACACACCCCTGAGATCAACCATTTTTTGGTTAGCATTTTAAATGCGACCATCCGGGGAACTGACGCCGCTGCTTCTTTACCATTTCCAATTCTTTTGTTTAATTCTCTTGTTTAATTCTCTTGTTCAATTCTTTTTTGCAATTCTTTTTTGCAATAGTTATTTCCCCGGCGGTCCGTTTGTTTTTTAAGGAGGTTCCACGCTCTTAATACTTTAGCTGAACCGCCTAAGGGGAATAATTTAATCGTAATTGTAATTATTAACTTTTGCGAAAGCGGGCTCCAACTCTTCCCTGCTCTTTTTCCTTCTTATCTTCATTTTAACGTCGCTTAATACCATCAATGCTGAAGGAAGCATTATTAGAGTTAAAAAAGTTCCGAAGAGTAATCCAAACGCAACCGATACAGCCATTGGCACCAGGAATTGTCCCTGTTCACTCGTGAGAAAGATAATCGGCGCCAAGCCTGCGGCTGTGGTTACAGTTGTTAAAATGATCGGACGGAATCTGGCCAATCCCGCTTGATACAATGAATCAGAAACGGAATTTCCTTCTTTTATAAGATTATTATATTTATCCACCAGCACAACCGAATCGTTTATAATAATTCCCGCAAGAGCCACAATTCCAAGGAAAGAGAGTATCGAAAGCGGGATGCCGATGATGTAATGCCCGATTACCGCGCCGATTAACCCGAGCGGGATCAAACTCATTATCAATAATGTCTGTAAGTAAGATTTAAGTAGAAACATTAAAATAGTAAACATTATCAGCAGCGCGATAAGCATTGAATAAGTCATCGAATCAACCATTTTACTTACTTCTTCTGACTGACCGCCGAAACTCCTGTCGACCCCTTCCACTTGCGATAAAACAACTGGTATAGCGCTTTCATTTAATTCTTTCAGAACAACGGCAAGATCGTTTTTGGAATAATCAAGATTTGCCAAAACAGTTAGCGATCTCGATCCGTCTTCGTGTCTTATTCGTCTTAAACTTCTTTGAATTGTATAATCCGCAACTTCTTTGAACGGAACGAATTCGCCTGACGGAGTTCTAACTTTCAGGTTTTCAATCTGGCTTATTGAAACCCGGTTTTCTTTATCGAAGCGAACCCATATTTTCACTTCGTCTCGCCCTCGCTGAAGCCGCATAACTTCCTGTCCATAAAATCCACGACGGAGCTGAGAAGTTAGATCGCGCAGAGTAAATCCGAGTGCTTTCCCCTTAGGTTTTAATTCTACAATAAATTCATTATTTCCCAAAGGTGTATCGTCCCTAATATCTTTTACGCCGTCAATTTTTTGAAGTTCGGCTTTAAGTAGATCTTTTGCCTTAAGCAACTGCGTATAATCTGAACTTTGGAAACGAACAGATATCGGCGTCCCCCCAAAGTTCCAACCACCTACCGTAATATTTTCGGCTTCGGGAACTTCACCAATATACTCGCTAAGTTCGGAAGAGAATTCTCCGATCGTATAATCTCTATCAGCAGATGAAGGCAGTACAAAAAATATGTTGATGACATTTCCGTTCATCCAGGAAGTATAATTTAAAATAGGATTTGGTATATTTTTAGTTTCTTCCCAGTCCTTGCCGAAAGCGAGAGACTTATCAATCATTTTATTCCTTAATTGATTCCCTACTTCGGCGGAAATACCAGCGGGAACTTCCAGCATTATTCTCGCATAAGGCGGCTCTATTTCCGGAAAGAATTGTGCTCGGACATGAGAACCCTGGAATAATCCAACAATTATAAGAATCGTAGCAAATACCAGAGCCGAAACTGCCCATCGATTTCTGAGAGAAAATCTCAAAATTTTACTGTAGACTTTATTAAGGAAAAAGTTCAGAAATTTATCTAAAGAGGTTCTGATTCTTGTAAATAAATTTGTATCCTTAGGTTTTATCCTTAGCGCTTTCGAGTGAGCAATATGAGCGGGAAGAATTATAAGCGCTTCTACTAGAGAAAAAAGCAAAGAAATAATTACAATAGCGGCAATCTGCCACACGTATTTTCCAAGCATTCCGTAAAAATAAAAATATGGCACAAATGCAATAATTGTTGTGAAGATGGAAATTGTAACTGGTTTAACAACGTCCATTGTTCCATCAAGAGCAGCTCTGAAAGGAGATTTGCCGTATTTCTCCCATTGAGAATAGATACTTTCTCCAATGATAATAGCGTCGTCCACCAAAATTCCTATCACCATAATCATCCCGAAGAGGCTGAACTGATTTATGCTGATATCAAGAATCCATAAAACGAAAAACATTCCGAGGAACGAGATCGGGATTCCGAGCGCAACCCAGAATGACAAACGAGTATTCAGAAAAAGTCCGAGTAAAATTAAAACAAACACAAGACCCAAAATTCCGTTCTGAGTTAATAGATCAATCCTCTCTTCGAGTTCGTCTGTTTCTTTAATGAATGTATCGAACTGCACAAGTCCGGCGTATTTTTGTGAATATTCTTCGGCAAGCTCTTCGGATAGTCTGCTTATTTCAACCACGTCTTCCGTGTTGTTATACATCACGTTAAACCCGACAGATTTTTTGCCGTTGTACTCGGAATAAAAAACATTATCCGGCCATTTTTCTTCGATTGTCGCTATATCGGAAAGATGAATTTTTCTTCCGTCGATTGAAGAAATTACTTCAATATTTTCCAGTTCTACCGCTTCATATTTTTTATTGTATGATCGTATCAAAATTTCTTCCGTATCCGTAAGAACAGAACCGGAAGAAATGTTAAGATTAGAATTGCGGACAGCCTGAGAAATATCTTCAATTGTAAGTTTATAACGTATTAAATCCTCAGGCGAAACTTCGATGGAAATTTCTCTTGAAGGCAATCCCCACATCATTATGTTGGAAACTTTTCCCGTTTTTAGAAGATCATCGCGGAATTCTTCTACAATTTTTTTCAAAGTAAAAAGATCCGTCGGACCGTGAATACTAAGCATTATCGCGCGATTCCATTGACTGGATTGATAGACAATCGGTTTTTCCGCATCGGTTGGATATGAGTTAACCGAATTAACAGAATTTTTTATGTTCTGAATCGCTTTATTCATATCATAGCCCGGTCTTATCTCTACATCAATAGATCCGTAATTATCCTGCGATACTGAAGTGATCTTCTCTATGCCTTCAAGTCCGCGAAGATTTTCTTCAATTTTTGTAATTATTCCTTCTTCCACTTCAACAGCAGAAGCTCCCGGATAAGGAATATCAATTTCTACATTTTCTATTTCAAACTTGGGATCGAGACGTTTGTTAAGATTAAAAAGAGCGAATATTCCCGCAATACAAATTACAAGCATTATCCAATTTGTAATTGCCGTATGTTCTATAAAATATCGAATTACATTCTTCATAAATTTTTCCCTTTATTAATCCGTTAAAGCCAAAGCGTCGGTTTCAACTTCTTTCTCATCGCTGCTGTCTTCTGTCTTTTCTTCCGCTAATTCATCTGAAGATTGAATAATCATCCCCACCAAAGGTTTTTGCAAAATCGTTTTTACGAGAGTTGTGTTTTCCGGAATTGTATTTTTAATGATCGCCGAATCGTTTTGAATTGTATAAACATCCACTTTTTTTCTATTAAGTTTTCCCTCTTCCATCGTATAAATATAATTATCATTGCTAAGCAGATTTCTCGGAATGGAAGCTACGTTCGCCAACTTATCTCCGGTAATTTCCACATTTACATAATTGCCCGAAATAAACCGCGGATCTAACTTTGCGTTTGTGAAAGTAACGTAAATGTTAAGCGTTTGAGAGTTCTCGTTCAATTTTGTATCCTTTCTGTAGACTTTTCCGCTTACGGAGGCAGCTTTGTTTTCGCCCGAATATATTCGCACTTCTGGCGGATTCTTAAAGTCAATCAGATTAATTTCATCTACAAGAAGCGGTACAGCAATTTCAAGATTATACGCATCTTCAAGATTAAAAAGATGCTGACCTTTGCTCACGAAACTATTCTCTATAACTCCATTCGATCTTATAAAACCGGAAAAAGGAGCAGTTACGTTATGCTTGGATAGAAATATTTCCTGATTTTTTACGTTAAAATATTTCGATAAAATATTTCTTGCGATTATTTTTATTTTTTCCTGCGAATTAGTTATTTCGGGCAATTCCGGTATTTCTTTATTAATATCTAAAGATGAGAAATAAGAATGCCATTTTTCATATAGTTCCGGAGTTTCAAATTTTATTTCGGGCAGAAGTGATGCAACAGCTGTAAGGAAATCAGACCGCATTGAATAAAGGTTATTTTCAGTTTCCCGCGGATCAATTTTTAAAATTATCTCCCCCTTTTTTACAAAGGTGCCGTTCTTAAGATTATTTTTTGCATAGATTATTTGTCCCGAGGCTTCGGAAATTAAAGACAAATTTCTTTGCGAAGCGATTGATCCGTTGCCATTTATATTTAAAGTGATATCTCCGAACTCAATATTTTCGGTTTCTACCGTGCGCACTTCCGGATCTACAGTTCTTTTTGCACTCTGTTTATCGGTGGAACTTAACATTTGCATACCGATAAATCCCACCACAATTATTAAAATTGCGGAAGAGGCTTTTATAATCGTTTTCTTCTTCATAGGTTTCCCTTTTTTTTGCTTTACTTGTTATGACGGATTGTTGGCGAAAAAGTTACATTATTCTTGTTAATTGTCAAACATGAGACGTTAAACGGGAATAGTAAAAATCGGAAAAGCGGGGAATGGAAGAAATTATTATTTGGATTTTGCTAATCAATGTAAATTAATTGAATCCACTCGATCAGCGTTCTATCTTTTGTGTGAGATGTCCAGATTACCAATGATTATATTGTTTTGTTCAATAGTTAGAGTTTCTTTTTTGCAATTCTCTTGTTCAATTTTTTTTACAATTCTTTTTAAATGTTTTTGTTTCTGTTCAATTCTCTAGTGCAATGTTTTTCAAATTTCCGCTAAACTTTTTCTTCGCAGATGAATAAAAATATCGGCGACTTGGCGGTCAAATTCTTTATTATAGCAAGAATAGCAACTTTCTTCCGTATCCGCAAAAATGAAATCGCATCCTGAACACTTTTGCTGCAGCATTGATAACTTCGTAAACGTGTCTTTCTTAATTCCTGCGTTACGGAGTTCTTCGATCATATATTCTTTTGTATCTAAACTTGTCATTTTATGTTCCCTGATAGAATTAAAAGTTTTACTGTTTTTATTATCGGAAGATTAATAATTAATTTAATGGATGTTGCTATTTATTTTTTTGAATCTTTTCTGCTGAAAGCGCATCAAAAATATGATTGTATTTATTGATAACCTAATACTCCCGAATAATATTATTTTAACGTTAAATTAATTAAAAACGCTTGATAGTTCTCTGTTCCTTTTATATATTAGCACTCGTCATTAATGAGTGATAATAAATTAAAATAATGGAGGATGTACAATGGGAGATTTTAAGTTCAAACCTTTGGCAGACAGAGTTGTTGTTCAAGCGGCCAAAGCCGAAGAAAAAACAAAAGGCGGAATAATTTTACCGGATACCGCACAGGAAAAACCGATTGAAGGAACCGTAGTTGCTGTAGGTGCCGGAAGAATTACAGACGAAGGTAAGGAAATTGCGATGAATGTGAAAGTCGGCGACAAAGTTTTGTACGGAAAATATTCCGGTACAGAAGTAAACATTGAGGGAACGGAATATTTGATTATGCGTGAGAGCGATATTTACGGAGTGATCCAATAAAATTTGTATTTAATTAACTAAAGGAGAAAAATAAGATGGCTAAAATAATTGAATTTAGCAGCGACGCCAGATCCGGAATGAAAGCCGGGATTGATAAATTGGCTAATGCTGTAAAAGTTACATTAGGACCAAAAGGACGTAACGTTGTATTGGACAAAAAATTCGGCTCGCCGACAATTACCAAAGACGGCGTTACTGTTGCGAAAGAAATTGAACTTGAAGACGCTGTAGAAAACATGGGCGCTCAGATGGTGAGAGAAGTTGCATCCAAAACAAGTGATGTTGCCGGGGACGGAACAACAACTGCTACTGTTTTGGCGCAAGCTCTTTTCCGCGAAGGATTGAAAAACGTTACTGCCGGCGCAAATCCAATGGATTTGAAACGCGGTATTGACCTTGCGGTTAAAAAAGTTGTTGAGCATTTGAAATCGATAAGCAAAGACATTGAAGACAGAGATGAAATCGCCCAGGTTGGTTCTATTTCTGCAAACAACGACAAAGAAATAGGCGATTTGATTGCAAGCGCAATGGATAAAGTAGGTAAAGACGGTGTAATTACTGTGGAAGAAGCTAAAGGAACTGAAACAGACCTTGAAATAGTTGAAGGTATGCAGTTCGATCGCGGATACTTATCTCCATACTTCATCACTGATTCGGAATCAATGGAAGCAGTTTTGGAAGATCCTTACATTTTAATTCACGACAAAAAAATCTCTGCGATGAAAGACTTACTGCCTGTTCTCGAAAAAATAGCTCAGGCCGGAAGATCATTGTTGATAATCGCTGAAGATTTGGAAGGCGAAGCTCTTGCAACTTTGGTTGTTAACAAATTGCGCGGAACATTGAAGATTGCAGCGGTTAAAGCTCCTGGATTTGGTGATAGAAGAAAAGCTATGTTAGAAGATATTGCTATTCTAACAGGCGGAACAGTAATTTCCGAAGAACGAGGATACAAATTAGAAAATGCAACTGTTGAATATCTTGGTAGCGCTAAAAAAGTTGTTATAGATAAAGACAATACCACTTTGGTTGAAGGCGCCGGAAAATCGGAAGATATAAAGAAAAGAATAAACGAAATAAAAGTACAGATTGAAAAAACTACCTCCGATTATGATAAAGAAAAACTTCAGGAAAGATTGGCAAAACTTTCGGGCGGTGTTGCTGTATTGAAAATAGGCGCGGCAACTGAAATAGAAATGAAAGAAAAGAAAGCCAGAGTTGAAGATGCACTTCACGCTACAAGAGCTGCAGTTGAGGAAGGAATAGTTGTTGGCGGCGGAGTTGCTTTAGTTCGCGCAATCAGTGTTCTTGATGATCTGGAAGGGGCAAACCTAGACCAGACTACAGGAGTAAAAATAGTTAAAAAAGCATTGGCCGAACCATTGAAACAAATTGTTAACAATGCCGGACTTGAAGGCGCTGTTGTGTTAAACAAAGTAATGGAAGAGAAAGAAGATTATGGATTTAACGCAGCTTCGGAAAAATATGAAAACCTTATTAAAGCTGGTGTTATCGATCCGACAAAAGTCACAAGAACAGCGTTGGAAAATGCGGCTTCGGTTGCATCACTGCTTATAACAACTGAAGCGGTTATTTACGAGAAGAAAGAAGATGAACCGGCAGCTCCTGCAATGCCTCCTGGAGGTATGGGCGGAATGGACGGAATGTACTAAAATCCGATTCTTTTAAATTAAGTTAAAAAAGCGGCTCCAAAAGGCCGCTTTTTTTATTGAAACGGGTTAAAGCTTTTTAAGTCGATATCTGTATTTAATATTTGTCTATCATTTGTAAAAAGAGTATAAGACAATTGCTTTGATTGAGCACAAATAGGTGCGTCCGGTAATTTCATACCTGTTTCTTTCCTTATTTTGACTGTTTGATCCACTGTTTCCTGATCAGGATAAATTACATCAACGAATTCTAAAAATTCATAAATATTATTCATTTCATTTTGATCTGCATTGTAGCTTCTAAGTTCAATTTCAGTAATAAAGGAGATTGATAAACTTTCGACATTTTTTAAAACTTCTACAACCTTATTTATACCTTTTAAAAAATAAATAGCGATGTTTGTGTCTAAGATTATTTTCATATTCGACTATTCCACTCGTCCCTAATACGGTTTTTAAAAATATCTGGATCTTCTCCAGTAGTGACAGAACCTGCTAATTTCATAATTTCTTTATGTGAAAATCTACTTTTTTTATGGATAGGAATAATAATAATCTCCGCCTCCTGACCTATTAAAGGTTCTAATTCTTCAATATGTAAATCTTGAGAATCAATTTTTCTTCTGATTTTAATTGATTCCATATTTCCCTCCCATTATTATTTCAATAATAATTTAATTTCAACACACTTTCAATTTATAAATGGATAATTATTTCTTAAAATTCCCTATCCTAACCAAGTAGAGATCCGAAGGGATGCTTATGGCGGAACCGAGGGCGAAGTAACTTAAATTAAAATGAAGGTTTATTAGAAAATACAAATAAGGTTTTTTATAAAACAGAAAAGAAAATTCAATATACGACCTCATCCCTCCGCCCTCCCGACAAGTTGGGACAGGGCTTTCTCCTTATAAAGGAGGGGAGAAAAAATGAGTAATTAATTTAAGACTTCCCTCTCCATACTAAGGACGATCTCGAAGGGATTTCTATAGCAGGACGGAGGGCGAGGTTGTGAAGCTGAAGTTAAAACGAGGATTTATTAGATGCTTCTGCTAATCTTTAAATATTTTTGTAGAATAAGAATAAAATAGTGGTATGAAGAATACCGTAATCAATGCAGATAATGATATTCCGCCGATAACACTTATACTTAGACTTTTCCAAAATGCCGCTTCGGAGCCAAGCCAAAGAGGAAGCAAAGCTCCTGCTGTCGTAAGAGTAGTTGTAACAATTGGACGTAGCCGATCATAGCTTAATTCAATTAACTTCTGAATGGAACCGCTGTTTAAATGTTTGGATAAATAATCCACAAGAATAATTGAGTTATTCACCGCCAATCCAATCAACAAGAGCATTCCGGCATAAGCGCCGCGGTCTATACTGTTTTCGGTGAAATAGAATACGAAAATTACTCCGATAACAGCAAACGGCAGAATGGAAATTATGAGAAACGGTTTTTTAAGGGATTCAAACAGGCTCGCGGAAATCATAAAAATTAAAATTGCGGCGATGATTATAATCCATAAAATTTCCGCTTCTTCTTCTTTGCCGAACATAAACTGAAAATCCCGCGGCGCAATTGTGTATCCTTCCGGAATAGAAATATTTTCTATCGTTCTATCTACAAATTCTTTTCCGTATTTATAGGGACCTTTATAATCGAAGGATATCATTCTGGCATATTGCTGGTCTTCCCTGTTAATTGCGCTAAGAACTTTTTTTTCTTCAAAATTTATTAACTCGCCCACTTTAAAATAACCGTCGCCGTTTGCGGAAATTATGGCGTTTTTAATTTCGTCCAATTGTATTTCATCATAATTATCGTATTTAATTGAATATGAAATCTCGTCGTTCCCGACGCTAAATTTATTGTGGGAGATATTTCCTCTTGTAGATTTGGATATTGTATTGAAAATTTCATCCACGGAAATATGATTTTTCACAAGATTCTGCCGGTCGATAATGCCGACAATTTCGAACATATCTTTATTTCTAAAACTTAAGGATCTATCGATATCAATATTATCGATACGCGGATTTTTGGAGATCATTTCTCTATATTCTTCCGCAATTTCTTTAATTCTTTCGTAATTAAATCCTTTAACAATAACTGAATTGGAAATCATCGTTCCGCCGCCGCTGGAAAATCCGGGGCCGAACCCGTAAACGCTCACATTCAATCCGCCTATTCTCGAAGCGAAAACGCTTAAATAATTTTTCAGGATGTAAGGGAAAGCGGACTTATTTTGTTTTTCATCGAACTCGACTCTCAGGTAAGCGTTCTCTTCGCTAAAAACATTTGCAGTCAGCGTTTTTATTCTATCGCGGTAAACGAGAATTTCTTCTTCAAAATTTTTTGTTAATCTATTTATCCTGCTTATTTCGTTTCCGTGCGGAAGATTAAGCCGGACAATTATAAATGTCGGCTCATTATATTTCCATAACTCTCCGCGCGAAACTTGATTAAAGAAAAGATTAAGAGCGCCGCCGAACGCATAATTAACGTAAGGTTTTGCTTCGGAGTAAAATTGTGAATCAAAAATCGGATTGTAGATTTCTTTAACAACCGGAGTTTCTATTCTGCTTGGAAGAAGCCAAACCGGCAGTCCGATTAATAAAATTAAAAAAAGAAACGCAATTTTTTTTTGGGCGATAATTTTCTTCATCAAAAAGAAATAGCTTTTAAAGAAAAAGCTTTTTTTATGAAGAGTTTTATTCTTTGCTGATTTGGTTTTTGGAACAAGTTTAAGCCGGAAGGCTTTTCGGTTTTTAAATTTTATATAAAGCGCGGGAATTATTGTAAATGACACAATAAGCGAAGCGGCGAGCGTGAATACAATTCCAAGAGCGAATTGTTCAAAATAAACGCGCAGTTCGCCCGTTAAAAATAAGAGCGGAAGAAAAACCGCTATCGTTGTTAAGGTTGACGCGAAAACCGGAAAGAAAATATCTTTTAATCTTACGGCAAGTTTTTTAATTCCATCGTTCGACTCGAATTTATCGAGATAATCTATTACAACAATCGAATTATCCACCATAAATCCGAATCCGAGCACAAAGGCGGAAATGGTTAAAATGTTCAAAGTTATTTCGAACAGATAAAAAAGCCCGAATGAAAATAGAAGCGAATATGCTATTGAAGCAAGTATTATAATCGTATAGCTGATTTTTCTGAATATTATAAGAAGAAGCAGAATAATAATAATTAAAGAAAAAACGGCGCCGCTGTAAAGTTCGCCCAATTCGTTTCTAACATTTTCGCTTTTATCAATTTCCTTTTGAATTTTATAACCGGCGGGAAAAAGCGGGATAAGTTCTTCCATTTTTTCCGTAACCAGTTCGGCGGTTTTTAAAGTATTAACTCCCGGTTCCTTATCTATTATTAAAGAAACGGTTTCTTTTCCGTTTATGCGGTAATAACTCGCCGGTTCTTTGTAATCGTAAATAACTTTACCGATATCTTTAATTTTTATCGAAGTATTATTTACGTTTTTTACAATTTGCTCTTCTATTATTTTCGCGTCGGAAATATTATTATTAATTTTGACGAAAAATTGAGAACCGGAATTTTTTATGAAACCGGCGGATAAAATTTCTTCCGAATTATCTACGGCTTCCGAAATTTGCGCGTTAGTAACGCCGAATTGCTTTGCCTTTTCAAAATCGATAAGAACAAGAATTGTTCTTTCTTCGCCGCCTCTTATTTCCGCGTTGGAAACTCCGTTAACCGAAAGCAATGGAAGAAGAATATTTTCCTTTAAAAGTTTTCTTATTTCGCCGGCGTTTTCATTTGCTGAAACCGTATATGTGATAAAACCCTGTAAATCTTTAAAATCGTCCGGTATATAAGGAGAAACCCGCGGAATTCCAACGCCGTAGGGGAGTTCTTTTTTTATCGCGTATAGTTTTTCATTTATTTCGATTAGAGCGAAATCCATATCTGTATCGGGATGAAATTCGAGGTCGATAGAAGCGTTTCCTTCGGTGGAAACGGAAGATATTTTCTTTACTCCTTTTATTGAAGCGAGCTCCGCCTCAATCGGCGAAGTAAGATGAGCTTCAACAGCTTCCGGAGATACGCCGAACCAGGAAACGCTTATATTCAATTTAGGAATTTCGGCGCCGGGGGAAAGTTCGACCGGAAGATTAAACAAAGAAACCATTCCGACAACCGCGACTACAAGAAAAAACATAGCCGCCGTAACCGGTTTGGAAATAAATATGTAGAAGAGGTTTTTCATTTATTTTTTAGAAAATGATTTTCACTCATTCACCACATCAATCTTTGCGTCGTGAGCAAGCGTATATTGTCCTTCAATTATTATTTCGTCTCCGGCGTTTATGCCGTTTTTTATTTCCAGAAATTCGTCATTCTCTTCTCCGATATCGACGTAAACCCATTTGGCGAGACTGTCTTCAACCCGGAATACGAGGTTTCTTTTATCTCTAACAAGTAAAGCCTCTTTTGGAACAAGAAGCCGGTCTTCCAAAATTTGAGTTTCTATACTTACCGAAGCGAACATTCCCGGTTTTACTTTAGCGGACGGATTTTTTAATTTTACGGTAATTTCGCTTGTCCGCGTTTCCTCGTCAACGTAAGGACTAATGTATAACACAGTTCCTTCAAAATGAGAATCGGGCAAAGCGGATATTTCCACTTCTACTTTATTTCCTTTTTCAATAAATGCTACTTCATTTTCCAGAATTCCGACATCTATCAGCAATTCTGAATTGTCTATCAGCTTAAATAATTTTTCTCCGCTGGAAATTCTCTGTCCTTCGGAAAGATGAAAGTCGCCGATAACTCCGCCGAACGGAGCTGTAATTTCGGTATATTCAATATCGAGCAGAGCGCGTTCTTTTGCGTTTTGCGCGCGGCTTATTCCGCTTTTATTCATAATTAAATCTTCGCGTCTTCCGCCGGTAAAAATTAATTGAAGGTCCAGACTATCTTTAAGCCGGCTATAAACAGCTTCGTCCAATGCGTTGTTTTTATATTTTTCTTCCAAATCTTCAAGCTGCGATTGAATCGCGAGCGCGGCTTCGTTTTTTGTGGAATCGAGAACGGAATATTTTGTTAGGAAGTAATACTCAACGCGCGCCTCAACAAGTTTATCGTCCGCTTCGTTAAGCAAAATTTTAAATTCTCTATCGTCAAGTTTTAGAAGCAGATCTCCTTTTTGAACTTTCTTACCTTCAAAAATATTTACTTTTTCAACTACGCTGTTTATTTTTGAAGTGACTTCGATTGCCCGCGCCGCTCTTACCAAACCGTTAGCTTTTGTAGTTTTAATAAGATCTCCGGTAAATGCATCCGCAGTTTGGACTTTAAAAACTACGTCGTCCAGTTTTTCATAGTTTACTTCCACATTTCCCCCGGCGATTTCATCTTCCGTTTTGTTGTTATTTTGGATGATTATCATTCCGGCAATTGCCGCCGCAATTACAAAAAACGCGATTAGTATGTAAGTTAGTTTGATTTTCATTTTTTATTTTAGTTTTTTTGGTTTATAGCTCTTTTCAACCTCACCCTCGGTCCCTCTCCTTGTTAAGGAGAGGGAAGTTTTTTTGCGCTGTATCTCCCCTTCTCCTTGATAAGGAGAGAGCTGTCCCGACTTGTCGGGAGGTTGGGGTGAGGTCGCAAAATTTAACTTTGAAAAGCAAAAAGATAAATTAAATAGCTTATTTTTGTTAGTCTCCCATAGCTAAACCTATGGGCTGTAAAACAAGATCAAAAAAAAGTTTTTAATTACAACTTCACCCCTTTGGCTTTTATCTCCATTCTTTCAATTTATCGTCTGTATTTCTGATATAATCTCTACTTTTATCAAAAGCCGCAGACTGGAAAGTCTGCGTTACTTTTTAGAATACCTCTCCAAAATTGAATAAAGAACCGGAATTATTATTAAAGTTAAAATAGTCGCGGAAATTAATCCGCCTGCGACCGCGAGCGCGAGAGATATACGCAGTTGAGTAGCCGCGCCGATTCCAATCATCATCGGGATGAAACCGAATATTACGGTTAAACTATTCATTACAATGGGACGAAAACGGTCGTATCCCGCTTGTAAAATCGCATCCTGCACATTTAAGCCTTCTTTTCTTTTGCGCAAAATAAATTCCACTTTTACAACGGCGTCGTTATCGGCAATTCCTACCAGAATAATCAATCCCATTAACGAAATTATGCTTAAACTTTCGCCCGTTATGTATAAAATTAAAATACCTCCAACCAAACCCAACGGAACGGAAAAAATAATTATAAAAGGATAGAGTAAAGATTCAAATTCCGATGCGAGAATCATATACATCAGCAAAACGGAAATTAATAAGGCGATATAAAGTTTGGAAAAAGATGCTTCAATTTCTTCGTTTACGCCGCCGATTGTTATAATCTCTTCCTTAGTTTTCGGAAGATCGTTTATTAAATTTTGAAGAGAATTTACAACCGATTCAACATTTTCATCTTCAACGTCAACATAAATCGAAAGTATTCTCGATTGATCTTCCCGCTTTATTTCGGCGTAAGTTTCGGTTCTTTCCAGATCTATTAAAGCGCTTATTTTAACTTTTCTGTCATTGGATTTAACTTCAGCCGATAAAATTTTATCCACATTATCTTTATTTTCTTCGCCGGTAGTAACGCGCACGGCAACCTTTTTATCGAAATCAGAAAAATATGTAGCTTCCATTCCTTTCACCATCGAAACAATCGTATTTACCACATCGTTAATGTTTACTCCGTAAGCGTGTATCTTTTCCCTGTCAATTTTTACGGAGTAACCCGGAAGTCCTTTTTCCAAACCCAAAACAATTTCTTTAATTCCTTTAATATTTTCTCTTTCAACTTTGGCGGTTATCAATTCGGCTTTCTGAATCGCGTTTTCTATATTTTTATTTTTCAGTTTTATTTCTATATCATATTCGGAAGGAGCAACCATCTGCGAAAAACCGGTTTTAACCTGCTTGAAGGAGTAATCAATTCCGGAAAGATTTGCCAGAGCTTTTCTGATACTTTCGCGCGCGGAGTAATAATTTTTGTAAGATTTTAATTTGACGATTAAATTGGTTTTATTTACCGAGATCTGTTCCTTATTCAAAAAGTCGAATTCGTTAACCCGCCCGATGTTGGATACAATATTTTGCACAGCCGGAATTTTTAAGATCGTTTTCTCGATGCTGGAAGTTATTTCCGCGTTACCTCTAAGCGAGGTTCCTTCCGGGAAAATTAGCTCCACAATAAATTCGTCCTGAGCCGCTTCCGGGATGAACTCCTTCTTAATATCCAAAGCTGCTAGAACGGTAAGAATAAGAAGAATTACGGAAACGGCTATTACTTTTATTTTATTATTCAGCGACCATAAAAGAAGCCGCTCATAATGAAAAATTAACCTTTCCATCCGTTCATCTATAAAAAGAAAAAATTTGTTAAATCTTTTTTCCGACCAATCCGACGATCGGAGATATATTTTAACGGCTGAGTATTTCAATCCTTTAAATAGAAGTTTGAATGGAAGAGCGGCATAGAATCTTGTTTTCTTTACGAAGCCCGGATTTGCCGGTTTTTCTATTTGGATGTAATTTGATTGATATTTCGACTTCTCAATTTCTATAAAACTTTTGCGCGAAACAATCATCGGAATAAGCGTAAGCGAAGCGAGAATAGACGCTGAAAGGGAGAATACAATAGCAAGCGATTGGTCTCTGAAAATTTCGCCGGAAATTCCTCTTACAAAAATAAGCGGAAGAAACACTACAATAGTTGTAAGCGTAGCGGCAACAACCGGCATCGAAACTTCCTGCGCGCCGATAAGAGCCGCTTTCCGCATCGGCAGTCCGGTTTTTCTGTGCCGCATTATATTCTCGATAACAATAATTGAATTATCGAGAAGCATTCCTATTCCGACCGCTATTCCGCCCAGGGAAATTATATTAAAATTGATTTGAAATAAATACATCAGTAGAATTGTTATTACAAGCGACGCCGGAATTGTAACCGCGATTGCGAATATATTTCTTAAACTGCCGAGGAAGAAAAAAAGAACCAGCGTTGCAAGAATACCGCCGTATAAAATTTCCTGTTTAACGTTGGCTATCGCGTCTTCAATAAAACCGGATTGATCCGAAACAATAAGCGCCTCAAATTCCGGATATTCATTCTGCAATATTTTTATTACGTCTTTAACTTTTTCGGCAATAGTTACCGTGTTTGCTTCAGGTTGTTTATAAATTAAAATTCCGACTGTTTCAGAGCCGTTTAAGCGCGTTAATCCTTCTCTTTCCTTAAAGTTATCTTTAATATCTGCAATATCTTTTAGAAAAATTACCGAACCGTTTCCGGAATATTTAATTATCGTGTTCCCTATTTCTTCGGTATTCGTAAATTCGCCGAAAGTGCGCAAAGAATAACGGAAAAGACCTTTCATTATTTTGCCCGCGGGCAGATTAATATTGGATGATTTTAGCGCCTGAGATACTTCGCCGTAAGTAATATTATAATTCCGTAATTTAACCGGCTCCAGCTCTACAATAATTTCCCTTTCAATTCCGCCGGTTAATAGCGCCTGCGCAACTCCGTCTATCTGTTCTAAGCGTCGTTTAAAAGTTACGCGCGCGTTTTCTTTTAATTCAATTAATTTTTCTATTTCTTGTTCGGATGAACCGTGATCTACAAATATAACGTCCGGATTGAATTCGTTCTCCCGCGATCTCTTTTTATACGAAAGAACGAGCGAAAGAATCGGCGAAGCGGAAGGATCGGCGCGGATTATCGTCGGTCTTCCGGCTTCGCGCGGCAGAGCGAAACTTACATTGTCTAATTTTTCCCGCAGTTGAAGGAGCGCTATATCCATATCCGTTCCCCACACAAAATCTACTGAAATTACGGATATATTTTCTTTGGATAAGGAAGATATTTTCTTCACTCCGTTTACCGTTCCCACCGCGGCTTCCAAAGGTTCGGTTACAAGTTTTTCAATCTCTTCGGGCGTGGCGTTTTGGTAAGTTGTCTGGATAGCAAGATGCGGAAGATAAACATTCGGCAGCAGATCAATCCCAAGCTGATTGAATGCAAATAAGCCCAAAAATCCCAACGCCAGAAAAAGCATTACGGTTGAGACCGGACGTGATATTGAAATTTGAGAAATTGACAAATATTAAATTCCCCGCAAAAATAAAAACTTATGTAAAGCAAAAATAATAAAAAATAATCGTCTTTTTCTTTTAAAGACGATTTAAACTAAGTTTTGTTGGAAATCCATACAAAAATTTATTGAATTTTTTTGAGCTCTAAGGAAGGCATAAATATCTCAAGTATGGAGTAACTTTAATTGTTTTTAACGGTTTTCCGAAAAAGGGATTTTTACCAAACAAATTGTTTATTTTTCTATATGAGACCATATTTACCTTTTTCCCATCCGGATAATCTGACGCATCCCAAACCCAGACATTCTTTTCATTATCGAAATTAAAAAAAATTGAGACATGTTCTATAACACCATTGCTATCAGCGTCAAAAAAAATAAAATCCCCTTTTTCTAAAGATTTAATATCTTGAATATATTCTGAATTATAGCGAAATATCTTATCCGCATCAACATCATTTACGAGATATGCCCCATTCCTAAACCATTTACATCCAATCTCATTATATAAAAACACTATGAGACCGGAACAATCAAAACCGGTTTCTGCAGAGTTGCCGCCCAATGAATAAGGTGTTCCCTTTGAGCTTAGTAAGATTATTCATAAATATTTCTTTATCTAGACTACCCAAATTTTTTTGAGTATAATCACTTGTACTAACCAGAAAAGGTGGATTATCCTGAGAATTAATATAAAGAATTTTCACTCTATTCATTGTGATTGGTAGGAAAAAAAAGAATAAAACCGATAATACTATCTTATTAATTATTAAGAGTTCTCCACATTAATTCTGTTAGAAGAATTTTTGTTTTAAAAAATGTTAAGCAACAACTATGTATAGATTTAAGCTCTCTCTTTAATGTAGATTTTTTATTTGTTCTATCTTATAATAAACGATTCTACTTTCTTAACATATAATAATTATTCTTCTCATTCATCTTCATATAAAGTTTAAAAGAAGATGATAGAAAAATATTTTGTCTAATATGTTAATTAGAGCGATTATTAAAACAATGATGGCTAAGAATAAGTTTATAAAGAATATTTAATAATTCAATTATTTTTATAAATCGCATTAAATAAAAAAGTAACACTATTATAATAATTTTTCGAAATTTCTAATTTACCATTCCTTGCTTTATGAATGGAATAAACGCATCCGTTTTCATCGACAAGAAGAGATACAGGGTTATCAATGGCAATAGGTAAATTAAATTTGCTTCTAATACTATCCAATATTATAATATTAAATTCAGGGTGAAAATCTTTGAAATAGTCCGGATTCCCCTGATAATATACTCTTAAATATCTACTGTAGTTACTATTAATATCATTTAAAAATTTAATTTCAGATTTCAGACAAGTTCCACAAACATCTTCGCTTAAGAAGGTAATCAAATTTAATGCAGGTGTATAATTGCTGGTATTAACAATTTTAAAAGGTTTTGAATTGACTTCTGAAAGAATATTATAGTTGTTTTTAGAATTTTCAAGATAGGTAACTTGCCGCTCAAGTTCCGAAATAATTACTTCCTTTTGAACACCTCTAAAGAGCAGAAAAATATCCAAAATAACTAAAGCTAAGATTATAAAAGATATTAATTTATTATTAAACTTCATATTATTCATCAATTTTATAAGTAAATACTTCTAACTCCTGCTCATTATTTAATAAATATAGTTTTTCTTTATCCATATAGATATAAAGCAATTTTTTCTTATCCGGTAATATAAAAGAGTATTCATACTTACCATCAGAAAGATTATATACATCTATCGTAAAATCAGTACTTTTGGCCTTTCTTTTTATTGCCTGGTAGTTTACATTATAGAGTTTATGATTTCCAGTGAATGCAAATAAAGAAGAACGATATTCATCAGGTAATCTAAAATCAGTTAATCTGCTGTCGTTTGTTCCTATGGATGGTAATTGTATATCTTCTATTGTATTTCGTGCATATATAATTTTTCCAACATTTGAGTATTTTACGAAATGGTTCATATACATTGGTACATAAATGAAACTTTTATCATCAACATTTAGAATATCTCCTTGCAAAAATGTCAACATTCCTAAATTTAGATTATCATCAACTTTTATAAGATTTTGACATTCTTCGGAACTCCCGTCCTCAATATTATATTTCACTATTGAAGAATAATCGAATGGATTCATCACTTGAAGGGTAGCAAAAGACATTGAATCAATATAACACGCTCCAATAGGCATTGAGGTAAGAAGAAATTGGTTGGATTTACCACCTTAATATTTCACACTTTCTTAGGTTTATATCTAATACTAATAGCTTCCCATTATTAAGGATGTCTATTCTGAACGGTGATATAAACTCACGTGGACCTCGTCCTTTCCTACCATACATTCTTATTAACTCTCCCTCGTTATTAAATTTATTAACAGAACAACCGCCCATATCGAGTACATAAACATTTCCTGAATTATCTGATCTTATGATAGTAGCTGCATAAAAGATAGTGTCGTCAATGCCGCCAATCTTAAATAAGCGCTTTGTTTGTATATCTATGAAATTTCTTTCAGCCTTTAATTGAGGATATACTTTATAATTCAATGAAATCTTTTCTATTTTAGCGCCCATTTTTACGTCTATCTTTTCATATTCATCCGGATTCGAATTTTGAGATAAATTATTTGTTTGATCTTCTCTACTATCGCATGAATAGAACAAAAGAGTGAGAAGGAAAATTATGCTTTGTAGATATGTTATATAATTTTTATTCATTTGAATACCTTATGAAAAGAAATTTCAAATTATACATTGCTTCCAACACATAAAAATATTGTGCTATGTTTTAATTAAAATTGGCCCCTTGTAAAATTAAACAAGGAGCCGAGAAAATTACGGATATATATGCTTCATGCAATAGTAACCCCCTGACCCAGGATTACACAACATAAAAGTGCAAACTTCGTATCCCCATAATCCACATCCTATTTCACTACAGTATGGTCCGCCACAAGGGCTAGTAGCGTAAGTAGATGTAGTAGTAACAGATACCTTCAGTCCGAACAAATCAATATCTCCGTTTGAATGCTCCCCGAGAGAAAATCTAACACTGAAAACCATTAGGAAGACGAAAAGAGCAATACCGACAATTCTACCGGCCTTTTTTGCCCTGCTTTTTGCAAATACAGAAATAGCACCTCCTTATGTTTATTATAAATAAATATCTCCCATTTTCTGGGAGTTTTTTTTATTCTTTTTTATTAGTTCTTTCATCTCTTTCTTTATTTCTGTCGCTGCGGTAGTTTTTATTTTTATTTTTGTTTCCAATACTTCTTCAGCTATTTTAATTGCTTCATTAATTCTATTATTTCTTTTATAATAATTAGCCAATAGGTATTTGGGATAAACTTTGTGAGGAATTATAAACTTTGAGTGA
The DNA here is from genome assembly GCA_963821715.1 of uncultured Melioribacteraceae bacterium. Taxonomy (GTDB): domain Bacteria; phylum Bacteroidota; class Ignavibacteria; order Ignavibacteriales; family Melioribacteraceae; genus CAWGET01. The sequence goes on from CAWGET010000002.1 coordinate 197,614, forward strand.
ATGTAATTTTCTTCAGCAAGTTGATAATTATCGAGAAATTCATAACATTGTCCTAGTGCTAGGTATATATTAGGATCGCAGAACCTCTTTTTAGATTTTTCTAGAAAAATAATTGCTTTCCTGTGTTTGCCAGAAGCTAATAATATACCACCATAGTTAAAAAGAAATTCACCGTTATATTCAAGTGTCTCATATAAATTTTCATATTCGCCTTCAGCTTTTTCATATAAACCTAACTTTGTGAAATAAAATGTTCGTTCCCATTTTTTAAATGCGTCATATCTCGGTAAAACTTTTATTGTAAATAAAAGAGATATGACTATAATAAGGACAGCTACTGGTTTGTAATAAGGTTTGATTACCCTAATTTTTTTATAAATTTTAAATGCCCTGTAACGCTTATTATCGCTAGTAAGAATATGATATTAATTAATGTTGGAAGTATATGTAGAGGAAAAGAAAAAAATGAAAATGCTAAAACAGCAATAATTGATGCCTTTGCTGATAAATTAACTATTTGTATTTCGGATGGAGACTCTTTCTCAGGAGGTTCGCAACAAGAGGCTCTATTATCTAAGAAGACTAGTATAATAATTGAAATAAAAATAAATAATCCTATCAATCCAAGTTCAGCCCACATCTGCAAAAATTCATTATGCGCATGCCTGACATTATCAGCAGCTAGTTTCTCCTCCAATATCCCATTACCAGCCGCAAAATATTTTGCTTGGTAGTTATTATAATCTGCTTCAAACCTATTAAAACCAATTCCAAACAAAGGTTTATCAGCTATAATATTATATGTGATTTTCCATATGAATAATCTTCCAAAAGCAGATGCAGGTTTAATTTGATACAGTGCGATTATTACAAATCCTATAAATAAAATGCTAATAAGCGATGACGAGATAATCTTAGCCTTAGTATTTAAAACGAATCTAATTTTACTTGAAACTTCATGTTTTTGAAAAATGACAAAGATTCCACCTGCAATAAATGCAATCCAAGAGGTTCTACTATAAGTTGAGGGTAAAACAAACAAGCAAGTCAGAAAAGTGATTAATGCAAGTTTAATTAGGATTTTGTTGAAAAGCTTTCTTTTTTTTGATAAAAAGTATATGCCTAATGCAAATGGTGCTACTGAAACCAGATAGCCAGCAAAATAATCTGGATTGCCAAGAGAACCAATGACTTTGTATTGTCTGCCTGTTATTCCAGGGCTAATATTATATAACTGCAAAATCCCGTATGACGCCTGTAGAAAACCAGATATTAGAAAAGTTATAATAAATATTTTTCCGGGGAGATTTATATTGTTATTTTTATCAAAACTTATCATCTTTTTCCAGATGAAATAAATAAAAGCAAGAATAGTAAACCATAAAAAATAGTCATTATCAAAACTGACATGTCTAGTAAACATTAAACGAATAAAAGAGTAAGTAATAAATACTAATAAAGATATGTCCAGGATATTTAATTTTGCTATCATAGAGATTCTATTGAATAATAACAAAATTCCCATACTTAAGACTATTAGAGTTGACGCTGCATAAAAATAGAACATCTTTGCAGATAAAATACCGTTTTTTAATTCTTGTGACCAAACAAATGAAGTCGCAAAAAGTAATGACATTAAAACTGTTAGTAATATTTTGTTTTTATCCAAACTAATATCTATTATAATATTTAAGATTTGTTACTGAAAGAATTAGAAATATAAAGTTTCTTACAAGCATACCCCAGCCGAAGCTTGAATTAAAAACATTTCCAAAACAGCCGCAATCGCTTTTGCCGCCAGCCCAGAAACCATAAAGGCTGTAAAGAAAAAACAGGCTGAAAAGAATTACAACGGCAGTTAATATTTCTTTTCTCTTAGCTTTAATTAAATTGTGATGAATTGAAAAAAATAACAGAAGACCTAAACCTATTTCAATTATCGGCAGGATTGAAGCAATGGAGATTACCAAAAAATCCGACAACGAGTCGGACGTCAAAAAAGCAAGTTCCTGCATTAAGGCGTCTATCAAGGAGGTAGGATTCACAATCTTTACAAAACCCGAAAAAAGCAGAATAACTGATAAAGAATATGTTAACATTCGTTGAACGATAACTGCGAGAGGCATATCAGAGCACTCTTTTTTCCTTAAAGGGAAAAATATGTTAAGATTTTTTTCCAATCAAAAACCCGCTATATGATTTTCTATATGCAAAATAATAGTTAAGCGTTATCAGGTCAATAGGGGAATTCCCCTATTTTTATAGGGGAGTTATAGGGGAATTTGTTTCTTAAATTAGATCCCCACAATGTTCTACTTTTAATTTTTTCTTTATGTTTTCTTTATGAGCTTCCACGGTTTTAATCGAAATAAAAAATTTACCGGATATTTCTTTATTCCTGAAGCCTAATTTTAATAAAGTTAATATTTCAATTTCTCTGTTTGTTAAACCGCTTTGTTTATAATTTTTTATTGTTTCCTCGTTTAGGTTTAGCTGCTTTATAATTCTTTCATCGAAAAATTTTTCGCCGTTATAAACCAAACTTATTATGGTTTTAAATTTTCGGGTTCAGCGGTTTTGGCAATAACTGCTTCCATATTGTAATTTGTTAGTTTTGCGGTAAGGCTTTCGCTGTAAATAGAAGTAAAGAGGAGAATTTTTAATTTCCGGGGTTTTAATGCAAGCAAGTCTAATAAAGTAAAAACTGCAGCATTAGGAAGATCGAAATCTATGAAGAGTAAATCGAAATCAGATTCATAATCCGCCAGATTAATGCAATTGTTTGTGAATTCGGCTTTAAATTGAGGATCGGAATTAAATATTGATTTTAATCCGTTAAGAAGAACAGGCGCTGTTGAACAAAATAAAATTTTTATTTTTTTCAAATCTGTAACTTTTGGTTTAGAACATTTGTGTATTAAAATTAATAAAAATATTTTGTTTTGTACAAAAAATACTTTAGATGAAATTTACTTAAAATTTTTTCTTTCCAGCTTACTAATTACAGTTTCTCCTTTTTCATCTGTTTTAATATCATATACTATTTTGCCTTTGAAATAGGGGTAATTAAGAACGCCTTCTTTAACTTCAACTTCTTTTATAAAATTGCCTGTAAAGTCAAAAATGTCAAAGACAGAATACTGATCGTTTCCTCTACTAGTTTTTAGATATATTTTTTTCTCCGGTTCATTTATAAAAACAGCTTCTACAAAAGGTTTATATGTTGGAAATTTAATCTTATTTCTTATTGATGCGGGAGCGCCTTCCGATCTGCCCGCAGGTCCGGCAATTCTCATTCTGTTAAAGAATTCTTCTTTATCGTTATCGGTAACCTTTATTTTTGGCGCTTCTATAAGCGTTTCTTTTACCAGACGATGCGAATCATCATAAATTTTTATTCTATAGTCTTCCGAAAAAACCACAAAAAGATTTCCATCAGGCAGCAAACTCCAAAACATCTTACCTTGATAAGGAAACGGCATTGGACCGGTAAATTCTTTTTCCCTTAAAAATGTTCCTTTTTCAGAACAGGAATCTATAGTTACAACTTGGTCATTGAGTTTGTAGATTAAGCGGTAAAGAGATTTCGCCTGTTTGAAATCGATATATTCTTTATTTTCGATATAAATCCCGTCTTTGGAATCTAAATCTAGATTAAATGGAATTTTTGAAAGTGACGTAGAACTAATAAATTCGCCGGTCTGAGTGAAATAATTAAGCCTTCTGTTTTTAATATCATAAATTAATATGTTTCCATTACTGTCAGAAATTAATTTTGCAGGTCTTTCAAGTTCTCCGGGTCCGCTTCCCTTTTTTCCGAAAGAATAGAGAGGTTCACCGTTTAGATTAAGGACTTTAACGAAATCTTCATACCCGTCCAGCAGAAATATTTTTTCATCTACTATTTCTAACGATCGCGGAGAGAGGAAATTTTGAGAAGAATCTTCGGAGGATACGCTTAACAGAGTGGAATATTCATATTCTTCAATTGTTTTATCGTCACTACCCGAACAAGCCCAAAAGCTAATCATAAGAAGAAATGTTATAAATTTTTTCATTTTCAGGTTCCTTCAGTATTTAATGATTTATTTATTGTAATTTTCTCATTCTTCTTTGGCATTTTAGCTATCCCGAAGGATCAATTTAGAAACTTAAAAAAACTTCCGTTTCTATAAAAGATGCTTTAAATTCTATTTTGTTGGAAGAAGAAATTCATTTTTTGAATTTGATATAAATCTATAATCAAGTATCAAACATTTTTGACCTCACCCTTTTAGCTTTCCTTCAAATTATCAAATTCATTAGCCCCTCTCCTTAGCAAGGAGAGAGCTTGTCCCGACTTGTCGGGAGGTTGGGGTTAGGTCGCAAAATAAAATTTGAAAAAAAAAAAATAATTACAAAATAGCTTACTTGTCATTAAATTTATAACAAAAATTCCCCGAGATGAAAAACTAAAAAATCTAACAACAAAAGATACTCGAATTAAGATTTTACTTTAAAGAATTGTAAATTTACCCATCATAAAGAAAATAGAACCATTTTTTATAACTGTTCATTAATTTTATAAGTTACTTTAATTCATAAATTTCAATTACGGGATTTGGCAGTTCACCGTTATCATCAGGCTCCGGTTGTATAGAAAGATAAGTTCGTCCATTTTTTGCATTTAACAACATTTTATCGACAAAAATTTCGTCTCTTAATAAATTTTCTCCATCTAAATTATGAATCTGAATTCCGTATAATTTATCTTTGGATAAAACAGATAAAATTTTATCATCATCGAGCAGAAACAATTGTAAACCGAGAGTTTTTCCTTTAAGTATTTTACCAATTTCCATTAGTAATTGCGCAGGATCGGAGGGGAAATCTTTTTCAACTTTTTGATAATAAGATGGAAGATTGACAAAGCTTGCAAGGAATTTTCCGCTTTTATTATGTTTGTAAATTTCGGGTGCGGAAGCGTTCAACTGATAAATATTATCATTTTTATCAACAGCCAAACCGCCGCCTTCGAATCTGAATATTAAATTCTTAAATTCCTGAGGAAATTTGCCGAATCTGAATTTTTCTTCTCCTTTAGTCGTCATCATTTTAAGATGATTTCCATCGTCAAGATTATAATAACCTACAAGCGAACCATCTGACAAAAAGGAAGAGTGTAAAGATTGAAGAAAAGATAAGCTCATTCCGCCAAGACAATCGCCATTATTATTAAATCGATAGCCTGCAGGCGCGCTATTTAAAACGAGAATTTTGCGCTGTTTATCGAATAACGCTTTATAAGGCTGCCAGTTGAAGCCGGGCGTGCAGGAATCGGGAGAAAGAGTTTTTAACAATTCTCCGCTTTTTGAAAAAAGATAAACTTCTCCCGCCATTCTGTCCGTTATTAGTAATCTTCCCTTTTGGTCTATATCCAAAAATGATATATTACCGATTATCGCTTCTTCTGATAAATAAATAGTATTAACTTTTTCGAATTTCTCGTAAAAATTTACTCCATCTTTTTGTGAAAATAAGACCAATGGAATAAATAGAAGTAAAGGAATTGTTTTCATTCAACATCGCCTTCTAAGTTTTTAATATTTATAAATAAATTACATTCTCAGAAATAAATAGTCAATATTCCCTCATTTTTTTGAAGGTATTTCTTAGAAACATTTTTACCGTCTCTAAAAAAAAATAGAACAAAAATTCATATCTTCTACAAAAAGACGCTTTAAACTCTATTTTGTTGGAAGAAGAAATTCATTTTTTTGAAATTATATTATTCAATTTTTTCCAAGTCAGCTTTAACAAGAATAAAATTGTTTTTTGCATTAGGATCAAAATTCTTCTTTTGAAAGAAATATTGTTCTGCCGTTAACTCCGGCAATTCGGAAATCCGTTTGAAGATTGGATGCAATCAGTTTAATTTCTCCTCCGGATACGTCTATAATATCTATATGATATTTTCTTTCATATTTTCCGCCGAACATCGAAGAGAAGTAATTTTCGTGCGGTTCAAGTATTGTAATTAAGAGCAGGTCTTCAATAATATGTAAACTTACAGGTTTGGAAAAAGAGGCTATTACTTCGCCAATCTTTTGTGTATCGTAATTGGATTGATTGTTTGAGATTGAGAGATCGTTAATGCCGGTTAAAGGAAATTTGGTAAAGTTTTCAGCTTCAATTTCGACGGAATTTATTTTTTCTCCATTTGAATTAAAAATATTTAGGACGTAAAATCCTTCCTGCGTCATCGCGTAAATTTTATCTTCTGATATGGCAAACGGCGCAAATTTTTCCGTTGGTCTTGCAAATAATCCTTTAGTAAAATCCAGCTTTTCGTTATACCCGAGAAAGCTGTTTTGCAGCTCGTATTTCTCATCATAAAAATTGAGATATTTAATGTCGCTATATTCTAAAAATCCGTAGTTCTTCAAAGAAGAGCCGTCCGTTAAATTTCTCTCGGCGGAAATCAAAAATTTTCCATCCTTCAGAATTCCAATCTGTTCTGGGTTCCTATGAACAAAACTTAAGCGGTTATCTTTAACAAATTTTAGTTTGGAATTAAATTCTCCAACTTCGCTCCCCAAATAATCAACAATGTATAAATTTCCCCGGGAATCCGTAGTGAAATCGGCAATCATATTGTATTCGCCGGGACCGGTTCCTTTTTTAGCGATTGTCTTTACAAAATTAAAGGAATTATCAATTAATATTATTTGAGAATTGTAGGAATCGAGCAGCGAAAAACCTTCGTTAACCGGGGCTATTTTTTTTACGCTGAGCAGCTGGATTTCATCGGGCACACCGATTTTTACAGTGTCAATATCTTCTAAATAAGAAAAAAATGTGTTTGAATTTTTAGAAGCTTCTGATTTTTCATCGTTGGAACCGCAGCTAAAAAGAAATAATACTGTTAAAAATAATAATATTTTCATTAGAAAAACCTTATTTGAGATGGGTTTGAATAAAAATTTAAATTATCTTGTGGCGGAAATGAAACCGAATTGTAAAAAATTAAGAAGTTAAAAAGAAAGAATTCTTTCATTTCTGAAATCCCAGGTTACAATAATAAAATTAATATAACTGTTTAGAAATAGCAAATCCTAACCAAAGCCGGTAAATTGCTATTTCCTAAATGTTTTGCGGAAATTCTTTTGAAATAAAAATAATACCATTGTAGAAATTTTTAATGCAAAGTCTCTTCTTGCTATTTAATTTTCATTCGCCGCTTTTATTCGTGCATTTGCGGCAGATTGTTTTATCTATTTGCGCATCGCTTAAATTACTGCCGCGAGTACGCGAATGATTATGGAATTGTACAAATGGGATTTTTTTTGTAATACGATTTGTAAAATTTATTAATTTGAGAAGATATAGTTACAATTAGACAAATTTGGAGCGGCAAAAATTGTATAGCGGTATAATAAAACAAGAGACGCAATTTACGGCGTCTTTACAATTCATCTAAAAAAAAGTTTTTGAAGTTAAGAAAAAACTTTTAATTTTTATTTTTTAACGCGTTCTTAAAATATTCAATAGTAACTTTCAACCCTTCTTCCCTTTTTACTTTCGGTTCCCAGTCTAAAATTCTTTTCGCTTTGGAAATATCGGGCTGGCGTACCTGAGGATCGTCAACCGGTAAATCTTTGTAAGTAATTTTACTATTTGAACCGGTAAGTTTAATTACTTCTTCCGCAAATTCTTTAATCGTAATTTCCGAAGGATTTCCGATATTCACCGGTTCTACTTCATCAGACATTAAGAGTTTAAAGATGCCGTTTATAAGATCATCGACATAACAAAAACTTCTCGTTTGGCTTCCGTCTCCGAAGACTGTAAGTTCATCGCCGTTAAGCGCTTGGGAAACAAACGCAGGCAGCGCTCTTCCGTCTTGCAATCTCATTCTCGGTCCGTAAGTGTTAAATATACGTACAATCCGCGTATCAACTTCATGAAACCTGTGATAAGCCATAGTTAAGGCTTCAGCAAAACGTTTAGCTTCGTCGTAAACTCCGCGCGGTCCAATTGGATTTACATTTCCCCAATATTCTTCATTTTGTGGATGGATCGCAGGATCGCCGTATACTTCGGATGTTGAAGCCAATAAAAATCTTGCGTTTTTTTCTTTAGCCAATCCAAGCGCTTTATGAGTGCCCAAAGAGCCGACCTTCATCGTCTGAATAGGAAGTTTCAAATAATCGATTGGACTTGCAGGTGATGCAAAGTGCAATATATAATTTACATTACCCTTAACATGAATGTAATTTGTTATATCATGTTTAATAAAAGTAAAATCTTCGTTGCCGAATAAATGAGAAATATTATCGAGATGACCGGTTAAGAGATTATCAACACAAACTACTTTTAATCCTTCCTTCAATAATTTATCGCACAAATGCGAACCGAGAAATCCGGCTCCTCCTGTAACAACCGCTGTTTTTTTTTCCATAATTATTTATCAGCCTTTTCTGTAGGTTTAGAGTAATAATAGTAGTATTTGTAATAGGAACCGTAACCGCTTCTGTAACTGAAGTTATTCAGCAAAACTCCGACGAACGATCCGTGATCGTGACTTAAAAGTTCAACGGATTTTTCCATCAAATCTACTTCTGTTTTATTTGCGGAAACCACTAACACAGTCGCGTCAACCATTCTTGACAAAATTTCTGAATCTGTTACCGCGATAATAGGCGGTGAATCTATCACAACCAAATCAAAATCGCTTTTCAGTTTTTCCATAAACTCTTCCATCTGCTCAGATCCCAGTAATTCAGAAGGATTCGGAGGAATTGTTCCTGCTGTGATGTAATAAAAATTATTCAGCTCAGAGGTACGAATAATTTCTTCGTAAGAAGCTTGATCGAAAAAATAATCCGTAAATCCCGGAAAGCGTTTATCGCCGAAAACGGTATGAACTCTCGGCTTTCTTAAATCGCAATCCACATAAACAACTTTTTTACCTGTCTGAGCAAAACTTCCGGCGAGATTTAAGCTTACCAAAGTTTTACCTTCCTGGGGCGTTGAGGAAGTAGTTAAGATTGTTCTGATTTTATCTTTGCCAATTTTTGAAAACTGAATTCTCGTTCTGAAAGCACGGAATGCTTCGCTTGGAATCGAATCGGGACGTTTAGCTACAATAAATTCCATATCCTTTTTAGTTTCGGCATTCAATCCTTCAATCTGCGGAATCCAAGCCAATACATTTATATTTTTATTTTGAATATCTTCCGGAGTTTTAATTGTGTTATCGAAATAATCTCTTACGAAAGCAAATCCCAATCCCATTCCTACTCCTAGAACTAATCCGATAAGAATTATCATCGCTCTGTTAGGTTTGGACGGTTTTTCGGGAACGCGAGCGTTATCTACGATTAAAACATTTCCCGGAGCGGATTTTTCATTAATCAAAGCTTCCTGATATTTTTCTTCAACTATTAAATATAATTTTTCAACTGCTGCTCTTTCTCTCTCCAAACGTGCTAAATCGATTGTGGTTTTAGGAAGTTTTTCAAATCGCTTATCATATTGATTTACAATTTGAGTTAACTGATTGTAGGAATTCTGAAGAGCTTGATATTGAACCTCTGTTTCGAGAATTTTTTGCGTTAAACCCTTTATTTCCTCGGGACTAGAAGCGAATATACCTTCTTTGTATTCCTGAATTTTATTATCCAGTTTCGTGCGCAGATCGTTCAGCTTTGAATTATATTCTTCTACTAAAGCTTCCTGATTAATTCCGGTTGCGCTATTAGAAAGAGCAAGATCTCTCTGCATTTCGAGTTTGGCAATTTGTTCCTGAAGTGATTTCAAATAAGGTTCGGTCGCAAATTGATCGAGATATGCTTTTAATCTGGGATTCTGATTTTCAAGTTCTTGTTTGTATTTCTGCAAAGTCTCTTTTGCAATTGTCATCTCAATATTGGTTGCGTTTTTCTGCGACTCAAAATCAGTCATCTGATCGATAAGAGCCTTAGCCTGCGCGTCTAAGTTCTACAATTCCCCCTTCTTCCTGAAATAGCTGCAGCGCATTTTCGGAAGAACGTAATTCTTCCAATTTAGATTTTCTTTGATCGGATAGAAACTCGCGTACGGAAATCAATTGCTGTCTGTTTATCAAAAGGTTTAATTCGCGGTAAGCGTCGGCGTAATCATTGGCTATCATAGCCGCTTCAACCGGAGACGGGGATTCTACGCTTATCTCCACAAAATCCAATCCCCTTTTCTGTTCAATTTCAACAGTCGAAGAAAGCATATCCACAATTTCCATTTTAGGCTTAACATCTTCCTTCGTAAGAGTTTTATCATTATTATCTTCTACTATAAGCGAGAATTTATCTTTGTCATCGGCTTTTATGTATTTTGAAACCAGATCGTTTGCTACTCGTTCCCTTACCCTAAAACTTTTAAGCAGTTCAATTTCATTCGCTACAAAACGGTCGCTTCCAAAATCCTGAAATTCCGGCATCAATGGCGATTCAAGGATATTTCCCTGAGGTTTGGATAGTTTAAGCGTTGTTGTCGATCTGTAAATGTCTGTTGCCGTAACGGCGTATAGTACAGCAACTATTAATCCGGCTAAACTTATTATAAGAACAGGAGCCAGGTTTTGTCTAATCAGATTCAAATAATCCTTGAAGGTTCTCGTATCTCCTTCGTTGAATAAATCGTATCTATTGTTATTGTTATTGTTTTCCACTACTTCCCCTACTTGGCTATATTAATTATTAAAATACTTAAAGAAATTAATGCTGAAAAAACCGAGAGCGAAATGGAAAACCAGTCTCTAAAATAAAGCCTCGGCTCTCCCGGAACCAGCAGAATATCTCCTGCCGTCAGCTCAGGAATATTATTCGTTTGTCTTGTAAGATCCTCTTCCCACAAGAGATCGTTATAACTGAACTTAATCAATTTCTGTGTTGAATCTTCCATCGTTCGGTAAATTCTTAAATCTTCTAATCTTGCGTCGTCTGTCGGTCCGCCTGTATAACTTAGCATATCGCTTACAGTTGTGTTAATCGGTACAAGATATCTTCCGGGGTATTTAACAAATCCCCAAACTCCAATCTTAATATTAACGCTTTCGGGATCGGAATAATCAAAATATCCACCTTGGGTTCTCTGCATTCCAACTGTACTTGAGCCGATTTCGTAATCTTTTACCTGCGAAAAAACCGATGAAGAAATTATCAGCATAACTAAAATTAATAATGAAGAACGGTTCATTAAAAAGCCTTTATTTTATTGATCAATGAAATTTTTTAATTTTTAAATTTATGTTCCTTGTCGAGAGATAACTACCTAATAATCCCAAAAAAGTTCCAAGAATGAAAACCAGCAATATAATGATTTCATAAAATTTATTGTAATTTAAATTTAAATCTAAATAATTTAAGAAATATTTAGCGGTAAGCAAAATTCCTACTACTAAACTGCCCGCAAAAAACCCGATAATTATTCCGCGCAGATGAAGCGGTATTTTTATGGAAGAAAGTTTGGCTCCCACTAACTTCATCGTTTCATACTTTAACTCATTAGCCGAAATAATAAGCTTATTGGTTGAGTAGACAAGATAAACAGAAATAATCGCTATTATTATCGAAAAAATATAAATAAACTTTTGCGATGATCGTAAATAACTTAAAATTTTTAATCCAAGTCCGGAATTAAAAACGACATCGCTTATTCCGCTCTTTTTACGCTGTTCTTCAATAAAACCATTTATTGTTGATTCCGATAAAATCTCACTATCGAATTTAATAATAAAAGATCTGGGAAGCGGATTATCTTTCAGGATTTGTTTGAAATCATCTCCTGTTTCTTTTATGAATGTTTCAGCCGCATCTTCTTTCGAAACGAAGTTAACTGAGGCAACAGCTTTATCCATTTCAATTTGCGCACGCATCTCTTCAACCTTTTGTGATGAAAGAGAATCTTCCAAAAAAAGATTAAGTTCTATTTTACTTTTGTACGATTCAGAAAATTTATTTACAAGAAAAATAGACGCCAGAGATCCGAGGATAAATAGAATTGAGATAGCTGTAGTAAATATTGTGAAGAGCGAAGATAACTTCGCGGATTTAAATGTTCGGAATGCTTCTTTAAAATAGAAAATAATCATCTCGGCTAAAAGTTAGATTCGTCGTTCCAGCGAGTAATCTGCCATTTATTACCGCTCTTTTTTAATATCATATTTACCCTTCCGTCAATATTTTCGATGTCAGTCGGATTAAAGGTAACGGTTAAATTAAAACTTCGCACAATATTCGTCGAGTCGCCCGAAATTGATACAATCCTGTTCCAGATCAAATCGAGGCGTTGAGTATTGCTGAATAATCCGTCGGTAGCGCGCATCTCTTCGTCTCTTCCCCAGGAAACATTGTGGTTCAGCTTGTAATCAAAATATGTAAAAATGAAATCGGATGCGAGAAGATTTCCGTAGATAGTTGTGTCTTTAAATGTATAAGCATATTTCAAATTTTCGAAGACTCCTTCTACTGATGATTGATCGCTAATCCGGAAACCATCGTTACCTATGGTCTGGTCAAGTTGAGGAGCAAAAGGATTAATACATCCAGCCAAAGAAACAATCAATAATATTTTCCATAAATTTTTAATATGTTATTCCTTTTAAATCACTCCAGCTTGGTAAGTCTTCCTTCTGGAAATCTCTCCATTCAGCAATAACCCACTGATTTCTTTCGTCGCGGATTATCTTGAACTCTAGTGAACCTTCATAAATACTCTGAAGAGTTTCGCTCTTCGGTTCAAGAAGAAGATTATACTCTATCTCATAATTTGCGCTATCGCCCCGCGGAGAGGCAATTTTAATTTCGAGATTCAAATTTATCCGGGAATCTTCAACAACTTCAGAAATCATTTTACGGAAATACTGCTCTTCCGATCTTATATTCCATTCCTCCCAGTTTACGGGATAAGTTGCCGCTCCGGCTGATGGAATAAATCTGAAGTTTCTTTCGGTATAAACCGGATCTACAAAGCACGCGACATAATTCTCTACAATTTTTTCTTGGAAAGAACTTTTTAAATTTTCAAATAAAATTTCGGGAGTAGTAGCCGGAGTAAAACTTGCCCTGCTTATTGTGGGCTCTTCCGGCGAACGGGTTGTGAAAAGATCGCATCCCGCAATAAAAAGAAGAATCGATATGAAAAAATATTTTTTCATTTTTTTGCTAATATTATTAATCTTTCAGATTCATATTCGTTGTAAGAATCTCCTTCATAATTTCCCAAAACTTCAACAATATTTAATTTATTCTCTTTTAGTCGGTTAATTATTTCAATTGAAGAATAAAGTTTTACCGATTCAAAATAATCATTTGTTTCGCTGCCGGATTCAATTGTAATTTTTTTTACAACTCTCCCATTTTCTATTTTTCTATTTTCCGATATGTGTTTACCGTTAATCCACTTATCTGAACTCGGGATTAAATTTTCTTCAACGAAATTTTTATTGAGAAAATCGAAAACAAAGTATCCGCCATCTTTAAGCAGATCGTTTAATTTATCGAAAAACGAAAAATTCTCTTCATCGCTTTCAAAATAACCAAAACTCGTAAAAATATTTAAAACCAAATCGAAAGTTTTTTGTGAAGAAAAACTTCTAATATCGGAGTGTATAAAATCGATATCCAAATTTTCTTCCATCGCTCGGTTGCGCGCAACCTTAAGCAGCCCTTCGCTTAAATCAAACGCTGTAACAGAAAATCCTTTTTTAGCGAGCATTATGGAATGCCTTCCGGCCCCGCAAGCAGCGTCTAGAACTTCAGCACGTTCAGGAATTTCAATTCTTTTTAATATTGAATTTAAAAATATTTCTGCGTCTTCATCGTCGCGATGATTATAAACATTCAGATATTCTTCTGAACCGAACCACTCCTTAAACCAATTTTGCATCACAGAGTAATTCTTCCTAAAACCGCTCGCCCTATAGTGGCTTCATCGGCAAATTCAAGATCGCCGCCAACCGGAAGCCCGCGCGCGATTCGAGTAATTTTGACATCAAAATCTTTAAGATTTTTAGCGAGAAAAAGAGCCGTTGTTTCTCCTTCCGTATCAGGATTAAGCGCTAAAATAACTTCTTTAATCTCTCCGTTTTGAATCCGGTTCAATAATTCTTTTATCTTCAGCACGTCCGCATTCTTTCCGCTTAGAGGAGACAGAACACCGCCTAATACATGATAGAGTCCGTTATACTCATTCGTCCTCTCAATCGCTATAATATCGCTGGCTTCTTCCACAACGCATATAGAACTTTTATCCCGTTTCGGATTTTTGCAAACATCGCAAATTTCGTCTACGGAAATATTGTAACAAATATTGCAAAACTGAATTTTATCTTTCAAATCTACCAGTGAGTTTACTAGACTTTCTACTATTTGTCTGTCGTTTTTAAGAAGATGAAGCGCAAGTCTCTGCGCGGTTTTTCTTCCTATTGAAGGCAGCTTACTCAACTCATCTATTGCAATTTGTAATGGTTCGGCAATCTGCATTAAAATCCCGGTATATTCATTCCCGGAGGAATCATTCCTTTTGTAACTTTACCCATTTCCTCTTCGGCCATTTTACCCGCAGATTCCAGAGCTTTATTAACCGCAGCTACAACCAGGTCTTCAAGCATTTCCTTATCTCCGGAAGAAATAATTTCGGGATCTATTTCCAATTTTATTATTTCTTTTTTTCCGTTTGCCATGGCTTTTACCATTCCACCGCCGGCTTCTTCCTGAATTGTTTTATCTCCAAGTTCATTCTGAACCTTTTCCATTTCCGCTTGCATTTTCTGCACTTGCTTCAGCATTCCCTGCATTCCGCCTTTCATCAATCCTCCTAAGTTAAAAAATGAAATTTGTTTGGATCTTTTTAATTTATTACTCTATTAAAATCTCCCTCTCTTTTTAAGAGCGGGATTAAAGGTGAGTTTGCTTCTAAAAATTAATCTAAACATCGCCTCTTGAAAATATTAAGAACATAAAACCAATTTTATTATATTTAGAACAGAAAATTTAATAAAAAAAGACGTAAATTAGTAATCTTATTAACATTGCAATAGATTATTAGTTAATTAATTTTTTAACTAAAAGAAACATACATTTTTATGATTACAAAATACGGTTATAATACATTAGGAGTTGTGGCAATTATTGTTTTTGTGATGATAATTTTGTCACTCTTCGTAAATAATAATATTCTAAAATATCTCCTCTTAATTGTAGGAATATTACTATTAATCTTCTCACTCAATTTCTTTCGGGATCCGAATAGAAACGCTCCTCAGTCCGAAAATGTTGTAGTATCTCCGGCTGATGGAAAAGTTCTGATAATAAAAGACATTTTACCAGATAATTTTATTGAAGAAGAAAGTTGGCAAATATCTATTTTCATGTCACCGATCGATGTTCACGTGAACCGCATCCCGATAGATGGGATTGTAAAATATGTAAATTACGTAAACGGTGAATATTTAGTAGCTTATCATGACAAAGCTGATAAAAGGAATGAACGGAACGAAATAGGAATAGAAAGTAAATACGGTAAAGTATTTTTTACGCAGGTAGCCGGAAAGGTTGCGCGCAGAATTGTTAGTACACTTTCCGAAGGCGACACAGTTCAAATGGGAAACCGGTTCGGGATGATAAAATTCGGAAGTCGAGTTGACGTTATCGTTCCGAAAAAATGGGAATTAAAAGTAAAAGAAAATGATAGAGTAACAGCGGGAGAAACAATATTATACGAGCTGCCAAAAGAATAAAGATCCCGAAAGTTCCGCGTTCGTTATACCCAAATAGTTTTACGGCGTTTAACGTGTTAAGCGGATTTGTTTCGATTGTACTCGCAAGCCAGCAGCATTACAAAGCAGCGGCTATTATGATTTTAGTAGCTGCGCTCTTCGATACCTTCGACGGTTTGATAGCGCGTCTTCTGAAAACCATGAGCCAATTCGGTGTAGAGCTTGATTCACTCGCTGATGTAGTAAGTTTTGGCGCTGCTCCCGCATTTTTAATTTACTCCGTCCATCTTCATCAATATGGATGGCCCGGAGTTTTGATCAGTTCACTTCCCCTAGCATTCGGTGCGTTCAGACTTGCGCGGTTTAATATTCAATTGGAAGATATAGAAATTAAACAGGATTTCAGCGGGCTTCCGATTCCTACTTCGGCAATTACTATAGCTTCTATCGTTATCGGATTTTACGACGGTTCGGATATAACTGAACCATTTTCATTTTTGATTATCCCTATTATTCTGCTATTATCTTATTTGATGGTAAGCAAAGTAAGATACAGCGCCCTTCCAAAATTAAAAGACCGTGCGCTCTGGGAAAAATTTCTCTTCCTCCTTTTTCTAATTTTTGCATTATTATTTCTTATTTTTACTGATGGTAGAGGTTTGTTTTATTTCTTAATAGCGTTTGTTTTCTTCGGAATTTTTAGAAAAATTTATTTTATGATTAGCGGCGATGATGACGAAGAGGACGAAGATATTTTTGACGCGGACGAAGAGATGAATTAATTTGATAAAAATATCGACGATATTTCGGAAATTATAATAATTGATTATAAGGAAAATAAATTTTGTATAAAGCCACTGTTATTGTTAAAAGACGACCGAAAATTCTGGATCCTCAGGGAAAAGCAGTCGAGCAAGGCGCAAAATTACTCGGCTTCAATAATGTTAGCAAAACCAGAATCGGAAAGTATATTGAATTTTTTGTAAACACAGATGAACATTCTGAAGCGGAAAAAGAAGTTAAATTATATTCGGAAAAATTATTATCAAATCCGATAATGGAAGATTTTGAATATCGACTGGAAAAAACAGAATGAAATTAAAATTTGGAGTAGTTGTTTTTCCCGGCTCAAACTGCGATCATGATGCTTATTATGCTGTAAAAAAAATAATGGGTTATGATGCGGAGTTTCTCTGGCATAAAGAGACCGATATTAAAAATCCGGATGTAATAATTTTACCGGGCGGATTCTCCTATGGAGATTATCTTCGCACCGGCTCCATTGCACGCTTTTCTCCCATAATGGAAAAAGTAATCGAGTTTGCCGAAAATGGCGGTATAGTTTTAGGAATTTGTAACGGCTTCCAGATTTTACTGGAAGCAGGTCTATTGCCGGGTGTTATGCTTCAGAATGATTCCTTAAAATTTGTCTGCAAAGATGTTCATCTAAAAATAGAAAATAAAAATACGTTATTTACAAAAGGGATTAACCGAGAAGTTCTGAAAATTCCGGTAGCCCACGGAGACGGCAACTATTTTGCCGATGATAAAACTCTAAGCGATCTGGAACAAAACAATCGGATAGTTTTCAAATATTCATCGTCTGACGGGAATGTTCTAGAAGAGAATAATCCGAATGGATCTAAAATGAATATTGCAGGGATAATAAATGATCAGGGTAATGTTTTAGGGATGATGCCTCATCCGGAAAGAAGCTGCGATCCCCTTATCGGTAAAACTGACGGAGCGTTAATTCTAAGAGCATTAGCTGAAAATTTGACAAATAATAAAATAGAGGTTTAATATGTTTGGAAATATAGGCGGTTGGGAAATTATTTTAATCGTGCTTGCTATTTTAATTTTATTCGGTGCTAAAAAAATTCCCGAACTGGCACAAGGCGTTGGTAAAGGCATGAAGGAATTCAAAAAAGCCATACGTGAAGTTGAAGAGGATATTAAATTTGACGATAACGACAAACCTTCTTCCTCCACCAAAAAAGAAACGGAAAAACGTCCTTCATAATTGATTAAACACGGAATTATTTTTGGATTATAAAAATCATTTTGAAAAATTAGAAGGAATCCGTTCCGGAAAAATTTCGCTTAAAAAAAATGTAGAATCATTTTTAAGCAGGATTGAAGAGAAGAGAAAGTTAAACGCTTTTAATTTTGTGTTTGAAGAAGCGCCTGAACAGGCCGATAAAATTGAAGAGAAAATTCGTTCGGGCAATCACGGAAAATTAGCCGGAATGGTTGTTGCCATAAAAGACGTAATTGCATTAAAAGATCGTCCACTTACCTGCTCTTCCAGAATATTAAAAGATTTTTTTGCAATATACACTTCTACCGCCGTTCAAAAAATTTTAGATGAAGATGCGATAATAATCGGGAAAACGAATTGCGATGAATTCGCAATGGGATCTTCCAATGAAAATTCTGCTTTCGGTCCCGTTTTGAATCCAGCCGATGAAAGCAGAGTTCCGGGCGGTTCAAGCGGAGGTTCTGCCGCTGCGGTGGCGGCTGGTTTATGCGATACTTCGCTCGGTACAGATACCGGCGGATCTATTCGTCAGCCTGCGGCTTTTACCGGAGTATTTGGATTGAAACCTACTTACGGAAGAGTTTCACGGTACGGCTTAACGGCGTTTGCTTCATCTTTTGATTCTATCGGACCATTTACAAATTCGGTTGAAGATGTGGCGCTGCTCCTTTCAATTATCTCCGGTAAAGATAATTTAGATAGTACATCGGAAAATATGCCGGTTCCTGATTTCCAGAGATTTGAAACAAATCAAAAAATTAAAATTGGAATTCCACAAGAATATTTCGGCAACGGTCTCGATCCTGAAATTGAAAAATTGATAAAGATCAAAATTGTTGGACTAAAAGAAGCCGGCTTTGAAATAGTAAATATAAGTCTTCCGCATAATGAATATACTATCGCCGCTTATTACATTTTAACAACAGCGGAAGCATCTTCCAACCTTGCAAGATTCGACGGAGCCCGTTACGGATTTCGGGCGGAAAATATTTCCGGATTGAACGATATGTATTTTTCTTCTAGAAGCGAAGGATTCGGCGATGAAGTAAAACGAAGAATTATGCTCGGGACTTACGTCTTGTCATCGGGGTACTATGACGCTTATTATCGAAAAGCTCAGAAGGTACGCAGATTAATCAAGCAAGATTTTGACAAAGCCTTTGAAAACGTAGATATCATCTTAACCCCAACAACACCAACACCAGCATTTAAATTAGGCGAAAAATCTTTCGATCCGCTGCAGATGTATCTAAATGATATTTACACAACTTCGGCAAATTTAGCTGGTCTTCCCGCAATTAATATTCCGATTGGGAAAAACGAAAATCAACTGCCTGTCGGAATGCAGTTGACCGCTGATCAATTCCAAGAGAGCAAACTTTTAAATCTTTCTTATTTTATTCAGGAAAAACTTTTAAATGCTGAATAAATCTTTTTATCTTAAGAGATATTAATTTCATTTACTGTTCTAAAGTGAGGATAAAAAATGAGTATTTTGTTAGACAAAAGAACCAAAGTTTTAGTACAGGGAATAACCGGCAGCGAAGGTTCTTTCCACACACGTCAAATGGTTGAATACGGAACGAATGTTGTTGCGGGAGTTACACCCGGAAAAGGCGGAAGCGATTTTGACGGAATTCCGGTTTACAACACAGTTGAAGAAGCGGTTAAAAAAGAAAAAGCTACAGCATCAGTAATTTTTGTGCCGCCGCCTTTTGCCGCCGACGCAATTCTCGAAGCCGCAAATGCAGGTGTTAAATTGATCACATGCATCACAGAAGGAATTCCTGCTGGAGATATGGTAAAAGTTTACGACACGATCCGCGACAAAGACGTTCGTCTGATCGGCCCAAATTGTCCCGGAGTGATTTCACCCGGAAAAGCAAAGATGGGAATTATGCCCGGATTTATTCATCGAAAAGGAAAAGTTGGCGTAGTTTCCCGAAGCGGGACTTTGACTTACGAAGCGGTAAAACAGCTTAGCGATTTAAAAATCGGACAATCAACCTGCGTAGGTATTGGCGGAGATCCTGTTGTCGGTTCTCAGTTTATCGATATAATAAAATTAATGAACGACGATCCAAACACCGAAGGCATTGTGATGATCGGAGAAATCGGCGGAACTGCTGAGGAAGAAGCCGCAGCTTATATAAAGAAAAATGTAGACAAACCTGTTGTAGGTTTTATTGCAGGAAAAACAGCTCCTCCCGGAAGAAGAATGGGACATGCGGGCGCAATTATTTCCGGAGGTAAAGGAACCGCCGCAGAAAAAATGAAGGCTATGAAAAAAGCAGGAATTTACGTAGTCGAGAGCCCGGCAGAAATTGGTGAAACAATGAAAAAAGCTTTGGACGAAAAGAAAAAAAATAATCCTGACGAAGGATTGGTGAAAAGTAAAAAAGACACCGATAAGACGACAGCAAAAGCGGTTGATAGAAAAGCTAAGAAAAAACCTGTTGAAGATAAAAAGAAAGGTATGCAGAAAGGGACGATAAGATAAGAAGAATCTCGGGAAGTCAAAAAAAATGGTTTAATTCTGTTTATCTTAAAATGATTGAATATAAGAAAGCACACACCAATCCCCTCTTCTCTCAGGAGGGGATGCTTTTTATTTATGGATAGGGACATATTGATAATGATCTTGATAGGATCAAATATGTCAGAAATTAAAATTTTCAAAAATTAAAAATAAGAGGATACATTGACTAACAGAACATTAGCAATTTTAAAACCGGACTGCGTAAGAAAAAATTTGATAGGTGAAGTAACGAAAATGATTACTGAATCAGGATTCAAAATTATTGCTATGAAGATGACCAGGTTGACCGAAGATTCAGCTCAGGGATTTTATGAAGTCCACAAAGGCAAACCATTTTTTGCAGACTTGGTTGAGTTTATGACTTCCGGTCCATGCGTTCCTATTGCGCTGGAAAAAGAAAATGCAGTTGAAGATTTCAGAAAACTTATCGGTGCTACAAATCCGGAAAATGCTGATGAAGGAACCATCCGTAAAATGTTTGCTGATTCTTTAAGTCAAAATATAGTTCACGGCTCGGATTCTGATGAAAATGCTGCGATAGAAATTTCTCATTTTTTTGCACGGAAAGAAATTTTAGAAAATTATGGATTCGGTGAATAAGGATTTTACATGATGAAAAATTTGCTTCTTTTATTGTCAGCTCTGCTGATCTTGATCTCCTGCGGGAATGATAAAAAACCAAAACAAGATAATATTAAAACTGACTCTATGGTATCTATTATTGACACAGACAATGTAGTTGCTGATTCCGAAACAGTATTACTTCGTTATAAATTTAATAAAGGCAAAGAGTTTAAGTATCGGCTCACGACTATTACTGAATCAAACCAAAAACTGCAAGCTGATACAACAGTTAATTCCGGAATGGACCAGCAAGTGAGTTATGTATTTAATCTGAAAGTGCTCAAATCAGATGAAGACAGTGTTGCCGAAATTGAAGCCGTGATAAGTTCGATAAAGATGGATGCGACCATAAACGGTCAAGAAGTAAAATATGAATCGGGATTTATTTTAAGCTCCAGAGAAAAAGCGCAGTTCGCTGAATATGAATCAATGTTAAATAATGCTTTCCGCTTTCGGATAAATGATCGTGGCGAAATTCTCCAAGTATTTAATATTGAAAATATTGTAGATAAGATGCTATCGGCACAGGGTGTTTTGGACTCTGTCGATGCGCAACAAAAAAAATCAATTTATGCGGAAGCATCGGACGGAGCCATAAAACCACTTGTTCAACAGCTATTTAAAATTTTACCGCAAGAAAAAGTCGGCGAGGGTTCAAGCTGGAAGTTTGACTATCCCGGAGCATTAGCAACGTTTCAAATTACGAACACCGCCAGATTTACTGTAAAAGATTTTTATGAAGAAGAAAACGATTCACTCGCACTATTTGACGCCGATCTGCAGGCAGCGGTTTCCGGCGCAAAAAGTTTCACAGAGAATAACATAGATTATACTTTCAGCAAACCGGAGATATCAGCTGATGGTGAGATTGTGTTTAATATAAGCAAAGGAGTTATTGCAAACTCCAATACAACAACTCGAGTGACTTTGACTACCATGGCTTCTTCGAAAAATGAGCAAGCCGGAAATCAGAAAATATTTAAATATGAAACTACGATAAATAAAAATAGAGTTGAACTGCTTTAGTCAGCTTCTTAGGAGTATAAATAGTTATGCAGTTTTGACTAAATGTATTTCATAAAGACGGAGGAAAGGGCTTACCCTTTCTCTAGAATTGTTGTAAGGAAGCGGCTTGCACTTCCGAATTTTTAATACTTTTATTTACTTCTCAGCAAAAGCATAATTCAATAATTTATAAACCAGTTTTGCCGCAATAAAATTTGAAGCGGGTTGGTTTTCGGCAGGCGCTAATTCTACCAGATCGAATCCTACGATATTTTTTTCTTGCCCGATTTTCTTGAACAGATCCATCGTCTCATCCCAAAATAATCCGCCCGGTTCGGGAGTTCCGGTTGCCGGTACTAATGAAGGATCGAATCCGTCGATATCAAAAGTTACGTAAACATTTTCTTTAAGCGACCCGACAACGTCATCAATCCAGTTTGTATTTTGGCGAATTTCCCGTGCGTAAAAAGTTTTTATGTTTTCTTTTTTTATGAACTCTGATTCTTCTTTGCATTGGGCTCTTATTCCTACTTGGACGATCTCTATTGTAAATTCTGCTACTCTTGCCATCACTGAAGCGTGCGAAAATTTTGAGCCTTCATACTCGTCGCGAAAATCGGAATGAGCGTCTATTTGTAGAATGGAAAGTGAATCGAATTTTTCGAAATGGGCTTTTGCCGGAGCAGACGATAGCGAATGTTCGCCGCCGAGAGTTACTACAAATTTATCATCGTTTAATAGAGTTTTTACTTTATCTTCTATTGTCGATAAAGATTCTTCAATTTTTGAACCGCTTAAGTTCAAAGGAGGAAGTGTGCAGATCCCTTTTTCAAAGCAAAGTTCCCGATCGGTTTCTTCATCATAAAATTCTACAAAATGCGAAGCTTTAAGAATTTCTTCCGGACCGTTTCCTGTTCCTCCGCCGTAACTTACAGTAGCTTCAAGCGGGGCGGAAAGAATAACAATTTTAGAATTTTTATAATTTGAATGCTTTTCTTCTATCCCTAAATAATTCGATTCTTCGGGTAAAAATTCCATCAATTTCCCAACTCTAGATTCATTATCAAATGACCGAGTTTATCCCGCTTGGTCTTCAAATAATTTTCATTGTTTTTATTCGGCTTAATTTCCAGCGGAACGCGCTCTACTATTTCAATTCCGTATCCTTTTAAGCCGACAATTTTTTTGGGATTGTTTGTCATCAGTCGAATTTTTTTTACTCCGAGATCGAGCAGTATTTGAGCACCTATTCCGTAATCCCTCAGGTCAGCATTGAATCCAAGTTCTTCATTCGCTTCAACCGTATCTTTTCCCTGTTCCTGCAATTCATAAGCTTTTAACTTATTCAGAAGTCCGATTCCTCTGCCTTCCTGCCGCATATAAACCAAAACCCCTGTTCCTTCGTTCTGAATTTTCTCCATTGCGGAATGGAGTTGATCTCGGCAATCGCAGCGAAGCGAATGGAATACATCTCCTGTTAAACATTCCGAATGAACGCGGACTAAAACCGGTTCCTCCGGGTCGATCTTCCCTTTTACTAGAACCACGTGTTCTTTATTCTCTATCAGGCTTTGATAAAGGTGAAGTTTAAATTCTCCGATCTTAGTCGGGAAATTAATCTTCGCTGCTTTTCTTACTAACTTATCTTTGTTAATTCTATATTTGATTAATTCAGTAACAGCCAAAATTTTAAGATCAAATTTTTTCGCGATTTTTTTCAGATCCGTGAGACGAGCCATGGTTCCGTCGTCATTTAGAATTTCGCACAGCACGCCGGAAGCTCTTAATCCAGCAAGTTTGCAAATATCAACAACGGCTTCTGTATGTCCGGTTCTTCGAAGAACACCGCCATCGAAAGCTCGCAGCGGAAAAATGTGTCCCGGCTTCGCAAAGTCTGATGCTTTAGCTTTAGGATCGACCAGTTTTTGGATTGTAGTTGCCCTATCACGCGCAGAAACCCCGGTTGTCACTCCCTCAATAGCATCTACTGTAACTGTGAATTGCGTTCCGTGAAGAGCGGTATTGGAATCAACCATTAGTTGGAGTCCGAGATCGTCGAGGAGTTTTCCGTCCATCGCGGCACAAATCATTCCCCTGCCATGCTTCGCCATAAAATTTATTATTTCGGGAGTAGCGAATTCGGAAGCGCAAACAAAGTCTCCTTCATTTTCCCGGTCCTCTTCATCGACAATAATTAAAACTTTGCCTGATTTTATTTCCTCTACCGCTTCTTCAACTGTGCAAAACATTTTTACCCGCTATGTATTTTTTGATTGAACAACTGTTGTAATAGCGGACTTTTCCATTTTGATCTTTATATTATTGCCAAAATCTATTAACGCAGTTTTTTCGTCAATACCGGCAACAGTTCCGTGCATTCCGCCCGATGTAACTATTTTATCGCCTCGCTGAACGCCGGCTATCATTTTTTCTCTTTCCTTAGCTCTTTTTTGCTGCGGACGAATAATCATAAAATAAAAAATCAAAAAGATCAATCCGAACATTATCAAAGTGCTGACCAATCCGCCTCCGCTTCCGCCTTCCGGCGAAGGTGCCATTGCAAAAAGTAATTCCACTTAAACCTCCATACTATTTAAATTTACAGATAATTGATTTATAACTCTTTCTTTCCATATTTCAAAATTTCCCTCAAAGATTTTTTCCCGCGCTGCTTTTCACAATGTCGAGATAAAATTTTAAATTGTGAATTGTGGCAAGTTGTAAAGCCAGTATTTCTTTTGCTACAAAAAGATGACGAAGATAAGCTCTCGAAAAATTTCTGCAGGTATAGCATCCGCATTCTTCGTCGACCGGTAAAAAATCATTTTTGTACTTAGCGTTACGCATCGAAAGGATTCCGTTCCATGTAAAAATGTTCGCGTTTCTTGCGTTGCGCGTAGGCATAACGCAGTCAAACATATCCACTCCCCGTTCGATAGCTTCGAGAATATTTTCCGGTCTTCCTACTCCCATTAAATATCGCGGTTTATTTTCGGGAATGAAATCGGTTGTAAAATCGACAATCTCATACATTTTTTCAGCCGGCTCACCAACGGCTAAACCTCCGATAGCGAATCCTTCGAAATCGATAGAAGTAATTTCTTTTGCCGAAAGTTCCCGCAAATCTTTGTAAACGCTGCCCTGTATTATTCCGAATTGCGCCTGCTTATGTCCGTATAATGACTCGGTTTTAACAAACGCTTCCCTGTTTAGCAAAGCCCATTCGTGAGTTAACCGTTCCGATTTTTTGGCGTAATCATATTCACAGGGATAAGGTGTGCATTCGTCAAGCGCCATCATAATATCGGATCCTATGCTCCGCTGAATATTTACAACTTTTTCCGGAGTAAAGTAATGTTCCGAACCATCGAGATGAGATTTAAATTTTACTCCATCTTCGTCCAATTTTCTTAGATCGGAAAGGCTGTAAACCTGAAATCCGCCGCTATCTGTGAGGATCGGTTTTTCCCAATTCATAAATTTATGAAGGCCGCCTGCTTGCTCCAAAATCTCAGTTCCGGGCCGAAGATAAAGGTGATAAGTATTTCCTAGAATTATCTGAGCATGAATTTCATCATTCAAGTTGTCCGGAGTTACGGCTTTAACAGTTCCCTGAGTGCCCACGGGCATAAATATGGGAGTCTCAACTTCTCCGTGACCGGTTGTAAACTTACCCGCTCTCGCTTTGGAATTCTTCGATTTTTCTAATAGTTCAAAATTCAATATTTCGTATCGATTATGATTTTATTTAAACCTTAAAAATAAGGGAAATAATGAATAAGTTCTATGAAAAAATATATAATCGTCAAACGTGAGATGTGAGTTGGGAAAAGCTGAGTGTGAGAAGTTAATAATATTCAATCGACTTAGTCGCATCGACTAAGAATTCTGTTCTTCAATATATTCCGGATCGATGAAAAATTTAACAAGACTGATTTTAGTCGTGTCGGAACGTAAAATTAAAATTTTGAAATGGTCGAGTGCAATAGTCTCGCCCTGTTTGGGAATGCGTCCGATTGCGTTCGTAATATAGCCGCCCACGGTTTCATAATCGCCTTGCGGTATTTCTATCTCGTATTCTTCATTGATAAAATCAATTTCAACTTTACCGCTAACTACATAAGTAAAATCATCCACTTTTTTATATACGTCTTCTTCAACATCGTACTCATCGCGTATCTCGCCGAACAATTCTTCGATGATGTCTTCTACTGTTATTATTCCGGCGGTTCCCCCGAATTCATCCACCGCTATCGCAATCGATACACCTTTGTCCAAAAATTCATTCAGCATTTCCAAGCTTTTTTTTGTATCGGGAACAAAAATTACTTCTTTCACAATTGATTTTAAATCAGCCGGATCTTTAAATAGATCATATGCGAAGACCAAACCTTTTACGTTATCAATATTTTCTTCATAAACCGGAAGTTTGGAATATCCCGATTGAATAAAAATCTGACGCAATTCATTTATCGAACTATTTATATCAACACCTACTACATCAGTCCGCGGAGTTAATGCTTCGTAAATTCTCTGCTCGCTAAGCATAATTATTTTACTGATGATGTCTGAATCTTCTTCCGCTACAAAACCGGCTTCTTTACTTTCGTGCATTAAATGGTGAATATCTTCCTTTTCAAATAGATACGACATTCGTTCTTCGCTCGTATTTTCGGTCTTCGTTAAAAATGAAGAGATGGAAGATGTTAATTTGACAAATGGATAAAGAATAAAAGTGAATCCCCGAACAAGTATAGAAGCGGGCCCGATATAAATATCAGCAAGTTCCCTTGCAAAATACTTCGGAATTATTTCGCCGAAAATTAAAAGAAAACCGGAAGATATAAGAAGAATAGAAAAGTCGCCAAGTTCGAAAACGTTAGTTAAAAAGACAGTGATGATCGAAGCAAAAGCAATGTTCACAACATTGTTGGAAATTAAAATAGTTGAAAAAAATACCTGCGGTTTTTTCAAAAAGTAATGCGCTGCTTTTGCGCCGAATTTATTCTGCCTGGAACGGATTTCGATTTTGATCCGGTTGGAAACAACAAACGCCAATTCGGACGAAGAGAAAAAAGCGCTGAGGACGAGTAAAAATATTAAAAGTAAAATGTTCAGGTTCATTTTTACTGAACCTTTTGAACCATATTATTTTCGACACGGAAAGAATATTGTTGGCCGCCTTCACCTATAATTATTTCAACCGTAAAAGGATCATCATAATTAAACATCGGGTTGATCTCCAATCCCTGAATAGTTGAAAAAAGAAATTCTTTTTCTAAATCGCTTTCTTTTTTTAACTGGAC
The DNA here is from genome assembly GCA_963821715.1 of uncultured Melioribacteraceae bacterium. Lineage (GTDB taxonomy): Bacteria > Bacteroidota > Ignavibacteria > Ignavibacteriales > Melioribacteraceae > CAWGET01. Next base: position 224,865 of record CAWGET010000002.1, read on the forward strand.
GGTCGGGAAAACCGAGTAAAACAAATCACCGTCTTGAAATACATTCACTTTCCGGAGTTCAATATTTTTCAAATCGTAATTTTTAGAACTTGGTATTATTACATCACCAGAAACATGAAACTTTTTTTCTTTCGCAAGATTTTCACCCAGCCAACTCGTGATGTTATCTACATTAAGCTCAATCGTCGGTGAGTATGCCTCTGTTTTCGTCGCTTCATCTTTCCCGGAGTTCTTTTGAGTCTCCTTCGATGAAGAACAGTGTGCCAAAAACAAAGAAAGTAAAATTATAGTGCTTATTATTCTTATCGATTTCATAATTGAGAATTAAAATTAAATAATTTTAAATATAGGAACTTTACGCAAATTAAAAAACTGCCGATTCTTCATAAACACCGAAATGTTTTTTTAACTCACTTATCATTTCCCCCAGCGTCACGTATCTTTCAGCTGCATTTATTAATGGCGGCATTAAATTAGTTCCGTCTGCAGCAGCTCGCCCAATCTCTGCTAAAGCTTTATTCACCTCAACCGAGCTTCTGTTATTCTTCAGTTCAGTTAATCTTTGTACTTGTTTCTTTTCCACATCGGGAGAAACATATAAAATTGGAATATCAACCTTTTCCTTATCTTCCACAAATTCATTTATTCCAACTACAAATTTTTCTTTTCGTTCCAACTCAAGCTGATATCGGTAAGCTGCGTCGGCAATTTCTTTTTGGAAATAACCTTCTTCGATTGCCGGAATCACTCCGCCGAGAGAATCGATCTCATCAAAAATTTGATTAGCTTTTCTCTCCATTTCATCGGTTAACGATTCGACAAAATAACTTCCGCCGAGCGGATCTACCGTGTTTATAACGCCTGTTTCATAAGCCAACAACTGCTGAGTTCTGAGAGCAATCTTCACCGCTTTCTCGCTAGGAAGCGCAAGAGTCTCGTCCATTGAATTTGTATGAAGTGATTGCGTTCCGCCTAAAACCGCTGCCATCGCTTGGTAAGCCGTGCGCACAATGTTATTTTCCGGCTGCTGCGCGGTTAAAGTGCAGCCAGCTGTCTGCGTATGAAAACGCATCCATAGCGAACGCGGATTTTTAGCGCCATATTTTTCTTTCATTCGTTTAGCGTAAATTCTTCGTGCCGCTCTGAATTTAGCTATCTCTTCAAAAAAATCGAGATGGGAATTAAAGAAGAAGGAAATTCTCGGGGCAAACTCGTCAACGTCCATGCCCTTTTCAATGCATGCCTCTATGTAAGCGAAACCATCGGCAAGTGTATAAGCCAATTCCTGTGCGGCTGTCGATCCGGCTTCGCGAATATGATAACCGCTTACGGAAACCGGATTCCATTGCGGAACTTCATTTGTTGTATATTCAATCATATCTGTTATGATACGCATTGAAGGATGCGGCGGAAAAATATATTCTTTCTGCGCGATGTATTCTTTTAAAATATCATTCTGAAGAGTTCCGCGCAAAGAGCTGAAATCTACTCCCTGTTTTTTCGCGATCGCGAGATAAAAAGCGAAAACCATAGCAGCGGGTGAGTTGATCGTCATCGAAGTTGAGACTTTATCTAACGGGATTTTATCGAAAAGAATTTCCATATCCTGAAGCGATGAAATGGAGACTCCGCAAATTCCAACTTCACCACGACTTATTTCTGCGTCGGCGTCCCAGCCCATTAAAGTCGGCAGATCGAACGCGACTGAAAGCCCGGTTTGACCATGATTCAGCAAATATTTAAAGCGTTCATTTGTATTTTCCGGTGAACCAAATCCGGCAAACTGGCGCATTGTCCAGATTCTTCCGCGGTATCCATTCGGATGTATTCCGCGTGTGTAAGGATATTCGCCCGGGAAATTTAAATCTTCCAAATAGTCTATGTTTTTGGTGTCGTCGGGAGCGTAAACATTTTTTATTTCCTGTCCGCTGACTGTGGTATGTTTCATACCTGTCGTTTTTGCGTTCTCAACTTTATCCAGATATTCTTTTTTTGCGCGAAGATATTTTTCATCCGCCATGTTTTAATTCCTTTTAAATGATTTAATTGCTGAGAAGTTCATAAAAGAAGATACTAAATCGGCTATGTTCTTCCAAATCTTTTGTCAAACTCGTCGAGCGGAATTTTTATTACAATCGGTCTTCCGTGCGGGCAGACGTAAGGCATTGAAGTGGCGAAAAGTTGATCTACTAAAAGCCGCATCTCATTTTCATCCAATTTATCTCCTGCTTTTATCGCCGCTTTGCAGGAAAATGAAGCGGCTAAATTTTCGCGCGATTCCAATTTCTTCTCGCGCTGATTTGTTTTGTACTCCGATAAAATTTCCCGAAGAATATCAACTTCGGAGCCGATCTTCACATCCGAAGGAACTCCTGAAATTACAATTGTATTACGACTGAAAAATTTAACTTCGAACCCCAATTTATTCAGGAACGGTTCAATCTCTTTCAGCAATTGATAATCGCCCGGATCGACTTCCATCGTCTGTGCAAAAAGCAATTGCTGCGCAAAAGGCAAATTTGCGTCGAACGACTTGAGCGCTTTTTCATATAATATTCTTTCGTGCGCAACATGCTGATCGATGATCATTAAGCCGCTTTTAATTGGCGCCAAAATATATTTATTATGAAGCGAAAAGATGAAAGAATTTCCTATAGCTTCATTTGGCTGATTTGTTTGCGGTTTTATCTCTTCGTGGTAAACTTCGCTCGTCTGCTGTTCTTCAAACGGATGAGAATGATTGATGTTCTTCTCCGGATTTCTTTTTATATTCGGGGTAATCGTGCTGAAAAGAGCGTCGATCTCGTCATCCGAAAAAATTGAAGAATCAGATTTCCGTCCCAAATTCGATTCAATAAATCCGGGTCTGTCGCTGAAATCTTCCTTATTTACCGGATTAAAATTATTATATTTCAATTTTTCTTTGCCTTCAACAGATTCACCGAAATTCATTGCCGGAACTAGATCGTAACTTCCTAAACCTTTTTTTGCCACAGCATTCACGAGTGTATAAATATCTTTTTCCTGCTCAAATTTTATTTCCAGTTTGGAAGGATGTACGTTTATATCAATCTTTGCAGGATCAATTTCCATAAATAAAACGAAGAAAGGATAATCTCCTTTTTCAAGAATATTTTCGTAAGCAGAAAATATAGCGTGATTTATCATCCGGCTCTGCACATATCTTTTATTCACAAACAAATATTGCGAACCGCGGTTCTTGCTTAAAAATGTCGGTTTAGCAATGTAGCCGGTAATATTTATAAACTCTGTCAACTCTTCTATCTCGATAACGGCGTCGAGAATATTTTCCGCGAAAATGGACTTCATTCTTTCAGAAATTGACGCGGCAGGAAAATCAAAAATCATATCGTCGTCATTATAGAATTTGAAAGTGACTCCCGGATTGCTCAGCGCGATATTTTTAAATGAATCGATTATATGCTTTAGTTCAGTGGCGTTCGATTTTAAAAAATTTCTTCGCGCCGGAGTATTGTAAAAAAGATTTTTTACGGCAACTGATGTTCCTTTTGCAAATGAGCCTTTTTCTTTGAAGAAATTATTTCCTTCGCTGTTTTTAATGAGAGTGCCGATCTCATCGTCTCTTTTCTCTGTTTTAATTTCTACAAGGCTAACCGCGCTGATCGAACTCAAAGCTTCGCCTCTGAATCCAAAGGTATTAATTCTGGATAGATCGTCAATAGTGGAAATCTTGCTGGTAGCGTGCCTCTGAACGCTCAGTTCCGCATCTTCCTCACTCATTCCGTCACCATCATCCACAACCTGGATCAAAGTTTTGCCCGCGTTTTTTATGAAGACCTCAATATTCTTCGCTCTTGCGTCGACGGAATTTTCCATTAGTTCCTTCAGTACCGATTCCGGCCTCTGAACAACCTCGCCTGCTGCAATTTTATTTGAAATATTAGACGGGAGTATTTTAATTTTATTTGAAATCATAAATTTTCTTTTTCGCTTTTCTTCTTGTACCACATTATCGTAAATTCTTCGTGTTCCTCTTTCGAAGCCAATTCAAAACTGTTTTTATCTATTTCGGGGAAAAAGACGTCCCCTTCCCTTTCAAACTTCATTGTCGACAGAATTATTTCATCAACACTATGCATTGCCTGTCTGTAAATTTCTCCGCCGCCGATAACAAATAATTTTTCATATCCTTCATTATCGCAATAATTAAAAGCATCCTGCAGATCGTTAAAAACAAGTACTTCATCAAAAGCCGGTTTGTAATTTTTGTTGCGAGTAACTACAATATTTAGTCTTTTTTTTAAGATGGCGTCCATTGCCTCTAAGGTTTTTCTCCCCATTATCAGACGGATAGCCTAAGGTAGTTCTTTTAAAATGTTTTAATTCTTCGCTAACATGCCACGGCATTTTATTATCTTTTCCGATGACCCGGTCTCCGGTCATTGCCGCAATAATTATTTTTTTCAATATCTTCCCGTATTAATTATCTCTGAACCGTACAAAAACTCTTGGATCAAATCCTTCGGGCGCTGCAACTCCGAAAGTTGTATCTCGGTATCCGATCAACTTCAGCGTGATTGAATAATTGCCCGGCGCTAAATTAGAAATGCTATCCGGAGTTGATCTTCCCGTGTTATTCGATTCCAAATAAATTTGCGCGCCTATCGGAGACGAATTAATGAATATCGTGCTCCGGCTTTCTTCCGGTGCTACAGGTATAACTTCCCGGCAGCCAACCGTAAATGCTATTATTATGATCGTGAAAATATAATTCTTCATCTTCCCCCTGATAATTATATTTTTTCACAAATATTAAATTTTATAACGCCAAACGCAATTCATAAAACAGTCTAAAAATTATGTAAACTGATTAAGTAATTCTATTGCCGTCAGTTTTTAACTGACGGATATAATAACAAAGCAAAGATCAATCGGCTTCAGCTGCATAAAAACCTAATGAGGCTAAAGCCTTTTTATTATTAATTTCTTAAACCCGTCCGCTAAAGCGGACGGCAATAAACTTATTTTAATTTTTAATTGGGTATTCTTTAAAAAATACCAATTGCCGCGATTTTAAACTCGCGACAAGATAAAAATGATTAACCCATTCGTTTACGCTTGGGAGCTGGTCGTTTAATCAGACTTCGGGCTTGTAATTCTCTTATTTAATTCGTTTGTTCAATGTCCCTTAAACAGCCACTTCAAATTTTATTCTGTCGAGATGTTTGTAGCCTATCAACTCAAAATCATCAAACGTTAATTCCTCGTAAGGCTTTTTCGCGATTTTTAATTTTGGCAGTGGCAGCGGCTCGCGTGTAAGTTGTTCTTTCAAGCCGGCTACGTGATCGTATTTTTCCATTTCCGTTCCTTCATCGGCAACGTAAATATGAGCGTCAACAATTGTGTGCGCAAATTCGCCCAACTCCAAATTCGTTTCCTGCGCAATTATTTGAGTGATGATGGAATAAGCCGCCAGATTGAAAGGAATTCCGAGAGCGATATCGCCGGAACGCTGCGTTAAGTGACAATTCAATTTTCCGCCGGAAACATGAAAAGCGAATGTATAATGACACGGCGGTAGCTTGCTGAATATCGCGTTGCCTGGCTCCCAGGCGGTTACAATCAGCCGCCGGCTGCTCGGATTTCTTTTTATTTCATCAATCACATATTGAAGTTGATCGATTTCCGTCACTTGCCAGTTACCGTTTTCATCCTTTTGAGCGCTCGGGAAATGCCTCCAGTAATGTCCGTAAGCAGTTTCCAGATTTCCGTTTTCGTCAGCCCAAGCATCCCAAATTTTTGTATGTTTCCGCAGATTGCGAATATGATTTTCACCGGAAATATACCACAAAACCTCGTGCAGCAAAGATTTCCAAATCATCTTTTTTGTTGTAAGCAGCGGAAAGCCTTCTGCCAGATCGACTTTGTAGAAAGCCGAAAAATACGATAACGTATCGATGCCGGTGCGCGACGGTTTACGCACACCTTTTTCTAAAACTAATTTTACTAAATCCTGATAAACTTTCATTTTGCCTCAATTAATTTGTCCGGCAATTTCCTCCGAAGCGAGAGAAATTCCTTTTTCAATATTTTTAATCGATTCTTTTGAGTTCGAAAAATACTTTTTCAATTCGAGAAAATAAACATTTTTAAATTTTTCTCTGTTAAAATCATCTTTAAAACTTCCGGCGCATAAAAATATTTTCGCCGCCGAATTTCCAAATTCTTTTATTATAACCGACGCCCCTTTATCCATAAGCGATTGAGCGTCGAAACTTCCCTCACCCGTAATTACAAATTGTGGATCAATATTATTCCGGTTCGCGCCCAAGTCTTCTAAAATAAATTTTTTAGATGACTTACTTTCCGCTCCAAAAAATAAATTCAATCCCGCCGCAAGTCCGCCTCCCGCTCCGGAAAGTTTACTTATTTCCGCCTTACGGATTTTCATCAAATTTAAAATTTTCACAAAGCCTTTTTCAATTATATTTATTTCTTCGGAAGAAGCGCCTTTCTGTTTTGCGTAAACTTTTGCCGCGCCTTTTTCTCCGAGAAGCGGATTATCGACGTCGATAACTATTCCAATTTCAAAAGGAAGATTTACTTTAGGCAAACTTATTTTTTCCGCTTTATAGAAATTCTCCGGAATTAGTTTGAGAGGCTTCTCATTTGCATCAAACAATTTCAATCCGAAAAATCCGGCGCATCCTATTCCCAAATCGCTCGTCCCGGTTCCGCCGATACCAATTATTACTTTCTCTATTTCCAAACTTTCTTCTTCTTTTAATTTTTTAAGATGAAAGAGAAGCTCGCCCATTCCTTTTGAAGATAATTCTAACTGACGGCGTTCGCTGACGGGAATCATTTCGAGTCCAAGAATTTTTGCCGATTCGATGTAAACCGATTTACGCTTTAGGGAATATCCTAATTCGATTTTAATTTTTTCTTTGTCGGAAGGTGCTGAAATTAGATAAGAAAATATTTCCAAATCAAAAATATTTTTGCAAACGTTTAGAAAGCCGTCGCCTCCATCGGAAATTGGTTTTACAATAAATTCGAACTTATCCGGATGAATGAATTTCGATAAATATTTTTTGAATTGTATCGCTGCGGTTACGGAATCGGCGCTTCCCTTGTAACTGTTTGGCGCAATAAGAATTTTCTTCATTCGCTTATTTTTTCGTACGCTTCCAGAAGTCGTTTCTTTGTAGCTAGAAGATCCTGCGAGATTACTTTAACTTCGCCGATGACCGGCATAAAATTAGTGTCGCCGTTCCATCGCGGAACCAGATGAAAATGAAGATGCTGATCAATTCCCGCGCCGGCAACCTTCCCGATGTTTGCACCAATATTAAAGCCTTGCGGCTTCATCGCGGAATCTAAAGCTTTTTCGGAAAGCTGCATAAGTTTCATCGCTTCGAGTAATTCTTCTTCTTTAAGAAGAGTAAAGTCGGATAGATGACGATAAGGAATCACCATTAAATGGCCGCTGTTGTATGGATAAAGATTGAGCATTATGTAGCAATGCTCCGCTTTATACACAATCAGATTGGAATCGTCGTTAATATTTTTTTCTCCGGCGCCGCAGAAAACACATTCTTCATCGCCCGATTTTGATTTGAACGAGTCGATATATTCCGAACGCCAGGGAGACCAGATTTTTTGCATAAGATTTATTTAATTTAGTAGAGACGGGACTTCTCCCGCCTCTTAAATTGCAATTTAAGCTTCTTCTTTTTCTTTTTTGTGTTCTTCAATTATTTTATTTTCAACGTCTCTCGGAACTTCTTCGTAATGAGAAAATTCGCGCGTATGTGCTCCTCTTCCCTGCGTTAAACTCCGCAGCTGCGTTGAATATTTATATAATTCCGATAATGGAATTTTTGCCTTTATTAATTGAAATGGTCCTTCAGCGTCCATTCCTAATATTTTTCCTCTACGGCTTGAGATATCGCCCATCACATCGCCCATATATTCTTCGGGTACTTTTACCGTTATTTCATAAATCGGTTCAAGAATTACAGGTTTTGCATTGGTGAAGCCTTTCTTAAACGCCTGAGATGCTGCAATTTTGAAGGAAACTTCATCCGAATCCACATTATGAAAAGTTCCGTCGAAAAGAGTTACTTTAACATCGATGACTTTGCTGCCGGTCAATATACCCTTGCTCATTATTTCTTTTATTCCTTTTTCAACGGCTGGAATAAATCTTCCCGGTACAACTCCGCCAACAATCGCGTTAACAAATTCGAAACCGGTTCCTCTTTCAACAGGCTCAAGTTTAAGATGAACGTGACCATACTGCCCGCGTCCGCCCGATTGTTTTTTATGCTTGTATTCCGCGTCTTCGGCTTTGCCCTTAATCGTTTCACGGTAAGGAATTCGTGGTTCGCCTAAATCCACATCTACGTCATAACGGTCTTTCAGCAATTTTACCGCGAGTGAAAGCTGAAGTTCTCCCTGTCCGCTCAAAATTGTTTGACCTAATTCCGGATCGAAAATAGTTGAGAGAGTTGGGTCTTCTTCGTGCATAGTATGAAGTCCGCTGGATATTTTATCTTCGTCCCCTTTAGATTTTGGAATAACGGCTCCCCGGATAACGAACGTAGGAAAATCAATCCGATCCAGCACAACGGAAAACTTTTTCGAAGAAAGCGTGTCGCCTGTATGCGTATCTTTAAGTTTAACAACAGCGCCGATATCCCCCGCCATTAACTGGTTTACTTCCTTACGATTTTTTCCGTTAAGAATAAATAACTGCCCCAATCTTTCGGTGGTGTTATTTTTTGAATTTAATAAATCCATTCCGGGTGTAAGAGTACCGGAATAAACCTTGAAGATTGAAAGCTCGCCAACATGCGGTTCCGAAAGCGATTTGAAAACGAGAAGCACGGGTTCTCCGTTTTCGTCCAATGGAATTTCAACTTTGCTTTCCTCTCCAGCTAAAGTTCCTTCTACTGCTTTTCTATCCTTAGGTGACGGGAAATACTTTGCTGCAAAATTCAGAAAATTATTTTGTCCTACACCGTTATTTGCAGAAAAAGCAAACACCGGAATTAAACTGCGATTAACTATTGCCGCCTTCAATCCTTTTTCAAAATCTTCCTCGGATAATGTGCCTTCTTCAAAAAATTTATTCATCAATTCTTCAGTGGATTCAGCTACTTTTTCAATCAATTCTTCGTGAAGCTGTTCGGCTTTTTCTTTCACGTCCTCCGGGACGTTTCCCTCGGATACCTTTTTTGAACCTGCTTCATCATAAGTATGAAGCTTCATTGTGGTTACATCAACAACAGAATTAAAATTTGTTCCTTCACTCACGGGAAAAGTAATTACGGTGGCGTCCTTACTCATTCTGGCTTTAACTATACTTAAAGTATCTTCAAACTTTGAATGTTCGTTATCAACCTTATTTATAATTACAGCAGCGGGAAGATTTAAATTTTTTACATATCCCCAGGTTGTTTCGGTACCAACTTCAACTCCCTCAGCGCTTTTTACAACCGCTACAGCAGTATCGGCAACATGAAGACTGCTTACAACCTGTCCTACAAAGTCAGAGTATCCCGGTGTATCCAGTATATTAATTTTAGTATTTTTCCATTCCAGATGCAGAGGGGATGAAGTTATGGAGATCTGTCTTTCAATTTCATTTGGATTAAAATCGGAAATCGTATTTCCTTCTTCAATTTTGCCGAGCCTGTTAACTTCGCCCGCCGTATAAAGCGCTAATTCCGATATTGAAGTCTTACCACTTCCGCCATGACCAATGAACGCGATATTCCTTATCGCATCCGCCTTAAACTCTTTCAAAATTCCTCCATTATCTTATATCTGTTTTAAGTTTAGTGAAATTCATTTGATTGATTTTTGCCCTCACCCTGGGAAGTTTTTTTTCTGAAGATGTTTTTAAACGGATTATATTTTCCTCTCTCTTTCAATTTTGAGAAGAGCCAATCAAATTGATTTTTTACGGAATTTACTGTTTGGTTTGTATCTAGGATAAGTTTTTCGAGGTCGTTACTGATTTTTATAAGTTTGAGGTTTACATCCTGTAAACTATCAAGGAGTGGTACGGTCCGGGACGAAACGTCCCGGACTTCCCCTCTAATTTCGTCTACCCTGTTCCCCAGTTTTCTTAGAAAAAATATTCCGTAAACGAGAAAGATTATTGCTGTAACAATAAGAATGACCAGCAATATGTTTATTAAATTATATTCCACAGCTATGCATTTTCACTTTTTTCTTCTAAATCGTCTTTCGCTTCTTCAATTTCTTCTTCTAAATCCTGCGCAGCCGTTTCAACTTTACTTTTACCGGAAGAAAGAATTTTTTCAACTTCGTCCAGTAACGAATCTACTTTTACTTTAGCGTCGGAAATAAGCTGCTCCGATTTTTTTCTGCTGTCGGTTACCATTTCTGTTGCTTTTTCTTTTGCCTGTTCAAAATAATTTTCGGTTTCTTTAACTAAGTCATCCGACCTTTTCTTTATATCACCTCTAAGTTCTTTACCAGTTTTAGGCGCTAAAAGTAACCCGACAAGCGAACCGACAATTGAGCCGGCAAGCATTCCTACAAACCAGGTGTTTCCTTCTCTATTCTTTCCCATTTTTCCTCCAACTTTATTATCAATTATTAAAATTAGTAAATCTACATATTTTTTACAATTTCTTTCGGATTGTTTTCAACCTTTCTGATGTCAAATATAAACATCAAAGTTCAAAACTAAAATAAATTATAATCTTTCGATCTTTAACTTTTTCCCAAATTTTTTTTGATAGAAAAAGAGACTTACAATACCAACAAAAACAGCAAACCACAATGTAACAATTCTGATGATAAAAGTTGCGGCTACGGCAATATTTTTTGAAGCTCCTTTTTGTAGAATCAAGAAAGTTAATGAACCTTCGGTCACTCCAAGTCCTGCTGGCAACATAGTTATGGAACCTGCTATTGTTGCGAAGGCATACGCGAAAGTCGCCCACAAAATTGAAACATCAATATTAAAATTTATTAATATAAGATAAAAGGCAAAACATTCAAAGAACCAGGCAGCAAGGCTTAGAATTATCATCTTGATTAAAGGAACAGGTTTCAGCATCTCATAAGAACTTTCGTAAGATGATCTTATATTACCGGAAAATTTACTCACAATTTTTATTTGTGAAATCCTGTCAATTATCTTCAAAGAAAATCTTCTGCTGCTTATAATCATCACAACAAAAACAAAAAATACTCCTGTTGCAATAACTATGTAGATTCCGTAGTTGTAAACTAATGCTCCAATTAACGCTAGAAGTATGAGTGATAGGAAATCTGTTATCCTTTCAACAATTATTATGGGAGCGGTTTTACTTATTGAAACTCCGGCAACCTGTTTAACCATATATGATTTTAAAAGCTCTCCCATTTTTCCGGGAGTAACGGACATTATTAAGCCAGACATGAATATTGAATATGAATTTGAAAAAGAAATATTAACATCAAGCAGATTTAGATAATAATGCCATTTAGCAAACCGCGTAACATAATTTGAGTAAGTAAGTACAAATAATATCGGTATGATGATTAAATTGAATTCGTAAAAAGATTTTAGCAGCAAATCATAATCGGCGTAAATTGCCAAAGCCAAATAAATTAAAGCCGCGGCGCCTATTGAGATAAATAGATTTTTCTTAATTTTTTCAATCAAGTTTCAATAACATCCAATAATTTTTTATATACTTTGGAAAGAGGTAATCCGACTACATTATAATAACAACCGGAAATTTTTGTAACGAATACAGCTCCGAAATCATCCTGAATTCCGTAAGCACCGGCTTTATCCATAGGACTGCCGCTTTTAACATAATCGTCTATTTCTTCATCCGATAAATTTCTGAATGTAACAGCTGTTTTTTCGAAGTCAACTATTTTTCGATCTGTGCTTTTATTTTTTATTGCGAAGCCGGTATATACATTATGCGTTTTACCGCTTAGTTTTTTCAATATTGCTTTTGCTTCCGATTCACTTTTCGGCTTACCTATAATTTCTTTATCCAAAACCACAATCGTATCAGCCGTAATTAATATTCCGTGGTCTGTTTTTTTTTCTGCGAGAGATAATTTTTGTTCGGAGAGACGCTTTACGGTTTTAACGGGATGTTCACCGTCTAGTATTTCTTCTTTAAGATCAACGGAAAAACTTTTAAATTGAATATTGATTTGTTTTAATAATTTTCTTCTTCGCGGAGATTTGGATGCGAGATAAATAGGTAGATTTGTCGGGAGCATAAAAGTTACCGTATAAGTTACGGAAGGTTTTGGGGTCTATTATCTAAATAATGCTTTAATACTTCCCCAAGTTTGTTTTACTCCTGAAGGAGTAGTGAGAACAGTTACTTCTTCTGAATAACTGACGCCGCTTTCTTCAACAATTTTCAACCGGTAAATATACATTTCTTCATTAATCTTATAAGCACCTTTATCTATGAATTCATATCTCTTATCAGAGTCAGGCTCAACAACCGCAATACCGTTGTTTACATAATCGCCGTTCATATTTCTCCGTTGAACGACGAAGTGCACCAAGCCGTCTTCTTCGCCCGTTTGCCATCGGAGAATAATATTACCATTATCGTTTTCTGCCGTTAGTTTATCTATAAAGGTAACACCGGCAGCAAAAGCGCCGTTTAGAAAGGCAATAAAAAGAAAGATAAAAATTTTCTTTGCGAATGTAATTTTCATAGAGGCAATATATTTTTTCTTGGCTATATAATCAAGTAATTAAATAAAATTATTTTTTTCTGTGCTCCAGCCTTAAATCCTCAATTAATTTAATTAAATTATCGGATAAACAAAAACAATTATTAATGGAATACTGGAAAAAGAATCTACTCTTTATTTGGTTAAGCCAATTTTTCGCCATGGTCGGGATGAGTTCCATCGTTCCGTTTCTTCCTCTTTTTATTCGGGAATTGGGTATAGTTTCCGTAAGTGAAACCGCTAAATGGAGCGGTTGGGTTTTTGCCGGTCCGTTTTTCATTTCATTTTTCCTTACACCTGTCTGGGGAAGCCTCGGCGATAAATACGGAAGAAAGATTATTTCCATTCGGGCAATCTTCGGTTTGGCAATCGCTCAGGTTTTGGTCGGACTTTCTCAAAACGTTACACATCTATTCCTCGCACGTCTTCTTCAAGGCGCACTCAGCGGTTTTATTCCTTCCGCAATGGCTTTAGTTGCAGCCAATACTCCAAAAGAAAAAACCAGCTACGCACTCGGCATTTTACAAACAGGAACTGCAGCGGGAACCGTGCTCGGCCCTCTTATTGGCGGTTTCTTAGCCGACCTTATGGGATACAGAAATGTTTTTTTCTTAGTAAGCGGTCTGCTTACTTTGACCGGAGTGTTCTTTATAATATTTGTAAAGGAACAAAATAAGGTTGATAAAGATGATAAAAAATATAGTTGGATAGAAAACTGGAAATTTATTTTCGCGAGTAAAAAATTATTAAAAATCGCTTTGCTTATTGCTCTTACTTCGCTGGGTTTTACTCTCATCCGCCCGATTTTTGTTCTTTATTTAGAAACATTCAATATTACTTCTGAATATTTTGCGACCATAACAGGAGCGGTTTACGGCGTAATGGGAATCTTCACGGCATTTTCATCCGCTATTTGGGGAAAGAGGGCGGTAAAATCCGGCTATAAAAGAAATCTGATTTACGCCGCGTCAATAACGGCCGCAATGTATTTCGTACACTTTTTTATTTATGATGTGTGGCTTCTCATTATTGTACGATCAATACTCGGCTTCGGTTTCGGCGGATTACTACCGCTTCTATTCTCATATCTTAATGAAAATGTTCCATTCAATAGAAAGAGCGGTGTTCTCGCCGTCGGTTCAAGTTTCCAGATATTGGGAAATATTGCAGGGCCAACGAGCGGCGGAATGATCTCAAGTATGTTCGGGCTTCGAATTCCTTTTTTGCTAAGCGGTTTTATTTTTATTATTTTCTCGTCAATTGTCCTTTCACTTAAAGGTAAAAACAAAATTTCCGACTGAATTATTTTTTCTTTCACATATTTTTGTATATTTAATCTTGTTATTATTTAACCATATTGGGGAGGTAATATGAAAATTCTTTTTACTTTTCTTTTTTCTGCTTTTTTTACACTATTTACATACTCACAAACTTTAGAAGGCGAATGGTCAAACATTTACTCCACTTACGATAACAACGATAACGGAACCGGCTATAACACGATTTCCGTTGCGGTTCTGGGTGAAGATACATTCGTCAGCGCTTGTTTACAGAGCAGAAGACCAAGCAACAAATTATTTAGTCGGATACAAAGACGCGGATTCGGCGGCCGGCAGGATCGGCACTGTAGACGGCGCAGGATTTATTGATAGCTGGTTTTCCGGTTTCTTCGAGATACAACTAAATACTGCTCTCGATTTAGCGCACTTTAACGATCAAATCTATCTTGCTAATAATGATGACAATCATAATATTTTAGTTTATGAGATGACTGAGAACGGCGTTGAACCTGCGGAATTAAGACTGGAAACCGGAACAGATAAAATTTGGGCAATAGATACGGATTTGGACGGCAGAATTTATGTTACAGCCGCCGGAAATGCTTCTACAAAAGGGAAAGTTCTAATTTATGAAGGTCCGGCTAACGAAACGGCCTGGAGCGACGGGCATGTTGCCTCTCCTATTCGAATTATAGATATGCCTGAAGAAGGTTCGCTGCGAGGCGTAACAGTTAATGATGACGGAAGCACAACTTATTCGTTTCCAATCATCAGGCAAGAAAAATATATAAGTTTAATCGGTAATCCGGAGTAACGGATACGAATTGGATTTCAATTTTGAGTTTACTGGTTGAAGATAGTCTTGATAGAAGATGAATAAACTTCCCGGTCCTTGGGGATTAAATTATATGTTCGATAAAAATCTTTTATTTGCCGCAAGCGATTTTGATTTTATCGCCGGAGGAAACGCTTACGAATATGCAAAATTGTTTGTAATTAATCCGACTGATGGAGATGTTTTAGATACCATCAATGTTGCGAAATGGAATTTCGATAAAACTGGTTCTTATAATTCGAGACCCGGTGGAACCGATCCCGGAAATGCATCCGGTTATGCATCGACTTATAATGTAGATTTTGATCCGAACTACAATGTGTACAGTCAATCCTTCTTTGGCTGGACTGTTGAGAAATGGAGCTATGACGGGACTCTTCCGGTTATTGTTTCAGTAGAACTAAAAAATTCAAGCATCCCTTCTGAATATTCATTAAAACAAAATTATCCCAATCCTTTTAATCCCTCCACAACAATAGAATTTTCTGTTCCGGAGAAATCGAATATTGATCTGAGCATTTATTCTATTAACGGAGAATTAATAGGAACGGCGCTAGAAGCAAAAGAATATGAAGCGGGAAATTATAAAGTAACGATCGATATGAAGAATTATTCATCCGGAGTTTATATTTATTCTTTAAAATCCGGAAGCATTAAATTAACTAACAAGATGGTACTTGTTAAATAATAATCAATCAATAAAGGAGGTTGTATGAAGTTAATTCGAATTGCCATTACAATGATGGTAATTACATTTTTCTCGGGAAGTATGCTGGCTCAATCCCAGTTGTTCTATAGGGACGCAGTAATTCCCGTTCCCGCAATTGAAAACTCCGGCTTCGGAAATATAGTAGCCGGCGTTGATTTTGACGATGACGGCGCTCTTGAAATCTATGCCGTTAATGATAATTCCACAGATGAAGGAAATGAATTAATCCCTCGTATTTATGGTTACGAATATAATTCAGAAACAATGATGTGGGATTCTGTCTGGAGCGCGACCCTCGGAATTCCTCTGCAAAATACATGGCCTGCATTGGCTTATGGAGATCTTGACGAGGATGGGAAACAGGAAATAATTTGGGGACCGGTAAATAATTTAGGCTCCGCAAATGTTCCTAATCCAGGTAGAGTTTTTGTTTTTGAAGCTACAGGAAATGATAATGAATTAGGAATTCCCTCAGGGGGACAATTATCTTCCGAACTGCTGAATTTACCATTACCGATGAAGACAATCTAAATCTTCGTCCAATCCGTTTTGAAGTTCTTGATATTGACGCGGATGGTGATGAAGAAGTAATGTTTGCTGATAGAACCGGCGGATCAAGCGGGTATTCTTTTGGCGTTATGTCAGTTGACAATATTCCGGATGACGGAGATGGATCCGAAACCTGGACTCTTGAAGTAAGCGGTAAAGATACTCTCGAAGTTGTAGGTATGGATACTTCAATGGCAATGACTGCAAACAATAAATGGGATATTGTTGTTGCTAACGGAGTTATTTATGTTATGGATGGCTATATGACTATTTACGGCGTTGTTAACGACGGCGGAGTATGGAAATATTTGCCGGTTCAAGAGACAGTCGAAGGTGCTTATCCATTCAAATCTGCACAAGCAGCAGATATCAATGGCGATGGATTAGAAGAAGTTATTGTTGCTAACTATGACGTAGCTAATGGAGAAGTGTGGGTTTTTCAGGCTAATGAAACTGATTATACATTGTCAGATCCCGCAGTAATAGCCGAATTAAATGAAATAGGCGGAGCCAGACTTTTAGGGGGCGCGCATGGTGATCTTGATGACGACGGCAATGTTGACTTTGTATTCGGAAGCCGCGACAGCGATGGCGGAGTTTTCCGTGTAGAATATCAAGGTGGTGATGTTGCAGCTCGTTCCAGTTACGAAGTTTCCATGATCGACAGCGGAATTGATCCTGGCGGCGCTCAGATTGATGCTGTTGCTGTAGCAAACCTTGACGACGATCCTGAAATGGAAGTAGTTTATACTCAAGGTTATACTCGCTATGGTACAGTAGTTCCATTAGTTGTCTTAGATTTACTTGAACCTGAAAATTTGGAAACTATTGCGGATGTGAAAGTTCCCACAGATACAAGTAAATATATTCCCGCCAGAGTCGGAGAAACAGTAACGGTACAAGGAATTGTAAATTCAGTTAATTTCCAGAAAAGTTCAGGAAACTTCGGTTATTTTATTCAGGATGGCACAGCCGGAATAAATATTTTTAAGTATGGCGAAGTTGGTCCTGAATTGAAAGTTGGAGACAATGTACTTGTTACAGGCGAAGTTGCTCTTTATAGAGGAACGACTGAGTTAGAACTTGGGAATCTTGATACTAACTTAGTAGTTTTAGATACCGGCAGAACTGTAGTTCCGGTTGAATTAACAATTGAAGACTATTTAATGAATTCTGAAAAATACGAAAGTATGCTCATTAGATTAATGGGAGTCGCTAAAAACGATACTAGTGCTGTCTGGCCATCATCAGGTCAAGATGCGAACATTCCTATTTGGGATGGTTCCTCTTATACTACTGTTATTCGTATAGACAGAGATGGTGATCTAGATGAAAATCCAGAACCGGAATATCCTATAAACGTAACAGGCATAGCAACTCAATTCACTTATGATGATATTCCTGATAATGGTTATCAGATTTCCCCTTATCTTTATTCCGATATCGAACAAAGCGTAGCAACTCCTCCTTCTCCATACTTCGCTTTGTTAACTCCTCCGGATAGCAGTTCCTTCGTTATTAAAACCGGTCAAGAGCTTGTTAACTTAACCTGGCAGCCGGCTGTAGACCTTAATGGTGACGAAGTGGTTTATCAATGGAAAGTTCTTCCCGATATCCATACTGAAAATTCAGCCGATACTTCACTATTAGTTTCGGTACTCCCTATTTTAGATTATATGGACGGCGCGGATTCATTAACAGTTCAATGGACTGTTGTTGCTAAAGGCGCAGAACAAGATCTGGTTGCAAGTGTTGATACATTCACAGTTACCTTTATCGATTCCATCGAAGGCGAATTACAGTTGTATTTAACTCATCAACCGGGTGATCTTCAAGTAGCAATTTTCAACGACGGTTCGATTGGAGCCGAAAATTTGGACTTTGGCGGACCAGGAGTTCTTTGGAAAGATCAAAACGGATTATTCTCCGGCGGTTTGGTTTACGGAACAGGTGAAAGAGGAGCAACTAACGGTTTAATTGGAAGTTGGAATTCCGTTGATGAAGATCTCATTTCGGATATTGCTATTGTTGAAAGTGATTTTTATATGTTTGATTCTGATGAAAATTTCAGCGAAGTAACATATTCTCTTTTAACTGATACTGTAGCTTCAAATCCTTATAATGTGGAAATCATTCAGAAATCATATTCGAATGGCGGTGATAATTTTGTGTTCATCCGCTACGGATTTATTAATATGAATGATACAACACTTAGCGATTTCTATTCAGGTATATTCATTGATTGGGATATAGATAACTACGCAACCAATGTCGGTGGCTACGCTCTTGACGAGCATCTTGTCTATCAAACCGACCCGGGTGATCCATACTACGGTGTTACTGCAATTAATGGATTGGACGGAGGAGCTGTTACTACTTCTTTCCCTGACGACGCAATGGAAGGACGTGAAGATGCATTTTCATTTATTTCAAATGTTTCAAGCGATCCTGTTACATCCGGAGCTGATTACAGAACCTTCCAAGGTACAAGTCTCGGCGATATTGCACCGGGAGACACTGCCTGGGTTACATTCGCAATCGTTGCAGGCGATGATCTGTTGGGAATACGCGAAAACGCTAACGCTGCTTTTGCAAAAGCAATGGAAATTGGCTGGACCGATATTCAGGTAGCGGTTAAGGATAAAGAAGTTATTCCTGAAGCATTCTATGTAGATCAAAACTACCCGAATCCTTTCAATCCTAGCACAACGATTAAATTCGGAGTTCCTCAGGAAGCTCAAGTTGATATGAGAATTTATGATATTCTTGGTCAGCAGGTTTCTGTACTTATCAATAACGAAGTTATGAGACCGGGCGTTCATACGGTTCAATTTAATGCTTCGAGATTGGCAAGCGGAACGTATATTTACAGAATTAAAGCAGGCGACAAAGTCTTTACCAAAAAGATGATGTTGATTAAATAATTCTGTTTAACTATTTGAAGAGACGCTGCATGCAGCGCCTCTTCAATATTTTGATATTATCAACTACTGAAAAAACCCTCACTCTAATCGCAATCCAATTTTCTTTCTTTTAAAGAATATGAAAAGATTTTTTTTTATTTTATTTTATCAAAAACAATAGTGCCGGTTATGGATAAAAAAGAGAAAATCAAATCACTCATCAACAGTTTAAATATTGAACTCCCCTGGCTTGCGGATCAATTAGAGATGAAAACACAAGTTTTAAATTTCCTTTTAAATGACGAAGCCGAACTTGACGACAGTTTGTACAATAAAATAATTGAAGCGATCGATTCGTATCAGTATGAGCTGAAATTTTATGCCGCCGATACATATTCGGAACTGACACTTTTCGACGCGGATAAACTTCATCTTGGTATAGGTGACCGGATAAAAGTTTTTGCCCGAAAAAAATACGGGAATATGAAAAAGCTGGCGGAAGCTTTAAACATTTCCCCGCAGCAGCTTAATCAATATACAAGCGGAAAAAGAGAGCCCGGCTCCAAAGTATTAATAAGATTTCTTCGATTGGGGTGCGACTTAAATTGGCTACTGGGCGGTGCCGAATCAATCGAATCCTACAAAATATATAAACTTGAATCCCAGATAAAAAAACTGCAGCAAGGAATGGCTGATATATCAGATCTGATCAATCGCGCAAATCACGATACATAATCCCCTTCTTAAAAAAAGTTTTGATTTTGATCAATCAAGTTGTTATAATAATGAACAGCAGAAAAATAAGAGGAAATTATGGATTTCGGCTCAAAAGATCTTAAATGGACAATTATATCATCAGGAAGTGTAATTCTCGCATCCGTTCTCACAAGAGAATTAATTAAAGGGGCTTATAAAAAGCTAAAAGGCAAGAAACCACCTAATGATCCATCTTCAGCTTACGTAACCTGGGGCGAAGCTGTGACCTGGGCTGTTTTATCAGGAGCGGCTATTGGTCTGGCTCGCGTTGTCGCTCAAAGAGGATCGGCCAGCGGATATAAGAAATTGTTTAAATCTTCTCCGCCAAGAAAAAGACGTTAGGTATAAGATGACGATACGCTTCGATCAATCGGAACATGACAAACTTTTACTAATTGCTCTTAATAAATTAAAGGAAGAGGGTTTTTCTGAAGTTAAAGCTGAATGCGTTGATTATGATAAACCGGAACTTCTATATGCGAAAGAAATAAAAGAGGGTTATTCGCCAGATATTACCGCAATTAAAGAAGGAAGAGAATATATAATTGAAGTGGAAACTGAAGATTCTATCTTTACAGGTGTAACTGAAAAACAATGGAAAACTTTTTCTGAAAACGCGGAATATTATGATAAAAAATTTATCGTGATCATTAAAAAAGATTTGGAGAATGAAGCCAGGAGGCAAAGCGATTATCTGAAAGTGAAGCCGGAATTTTGGACAATTTAATTCTGCAAAACTAAATTTTTTTCAGATTGTTTCGATTATTAAATGTATTCAAGGCTAAACTTTTAGAAATTACAGATTAAAGATTACGATGCAGAATTACTCAAAGATATTCGAAGCCATTTCACCTTATTATAAAGTATGCAGCAATTGCGGATCTATAGAGCTAAATTTTTCCAAATATTGCTGGAAATGTCACTCTCAAAATTTTACTGAAAACTTACAACAAACCGAAACTAAAGTTAAGAATCACGAAATCCTTAAAAAATGGATGGATTCACTCTCGTATCAGCATAAATAACAATTTTTCTTCATTTTACTCGTCTATATTTATTCCTTAGGCGTTTCTCTAAAGAAATCATTATTATAATCTCACCTTTGATTACCTGAGCGGCATTGACAAAAGTTAAAAAGTTGACTATTTTTATTTTTTAATTATTTGGGGCTATAGCTCAGCTGTAAGAGCGTCCCGACTGGTCGGGAAGGTCAGCCCTCGAAATATTTTTAATATTTATATATTGATTTATGTTTGTTTTTAAAATATAATGGGGCTATAGCTCAGCTGGGAGAGCGCTTGAATGGCATTCAAGAGGTCAGCGGTTCGATCCCGCTTAGCTCCACTATTTTTCTCTTCCCCTTTTTCTAATCAAACACTTTTTTATTATGATAAAAAATATTTTTCCAATTTTTTTCTTCACCATTTTTGTTACGGTTCTCCTCCTAACAGCCTGCGATGATACGATTACGAATTCTGATATTGATAAAATTGATATTCCGGATTCTGATGTAAGTTATTCGCAATTTATTCAACCGGTTTTTAATGTTAAGTGCAATAATTCGAGTTGTCATAATTCTGCTGATAGAGCCGGAGGTTTGAGTTTGGAAACTTGGGCGGGTGCAACCGCTGATCCGCTTCTCGTTTTTCCCGGAGAGCCGGATAACAGTAAATTGGTTTGGGCTATAAAAGGTGTATCCGGCGCAGAACCTATGCCGCCAATCGGTTATCCTCCCCTAACTATCAATCAAATAAACGGAATTGAAACCTGGATAGCTGAAGGAGCTAATTCCAATTAAAATTGAAAAAGGGATTTACCTTTTGGAGTTATACGCAAAAGATAAGTTCAGACTTGAAATAAAAAAATATAAGGGCGAAATTTTTCAACAGGGATTTTATTTTTATGCCGGAAGTGCTCAGAAAAATTTTTCGCACCGGATTGCCCGTCATCTTAAAAAAGCGAAAACAATTCACTGGCATATCGACCATCTAACTTCCAACGAATCTTTAGAGATTAAAAGAATATTTGCGCTGCCGAATGCTGCAAAAGAAGAAGAATGCCGGCTAGTAAATAATCTTATTGAGATTTTTAATTTTGGATTTCCATTGAATGGTTTTGGTAACTCTGACTGTAACTCCTGCAGTTCACACTTGCTTTATTCAAAAACCAGTATTGATCAGAGCCAATTTTTTTCTTTATACCAGTCGATGGTTCTTTTTAATCCTTCTTCTAGCGAAATCTCCGGCTGATATCCAAGATCTCTTTTAGCTTTGGAAATATCGCAAGTCCAGGCTTCCTGAACAAAATCCTTAGCTTTTTCCAGGTTAAATGTAGCCGGCTTAGAAGAAAATTTTGCGCCAAATTGGGAAATTCCTGCAATCAGATAAACTACTGGATGCGGAATTCTTAATCGAAGAGCTTTCTTCTCAAATATCTTTTCTAAAATATCCGCAACTGAATTCCAATCGTAAAACTTTTCCGAGCTTATAAAGTAAGTTTCCCCTACGCTCTTTTCGCTCGTTGCGGCCAGGTATATTCCTCTAACAAGATCGGATACGTGAATTAAAGAAACCTGTTTTTTATTGAACCCGACTAGTGTCATCAAACCTTTTTTAAAGGTTTTGAAAACCAAAAATATCTCCGTATCCCTTTCGCCGTAAACCGCGGGCGCCCTGCAAATGGTGATAGGAATCTCCTTCTTATACATTTTTGTTACTTCTTCAGCTTCAGCTTTGCTCCTTCCGTAAGTAGTAATAGGTTTGGAATCCATATTCTCATCAACTACAACGCCGTTTTTAGAAGGGCCCGCTGCTGTCTGGCTGCTGACCAAAATAAATCTTTTTAATTTAGTCTTCGATTTAGAAACTGCTTTTAATAAATTATATGTGGTTGTTACATTTCCTCTAAAGTATCCTTCTGGAGTTTTGGATTTAACAACTCCCGCAACGTGAAAAATATAGTCTGCGCCTGAAACAATTTCTTCTAGTTTTTCCTGATCAAATAAGCCGGAGTTATAAATTTCTACCGGTTTGTCATTAATCCATTTTGTATTGCTGCTCTTTCTTATTATGCACTTTACTTTATGCCCTTGATCCAGTAAATATTCTACCAGATGACTTCCCACAAAACCAGTACTTCCCGTGACTACCGAAACCGGTTGATGATCCATTTTAAAATCCGATATTATAATAATTTGATTTTATATTTAATTAACTCTATTTTTCTCACTTGATTTAATTCGATTATTTAAAATAGTAAAATTTAGGTTTATAGTTAACTTCCGGGAGGAATTAATTTGGATATATTCAAGAAGTGTTATGAATTTACAAGAGCAGACGAAGTAAAGGCAAAAGGCGTTTATCCCTATTTCAGGCCAATCGAAGAAAACGAAGGTCCTGTTGTAAGCATGAAAGGCAGAAAAGTAATAATGGCGGGGTCTAATAATTATTTAGGATTAACAGCACATCCGCGTGTAAAAGAAGCCGCAATTAAAGCTATAGAAAGATACGGTACAGGCTGTTCCGGCTCGAGATATCTCACCGGGACGATCGATCTTCACGTAGAGTTGGAAAAAAGATTAGCTAATTTTTTAAAAAAGGAAGCTGTTCTTTTATTCAGTACCGGCTACCAAACTGCGCAGGGAATTATTCCGACTCTGGTAAACCGTGGCGATTTTGTAATATCGGACAAAGATAATCACGCAAGTATTGTTGCCGGCAATTTAATGGCGAGAGGAGCAACGGCAGATCTTTTAAGATACAAACATAATGATATGAGCGATCTGGAAAGAGTATTAAATAAGGTCCCCGAAGATGCGGGAAAACTTATTGTTAGCGACGGTGTCTTCAGTACCGGCGGCGAAATTGTAGATCTACCTAAACTCGTTGATCTTGCCAAAAAATTTAACGCTCGTATTTTAATCGACGATGCACATTCGGTTGGAGTTATAGGCGAAGGCGGCCGTGGAACTGCAAGCGAATTTAATTTGATTAATGAAGTAGACATGACGATGGGAACCTTCAGCAAAACTTTTGCTTCACTCGGCGGTTTTGTTGCCGGAGACGCAAAGGTAATAGATTATATTAAACATCATTCCCCCGCCCTTATTTTCAGCGCTTCACCAACTCCGGCTTCCGTAGCTTCAGCGATGGCAGCATTGGAAATTCTGGAAGAAGAACCTGAAAGAGTAACTCAGGTTATCAGAAATGCCGAAAAGGTTCGCGCCGGATTGAGAGCCGAAGGATTTAATGTTGTTGACGGAAGAACAGCCATTGTGCCCGTAATTGTCGGGGACGACGATATTGCCTTCAAAATGTGGCGTATGCTTTATGATGACAATATATTTGTGAACGTATTCATTTCACCCGGCGTTCCTCCTGGAAGACAAATGATGCGTACGAGCTATATGTCCACTCACGAAGACGAGCATCTTGATTACATCGTAGATACGTTTAAGAAAGTTGGCAAAAATTTAGGAATAATTTAAATCGTGATTTCGAATGAATGATATTAAAATAAGACCAATAGAGTCAAAATCAGATATTCATAAATTTCTAAAATTTGCCTGGAAAATTTATGAGGGAAATGACAATTGGGTTCCCCCACTTTTATATGAAAAAAAATCGATCCTCAATAAAAAGAAAAATCCGTTCTTCCATAAGGCTGACCTGCAGTTATTTGTTGCTGAACGCGACGGCCAAATTGTTGGACGAATTGCCGCGATAAGAAATGATATGCACAACGAAATTCATGATGAAAAGGTCGGATTCTTTGGATTTTTTGAATCGATAAATGAACAGGCAGTTGCCGATAAACTTTTAGATACCGCAGCCGAATGGCTTAAAGAAAATGGAATGGAATCTATGCGCGGTCCGGCTAATCCTTCAAGCAACGATGAATGGGCTTTGCTCATCGAAGGGTTTGATGATCCACCCAGAATAATGATGCCATACAACCCTCCTTATTATATGGATCTTCTTTCGAATTACGGTCTGAAAAAAGTGAAAGATCTATACGCATGGAAAATCGAAAATCAAAAATTGGTGAAGTCGGAAAAATTGAGCCGGGTTGCCGAGATCGCGAAAAAAAGATCCGGAGTGAAAATACGCGAATTAAATCTGAAAGATTTTAAGAACGAATTGAAGATTGTAAAATATCTTTACAATAGAGCGTGGGAAAAAAATTGGGGATTTGTTCCTATGACCGACGCTGAGATTGATAAGATGGCGAAAGAAATGAAACCGCTGGTTGATCCTTCCCTTGTACTGTTTGCCGAACACGAAGATAAACCGATCGGCTTTGCGCTAGTTATTCCGGATTATAATTTCATCTTCAAAAAAATGAACGGAAAACTTCTTCCATTTAATTTTTTAAAACTATTCACTCAAAAGAAAAAAATATCCTGGGCGCGCGTTATTACTTTAGGATTCATTCCTGAATTCAGAAAAAGAGGTTTGGATGCAGTCTTTTATAATGAGATAGTTCACCGAGCAGCGAAGAAAGGAATATATACAGGCGAAGCGAGCTGGATACTGGAAGACAACGATATGATGAACCGCGGCGCCAAAGTAATGAATGCAGAACTCTACAAACGCTACCGGGTTTACGAAAAAAATATTTAATAAAAATCAGCTTGACGAATAATTTGTCACTCTATTAATAATTCCTCTGATTTAGCATCTCGTTATATTTTGAAATATGCGAAGGATCAATTTTCTTCAGCTTTTCAAAAATTGACCTGTCCGGGTAATCTTTCAAATAATCAATTATCTCACCACTTTTGGCGTCAAAAAATACATTTAGCAGAACGCTTCTCAAATTTATTTTATCATTCATATCCCAAAGGTTCTGCACAAGTTGAGCAATATTTTCCTGTGCGAACTTTTTCTTTTCGTAAAAAAGATCAACGCCGTTATAATGATAATTAAAATAGTCTTGTCTAAACTGTTGAAATTTTTCGTTCAGTAGATTTTCGATCAATCCTCTTTTATTATAATTACTGGTTTTCAATTCCCAGCCTTCGCTCGAAGAACCGGATGAACCAAGTAATGCGATTTGATAAGCTTCATCAAAAAAGTCTGTTCCGCCGTTTGGCTCAAAGGAATCAAGATCGAACCCGATAATTAGATAAGCGTAGAAATCCAAAAAACTTGTCAGCGGATCAAATTCTGTTTCGTTGAAGTAAAGAGGACGATTTTTCTCATAATAGAAGTTCCAGTTGTTATCCATTATATTCAACATCAAAGAACTTTTCTGCGTGTTAAAAATTGGTCTCTGACTATTAACAACTACTTGAGCGGAATATTTAGTATCATCCGACGAACTCGAAAAGAATACGTTAAAATTGCACTTAATAGGTTCCCCTTCCCACGCCCCGCCGGTAAATTTATTTTTATTTAAATAGTCTTCAACTGCAATTCGAAAATCTGCAAGGACTTCTTTGGCGGAAGTCGGCAGTTGTTCGTAATTAACGGAAACTGTCGCATCAAGTTCCTGGCTGAACAAAGCTGCGGGTACTAATAGTATAAACAGTAGAACTCTTTTCATAATTATTCCAATAAATTAAAAAGTTTGATTTAAAATATAAATTTAATTATTATGAAACAAAAATCAGTTAACAAATGAAATGGCATTAAAGAAACTGATATTGATGTTTTTTATACTTTTCCTATCCCGTACAAGTTCCGCACAGGAAAATCCCGGCGCGCGCCAGATAGCTTTATCCAACAGCGGAGTCGCGCTTTCCAACGACGTCTTTTCAATTTTCAACAATCCTGCAGGTTCCGCTCAAATGAATTGGACCGAAGTAGGATTTTACTACTCACCTTCCCCTTTCGGCATTAAAGAACTATCACATGGTTTCGCCGCGTTTCATCAACCAGTTAAATTCGGTTCGATATCGGCAGGATTTATGAGTTACGGATTTGAACTCTACAAAGAAAATAAACTTGCAATTTCGTTCGCCAGAAGATTTGCAAAAAACTTTTTTCTCGGATTATCGGCTTCTTATAATTTTTTGAAAATTCAACATTACGGCAACTCTTCCGCTATTATTTTCTCTCTCGGCGGTTTGACTTATCTTAATAAAAATTTCCGTCTCGGCTTCGCCTTCGAAAATTTTACGCGCGCAAGTTACGGAAATGAGAAAAATCAAATTCCTGTTATTCTTCGTTCCGGCGTAAGTTACGATTTTTTCAACAAAGCAAGCGTTAATTTTGCAATCAGTAAAGATATCGATTTTCCCTTCTCGTTTCATTTCGGTTTGGAATATGAATTGATCAAATACTTTTCAATTCGATTCGGGACGGCTACAAATCCCGACACATATTCCGCCGGTCTCGGAATTCGCTTTTCTCTATTTCAGATAGATTACTCGGTTTTCAATCATCCGGTTTTGGGCTTAACTCATCAAGCCGGATTAATAGCAAACTTTTCAGATACTTATAACAGAATGGAAAAAATAAAATCGTTTATTTTTGGAAGATGAAATTTCTTAGCAAATTTTTAATTCTTTTTTTATTTGTTTTCGCTTCAAATTTCGCGCAGTCAGATTCTCTCTATCATCAGGATAATTTAAATATCCTTTTGGAAGAATCGGCGTCCGATATTGAAGACGAAGAACTTTTCGAGTATCTCGATCAGCTCCGCGACGATCCTATCGATTTAAACAAAGCTTCTGTAAACGATCTTCTTAAAATTCCTTTTCTCGATTATACCTCAGCTTCCGAAATAATAAATTACAGAAAAGAGAGTGGAAATTTTTCTGAAAAAAGTATTTTGTATGAAATAAAAGATATTCCACCCGAAATTATAGATAGAATTTTCCCTTTTGTAGTTGTCCGTGAAAATAAAATTAAAAAAGCTTTTTCTTCTATGAATGGCGAGTTGCGATCAAGGATAATAAACGACATACAAACGCGCTACGGATTTGAAAAAGAAAATTTTTTAGGCGATCGCTATAAAACATACAACAGAATGAAATTAGAGTTTGGCGACAAAGTTAAAATAAATTTACTCGCCGAAAAAGACGCCGGGGAAAATTCCTACTTCGATTTTTCTTCGTTCAGTTTTGCGCTAGAAGATTTTTATTTTTTGGATAAATTCGTCACCGGAGATTTTCTCGCCGAATTCGGTCAGGGGTTGATTTTGTGGAGTCCTTACGGCTTCGGGAAAAACAGTGCTTCCATCGGTTCCGTAACTAAAAGCGACAGGAGTTTTATTCCTTATTCAAGTTCGGATGAAAACAGATTTTTCCGCGGAGCAGCTTTTAAAACTTCTTTAGGAGGATTAAGTTTAAGCGCGTTTTATTCCGGCAAAAAAATCGACGCTCGAATCGACACTATTTCCGGAATGATAAATTCAATCCCGATCGACGGCTATCATCGAACGGATTCAGAGCTTTTCAAAAAAAATAAATTGAACGAAAAAATCGCCGGACTTACATCATCTTTATCTCTGTTCCGTGGCGCGAATTTATCTTTACTATATTTGAATGAGAGTCTCGGAGAAGAATCGCAAATTAAAAATGAATTTTATTCACTCGCCTATTATTTTTTCTACAATGAAGTAATGATTAAAGGCGAAACGGCAAGCGACGGAAAATATTTCTCCCATATAATAAATGCAGCATTTAAAATAAATAAAAATGTAAGCCTTTTAACTTCATACAGAAATTACTCCTCTAATTTTTTAAGCAGATTTTCTAACGCTCTTTCCGAAAGCAGTAATCCTAATAATGAAACCGGGTTTTATACCGGATTAGATTTGCGGACAAAACTCGGTCGCTCGATTATTTACTACGATATTTTCAAATTTCCGTCGGCTTCTTTTTACTCGGACTTTCCTTCGACTGGAAACGAGTTATCTCTTTATCACGAATTTATCCCTGTAAAAAAGACAAAAGTTAGATTGAACTTAAAAATCGAGAACAAAGAAACGCAAACAGTTTTCGATGGAAGATTAATAATCGCTGATAGGAATATTACTAAATACAAAATTGATGTAACGAATCAGTTATCAAAATCTTTAAGAATCAAAATCGCGAATCGAGTTTTCAAATTTTAAAAATATTAACGCCGATGAAACCGGACTGCTGGTATATCAGGATTTAAACGCCAGATATTCAAGAACAATAAGCGTTTATGGCCGGATAATATTTTTCAAAACCGATTCCTACAATTCCAGGGTTTATGAATTTGAGAATGATTTGACCGGAACAATGTATAATCCGGCGTTATTCGGAGAAGGAATAAGATGGTATGCGATGATAAAATATCGGCCGATGAAATATTTAATTTTATCTGCTAAATATTCGGAAACTTACAAACCTGATGAGAGAACTTTGGGAAGCGGCTTAATGCAGATAAACAATAATTTAGACAACCGAATCAGTATTCAGTTGGATGTATATTTTTAGCAAATTAAAAAAAACGCTTTATCTAATTCTTCAATTCCGATTTTATTCTTTCGTTCAAAAAAAACTTAATTAAGGATTGATAAGGAACGTCCCTTTTATTCGCTAAAAGTTTCAGCTCATTTAACATCGATTCAGGTAGCCTTAGGGAAATCGTTTTTGTTGAAGGTTTTAATTTTGGAAAGACGGCGTTTACCGATTGGTTCCAATCAATGTAATCGGAAGAATCATTATTTGCCCAAAATTCTCTTTCTTCGTCTTCGCTCCTAAATGCCGGTATTTTTTTTAATTTTCTCATCAAAAATTTTCTTCTCCTTTTTTGTCATATCTCTTGCCGATATTACTCTGATTAATTTATTGCGAATCGTAAATGCAATAAATAATTTTCTTTTAAAATTCGTTGCGCCTAAAATATAAAATCTCTTTTCGAAATATGAATGTTTAACATCAGGCGAAACAATTAATGGCAGATTAAAAAATACCTGCTCGCATTCATTTTGTGATACTTTATGTTTAATCCAATTTTTTCCCAGGTTTCCATCATCCCAAGAAAACCCTTCAATGTTATTAAAATATTTATCAAGCAAACAAAGCTCTGATTTTTAATTGTATATTATTGATATATACTTTTAAAATCAACATCTGGAAAAAAGTTTTTATAATTCTTATAATTTCATTCAACTATTCTTGCTTAATTTGATAACTCTGTCTAATTTTATTATTCAATTTTTTCAATTCAATCCGGAGATTTTTTATGAGAACAATTGTAGCGCTTCCAGGCGACGGCATAGGAAAAGTAGTTTTACCAGAAGCGATAAGAGTTTTAGAAGCAGCGGGTTTTGAAGCCGAATATGTTCACGGCGATATCGGCTGGGAATTTTGGCAGACAGAAGGGAATGCTCTTCCGCAAAGAACAATAGACCTTTTGGAAAAACATAAAATCGGTTTATTCGGCGCGATAACTAGCAAACCGAAAGACGCTGCGCTGAATGAAATAGCTCCTTCGCTAAGAGATAAAGGCTATGTTTATTTTTCGCCAATTGTCGGATTGAGACAGCATTTCGGATTGGATATATGCATCAGACCTTGTCAGTCATTCAAAGGAAATCCGTTAAATTTTGTAAGAAAATCGAAAGACGGCGGATGTGAAGAACCACTTGTAGATACAGTTATCTTTCGTCAAAATACGGAAGGATTATACGGCGGAGTTGAATGGACGAATCCCCCAAAAGATGTAAGAGACGCGCTTGAGACTCACCCGAAAATGAAAAAATTTAAAGATACTCCTAACGAAGACCTCGCGATTTCCACAAGAATATTTACCCGAAACGCCTGCAAAAGAATTCTAAGAGCCGCTTTTGAATACGCAAAAGAATACGGATATAAAAATGTAACAGTCTGCGAAAAGCCCAATGTTTTAAGGGAAACTTCGGGCATGATGCTGAGTGAAGCAAAAATTATGGTTCAGGAATACCCGGACTTGGATTTGTGGGATACAAACATAGACGCTCAAATGATGTGGCTTACTAAAAATCCGGAAGACTATGGAGTAATTGTTGCGGGAAATATGTTCGGCGATATAATCAGCGATGGATTTGCCGGACTCGTAGGCGGATTGGGATTTGCCTGCAGCGCGAACATAGGAGACGAAGTCGCGGTATTCGAACCTACACACGGATCTGCGCCTAAATATGAACAGTTAGAGCCTTCAATTGTAAACCCGATCGCTATGTTTCTAAGCGCCTGTATGATGCTCGATCATATCGGGGAAAAAGAAAAAGCGGATAAGATCAGAAAATCAATTGCCGATGTGATAGAAGAAGGAAAAGTGAAATCCTACGATATGATGAAAATAAAAGGTGGAGCAAAAGTAGTTGAACAAGGCGCCGCAACAACTCAGCAAATAACCGACGCGGTAATTGAAAAATTAAAGTAATCCCTCCCGAAAGTCCACTCTTGTGAGGGGATTAAGGGGTGTGCCGTATTAAATATTTTTAGGAAGATTTATGATAGAAAAAGTAAAACAACTCTGGCCTGAAATCGAATGGATAGAAAACTCTGTTCTGAAAGAGAAGGTTACAAACTGCTGGATCTATGCTTTAGAAAACAGTGTATTAACTCCGAAAGATTTAGAAACGATTCCCTTTTCTCTTTTATTAAAAGACTGTAAAATTACATTTATGAATCATAAAAGGACGGCTGTTCATTTATCAGTCGATATTGCAAAAAGGATGAAAGAAAATTTCGGAAACGAGATAGAAATAAATATGGACATATTAATTGCCGGTGCAATTTTAATAGATATCGGCAAACTCCTGGAATATGAAATTGTGGACGGAAAACTGACAACGAGCGAAGCTGGAAAATTAATCCGTCATCCATTCAGCGGATTGGCAATCGCCGACAGGTTCGGGCTTCCAGCTGAAGTCCAGCATATAATAGCAACACACTCCAAAGAAGGCGACTTGGGCAAAAGAAGTGTAGAATCAATAATTGTCCATCACGCAGATTTTGTGAGCTTTGATCCGTTTAAAATGTGAGATGTGAGATGTGAGAGGTCAAAAGTCAAATGTCAAATGTCAAATTGGTTACATTGTTCATAGATTTATTGAGGTATGAATGTTAAAGCTAAATCACAAAAACTTAGATGTATGGAATCTTGCCATAGATTTTATTTCGGATATTTATGAAATTAGCTCAAATTTTCCAAAAGCTGAACTCTATGGTTTAAATGCTCAAATAAGGAGGGCTTCAATCTCAATCGCTTCAAATATATCTGAAGGAGCGGCAAGGAAAAGTCTGATTGAGAGAAAAAGATTTTTCGAAATCGCGCGATCATCATTAGTTGAAGTAGATACGCAAATTGAAATTGCGATAAATCTTAAATATTTAGAAAGTAAAGAATTATTGGTATTAGAAAAAAATATTAATCAATTATTTGCAAAACTATCGAATTTAATCAAAAATGCTAAATGAAAATTCTTTCTTTTCCATTTGACTTTTGACGTTTGACTTTTGACGTTTGACCTTTGACGTTTGACAATATGCATCGTCTAGCTTCTCGCGTCTAGCTTCTAGCTCAAAATCAAAATTAGGAGATATAAAATGTCCCAAAATTTAATCGAAAAAATTTACCAAAAATTTGCAGTCGGACTCGAAGAGAATGAACTCGTTCAAAGCGGCGATTATATTTATGTGCGTCCGGCTTATGTAATGACGCACGATAATACCGGCGCGGTGATTCCTAAATTTAAAAGCATCGGCGCGACAAAACTCGCTAATCCCCGCCAGGTTGTTCATACTCTCGATCACAACATTCAGGATACGGGAGAGAAAAATTTAGAAAAATATCAAAAGATCGAAAACTTTTCCAAGGAAGTCGGAGCTGATTTTTATCCAGCAGGAAGAGGAATAGGGCACCAGATAATGGTTGAAGAAGGATATGCGTTCCCGGGAACAATGGCTGTCGCTTCGGATAGTCACTCGAATATGTATGGCGGGATCGGATGCCTTGGAACCCCGGTAGTGCGCACCGACGCCGCCGCAATTTGGGCTACCGGAAAAACCTGGCAGCAAATTCCGCCAGTCGCCAAAGTTGAATTTCTAGGAGAATTAGAACCGGGCGTTTCCGGTAAAGATGTGATTATTGCTCTTAGCGGATTTTTTAATAAAGACGAAGTTTTAAACCACGCGATAGAATTTACGGGAGACGGAGTTAAACATTTAAATATTGATCAGCGTTTAACAATCGCGAATATGACAACCGAATGGGGAGCGTTGGTCGGATTATTCCCCATTGACGAAGTTACGGTCGATTGGCTGAGAAAGAGAAATGAATTTCTTAAACAACGCGGACTCGCCGGAGTCAATTCCGATAAAGATGCGGGAGGAATTCATCCGAGAATAAATGATAAAACAATTACGGCTCTCGAAAACGAAAAGGAAAATTTAGTCCCTGATTCCGGCGCTTTTTACGCAAAAGAGTTGATCATCGACTTAAATACGATAGAGCCTTATGTTTCCGGCCCGAACACAGTGAAAGTGATGAAGAAAGTTTCAGAAATCGAAAAAGAAAATATAAAAATTAATAAAGCCTATCTGGTAAGCTGCGTAAACAGCAGAGTGGAAGATTTAGCCGAAGCCGCCAATATCGTCCGCAATAAAAAAGTTGCCGAAGGAGTTGAATTTTACATCGCTGCAGCTTCTAATGAAGTCCAAGATGAGAGCGAAGCTCTCGGCGACTGGCAGGCTCTTTTAGAAGCCGGAGCTATTCCTCTTCCTCCGGGATGCGGTCCGTGCATCGGACTGGGACGCGGACTACTTGAAGACGGGGAGATTGGGATCTCCGCTACAAATAGAAATTTTAAGGGAAGAATGGGTTCGCGCGAAGCTTTCGCTTATCTCGCATCGCCCGCCGTTGTTGCGGCTTCAGCGGTTGCGGGAAAGATCGCATTTCCCTGGAACGGAGATTCAGCCGAAGTAAAAGGCGAAGTAAAAATAAACAAGAAAGAAAAAACAGAATCAAAAAAAATAAAAATAGTTGATGGATTTCCGGAAACAATCTCCGGCGAATTGATTTTTTGCCGACAAGACAATATGAACACCGATGGAATTTATCCCGGCAAATATACTTACATAGACGATTTCAAACCGGAAGACCAGGCAAAAGTTGTAATGGAAAATTACGATCAGGAATTTAAAGAATTAGTTAACGACGGAGATATATTAGTCGGTGGATTTAATTTCGGAACGGGTAGTTCTCGCGAACAGGCGGCTACGGCTTTAATGCATCGAGGAATAAAATGCGTCGATCGCCGGCTCGTTCAGCGCAACTTATATGCGCAATGCGATAAACAATGGGTTCTTAGTTTTAGAATCGCCCGATCTCGTTGAATATCTTAAAGATAAATTCGATAACAATAAGTTAACTGTAAGAACCGGACTTACCGCGGAGATCGATTTTCAAAATTCTAAAATAAAATTAGATGAATCGGAATTCTCAATAAATCCCGTGGGAGCCGCGGCGCAGGAGCTGGTTGTGGACGGCGGTTTAGAAAATTGGGTAAAGAAGAATTTGTAAGATCTTTCAATAAAACAAATAACACTCTTGAAAAAAATACAGGTCGTAACTATGGAACAATCAATAGCAAGAACGATAGCGAAGTTTGCATTAAATCTTAAGTATGAAGATCTGCCCGAGGAAGTAATTCACGAAGTAAAAAGATATTTGTATGATTCGATCGGCTGCGCTTATGGCGGTTATCATACAAAAGACGTTAGAATTTTGAAGGAAATTTACGATGAAATGGGTGGAAAAGAAGAAGCGACTTTAATCGGCTTCGGGGAAAAAATTCCCGGAGTTAACGCAACGCTTGTTAATTCCTTAATGATTCGCGCGCTCGACTTCAATGATATTTATTGGAAAGAAGATCCTTCGCATCCTTCCGATTTAATTCCCGCCGCGCTTTCAACCGCCGAGATGGTCGGAGCTTCGATGAAAGAAGTTATTGTTGCAATTGTTTTGGCTTACGAATTTGAGCAGCGTCTTTGCGAATTCGCAGTCCCTGGAATACGCGAGCGGAAATGGCACCACGCAACGCTGACTCAGTTTGTTTCCCCAATCGTTGCGGGAAAGATTCTGGGTCTTACGGAAGATCAAATGGTTAACGCTATTGGTATCAGCGGATCGCACAATCATACAATCGGATGCCCGACAGCCGGGAAACTTACGATGATGAAAAACACGGTCGATCCGATGGCTGTGCAGTCCGGAGTTTTTGCCGCGCTTATGGCGAAGAAAGGTTACTCCGGCACGGAAAAAGTCTTTGAAGGGAAAGAAGGATTCATGGATTGTTTCTTCGGATGGGACGCGAAAGAAGAAAGAATGGATCCGGTTAATATGAAAGGTCGCGAAGGAACGAACGAATGGAAATGGGATGTTGATAAATTGATCGGAGGACTCGGTAAGAAATTCAAAATCTTAGAATGCTCGATGAAAGCCTTCCCGACCGAAGCTTTAACGCACACGCACATTTCCGCCACGTTAAAAGCTGTAACAAAAAATAATATTACTTACGATCAAATCGATTCTGTAACGGTTACTACAATCGCAAGAGCTTGCGATATTTTGTTTGATCAGCATAAATACAGACCGGAATCGCGCGAGACGGCTGATCATTCGCTTCCCTACTGCATTGCCGCCGCCCTTGTCGATCATAAAATTACAACCAATTCATTCAGCGATGAAAAATTAAAAGACGAAAGAATTTGGGAAGTGATCGATAAAATTCACGGAGAAGCTTCGGAGGAATTTGAAAAAATGTTTCCGGCAAAACAACCTTCTAAAGTCGTTGTAAAAACAAATGGCGGAAGAGAGTTTTCCGAATATCTCGAATATCCCAAAGGCGATCCGAGAGAACCGATGACCGAAGAAGACTTAGATTCAAAGTTCAACGCACTTTCTGAAGAACTTTTATCTTCCGAGAGACAAAAGGAAATTAAAGAAGCAATCTTCAATTGCGAAAATTATGACACCGGAAAATTTATGGAAATATTAATAATATAACTAAATGCTGATAGGCTGCGGCTGTATGTCGCAGCCTGATAGTTATTTCGTTAAAGATAAAATCATTTTGCTTCATATAAAAAACCACAGTTGTCTAATTGGACTACTTTTATTATATTGCTCTATGAGTAAAAAACGGGAACTATACTTCTTCAAAAATTACTTTGAGGATTTTTACAAAGCCCAAACTGATAAGGTAAAAAAGAAAATTCTTTGGACTTTAAAAGTCATTGAGGAAATTGACCGAATTCCCGACGTTTATTTGAAACATTTGAAAAACACAGTGGACTTTACGAAATTAGAGTTCAAGTCGGGAATAACATTTTCAGGATTTTCTCCTTCTTCGACTTTGAAAATATTGTCGTTATAGGTCACGGATTTCAAAAGAAAACGCAAAAAATACCTAAACAAGAAATCGAGAAAGCAGAACAGATAAAGAGAGAATATTATGAAAGCAAAAAATAAAAATCTTAAAAGTCTTGATCAGTTTATAGATGAAAAAATTGGGAAAAGAGGGACTGAAAAGCGGGAGCAGTTTGAAACGGAATATGACGCTTTCAAACTTGGAGTCTTAATTCAACAAGCCAGAGAAGACAAAGGTCTTACTCAAGAACAATTGGCTGAATTGGCAGGAACAAATAAATCTTATATATCTAAATTAGAAAGAAATTTAAAAGACATTCGTTTTTCGACATTGCAACGTATTATTAACGAAGGATTAGGCGGACATTTGGACATTTCAATCCGTTTCGAATAAAATGTAAAAAGCACAACAATAGCTATACGTAATACGGGCGAAAGTAAAGATTTTGCTTACAGCCTTCTCTTGTGCGAGTTGAATATTATAAATTATTAAACTATTTTAAAATATCATTATAATGTCATTTACGAGGTTAAATGTGCAAGCTGTAATTTATACGGAAGCAAGAAATAATTTGAACAAGATCATTGATAAAGTGAATGAGAACAGCGAACCTTATATGATCGTAGGCAGTAAAGGAAGAAAAGACACCGTTATTATTTCGAAAGAGGAATATGATAATCTTTTGGAAAACCTAAATATTCTGAGCAATCCAAAATGGCTTAAAAGCATTGATACAGGTCTGAACGATTTGAAAAAGAAAAAGAAGAAAAAGTTAACAATAAATGAAGCTCTGGGTATTTAATTGCATCGCCAATTCAATTTTGAATGGACAGACGAAGCCCTGAAACAGTTAGATTTAATAAAGAAGAAAAAATCAACCGACAAAAATTATCTTAATAAAATCGCCAGGCTCTTAGAATCGATGCAGAAAAATCCCTTTGAAGGAATTGGAAAACCTGAACCGCTCAAGTATAGCTTTCCATCTTGTTGGTCGAGGCGAATTACGCAAAAGGATAGAATAATTTACAAGGTCTCCGGAAAAAATATAATTATTATTTCCATTTTGGGACATTATGATTAAATAATTTTGAATTAGTGTTTAGTCGAGGATGTATTATCGCTAAATATAATATTGTCTCACTTTATAAATAATCTAAATAATGTTTTGTAGAGGCTTTGCAATATTATTGAGTTTGCCAAAATGTGTAATGTCTCTACTCCTTTAATTTTCCAGTAATTTATAATTGATTTTAACAACAGGATTTCATTATGCCTAAATCATCAAAAGCATCCGCCGGAAAACGCGGAGATAATGTGCGCTCCGATTGTTACATCGAACTGCAAGAAAAGAAATCGGGCGGAATTAAAATCGATCTCCAAAGCAAAGTCGATGTAATGTATGGAGATTCAATCCGCGAATTACTAATAAAAATGTGCGGATTTTTCGAGATCAAACATTTGAAAATTTTTGTTGAAGACAGCGGCGCGCTTCCTTTCACAATTATGGCGAGGTTTGAACTTGCGTTAAAAATTTTATTCCCCGAGATTGAAAAAGAATATCTTCCCGGATTCAACAAAATAAATGATTACAAAACTTCTAAAGATCGCTTCAGACGCAGCAGGCTTTATCTTCCCGGTAACGAACCAAAGTTTTACCCGAACGCCGGACTCCATAAACCGGACGCAGTAATTCTCGATCTTGAGGACAGCGTTGCCCATTCTGAAAAGAACGCCGCTCGTCTTCTTGTAAGGAATGCTTTGCGCGCTGTAAATTTTTATGGTGCGGAACGAATGGTAAGAATTAATCAACTTCCTCGCGGATTGGAAGATCTAAAATTTATTGTCCCGCATAATGTTCACGTAATTCTGATTCCAAAATGCGAATCAGCCGACCAAGTGCAGAAAATTGATGAAGCGGTTCAGAACATCAAAATAAAAAATGATTACAAATCTGATATCTTTTATATGCCTATAATCGAAAGCGCGCTTGGAGTAGTAAACGCTTACCAAATTGCCTCAGCTTCAAAAAATAATTGCGCGCTCGCCGTTGGGCTTGAAGATTACACAGCCGATATCGGCGCGGAACGAACGGGCGAAGGACGAGAAAGTTTTTACGCAAGAAGTGCAATTGTAAACGCCGCAAAAGCTGCCGGCATTCAAGCAATAGATACAGTATTCTCTGATGTTTCCGATATGGATGGATTGCGGCAATCCGTTTTGGAAGCGAAATCGCTCGGCTTCGAAGGAAAAGGATGCATCCATCCGCGGCAAGTTCAAGTGGTGAATGATGCGTTTCTTCCTTCAAAAGATGAAGTTGAAAAAGCCCAAAATATTGTTGAGGCTTTTAAAGAAGCGGAGAAAAAAGGAATCGGCGTTGTTTCGCTGGGAAGCAAAATGATCGACGCACCGATTGTTAAACGCGCACAGAGAATTATGAGATTGGCTAACAAATAAAAGAAATTGAAAAATGATATCGCGGATGATACGTATTGAAAAGATGTGAGACGTGAGACGTCAGATGTGAGACGGAAGGAAAAGTTTAATCCGTTAAATCTGTTTTCTATTAAAAAGTTATTGGGACACGTATCGAACAGATGAGACGGATAAACCAAATCCGTGTGAATCTGTTTAATCCGTTAAATCCGCGTTCTATCCAAAATATTAAGAGGAATAAATGAAATTAGTTAAAAACGCCGCGGGAAGAATGGTTCCCGATGAAGTTAACGGACAGAAGCAAATCCCTTTTAAGGGAGTCGGAAAATTTAAACCAAAAGGAAACAAAGCAAAACCGGCCATAAAATCTTGTATCGATTATCCGGACGACGGAAATAAAGTCCAGAAAAATTTA
Source organism: uncultured Melioribacteraceae bacterium (assembly GCA_963821715.1). Taxonomy (GTDB): domain Bacteria; phylum Bacteroidota; class Ignavibacteria; order Ignavibacteriales; family Melioribacteraceae; genus CAWGET01. The sequence goes on from CAWGET010000002.1 coordinate 263,812, forward strand.
AAGGAAGCATTGAAAAAAGCCGGATTAAAAGATGGTATGACAATCTCGACACATCATCATCTTCGCAATGGAGACGCTTTAACAAATCTATTGTTCGATACAATAAAATCAATGGGAATAAAAAATATCCGCTGGTTTCCTAGCGCTTCGTTTCCGGTGCATTCGCACTTAATAAAATATTTGGAAGACGGAACAATCCACCATATAGAAGGAAGTATGAACGGTCCTCTGGGACGTTTTACAACAGAAGGAAAAATGAAAGGAGTTGGAATATTACGGTCGCACGGCGGAAGATATCAGTCCGTTCAGGACGGCGAAGTGAAAATTGACATTGCGGTTATCGCCGCTCCTACTTCAGATCCTTTCGGGAACGCAAACGGTTTAACCGGTCCAGCCGCGTGCGGTTTGATCGGCTTTGCGCTCGCTGATTCTGAATATGGCGATAATGTTATTGTTGTAACGGATAACCTTATTCCCTTCCCCTGCGCTCCGTGGCAGATTCAAGGCAACAACGTTGATTCAGTTGTTGAAGTTGATACTCTGGGCGATTCGTCTAAGATTGTTTCCGGCACAACTCAGGTTACTAAAAGTCCGGATAGACTTTTAATTGCCGAATACGTTGCGGATTTTCTGGAAGAATCGGGAATTATGAAGGACGGATTTTCATTCCAGGCAGGCGCCGGAGGAACCAATCTCGCTTTCGCACTTTATCTAAAGGATAAAATGAAAGCTAACGGAATTAAAGCGCGCTTCATCCGAGGTGGAAGCACAAAATATCTTGTTGAAATGCTGGAAGAAGGGTTAACCGACTACATTCTCGACGGACAGACTTTCGATTTGGAAGGCGTCCGTTCGATGCGCGAAAACGCTAATCATCTAAATACATCTCCGTTTACGAGTTACAATTATCACGGTAAAGGAAATTTTGCTTCGATGGTTGATGCGGTTGTATTGGGCGCGACAGAAGTAGATATTAATTTTAACGCTAATGTAGTTACACATTCGGATGGATATCTCCTCCACGGAATAGGAGGATGGCAGAATTGCTTATTCTCTAAATGCACAATTTTAGCAATTCCCTCTTTCCGCGATAGAATTCCTGTTGTAGTTGAAGAAGTGACAACACTTGTTGGTCCGGGAGAATTGATAGACGTAATTGTAACAGAACGGGGAATTGCGATCAATCCGAAAAGAAAAGATCTTTTGGAAGCGGTTAAAAATACTTCCCTTCCGATACGCGATATAAAAGAGATACAGGAAGAAGTCTATGAGATTTGCGGCGGAGCGCCTGAAAAACCGAAGATCAATAAAGATAAAGTAGTTGCAATTATTAAATGGGTTGACGGAACTATTATCGACTCAGTGTTTCAAGTTGAAACTAAATAAATTATTTCGAAAAGAATTAAAGTTTAGAGAACAGAATAAATCTATTTTGGTTAATAAATCGGATTTCAGTTAATGATATTTTTTTAGTCAGAAAGATTTCTTCGCCGACTTATAGGGGAAAAATTATATAGAGTTACTTCTCTTAAAAGATTTCTTTAAATTACGGCGCCATATATAGCTTCTCGATGTTTAGATTAGTATCTTATTTATTATTCAATTTTACGGATTACAAATGGATGAGTTAATAAAAAAACTCCGCACTAATTCTGTTATTCTTTTAGTACTCGGAATACTTTCCTTCACCTGGCTTTTTCTCGATTATCTAGCGCTAAAAGAAATAAGAGTTGAGAGCTTAGGGGATAAAAATTTTGAATGGATCATTGTTCTTATTAGCGCAATTCCGTTTTTTCTATTTCATCTATTTGTCTTCATAACAATATTTTATATTTTCCGGTTGAAGGGAAAATTCAGATCATTTCAAAAAAAAATAGTCACAGGAAACAAATCTTAAACCGGAAATTAACGACGATAGTATTGAATGAAAAAAATCGGTTTAGCATTAGGAGCTGGCGGAGCAAGAGGATTAGCTCATATTATTGTGCTGGAAGCATTTGACGAGCTTGGAATTAAGCCTTCTATTATTTCCGGAACCAGCATCGGCGCAATCATTGGCGGAATTTACGCTACCGGCGTCTCGGCAAAAGAAATAATCGAATCAGTAAACGATGTTATTTTTCCGAAAAATAACCGCTTTTGGGAAATTCACAGAAAATCCGATCTTATTAAAATGTTCGATTTTATTGATCCGAAATTCCGATCGAGCGGCGGTATTTTGCGTGGAAACAAATTAGAAAATTTCATCGATAGTAAATTGAAGGTAAAAACATTTGAAGAATTGCCCATTTCTTTTAGAGCGGTAGCTACGGATTATTATACCAAAAAAGAAGTGGTCTTCAAAAAAGGAGAGCTTTTGCCGGCTATCAGAGCTAGCTTTTCATTACCGGGATTGTTTATGCCAGTATTATTCCAGGATAAAATTTTAATCGATGGCGGAATGGTCAACCCTCTTCCTTATGACCTGCTAGCAAATAAATGCGATATAACCGTGGCGATAGATGTAGCCGCCACTAAACCAACTCGAGACGAAATATTAACAATGCCTGCCTCCTACGAAATTTTATTTTCTTCTTTTCAAATTATGCAAAGCTCCATTGTGAACGAAAAAATTAAATTAGAAGCGCCGGACATTTACATCAAGACCGACATAAAAGGTGTTCGTGTTCACGAATTTACTAAAGTGCAATATATTTTTGATCATTCGGTTCAATACAAAAATAAATTAAAAAATAAATTGGAAGCGCTGATTGAAGAAAAAGTTTAACCTGGATTTTCTCTACATTTTATAATTCATAATATTCTGTATTTCATTTAGGTTTTAAATTTATAAAAGAATTGAATTATATTGCTACTTGTTGTCCTTTTTTATATTTTAGAACTACTCATAAAGAATATCATGCGTTACTTTTTACCTGATGATGTTCATTTCACTCCGAGTCATCGTTCAAATTAGTTTTATTTAATCGCTATTTTTAATCCAATATTATTACAATTCTAATTATTTTTAAAAAAATAAAAATAGGAATTTTGTGAAGAAGGGAAATAGGCAAAAGCTGGAATTGGTATATTTAGCGGGGATAATATTGCTCGCAATTTTTTTATGGGATACGGTTCTTATATTTCCCGTAAAGATATTTGTAGTTTTATTGCACGAAATGAGCCACGGACTAGCAGCAATTTTTACAGGCGGAAATCTTCACGCAATTGAAATAAATAAATTTCTTGGAGGCTCAAGCTGGACTTCCGGAGGAAATCAATTTGTTATAGCTTTTGCCGGATATTTAGGGAGTTTACTTTTTGGAGTTCTGTTATTTATTTCTGCTTACAATCCATTGAGAAGTAAATGGCTTTGCAGTATAATCGCCGTCCTGCTTATTCTATTTGCCTTTAGTTTTATTGAAGGCTGGTTTGGGTTTCTAATAGCAGCGCTATTTGCAACTTTGCTATTTTGGTCGCCGCGCATCTTTAATAAAACATTCCATCTTTACTTGATGAAATCTCTCGGCCTTTTAAGCAGCCTTTATGTATTTATAGATATAAAGGATGACCTTTTTAGATCGACACTTTCCGGTTCAGATGCACAAGTTATAGCTTCGATAACAGAAGCCCCGGCAGTGATCTGGGGAGTTTTGTGGCTATTCATTTCTCTTTTTGTGGTTATTTATCTTTTTAAATTTGGGTACTCGAAACGCGCATAGGTAAGAAGTACTACATTGCTCCCTGCTCTTTGCCATCTGCTTCCTCTTTCACAAAATTCAAAAATATTAATCCGACGATGAAGAAAAATCCGATTGTAAGGATTGCGATTCTTTGACTTCCGGTTAAATAGCTAACCATTCCAAATACAAGTGGACCCAGTATTGCAGAACTTTTTCCGAAGAATGAATAAAATCCAAAGAATTCAGTCTTCTTTTCAAACGGAGTTAACTTTGACATCAAACTGCGGCTGACTGATTGCGTAGCGCCCATTACACTTCCAGCTAATAAACCGACTGCGTAAAAACTATCCTTCTGAAGCGAGAAAGCATCTCTGGTAAATATTCCGCTCATAGCCTTTATGAGAAAACTTTCAGGATAACTTGTAAAATACGCGCCGCATATAGTGAAGAGCCATATAAAGAGTGAGATCACGATAGTCTTTTTTTGGCCGATTGAATCAGCCAAGATTCCAAAAAGAATCGAACCGCCGATTGCAGTTGTTTGTACTATTATAAAGAAGATGATCAATTCCGTAAAAGAAAAGTTCAAAGTTGTACTCGCGTAATTCCCCGAAAAATAAATTACCGTATTCACTCCTTCGATATAAAAGAAGAATGCGAGAAGAAAGAAGACGAGATTTCTGTAATTACTTAAATTTTTTATTGTGGAACGGACACGCTTAAAACCTATTTTCAAATAAGATTCAGTCCGTACAACGCTCTTTCTGCTGTCTTTAAGAAAAACAAAAAGCGGTATTGAAAATATTAAAAAGAATAACGCCGCAACAGGAAATGTTTCTTTGATATTATCATTGATAATTAAAGGATATGTTATTGCAAGCGCCGCGAGCGATCCAAAATATCCGAGTGCGAATCCGTATCCGCTAACCCGTCCATAATTTTTCGGTGTAGTTATTTCCGGAAGGAAGGAATCGTAAAAAACGAGTCCTGCTTCAAAGCCGATATTTGCGGTGACGAATAGGAATAATGCAAAAAATAAAGTTCCTGTGCCCGTAAAATAGAGCATTGAAGTAGCGATTATACAAAGAATTGTAAAGAATAGTAGAAAGCGCTTCTTACCGGCTGAATAATCGGCAATAGCTCCAAGAATGGGAGAAATAATTGCGGTAATTAACATTGAAAGACTTGTGCCCAAGCCCCAGTAAAAATCGCCGATTGATTCTCCTTCGGCGATTACTTCTTTAAAGTAAACCGCAAATATTAAAGTAACAACAACTATTGAATAGGATGTGTTGGCAAAATCGAATAGCGTCCAAACAAATATCTTGGATTTATTCTTTGTTTGACGGATGCTCTCGTTTTGGAAGGGTTTCTTCAATTAATCCTCTTCCGGCTTTATTCAATTTTCCGGTCCTCTTAAGTTCAGTTAAAATTGCATCCAAAATGCCGTTTATAAACTTACCGCTGTTTGTAGTGCTGTAATCCTTTGCAATTTCAATAACTTCATTAATTGAAACCTTAGGTGGAATATCCGGAAAAAACATCAATTCGGTAATTCCTAATCTCAGAAGAAGTTTATCAATTAACGCAATGCGGTCCATTTCCCAATTTGTTACGCGTTCTTTAATTCTATTATCCAGCATTTCTGTGTTGGCTATTACCTTATTTACCAAGCCGATACTAAACTCCCTGTCAACCGGCTGATCAACATCGGAAAGAATTAAGTTAGTTTGATCTGTTAAACCTTCACGGTTCATTTCGTATGCATATAAAATCTGCAGACTCTTCTCACGGAGAGTTCTTCTCCAAAATTTTTTGCTGCCCATAGAATCCTTATAATTATTTTCTCACAACATGTATCAAAAAGAACATAAAATCTGTCGGATTAGTTTACAAAAATGAAAATAAATATTCTTTAAAAACTAAGAATTATTTAACTTCTAAAAATTATCTTTTCGCAAGTTCGCCTAATCTACCTGAGAAGTTGGAATTCCCTGAATAAATTTTTCTTATTCCACCAATTTTAGACAGTCTTTCTTCGGCTAATTTGTTAGACGCAACATGCGCCGGAATATTTTCTTCTTTTGAAATATTTATTACTTTTTTTACGATGTCGTAAATTCCTTCGGCTTGTTTCATTGCCCTGTCCTGCCGATATCCTTCAAGTTCATTTGCTACATTTATAAGCCCGCCGGCATTTATTACATAATCCGGAGCGTATAAAATTCCTTTATCCATAAGGGCTTTGCCGTGTTTGTTTTCGTCTTCCAGTTGGTTATTTGCGCCGCCGGCTATAATTTCGTATTTGAATTTCTGAATGGTATCGTCATTTATTATTCCGCCCAGTGCTGTCGGAGCAAAAATTTCCGCGTCGATATCATATATTTCATCCGGTTTTACTACGTGAGCTTTAACGGTTTCCAAAACTTTTTTGATTTTATCGTCTACAATGTCGGTTATGTAAAGTTCGGCACCTTCGTTATAAAGATGTTCGCATAAATATCGTGCAACGTTTCCGGCTCCCTGTACGGCAACTTTCCTTCCGCGCAATGAATCACTTCCCCATTTAACATGAGCGCAGGCTTTCATTCCTACATAAACTCCATAAGCTGTTACGGGAGATGGGTCTCCGCTTCCGCCGAGCGCTTTGGAAATTCCTGTTACATACTTGGTTTCCATCCGTACGTTTTCCATATCCTTAACGTCTGTGCCCACATCTTCTGCGGTAATATACCTTCCGGATAATCCGTCGACGAATTTTCCAAATGTTCTAAATAAAAGTTCCGATTTTTCTTTAGCCGAATCACCGATAATAACAGCTTTTCCACCGCCCAAATTTAATCCTGCAACAGAAGCTTTGTAAGTCATACCTCGTGATAAACGTAAAACATCCTTAAGAGCTTCATCGGTCGATTTGTAGTTCCACATTCTAGTTCCCCCTAAAGAAGGTCCTAATGTAGTATCGTGAATTGCTATAATTGCTTTTAGACCAGACTCTTCATTGGAACAGAATACGACTTGTTCGTGACCATATTGTTCCATCATCTCAAAGTATTGCATTTTTTCTCCTGCTTATTTTGTCAAATTCTATATGGCAAAGAACCAGAAAAATAATAGTCCTAAGCTCTCGCGAAATTTATAAAACAAAAGAGTTAGAAAGCTGTATTTAGTTTCGGATGAAATGCCCACTGCATTAACATCAAAAAAATCGCTTATTTCAAGAACTCTTTGTAAATGAAAATGATCGGAAATAAAAATTACATGTATAAAGTTACTATTATTTCTTAATTCTTTCCTTACAAATTTTATTTGTTCTGTAGTATTTTTAGTACTTTTTTCAATATTTATATCATCAGCCGGTACATTCAATTTTTCTAAGTAATTGAAAGCAGCCTCGGCTTCGGTTATTTCACCCGGTGCGCTTCCGCCGGTTAGTTGAATTTGATCGATCTTTCCATCACGATAGAGATCGTATGCCTTATCAATTCTTGCTCTGAATACCGGACTTGGTTCGTTGTTGTGATAAACCGCCGCCCCCAGAATAATCCCCAGTGTCTGATCTTCCTCGGTAATTTTGTATTCCCCGTCGTAAAATAAGGTAGTATACAAAAACGCGAATAAAAACAATATCACAAACGTTAAAATCGAAAGGATCAAAGTTTTTAGATAAACATGGCTTCTTGTCTGAAAAATTAAAGTCCAGGAAAAAGAAAAAACAAAAAATTGTAGAAATTGATTTACAATTATTAATAAACCCAATATAACCTTTTTTAGGGGATAAAATCCAATTTCAGCATTCTTAAAATCGGTTAAACCGTATATAAACAATATAGCTGCAAACAAGATGATTAATAGAATTGAAAGGTAAAAGGTTAAATTTGTTTGGAAGAAAGATATTTTTTCCGGAGTAAAAGTTAGAATCAACAGGCCGGTTATAGAACTTACCGCAAAGAATAAATTTAAAAGATTTCCGATGTGAAATATTTTAAATTCTGCAAGCGATAATCCATTGCTGTAATATTTAAACACGAATAGAAAAACAAGATTTAATGCGATTAAAACAGCCGAAAGTTTTAAGCGCTTAATAATAATTTTTTCTTTGTTCTGAACCTTTTTCATATTAGAAGATTATAATTCGGGTTGAATAGAAACAACAGATCCGGATACACGGCTGTTAACTCCAAAAACTTCCTTTATATTTTTTTCGGTTAAAATATTTTCAACCTTATCGTCGGCAAATAATGAACCATTATTCAGTAAAATAGCGCGCTTGTTAAAATATCCCGCTAAATTAAGATCGTGAGAAACTGTAATAACTGTAATATCTTTTTCCGAATTCAAATTTCGTATCAAATGAAAAATAGAAATTTGATGCTTAATATCGAGATGAGCGTTCGGTTCGTCGAGTAAAATAACTTCCGGCTCCTGCACCAAAGCTCTTGCGATAAAAGCTCTTTGCGCTTCCCCTCCTGATATTTCGTTTATTCCTTTATTTTTAAGATGTGATATCTCCACAACTTCTAACGCTCTATTCACTTTTTCAATATCCGTTTGATTTTCGTAACCTAAAAATCCCAGATGAGGAGTTCTCCCCATCATTACAATTTCGAAAACTGAAAAAGGGAAAATAGAAAAATTCTTCTGAGAAACGTAAGCAATTTTTCGTGCCAGATCTCTTCTGGAATATTTTTGATAAACTTTTCCGTTTAAATGTCTTTCCCCTTTGTCCGGGTCTATGACTCCGGATATTATTTTTAAAAGTGTTGATTTGCCGGATCCGTTGGGACCCAAGATTGTAATTGATTCCCCTTTTGCAATTTGCAAATTTACGGATGAGAGCGCCAAATTTGATTTTGATTTTCTAGAATAACTAAAATCTATATTTTTTAACTCAATAAACGACATAATTCTTGTCTTCACCCATTCCATGTTTTTGCAATTGCCGGGATAGATTGATTTACTGATTGACACAACATTTTTCAATCATACAGCCTTATTAAATCTTTCAGTGCTATTTCACTAATTTTTATTTTTTCTTTTTCTCCAAACAACTTTTACTCTTTCGGCGGTGTCTTCTATTGTTGTATAGATGACCGGGACAATTATCAAAGTAAGTACCGTTCCGAATAATAGACCAAAAATTACGGCAATTCCCATCGATCTCCAAAACGCGGCATCTGTTCCGCCGCCGGTAATTGAAAATGTATATATATCAAATCCGAAACCAAATGTAAGCGGAATTAATCCCAATATGGTTGTTATTGCGGTTAATGTTACCGGACGAAATCTCCGGATTCCAGCTCGTATCGCAGCTTCCCGAGCAGATATATCGCGCCGCCTTAAAATGTTTATATAATCAATCAGCACAATGTTGTTATTCACGACAACTCCGGCAAGACTAATTACGCCAAGACCTGTCATAACTATTCCGAAAGGCATAGCGAAAACAATGAGTCCGATAAATACTCCAATCAAAGAGATTACAACTGCAGCCATTATAATTAACGGCTGGCTTAATGAATTAAACTGAATTACAAGAATAAGAAAAATACTTAATAACGCGAGCGAAAAAGCCTGTGATAAAAACGCGGCTGCTTCTGCTTGCTCTTCATTTTGTCCCGTATATTCAATTTTATAATCCGGTGGCAAAATAAAATCGGATAATTCTTTCTGAACATTCTGCAATACTTCGTTCTCGTTATAATCTGCACCTACATTAGCAGTAATTGTAACTACTCTATCAAGGTCTTTTCGCCGGATAGCTCCGGGACCTTTATCATAAACAATCTCCGCCACACTAGTAAGAGGAACGCTTAACGTATTTCCTTTTTTATCGTTATAATTTATCCTCATGTTTCTTAGTGCGTCTACACTCTCCCGCTGGCTCTCCTTCAATCTTACAGTAATATCGTACTCTTCGTCAAGAATACGATATTTAGACGCTGTAAAGCCGTTAATCGCTGTTCTAACTGTATTTGCTATAAGAGCTGTGTTCATTCCGTAAAGAGCCGCCTTTTCCCGATTAATAACTACTCTAATCTCAGGTCTGCCATCGTCATAGTTATCTTTTAAATCAACCAACCCGTCAACATTTCTAATTTCTTCTTTCACTTTTTTCGCGAGATCGCCGAGGATACTGAAATTCTCTCCCGAGATTTCTATATTAACCGGAAATCCAACAGGCGGTCCTTGTTCTTCTTTTTCCACTTCAATTTCTGCACCCGGAACATCGGCAACAACCCGGCGAATTTCTTCCATTGTTTTAGCTGATGACTGATCTCTAAGATCATAATCTTTAAATTGTACGGTGATAGTGCTTTTGTTTGGAGTTGAACTCCCGCCGTCGAATGGATTATTTGACGATCCCACGTTTGCAATATACTCCGTCACTTCACCATCCAGAAATGGAGTTAATTTCTGTTCTATTCTCTTAGCAATTTTATTTGACATATCAATGTTCGATCCGGTAGGCGCTTCCACATTAATGTAAATTCTGGGCGGATCTGTTTCAGGGAAAAATTCGACTCCATGATCAAACTCTCTAAAGACAAGGATAATGATTATCAGCATTAATACGGCGCCTGCTAATACCCGTAACTTCGGACTAGTGAAGATGTATATAACGGCTACTCCGAGAATAACGCTTAAAACTATTACTATAACATTCGGAAGCGCAGGAATTGATACGCCGACAAAAGTCAATATCAATAATAAAATTACGGCCGGCACTCCGAAAAGATTTCTTTTATTTACCGGCTGCTCGGGATTGCGTTCCGCGCCGATAGCTCCGGTCAAGATACTTCCGTAGCGGTCTAAAGTTTTTGGAAGTAAAACTGTGTCGGAATAATATGTGATTTTATTAATCGGAGCAGCAATTTTCCCGAATAAACTGGTTGGTTTAGAATCAACTTGCTGAATTTTCATAAATATTGAGGCAAACACCGGATTGATAACCAGAGCAACAAATAAAGAGGATGTAAGTACAATAATTACGGTAAGCGGAAGATACTGCATAAAATCTCCCACAATTCCCGGCCAAAATAACAGCGGTGCAAATGCGGTTACAGTTGTTAAAGTTGAAGTTGATATAGGCCATGCAACTTCTTTGGCTCCCAACTTTGCGGCTTCAATTAAGCTGTAGCCTTCTTCCAAAAATTTATAAATATTTTCAATTATCACAATTGCGTTATCTACCAGCATTCCCAATGCTAGTATTAAAGCGTAAAGTACAATAAAATTAAGCGTGATCCCAAGAAGAGACAAAATCACAAAAGTTATCAGCATACTTAACGGAATCGCGATCGCAACAAAAAAAGCGTTCCTTACTCCAAGAAAAAACAAGAGTACAAGAATTACCAAAACCAAACCGGAGAAAATATTATTTTCCAGGTTCCTTACACTTTCTCGTATATCATCCGACTGATCGACTGAAACAGTAAAGTTAATTTCCGCGGGAAGATCTTTTTCGTATTCGCGAATTAAATCTTTAACTTTATCGGCAATTTCAATGATATTAGCACCAATGCGCTTAGATACCTGAACTGAAATAACATCCTGACCATTCAACCTGGAATAAGTGGTTCTGTCCTTAAAGGAATATTCAACTTCACCTATATCGCTGACATAGATCGGTTCATTGTCTTCGGATTTAACTATTAAGTCGTCGATAATAAACGGTTTATCGAATTCGCCAGGAACTCTTACTAAAAAACTGGAATTATTTACATCAATAGAGCCGCCCGGAATAGTTTTATTCTCATCTCGAATTGCGTTAATTACATCATCAAACCGGATATTATAGTGGATTAATTTATTCAGATCCACGTTCACTTTTACTTCTCTTTCTAATCCGCCGTTTATTTTAACTTCCAGCACGCCTTCTATGTTTTCAATTTCATCTTTTATCTCTTCGGCTATGTCTTTTAATTTTACTAATCCCTGCGGTCCGGAAATATTAAAAACTACAATCGGAAATTCTGAAAAATTTATTTCAATAATTTCCGGTGTTTCAGCGTCTTCGGGAAGATCGGGTTCGGCTTTTTCAACTTTATCACGAACTTTCTGCAAAGCCTCGTCAATATCGTATCCGCTCTGGAATTCCGCCTGAATAAGAGAGTAACCTTCGTAAGAAGCCGAGGTAATCTTCTCTACCTCGGGGATGGCATTTATTTCTTTTTCTATCGGCTGAGTTATTAAAGATTCAATATCTTCAGGCGATACTCCAAAATAAGGTGTGGAAACAATTACGAAAGGAATCGAAATATCGGGAGCGGCTTCACGCGGCAGCGAAGAATAAGCTGATATTCCTACCAATACGATAATAAAAGAAAGTATAAAAATACTTGTTCTATTTTCTATACTAACATCTGTAATTTTCATTTGAAATCCTTAATTTACGACCTCTATATTTTCACCTTCTACCAGATTCTGCTGACCTAACACAATTAATTTATCGCCGGAATTAAGTCCTTTGCCAACGGCTACTTTATTCCCGAAGCGGCTCAATATTTCTATATTTCGCTGCCTGGCTTTTCCTTCTTCAGCAACGTAGACAATAAATCCTTCATCCGTTCTGGAAGTTACTTCTTCAGGAATTATTACAACATCGCTGTAATCTCCGTTTTCTATATAAAGTTCTGCAACCATTTCGGGTTTTAATTTTTGCTTATTTACAAGAGTAACCTCAATCGGGAAAGTTCTATTGGACATCGATATTGAAGTTCCAACGTAAGTTACCTTTGCGAATATTGAATCTTTTTCGATAGTCGCAAATTCCAATCTCACTTTATCTCCGATTTCCACCTGGCCTGTGTATTGCTCCGGAATGCCGGCTTCAATTTTAACAATATTGTTATTTATTAAATTTACAATCGGGGAGCCCGGTACAGCCATTTCTCCTTCTTCTACATATTTCGCATCAATCAGTCCGGCAAAGGGAGCTTTAAGATAGGTTTTGTCATACCTGGCTTTTATTAATTCATAGTCAGCTTTTGCCTGGTCACGGTTTGATTTAGATTCTACAAATTGAAACTCGCTGTTTACATTATCTTTATAAACTTCTTCCTGTCTTTCGAAAGAATTCTGTGCCAAATCGTAGCGGGCTTTGGCGGCGTCCAAGTTTGCTTTCAGTACATCGTTTTCAAGCTCCAAAATTGTATCGCCTTGCGCAACGTAATCTCCTTTGTCGCGGAAATATTTATCCACAATCCCGCCTTCGCTTATACTCAACTTAGCAGATTGAATCGGCTTAACAGTTCCCACAACCGAAATAAAATCTGTAAATTTTTGATTCTTTAAAGTCTCGACTTCAACATTAACCTTTTGCAACTGTCTGGAATTTTCTCCGGTCTCATCGCTTCCTTCGCTTTGTCCGCAGGAGATAATAATAATGGAAAAAATAAACGAGTAGAATATGATAAAAATCAATTTTTTGGTTTTCATTTTAATTCCTAAATCTTAGTAAGTAATTTCTGTTACGCTTTTCCCCATTATGAGATCCAGCCGGGCGTTGGCAACATAATAATTAAGTAACGACCGTAAATAATTTATACGCGCTGATGAATAATCATATAAAGCATTTGTAACCTCAAGCTGTGTTCCAAGTCCGGTATTAAATCTTTTTGATGCAATCTCATATCCTCTGTCAGCTTGTTTCATTGCAGATTGGTAGGCCTCAATCTGCTCCTTATTTTTTTTAATTTCCGAATAAACATTTTCATAATTAATTCTTAACTGCTTTCTCATTTTGGTCAGTTCTTCATTGGCTTTCTTCGTTTCTAATTCGGCCTGTTCTACTTTAGAAGCTGTTTGAAATCCATTGAAGATCGGGACACTCATCGTTAGACCAACGGATAAGGAATTTTTATAACGCCACTCATTAAAAGATCTGCCGTCATCTTCCTGGGCCTGAGTCTGCCATCTTCCGAACGCATTAAGTTTTGGATAATGCTGAGTAAATTCGTAACTCGCGGCGTAATCTTTCAACTCAACGTCGAGCTCAAGTTGATCTATCAATTTATTTCTCTTGTATGCTTCCAGCAAACCTTCTTCAAACATCGGAAGCCTAACATTTCTGAATTTAAGAGAATCGATTATACTGATGTTCGTTTCATATTCCAAACCAAGAAGCAGTTTCAAATTAGATTTAGCCAATTCCACTTGATTTTTCGATTCTGTAACCGCGGGTATCGTATTCTGGTATTGAACATTAGCTTTTGTAAAATCAAATTCGGATACCAATCCCGCATTATACATTGAAGTTACATTATTCAGATTTTCTTCTGAACGTTCAAGTTGAAGTTCAGAAAGCGATACAAGATCTTTCGCAAGCTGATAAGTAAAATATGCTTCCTTAACTTCCATTATCAATTCGGTTTGAGTATAATCAACAGCCTTTTCAGCTATCTGCTTATAAGTTTTTGCTATCTTTACGGCTAAAAACATTGCTCCGCTGAAAAGCGGTTGTTCTACATTTACTATTCCTGATAGAGTATTTTTGGTGCCCGCCGGAAAAGATCCGCTGAAGAAAGGCGTTTCAATAATTATTTCCTCCCTTTTAATTGCACGGTTATATCGGACGGTTCCATCGATACTTGGAAATAACGCCGAACCATAAGCTTCGGTTACTCTTTTCTCGGCTATTTTTTCATCGATCTTAACTTTCTTCAGATCGTAATTTTGTTTAAGGGCAAGATCAATACTTTTTTCCAGATCGAGCATCAGAGTATCTTGTGCAAAAACAGGAAACGCAAATAAGAGCGTAAAGATAAACATCAAAATAATTCTCACAACTGCTCCGTTCCTTTATTTTCTATTCCGTCAAAAATTATTTTTAAGATGAATTCAATTTCATCTTCTATTTCTATTTTCTTTTTTTTCTGATCAATCAAAATATAATTGATATGACTAAGAGCCATTCCTTTGAATAAAATTGCAAAGGCACGGGCATTTATTTTAATTATTTCTTTTTTTCTGATGGCACTGTTAATTCTACGCAGATATATCTTGATGATTTCTTCATGGTATTCATTTATCTCATCGAAAATTTTTAGAGAACATTCCCTCATCAAGTCAACTCTTATTTGCACTAATAATAAAAATGCAGATTTATTTTCGATGGAAAACGAAAACATCTCACGCATTAAAAGCTGAAAAAATTCTTTAATTGTGCCGCTGTTTTTATCTGCCTTTTTTATAGTATTCAAATATTGATGAAATAATTTTTGAATTATTGCTGAATATATCTCTTCTTTGCCGCTAAAGTAATGATAGATGGTTCCCTTCCCGAAATCCGCCGCATCAGAAATTTCTTCCAACGTGCTATTCTCAAATCCTCTTTCGGCAAAAATAGATTCCGCGGCTTCCATTATGTCGCCACGCTTTAAATTTCTTTCCTGCTCTTTTCTAGATATTTTATTAATCATCAAAAATTTAATTTGGTAAAATCGAAAGTCAGTTTTTCGACTGATAATTCGAAAACAGTTAAGATAGATATTTAGTTCAATAAAAAAAATATTTTATTGTTAAATTAATGTTAAATAAAATGATTGATAAAGATTTGGATTATAAAAAATAATTGAGGTATTAAGAATTTCTCAAAAAAAAAGCGCCTTATAAAAGGCGCTTAATTTTTTAAAACTTATTGTTATTGAAGCTTGAATAAAATTGGTATAGAAACCTGAACCTTAACGGGTTTACCGCGTTGTTTTCCTGGTTTGAATTTGGTAGCCTGAACAGCACGCATAGCTTCTTCGTCGCATCCGGCGCCTATTCCTTTAATCAATTCAACATCCTGCACGTTGCCCTGTTCATCAACAAACGCTTTTACATAAACTCTTCCCTGCACGCCGGCTCTTTTAGCAATTTCAGGATAAACAATTTTCTTCTGAATAGCAGCAATACCACCTATCGGTTCCGGCATATCTTCAACTGCAACAAAGAAAGTTGGAGCAACTTCATCATCCTCTTCTTCAACCGGAGGAGGTGGCGGAGCTTCAATTTCTGCTTCCATATCAAGCTCAGAGGTTTGAATTTCTATATCTTCCAGCACGTCATCGGATGGAGCTTCGATCGGTATAGGAGGTTTTGGAGGCGGCGGAGGTCTGTTCTCCTGTCGCGTATTTTCAATATCCTGAACATCAACTAATTCCTGCGGTCCTTCAAATGCAACTTCTTCTTGTTCAAATTTTGGAAAGAATTTAAAGGCAATAATCAATAGCGCTAGCGCAATGATCAGACCAATTTCGAGAATCCTTCTGTACTTTCTTTTTAAATCAAACTTGGGGTTTTTACTTAACGCCACTTTATCCTCCTAAAGATGCCATTTATTTAGTGAAAATTAAAAAAACATTCCCGGTTTGTCAATTTGAATCTTCTTATTTTACAAAATCTTCGTTAGTTTGTTCCTCGCCGCCGTTGTTAATAAGCGATCCGGCTTTAATGATAGCGCCAATTACAAATATTGCAATCACGCTGCCGGTCATATCAGCAATCCAATCTAACAAATCACAGGATCTGCCGGGTACAAAAAGCTGATGAATTTCGTCCAGCATTCCGTATGTTCCAACAATAACTAAAGTCCAAACTACAGCTTGTCTGCTCAGCTTTCTAAACTTCTTCTGAAAATGAAGAGTAAGATAAACCAATCCGGAAAGTATAAAATAACCGGCAAGGTGTTTTATCTTATCACTTACTGCAACTTTGGGTAAAGATTTCCCCGGTAAAGTTGTTGCTGTAAATAAGATAATCCAATATATAATTAAAGGTATATAAACTAACACTACCTTATTATTTTTAAGCTTCTGGTATAAAAGTCTCTTGTATAAATTTAATCGCATTAGGCATATTTTCCATTAACTTTGTAGCGGTTACTCCAAAAAGAGTTTCATCTTTCACCAGCAGATCTGCCGATAGGCTGTGCAAATAAACTGAAGAAATTATTGCTTCTTCAACTTTTTCTGATTGGGAAATGAAGCCCGCTAATACTCCCGTAAGAACATCGCCCACACCAAACTTTGCCATTCCGGGGTTTCCCGCACTATTTATAAATATTTCTCCGCGCGGATTGAAAATGATTGTCGGTGCATTTTTTAACACCAAATATGTTTTATTCTTAACAGCGAATTCTTTTCCTTTATTAAGCAAATCCGCCTCGAGTTCTTTCTGTTCTATTCCGAGCAGATCGGCAAATTCTTTATGATGCGGAGTGAAAACGCAGTTTTTCAAATTTAATTTTTCGTAGTCGTTTCTTAATGCAAAAATAGCGTCGGCATCAATTACCAGCTTTTTATCTTTATTATTTTTGATGATCTGCACTACAGCTTTTTGGGTGCGCTCGTCTCTTCCCAAACCGGGACCAATTGCAATTACATCAGCCCATTGGATACGATCCTCGAGTTCTGAAATATTTTTTTCAGTAAGTATCTCATCTTCATCATCGTAAGGTAGAAGAACAGCGGAATCGAGATTTTGATGAGCTAATTCTTTAATCGATTTCGGGAATGAAAGAATTGCAGATCCGGCTCCTACTTCCATAGAAGAGTTTGTTGTAAAAAATGCCGCGCCAGGCAAACTGCCCGAGCCCGCAATTACTAAAACTTTTCCCGCAGAATATTTATAAGAATCAAGTTGCTTTATTGGTAATCCTAATAAAACATCTTCCGGCTCAATTAAATATGAATCAACCGGAAGTTCCCCAAAATATTCTTCATCCATCCCAATTGGGCTTTTAACAATTTTCCCGCCTTTCGAATATCCTTTACCGTAAAATAATCCTTTCTTATATCCGGCGAGAGTAACAGTAAGATCGGCATTGAAAATTGTTTCTCCGGTGGAAGTTTCCAGATCAATTCCGGTCGGAGCATCGACTGCAATTTTATATCCCGGTAAATTATTTAAATATTGAACAATGGAATCATAGGGCTTCTTTCAATTCCCCTTTTGATCCGGTTCCAAGAATCGCATCAATAAAAACATCGCATTGATCCAATGCGGCAAGCGATCTTTTATCTTTGAAATGTTTTAATTCGATAAGATCATTATTTTTACTAAGATTTTTTACTATCCGGTAATTTGTTAGCGCGTCGCCGGAAAGTTCTTTTTCCTCTGCGATAGACATTACCACAACGGGAAATCCGAAATTAACCAAATGTCTAGCGATTGCGAATCCGTCTCCGCCATTATTCCCTTTTCCGCAGATGATTCCGAAGTAGGCAAAATCTTCAAACTCCGGATAATTTCTAAAAATCTCATCCACAATATTTATCGCTGCGTTTTCCATCAAGATTATTGAGGGAATTTTCAATTTTTCGATCGCGAATTTATCGGCTTCTCTTATTTGTTTTGTTTCAAAAAGTGGTATCATTATTTGTTATCTGTTAATTATTAAATTTGTTTTAGCTCGTAGAATACTAGGTAAAATTTTTCCAGGGCTTTAACCCAATATTATTCCAATTAAAGTGACATCCATTATATCGAGTCTGGCTGCTAGCTTCTCACCTCTAGGTTATCGGCTATTCAATAAATAAAATATCGTCGTCTATTTCTTCAATCTCTAAGATATGTTTTTCTTTAATGCGTAACGCAATTTTTCTGTGATTATCAAAATTGAACATATCTTTTCCTTTTTCCACAATTATCAATTTAATTGTTTCGAATTTTGTTACTACTTTGGAGAGCGAATCATAATCGTGAAAATAAATATCCATGTGAGTCGTGCGTTCTTTAACAAAGGCACCTTTAGAAGCCGGACCTAAATCCGTAATAATATCATTCTCAATAATTATTTTTATTACATCCCCCACAAAGGGAAGGATTACTCTGTTACCGTAATGCAAACCGGTCGAATTGCTGCTTAAAACTTCGTCTATTGATTTCATTTTTTAACCTTTTCCATAATAAAAAATTAACCAGACAAGCGTGTAAATCGGTATTAATACCGGTATAGAATATTTAATCATATAAGCAAAGAATGAAGGCATTTTAACACCGGCGCGTTCGCTTATAGATTTTACCATAAAATTTGGACCGTTGCCGATATAAGTCATCGCGCCAAAGAATACAGCAGCAACCGAAATAGCTTGCAAATAAAGTGTATGCTGTAATTCAAAGTCATGAACTTCCGATGCAACGTTAATATCGTAGCCGAACTTACCGAGTTCCGCGCTGAGGAAATTCAGATACGTCGGCGCGTTATCGAGGAATCCGGATAGACAGTCCCGTAGCCCAATAAAAAACTCCGGCATTTAATTGATCGCCTAACACCTGCGCTTCGTGCGCAATCAACTGAAGTGCAGGCACCATCGTAGCGAAAATTCCCACAAATAGATAAGCCACTTCCCTTATCGGTTCAAAGTCGAATTCGTTAGATTTTAATATCTCTTCATCGGCTCCTTTGTATGATAAATAGACAACCGCGAACATTATAATTTCCCTAATGCCGAATGGAAGCGGATAAAGCGATGGAACCCAGCTGAATACTCCCGGATCGAGAAAGACAGAAATTATTATTATCAGAAGATAAAAAACATTTTTCATTCCCTTAAATTCAAACTTACCTGTATATTGAGCTTCTAAATCAACGGCACTATTATTCCTCATATCGATAGCGTAAAACACGGCAGTAATTATGAGTATGGTAGGCAGCCAGATATACCAGATATGTTCAATGAACCAGAAGAAATCTATCCCTCTTAAAAAGCCTAAGAATAAAGGCGGATCACCGATTGGAGTCAAAGCACCACCTACATTGCTTACGATGAAAATGAAAAATATAATGTGGTATGGTTTTATTCTGTCTTTATTAATCTTCATAAATGGACGGATTAGAAGCATCGAAGCGCCTGTAGTTCCAATAACATTTGCAATAACCGCACCGAATAAAAGTATCATCGCATTTAGCATCGGAGTGGCTTTCTTATCGATCTTAATTAAAATCCCGCCCGAAGCTACGAACAAAGAAGCAAGCAGAGCTATAAAAGAAAGATACTCCGCCAATGTATGCATCAAACTTGTAGTGTTATGAAGAATTAGAATATAGTAGATGACGGTTATTAAACCTAAAATTATCGAGATCTTAGGATAATGCCTCTCCCAAAAGTGATGATAAAATAATGGCCCCGTTGCAATCATTAAAAGCAGAATAACAAAAGGAGCAACCATAAATGTTGCCGGCAGCGGATGGCTTCCGCCGCCTTCAGAAATTATATTTGCAGCCGCTTCAAAAAATCCGGTTGCATAAGAGTCTGTGCGAAATATGAGTATCGCAAAAAAAGATAGTACCGAAGTTCTAAAAATATTTTTCAACATAGCTCAACATATCCATTTATTGTTTATGGAGTATTTCTGTAAATCATCCTCGGGAAAGGTATAGTTTCCCGTACATGGTCTAATCCGCAGATCCAGCTAACCGTTCGTTCAAGTCCGAGTCCAAATCCCGAATGCGGAACCGACCCATAACGTCTCAGGTCCAGATACCATTCGAAATACTGCTGCGGTAATTT
This sequence comes from uncultured Melioribacteraceae bacterium, assembly GCA_963821715.1. Taxonomy (GTDB): domain Bacteria; phylum Bacteroidota; class Ignavibacteria; order Ignavibacteriales; family Melioribacteraceae; genus CAWGET01. The sequence goes on from CAWGET010000002.1 coordinate 283,973, forward strand.
GTGTTCTTTTATTCTTTCCAGAAGTTTATTAAGTTCGTCTTCCCTCTGACTTCCCCCTATAATTTCCCCGTAACCTTCAGGTGCCAGGACATCCAAAGCAAGGGCGAGTTTATCATTTTCGGGATCGCGCTTCATGTAAAATGCTTTTACTTCGGAAGGATAACGGTGAACGAGAACCGGTCTATCGAACTGATCTGAAATTATTGTTTCATCCGCTCCGCCAAAATCGTTCCCCCATTCAAAATCAATATTATTTTTCTTCAGTATTTCAACCGCTTCCGAATAGGAAATTCTGGGGAAAGGTCTTTTCACATTTTCCAGTTTCGTTGTATCCCGTTCTAATTCTTTCAACTCGTCCGGCATATCTTTTAATACAGTTTGAACGACATATTCCAAAAACTCTTCCGCCAAATCCATATTGTCATTCAAATCGTTAAAGGCAACTTCCGGTTCTATCATCCAAAACTCTGTTAAATGCCTTCTGGTTTTGGATTTTTCAGCTCGGAAAGTCGGACCGAAGGTATAAACCTTTCCTAAAGCAAGTGCGCCTGCTTCTGCGTATAGCTGACCGGATTGTGTTAAATAAGCGCTGCCCAAATCAAAGTAAGGAGTTTCAAAAAGAGTTGAAGTTCCCTCAACGGCGTTTGGTGTGATAATCGGCGTATCAAGAAGCGTGAATCCGCGGTTATCGAAAAAGTCGCGGATAGCTTTTACAATTCTGTGCCTTACCCGTAAAATTGCCGTTTGTCTTTTCGAGCGCAGCCAGAGATGACGGTGATCCATTAAAAATTCGATCCCGTGTTCTTTTGGTGTGATTGGATATTCTTCCGACATTGAAATTAATTTCACATCAGTAGCGTCAAGTTCGTAACCGCCTACGGCTCTAGGCTCTTCTTTAACTTTGCCCGTAACTTCAAGAGAAGATTCCTGAGAAAGAGTACCTGCAAGTTCAAAAACATCTTCTGAAACATTTCCTTTGAAAACCACGCATTGAAGAAGCCCGCTTCCGTCTCTTATAATTAAAAATTTTATTTTACCGCTAGATCTTTTGTTGTAGAGCCAACCTTTTAATGTTATTTCCTGCCCTACATATTTTGATAAATCTTTGATAGTAATATCTTGTGCCATAATTGATCAACCAAATCCTGTTTATTTCAATAAATTAGTAATCGGGAAATATACTTATTGAAGCGAAGAAAATCAAAAATTATGATTTTAAATGAGATTAAAAAAGTTGAAAATTTAAAATTTTATTCATCAGAACAAAATGTTTATCAAATGAAAAGAGAGTAAGATTATTTTGGATGGTATTTTCTAGAATGATAAGATCGGGAATGCCGACGTTGTTAATTCCTGCTTTTAAACATTTGATTCGATATTCACTTATTTTATTCCAGTTAATTTTAATGGGATATTTTTTGGTGAGATTTAGTATCGAGATCAATTTGTATTGACGGCGCATTACAAGTGAAGGAATAAGTTCTGTAAGGATCAACTCATTAGTGCAAATGAGATCATGCTCAATTAAATTGTTAATCGGCTCCGAATTTTTGCCGCCACGGAAATAATCGATCCAAACAGAACTATCGACAAGGACTTTCACACTCTTTTTCTTAATTTGTTCAGATCAATATTGAGATCAACTTTACCTCTAAATTTCTTAAGATCTTTTATTTTTTCCGCTCTTATTATATTTTCTAAAGCAAGTTTTATTAATTCGGTTTTGGTTTTAACTTTTGTAATACTCAGCGCTTTAATCATCAAATCTTCAGGTATATCTAAAGTGGTTCTCATGCTTGCTCCTTTTATTTATGCATAAGGTAATTTCTTTTTTATGCATAGTCAAGGAATTTAATCTATCTTACATTTACAATTTACAGATGAACTATTAAAATATTTAATGGATCCAATCTTAGTGGGAATTTTTATTTCACATCATTCTCTCTTCCCCACTCAATAAATTTTGATTTAATGAATTCAATAACCTTTTGATGTTCTTCGGCGCCGGTTCCTTTTACGCGGATAGGTTCTCCGAATGCAAAGCGGACTTTCTTGGCCGAATCAATTTTACCGAATTCTTTTATTATTTTACCGTTACCCCAAGCATCGGAAATGATAGCTATCGGAACAACCGGAACGTTATTTTTTTTTGCGAGTTTTATTCCGAGCGTATTAAAATTACTTATTTCGAGATTCTGGGTTCTGGTTTTCTGCGGAAAAATTAAAACTGATCTTCCCGCTTTTATCCTCTCGGCTCCTTCGCTGAAAACGAGCGCGAGATCTTCCCTCGGATTTTTACGCCCTACAATTATCGGATGACGTGCGCTGTTTACCGGACCGAAGACTGGGTAATCGGTTAATTCTTTTTTCGTTACAAAAACTACACTCTTTGCCGGCTGAATAATTCCCGGTAAGACCATTGTTTCCAAAGTGCTCATATGGTTTGCGATAAAGATCGCCGGGCCTTCAAATGATGTTATGTTTTTCATCCCTGTAATTTCGAACTCAACTCCGGAGCGTTCAAGTGAATGCAAAATATCCAACGATGAATCCGCCCAATTATAACGGTTATAATCTCCGGTTTTAGTCTGCCTGTTTCCGTTCCAAACTATGCGGATAACATTTATATAAAATTTAATACTTGCAATTAGTGATGAATTACCTGACGAAATATTTTCGGGAGTTTTGTATGTATCTTTTTCGGCTAAAATTTCATTATATGCTGTTATGTTTTTCATCATAAAAAATGTTTTTGTAAAATATTGAGACTTGAATATAAGAGGATTGTTTAAAAGAAAAAAGTCCCGATAGAAAACTACCGGGACTTTGAGTGACCCCAAGGGGATTCGAACCCCTATTACCGCCGTGAAAGGGCGAGGTCCTAACCATTAGACGATGGGGCCAGGAAAAATTAATTTATCAGGGTGAGCGATGGGAATTGAACCCACGACCTTCTGGGCCACAACCAGACGCTCTAACCAACTGAGCTACGCCCACCATATTGTACGCCAGAGTGGACTCGAACCACTAACCTACAGCTTAGAAGGCTGTTGCTCTATCCATTGAGCTACTGGCGCTCATACTGGATATTTAAAATTCCTGACTTGTTAAATAACTAAATTTATGAACTTTTTCAACTTGGTCGGGGCGGCAGGATTCGAACCTGCGGCCTCCTGCTCCCAAAGCAGGCGCGCTAACCGGACTACGCTACGCCCCGTATATCCATTCTTTCACTATTTCATCTTTTCCAATATACCTGAATACCATATCAAAACAGACTCCAAATTTAGGATTTTCTTTATTTATAGTCAAACATTTTAATAGATTTTTTTTATCTTTAAGATTATTTTATTTGAGAACCTATGCCTTTTTCATTTTTTCTTACAAATAAATTTCTTAAGTCCAAAAGAGATTCTCGATTCCTCTCGTTAATTACTCTTATTTCCATTGCGGGCATTTCAATAGGCGTAGCGGTTGTCATAATTTCAATCGGTGTTTTGCAGGGTTTCGAAAATTCCATCAGAGATAGAATTGTTCAGCTGAATTCCCATATTAAGATTACTGCCTTCGGAAACATAAATCTTCAAGGCTACGAAACGACTTCGGAACAGATTAAAAATGAATTGGGAAATAACCTTAAAGATATATCGCCATTTGTTTCCAAAATGGCAGTTGTCCGATCGGATAAATTATCCGAAGGTTTTATGCTTAATGGGATATTGCCGGATGACGGAAACGTAAATATTAAAGATTTTATTATAGCAGGTTCGTATGATTTTACGAGCAATGAAGGATTAGGAAGTATTATAGTCGGCAAAAAGCTGACCGAACGCTTATCGGTTGGAATCGGTGATACCTTGACGATTTTCACTTTGCGGAAAGACAAACTCCCCTCCCTTGCCAATCCTCCCGGAATCGAACAGTTTAGAGTTAGCGGAATATACGAAAGCGGAATGGCGGAATATGACGACCTGAACGGGTATATTGATCTTAAAACCGCACAGGAACTTTTTTCAATGGATGACGCTATTTCCGGAATGAATATTAAAATTAATGATGTTTCAAAAATTGACAGTTTAACCGCCGAACTTCAGGATTTTTTACGTTATCCGCATTACGTCCGTTCAATCTTCGACGTTCACCGTAATATTTTTACCTGGCTCGATCTTCAAAAAGAACCGATTCCTATCGTGCTCGGATTAATTATCCTCGTCGCGGTGTTTAACATTGTCGGGACGCTTCTGATGATCGTTCTTGAAAGAACTAATACCGTCGGCGTATTAAAATCGCTCGGAGCAACAAGAAATCAAATTTTAAAAGTTTTCGTTCTGCAGGGAGGTTTCCTCGGATTGATCGGAATTTTATTTGGAAATATCCTCGCTTTCCTATTGAGCTTTATGCAAAATAAATTTGAACTTATAACCGTCCCAGGCGATATTTATTTTATGTCGCAGGTGCATCTCTCAATTAATATTGAAAATTATATTATTATTTCATTCATCACATTTTTTCTTTGTATAATTGCAGCGGTAATACCAAGCTATATAGCATCACGCATTAACCCAATAACCGCAATTAAATTTAGCTGATATGTTTGAATTTTTTATAGCGCGAAAATATCTGAAGTCGAAGCACAATATTAATTTTATAACAATTATATCTATGCTCTCCACGCTCGGAATAACAATAGGCGTTGCAGCGCTCATAATTATTCTTTCGGTTTTCAATGGTTTCAGTTCCCTCGTTAAATCAATTCTCGTTAATGTCGATCCACACATTAGAATAGTGGAAACTTCAAATACTTTTTTAGGTGATGATTCTCTTGCGTCAGTTATTTCGGGTCAGAAACAAGTTTCAAGTTTCTCGCCTTATGTGGAAGGCAAAGTGATTCTTCTGAAAAATAAATCATCCAAAATCGTCATATTAAAAGGTATGGATGAAAACGCTGATTGGGGAATGGATGAAAAAATCAGTTACGGGAATTACGATTTATCAAATCCTGCCGCTTCGGGCGATATAATCATTGGGCTTCCCGCCGCGCTCGAGCTCTCTTCACAGATTAACGATACCCTTCTTACGATTTCGTTTAACAATTTAGAAAATATTGTAACGAGTTTTTCTTTCCCGCGAATAAAACCGCTGCGTGTTACGGGGATTTTTGAAACAAATAATAAAGAATATGATAATTCCTATATTTTTGCTTCGCTAAAATATGCACAAAATATTTTAGGAATGGGAAACAGGATTTCCGGCTACGAACTGCGGCTGAAAGATATAAACGAAGCCGACGAAGTTAAGCAAGAATTGCAGAGCAAATTAAGCGAAGGGTACGCTGTTTATACCTGGTTCGATCTTCACAAAGATCTTTATTCCGTAATGCTGATTGAACGGTGGTCAGCTTACATAATTTTATCATTGATAATAGCGGTTGCCACATTTAATATTTTAGGATCGCTGACGATGACGGTAATTGAAAAAAAGAAAGATATAGGAGTTCTAAGATCGTTGGGAGTTAGCGATAAATCAGTTCTGAGGATTTTTATGTTCGAAGGAATTTTAGTCGGGACAATCGGCACATTCATCGGATTGATACTTGGTTTAACAGTTGTTTATCTTCAGAAGGAATTTAATTTTTATCCGCTCGATCCGACAAAATATATAATTGACGCAATGCCTGTCGTTTTACGTATTAGCGATATAGTTGTAGTCGCTGGTATGTCGATGCTGCTTACGTTTTTGGCAAGTTTGTATCCGGCCAGAAGAGCCGTTAAAGTTCGCGTTCTCGACGCGATAAGATGGGAATAAAAAAGTAACTGATTACTTATTAATTATTAGAAGAAAAAATGAACGCTATAGTTTCCGCAAAAAATATTATTAAGACTTTCGAAAAAGGTAAAGATCATAAGGTTGAAGTGCTGAAAGGGGTTTCACTAGAAGTTGAAGAAAAAAAGATCACGGTAATTGTCGGAGCATCCGGCGCAGGTAAAAGCACTCTTCTCCATATTCTAAGCGGATTAGACAAACCGGATTCGGGCGAAATCGAGATCAATCAAACAAAAATTTTTAATTTCAGCGACGAAAAAATCTCGAAGTTCCGAAATAAAAATATCGGATTTGTATTTCAGTTTCATCATCTTTTGCCGGAACTAACAGCCGTGGAAAACATTGCGATCGCGCAAATGATCTCAGGCACGAAATATGACGAAGCTGTAAAATCATCGTTAGAATTACTTGATGCAGTTGGGCTTTCGGATAGAGGGAATCATAAACCGGCGGAATTATCCGGCGGAGAACAGCAGCGTGTTGCTGTTGCCAGATCGTTGGCAAACAATCCTTCAATAATTTTTATGGATGAACCGACGGGAAACCTGGACAGTAAAAACAGCGAAATCCTTCACCGGCTCTTTCTAAAATTAAAAGAAGAATTCGGCTCAACATTTTTAATAGTAACGCATAATCCCGATTTGATGAAAATCGGAGATAGGGTTCTTGAGATGAAGGATGGCAAGATAGAATGAACTATTTAATCTCGAATGTATTATGCTATTAACTTTTTTAATTTTTCCTCAAGCTTATCTTTCCAAGGAATTAGTACATCGTAAGGAATAGCTTAAAAGTCTTTATCCAAAAATTTACCATTAGAATTATCTAGGAAATATTTTCCAATCAATCGATAAACTTTAATAATTAATAAATTTATCAACGAATTATTCAGGATGATAAACCCGATCTTAATTCAAAATATGATTACCGGTAAGATACGTTATATATTTTTAATATAATTTTGCGAACTTTTAATTTCTTAACTGTTCCATATCCGCTAATAGTTCATCGAGTTTTTTAAACACTCTACCATAAACTAAATTTAAATCAAACCGATAGATTGGTCCGGCTAAAAGTGATATTAAACCGGCAAAAATAAGGACGCCTATTATCCAAATTACGGGAACGTCAAAAATTAAAAATTGATCGGGTGATTTAGATACAATTTCATCAAACATTCCTTTTCCATACTTAGACATCCATAAACCAAATGTAAAAATCAGGAATATCGCGGGATATAAAAACCGATACATCTTTGTATATCCGGCAATCACTTCTTTTAACCAAAAATCGATTTCTTTTAAATATTGATAGCTGCTTAAACTTTTATCAATTTCCTTTATCCTAGCCGCTTTTTTCTTTCCATAAATAACAACCCATGCAAGCAATAGAAAAAGAGAAATGCCCATGTAGGCTAATCCCGCAGCAATACATATAATCAAAATAAGAACCGCTGCTGCAATAATTGCTTGCAAATTAATTTTCCCGATTTTCATCAATTTATCAACTGCGCTGCTCGATTTCTGGGTATAAAGATCGTTAATCTTTGGAACGACTAAAGGATCATTTTTCAAAAATCCTTCCTTCCAAATTGTTTCGATTGACTTTTCCATATTATTCATTTATCAATTTCTCTAATCGTTTTTTAATTCTTTTAATACGCACGCCAACATTATTTGGATTAGTTCCGATAATATCTGCAATTTCCTGATATGACTTTTCTTCCAGATAAAGCAAAATTACGCCTCTATCTATTTCCGATAATTTTTTAATCGCTGAGTAAAGCTGATTAATTGATTCATATGAAAAAGCATGATTATATACTTTGGCTTCAGGAGGCAGGCTGTCAGAAACAAAATGTTGTGGATTATTTTTCTTCTTCTTCAACAGCGTCAAACAAACATTCAACGAAATCCTATATATCCAGGTTGACCATTCTGATTCTCCCTTAAAATTATTTCTGCTTCTCCATATTTGCAGACACACCTCTTGATAATAATCCTCGAAATCTTCCTGAGTATCAGTGTAGGCTCTGCAGATCTTTATTATTATTGCCGCAAAAGGTAAAATTGAATTCGTATAAAAATCACTACTCAATATTTTAATTCCAATTCCATTAATCAAAAAAAAACAAATTACAAAATCTTTTCTGCTGCAGAAAATATTGATTTATTAGCGGCTTAGTTCGGCAAATTATTAAAGCGCTAATCTTTTTATCGCATTAACAGCATCTGTCTAGATTCAGACAATTCTCCGGATTTTAAATGATAAATATATGTTCCGGAAGCTACGGAAGAACCGGCATCATTTTTTCCATTCCAAATAAAAGTATGTTTCCCAGCGCTTTGTTCGCCATTTACCAAAGTTTCAATTTGTTCTCCAAGTATGTTATAAATATAAAGTTGAACAACACCGGCTTTTTCTAATGAAAAGCTAATATTCGTAGATGGATTAAAAGGATTTGGGTAATTTTGATTTAGAACGAAAGAACTTGGCTCTGATTGTTCCGACATTATTGATGTGGGAATATAATCTCGCAGGATTTTTATAAAATCAATAACTAACATCATGGAATTTTGATCAATATCTCTTTGATTAACCAGAACTGAAAAAGTAGATTTTGCTGAAACATCATAATATACAAAAGCGGAATATTCTAAAGTAAATCCGTCGTGTCCCAATACTGAAATATTGTTTGAAGTGGTAAAACCAAATAACCCAAGTCCATTATGTGTAGCAGTATTAATATCCATCATTTTGATTAAAGAGTTAGAACTTACCAATTCACCATTAAACAAAGCTTTCATAAAAATTGCCGCTTCTTCAGCGGTTGAATACATGGCTCCGGCAGTCCAGACAGCGCTATAAAAAGCGTTCGGCTGCCAAAACGCCGTAAAATCGTCCAACGCAGAATCTCCATCCATATCTAGCCAACCATGAGCAATATTGCCATTAAGCGAATCTTCTATTGCCAAAAATGTATGATTAAAATTTAACGGCGCAATAATTCGCTCCCTCAGAAGCGTTGATATAGATTTGCCAGTAGCCTTTTTCAATATCATTCCCAATAAAATATAGTTCGTATTCGAATAGGAATAAGATTCTCCTGGTTGAAATAATGGTTTTCCAACAAGGTTCAAAATAATTTCTTCATCTTCCCATATGTACAAATGGTTTTGATTTAATACTTCAAAGAAGAGCGGGCTGTCAGTCAAATTAAAAATTCCACTCTCGTGTTTTAGTAATTGTTTTATTGTAATTGTATTATCAATATTTGGATAAGTTGGCAGCCATTGAAAAAGACTATCACTAATGCTTAAAATTCCTTCGTCTTCCAGTTGCATAACTAATGTTGCAATATATGTTTTTGTTACGCTGCCTATACCAAAAATCATATCTGTGGTAATTAAACTGTTTTCAGATTCTTGAGAAAATCCGCTCGCTCCCGCCCAAGTTCCGTAATCATCAGATACAATTGCCGCCGACATTCCCATAAATTGATATTGACTTCTGAACTGATCGAGTTGACTTTGAAGCTTGGAGGAAAGCTGATTATCAAATACTTGTGGATATATGGCAGTCGATAATATAAAGACGAGTAAAAAACTAATTGAAATTTTGTGGTTGAATATATTCATAATGATGATACCTTTTATTCTGACTATTACTTTAATTGATTCTTTATATAGTTAGTGGCAAAACTTTATAAATTATTACACCCTTAAAAAATAAAGAATCTTTATTGTGCAATAACGCAAGCTGCAATCCCACTGCGGCTATCACTTTAAGCTAATTATTCGCCATTGCCAATCCAACTTTGCAGGGAGTAAATTGTTACGACCGAATATTGCTATTATATATTTATTTTAAAAATGAATTCAAACATGATTTAATTAATTTTATTATATTGATTTCATCTTTATCATTTTACAGATTATTGAAAATGATTTTATCTCAAATGCATTATACTGATTTAGATAAAGAATCTAATTACTTCTTTCAAATAATTTGTATCTTTTCTTTCAATCGTTTTCCTGCTGAACCAAAATTAATTCCGCAATGGATTGAAACCGAGACTCCTGAATTTCTAGATCTGAAAAATAACACTTCATTTTTACCACAATCCGGAACCCCATCAGAAAAACAGATTCTTATTTCTGATATAAATCTATGTACAAAGACGGCTGCACATCCGTCTGTAGATATTGCCACTCTTTTAGATTGCATATTTGTTTTCGCCAAAACCGATTTTCATAAAACAGTATTGTTTGTTGGGAGAAAAATTTTTTGATAAAATTTCAACTTCATCAAATCAGTATATAGATAAATTAGAAGTAGAAAATGATTTCAACAACTTGAGATAAATTAATATTACTCAAACCACAAGGCGAAAATGAAAACGATAACTTCCTTAAAATTTATATCGGCGCTTAGTCTATTTGTACTGGCAACCTTTCTTTCTTGTTCAAAGGATTCAAATAACGAAATTGTAGCGCCGGAAAACCCGGAAACAATATTTGAGTATAGCGACCCAAATGTTTATGCGGTTGAAAACTCACCTAACTCCACAATTTACGATCAAGCCACGGAAGTAACGCTCTCCTTTCCCGAAGGCGGAATTGGGAATGTTTCAATATCCGAAATATTATCCGCGCCTGTAACAACTTTTGAAGGCAAAGGAGTGAAAATTGAATATACGGGAAACACACCAATCGATTTAGTAGTTGATACATCAGACGGCAATTTTGCTGAAGTTTTAGAATATGGAAATTTTATTGGATGCTTTGATGATGAAATAGGAAATGGCAAAAGGTGGACGGCGGTGCCAAAAAGTAAAACAGATGGCGCTAAAATTTCCTTCACTCTGATGATGCCGTACAATTTATCCAAACCAGTTGCCGTGAAACCAATTGGCTCTAATAATTTTTGGATTGCAAGATTAAAACCAACTGCCGACTTAGTTGAACAGCGAGTTGCGACTGAACTTCAAATTCTAACATTTTATAAACAATTTTTATCAACTCTTCCCGCCTCAATCAGCACCGCTGTTGAAGCAAAGGCAAAAAGTAGATTTCTACGAACCAAATATGATAACGGAGCTTATTATTCTGGTTTTTGGATGAAAGTTTTGGGTAAAGGAGTAAGTTATGAACCGACTGTTCATTTAGGTTTACCTCCCCGACTTCAACAAATTGCACATGAATTAGGGCACTATCTTGTTCATCTTCTAGTTGGCGACGACATTCAGGTAACTTTAGAAAATCAGGCCAATTTATCGGGGAAACATGCAGTTCTAGACATTATTGGTAGAGAAGTATTACTTGAAGATTTAGCTTACTTTACTGAATTTGTTCTAACAGAACGCGGCGCCGATGCTTATAATCTTATTGAACCATATGATATGTTGAAAAAATTGCATCCGTTAAATAATGATTTCCCTTCCTATGAAGGTTTCGCTGCACATTTTTTAGCTCAGTTGGTGCGGACAGAGCCGACAATAAGAGACTTTGAAACCGGACAACAGCGAAAAATTCCTTTAGTTAGTTTAAGCTATGGTCAAGTTTTTGAAATAATTTCAAAGGGAGCAACCGATATAAATACTCTTAGAAAAAATGTTGAAGACTATTTGGGATCTCAAGCAAATAAACTACCTGTTATTTGTCATAGATTGGGATGGCGTTATTTAGCTGAAGGAAAGTTGGTCGATCCGGAAGGTAATCCAATATCGGGGGCTTCAATAGAACCGATTGTTGATATAAATGGAGTGATTTACAAAGGTATGGAAGGCTCGGCAACAAGCAGCTCCGACGGTACATTTGTTCTTTCCGGAGAAGCTTTTCCGGGCAATAGTATTTTGCGAGTTAAATTATCACCGGATGATTCAACAGATGTTCCTATTTATATTGATTGGAATAAACCAACCACGGAAACTGTTGAATTGGGTGATCTTATTGTTAATAAATCAAGAATTAAATTGATTAATATTCTTATTAGCTACGATGGAACATACCAAATGACAGATGATGAAAGCCCCGATATAATTACTTATGACGACCATGGTATAGTACTTAATTCCATATCTTCAGATAACAAAAATCTCCGGATCAATGGTAACACAATCACAATTACTGAAGATCGGAACGATCAATTTATGAACGGCAATAGTACAACAATCGTAACATTTAGCGATATTAATAATCCTAAGAACATTATAGATTTTTCATTTGAAAAAACTTTGAATAATAAAACTAACAGAACATTAAATATGGAATCGGCAAGTGGATCAAATATTCCCTTTACTTTTCATGAATGGTCTTGGAGTGGTGACTATAATTTAAGTTATGAAGGCACTATTTCACAATATGTAACTATTAAGGAAGTAACTAAAAAAACAGTAACTATCCCCGGCAATCCGGATTATGATCTAACAACAACCAGAGAATTGTTGAGTTATGATTCAAATGGAGAAATCTCGATAGATATAGAATTCGAAAAATAATTTTTATCTTTTTTGAACGATAAGAACTTACGTTTATCAACTTTTGCAAACTTGTGCGGCGCTCGGATTGCCGGTTCAGTTCGTTTGTAATCATTATTTCCTTGTCTTCAATATTTAATACGGAAGAATTTTCCGCCTGTCCCCGTTTGGCGTGGCATTACGTTAATCCATTCGATATAACGGCAAAACATTATTTATATTTTCTTAATCAACTATTCAATGAACTATTACAATTTTTTTTATCAGGAATACTTATATCCTCTTGACCTTTTTGCTAATTAAAGATGTTATGTGGCTTATTCGGCAAACATTTCTCTCAATACGTTAAATACTTTTTTCTGTGTTGCTTTAGTTAAAGTATCAATTTTTTTTGTTAGTCTAGATTTATCTATTGTTCTAATTTGGTCTAATACGATTTGACCTTGTTTTCCATCTACTTTACAAGATACACGGCTTGGATAATTTCTTAAAACTTTTGTTAGCGGGGCAATTATTACAGTTTTAATATGACGATTCATCTCATCTGGTGATATGATTACGCAAGGACGGTTTTTTTTAATCTCACTTCCTACTGTTGGATCTAAATTGACATAATAAATTTCAAAGCGTGAGACCATTTACCATTCCCATTCTTCTTCATCCCATTTGGTTTGATTGGATAATGTTTCAGAATCTAATAATACATCATCATTATTTTTAGCCATTTTTTTAAAAGCTGAGTCCCAAGATTCCCTACTACTTGAAACAGGTTTTATTACTATACTATCTCCATCAATTTCGAGTTCAACTTCATTTTTAAGACCACTTTCATCTATAAATGTTTTAGGAATTCTAACTCCGCGTGAATTTCCTATTTTTACTATTTTCGTTTTCATCTTTTCCCTCTCTAAATATCGTATCCACAATGTAATTACTTTTAATATAATATTCAATTCATTTTTATTCGAATTTCTCCAAAGATAATGATCTGAATTATTTCTAAAAGTAAAAATAAAATTAAAGGAAATAAAATTTCTTTAATAATTTTTACAAAATTATATTCACGCCTATTTCACCTTTTTTATCGCGATTTAATGATCTTGCCTAAAATCCGTCCGTCAGCTTGCCTCGGTGAAGCCCGAAGGGCGAAGACGGGAACGAGCCGACTTGCTAAAAAACGCAAAGCCAAAAATTAAGCCGAAGGCGCTTAAATTTCCTAACAAGCGCCGAAGGCAAAAACATTTATTTAATAGAACCAATTCAAAAAGCTATTTTGTTAAATAAACTAAAACCCGAAAACTGCAAAATGCCGAGCTTGAACCTGCCTGCCGACAGGCAGGAACGCAGTCGGTGTTGAACCACTGGTTAGCTGTAAATTTTATATTTGATTTATTTTGAAATAAACTGTATGTTAAATGTATCTACATAAAATGAGAAATAAAATGAATAAATCTGCAACAATTCAAGCGAGAATTGACCCAAAAATTAAAAATAACGCTAAGAAAATTCTGAATAAATTAAATCTATCTATGTCAGAAGCTATTTCTATTTTTTTAACTCAGGTATCCTTGAATAAAGGAATCCCTTTTGAAATAAAAATTCCTAACCAACTAACAGAAGAAACTCTTAGAAAATCTGAAGAAGGTTTAGAACTTCATAAAGTTTCCGATAAAAAAGAACTTTTTAAGGAATTGAACAATTGAATTTATTCTTTACATCGCAATTCAAAAAGGATTACAAAAAAGTTAAAAAGCAAAACAAAGATATTTCTAAATTAGATTCAATCATCGACATTCTGGTAATAGATAAAAAATTGGAACCAAAATATAAAGATCATTCTTTGACCGGAAAATGGAAAAATCACCGCGATTTACATCTCGAACCTGATTGGCTTCTGATCTACCAAAAGACAGAAGATTCATTAATTTTGGAAAGAACCGGTTCACACTCAGAATTATTTCGATAATTTTACAGCTAACGATGTTGTGCCTAAGCTGCTGCCCATAATAGCAATGCAGAATAGAACACAATCGCCAATGATTTAGCAAATTGTGCTTATCTTTCTTTGCAAGCACATTTTGCAAGTTAATTTATTTTTTAGAACAACTTTAACAAAAACATTTAACGTAACGACTAACCCGAAAATATTTAAATTGCCGAGTGCGAACTCGCAGTCAGCTTGAGGCACGGGTTATATACGCCTTTTTATAATCCAAATTTAATAGATGCAATTAAAGGAAAATAAGATGGACCATCCAAACAACTAATCAATTTCCCCTCAAGACCTAATTGCAAATTATTAATTAGCTCTATTTCCAAGCCAATTTCAATATTGATCTGTGCTAAACTAAAATTATTATCTGTATTTGAATATAGACTTGTCGATTTGTTCGGATTACCTTCCATCCAACTTGTAATTTCAACTTTGCCTTGATTAATTAACAATAATCCAGCTCCAATGCCTAAATAAGGTTTTATTTTTGAACTAGACATATATAGTTTTCCACCAACGGAAAAATCAAAAACAGAACTATTTTCACCGCTAATGCTGTATCTATATCCAACTACCGCAGGAACAGCAAAACTTACAAGATTTTCATTGAAAATATGTCTTTGATAAGAAGAGGAGAAGAAAAGTGCAATTTTCTCAGTGAGCTTATATTCAGAAGAAAAATTAATTAAGTAACCATTTTCCCAATAAGGTAATTTTGTTTTATCTATTGCAGAAGAAACATAACCACCACCAAAAGAAAAACTAATATTACTTTGAGCGGAAACATTTTCAATAAGGTACAATGTGAGAAAGAATATTATTAAAGTTATTCGTTTCATTTTATCATCTCCTTAAGTATATAACGGCGTCTATAGAAAAGAAAGTCAAGAGAAAACAGTGATGGTTATACCGTTTATTTGAATTTTTTATAAACTTGAGAATGCTTGCCCAACATTACTAGATTTAAATATTTCTCATCTATCTTAAAAATTAGCAGCCAATCATTCTTGATGTGAATTGATTCAAATTTTTTTAACTTCCCTTTTAGTGGATGCCTTTTATATTGTGTTTCTATTTTATCTTGGTTTTGCAATGATGTGATTAAGGATTTTAATAATTTAAAATCATTTTTTGAATATTTCCCACTTTTCTTATCTCTTTGAATATCTTTCTTAAAAGATTTCTCAATTTTTATTTCTAGCAAACTTAAATCCCCAAGTCTTCAAATAGTTCATTAGCTGTATTATAAATTTGTACGTTTTTATTAGCATTGAAATTGGTAACTCGCTTTTCAAGCTCTTTCGAAGGTAAACTTAAATCAAATGGAATCCCTTTTTCCATTGCCACTTTTGCCAAAAATATATTTACAGCATCACCGAAGCTAAGACCAAATTTTGAAAAAATATTTTTAGCTTCATTGTATAATTTATTTTCAACTCTTACACTTGTTTGAATCTTCATATTTCACCTTTTTAATTTACCACTAAAATACACCAAATGGAGTATTTTGTCAAGCTCATTTTTTAACGGTATAA
>CAWGET010000003.1:0-82990 GCA_963821715.1 uncultured Melioribacteraceae bacterium
AATTGATTCTGATTGATTTGTGTAATAATCTTTAATGTTATTTCTTATTTGCTCTTTGAATTCATCAAGCGAAGACGCTTTATTCTGACTTGCCTCTTTTACAAACTCTTCATCCGTTTCCGGTAAAACGATTTTTTCTATTTTCTTAATTTCAGCCTGATATTTATATTCCTGTCTGTGAACTTCCTCGCCGTGTTTATGTTCGTCCACAAATTCAAAAGTAAATGTGTCGCCTGTCTTTTTGCCGATCGCGTTATCTACAATTTGCGGACTAACTTTATCATTGTTGAGATCAATTTGTACATTCTCACTTTTGGTGGATTCAACAGGTCTATCGCCAGGATCGAGCTTAATTAAATCAACAGTTATTCTATGATTTTTATCTTCGGCAGTATCGGCATCTTTATATTCGGCTTTGCTTTGGCGGAAATAATCTATTTCAGCTTGAACTTCTTCATCCTTAACTTTGAATATAGGTTTATCAATATCGAGTCCTGTGTAATCTTTCAATTCAATATCAGGAATTACATCATATTTTATTTTGAAGATGAGCTTAGTTTCTTCCGAGACTAATTTGTCTTTGGGCTCGTAATATATATCGGTAAGTGCTGGAGTTCCGATCGGTTTTAATTTTTCAGATTCAACAGCGTCGAAGAATTTTTTGTTGGCGATATCTTCCGCGGCTTTAAATTCGATCGCTTCGCCATAAAGTTTTTTTATCATCGACATCGGAACCTTGCCCTTGCGGAATCCCGGCATTTCGATGTTTTTTCGTTCCTTATTGTATGCTTCCTCAATGGCGGGTTTTATTTCATCATAATCGAGCTTAACTTCTACTTCGTGTTCGCTATCTGAGATTACGTTAACTTTGGTTTCCAAACTTGCCCCTTAAGATTTTTTTGTTTTATTTTTGGAGTGCGAGAGGGGGGACTCGAACCCCCACACCTTGCGATACTAGATCCTAAGTCTAGCGCGTCTGCCAATTCCGCCACTCTCGCAGAAAATTTAAATAATAAATATAATGCAATTTGTAATTAAAACCAATTCTTGCGTTTTAAATTCTCTTTGCATAATTTGCCATACAAATGTATGTCTGAATAAAATTGGTTAAAATAAATGGCTAAAGAATTAACGGAAATACAAAGAAAGATTTTAGAATTTTTGATTGATCAAAAATCAAATGGAATAACTCCAACACTCGCTGAGATTGCCGCGGAGTTTGGATATAAAAATCGCGCAACAGTTCAGCAGCACTTGAATGCATTGGAAACAAAAGGCTTTTTAAAGCGGAATCCTAAAATATCGCGGGGAATAGAATTAACTCTCGAAGATAAGTTTTTTATTCCCAAACCTGTTTTGGGTGAAGTTGCCGCCGGAGATCCGCTCACGATATATCCCGATTCGATCGATACAATTGAACTCCCAACCGTTGCCAGAATGCCAAAAGATTCTTTTCTGCTGAAAGTGAAAGGAGATAGCTTAAAGGACGCTTACATTTTCAGCGGAGATGTAGTAATTGTTAATCCGAATATCCAACCGCTTAAAGGCCATTTTGTTGTTGCAATTTTAGACGACGCGGCGGTTGTAAAAAGATTTTATAAAAAGAAAGATAGGATTGAGCTTCATTCCGAGAACCCGGAATATCAGCCGATCGTAATCGAAAAGAAATACGAAAACTTCAAGATTGTAGGCGTTGTTGTGGGAGTTTACAGAAGTATGGAGAGAAAAGTTGGCTGATTTAAATTTAGAACTGCCCGAGTATAAATCCTATTATCATTCACCGATCGGCTTAGTCGAAATTATCGGAACTGAGAACACCCTTAAATCTATCTATTTTGTAAATGAAAAGCCGGCGGAGTTTAAATCAAATCCTTATCTTAAAAAAGCGGCTAAGCAGATGGAAGAATATTTTACCGGTCAGCGGAAAGATTTTTCCCTCAATTTTGAATTTGAAGGAACAGATTTTCAAAAAAGCGTTTGGGAATATTTGCTCAAAATACCTTACGGAGAAACGGTATCATATTTAGATATCTCTTCGGCTATAAACAATCAAGGTTCAATACGTGCTGTAGGTTCCGCTAATGGAAAAAATAAATTATCGATAGTCGTTCCGTGTCATCGGGTAATCGGGAGCGACGGTAAACTTACCGGTTACGCAGGCGGATTGTGGCGTAAACAATGGCTGCTAAGCCACGAATTCAATCATTCCGAACACAAAATTCAGATGGAATTATTTTAATGTGGATACAAAAAGAGTTTTCTTTGCAGGCAAGAAGTCGTGGTTTTCATTTAGTAACGAATGAAGTTCTCGATCAGATTCCTGAAATCAAAAATATTAAAACAGGAATTGCGCACATGTTTATTCAGCATACTTCGGCGTCTCTAACTTTGAATGAAAACGCCGATCCGGACGTCCGCGTGGATATGGAATCGCACTTCAATAAACTGGCGCCGGAAAATGCACCCTATTACATACATACTTTGGAAGGCTCGGATGATATGCCGGCTCACATCAAATCTTCTTTACTCGGAAGTTCGGTAAGTATTCCGATAACTAACGGAAGATTAAATCTCGGAATCTGGCAGGGAATTTATCTGTGCGAACACCGCAACCACGGCGGCTCGAGGCGAATAATTGTAACATTGAATGGGGAATAATTCTTTAATTACTCAAGTTGAATAATATGATTCTATCTTCTTTATTTGCGATTTAAATTCTTATTGGATTTATTCCAAAGACCTTTTCGGCTAAAGCCGGAGTATTTTGTGTCGGACTAATCCCAAGCCTAAAGCCTTGGGTTAATATTCAAATTTCAAACTTCCTGTGTTTTAAAATCATCTTATGTTTTTGTTTTACAGCCCATAGCTTCAGCTATGGGAATGTAATTTCAAGCGCTTCTCGCTTACGCGCAAAGTTATTGTTTTGGACATTTGGTTTCTGTTTTATTAAAAGTAGTTGCCGATTAGTTTATTTATATGCGTCTTTTCTATGTTCAATGTTAAGAATAAAAACTGCTCTTTGCGCTTCTTCAATAAGATAAAACAGCCGGAATTTACCGATTCTATATCTCCATCTATCGGGATTGTAGCCGATTAATTTTTTAATATTATTTCCAAAGTGCGGTTCATTTCTTAACTGAGGATAAACATATTCAAGTAATTTTTTTGAATAAAATCTCTTTCCGAAGCATTGATTTTTTTTAGTCTCTTTGAAAATTCTTCCGTCGTATAAATATTATAATTACTCAACTAATTTAACTCGCCCTTTTTTTACATCTTCAATTCCTCTTTCTATACTTTTAAGCAGTTCTTTATTATTCTTTATTTCCTCCATTTCTTCTTCATCTACGTAAATATCATTTTCAATATATTTATTTACAGCCGTTTCAATGAAGTTGGACATGGAGCGATTATCTTCTTCGGCAAGTTTTTTGTAAATTTCGTAACGTTGTTCGCTTACACGCAGCGTTATTGTTTTGGACATTTTGTTCTCCGCATCATATTTATTCGCTTATATTCTAATTTATTCATTTGTATTCGTTTTGTCAATTATATTTTTGCAGATGAATTTTATTCTTCTTGAAATATTCTTTCCCTTTTTCTAAATTACCATACAAATGTATGTTAAAATTTAGAAACGAAAATTATGCCCGTTAACGCTTCAATAATAGATCTGGAAAAATATTCTCTTCCACCCGGATACCGCGGCGCCGGAAATATGGCGCGTATTTATCCCATTATTCCGCGCAAAAAGGGGAGCGTTCAATTCGATATTTACGATTACGATTTTATCATCAACGATGAAAAAACAAAAGAATTAATACGCGAAGGAAGAACGATAGGGTGCTTCTACATCGAATCGCCCGGAATGAGAAATTTACTGAAGCGGCTCGATGTGAAAACATTCGAAATGCTGACGGCGGCGAGTTCGATCATTCGTCCCGGAGTGGCGGAAAGCGGAATGATGCAGGAGTTCATCGCACGGCACCGGGATCCGGCAAAGCGGACTTATTTTATTCCGGCAATGCGGGAGTATCTAAATGAAACTTACGGCGTGATGGTTTACCAGGAAGACGTGATTAAAATTGCGCATCACATCGCCGGGCTGTCGTTGGAAGAAGCCGACCTTCTCCGCCGCGCGATGAGCGGTAAAATGCGTTCGCACGCGGCGATGAAACGCGTTACGGATAAATTCTTTTCTTCCTGCCGAGAGAAAGGATTAAGCGGCGCAGACGCGAAAGAATTGTGGCGGCAGATAAGTTCTTTTGCCGGATATTCTTTCTGCAAAGCGCACAGCGCAAGTTTCGCGCTCCTCTCGTTTCAGGTTGCGTTTTTAAAAGCGCATTATCCGGCCGAATTTATGTCGAATGTTTTGAATAACGGCGGCGGATTTTATTCAGCCGCGGTTTACATTCAGGAAGCGAAGCGTTTCGGCATAACGATAAAACTTCCGTGCGTAAACCGAAGCGGATATTTTTACAAAGGCGCGGGAAAAGAAATCCGTATCGGGTTTATTGCCGTCAAACATTTGTCGCGCAATTCTGCCGAACTTATTTTGGAAGAACGAAACCACCGCGGAAAATACGTCTCGTTACTGGATTTTATGATACGGACAAAACTCGGACCGGCGGAAACTTCCATAATAATAAAATGCGGGGCGATGGATGCGTTCGGCGAAACGCGCCCGACTCTGCTGCGGCTTCTCGATATCTATTATAAACGCCGTAAAGTTTTGGAAGACGACTACAACGATCTTTTTATGAACGAAACTTTCGCGCTCGAAGAAGAAGTAAAAACCGATATCGATTATTCGGTAGCTGAAAAATGCTCCGAGGAATATAAAGCTTTCGATTATATGGTTACGCGCCATCCTCTCAATTTCTTCCCCGAGTTCATTAACGATCCGAGGATTACGACAGCCGCGGCGATGAATAAAATGCACGGGAAAAGAGTAAGGATGATAGGCTGGTATATCTCATCCAAACGGGTAAAAACGAAAAAAGGGGATATTATGAAATTTCTTTCGCTCGAAGATCTTACCGGAACTTTCGAAGCTGTAATTTTCCCGAATGTTTATATGCGCGTCGCAGAAAAAACTTTGACGATGGGACCTTACATTGTTGAAGGAAAAGTGGACGCCGAAGCCGGAAGCAATTTGATAGTGGATAAATTAGAAGCCGTGCGGGAGACTAAGGTTAACGCGGAGAAATTCAAGGACAGCTCGGAAGATCAATATTCGCCGGACGATGAAGGAATGCGCGAAGAAGATTTTTATCTCGCGGCTAAACTCGATTCCGGTAAATTAATAAAAGCATACGCGGGCTGACGATGATTCCGCTCCACATCCACTCGTTTTATTCAATGCTCAGCGGCACGCCTTCCGTTGAGGCGCTTATCGAAAAAGCGAAAAGTTATAAACTCAAATCGCTCGTTCTTACAGACACAAACGGAATGTATGGATTGATAAAATTTGCCAAAGCGGCCGGCGAGAACGGAATAAAACCAATCCTCGGCGTTTATATAGACGACCCGGACGAGACGGAAACTTACGCGCTGCTGCTCGCTAAAAATTTCAGCGGCTATTCGGATATCTGTAGAATAATTACTTCCCGAAAATTGAAAGACGATTTTTCGCTCGCCGGTCTTCTTCAAACTTATTATCCAGATCTTTTCATAATCACGCCGTCAATAAAATTACTGGAGCAAATTCCGAACCGTGAAAATATTTTTGCGGAATTGATTTCCACGCCCGATACAAAGCGGCATACGAGGGAGTTATATAAATTTGCGCGCGCAAAAAATATACGGCTCGTCGCTTCAAATCCGATTTACTTTTTGGATCGGGAAGATTTTGTTCTTCACAAAGTAGTAAGCGCCGTTAAGAACCGGACTACGATGGGAAGATTAAAAGCGGAAGAAATTAAAGACGATGAATTTTATTTCAAAGACCCGGAAAGCGAGCGCAAAAAATGGGCGAAACTCCCGGAAGTTCTGGATAACATTGATTTTATTGAAGAAAACTGCAACGTTGATTTGCGATTGGGAAAGCTGCGGTTTCCGGTTTATCCCGATCTCGGTCTGCATACTTCGGAGTCATTCCTTTCTCAAATTTCTTACGCCGGATTGCGGAGCCGCTACGGCGAGCCGAATGAAATTGAAATAGCGCGTCTCGAAAGAGAATTGGGCGTTATTGAAGATTTACGGCTGTCGGATTATTTTTTGGTGGTGTGGGACATTTACCGGGAAGCGAAGCGGCGGGGAATGATGACGCTCGGGCGCGGATCGGCGGCAAACAGCATTGTATCGTACGTGTTAGGATTTACCGACATTGATCCGATAGAACAGAATCTTTACTTCGAACGTTTTCTAAATAAAAGCCGCTCGTCGCCGCCCGATATCGATATCGATTTTTCCTGGCGGGAGCGGGACGAAATTGTTAAATATGTTTTTGATAAATACGGTTACAGCCGCGTTGCGATGATATCGACTCACGTTACAATGCGGGCGCGTTCCGCTTTCCGGGAAACCGCTAAAGTATTCGGATTTTCGGAAGCCGAGATATCGAAGATAAGCAAATTCATTCCGTGGACGAGCGCGAAGAACCTGCCGCATCTCTCCGAACTTTTCCCCGAAGCGCGCAGCTTAAAATTGAATGTAAGCCCTTGGAAAGAAATTGTCGATATCGCTTCGAAGCTGGGAAGCGTTCCGCGGCATCTGAGTATCCATCCGAGCGGAATTGTAGTAGCGCCCGATTCGATTGTTAATTATACCGCGCTGGAATTTGCTAAAAATAAAGGCGTCGGATTGATAATAACTCAGCCCGATATGTATGGAATTGAAGATCTCGGATTAATTAAAATTGATCTGCTTAGCCAGCGCTCGCTCGGAGTTTTGCGCGATACATTGCGCGATTTGAAAGAGGGAGAAAGCGGTAAAGCCAATCCGAAAATATTTTCTTTAAACGAAAAAGTAGCAAGAATTTATTAGAAAAATAACAATCTTAGTTTAGTAACGCAGATTTTCCAGTCTGCAAATTTAAATTTAAATATATATAGTGATCGCTGATTTCCATTAGAAAATAAAGCGATTTTAAAATTATGAAAGACAAACGTGAAAATTGTTGAAGGGCGGAACTGATTATTTTAAATCCACGCAGATCAATTAAATCCGTTCGATCCGAGTTCTATTAAAACCCTTCCCCTTCTTTTATAAACGGAAGAATCTCTTCCATATTTACCGGCGCTTTTTTATCGTCAATCTCAACAACAACTAGAAAACCATCCAGCTCGCCGGTCGAGAAAAATGCGTTCATCAATTCTGCCTGATCGCTTTCTTGATTTGTTCCGTCTTCATTCCAAATCTCTTTCGTAGTTAGGCATCCGAGCGTTGGGGTCAAGGGATAGAAAGGCTGATCTTCATAAAAAGAAAGATCATCTGTTGAGCCGTGCATCACTATCAATCGCCGACCCGATTTACCGGCGTAAAATGATTCCAATACCGGCATATAATTTTTCCAGGAAGCCGGAAGTAAATTTTTGTAATCGTTTAGTTTCCATTGCGATGATTTAACTTCATCGTGATAAAATATTTTTGTTGATACTTCGAATGGAATACGCGTTAGAACATTCGGCGTCGGACCGAGCGTTTCCGTAGGTGAAATATAAAATCCAACTACGGAAAAAATTCCTTGCGGCGTGTTTCCGTTTTTCATATAGCCGGGTAAATTAGTGGCGGATAAAGCAAGTTGCGGAATAGAAAATATTGAACTATCGGCATTACGGATAAATTTTCCATTCGGCGCTTTAATGATCGTGAGTCCGGGGAATCTCCTGTCTTCACGGTGAATGGAATAAATTATTGTTTTATTATTTTGAAAGGGATGACGAAACAGATCCGACAGCGGCGGAAGTTCTTTCTGATCATTTTCCAAATCAATTGTTAAGAATTTAAGAGTCGGATCATCTGCTGCTTCCGGGAATTTCTTATTCAAAATACTCAAGATTTCCACGCGTGATAAATCTTTATTGTTAAGAAGATAATGAGTGGCTACCGAAAAAGCTTTTCTATCGTTCGTTGAATTAAAAACGGTTCGGACTTCTTTAGCAAACTTTTTAGGATAAAGCGTATAAGCTGTTTCTATTGTTTGGCGAATAAATTTATCGCTTCTATTTTTGTAAGTCTTTAATCCGCGTTCAAGCGCATCCATTACAAGAGAATCTTTATATAGAAGTAGTTCAGCTTCAAGAAATGCGTCTATCCATTCGGGTTCGTTAATTTCGCCGGAAAAAGTTTTATTTAATTTCTGAAAAAAATCTATTTTAGTTTTTTCGTGGTTTTCTTTTTTTGCATAAGCGCTGAATAATTTATTATGATCAACTTTCCTTTGCGCTTGAATAAAATTTATACTTGAAAAAATTAATAAAATGATTAGAAATCGCTTCATCAAATGAATATCCAAAATTAGTAATCCGCAAAGTTTGAATTTTAATTTGAATTTTCCAAGTCAATTATTTAAGCAAAAAATCTCCCCGCCAAAGCGGGGAGTTAAAATTATTGGACTGAAACTACCGGACAATTAACAAGAGCTACTCCGGCGGCTAACAAGTTAGCTTGCATAGCTGTAGTATAATTGTTGACCATATTAAAATCGGTATTATCATAAACGTCAACATCCCATAGCGGAGAATATGCATCGTCCGAAGGAAGCGTTTCTAAAACATTATGAGTTTGCATTGAATTTGTTTCGGTCATGAATCCGGATGCTGGTCCGCCTCCGTCCTCTCCCGGATTGATATTAAATGTTACTAAGATATCTGAGACCGGAACTTCAGGGTGACCGTCCGCGGGAAGATCGACAGTAAGCATTTTTTCGACAAAATTAAAATAAAAAACTACCTGATCTTTATACCAGCCTCTTACCAAACCGTTGTCTTCATCCCCTCCGCGAAGCTGCGCCGTAGAGCCTTCTGGAACAACGGGGCAATTTACAATAATATTGGTTCTTGTAATTTCATAACCGCTTGCCATAATTTCTGCTACGCTCGTTATTGTATTTGCTACATAATCCGCAGGAACGGTAACTTTATGGACATGCCAAAAGTCATTATATCCGGCGTCTCCCGGAATTACATCTATTATGTTTATTTGATTCTCGACCGGACTCTCTTCTCCTTCGCGGAAGAGCGCGAATATCGGCGCGGATGTCATCGGTTGAACGTCAAAGTTATAATATTTAACTATCTCGCCGGAAGGTCCAAATCCTTGCGTGATGAACGGCGCTTCATCAAAATTTATTGGCGCGTTGGCAGCAGGTAAACCATTTGATGAAGTTCTTACAAACAGGGTTCCCGATTGATTATTAAAACGATCTACGCTTACTTTGGAAGCCGTGTTTGGATCCAGGGGATTATCTTCATTAGGAACCATCGGGTTGTCGTCATCAGAGCAGCCGGTAAAAATAATTAATATCGCCATCAAAATAAATATGAGCTTCTTCATAATATTTCTCCTTATTGTGAAAATTGTAACTATAAACTAACTTTCAATTCTCACGAAAGGATCACAATTTAATAAACAATGATGTTTATAATATTACAATAGAATAATATTTGGTATTATTTGGATTTATATCAAGATACTGTTTTGAGGCAAGAAAGAAATTTTATTTTTATTTGGATAGGGATTTCATTTTATGCGATTCTTCTTTGTATACCGGTATTATAAATGAAAAAATAGTTCCTTCACCTTCGGAGCTAGAAACATTAATATCCAGATTATGCACTTCCAATATTTTTTTTACTATCATAAGCCCTAATCCTAAACCCTCATTTTCTTTTTGTTCGGATCTATTGGTTTTATGGTAGCGATCGAAGATATGCGGCAGTTCTTCTTCCTTTATTCCTATTCCGCTGTCCTTAACCTTAACAATTATTTTGCCGTCATCTTTTTCGAGGATAAGGGTTATACTTCCATTTTCCGGAGTAAATTTTAGAGCGTTATCAATAAGATTTTGCAGAACTTTTTCCATCATTCCGATATCGGCATAGCCGAGGGGAAGATCGTAAGGAAATATTATTCGTATATCAATTTTATTTTTTTCTGCTATCAATTGATTTTTCTGCTGAACGTCATGCACTAATTCTGCGACCGAAAATGGTTCCGGTTTCGGAATTTTTTCTTTCGCTTCCAGTTTGGATAATTCAAAAAGTTCTTCTACCAATTTTTTCAACCTTTCAGCGCTTTTAAATATTATCCGTAAATACTTTTCGCGTTCTGCATCAGAAATCTTGTCGGATTTTATTAAGATGGTTTCCATATAACCGTTGATTGTAGCCAATGGAGTCCTGAGATCGTGAGAAACATTTGCCACAAGATCGCGCCTGAGATTGTCCATTGTTTTAATTTCTTCCATATGTCTTACAATTGTATCAGCCATCTCGTTAAAAGTTTCAGAAAATTCTTTCAATTCTCCGCTTCCCTTATCAACAATTCTTGCGGAAAGATTCCCATTTTTAAATTCCCTGATCACGTTCATAATGCTTCGTAATCTTCTTGTAATCAATACGAGCGCCAAAAGGCTTATAAGTATTGCCGCCAGTAATGTTATCGCCATAGAACGCACTCCGAGACGAAGCATATAACTGCCATAAACTAATTGGAAAGAATTTTCAAATTCTTCGCCGCCTAAAATTACATAAACATATCCCCGGAAAAGAGAGTCCTCAAAAACTTTAGCCGCTGAAAATGATTTCTCAGCTCCGGGATTTTTCGGATCAGGACCGAGCAAGAATTCCGAACCGCCTTCTTCAATAAATTCTTCCATTGGTTCCAGCGGAACTTTGTTGAGTTTTATAATTTTGTCCGGCGCATAATAAGTAAGTATGTTTCCTTTGGTATCTAAAAAATAAACTTCCAGACTCGGATTAATGATCATTATATTGTAGAAAACTTCCTTCAATACTTCTTCATTCACTTTATCGTCGATAAAATATTTATTATCCATTGCTATATGTTTTGCAACATCGCGGTTTAAATTTTGATGGGCTTCCTGGAAATACATTTCAGCTGTGAATACTGAAATGTAAGTATATACAAAGGAGAGGAGTAAAAGGACTCCGAGAAAAGTCAGCGCAATTTTCCAAAACAATGTGTTTTTCATTTTAAATTTTCCAAATCATTAAAACGATAACCAACTCCCCAACTGGTTAAAATAAATTGCGGATTGGAAATATCCGTTTCAATTTTACTTCTCAATCTATTAATGTGAGAATTTACCGTGTGCTCATATCCGCTGTATTGATATCCCCACAGAATATTTAATAACTGCTCACGGCTGTAAGTTTTTCCGGGATGCGACGCCAACAAATGAAGCAGATCAAATTCCTTTGGAGTTAATTCAATTCTCTTATCGTTTAATTTAATTCTTCGTTTGGAAGTTTCAATAATCAATCTTCCCGCGGAAATATCGTCTCCGTCTCTAATTTCCTGACGCATTGTTTTCATTCGCCTAAAAATTGCTTTCACTCTTGCAATGAATTCTCTTATTCCGAAAGGTTTAGTTAAATAGTCGTCGGCGCCAATTTCTAATCCCAGAACTTTATCAAACTCTTCAGACTTGGATGTGAGCATTAAAATAGGCGTGTAGATTGATTGTTTCCTTACTTCTTTGCAAACTTCCAAGCCGTCTAATTTGGGAAGCATAATATCGAGAACTATGAGATCGAAGTTATCATTCAGCGCTAAGTCCAATCCTTTTTCACCATCGTAAGCTTTTGCTATTGTGCACTCAAGGTCTCTTAAATGAATTTCCAACAAATCGGAAATCGCTTTATCGTCTTCAACCACAAGAACCCGTTTCATTTTTTCTTTCCGTTATTTTTCAACAAAAATATATTGAATTTATCACAAAGATATCACGGCGATAAAACAAATGAATAAAATCTTCTTATTTATTTATTCTTCTGTTCAATAAGGGTTAAAAATTAAATATATTGCAACTTCACAAAAACAAAAGATTTTTTAGATGATAAGATTTTTAACTGCGGGCGAATCTCACGGCAAAGCGCTTACAGCAATAGTTGAAGGATTTCCTTCCAATATCCCCGTTGATGAAGAATATATTAATTTGCAGTTGAGCCGGAGACAGATGGGATACGGACGAGGCGGAAGAATGAAAATTGAAAAAGATAAAGCCGAAATTCTTTCCGGAGTCCGAAACAAAAAAACTCTCGGTTCGCCGATTTCTCTTCTAATTAAAAATAAAGATTGGGAAAACTGGACTGACAAAATGGGCACCGGAGAAGTCGGGAATTCCGTAGAAAAAATTACTGTTCCGCGTCCCGGACACGCTGACCTGACCGGCATAACAAAATATAATTACGATGATATAAGAAATTCTATTGAACGGTCGAGCGCGCGCGAAACGGCGGCGAGGGTTGGAGCTTGTTCTATCGCTAGAAAATTTTTGTCGGAGTTCGGAATTGAGATTGGAAGTTTTGTGGAAAGCATCGGCGGTATTTATCCGGATGATAATTATTTTGATCCTCTATTAAAAAATGATCTTGAAGAAAATTTTAACTCATTAAGTATTTCGAAAAAAGCCGATCGAAGCTCAGTCCGCGTTCTAGAAAAAAAACAAGAAGAAAAAATAATTGAGAAAATAAAAGAAGCGAAAAAGAAAGGCGATACTCTTGGCGGAAATTTTGTAGTTGCCGCTTCGGGCGTTCCAGCCGGACTTGGAAGTTTTATGCATTACGATACAAAACTAAACGCCGACCTTGCGCAGGCGATAATGTCGATAAACGCAGTGAAGGGAGTCGAGATCGGAAGCGGTTTTAAATCGGCTGAAGTTTTCGGTTCGGAATCCCACGATGAAATAATCTTTGAGAATGATGAATTTTCACGGAAGACAAACAGAGCCGGCGGAATTGAAGGCGGAATTTCTACTGGACTTCCGATAATTATCCGTGGCGCGATGAAACCGATAGCCACTTTAATGCAGCCAGTTGAAACAGTAGATTTGAATACTATGAGTTCTGTTAAAGCACGCAGAGAACGAAGTGATTTTGTTGCGGTTCCCGCTTGCGCCGTTGTTGCCGAATCGATGACAGCCTGGATAATTGCAAAATATTTTCTGCAAAAGTTTGGCGGAGATTCAATTGAAGAAACAAAAAATAATTTCTTAAATTATAAAACAAATATTGTAAAACGAATCAAATCAAATTTCAGCGAATAGCTATGATCAATAATACGCGATTTATCTTTTCACCTTTTCAGGAAAATACATATTTAATCTATGATGATTCTTCGTGCGAAGCCGCGGTAATTGATCCCGGCTGCGCGAGCCCGGCTGAAGAAAAAGAACTTGCAGATTTTATCGAAGAAAAAAATCTGAAAATAAAATATTTGATAAATACGCATTGCCATATCGATCATATTTTTGGGAACGCGTTTGTGAAAGAAAAATATGAACCGATATATTTAGCTCCCGAAAAAGATCTTTTCCTTTTCGAAATTATGAAAGGCCAGGCTGAAAGTTTTGGAGTTAAGATGAAAGAATCGCCGCAGCCGGATAAATTAATTTCGGAAAACGAAACAATAATGTTGGGCGATAGCGAAGGAAGTTTCCTTTTTACGCCCGGTCATTCACCGGGAAGCCATTGTTTGATTTTTCAAGAAGATAAGATCTGTTTTACCGGCGATGTGCTATTCAAAGAAGGAATTGGACGCACCGATTTGTGGCAGGGAAATTATGATGTTCTAATAAAATCGATTGAAGAAAAATTATATACGCTGCCGGACGATACGGAAATATTTCCCGGACACGGAAGTAAAAGTTCAATTGGATACGAAAAAAAAAATAATCCATTTGTCAGTCAATCTTAAAAAATATGAATGAATTAAAATCTAAGAAATCGGAAATTTCAATTAAACAATCGCTGTCTGTTTTGGCGGCATTTCTTTTCGTTTATATAATATTATTTGAATTTGTTTTACCGGTTAACAAAATCCTGCCTAAGCCTTCAATGCTTTGGGAATCTTTCGGTTCGTTATGGAACGACTATGATCTTCTTTACGCTTCCGGAATTACAACTTCAGTAATATATTCCGCGCTGATATTGGGTTACTTATTTGTCTACTCCTTTGGCGGAACATTGATTAAAATATTTTATGAAATTCCCGGAATATTTTCAGGTTTCAGAATCTTCAAATATTTTACGCTTTTCTTTTTCGCGTTGATATTTTCTTTCTGGTTTCCAGAATCAATTTTGGCAGAATTTATTTTTGCGTTTCTAATCACCATAATATTTCTGGGAATGGAACTCTACAATGGTTCGATAGATACGCGCAAAGAATATGTAACATCCGCCGCAAGTTTAGGTCTGGCGCCGGAAAAAATTTACAAGGACGTTATTAGAAAGTATGCACAGCCGTATCTCTTTAGTTCGCTTCTGAAACTTCATTATCTTCTATGGACTGTAATTTTAATTTATGAGTTCTTGTCGCAGACTGAAGGGTTTGGTACGATTTACAGACTACTTTTGTATTACCGTGATTTTGCAGGAATTTTTGCGCTGGGAATTGTTATCAGTCTGTTGATATGGATAGGAAAAGAGATCATTGTTTTCTTCAAAAATAAAATAATTATTTGGAAATCTTAATTGAGCAGAATAATGAAGTTTGAAAATTTTTCAAAGACATATACTGACAAAGTTGGATATAAAATTCAGTTGCTCCGAAATATATCTGTAAACATTGATGAAAATCAAATCGTTTCGATTTTGGCTCCAATCGGCGCCGGAAAATCTTCTCTTCTAAAAATAATCGCAGGAATAGAAAAACCAAATGAAGGAAAGCCGGAACAAAACAATGAGAAGATTATTTTTATTCCTTCCGAACCGTCTTCGTTCCCGTGGTTTTCCGTAAAAGAAAATCTTAAACTGGTTTCCGAAAAAATTACCGAAAATGAATTAATGGGAATTATTTCGCTTGTCGGTTTGAAAGGTTATGAAGATCATCGTCCGCACAATAAAAGTCTTGGATTTCGTTTTCGAATTTCACTTGCGCGCGTGCTGATTTTAGAACCTGATTTAATCGTCCTGGATGAGCCGTTTGATAAGATGAAACCGGAAACGAAGGATGAAATTTATTCTTTGATAATAAAGATCAACAAGGAAAAGGGACAAAAAATTTTACTTGCTACGACTAACATTTCCGAAGCGATATTTTTATCGGATAAAATTTATTTAATGAAGAAAAATCCCGGCGAAATTATTGACGAAATAAGTTTAGACGAAGAGAAAACTCCTGCTAAAATTTATCAACTCCGCAAAGAAATTGAAGAGAAGTTCAGAAAAATACTAGACCGCGAATATTTTGAATTTAAAATTTAATAAAGGGAAAAAGTTTTTTTGCATTTTAAGAATTGTTGTTTTTCCCTTCTTCTCTTTTTTATTGTGACATATAACCGGAAAATTAAATAATAATAATTTAATATTAATTCAGCCGATTAGCCTTCCGCTATTTTCTTAAATTTTACACCGCTGTAAATTATCATGGCGCCTCCAATCAAAGCGATTATCCAGCCATAACTAAACCGGAACTGGATATCAGCATATTTTTCGGCATTCAAACTGCTCATCCAAACCGCGACAAGCACGAAAAAGAAATCGATAAAAATTAACGTCCCGACAATTAAAGTACCTAAAGAATTTTTTTTCAACACAAAATAGAAGGAGAGAAGATCCAATAAAATAATAGTGACCGCAAATGCGGAAACATCTCGCCACAGCCAAACTCCTGTTCCCAGCTCAATATTCCCGAAGACCGGAGCGACAGTTACAAATCCATTGTTTACATAAGCAAGTGGGGTAAAGAGCGAAAGAAGCAAAATAATCCCGCCGATAATTCCAATAATTTGATTTTTGTTCATGGAAGTACTCTTTATTTATTCTCGACATTTATTTTTTTTATAACAAGTCTATCATATAAGAAAATAAGAATCGCAGTAACGGCAGCAATAATCGCAAATATCATCCACATAATATCGGGTTTTCCTAAGTCTCTTGCAAAATGCCCGTAAAGCTGACCGGATAAAATTCCGCCGAACAAATTACCGAGCGCGACGCACCAATAAAAATAACCCATATACAAAGCTACTTTTGTAGGCGGGGCAATTCTTCCGGTATATTCTTTTGATTTCGGACTCGCCATCATTTCCCCGAATGAAAAGACGATTACCCCAGCAATAACAATCCACCCTGTCGTTCCAAAGATTAATATCGAAAAACTAACAACAGTTATTAATACTCCCCAAAATATTGTGGTAAATGGTTTCATCCTTGTAACGAGATAGGAAATAAATATTTGGAAAATGATAATTGAACCGGCGTTTATGTTGATGATATATTCGGGATTAATTTGCCCTGGAGTTACCATCGCGCCGCGGAGCGAATCAACGTAACCGGATAATCCAATTGACTGCATTGCGTTTGCGAGAAAATTCCACAAGTCGGATGTATCCGTAAAATCGCGAATGTACAGCGGTAGTGTATAAAAAATTTGATTAAAAGAAGTCCAAAATCCCGACATCAGAAGAAGAAATAAACCGAAACGCCAATCCCCGAGTTTCATTGGTTGTAAGTACCAAGCGTTCTTCCCCTTAATTTTACGGGCAAATAGAAAATCATATATGAAATTTATTGCGGTCCAGACAAGACCGGTTAAAATTATATCAACCCAGGTTAAAGTATTGTCGGCAGTAAACTTCGATCCGATAACGAGTAAAATTAGCAGTCCGAAAAAGAAAAGGAAAAATCTCGCGTTTCCTAAGACTTCCACCATATCGGTTAAAACCTTTTTAAGCGAGCGTTTATTCGCGGAACTACTTTCGGTTGTCGGTTCTTTGTAAAAGAAAGAAACGAAAATAAAATTTACGGCAATCCATCCGGCGGAAGCAACAAAAACGTATTTCCAGTCGAGAGCTCTCACAACACCGGCTACAATCGGTCCTAAAAATCCGCCGATGTTCACCATCATATAAAAAATTCCGAATCCGAGTGAAGCAGTTTTTTCGGAAGTAACTTTCGAGATTGTTCCGATGATAACCGGCTTAAACATTGCCGCTCCAACCGCTACAAACATAAACGCTATGAAAAAAGTCGGGAATGTTTTGAATTGTCCGAGAAAAAAATACGCCGGAACTAAAACTATAAATGCGGAAAAAAGCATTTTCTTAAAACCGTATCTATCGGCAAGACCTCCGGTAACAACAGGGAACAGATATAGAAAAAAAGTAACAACTGCTTGCAAAACACCGCGGTCTTCGTCCGAAAATCCTAATCCGCCTTCGCTTACTGCTCCGGTTATATAAAGAGATGAGACCGCAAAAAATCCATACCAGGCCATTCTCTCGAATATCTCCATGGTATTGGAGATCCAAAATGTTAAGGGGAAATCCTTTATACTGATTTTATCCCGAGCCATTTTCCTCTAACATATATATGAAAAAAATAAAAATAGGTTTATCAGTATGAAGAATCAAGCGAAATTAGAACAGTTGATAAAACATATGGTGTTACATTGATAAAATTCAGAGAACAACTGAATCCCATCTAAGCTGTATATTTTAAAATTATATGGACTTCATTTTGTTGAATTCCGAAACTACTCTATTTATATTGGAATGTGAAAATATGGACATAAAATGGAAAATAAGGTTTTGCTCAATACAAATTTCCCAGAACTGAAATTATTTAAGAAAGGGAAAGTACGCGATATTTATGAAGCGGGTGAAAATCTTTTAATGGTCGCTACCGATAGAATTTCGGCTTATGATGTTATAATGGATGATCCGATTCCGGGGAAAGGAATAATATTAAATAAAATTTCAGAATTCTGGTTCAATTTTTCTTCAGATATAATTGATAACCATCTCATTACTACGGATGTAGATCAATATCCTGATGAATTTAACGAATACAAGGAACAGCTATCGGACAGATCGATGCTTGTGACAGAAAGCTGAACTAATACCAATAGAATGCATTGTGCGTGGTTATATTTCCGGCTCCGGCTGGAAAGAATATTTATCAAGAGGAACCGTTTCAGATATAAAATTGCCCGAGGGATTATCCGAATCGGAAAAACTTCCCGAAATTATTTTTACTCCTTCAACTAAAGCTGAAATCGGGGATCATGACGAAAATATCTCTCATGAAAAAGCCAAAGAAATTGCGGGAGAAACAGTCTTTGAAAAGATAAAAAATGCAGCAATTGAGATTTATAAAAAAGCTGCCGATTATGCAGAATCGAAAGGTATAATAATTGCTGACACAAAAATGGAATTCGGAATATTGAACGGCGAAGTTATATTAATTGATGAAGTCCTGACGCCCGATTCATCTAGGTTTTGGTTAAAAGATGATTATGAGAAGGGGAGAAGTCAGAAAAGCTTTGACAAACAGTATTTGCGTGATTATCTCACGTCAATAAATTTCGGCAAACAGCCCCCGGCTCCGAAATTGCCGGAAGAGATAATCAAAAATACTCGCGAAAAATATTTAGAGGCATTAAAACGATTGACCGGGAAATCTCTTTGAAGTGTTCTCCTAGAAAAATCAGCATTAAGGGAAAAGAATTTTTGAACATCAATTGGAATGACGGCACGGATGGTAAAATAAAATTATCAAAATTAAGAAGGTTTTGTCCCTGTGCTGATTGCGGAGCATCAAAAGAAAATTCCAGCGACTCATATTATCCCATATTTCTAAAAGATCAAACAACAATTGAAAGCATAAAATTAATGGGAAATTACGCGGTAAATATTTGGTGGAAAGACGGACACAATACAGGTATATATGATTTTAATTATCTTAAAAATTTAGAAAAATCAGAAAGCTCCCATTAATATAAAAATGAATATTTTGATTCCATGACACTTCCTAATCAGTTAACAATATTGCGGATAATTCTTACGCCGGTTTTTCTCTATTTGTTTTTACAGGATGAACCTTTCCTCAAACAGTTATCGTTAGTGATTTATGTGCTTGCCGCAATTACCGATTGGTACGACGGCTGGCTCGCACGTAAATTTAATTACATTACCAACTGGGGGAAATTTCTCGATCCTCTTGCCGATAAAGTTTTAACCTCTGCGGCGTTTTTCGCATTCGTCTTAATTGATGTTCTTCCTTTATGGATGGTTCTGATAATTGTTCTTAGAGATTTTTCAATCACTCTTCTTAGAATTTATGCCGAGTTCAGAAAAAAATCTTTTCGAACGTCTTATTCGGCAAAAGTAAAAACTGTTATGCAAATGATTTTCATCTACTACCTGCTTACAGTCTACACATTCAAAACTATTGAAAACTTATATTCCGAAAATCAGCATATTTTTGATATCTTAACTAATCCCGAAATGATAACTTACATTATGTTTCTGATAACGGCTTTTACATTTTGGACAGGAGTGACATACGTTTTTCAGAATTGGACTTTAATAAAAAGGCTTTTAACAATTGAAAATAAACCTGTTTGAAAAAGCTTTAGGAACCGGATTATTCACCGGATATTTCCCAATAGCATCCGGCACTTTTACAAGTATCTTCGCGGTTTTAATCTATCTCATTCCTGGATTTGAAATACCGGTTTTAATGATGTTACTTATTTCGGTTTTTGCTGTTGTAGGAATTCGCCTTGGAAATAAATTTGAAAAGATTTACGGCAAAGACCCCGGAATTTTTACGCTTGATGAAATAGTCGGAACCTGGATAAGTCTTCTTTTTATTCCTAAAACTTTATTGGCTATATTAATTGTTTTTTTTGTATGGCGTTTGTTCGATATAATAAAACCATTCCCCGCACGAACCTTTGAAAAAAAATTAAAAGGCGGTTGGGGCATAATGCTGGATGATATTGTTTCGGGAATTTATAGTTTGATTGTAGCTCATATTATTATATTTTTTATAGATAAATTTTAGAAATTAATATGCGGAAGTTATGATTGCAAACATTATTACTATTGGGGACGAGATATTAATTGGTCAGACACTGAACAGCAACGCAGCGTATATCGGATCTAAGTTAACGGAAATTCAAATCGATATAAACAAATCTTCCGTTGTAGGCGACGAGGAAGAAGCCATTCTTCAGGAATTTAACAATGCACTAAAAACCGCTGATTTAGTTATTGTTACCGGCGGTTTAGGACCAACACATGATGACGTTACAAAAAAATGTATTGCTGATCATTTTAAATCGGAACTTGTATTTAACGAAGAAGTGCTGGAAAACGTTGAAGAATTATTTAAACAGCGGGGAAGAGAGGTAACCGAAGTAAATAGAAATCAGGCTTTTGTACCAGGAATTGCTGAAGTAATTAAAAACAAAAAAGGCACTGCTCCGGGAATGTGGATAGAAGTCCAGAATAAAATTTTTATCGCCCTGCCGGGAGTTCCCTTCGAGATGCAAGAAATGGTTTCCGAATCTGTTATTCCTAAGCTTAAAGAGAAATTCACGCCGGAGGAATATACAGCAACATTAAATTTGATGACAAGCGGAATTCCAGAATCGTATTTGTACGAAAGACTTGGCGACCTAGATGAACTGCTGCAAGGCTCAAAGCTCGCTTTTTTGCCCAATCAGTTCGGGGTTAAAATGAGGATAACAGCCAAAGGTGAAAATGAAGAAGAAGCAAACAACAAACTTACCGAAGTTGAACAGCGCGTAAGAAGTTTGGTAGGTAGATTTATTTACGGCAAGGATGAAACACCAATTGAGCAGACTGTGGCTAGATTATTGATTGACAGGGGTTTAACGCTGGCCGTGGCGGAATCGTGCACAGGTGGACTGATAAGCCACCGATTAACAAACGTAAACGGCAGCAGCGCATATTTTGAACGCGGATTAATTACGTACAGCAACGGCGCC
This sequence comes from uncultured Melioribacteraceae bacterium, assembly GCA_963821715.1. Classification (GTDB taxonomy): domain Bacteria; phylum Bacteroidota; class Ignavibacteria; order Ignavibacteriales; family Melioribacteraceae; genus CAWGET01. The sequence goes on from CAWGET010000003.1 coordinate 20,929, forward strand.
AAGGTTGAACTCTTAAAAGTAAACGAGGATATCATAGAGCAAAATGGCGCGGTGAGTTTGGAAGTAGCAAGGCAAATGGCGGAAGGTGTAAAAGCGGTAAGCGGAACGGATATCGGTCTTGCAGTAACAGGTATTATGGGTCCGGGAGGTGCGTCACCTGAAAAACCTGTTGGGCTTGTTTTTATTGGATACTGCGATGAAAAAATTTGTACTGCAAAGGAATTTAAATTCGGAGACGATCGTTTATTAAATAAGGACAGGACTTCCCAAGCGGCGCTCGATTTTCTTCGGAGATCGCTGCTCGGTATTTCAGATGAAGAGTAGATTATTCATAGCGCTCAATCTCCCACGGTGAGGTTCAGGAAAGAATAATCCAATTAAGAAAAGAGATTTATAACGATGAAAATGTTAAGTGGGAATCTAAAGATAAATATCATATTACACTGAAATTTCTAGGCGATGTTGAAGATGAAAAAAAAATAAATATTTCCGATTCTCTTGAACAAATAACTGAGGAGAATTTAAAGGTAAAATTATCTTTCAACAGATTCGGGCTTTTTTACCGAAATAATATTCCTAAAATATTATACGCCGGATTTGCTTATGACGAAGGTCTGATCAATCTTCATAAAGAAATTGAAGAAAAAATTTCGAAACTTGGTTTCCCGACTGAAAAAAGAAAATATAAACCTCATCTAACCATATGCAGACTTAAAGGCGGTGAAGATGAAGAAAAAATTAAGAAGTTTGTAAAATATGATTTTCCCAAAAAAGATTTCATTTCCGATTCGGTTGAATTAATTGAAAGTAGATTAATGCCGGAAGGATCGGAATACAAAATTTTAAATAGTTTTAGTTTGTCTTAACTAGGAGGATAAATGGCAAAAGATAATGAAGCAAAAATGAAACTACTTGAAGATACGATATATACGATTGAGAAAAATTATGGCAAAGGTTCGATAATGAAACTTGGCGACGGAGTTATAAACAAAGTGGAATCGATTTCTACAGGCTCCATTTCGCTCGATTATGCTCTCGGAATCGGCGGAGTTCCGCGCGGAAGAATTGTTGAAATTTACGGTCCAGAATCTTCGGGTAAAACAACTCTTTGCCTTCATATTATTGCGGAAGCTCAAAAGAGCGGCGGATTAGCTGCATTTATTGACGCCGAACACGCGCTCGATATTAACTACGCAAAACGTCTTCAAGTTGATGTTAAGAATCTTTTAATTTCTCAGCCCGATTTTGGTGAGCAGGCTCTCGATATAGTTGATACGCTGGTGCGAAGTAACGCTCTTGATGTAATCGTGATCGATTCAGTCGCCGCGCTGGTTCCACGTTCTGAAATTGAAGGAGATATGGGCGACCCGCAGATGGCTGTTCAGGCACGATTAATGTCTCAGGCATTAAGAAAATTAACCGGAGCAATCAACCGTTCAAAAACTACTGTTATTTTTACGAATCAGTTAAGAAGTAAGATCGGTGTTATTTTCGGAAATCCGGAAACTACAACCGGCGGAAACGCATTGAAATTTTATGCTTCGCTAAGAATGGATATCCGCAGAATCGCCGCGATTAAAGATGCTCAAAATGTGATAGGAAATAGAACAAAAGTAAAAGTAGTAAAAAGCAAAGTCGCGCCTCCTTTCAAAGAAGTTGAGTTTGATATTCTTTATAATGAAGGTATAAGTAAAGCCGGCGATTTAATTGATATGGCAACTAATACCGACATCGTTAAGAAGAGCGGCGCCTGGTTCACATATGATGATGACCGCTATCAGGGACGCGAACAGTTCAGAACAAAACTTAATGAATCCCCGGAAACATTGGCTAAACTAGAAAAAGAAGTAAAGCAAAAACTGGGAATGTTAGAGCCGGATGAAGAAAAGAACACAGAAGCTAAAACGGCGGAAGCTAAAAAATAATTTTTAATGATTGTCGAATCGTTTAAAAAATATAAAAACAAAGTAAATGTTTTTTTTGAGGACGGAGATAAATTAGTTCTTTATTACGATGTATTTCTGAATGAGAATATTTTTAAAGGCGACGAATTAGATAGAAAACGGATCGATGAAATTCTAAAAGCGAATGAAATTTATCATCTTAAACAATCCGCTTTCCGTAGCCTCATTCGTAGAGCTCATTCTCGGTTCGAGCTTTATAAAAAACTTAGCGGCAAAACAAAAGAAAAAGATCTTATAAATATTGTTTTAGATTTTTTAGTCGAACGCGGCTACATCGACGATGAACAGTTCACCGAAGCTTACATCGAAGAAAGAGTTAAGCGTAAAAAAATAGGATTGAATAAGGTAAAAGCCGAATTATTTTCTAAAGGCGTTGATAAAGAAATAATAGAAAAAAAATTATTTTATGACGAAGATCTTCTTAAAAAAAACGCGAAGGAATTGGCTGAAAAGAAATTGAGGATTGCACTCTCTTCATCTAAAGTTATTGATAAAAGAAAATTAAAACAGAAAATATATTCTCATTTGTTAATGCGAGGATACAGTTCCGAAATAATAAGAAAAGTTTTTGATTCAATAAATTTTGATGAATAAAATATTATTGCTTAAATAAAATTAGCTAAAAGGAATTTTTCAATGTCTGTAAATACTGTGACTGATTATTTCAATATTGAAAGTCTGCTTTCGGAGGAAGAAAAATTGGTCCGTGATTCCGTGCGTGAATTTGTGGCGGATAAATTTTTACCGGTGATAGAGAAACATTATGAAGCAGGAACCTTCCCGAAAGATATAATTCCGCAGTTAGCTGAACTAGGAGTTTTCGGGATGACTTTCCCGGAAAAATACGGCTGCGCAAATATGAATAATGTAGCTTACGGACTTGTAATGCAGGAGTTGGAACGCGGCGATAGCGGACTGCGAAGCTTTGCTTCTGTGCAGAGCGCACTGGTTATGTATCCGATTTTCGCTTTCGGCAGCGAAGAGCAGAAAGATTTTTGGCTGCCTAAATTGGCCGCGGCGGAAAAAATCGGGTGCTTCGGATTAACAGAACCCGACTATGGCTCAAATCCCGGCGGAATGGTTACAACTGCTGAAAAGGTTGACGGCGGCTATAAATTGAACGGCGCAAAAATGTGGATAACAAATGGTACGATTGCAGATGTAGCGATAGTTTGGGCAAAGCTGGATGGAAAAGTAAACGGCTTTTTAGTAGAAAAAGAATTTAAGGGATTTACAGCGCCGGAGATGAAAGGGAAACATTCACTCCGCGCCTCAATTACATCTGAATTAATTTTTCAGGATGTATTTGTTCCTGAGAAAAATATTCTTCCGAATACTGAAGGATTAAAATCTGCCTTGAAATGTTTGAATCAGGCGAGATATGGAATTGCCTGGGGCGTTGTAGGCGCGATGATGATGTGTTATGAAACCGCTCTCGATTACGCGAAATCAAGGGTCCAATTCAGTAAACCAATAGCGGCTTACCAGATGACGCAGGAAAAGTTGGTCTATTTTTTAACTGAAATTACAAAGTCTCAGCTTCTAAATTTGCAATTAGGAAGATTAAAAGATCAAAATAAATTAAAATTTACACAAGTCTCTATGGCTAAAAGAAACAACTGCGAAAAAGCTTTAGAGATTGCGAGAATGTCTAGAGAAATATTGGGAGCGAATGGAATTTTAAATGAATATCCGGTAATGAGACATTCTGCAAATCTTGAATCAGTTAAAACTTATGAAGGAACGCATGAAATGCATACATTAATTTTAGGCGAAGATATTACCGGTTTCGCTGCGTTCGATTAAAAAAGGAAAAAGTAGAAAAATTATGGAATCAGGCAAAATAGCGTATGATGCTCTGACATTTGATGATATTCTCTTGCTTCCGGCTAAATCGGCCGTGCTCCCAAGAGAAACTGATGTAAGGACACGATTAACCAGGGAAATAAATTTAAATATTCCGTTTTTATCCGCCGCGATGGATACTGTTACAGAATCCAAGATGGCAATTGCGATGGCTGCTCAGGGAGGCATCGGGATCATTCATAAAAATATGTCTATCCAGCGGCAGGCTGAAGAAGTGGATAAGGTAAAACGCTCTGAAAGCGGAATGATCCATAATCCAATTACGCTTACGGAAGATAAAAATGTGGGCGATGCGCTTGCATTGATGTCGAAATACAGAATATCCGGAATTCCGATAATTGATGACCAACATAAACTTATCGGGATATTGACGAACAGAGATTTAAGATTTGAACCAAATTTGACTTTGCCTGTGCGCGATATAATGACGAAAATTAATCTCGTAACTGCGCCGGAAGGTACAACTCTGGAGCAAGCCGAGCGTCTTCTACAAAAACATAGAATTGAAAAACTTCCGGTAGTGGATAAAAATAATACGCTGAAAGGATTGATAACTTTTAAGGATATTTCGAAGAAGAAAAAATATCCTGACGCGGCGAAAGACGATATCGGCAGACTGCTCGTAGGTGCGGCGGTAGGAGTTTCTAGTGACACTCATGAGAGGATTGAAGCTCTCGTTCACGCAAATGCCGATGTAATAGTAATCGATACTGCACACGGACATTCTGAGGGAGTTTTAAAAACTGTAAAGGAAATACGCAACGGGTTTAGAAATATTCAGTTGATTGTGGGAAACATAGTTACAAAGGAAGCTGCTATCGATTTAATCGACCTTGGAGTTGATGCCCTGAAAGTTGGTATCGGTGCAGGATCGATTTGTACAACTCGCGTCGTAGCGGGAGTCGGTGTTCCGCAAATTTCTTCTATACTTGAAGTAAGTGAGGCGGTCAAAGATAAAAATATTCCTGTTATAGCAGACGGCGGAATAAAACAAACCGGTGACGCACCAAAAGCTATTGCAGCCGGAGCGGATTCCATTATGATTGGCGGAATGTTTGCCGGAGTAGACGAGACGCCCGGACAAAAGGAACTTTATGAAGGAAGAAGTTTTAAAGTTTATAGGGGAATGGGATCGCTCGGAGCAATGCAGGAAGGGAGCAAAGATAGATATTTTCAGGATATGGAAGACGATATCAAAAAATTAGTACCCGAAGGTGTAGAAGGAAGAGTTCCCTACAAAGGTCCTTTAGCGGATACTGTATATCAGTTTATCGGCGGATTACGTGCGGCGATGGGATATTGCGGAGCAAGAAATATTGCAGAAATGAAATCTAAAACTAAATTTGTTAAAGTTACAAACGCAGGATTACTCGAATCGCATCCGCACGATGTATTAATAACTAAAGAATCTCCTAATTATCAAATAAAGAAATAGCGGCAGGAATAGGTAATTATGTTCAAGGTTTTGGTTATAGCTTACTATTTTCCTCCGATGGGATTGAGCGGTGTTCAGCGCACACTTAAGTTCGCAAAGTATATGCCGGAAACAAATTGGGAGCCCACAGTAATAACCTCCGGAGCAACGGCATATTATGCTCACGATGTTTCTCTTATGAAAGAAGCTAACGATGCAAAGATCAGAATTTTAAGAACAGAAGGAAGCGATCCAAACTCTCTCCTCTCCAAAATGGGTACGGTTAAAATGCCGCGAGAATTTATTCGCAAAAATTTAAGCAGGATTAGCAAAACATTTTGGATTCCGGATAACAAAATTTCCTGGGCTAAACAGGCTTATACTCTTGCGGAAGATCTCCTCAAAAAAGAAAATTTCGACGCTATTTTTGTTTCTATTCCTCCTTTTTCTCCTTTTGCAATGGCGGCAAAATTAACTGAAAAGTTTGATGTTCCTCTTTTTGTTGATTACAGGGATTTGTGGCATGGAAATCATTTCGCTTTCAATTTAACTCCGTATCACAGTTATAAACATAAAAAAATGGAATACGCCGCGCTGAAAGCTTCTGAACGAGTGATAGTTGTTAACCGGAAGATTAAAGAGAAACTATTAACTACATATAAATTTTTAACATTTGAAGATGTAATAATTATTCCTCACGGATATGATCCGCAGGACTTTGAAAATGCTTTGCCATATCCGAAACCTCACAAAAAAATGATTTTAACTTATTCCGGCATATTTTATGAAACTATCACGCCTAAGTATTTTCTTAAAGCTTTCAAGAAGCTAACTTTGGAAAGGCCGGATATTACGGCTAACATAGAACTTCATTTTGTCGGTCATTTAAGGAAAGAAAATCGTAAGCTGATTAAGCGATATAAGTTGCAGGAATTTGTGAAGGATTACGGCTATCTTACTCATAAAGAAGCAGTTAGAAGATTGCTTTCAAGCGATGTTTTATGGTTAATGATTGGTAAAAGTAAAAACGCTGATAAAATAACTGTCGGAAAGCTATTTGAATATTTCGGTAGTAGAAAACCAATATTTGCGATGGTTCCCGAAGGAGCTTCAAGAACCGCTGCTATTGAATACGATGCGGCTTTTATTTCGGAACCGGATGACATTCAGCAGATAAAAAATAAAATTATAGAGATCCATTCACTTTACAAACAAAATCGCTTGCCCAAACCTGATGAAGATTTTGTGCTTAAACATAATAGGCAGTCATTAACTGAGCATCTGACAAAACAATTTCAATTTTTCTTGAAGACTGAAGTATGAAAGTATTATTAATAGGATCTGGCGGAAGGGAGCACGCACTTGCCTATAAAATCAGCGAAAGCCCGAAGCTAAAAAAACTCTACATTTTACCCGGAAATCCGGGTACGAGCACTTTAGGTGAAAACATAAGTTTCCCTTTCTCAAATCACGATAAAGTAGTTAACTTTTGTAAAGAAAAGAGAATAGATCTTATCGTGATTGGTCCCGAACAACCTTTGGTGGATGGACTTGCCGATTCTCTAAGGATTAACGGCTTTAATGTTTTCGGTCCCGGAATAAGCGCCGCTGAAATAGAAGGGGATAAAGTATTCGCAAAAAACTTAATGCGGAAATATGATATTCCAACTGCTGAGTATAAAGTATTTAATAATAAACAATTTTCCGAAGCTATAGAATATCTGAAAATCTCAAACTATCCAATTGTAATAAAGGCATCAGGATTAGCGGCAGGAAAGGGTGTAGTTATTGCGGCTAATTTTGATGAAGCTAAATCTGCCGTAGAAGATTGTTTCATCCATAATACTTTTGGCGATGCGGGAAAAGAAATTGTTGTCGAGGAATTTCTTCAGGGAGAAGAGGCTTCGATATTTATAGTTACGGACGGAGAAAATTTTGTATCTCTACCCGCATCTCAGGATCATAAAAAAGTAAATGATAAGGACGAAGGCAAAAACACCGGAGGAATGGGAGCATACGCTCCGGCACCGCTGATTACCGAACCTCTAATGGATTATATTCTAAAAAAGATTGCCCGACCCACTTTGAAGGCAATGCAAAGTGAAGGTAAAAAATTTACCGGCTGTTTATATATTGGGTTAGCGATAACAAAAGCCGGTCCGAAAGTGATTGAATATAACTGTCGGTTCGGTGATCCTGAAACCCAGGTAGTTTTACCTCTACTAGAAGGGGATTTTCTTGAACTTCTTAATTCTGCAGCTTCCGGAAAATTAAATAAAACTGCGGTAAAATATAACGGTGGTTCTTCGGTTTGTGTTGTGGCTGCTTCGGGTGGATATCCTGGAAACTACGAAAAAGGATTCGAGATAAAAGGTTTGGAGGAAATCCAACTGGACCAGAATGTAAATGTTTTCCACGCAGGCACTAAAAGAATAGACGATAAAATTGTCACAAACGGCGGAAGAGTTCTGGGGGTTACATCATTTATTAAAAAAAATGATGTAAGAGAAGCGAAAACAATATGTTACGATGCACTAAGTAAAGTTACTTTTAATGGCATGCATTATAGAAAAGATATTTCGGATAAGGCTATTAAATAATATCATAGCTTGCAGTTAATAATTCCAATCCTAATGAAATATTGCAATACTCTAATTATTGACTAAATAGATTTCATGAAGGGAATTTAATATCAACCCGGAGGCCAGTTGAATTTTCGTCCTCCTAAAAGATGCATATGGATGTGATATACTTCTTGTCCGGCATTTTTTCCATTGTTAAAAACAATCCGGAAACCATCCTCAACGATACCTTCTTTTAGTGCAATTTCATTGGCTGCGTCGAACATTTCGGCAATAAGCGCGCCGTGCTCCGTGCTTTTCAAATCTTTTACCATTGGAATTTCAACCTTCGGAATTATCAGAACGTGTACAGGCGCTTGAGGATTAATATCTCGAAAAGCCAAAACCGAATCCGATTCATAAACTATATCGGCTTCAATTTCCTTGTCGATGATCTTTGAGAAAATTGTATTTCCCATCATTCGTTTCCTTTTTCTAACTGATATTTTTTTATTTTTCCATATAGATGACTTCTCTGGATTTCTAAAGCTTCGGCTGTTTTGCTTATATTCCAACTGTTCGCATCCAATTGTTTTTTAATGAATGCTCTTTCGGCTTTTTCCTTAAAATCCTGAAAAGAATTAGAAACGTCTAATATCGAATCCATCTTCTTATCATTGGTCGGGAGCAAGCTGTAAATATCCTCGGCATCAATTTCGGTCTTCGGATTCATAATTACAATTCTCTCTATAAAGTTTTTCAACTCTCGGACGTTTCCTCGCCATTCTAATTTGGAAAGCGATTCTACTGCTTCCTTTGTAAATAATTTATTAGTGAACTTATTCTTTCTGCATATTTCATTCGAAAAGTGTTCAATCAATTGCGGAATATCTTCCTTTCGTTCCCGCAAGGAAGGAACGTGAATCGGTATTACGTTCAATCTGTGATAAAGATCTTCCCGGAAATTTCCGTTTTCAATTTCTTCCTTTAGATCCTTATTTGTTGCAGTAATTATTCTTACGTCAACTTCAATTTTTTTATTGCTTCCCACTTTTTCAATCTTGCTGTCTTCAATTGCTCTCAAAACTTTTGCCTGTGCATTCAAGCTCATATCGCCGATTTCATCAAGAAAAAGAGTGCCGCCGTTTGCCTGCTCAAATTTTCCTATCCGCGAATTTGTTGCTCCGGTGAAGGCTCCTTTTTCATGACCAAATAGTTCCGATTCTATAAGTTCATTTGGAATTGCAGCACAATTCACCTCGACCAATTCTTTGTCTGCTCTTTTGGATTGTCGGTGGATTGCGCGGGCGATCAATTCCTTACCTGTTCCGTTTTCTCCGGTAATTAAAATCCTGGCGTCGGTGGGAGCAACCCGCAATGCGGTATCTAAAATTGATTTTAACGGAGCGCTGGAACCTATTATTTCGCTCTGAACAATTTCTTCTTTTAACTTTTTGTTTTCTTTTATTAAGCCTGTTTTTGAGACGGCGTTTCTTACACTAATAAGAAGTTTATCCCGATCAATCGGTTTTTCGATAAAATCAAACGCCCCCATTTTTGTAGCTTTAACGGCATTTTCCAAGTTGCTGAAGGCGGAAATTATTATTGCGGTTATATCTATTTTCTTTTCGTTTATCTTTTGCAGAATTTCAAATCCATTTATTCCGGGCATCTGAATATCCAATAGCATCGCGTCGTAGTTACCGGTTTCAAGGAGTTTTATTCCATCTTCGGGATTAGTTGAATAGCGCACAATATAATCCTCGTATTCGAGTATCATTTTTATGCTTTCGCAAATTTCCTGTTCGTCGTCTAAAATAAGGATTGAATTCATGGCTACCGGATGATTTTTATTTCTTTCAATAAATATAACTTTAAAACCTGAGAAGGTAAAATCAACTTATTTTTTTGCAGAGCGTTACCGAAAGTTTCACCTAATTTATTTGCCGTTAAATCGCGGGAACTCATTCCTCCCGCAACTTTAAATGATTGCTCAAACATTTCCACTAAAATACCGGCAAAACCTGCTACACTTATAAAATTAAAATTATAGCTTAAGAAAGAATTTCCAAAAAAGTGAGATAATTTATCTTTGTCCCCGAATGCTCCGTCGGGAGAATCAAAGAAAATATTTTTAGGAAGATGATCAACCTTCACTTTGAAAACTGAGTCGCACACAGAGGGAAGGGGAATATTAATTTTAAAATTGAATAACGGAGTTTTTAAAGGCATTACTTTAAAAGGAAGGGCGGCGAATGATAACGCAAGCAATGCATCGGAATAATTTCCATCAAAATACTTTACCGCACGTATATAAACAGAATCAATTAATTCGATATCATTATGTTTTTTGCCTAAATGTTCAAATTCCGAAGAAGCGATAAAATATGAAAGGTAGTAAATACCGGCATCAATTTTACTCTGTGCCGAACAGGTTGTGCACATCATCAGGATGAAAAGAATAAATACTTTCATCTAAGTCTGAATTACTCCGACATTAAATTTTTCTAATTCGGGATTTTGATTTGCAGATTCGATAGCCATTGAAATATATTCGCGTGTTTTGGAAGGTTCGATTATTTCATCAATCCATAATCTTGCTGCCGCATAGTAGGAACTGCTTTTATCATCGTATGACTTCTGTATGTTATTTAACAACTTAGACTGATCTTCTTCAGAGAGTTCTTTGCCTTCTTTTTTTAACTGGTTTATTTTAATATTTAATAAAACATTGCTTGCTTGGCTACCGCCCATCACTGAAATTTTCGCATTTGGGTACGCAAAAATAAATCTTGGATCGTATGCCTTTCCGCACATTGCGTAATTTCCGGCGCCGAAACTATTTCCGACAATTATTGTAATTTTAGGAACAGTTGAATTTGCAACCGCATTCACCATTTTAGCACCATCTTTAATAATACCGCCGTGCTCCGCTTTACTCCCAACCATAAAACCGGTCACATCCTGCAAAAATAATAAAGGTATTCTCTTTTGATTGCAATTCATAATAAACCGCGCTGCTTTGTCTGCACTGTCGGAATAAATTACTCCGCCGATCTGCATTTCACCTTTTTCGGTTTTTACAATATTCCGCTGATTCGCTACAATTCCCACAGCCCAGCCGTCAATTCTGGCGTAAGCGGTTATCAATGACTTTCCATAACCGGCTTTATACTCATCAATTTCGGAATCATCAACGATACGTGAGATCAATTCATAAGTATCGTAAGGTTTTAATGTATCTTCCGGTAAAATTCCAGCAATCTCTTTGGAAGGAAATTTAGGCGGTAACGTTTCTTTTCTGCTGAATTCGGCTTTTCTGTTGTTGCCGAATTTTTCCACCAAATTCCTGATTTGCAGTATACATTCCTCGTCGTTTTTCATCACATAATCAGTAACACCTGAAATATTGGATTGAACAATTGCTCCTCCTAGAGATTCGTTGTCAATATTTTCTCCGATTGCTGCTTTTACAAGATGAGAGCCCGCCAAAAAAACAGAACCTTCCCCTTCAACAATCAATGCTTCGTCGCTCATAATTGGAAGATATGCTCCGCCGGCGACGCAAGGTCCCATTATCGCGGAAATTTGTGGAATTCCTTTTGCGGACATAATTGCGTTATTTCGGAAGATTCTCCCGAAATGTTCTTTGTCGGGAAAAATATCTTCCTGCAGAGGTAAAAAAACGCCGGCGCTATCTACAAGATAAATAATAGGAAGCCGGTTCTCCATTGCAATTTCCTGTGCGCGTAAATTCTTTTTTGCCGTCATCGGGAACCATGCTCCGGCTTTAACCGTAGCATCGTTAGCAACTATTACAACGTTTCGTCCTTCAACTTTTCCTATGCCGAATATAGTTCCTGCGCTCGGAGCTCCGCCATATTCTTCATACATTTCATAAGCTGCAAAAGTATTCATTTCGTAAAAAATTGAATTCTTGTCAATCAGTTTTTCTATTCTTTCGCGCGCGGTCAATTTTCCTTTTTTGCGTTGTTTTTCCATTGAGGATTTCCCGCCGCCAAGAAATATTTTCTCTCTTTCCGCTTTTAATTTTCGAACTAAATTTTTATGGAAATCTTCTCTTTGTAAAAAATTAGGTTTGTCTGCCTGGTTGGTTCCGATTTTTTTCATTGCAGGTTCCATTTTGAGAAAAGATTAATCTTTAAGTAATTCTCTCGCTATAACAATTCTTTGAACTTCCGAAGTTCCTTCTCCTATTGTGAGAAGTTTAACATCACGATAAAATTTTTCAACGGGATAATCCTTTACAAAACCGTATCCGCCGAAAATTTGAACAGCTTCATTGGTAGCTTTTGTTGCTATTTCGCTCGCATAAAGTTTTGCTATCGCCGCGTCTTTTGTAATATCTTTCCCGTCATCTTTTAATTTTGCGGCTTTAAATGTCATCAATCTTGATGCTTCAATTTCCGTAGCCATATCGGCTAATTTAAATTGTATAGCTTCAAAACTGGAAATTGGTTTGCTAAACTGCTTTCTTTCTTTGGAATATTTAACCGAAGCTTCGAGACATCCCTGCGCAAGTCCGACGCTTAATGCAGCGATTGAAATTCTTCCGCCGCCGAGTACTTTCATCGCCTGGGGAAATCCTTCTCCTTCTTTTCCCAGCAAATTATCTTTAGGAACTTTGCAGTTTTCGAGAATTAATTGAGTTGTTTCGCTAGCGCGCATCCCCAATTTATTCTCTTTTTTGCCGGCGGAAAATCCTTCTGTCCCTTTTTCAATAATAAATGCTGAAATCCCTTTTGATTTTTTCTCTTTATCGGTTACAGCCATCACTACAGCAATTTCGCCGCTTTTGCCGTGGGTAATAAATGATTTTGTTCCGTTTAGAATATAATGGTCGCCGCTAAGTTCGGCTGTTGTCGTCATTCCTGCAGCGTCACTTCCTGAACCAGGTTCGGTTAAAGCCCAGGCGCCAATTTTTTTGCCGGTTGCGAGATCGGGTAAATATTTTTCTTTCTGATCTTCATTAGCAAAAAGATTTATGTGATTAGAACAGAGTCCGTTATGAGCAGCAACAGAAAGAGCAATTGAAGGATCGACGCGCGCAAGTTCTTCAACAATAAGCGCATATTCTACATAACCTAATCCGGCGCCGCCGAATTTTTCGGGAATAAGAATTCCCATAAATCCTAGTTCGCCTAATTCCTGAATTAAATCCTTCGGAAAGATTTGATCTTCATCGAACTCCATAATCCGAGGTTTAATTTTATTTTCGGCAAAATCTCTTATGGTATCTTTTATGACTTGTTGATTTTCATCGAACTGAAGTAAGAACTGATTAGAATTATTTTCCAAAATATTATTCCTTAAATTTGGCTTTTATAATTTGTTAGTATCTCTTCTGCTAATTGGTAAGGGGAAAGATTTCCGATAACTACTTCCTCTACTAAATTGTCCAGGCGGTTTTCCCGCTCATCGTTCCATAGTTCCTGTTTCAGAATTGCTTCAACTATTTTTCTTATTCGTATCTTCGAGTTTTCTTCACGTTTTTTCTGAAATGATCCTGATTCTTTCAAATAAGCTTTATGATTCTCTATCTCTTCGGCAACTTCTTTTGTTCCGCTGTTTTCGGAAGCGATTGTTTTTACTATTTTTGGATGCCATTCAGCTTCGTGCGAGCCCTTAAGCATTAAAATAGTTTGAAGAGCTGTAAGCGCACTTTCGGCTCCGGCTCGGTCGCTTTTATTTAAAACAAAAATATCGGCGATCTCCATTAGTCCCGCTTTCATTGCCTGGATTGAATCACCCGACTCAGGCACAAGAACGACCAAAGTTGTATCAGCTGTTTGTGCAATATCCAGCTCCGATTGCCCGACTCCGACTGTTTCGTAAATCACAACGTCATATCCGGCTGCGTCCAGAACGTCACCGGCATCGATCGATTTTTTGCTCAATCCGCCGAGACTTCCTCGCGTGGCCATGCTGCGAATAAAAACTCCTTCGTCTCTTCCTACCTCACTCATCCTCACGCGGTCGCCGAGCAAAGCGCCGCCTGTAAACGGACTTGTAGGATCGACGGCGATTATACCGACGGTTTTATTCTGCTCTCTGTAAAATTTTGTAAGCTGATTTGTAAGAGTAGATTTTCCCGCACCCGGCGGTCCGGTAATTCCAATCCGGTAAGCGCCGCCGGTTTTTGTGAAATATTTCTTTTAATAATTTATTCGATTCCGAATTGCCGTATTCTATTATAGATATAGATCTTGAAACCGCGCGTTTATCCTGAGAAAAAATCCTGTCCAAAAAATTTTTGTCGATCATAAAAGTTAGTTTCTGTAGAGTTTGTTTTTATAAATATATTCTTTTACTTCTTTAGTAACAAGGTATTCGATTGATAAATTATCCATCACTCTCTGCCTGATGTCGGTTGCGGAAATCTCGATTGTCGGCGTATCTATTATTTGCGCCTTCTCCGCAAATTCGTGATCAATCTCTACTTCCTTATCCATTTCCCGTTTCATCACTATTAATTTTACGAGAGAAATTATTTCTTCCGGCTTGTGCCACTTATCAAACTTCACCAAATTATCGTAGCCGATGATCAATTCCAGATTACTATATTTTTTCTTCATCTCTTTTATCGTATCGATTGTGTAAGAGATATCGCCTTTTTCCACTTCGTAATCGGAGCATTCAAATAGTGGTTCATTTTGGATTGAGAGATCGAGCATTTTAAAGCGATGATGAGCTTCGGTATGATTAGTATTAATTTTATGTGGAGAAATATTTGCGGGGATTAAAATTATTTTTTCAAGATCTCTTTTTTCGGCGACAGCTCTTGCCGTAATCAAATGTCCGTGATGAATTGGATCGAAAGTCCCTCCTAAAATTCCTACAGCTTTCAAATATTTTCCGTTCTTATTTTTTTGAGGATTCATAATAAAAAAATGAAAAGAGAAAACAAAATATTAAAAGGTGAGAAGCTTGAAGCTAGACGTAGGCGAAAAACATTCCACTAATTCTCTTTAAGCCATTCCCGTAATTCTTTTATAGATGGACGTTTCCCGTAAGATAAAATTCCGATGCGGAAAATTTTTGACGAGATCATAATGATCACGTAAACTCCGACTAGCAATATTAGTATCGTCAGGATTATTTCCCAAAGCGGCGGGGAATAGACGTTTGTCCGGAGAAGCATTATCGGCGCTGTTGTAAGAGGGAAGTACGAAAGCGCTTTTGCTATCAATGAATCCGGCTGCTGAATTACCTGGATGGAAATAATGATTGGCACAACCAGCAAAATACTTATGTAGCTTGTGTACTGCTGCGCTTCCTGCTCTGTGTTTACGATGGAACCAATGCCGACAAAAATTGCAGTGTAAAGCATATAACCGAGAAGAAAATATGTTATTTGAAGATAAACATTTTTAAAAAGATCGAAATCGATCAAATTGGTCCCAAGTAAAAGTCCTCCGACAATGAACCAGACGAGAAGCTGAAAAAGTCCGAGCCAGCTTAAACCGATTATCTTTCCAGTCAGCAGGTCGTCAGCTTTGCAACTTGAAAGAAGTATTTCCATTATTCTATTCGATTTTTCTTCAACAATACTTCGTACTAACATTCCGCCGGAAAAAATTATCATCAATACAAGTAGCATTATAAAAATGTACGAGCTGAAAAATATTTCCAGAAGATCCGGTTCGCCCTCTTCTTCTTTTCCAATTTTTACAAGATCAATTTTAATATCTGAGAATATATTTCTGGCAAACTCGGGATCGATACCTCGGGCTATCAACCGTTTTGAAATTAATACCGAGTTAATTGCTTCTTCAAGATTTTGTAAATCTTTCGGCTGGATCAGTCTATTGCTGCGGAATTGAAAATTAAGTTGTTCATCTTTCTCTGAAATTACTAAATAGCCATCTACTCTATTATCGATTACTTTATCATCAGCAACAGATTTTTTTTCATAAAAATCATTTTGCGAATGATTCATCAATAATACAACATAAGCGGGTTGTCCGTCCGATAAAGAATACCTGCTCAAAGCATTCATTAATTCGTATTGATAATTTCCTGTCTCATCCAAAATACCAACCGGCATTGGAACACCGTTCGACTGATCGGTAAGAATGGAAGGAATTATTCCCATCCCGATAACAACCATCGGGAAAACTATCATATAAATGATGAAAGATTTTTTTTTTATCTTTTCTAAAAATTCCCACTTTGCAATTTTAAGCGCTTTTTTCATTTACCTGTAAGTTGCTTTTTCGTACTGCTTCCAAAAAAATATTATTTAAAGATGGTTCGACTTTTGAAAAATGGGTAACATCAACAAGGTTAACAATTTCTCTCAAAAAATTTCCAGGCTCAACATCAGCGTTTAATAAAACTTCTTTATGATGATCGACCTTTATTAGATCCTGAACTTCAGGTAGATTCTTAATTAGTTCATCATCGCCAACGAAATCTATTCTGAAATTACTCCGGGCATCGTTGCTCCTTTTTATTTCCTTTAAAGAACCGCTCAAAACTTCACGTCCCTTATTAATCAAAAATATATTTGTACAAAGATTTTCCGCTACTTCCATCATATGCGTTGAAAGTATAATTATTTTTCCTAAATCCAGAAACTCTTTTATAATTTTAGTAACCAAAAATTGGTTTATCGGATCGAATCCGGCAAAGGGTTCGTCCAGAATCAATATCTCCGGATCGTGGGCTATCGCAATTATAAATTGAACTTTTTGCTGGTTTCCCTTCGATAATTCTTCAACTTTATAATTAGAGTATCTCAGAATGTCCATCTTCCGGAGCCAATCTTTAGCGTTTTTTGTAGCTGCGGTATGCGATAAATTTTTTAATTCCAGGAAATATTTTATTACATCCAGAACTTTACTCTTTTTGTAAATTCCTCTTTCTTCAGGGAGATATCCTATTTTATTTTGGAATGAGGGATTACGATCTCTATCTTTAAATGTAATACGTCCGGAAGTCGGTTTTATAATATCCAGAATAACGCGGATTGTTGTAGTTTTTCCCGCACCGTTTGGCCCTAATATGCCGAATATTTTTCCCGGTTCTACGGAGAAAGAAATATCATCAACCGCTATTACATTCTTAAATTCTTTTTTCAGGTTTGAAACTTTTAGCATCTCTTCTTTTATAACGCTTTTTTTCGGAATTTAAAAGTATCTTTAATAAAATCATTATCAAAGTTATTATCGGATATTTCCGCAAAATCTTTTGCGATTATTACACTTTTATGTTTTTTTTGCTATATAAATGATAGCTTGATTCTAAAAAATTGTATATCTATATTTCCAAACTATATTTTAATGCTCTATGTCTATAATAATTAAACATACAAATTATGAGGTCGGGGTTCATTATTTTGAATTTACCGAACCTGTAAATGCAATTGGCTTGGAAGAGCCATTTACCGGCGATCTGAAATTAAAATGCCGGATGGATAAATCATTCAGCCAGATTGTTTTTGATTGTAATTTAAAAGTAAATGCTAAACTTGAATGTGACCGTTGTACTGGTGATTTCCAGTCGGTTCTTAAAAATGATTTTGAAATAGTATATCTATTCAGTGAAGAAAGTATTGAAGACGATGAATTAAATGTTCATTATTTAGCGCCTGAGGAAGATAAAATAGATTTAACTCCCGATGTTGCTGAAATAGCTAATCTATCTATTCCGATGAAGAATTTATGCGATGAAGATTGCAAAGGTCTTTGTCCGAAATGCGGCGTGGATTTAAATGAAACAACTTGTGATTGTGATAAAGAAAATATTAATCCCATTTGGGATAAATTAAAAGAAATAAAAAATAAAAACGTGTAAAACGAAAATAAGGTAACGATAAAATGGCACATCCGAAAAGGAAAATATCGAAGACAAGAAGAGATAAAAGAAGAACGCATTATAAAGCAACAGCTCCGTCTCTTAGTACGTGCTCAAATTGCGGCGAAATAAAATTAAGTCACCGCGCTTGCCCTAACTGCGGTTATTATGCAGGCAGATCTATGTTTGTTCCAGAATCATAGTAAATAATGATTCCGAACAAAGATAAGGAGTGCAGAATAATTGTTGATGCAATGGGCGGAGATTACGCCCCCGGTAATGCTGTAAAGGGGGCTCTTCTTGCTGTTAAAGAAAATCCTGACATAAAATTATTACTTACCGGCGACAAAAAAAAAATTAAAGAAGTTCTTTCGCAACATAATTTAGAATTTGACGATCGTTTCATAATCCATACATCTCAAGTTATTGAAATGGGTGACAGTCCAATTTCTTCCTTAAAAAGCAAACCGGATTCCTCAATAGTTGTAGGTGCAAAAAAAATTAAAGAAGGTGAAGCTGATGCTTTTGTAAGCGCAGGAAATACAGGCGCTGTAATGGCTGCTTCAACTTTAATTATGGGAAGACTTCCTGGTGTTGGGCGTCCAACTATCGGCGCTACTTTTCCTTCGGCAACTGGTAGCTGCACCGTGTTTGACGTTGGCGCCAGTGTAGACAGCAAGCCGATGCATTTACTGGAATACGCGTTAATGGGTTCTATTTTCGTTGAGGAAATTTACGGAGTTAAAAAGCCGAAAGTTGGACTTCTTAGCGTAGGAGAGGAAGAAAGCAAAGGGAACCAGACAACACTGGCCGCGTTTGATCTTCTAAAAAAGTCGAATTTAAATTTCCGGGGTAACGTTGAAGGAAGGGATATTTTGAATGGAAAAGTAGATCTCGTGGTTTGCGACGGATATACCGGCAATATTCTCTTGAAGTTCGGGGAGAGTATGCTTCATCTCTTAAAAATTAAAATGAAAGATTACGCAGAAGCAAATGTTTGGAATAAAATAAAAATTCTCTTGTCCAAAGGAACCTTGAAAGACGTCTTAAAAGGATTCGACTATCAGCGATTCGGGGGTGTGCCTCTCCTTGGTGTGAACGGTATAAGCCTCATAGGTCATGGATCAAGTTCCGAACTCGCTATGAAGAATATGGTCCTGAGCGCAAAAGAAATGTACGATAAAAAGCTGCTGCTAAAACTTGAAAACTCTATTAAAGCATATAATGAAAAATAAAATAGATAGTAAAAAAATAAATGCGGCAATTACCGGTGTTGGAATGTTTGTACCGGAAAAGGTTTTGGATAATAAATATTTTGAATCTATAGTAGAAACAAACGACGAGTGGATACGAACAAGGACCGGAATTAGCGAAAGAAGAATTTTGGAAAACGGAGCCACAAGCGATTTGGCTGCCGGTGCAATAAAAGATCTGCTCGCAAGTAAAGATATTTCTCCGGAAGAAATAGACGTTATTATTGTTGCAACTGTAACTCCTGATATGCTATTTCCTGCAACGGCTTGCTTAGTTCAGGATAAGATCGGAGCAAAAAATGCATGGGGTTTCGATCTGTCTGCCGCATGCTCAGGATTTTTGTTCGCGCTTCAAACCGGCGCTTCATTTATTGAAAGTGGAAACTATAAAAAAGTTGTGGTAGTGGGTGCTGATAAAATGAGCGCAATCGTTGATTATACAGACCGCAACACATGTATACTTTTCGGTGATGCCGGCTCTGCGGTGCTGCTCGAACCAACTGACGATAAAGACTTCGGAATAAAAGATTCAATTCTTCATGTCGACGGATCGGGGAAGGATTCGCTATATATGCTTGGCGGAGGAAGCGCAAATCCGGCCACGGAAGAAACCGTTAAAAATAAAATGCACTATATTTATCAGGATGGGAAAGCGGTTTTTAAAGTAGCGGTTAAAGGAATGGCCGATGTTTCCGTTGAGATAATGGAAAAAAATAATTTAACATCAGAAGATGTGGCTTATCTTGTACCTCATCAAGCTAATTTAAGAATAATTGATGCGACACGAAAACGTATGGGAATTGACGAAGAAAAAGTAACAATAAATATTGATAAATATGGAAATACAACCGCAGCTACTATTCCTTTATGTCTTACGGAATTTTACCGTGCGGGTAAAATTAAAAAGGGAGACAATTTAATACTTGCTGCTTTTGGCGCGGGTTATACCTGGGGCTCGATATATTTAACCTGGAGTTTAGATTAATGTCAAAGCGTGCGCTGCTTTTTCCCGGGCAAGGGTCACAATACGTATCGATGGCAAAAGATCTTGCGGAAAATTCTCAGCAGGCAAAAAATATTTTAAATAAAGCCGACGAAATTTTAGAAATACCTCTTTCCGAATATATGTTCTCTGGCCCCGTTGAAAAATTAAAACTGACTGACATTACCCAGCCGGCAATATTTCTTCATAGTTTAACAATCATGAGCTTTTTAAAAGATGTAGAATTTAGTTGTGCGGCAGGTCATTCCCTTGGAGAATACTCCGCGTTAACGGTTTGCGGAGCAGTAGATTTTGAGGATGCATTAAAACTCGTCCGCGAAAGGGGAAAGGCTATGCTGCAGGCCGGGATTGATAACCCGGGAACAATGGCTGCCATATTAGGATTAGAATCTACAGCGATCGATGAAGTTTGTGAAAGAGCCTCCGATAAAGGAATTGTACAGCCTGCAAATTATAATTCACCTGGTCAAATTGTGATATCCGGATCTGTGAATGGTGTGAGGGAAGCAATGAGGCTTTCTAAAGAGGCCGGTGCGAAATTAGTTAAAGAGCTAGTTGTAAGCGGAGCTTTTCATTCGCCGCTTATGGAAAGCGCAAAGGAAAAATTAAAAACTTTTTTAGATGAAACAGATTTTCGCGACGCGGATAAGCCGGTATACGCTAACGTTTCGGCTAAACCAATAACTTCAAAAGATGAAATTAAAGAGATGCTGCACAAGCAGGTAACTTCACCGGTAAGATGGCAGGAAATTATTGAAAACATGATTGCCGACGGAGTTGATGAGTTTTTTGAAATTGGACCGGGAAAAGTATTGCAGGGATTGGTTAAAAGGATCGATTCGAATGTGAAAATAGTCGGATTGGATAACTTTTCTGATATCGAAAAAATTAATAAATCAGGTTAAAAGCTTAACTGGAAAAATAAATGCTATTGTTGTATATTTTAAGCTTATTAAAAAGGGAAGAGTACTGAAACTAAAAGATAAAAGAGCTATTGTAACCGGAGGCACAAGAGGAATTGGCAAAGCAATTGTTGAAGAACTTGCGGCTAATGGGTGTAATGTTATTTTTACTTATCAGAATTCCGGAGATTCCGCGTTAAAGATAGAAGCGGAATATGAAGGTTCGGATGTAAAAGTTTTATCGCACAAAGCCGACGCTTCTTCCTTTGAAGACGCACAAAAGACTATTGAGTTCGCAAAGGAACAATTGGGCGGCATTGATATTCTTATTAATAATGCCGGAAAAACAAAAGATAATCTTCTATTAAGAATGAATGAAGAAGATTTTGATTCTGTTATTGACGCAAATTTGAAGTCTGTGTTTAATTATACAAAAGCGGTTCTAAAATTAATGATCTCTCAGCGCAGTGGTAAAATAATAAATATTTCTTCAGTCGTTGGTATTACCGGAAATCCGGGTCAGGCAAACTATGTTGCTTCTAAAGCAGGAGTGATTGGTTTTTCAAAGTCGAACGCGAAGGAATTGGCTTCAAGAAATATAAATGTTAATGTTGTTGCTCCGGGATTTATCGAAACAGATATGACCGAAAAGTTGACAGACCAGCAGAGAGAAAATATTACAAACAATATTCCGCTTCAAAGAATCGGTAAACCGGAAGATGTGGCAAAAGTTGTCCTCTTTTTAAGCGGAAGTGATTCCGATTATTTAACCGGTCAGGTGATTACTGTTGACGGCGGAATGGTAATGTAGTTCATAAATTAAACATTCAATTATCATATTAAGGAGTATAAAATGGATATCGAAAACAAAGTAAAAGAAATAATTATGGATAAACTAGGTGTTGAAGAATCTCAGATTACACCTGAAGCTTCTTTTACTAACGATTTAGGTGCCGATTCATTGGATATCGTTGAATTAGTGATGGGATTTGAATCAGAATTTGGAATTTCTATTCCCGATGAAGACGCAGAAAAAATTACTACAGTAGGCGATGCAACAAGCTATTTGAAGGAAAAAGTTAACAACCAATAAATTTAAAAGCTGTCTCAGATCATTTTTAATATTATTCAACTGTTTTGAGACAGCTTTTTCCCCTTTATCTATTTTCCATACTGGGAGAATCATTTTATGAAACAAAGAAGAGTCGCAATTACAGGGTTAGGTGCGCTAACACCAATTGGAAATAATGTAAAAGAATTTTGGGAAGGATTAACTTCCGGTAGAAACGGTGCAGGACCTATAACAAGATTCGATGCAACCGATTTTGATACGAAATTTGCGTGCGAAATAAAAGATTTCGACCCTCTTGATTATATCGATAAAAAGTCGGTTAGACGGATGGATCCTTATACCCGTTATGCTCTTGCTGCAAGTACGATGGCTATGGAAGATTCGAACCTTGATTTGGAGAAAGTTGATAAAGAAAGATTTGCCGTTATATATGGAAGTGGAATAGGCGGAATGGATACATTTGAAACGCAGCATACTGCGTTTATGGAAGGAGGAGCAAAAAAAATTAGTCCTTTCTTCGTACCAATGATGATATCAGATATTGCTGCCGGACAAATTTCAATAAAGTACGGACTTAAAGGACCAAATTATGCAACCACTTCGGCATGTGCAACTTCTTCGCACGCTATAGCGGACGCATTTATACTTATTCAGAGAGGATCTGCTGATTATGCAGTTTGCGGAGGATCCGAAGCAGCAATCACTCCGATGTCTATTGGCGGCTTTAACGCCGCAAGAGCAATTAGTACTTGGAACGACAGACCGAAAGAAGCTTCACGTCCTTTCGATAAAGACCGCAATGGATTTGTAATGGGCGAAGGAGCGGGTAGTTTGATTTTGGAAGAATATGAATCCGCAAAAGCGCGGGGTGCACATATTTACGGTGAAATAGTTGGCGTTGGTATGACCGGCGATGCTTTTCATCTTACTGCTCCGGCACCATTTGGCGAAGGCGCGATGCGTTCGATGCGCGACGCCATCCGAGACGCCGGCATCAAAACTACTGATATTGATTATATCAATGCGCATGGTACTTCCACATCACTGAATGATGTTCACGAAACTCAAGCGATAAAAAAACTCTTCGGAGATCAGGCGTATAATTTAGCAATCAGTTCAACAAAATCCATGACCGGCCATCTACTTGGTGCTGCCGGCGCTGTAGAATCCATAGCAACTGTTTTAGCATTAAAGAATGGAATCATCCCTCCGACTATCAATTTGGAAGTACCTGATCCCGAATGTGATTTGAATTATACACCAAAGGAAGCGGTACAGAAAAATATTAATTACGCTTTGTCGAATACATTTGGATTCGGAGGACATAATGCAACAATTATTTTTAAGAAGTTTACGGAATAAACACTTTTGATTTTAGATAAGATCAAAAAATTCTTTTCAAGTAATAAATTAAAGGAAGATAGTTTCACTTCCGAACTAATTGACAGAGAAGAATTGGAAAAAGTGATTGGGGCAAAAATTACAAATCCCAGCCTTTACGTAAAAGCTCTAACTCACAGATCGTATCTCGACCGTTATCCCGAAATAAAAAAATCGAATGAGAGATTAGAATTCCTGGGTGATTCGGTTCTAGGTTTGATTGCGGCAGAATATCTTTTCAAGACATACAAATCGGAAGAAGAAGGGTTCCTCACAAAATCAAGATCTCTATTAGTAAATAAAGAAGCTCTTTCAAGAGCAGCCGAGTTGATGAATTTGAAAAAATATATTTTATATGAGCGGAAATTCATTAATAGTTCAGTCAGCGGATTAAAAACAATTAATGCCGACGCTCTCGAGGCTCTTATTGGCGCCGTTTATCTCGATACCGGCTTAACCGCCGCAGAAAAATTTGTAAGCAAAAAGATATTTAAACCTCTTTTAAAATCCAACATTCTGGAAAATGACAGAAATTACAAAGGTCAGCTTCTCGAGTTTGCACATTCCCTCAAAATAAAATCTCCTTATTATAAATTAATTAAAGAAGAAGGTCCGGAGCATAATAAAAAGTTTTTCATCTCCGTTTTTATCGATGATCAACTTTATGGCGAGGGAAAGGGAAAAAATAAAAAAACCGCAGAACAACTAGCCGCAAAAATCGCATTGCAAAAATTAAAAGAAGAACATTCCAGTCAAACTAACCAGATCTAATTTTTTCCGCTGATTTTTCTAATCAATTATTTATATTTGATATTCATTTTAGAAGTTAGAATACTGAGGACAGAAGTCAGGAATTAAATGATAAAAACTGTTGGGCTCCGTCTTCTATTAAACAGTTAGTTATTAACAAACAAAAATATATTTTATAATAATTAAAATTAAAAAGAGATTATGAATAATTTAGAAATTACAAAACGATTTGCGGATCGGCATATCGGTCCCACGCAGAGCGAAGTTGATGAGATGGTTAGCGAACTTGGTTACAATTCTTTGGATGAATTAATCGAGAATACAATTCCGAAACAAATCCGGCTCTCGGAAAAAATGGAATTGGATGAATCGATCAGCGAATACAAATTCATTGAAGAGTTGAAAAGCCTCTCATCCAAAAACAAAGTTTTTAAAACTTACATTGGGATGGGATATTATCCTACGATAGTTCCGGCTGTGATCCAAAGGAATATTTTGGAAAATCCGGGTTGGTATACTCAATACACGCCTTATCAGGCAGAAATATCGCAGGGAAGATTAGAAGCGCTCGTAAATTTTCAGACGATGATTATCGATCTAACAGGACTTCCTTTAGCTAACGCTTCTCTTTTGGATGAAGCAACAGCAGCGGCTGAAGCAATGTCGATGTTTTATTCTTTACGCAAAGGGAATAAAAAAGAAGCCAATGTTTTCTTTGTGTCTAAAGATATCTTCCCGCAAACACTCGATGTGCTGAAAACAAGGGCTTATCCTTTAGGAATTGAAATTCGAATTGGAGATCATCGCGAAGTTGAATTAAGCGACGATATTTTCGGAATTCTCGTTCAATATCCCGCCGCTTCAGGAGAAGTTTACGATTACGAAAATTTATTCAAGCAAGCAGAAGAAAAAAATATTTACCGGACTGTCGCTGCTGACATTATGAGTCTGGCGCTGCTAAAAGCTCCAAGTGAATTCGGAGCAGACTGTGTTGTCGGCAATACGCAGAGGTTTGGTGTGCCGATGGGATTCGGCGGACCTCATGCGGCTTACTTTGCCACAAAAGAAGAATATAAAAGACAAATTCCCGGAAGAATTATCGGAGTGTCGATCGATTCGCACGGGAATAATGCTTACAGAATGGCGCTGCAAACCCGCGAACAGCACATCAAACGCGAACGAGCTACAAGCAACATCTGCACAGCTCAGGTTTTATTGGCGATAATGGCAGGAATGTATGCCGTTTATCACGGACCGAACGGAATAAAAAATATTGCCAGGAGAATAAATAACTTAACAAAAGTTTTAAACTCAGGAATTTCCGCGCTTGACTTTGAACAATTGAATAAAAATTACTTCGATACTCTCAGAGTAAAAATTGATTCGGATGAAATTCTTCGCTCGATAAAAGAAAAAGCTTTGAGTAAAGAAATCAATCTGAATTATTTTTCAAAAGGAGAAGTCGGAATTTCAATATCTGAAATCACTGAGTTGGAAGAGATACAAAATATTCTCGATATTTTTTCGGAAGCCGGAAAGAAAAATCATATTAGCATAAATGATCACCTGAACATTTCTTCAAATTCTTTCCCAGAGGAATTGGAAAGAAAATCCGAATTCTTAACTCATCCGGTTTTTAATTCGTTTCATTCGGAAACTGAAATGCTCCGTTATATGAAACGGCTTGAACGCAAAGATCTTTCGTTGACTACTTCAATGATTCCGCTCGGTTCCTGCACGATGAAACTGAACGCTACAACTGAAATGCTCGGAATTTCCTGGCGTGAATTTGCGTCGGTTCATCCGTTCGCTCCGAAAGATCAGGTTGAAGGATATTACGATCTGTTTGAGAAGCTGGAAAATCAATTAAAAAGAATTACAGGATTTCCCGGCGTTTCTCTTCAGCCTAATTCCGGCGCACAAGGAGAATACACAGGTTTGATGGTAATAAAAGAATATCAGAAAAAAAACGGCGGCGGACATAGAAATATTGTGTTAATCCCATCTTCGGCTCATGGCACAAATCCAGCGAGCGCAGTAATGGCGGGGAACAAAGTAGTAATCGTTAAGGTTGACGATAACGGATATATTGAATTTTCCGATCTTAAAGCGAAAGCGGAACAGCATAAAGAAAATCTTTCGGCGTTGATGATAACATATCCTTCCACTGCGGGAGTTTTTGAAGAAGAAGTGAAGGATATCTGCGATGTAATTCATCAAAATGGCGGAATGGTTTACATGGACGGAGCGAATATGAACGCGCAGGTCGGGTTGACGAACCCGAAAATCATTGGCGCGGATGTAGTTCATCTTAATTTACACAAGACTTTTACCATACCGCACGGCGGCGGCGGACCGGGAATGGGACCGATTGCCGTTGCAGATCATTTGGTAGATTATTTACCGAATCATCCGGTAATAAATATTGGGACGGAAAAATCTATGAGCGCTGTTTCGGCGGCTCCATGGGGAAGTGCAAGCATTCTTATTATTTCCTATGCATACATAAAAATGATGGGAAGCGAAGGATTAAAAAAAGCTACTGAAGTTGCGATACTTAACGCCAATTATATAAAAGGTAAATTGGAAAAATATTATCCGGTTCTTTATACCGCGAAAAACAATACCAACGCTCACGAGCTTATCTTTGATACGCGAGATTTTAAAAACAGCGCGAACATCGAAGTCGAAGATATTGCTAAAAGGCTAATGGATTATGGTTACCATGCTCCGACTGTTTCTTTCCCCGTTGCCGGAACGCTAATGGTGGAACCGACGGAAAGCGAATCGAAAGCAGAACTCGACCGTTTCTGCGATGCGATGATCTCTATAAGAAAAGAGATTGAAGAGATTGAAAACGGAAGTTCGGACAAAGAAGATAATGTCTTGAAAAACGCGCCGCATACAGCGCAGGATGTAGTCTCAGACGAGTGGAATCATAATTACAGCAGAACCAAAGCTGCTTATCCGCTTAGCTGGGTTAAGGAAAATAAGTTCTGGGTCAGCGTAGGGCGAGTTAATAATGCTTACGGCGATAGAAATTTAGTCTGCAGTTGTCTTCCGGTTGATGAATACGAAGAAGAAACGGTAATGTGATGGACGGATTAAAAGAAATTTGCAATATACTTAAAACTTCCAAAACCATTGCCGTCGTCGGCATTTCGAGAAGACCTTTCAGTACCAGCAGAAATATCGCCGATTATCTGGTATCGCTTGGATACGATGTTGTAGGTGTAAATCCGAATCAATCGTTTACCGACGCGGACGGAATAAAAGTTTACAATAATCTTTCCGAGATTCCTTCCGATATTGATATAGTGAATGTTTTCAGGCGTTCTGAAGATATTCCGGAATTGATACCGGATATTCTTCAAAAGAAACCAAAAACAGTTTGGCTGCAGCAGGGAATTAGGAACGATGAAGCGGTAAAACCATTGGAAGATAATGGAATTTTTGTAATTCAGGATAAGTGCATTTCTGTTTATTCAAATTATTGTGGATAAAAATAAGGGTGGATTATATCCGCCCTTATCATTTCGAAAATATATTAATCTATGCAGCTTTAATATTTATATCCCGGTTAAGGATGAAATTCATCATACTATTATTTTTACTTACTTCCTCCTCTATATTTGCGCAAGAATTTATTCATGTGGATTCGAGTGAGATATCTATCGATTCGATACGAATATCGGGTAATGAGCTTACAAAGGATTTTATTATTCTGCGCGAGTTAACTTTTTCCGAAGGAGGAGTTGTTGATTCGGCATCTCTGGATTTTAACCGTGAAAGAATTTACAGTCTCGGTTTATTTAATCAGGTGGATTTTAATATTATTCAAAAGGAAGAAAATAATATTCTGCAAATTAATGTTGAGGAGTCATGGTATTTTTATCCACTTCCTTTTTTGGATTTTGAGGAAGAAAATTTTGGCCGCGCAACTTACGGTTTAGCTCTTATCTATAAAAACTTCCGCGGTAGAAATGAGGAGATTGCTTCGGTCTTCAAACTTGGTTACGACCCTGCATTTTCAATGAATTATTATAATCCTCTAATAACAGAAAAAAGCGGATTAACGGGACAGGTTGGTTTTTCGCTGCAGACTATTCAAAATAAAAGTACAACTGCCGCTATTATAAATCAAGCGGACTTTGAGTATAAAGCCGTATCATTCAATTTAGGAGCAGGGAAGAGGATAAATCTTTTTAATTCGGTTTTCCTATCTTCCGGATTTACTTATGTCGATCTTCCACCGGATGTATTGGATATACTTTCAGCTTCGCGGAAAGGAATTGATAGAATAATCTTTTCTTCAATAAATTATACTTTTGACTCGAGAGATTTAAAGCAGTTTCCGCAGGAAGGATTTTTCTTCTCTACAAATTTTACTCATAAAGGATTCAACTTAGAGAATATAAACTACAACATAATAAATTTGGATTTCCGGGAATATTATAAAGTAACGCCGAAGTTAGCAACAAAATGGCGTCTGGCAATGCGGCATACATTCGGGAAATATGTTCCTTACTACGATTATTCATATCTCGGTTATAGCGAAATTGTGCGCGGATACAAAGACAAGGAACGTGAAGGAAATAATTTGCTTATCGGCTCTGTCGAACTTCGTTATCCAATAATTTCCGAATGGAATCTCAGTTTCTCAATTCCGTTGATACCCAAAAGTTTAACTTCCTACCGAATTGCAATTTTTATAAAGGGGTTCGCGGACGCAGGATCGACATTTAATAACCGGCAAAGAATTGACTTAAAAAAATTTGATTCCGGTTATGGAATGGGCTTAACTTTTTTGGTTCTGCCTTATAATGCTTTAAGAATTGAATATGCTTTTAATGATTTTGGAAAAGGGGAATTACTAATTGGAACAGGATTTTCTTTCTAACGCGGAATTATATTTTTCCAACCGGATTGACGAGAAGCAAAGTCTTGCTATTGTTGAAGACTTAGAAGCGAAACATATCTCAAAAGTGATGCGCCATTCAGTAGGCGATGAATTAAATATCACAAACGGGAAAGGCGAAATATTTAAAACCGAAATCATAGAGACAGATAAGAAAAATATTTTTTGCCGGATTCTTAAAAAGCAAATCTATTTGGAAGAGTTTCCATCATCCATTTTTTGCCTGCCGAGAATGAAGAACAACGATAGATTTGAATTTGCATTGGAAAAATGCGTCGAACTCGGAATCACAAACTTCATTGTATATCAAGCTGATAGAAGCATAGCCAAAGGAGAAAAAATTGAACGTTGGATGAAAGTTGCTCAATCGGCCATGAAACAGTCGCTTAGAAGTTATTTGCCGAAGATAGAATTTGAAAAATCTTTAAAAGGAATTTCAAACAGGGAAGGTAAGAAAGTTATTCTCGAACAAAATTCAAAAATAAATTTTATGGGTTTTTTAAGGACCGACGAATTTATCTCATCTGAAAAAAAATATTTTATATTTGGGCCGGAAGGCGGATTAACTTCGGAAGAATTGGATTTGGCGAACAATTCAATTAAGCTCCGTCTGACCGGAAACAGATTGAGAGCAGAAACGGCAATAATATCGGCAGCGTCGGCGATCGCGCAAAGATAAAGATGATAAAATAAAATGGAATTTCAATTTATTTATCATCATAATGACCCCAAAAAGAGAGTATTAGAACAACAAATTTTTTTGTTGAATTCTTATATGAGTCTATGCTTATTTGTAATTCTTCTTGACCAAGTTGGCGTTCCATAATGTTTGAGTATTTTAGGTTTTCCAGTTCCTGTTTTGGGGTGTTCTCTTAGTTCATTTAAAAGTTTGTCAATTTTAATAAGAATTCTTTTATCGCCTGAGAATTTGTGCTTTTCAATATCTGCTTCTGCTTCGGGTGTTAATTCAATTGAGTAGCTCATAAACCTAAGAATTCTTTTTGCTTATTTTTCTGAAGGGATTTTGCGTATCCCTTTTCTGCTTGCTCTATTGATTTGTCAATTTTTTTGTAAAATTCATCTTCAGTTAAAAGGGTATTATCGATAGACTTTTTCACTTCAAATTGAATTTTCATTTCTGCAAGCAAGGATTTTATCAGAGATTTCTGCTGTTCGTTTTTGGGGTAAATTGTTATACTTTCCATAATTAATAATACTTAGGTTGTTGATATATAATAAGATACAAAAATTTTTAATTTGAAGCTCTTGAAATAAATATTCAACGGGTGACATTGTGCCGAAATGATAATAAGTAAAAAAATTATTTACTAAAAAATAAAATGCCTGGTTGATGAGAATAAAGGTTCTTCCGAAAAAAAATTAAATAATATTTATCATAATTGATTATATAAATTCTATCGTCTTTTTAATTAGTCTTTCAAATTTATCTTTAGCTTCGTTTGCGGTTTCTATTACTTCATTGTGCGAAAGTTTGGATGAAGAAATTCCGGCGGCGTAATTTGTAATAAGAGATATTGCCGCAACTTCCATTCCGAGTGCGGCGGCGAAAAGTGCTTCGTGAACGGTGGACATTCCCACAGCGTCTCCACCGCTTAGCCCAATCATCTTAATTTCAGCAGGTGTTTCGTAGCTCGGCCCTTTAACAAACCAGTAAACTCCCTCGCGTAAATTTATTTTTTCGTCAAGAGCGGCTTGTTTAATGGCTGAATTTATTTCCTGAGAAGGAAAATTAAGAAATCTATTTTTTTGTTCAATTGACGAGACGCCAATCAATTCCGTCAACTCCTTTTTTACGTTTATAGAATTGAAAGAAACGTTCAGCATAAGATCGCCGGGGTTAAAAATTTTATTTATTCCACCGGCTGCATTTGTCAATATAATTTTTTTACAGCTTAATTTATTAGCGATCAACACGGGTAGCAAACTTTCGCTTAGCGAATAGCCTTCGTAAAGATGAAGACGTCCCTGAAATAGAATAACATTTCGATCCTGGTATTTTCCGAAATGAATAAATCCTTTATGTCCCTGAACGGTCGAACTTGGATAACCGGAAATATCAGAGGTCTGGATTGATTTTACGATTTTGATGCTTTCCGTAAAATCACCGAGTCCGCTGCCAAGTACCAGCGCCAGATCAGGAATGAACTCAATTTCTCTTTTTAGATGATCGTATATGTTTTTAAACTGAGCGTCAAAGTTTTTCATCAAAATAAAATCCCAGCTAAAGTTGCAGTTAAAAGAGTAGCAAGCGTTCCGCCGATTACCGCTCTAATTCCGAGCCGCGCAAGATCGGTTCTTTTATTTGGTGCGAGCGGACTGATTCCGCCGATCTGTATTGCGATAGAACTGAAATTCGCGAATCCGCACAAAGCGTAAGTCGCCATTAGAATAGCTTTTTCGTTTACAAGTTCCTTTAGCTTAATCAGATTGCTCATATCGAGATAAGCTACAAATTCATTAAGAACAACTTTTGTCCCGATCAACCTTCCGAATTCGAGCGAACTTTCCCACGGAACGCCGATGCCGTAAGCTAGAAACTGCAGAACAAATCCAAATATAAATTGCAGGTTAAACGGCTGGTCGTAATGTTCAAGAATTACTGCGTTGAGCCCGGTAACGCTGCCTATAGCTTCGAGAATATAATTTGACATTGCGATAAGCGCGATGAATGCAATAAGCATAGCGGCAACGTTGAGTGCGAGTTTCAGGCCATCAGCCGCGCCTATTGCCGTGGCTTCTATTGCGTTTGATGCATTTTTTTCGACAGAAACTTTTACGCTTCCTTTAGTCTCAGGCTCGGTTGTTTCAGGAAACATTATTTTTGAAATAATCAAAGCCGCGGGAGCCGCCATAACGCTTGCTCCGAGGAGGTGAGTGGCGAATAAGAGTTCGGCTTCCGATATTGAAATCTGCATACTTTCTGCGAACGCCACGCCGAGCATTTTAATGTATGCCGCCATAACTCCGCCCGCGATTGTCGCCATTCCGCCTGTCATTATTGTTAACAATTCACTATTCGTTAACCCTTTCAAATACGGGCGGATCATTAGCGGAGCTTCCGTCTGACCGACAAAAATATTTGCGGTAACCGAAAGAGATTCTGCGCCGCTTGTACCCATCAACCGAGACATAATCCAGGCCATTCCCTGAACAATGCGCTGCATAATTCCAAGATAATAGAGCAGTCCCATCAAACTTGCGAAGAATATGATTGTGGGCAAAACCTGAAAAGCGAATATTACGCCGAAACTCCCTTCGCTGCCCGGACCGAGCGCTAAGGGACCAAAAACAAAGCGAGATCCTTCTTCGGTGAAATCCAAAATTAAAACAAAGAAGCTGCTGAAAAATTTAAATAGATCTTTCGGATAAGCGAGCGGCGCGAAAAAACTTCCGAGTTCGTCTCCTTTGATTATAAAAATTGCAAAGACAATTTGCAGAAATAATCCTGTTGCTACAAGCCGCCAATTAATTTTCTTCTTATTGTTCGAAATCAAAAACGCAATTCCGAGAATGATTACGATTCCGATAATTCCCCTAAAAAGAGAAATGAAATCCATTAGGCAGTCTCCTCAACGGGAATGTAATGACATTTGCGGCATCGCGCTTCATAACTGTCTGATGCTCCGACCAATACTCTCTCGGATGAAACAATTTTCCGCTGAGTCCTGTCGGCGGGATTTCCGCACTCCATACAGATTGCCAATGTTTTAGTGATATATTCCGCAACCGCAAGCAACTGCGGAATTGGTTCGAAAGGAACTCCGCGGTAATCCTGATCGAGTCCGGCGACAATAATTCGTTTACCGGAATCGGCAAGATGGTTGCAAACGTCAACTAATTCGTTCGTAAAAAATTGCGCTTCGTCAATTCCAATCACCTGAGCGTCCGAAGATAATTCAATTATTTCATTCAGCGTCTTCAACAACAATGGAATTCATTTGTAGTTCACTATGCGAAACTATTTTATCTGCCGAATATCTTTTGTCAATTTTTGGCTTGAAATATCTTTACTGAAAGTTTTGCAATCTTTGCTCTCGTCAATCTTCTAATTAACTCTTCCGTTTTGCCGCTGAACATGCATCCGGCAACAACTTCTATCCAGCCGGTTTTTATAGGCGCGGCGTTCGGCATAAATTCCATCATAAGTCGAGTTGTCCTTCGTCAAAGGAAAAAGGAAGTAATTCCCTAAGCTTAAAAGTTTTTAATTCTTCGTTTTTATTCATCAACACTACATCAAGGTCTCCTCCGCAAAAATCGTTAAGCACCTGTCTGCATGCTCCGCAAGGCGGCGTAAAATCTTCGGCGTCGCTTACAATCGATATCGCTTTAAATTTTCTTTCGCCTTCGGAAAGCGCTTTAAATAAAGCAGTTCGTTCGGCGCAGATCGTTAAACTGTAGGAAGCGCTCTCGATATTTCCGCCGAGATAAACTTTGTCGTCGCCGGTCAGCAGCGCAGCTCCGACGTGAAAGTTAGAATATTTAGGGATTGACCTTTGTTTTGCTTCTACTGCTTTTTTTGCTAATTCTTTATGTTCCATTTATAATTCCCAAATTAGATTGGTCAAAATAATTTTTTTATTCCGCATTTGCAAAATCACCAGGTCTTTTTTCTGAATAAACCGCCGATATAATTCACGATTAAAAGTACTTCATAGAATATTTGAAGATAAATAATCTCGATAATATTGAAATCGTAATTTAATTTTTTTTGAAGGATTTTGACGGAAAGAATATCAAAAATAATTTTTATGATGAAAAGGAGGGTGAACTTTTCATCGAAAAATATAAATAAGGGCGAGATGATAAAAGCAATATTTAGGAAATGCCATAACGACAGAAGTAATTTAGAAGAAAATGAATAATAATTGGATGTAGAAAGGTGACGGAATTTCTGCCTGAAGTAGTCTATCCAATTATTTTCAGTAGAGGAATACACGAACGCTTCATTATCAAGAAAAATTCCGAATTTGGCATTATGCTTCGCTGCTTCCCGTATCAGCAGATCATCGTCTCCGCCGATGGTCTCAAGTGTATTTTCATATCCGCTTATTTTATTGAATAATTCCTTCCTAAATCCCAGGCTTCTCGAAGCTGCTGAATAGGGAAGTCCGGCGTTTGCAAATCCAAAAGTTAATATTGTATTTTTTAAATTTTCGAAACTCGATATTTTATTTACAAAATTATTTTGTTTGATGAAAGGCGCTGCTCCGAAGATCAAGTCGAAACGTTCCGAAAATTTTTTAGAAAAAGCCGAAAGCCATTCCGGTTCCGGTCTGCAATCGGCGTCGGTGATCAGAATATTATCATAACGTGCTTTGGAAATCCCAATATCTAAAGCGCCTTTTTTGCCCGGATATTTTTTCCCATTTAGAAGAAAGAAGC
Organism: uncultured Melioribacteraceae bacterium; assembly: GCA_963821715.1. Classification (GTDB taxonomy): domain Bacteria; phylum Bacteroidota; class Ignavibacteria; order Ignavibacteriales; family Melioribacteraceae; genus CAWGET01. The sequence continues at coordinate 55,234 of CAWGET010000003.1, forward strand.
GAAACATTTTTTAAATATGAAATATTTTCATTAAGAATTTGCAGTGTTTTGTCTTCGGATTGATCATCTATAATAATCACTTCAAAATTTTCTTCAGGATAATTTAATTTTTTTAAAGATTGAATTAATTTAGGAATGTTTTCTGCTTCGTTTTTTGCGGCGATTACTATTGAAATATTTTGAGAATAATTTTTTTTAGAGTCAGATTTTATAGAGCTGAACGAAGAAACAATAACAATGTAAAACGCGAGAAAAATTAGAATCAAAGCGGTAAATAAAATTATCATAAAAATTAGCGGTTTACGTTGCAAATAATGTATAGATGGTTCAAAGATTACTCCTCACTTCGCCTGCCTGTTTTCGGCAGACAGGTTCGTTGAAATGACATTTTTGGAAAGCGCTTAGTAAAATATGTGATATTTTTCTTCCCTTTTACGGTTCTTAGTTTCCGGCAATTTTATTCGTAAATCTTTCAATTTTCTTGTTTAATTTTTCTGTGACATTCTATTTTGTAATTCTTATTTGCTATTCTTCTTTTCAATTTTCTTTTCCGACTTTATATCAAAAATATATCATCTACAATCCGCTAAAATATAACTCCTAACGGAGTTAATTTATTTTCTGCGAATTTAGTTCTACTGAAATTTAATCCCTTTGGGATTATTGTTAACATAATTTTCTGCAAGTTCAGCTTGGTAACTTCGCTTCATAATAAGAAATTATCACAATCTTTTATCTTCTTTTAAATTATCTTGTTTAATTCGTTAGTGCAATTTTTTATGCAATTCTTTTTTTCAATACTCTTCTTCAACAAGCCACTCTTCGGCTAAATCGTCCGAAACTCCCGCGATGAAACGTGAAGGTTTGGAATATGTTACGCCGGTTCTCCGGTCGAAAATATTCATCGGATATGAAACGTAAAGATTCTGCTTCGCTCTTGTTGCTGCAACATACATTAGGCGGCGTTCTTCCTCAATCGATTCCAATTTAGCGTACGATTGACTCGATGGGAAAAATCCCTCCATCGCGTGAAGAATAAAAACCGAGTGCCATTCCAGACCTTTAGCCGAATGAATTGTGGAAAGAGTGAGGAATTCATTTTCCTTATCTGATTCTTCGATATCAGCAACGCTTTCCTGCGGTGGTTCAAGAGCCATATCGGCTAAAAAGCTATCGAGACTTCTATAATTTTGGGAAATGTTGAGCAAAATATCCAAATCTTTTTGCCGCTTATTGAAATCGTCATACTTATTTCTGAATAATGGTTCATAATAACTTAATACCATTTCAATTTTATCAGCCGGGGAATTATCCTTTATATGAAGTTCTTTCAGAAGTTGGAAAAGCTCTAGAATAGCGTTGCTGTATTTTGGATTTATTACAGCGTCCGGTTTTATGCGGAAAGAATAATTTGTGGATGCGACAAGATCCAAAATTGACTGAGCTTTTTTCGGACCGATTCCTTCGTGCAGAAGGAGAACACGGTACCAGCTTACAAAATCCTTCGGGTTGGATGCGATGCGTAGAAATGCGAGTATATCTTTTACGTGTGCGGTTTCAATAAATTTCATTCCGCCGAATTTTTGATAAGGAATGTTCGCTTTATTCAGTTCAATCTCAAGATCAAAAGAAAAATAAGACGAACGAAACAAGACCGCCATTTCACTCAAAGGAACACCTTCTTCGCTCAATTCAAGAATTCTCTCAACAATAAATTTGGACTGCATATTTTCTGTACTGGTCGAAACAATAGCCGGAAGATCTCCGGCAGTTTTTCTGGTGAATAAAAATTTTGTGTACTTCTCTGCAGCGGCGTCGATTATATGATTTGCGAAATTCAAAATCGATTGAGTACTTCTATAATTTTCTTCCAGTTTTATTACATTTACATCCCGAAAGAAATGCGGGAAATCCATAATGTTTTTGAAGTTTGCTCCGCGGAAAGAATAGATCGACTGCGAATCGTCCCCAACCACCATAACATTGGAATTTATTTTTGCCAATCCCTGAACAATATCCGACTGCAGCTTATTTGTGTCTTGGTATTCGTCGACCATAATATATTGTATGCCCGATAGTAATGATTTTGCGGCCGGACTTTCATCCTGCAAAAATTTTCTTAAGTAAACCAGTAGGTCGTCGTAATCCAGCAGATTATTTTTGCGCTTATAACTTTCGAACATAGCGCCGATGTTGACTATTTTCTCAGTGTAATCTTTAAAGTGTGGGTATTCTTCAACGATAATCTCTTCAATCATTCGTCCGGTGTTTACGCTAAGACTTAAAATTCTGTTTATAGTTTGTTTTTTAGGGAACCGTTTCTTAAGATGTGCGATATTCATCTGACCGCGAATCAAATTTATAACATCTTCAGAATCACCCTGATCCAAAATTGTAAATCCGGATTCAAGGCCGAGATATTTGGCATATTTACGCAAAGTGATATTAGCGAATGAATGAAAAGTGCCGCCGTTTATTTTTGTGCACCTGTTATCCAGAAGAACCGAAGCTCTCTCCATCATTTCTTTTGCTGCTTTTCGTGTAAAAGTTAAAAGAAGAATTGATTTAGGATCAACGCCCATTTCCACCAGCCTCGCGACGCGGTAAACGAGAGTCCGCGTTTTGCCGGTTCCCGCACCCGCAATTACAAGATGAATCCCTTTAACCGCTTTAACGGCATCGTACTGCGCAGGATTAAGAAGATTCTCATAATTAATTTGAAATTTCGATTCGTCAACCTGCGGAAGTGCATTATTTATTTTATTTACTCTTTTAAGAGTATATTTTTTTGCCATTTGTACATCTTTATTTTTCTAAAAATGATATTGCTGTGATTTCCGTCATTCAAAAATAAAAAATAATGTGGCATTATTATAGTGTAATTCTCGAAGTGCCTTATTATTGACGTTTAACCTTGATTTACAGGCTCTTTTTTTTATTTTGTTGCATATTATTTAGTATATTTGAACAAAGTGAAACAAAACGAATAAGAATTCTGTTTAATTTAAGACACAACAACCGGTAATTAAAATTTAAAGGATATAAAATGGATGGTAATTTTTCAGAAAGAGTTCAAGAGGTTATAAGGCTTAGCAGAGAAGAAGCGCTTAGGCTTGGACACGATTATATAGGCACCGAGCATTTACTGCTTGGAATAATAAGGGAAGGTCAGGGAGTTGCCGTCAAAATTTTACGAAACCTTCATTGCGAACTTACAAAACTAAAAAAAGCAATTGAGGACACGGTAAGAACTTCCGGCGGAACATTGACAATTGGAAATATTCCGCTTACGAAACAAGCCGAAAAAGTTTTGAAGATCACTCAGATCGAATCAAAAATTTATAAGTCGGATGTTATAGGCACCGAGCATATTTTGCTTTCATTATTAAGAGATGAAGATAATATCGCTACGCAAATTCTTCATCAGTTTAATGTTAATTACGATAACGCCAGAGCCGAATTAAATAATATTCTAAGCGGAAAAGGTTCGGAAAGACCAAATGTTCCGCCGACGACATCCAAGAAACCGGAAAGAACAAAAACACCGGTCCTGGATAACTTCGGGAGAGATTTAACAAAACTTGCAAACGACGACAAACTCGATCCGGTAATCGGAAGAGAAAAAGAAATTGAAAGAGTTGCTCAGGTATTGAGCCGCAGAAAAAAGAATAACCCAGTGCTGATCGGCGAACCCGGAGTGGGTAAGACTGCAATCGCCGAAGGTTTGGCTTTAAGGATTATTGAGCGGAAAGTTCCGAGAATTCTTCAGGATAAAAGAGTTGTTACGCTTGATCTAGCAGGATTAGTGGCGGGAACTAAATACCGCGGACAGTTTGAAGAAAGAATGAAAGCGCTGATGACCGAACTGGAAAAAGCGGATGACGTAATTCTATTTATTGACGAACTTCATACGATAGTTGGAGCCGGTGGTGCTTCGGGATCGTTAGACGCTTCGAATATGTTCAAACCCGCTTTGGCTCGCGGAGATATTCAATGTATCGGGGCAACAACATTGGACGAATACAGAAAGTATATAGAAACAGATGGCGCCCTCGATAGAAGATTCCAAAAAGTGATGGTGGATCCGCCTACTGTTGACGAGACTATTCAGATTTTGGATAATATTAAATTTAAGTATGAAGAACATCATCACGTTAAATATGATGAAGCATCGATTGATTCCGCAGTGAAACTTAGTGATAGATACATTACCGATAGGCATTTACCCGATAAAGCCATTGACGTTTTGGACGAAGCCGGATCAAGAGTTCATATGGGTAATTTTTCTGTTTCTGACGAAATTCTAAAACTTGAAGACGACATTGAAAAAGTCCGGAAAGAAAAAATATTGGTAGTAAAGCAGCAGGATTATGAAGAAGCAGCCAGATTACGAGATCGGGAAAGACAATTGCAAGCCGACCTGGAACGAGCGAAAGAAGAATGGGACGCAAAGACGAAAGATATTGTTTATGATGTTACCGAAGAAGATATTGGTAAAGTAGTTTCGATGATGACAGGAATTCCGGTAACGCGTGTTGTTCAGGCGGAATCTGAAAAACTTATAAAAATGCAGGATGAACTGCGCGAAAGAATAGTTGGACAGGATGAAGCCGTTATAAAGTTAAGTAAGGCGATTAGAAGAACGAGAGCCGGATTGAAGAATCCCAATAAGCCGATAGGCAGTTTTATCTTTTTGGGTCCAACAGGAGTTGGAAAAACTCAGCTCGCGAAAGAACTTGCGAAATATTTATTTGACTCGGAAAATGCACTTATTCGTTTGGACATGAGCGAGTATATGGAAAAATTTTCTGTTTCAAGATTAGTCGGAGCGCCTCCGGGATATGTCGGCTACGAAGAAGGTGGTCAGCTTACGGAACGCGTAAGAAGAAAACCATATTCGGTAGTCCTTTTTGACGAAATTGAGAAAGCTCATCCGGATGTATTTAATATTCTTCTTCAAGTGCTCGATGACGGGCAGTTGACAGACAGTCTTGGTAGAAGGGTCGATTTCAAAAATACAATTATTATTATGACTTCGAATATCGGGACAAAAGATCTGCGCGAAACCGGAGGATTCGGATTCAGCGGTGATAGTGTTTCTGACAAATACGATAATATGAAATCTACCGTTCAGGAAGCTATGAACAAATTATTTAATCCTGAATTTTTAAATAGAGTTGATGAAACAATCGTATTTAGAAATCTTGAAATTGAAGATATCAAAAATATCATAAAAATTGAGATGAGAGAATTAATCAAGAATGTTCATGATAATAAAATGGAAATTGAACTTGATGAATCTTCTGAGCTGTTTTTAGCGGAAAAAGGATTCGATCCAAAATACGGTGCTCGTCCTTTAAACAGAGCTATACAGAAATATGTAGAAGATCCGCTCGCAGAAGAAATTCTTACTAACACCATCAAAGAGAATAATAAGATTATCGTAAAGCATCAGGAAGGAAAAGAGGAACTCTATTTTATAACTGAAGAAATGAAAATAGAAGAACCGAAAAAGAAAGTAAAAAAGAAATCTGATAATGAATCCGAAGATTCTACGGAATCTGAAAATAGAGAAGAAGAAGAAAAACAAAATTAATTTTATTTATGAATTGATTTTCGTATAATCAAAAGCCTGACTATTTTTAGTCAGGCTTTTTTTATAATTAAACCGGAGTTTAAATGGCAAAGTTAATGGAAGACGAAATTAATAAAAAATTAGAAGATTTTGAAAATTGGATCTACGCCAACAATTCAATATCGAAAGAATATGAGTTTGAGGATTTTGTAAATGCTCTGGGCTTTGTTGTGAAAACGGGAATGGAAGCCGAAAAAATGAATCATCATCCGGATCTGCACATTTACGCCTACAAACATGTCAAAGTTACAATTACCACGCACGACGAAGGCGGAGTAACGGAAAAAGATTTTGACCTTGCACAAAAAATAGAGAGATTTTAATGGGAAACAATATCCTAGATTTATTTCTGAAGACAGATGCTTTATTGAACGGACATTTTCTATTGACATCCGGCAAGCACAGCGATCAATATTTCCAGTCCGCAAAAGTTTTACAATATCCCAAATACACAGAAACAATCTGCTCTTTGATTGCAGATCATTTTAAAGATAAAGAAATTGATACGGTAATTTCACCTGCGATTGGAGGAATTGTTGTTGGACAGGAAATTGCACGGCAGCTCGGAAAACGTTTTATTTTTGCCGAACGAGAAGACAAAAAATTAAAATTGCGAAGAGGATTTGAAATTTCGGAAAATGAAAAAGTTCTGGTCTGCGAAGATGTTGTTACAACCGGCGGATCAGTTTTAGAAGTGATGGATATTGTGAAAAGCTCCGGCGCCGAAGTTGTCGGAGTAGGAATGATTGTCGATCGAAGCAATGGCAAAGTCGATTTCGGCGTTCCTCAAAAAAGCACGCTTCAACTCGAAGTTGTAACTTACGAATCTGAAGATTGTCCGCTTTGCAAAAAAGGAATCCCGCTCGTAAAACCCGGTTCAAAAAAATTAAAGGTTTAAGATGAAGTTAAAAAGTAGTTTAATCGTTTTTCTCTTTTTATTTACTGCTCTTGAAGCTCAGGTTAGTTTTGATGATTATTTTGAAGACAAAACATTGCGATTCGATTATTTTCATTCCGGCGATTTTGAAAACGAATTATATTCGTTCGATAAGCTGATCGACGAAGGCGATTGGAACGGATCTAAAATTAATCTCGTTGATACGATTCAATATGGCAATTCATTCCTAAAAATATTTTCTTTGGACGATGGGAATCTTATTTATTCACGGGGATTCTCTACGCTTTTTAGAGAATGGCAGACAACTGAAGAGGCGAAAAAAATAAAACGGACTTTTTACGAAACAGTTACATTTCCTTTTCCAAAAGATTCAGTTCGATTAGAATTGCTGAACAGGGATTCCGAAAATAGATTTGTGAAAAAGCTTGAAATGATAATCGATCCGGAAGATCCGTTCATCAAAGAAAAAGAAGATACGCTTCAGAATTTTAAAGTTCATTATTCGGGCGATCCGGAAGAAAAATTAGACATTGTTTTTTTACCCGAAGGATATACAGCAAGCCAGATGGATAAATTCCGTTCTGTTTGCGATACTTTGGCAAATTATCTTTTCGAATATAAAGCATTCGGTGAACATCGGGATAAAATAAATATTTGGGGAGTAAACGCTCCGTCAAAAGAATCCGGAACCGATATTCCGAACGACGATCAATGGCGCAATACAGAATTGAATTCAAGCTTTTATACTTTCGGAAGCGAAAGATATCTTATGACAACCGATTATTTTTCAGTAAGAGACGTGGCTTCCAACGCTCCTTACGAGCAAATTTATATACTTGTAAATACTGAAAAATATGGCGGCGGCTCGATTTATAATTATTACTCGATGATCTCCGCGGAACATCCGGCGGTAAAAGAAATATTTATACACGAGTTGGGACATGGTTTTGCCGGGCTTGCGGACGAATATGTAACCGACGACGTCGCTTATCTCGATTTCTACAATCTCGAAGTCGAACCCTGGGAAGCGAATATTACAACTCTCGTCGATTTCGATTCTAAATGGAAATACATGCTTGACTCCGAAATTCCAATTCCTACGCCCGATACAACGATTTATCAGAATAAAACCGGAGTTTTTGAAGGGGGAGGATATATCGCTAAAGGAATTTACCGTCCAACGAAGGTAAGCGTTATGAATTCTCTTTCGGCTAAATATTTCAATGAGCCGAGTAAAGAAGCAATAAGAAAGTTGATAGAGTTTTACTCTAACTAAAACATGTTCGGAACTCTCTTGTTCAATTCGCTATAGAATACCGTATTAATAATTAAACGGTAAATGGGGCTAAAGCCCAAGTTGTGTTTCTAATTTTAGTGCTCGACTTAAAAGTCGGGGCAATTTATTAAATCAATCAATTTGCATCGCGTCAATTCAAAAATTATTTGCAATTCTAATTCCCATTTTGATTAAGTTTACTTAATTAATTATACTCTTATTCGGAAAAAAATAAATTTATGAAACAGAAAAAATTATTTAAAACTATTGAAAAGATCGCTTCTCAGCGTTACTCGTCTGAAGAAGATCTTTTATTCGGTGTATTAAAACAGATTGTAGCGGACGATCAGATTAAGGTTACCGGTGGAAGAATATGGAAATTATTCCCGGAGAACCACGGTTATAAACTTTTATATCAAACGGGAAATGTTCACAAGATTAACCGCAATTTTATGCTTTATATGAATGAATATCCAATATTCGATGTTGTGACCAGCGAACGAACGGTCTTAGCTGACGAGACGAACAAAACCCTTATTAGTAAAGGAATATTTAAATATTCCGCTTCGGGAATCGGATCTAAAATAAAAACCAACGGGAAAAGATATTACCAATATTTACTCGCCGTTAACAGCGCGGAAATTGACGAAGAATTAAGATACATTTTGAATATTATCGCGACAGTTTTAACTTCGAAAATAAATGAGATTAGAGCTTCAAAAACAAGAAAGCATTTAATTGCCGATATAGATAAAGCAAAACAGCTTCAGCGGAGTATTCTTCCCGACCATGAAATTATTTTCCATAGATATGAAATATTCGGTGCTACAATTCCCGCGGAGATAGTCAGCGGAGATTATTTCGATTACCTTACGATAGGGGACGGCGAAGAGAGAATGGGAATTGTTGTTGGAGACGCCGCGTCAAAAGGATTCGGAGCCGCCGCGAGCGCGATGTATATTTCCGGCGCGGTTAGGATGGCGAGCAATTTTCAGATTAAAATATCGCCAATGATGTTCAGACTAAATCAGCTGATAAATAAAATATTTGCCGACGACCAGTTTACAAGCATGTTTTACGGTGAAATTTCTAACGATAAAAAAGGACTTTTTTTATACGCGAACGCCGGGCATAATCCGCCGATATTTTTTAAATGCAAAACAAATCAAACTATCTACCTTGAATCGACAGGACCGCTACTTGGTCCGGCTCCGAACTCAAGATACGAAACCGACAGCATCAACTTCGATAAAGGCGATGTCTTGGTAATCTATTCCGACGGAATTGTTGAAGCCGCGAATGATAAATTTGAATTTTATGAAGAGAAACGCCTCGATGATCTCATTAGAAAAAACAATGACAAAAGTCCGAAAGAAATTGCACACGCAATTCTGGATGATGTTTACCATTTTTCAACGAGTGAAAGCCAATACCAGGATGATAAAACAATTGTAGTAATTAAAAGGAATTAAAATGGATCTTCATCAAAAAATTTTCGATGCCGGAGTTGTGGGAGCAGGAGGAGCCGGATTCCCGACTCACATAAAAGCTAAATCGGAAGTGGAATTTGTCCTTGCCAACGGCGCGGAATGCGAACCACTTGTTCATAAGGATGTAAATTTTATGATTAATTTTGCGCCGCAAATAATTAACGGAATGAATTTAATGATAGAATCTACAGGCGCAAAGAAGGGATACTTCGGAGTAAAAACAAAAAATTATCGCGCAATAGAAGCGGTGGAAAAACATCTAGAAAACGGAATGATTGAAATTACTGATCTCGGCGACTTTTATCCTTCGGGTGACGAATACGAACTGGTTTACGCCGCTACAAAAAGATTGATGCCGCCTCATGGGATTCCGCTCGATGTCGGCTGCGTAGTAAATAACGTTGAAACACTCTACAATATTCAAAAAGCTGACGAAGGAATTCCTGTTACTGAAAAATTTGTTTCGGTTTCCGGACTTGTAAAAAATCCGTCCTCTTTTTTCGCGCCTGTCGGAATTACTTTCAGAGAAATTTTGGAACATGCCGGCGGAGTAACCACGAGTGAATATGCAATATTCGTTGGCGGTTTGTTAATGGGAAGATTAACATTCGATCTCGACGAAGTTGTAACAAAAACAACAGCGGCATTAATCGTTCTTCCGAAAGATCATTATGTAGTAAATCGGATGAACCGCGACTTGCATAGTATGAACCGGATCGGGAAATCGGCTTGCGATCAATGCACTTATTGCACTGAATTTTGTCCGCGTTATCTTTTAGGTTACGATGTTCAGCCGCACAAAGTAATGCGCTCTCTCGTATTCACAACATCGGGCGCAGAACTCTGGAATAAATTTGCCGATCTATGCTGCTCCTGCGGATTGTGTTCGCTTTACGCTTGTCCTGAAGATCTATATCCGCGTGAAGCCTGCGATCAATCCAAAGTTGAAATGCGGGCGCAAGGATTTAAATATGAACAGCCGAGGGATGTGAAAGTTCATCCAATGAAAGATGGAAGAAGAGTTCCCTTAAAACAATTGATGAAGAAATTAAACGTGACTGATTTTGATTCAGAAACACCTTATAATGATGAAAGACCGGAAACAGACAAAGTAAAAATTCTAACTAAGCAGCACGCCGGAGCGCCTTCAAAACCGGTAGTTTCGGAAGGTCGATCCGTGGAGCGCGGAGATTTAATCGCCGAACCGGAAGAGGGGAAACTCGGTGCGAAAATTCACGCTTCGATAGACGGAGTTATAAAAGAAGTTACGCCGGAATATATTTTAATAACTGCAAAATAAGGAAGGAAAATATAATGGAAATGAATTCAATCGGGTTAGTGGAATTATCGAGCATTGCGGCGGGGATGGAAGCAGCGGATTTAATGCTGAAAACTTCCGAAGTTGAATTGATCTTATCCCGCACAATTTGTTCTGGTAAATATATGGTTTTGGTTGGAGGAGATGTTGCCGCTGTTCAATCCGCAGTTGACGCCGCCGAACATACTCTCGATTATGCGGTGATCGATACATTTGTTATTCCTAATGTTCATCCCGATATATTTCCGGCGCTATCCGGACATACCGGCGTCGACTTGCTCGAATCGCTCGGAATAATTGAATCATTCTCAGTAGCTTCTTTAATAGAAGGCGCTGACGCGGCGGTAAAAGCCGCAAGTGTAAAGATCATCGAAATAAGATTAGCGATGGCATTGGGCGGAAAAGCCTTCTGCACTTTAACCGGCGAAGTTGCGGCGGTTACTAGCGCTGTAGAATCGGGAGCGCACGTAATCGCACAAAAAGGATTGCTCGTTAACAAAGTGGTAATAGCGCAGCCGAGACAGGAATTGTTGAGAGAGATGATTTAACTCTTACATCTTCTCAAATAAATTAAGGAAATAATAAAGCGCCTGGAGGTGATCGATATGATCCGGAGCGGAGTTACCCGCGAATCCTAAAACATAAAAGCCGCCTTTTTTTGCTTCGCTAATCTGCTGCATTCCAAGCGGTCCCCACTCGAGAACAGCTTTTCTCTCAATGTTTAACTCGTTAAGCAGATAATCAGAGGCTTCAGTTGTGCTGACATATGTTCCGGGATATATTTCCGAATGCGTGATTATAAATTTTTTAGAAGAATTTTTGGATGCGACTTTTGCTGTTTCTAAAAAAGAATCCAAATCAGTAGAATCTATTTTCCCGCCGTCATACAAATTTACTCCTTCCGGAATATAGCTTGCGTGAATTCCATCCAGAAGTAAAACTTTATTTATTCTATCAAAATAATTTTTGTTTCGTAAAATTTCTCTTACCGCGCCATATCCGGCGCTGAAACCTGAAAGATGAATTTCATCAATAAATATTTTCTTGTTTAATTTATTTTGAATTGAATCTTCAACGCTGGTCAATAATTCTTTAAATTTATTTTGATCGAGAAACGGTTTTGAGTAAACGCTAGAACCGGCACCTAAATTTATTGAAACCGCCGCAATCTCTCCGTCAAAATTTTCCGCTGCGTATTTTACAACATCGGCGGAACCGTGAAAATGAAATAATAAATTAAGTGTATCTGCTTTTATATTATCTTCGGGAATATAAATTTCGAATTCATCGGGCAAAATATTTTTTACGCCGACCGAAATTCCTGCGTATTTCAGTTCAGGGATTCTTTGATGTTTTCTGACATTGTCTGTCATTGGAGACGACCTCTGTTTTTGAGGCTGGCCAAACGAATGTGCAAATAATAGGAGAGCAAATAATAATAAAAAAATTATTTTCATTTAAAACTATCCGGCATCTGAACCGCTACAACTTCTCCCGTTGCGCAAGTATTTCCGTTTGCGGATAGGGAAATGTCTACAACAACTTTTTTCCCTTTTAATTCTTTCAGTTTGCCGCGGAGTTCGAGTTCGGCGTCAATCGGAGTCGGTTTAAGGTAATTCACTTTCAGCGATGCGGTTACAAATCTGAAAGGAGGATCGGAATCGTAATTTCTGTTTTCGTTTTGATACGCGAAAATCGCCGCGCTTCCGGTTCCGTGGCAGTCGATAAGCGAAGCGATCAATCCGCCGTAAACATATCCCGGAATTGCTGTGTGGTATTTACGCGGAGTAAATTTTGTTACGGTTTCATTTCCGTCGGCGACGGTTTTTATCTGAAGTCCGTCATCATTTAATCTACCGCATCCGTAACAATGCGCAAGGTTCTCAGGATAAAAATCCTGAACAGCAAGTTTTTTAGATTCAATATTATTATTCATTTAGCAGCTGCTCTTTATATTTTTGGAGATTATTTAATTGTTCTTCTTCGAGTTTCGGATAATTGATATCCATCTTTTTCATTTCTTCAACAATTATCTCGGAAACGGCGAGTCGCATAAACCATTTATGATCTGCGGGAATAATGAACCAGGGCGCTTGTTTTTTGCTCGTGGCGGAAATCGCTTCCTGATATGCTTTCTGATAGTCGTCCCAATATTGTCTTTCTTTAATATCGCCTTCGGAAAATTTCCAGTTCTTATCGGGTCGGTCTATTCGTTTCAGAAACCTGTCTTTCTGTTCTTCTTTGGAAACGTGTAGAAAAAATTTAATTATTTTTGTTCCGTTCTCGTAAAGCATTCTTTCAAAATCGTTGATGGCTCTAAATCTGTTTTTCCAAATATTTTTATCAATAAATTCGTCGGGAATTTTTTGATCTTCAACAAGATTGTGAACCCGCGCTACTAATACTTCGCCGTAATGCGAACGATTGAAAATTCCGATCCTTCCGCGTTCCGGAGTAACTTTGTGAATTCGCCAAAGATAATCGTGATCTAACTCCTCCGCCGATGGCTGCTTAAAACTATTTACCTGTGTTCCTTGCGGATTTAGCCCGGACATTACGTGCTTTATAGTCCCGTCTTTTCCCGCGGCATCCATTGCCTGAAAAACAATAAGTAGTGCGTATCTGTCGTCTGCATAAAGTTTTCCCTGCAGCTCTCTCATCTCTTTTATATTTTTTTTAAGAAGTTCTTTCGCTTCTTTTTTCGAATTAAAATCGCCGGTATCTGATGTTGAAATTTTTGAAAGATCAATTTCACTTCCCGGCTTTGCTAAGAATTTATCAGTCTTCACTTTAGTTTCCCTTTTTTGCTTTCCAGCTTATGGTGACTTTCCTTTCGCCGAAATTATGGGCGCTGTCGATATTTTCCCCCATATAAATGTCAATCTTTTTACGCCATCTTCCCGCCATTTTATCACGGACGATATATTCTTCGCCAAGTTCTTCTATGTAAACTCTGGTCATATGAGTTAAACCGGAGTCGATAAGATCTCGCGAAACAGCAAGCGATTTCATTCCCGGTTCCAAAGTATCTCCGAAAGCGGTAATCGTCGGCTGTGATGAAGTTTGATACCGTACCGAATTAAACGCGGTAGCGCTAACCTCCAGTGTTTTTTCTTCGTTAGAAGAACAAGAAAAAAACAACGGAAGTAAAATCAACAAATACAATAATTTAGAATTTTTCATCGTATTTTGTCCATAAGTGATCGCCAAGTATCCATGCTTTATTAAATGCGTTGGTTCCTGTTTCAATTCCGTAATCTGTTAAATATTTGATTGCTTTAGTTTTATCTGAGTTCAGCATTTCAAGAGCTTTATCTTCTACACTTTTTTGATTTGCGAAAAGTTCTTTCTGCATCGGATCCCAAACTGCTCGGACGTCGTGCCGCATATCGCCCCAGCGCTGGGCCGCAAGTGTTCCGAGACGGTTAAAGGCCCACCAAGCAGATTCGCGGTTGTATCCTTTGACTCTTCCCGGAGTTTTAAAAGACTCAGGAACGTCGGTAATGCTGCAATAAAGCGGTGTATAAACCGAAGTCGCTACGTTGTCCATTGCGATCCAAACAACGCCCCCTACTTCATCGGGCAGCCAATCTCGCGATTGTAAAATAGTTGCATACATTGTATACCAACGGGCGATCGTTCTTTCGCCTCGCCAGCCCCAGCCGCCGTTTACATCAAAAATTTTATTCATATCGTATGGCATAAACGGATTTGCGAGGGGAGAGATTTCCGTCTTACCGCTGTCGTTCGTCCAGGTAATATTCTTTACAAAATTATAAGGAGTCCCTTCGTAATAATCCTGAAATATTCTAACCATTTTTTCTTTTGATATCAAAGTGTCGGGTTTTACCGAAAAAGGATAATTTTCAGCGTTTGCATCAAGTCCTAGAGAGGGGGCCGCTAAATCAAGAACGCGCCATTCTCTTCTGCGAGCTGCTATAGAAGTCCGGCTTTCCGGCGCATAAGCGTATACAAATTCAAACTCGCCTTCTTCGGGATTCCACCATCCGCTGTCCTGCGCAACCCGGAATACATTTTCCGAAGCCATAAAATAATCGGGATTATCCAAATCAATTTTTCTAATACGGCTTCCGTTAGCGTTTACCGAGATATGATCGTCAGGCACTCTTTGCGCGACCCATACAGCGCCGATGTTTCCTTTGCCGGGACCAACGATTTCAAGAACCCATGCTTCTTTTGTATCGGCAATTGTTAAGCACTCACCTGCGTCGTTCCATCCATATTTTTTTGTAAGATCGCGTGTTAACTCAAGCGCTTCACGGGCAGTAGTTGTTCGCTCAAGCATTAACTGAACTAATCTTTGGCAGTCTATTAAACCTTCGTCCGACTGCAATGTTTCTCTTCCGCCGAATGTCGATTCACCGATAGCTAGCTGTTTTTCATTCATGCAAGGATAGGCTGTGTTTATGTAGCCGAATGTATGTTCTACTTGCGGAATTTCTCCGATCGGTTTGTGTTTGTAAGCAGGCATCGCAAGAGAATCAGTCGGCAGCCTTTTATACATTGTTACAGTCGCGTCTTCGGGATGATCACTCGCGGGAATAACATTAAGCCACGAGCGTGTTCTGTGGCTGTCGTCAGTGTGAGAATTCATTACAGATCCATCCGATGTGGCTTCTCGTCCGACAATCACGGTTGTGCAGGCTTCCGGAACTCCGCCTTCATAATCAGGTTTATCTTGTGTTAAGAGAGATTCGTTCATTAAAAAAAGAAATGTTAGAAAAAATATTTTGAGATAGGGAAATTTGAGCATCTAGAAAATCCTTAATTTTGTTTTTAATTAAAATTTTAAGTTACTTATGAAGAAGAATAATTTCAACTTAAAACGGAATAAATAGAGTTTATGAATGATTGGAAATCTAAATACGGCGACTGGGCATTAATTACAGGAGCTTCTTCCGGCATCGGAGAAGAGTTTTCGAAAAGACTTGGCGGAATGGGACTAAATCTTATTCTTATTGCCCGCAGAAAAGAAAAACTGGAAAAATTATCCGAAGAGATTAGATCTAAAAACGGAATTGAGATTTTAGTAATTCAACAGGATTTAAGTGAAGATTCGGCGGTTCAAAACGTTATCGATCTAATCGGTGAACGTGAGGTTGGAATTCTTATCAATAATGCAGGTTTCGGATCCACGGGAAATTTTGCCGATCACGAATTGAAAGATTATAGAGATATGATTTATCTCAGCTGCATAATTCCCACCGAATTAACTCATCATTATCTTAAAGGAATGAAAGAACGAAGCAAAGGCGCCGTGATCTTTCTGGGATCTACAGTTGCGTTTCTGCCGGTTCCGTTTATGTCAGTTTATTCGGCAGTAAAAGCGTTCAATCATTATCTCGGAAGCGCATTATGGTATGAACTTAAAAAATTCAACATTGATATTCTATCACTAAATCCCGGCGGAACCGATACCGAATTCCAAAGGGTGGCAAATATAAAAGGCGGTCCATTGGTTAGAACGTCTGAAGATGTTGTTAAGACTGCGATAAAAAGTTTAGGTAAGAAACCTGCTGTTGTTGATGGATTTATAAATAAGTTTTACATTTCGTTAGCAAAATTAGTCCCGACCAAATTTATAACTGCGATCGGTGGGAAATCTTCGCAATACTTATCAACAAAGAAATGAAAATAAGGTATCGAAATATAATTTTTATCGTTGTTGTTTTTGTAGTTTTCGCATTAATGTGGGCTTTAATAGGAAATCAATTTTTGGTAGAGAAGAAAGTAAATAAGGAACAAAATAAAATGGTAAGAGAAATTTATCCGGTCCTTAATGTGCAGGAGGTCCAGAAAAATATTGATTTTTATAAGAACCTGGGATTCAAAGTTTTGATGCGGCATCCGCAGACCGGCGATATGGAAACCGCCTTGATGGAAATCGGTCGTTCGAAACTTCTTATAAAAAAACTGGTTGGTAAACCTAAATGCCTAACAGAGTTATATTTTGATGTGGAAGGAATTGAGGAAGTTTTCGAGGAAATCAAAAAAGATTTTGAAATTCAGGATACAATAAAAAAGACAAATTACGGAACGAAGGAATTCAGCGTGGAAGACCTTAACGGGAATACGCTTTATTTCTCGGAGATGATTTATTAAGGAAGAGAAGCCAGACGCGAGCGGCGAGACGAAAAGTTGTTGTTGTGTCTATAGGCGATTTTTTTTTGGGGCTAAAGCCCAATAAGGTCTCTCTTTATTAATCCGTTGGCTGAAGCCAACGGCAATAGAAATATTTTATCAGTCTAAAAAACCTATGATAGTTTATTAATTGTTCCCTATGAGCTAAGGCTCGCGGCAACCGCTTTAGCGGACGGAGAGAATGCAAAAATAGTCGAAAGGGTCTTTGCAAATAAGTTATATGGGTTAAGCCCTAAGTTTGATTCGAAGCCAAAACCCAAGCGTAAACGCTTGGGTTACTCATTAAAGATTTTATTCTGAAAATAGGTATTAATATTTTCATTAACCCAAGCCTTCAGGCTTGGGTGCAAAAAAAGCAGCAATTTCCGGCTTTAGCCTAAATGGTCTTTGGAAATATATAAAGAGTGTGCTAATGCTCGAAAATTTTTGTCTGTTCTTTATCCGCCGGCTGGAGCCGACGGTAATATCCTTTCGTTTGAAGAAAATTAAATTATGCGATGTTATTGATTCTATTAAATAATTAAATAGCTTCAGACGAGCTAAAGCTCATGGCAACTTTTTGTGTCTTGTTGTGAATTTGTAACTAAATTGAAGTTAATAATTTTATTAACTCTCGATTTATCGAGACGAATTACAGAAGAATATAATTAACGGTTTCATAAAAAAGGAATGCTATTGCAAAATAATTTTACAATTGGAATTTTAGGCGGCGGACAGCTTGCGCGGATGTCTGCATTTGAGGCGTATAAACTCGGCTTCCAAATTGCTATTTTGGAAAAGAAAAAGAATTCTCCCGCAGGTATGATGACGCATAACGAGTTCGTCGGATGGGTTGAAGATGATAAAGCGTTGAATCAATTTATAAATGCATCCGATGTAATAACACTTGAAAATGAATTTATCGATTCATCTTATCTTAAAAAGATTGAAGAAACAGGGAAGAATGTTTTCCCTTCGTCAAAGACGATTTCGTTAATCCAGGATAAATATATTCAGAAAAATACTCTGGCAAATAATTCTATTCCCGTTCCCGAATTTATAGAAGTTAAATCCAAAAAAGATTTTGATAAAATCTCAAAAATACTCGGATCAAAATTTCTTCTTAAATCGAGAAAGATGGGATACGACGGTTACGGAAACGCGACGATTACAAATGAATCTGAATTCAATAAAGAATATGAAAGATTAACCGAGCGTCACGCATTACTGCTGGCTGAAAAATTTGTCGATTTCCAAAAAGAATTGGCAGTTATGGTTGTGCGGACGAAGAGAGAAATAAAGATTTATCCCGTCGTGGAAACGATTCAGAAAAATCATATTTGCCATACTGTTCTTGCTCCGGCGCAAGTCGATCCAAAAATAATTGAAGAAGTAAAAGCGATAGCAGTAGAAGCGGTAAAGGCGGTAAAGGGGATCGGGATTTTCGGGATAGAATTTTTCCTCGACTCAGGAGATAAAATCCTTGTTAACGAAATGGCTCCGCGACCACATAACACTGGGCATTACACAATTGAAGCGTGCTTAACATCCCAATTTGAAAATCATATACGCGCATCCGCCGGACTTCCGCTCGGATCGACTGAGATGATTAAACCTGCCGCCGTTATGATAAACATGCTAGGAAAGAAAAAGCAGAAAAGTCTGCCATCAAACCAAAAAGAAGCATTAAAAAATACCGGACTTCATTTTCATTTCTACGGAAAAGGGGAGAGCAGAATCGGGAGGAAGCTCGGGCATCTTACAATGGTTGGCGATGATCAAAAAGAAATATTTAATAAATTAAAATCTGTTGAAGAAAAAATATTTTTATAAGGGATTAAAATGGATGAGAAACCTGTAGTCGGAATAATAATGGGAAGCGATTCTGATCTTGAGGCGATGCGCGGAGCGGTTGACGTATGCAAAGAATTTGAAATTCCGTTTGAAGTAAAAATTGTATCGGCTCACCGGACGCCCGATTTTATGGCTGATTACGCAAAGTCGGCGCTTGGAAACGGACTAAAAGTAATTATTGCGGGAGCCGGTGGAGCGGCGCATCTTCCGGGAATGACGGCGGCTCACACTCCGCTTCCGGTAATCGGAGTTCCGGTAAAGAGCAAAGCGCTTAACGGGTTGGATTCCCTTTTGTCAATTGTGCAGATGCCCGGAGGCGTTCCGGTAGCAACTGTTGCCATCAATCAATCGAAAAATGCCGGACTTCTTGCAGTAAAAATATTAGCCCTGTCTGATGAAAATCTTATGAAAAAAGTTGTTGATTACCGAAACAGAATATCCAAAGAATCAATGGAAAAAAATAATTCTATAAAGAATGATTTGTAAAGATTTTTGTTATTCGAAAGTGAATGTCTCAATAGTTCTTTGTTTTGTCATTCCGAACTCGTTTCGGAATCTAAAAAGTTTGTTTTCAGGTTATCTTGAGACCCTGAAACAAGTTCAGGGTGACAATTTCTTCCTTTTTAGTCAATCCATACAAACCTCTGAAATAAATTCATTGGCGCAAAAGAGTAAAAACTATGAGAGTTGAGTTATGATACGAAAAATTGCAAAGTTAGTTTTGGCTATAACTATAATCGGTTTATTATTTTCCTGTTCCGAAGATAAGGAAGAGGAAGACGAGCGTCCGGTTCCGGATGAATTAATAAAAACATTTGTGTTTGAATGCGACTCGACTTTCTCATTCACGGTTCAGTTGATAAATGAAAAGGCGAAAGTTATTCTTCCGGAAAAAACTTACGAACTGAAACAGATGGAAGCCGCATCCGGAGCGAAATACAGCGACGGCGAAATTACATTTTGGACGAAAGGGGAAGAAGCCTTTTTGGAATTGGAGGATACAACATACCGAAACTGCGTTAATAACGGAGTTGCTGCGGTTTGGGAAAAAGCAAAACTAAGCGGCGTAGATTTCCGCGCATCTGGATTTGAACCGGGCTGGCATTTGGAGATTAAGAATGATGAAAAAACTTTATTTGTAACAAATTACGGAAATGAAAGATATGAGTTTGTTACTCCGAAACCTGAAGTAAACGATGAAACGGGAGAAACAATCTATCGTTTCAAGCAAAAGAAATATAAAGTTAACCGCGACGATAAAAGATGAGGAATGCACGGATCCAAAAGGAGATAAATATAACCTAACGGCTTATATAGAGTTCGGCGGAAACAATTTACGCGGTTGCGGAAAGAATCTTAGAGACGTTAAAAATGGTAGAGATGCAGGAGAACTGATTAAAGAAACGGGGAAGTGGGAATCGGCAATTCGGTGAAAATAATTCCATTTAGATTTATTTTTAGATTCTTACTTGATACGCTATGAATAAACAAATTGATATAATAAATAAGTTTATAGAAGCTCGAATTATCCATGTGAATTTTGAATAGTCAATTTTAGCATAATCACCTAAAACAACACAAAAACCCATTAATAAAAACCAGGGAGTTAACAGCAGTTCAAAATTCCATCGTAATAAAATTATTACTAAATCATGCAAAAAACCGCTAATGGCAAATGTAAGTATTATGGACAATGCCGGAGAAAAGATAATTTTAAAAGGCTTAAAAATAAATTTTCCCAAGTAATAACTCCAAATAGGATTCCAATAAACCCAGAATTTTGAAAACTGTCCGGCTCCCAAAGAACGGATCAACATATTTCTAAGTGAATTTCTTGCCCCTAATGGTACGCCGTTTCTTTTCTTTATGTAAGCTGATAATTTCAAATTTTAATTTTTGTATTTTTTAGTACAATCAATAACAACGTTTAGTATATGCAAAATAGGCGATTGCGGATTTTATTCCTATCAATTGCGCAAAAATTGAACGGAGCTGCAACCCTTGCGTTAGCCGCTATTTCGGCTATATTGTTTTAAATTATTTTTCCCTTCTCAGTATTTTAACAATACGGCTGTATAAAACTTCAGATAAATTCCAGTTGTATCCTTCGAAGTCGACAGTGTTTGTAAATTGAATTACAACAGCGTCTATATCTTTGTGATATTCAGCAATCGTTTGGTAGCCGGGAATTAAGCCCGTATGTTCAAACCTATAAATCGAGGAATAAATTTCCTGTTCCTTTTTATCTTTAAATACGGAGCCATCATTTAAAGCTCTTATGAACTTGCCCAAATCCTCTGCCGTAGCCAACATCGAACCAATATAATTTGTTTTTAAATCGGCGTTATAACCTACATAGTAACCGCTCATAACATCTTCCATGTCTACTTCATGAATGGAGCCATAAGTATTGTTTAGATTAAGCGGCGTTAAAATTTCTTCCTTTATATATTGGTAATGATTATATCCAAGCGTCCTGTCCATAATTCTTCCGAGCAATAAGTAGTTAGTGTTGGAGTATTCATAGTCTTTGTCGGGTTCAAAATTTGCAGGCAAATCAAGAATCAAAGCAAGTTTTTCATCATCGTTTTTTTTAGGAGCTGCCCAATAATTATAAGTGTCTGTATAATTTGGAATTCCACTGCGGTGCTGAACCATCATTTTCAATGTAATTTCATCGGCATTTTCAATTCTTCCTTTCAGTTCAGGTAAGTAATAAGCCAGTGTTTTATCTAAGCGAAAGCTGACCGTTTCTTACAAGTTTTGCAATAGCTAAGGCGTTATATAACTTACCTACACTGGCTATTTTGAACAACGAGTGAGGATCGGCGGGTATTTTGTTTTCTTTGTTTTTATAACCGGCAGAATAAAATAAAGGTTGTTCGCCTTCTATATCCACATAGACAACAATTCCATCAAACCCGTAATCAGTCCCTTTATTTACTTGTTCCTGGACTGTGGCCGGTAATGGCGCTATCCATGCTGTTACTATTGGCCAGGGAACAAAATATAAAGAGATAATTGTTCCGCTAAGCAATAAAATTCTAATGATTTGTTTTATTTTTTTCTTATTCATATTTTTTTAAGGATAGTGTTTTTGAAACTTTTTATAAAGAGTTTATTTTCCGTTTAATCTTTTATACCGCCAATTTTAAGATAGGTTATTGGCTGTAGAACTTCGTTGTTTAATTATATATTTGGAATTTACAAAAATAAAAGCCGTTACTGCTACAAGCAAATAGAATCCAAATGAAATTAATTGATAGGTATCTGACATGTCAGGTTGTTCATTTACCCGTAATAACATAACACCGTTTGGACCATTTGAAAAAACATTATGATTTATTAAATTCCATCCCAGATGCAAACCAAAAGGTAAAATTAATGATTTTGTTTTGGCATACGCAAAGGCAAATACGTATCCCATAAATCCTGTTACGATAAAAACAACAATCATCGCAGACGGATTACCAAAGACGCCCCCCGTAAACCAATGATAGATTCCAAAAGCTATTGATGATAAAATTATGCCTGTTTGCATATTAAATGTTTTAATCAGCAAATAAAGTAATACTCCTCTGAATAATAACTCTTCAAAGAGAACAGAATTTATATCATAATAGAATGATGAAAATAGTTTATCTAAACTCAACTCGTTAGATAATATCCAGGTTGTATTGCTTATTTTCGATAGGAATAGTTGCGTAATAACACACAAAAAAGCCATTAGGGAGAATCCTTTCAGGAATTCTTTAATGCGTATTTCAATTGGTTCTATCCAGGTTTTAAAAATATTTCTTTTTTCGATTAGATATATAATAATCCAGGATAATACTACGATTATCAAATTGTATATTAATGTCATATTGTTTGTATTATTTCTAACGGTAAGTGTATGCGCTGTTTGCTTTGCGCAGATTTTCATTACGCACAACGTTTAGTATATGCGATGTTTTGCGGAACGCAGTGGAGCAAAATATGGGAGAGCGAAGTGCAACGAGTGAACCGCATATACTGTGTTGTCCGACCCGAGCGAGGTACGAGCGAGAGTGCAACGTGGCTTTAGCGTACATGTTTTATCTTTTTTATCTATTATCATTTCCCGATTCGCTTTTATCATTATTTGCAAAACAAAATTTTTCCGTTTTGGGTTTTGGGCAGAGGGGAATAAAAGGGGTGAATGCCCAAAATCTAAAACTACTTACTTGTTCTTTCCGCAACATTTTTTGTATTTCAACCTACTTCCACAAGGACACTTTTCATTTCTACCAACTTTTTTACCAATCCTAATTTGCCTACCTTGTCCTTTGCCTTCCAGCATAATTTTTGCTAATTCTTCCAATTCCTTGTCATATTCCCATTCTTGATTATTGAATACAACAGCATCAATCATTTCAGTGCTACTTTTCAAACTACCAAAACCAATCTAAACATCTCCTTTACTTTTGTATTTTCTAGCTTGACACAAGGTGAGCAACCTTTTTCTTAATTCTCTTGAATCATCTGAGTAAAGTGAGATATAAGTAACACCAACACGAGGAGAATAACTGTCGTCAGGAGGCATGGAAAAATTATGGAACCTCCCATCCTGTAAAGTTTTTTGTTTCGTTTGAATTATAAAATCCACAAGATTTTTTCTTGCTTCGCCAGACCAATCTAATAAATGAAAAACAATGTCCGTAATTTTGGGTTCATCGAGAGTTTTTAATTGATCGCACAATTTGTCAAAATTTACATTTTTCCATCTATTCTTTATTGCATCTCCTTCATATGAAACTTCCAAAGCTGCTTTTAACGGATAATAATTTCTGTCAATGAGCTGTCCAAAATCTGTATCAATTGCGACACCATCACTTTTTGGGATTTTCCAGAGTTTTTGATCCAAGTGATAACCAAGGAATACCATTTCCTCATCAGCCTTAAAATAATCCATCAAAGAAATTCTTTGTTTGATGTAATATAAAAAATCATAAGGATCATTGAGATAATGTACCATTAACTCTAAATCAAATATTGTTGAGAATATTGGAAATGGCTCATTATCTTTTTTATCGAGCATCACATGCGATTGATGAGTAAGAGATGGGAAGTTTTCAGTTGTAATTCCCATAATGTAAACATCATCTATTTCTTCCGAAAGTTGTATTTCTTTTCCTTTTTCATCAAGAAACTTAGCACTTCTATCAAGTATTTTTTGAAGAGATATAAGCCCCTGTTTATAGGCATCTTGCACAGCACCTTGAAAATCTTTTTGTAGTTGCTCATCATTTCCTGTCCTTGAGAGTTCAGTCAATTTTTTTGATTTCACTTGAACACATAATGCTTTGCTTCCAAGAACACAAAGAACATCAATGTCCGTGTCATCCTTTCCTTTTTGTGTTGTTATTTTTACAGATTTGAAAGTTCTATTTTCACCAAAGACTTGAGATAAAAAATCATAAGTGATTTCCTCTCCGGTTTTTCCTCTATTTTCTCCAAGTGTGTCTCTATAAGTTTTATCTTCCCACATCCAATAAAAAGGGCTTTCATAAGCAGCCTCAAATACCGAAAAACTAATTGGGACAAAATATTTTTCTTCGTCTAGTTGGATAACTGGCTTTGCATTAAACCAATTAAAATTTATAATTCCTCGAAACTGCGAATTGAAATATTTTTGTGGAATGACAGAAATATTTTTAAGAAATGAATCAATATCGAAATTTTTATCAAAATCAGTTTTTCTGATTATGAATAGCTCGATTAGACTTTTATAAAATGATTTCCACCCTTCTTCTCTAATATTATCCATGCTTAATTTTTCTTCATCAGATTGAGTGTCAAAAAATAACTCAACATACTGATGGAGTTCCATCATCGGAAGCATTTCTTTTGCATGTTTCTCCCAATCTTCATTTGGATTCTTCGTTTTCATTTCCTCAATCACTTGAGGCATTTTTTCTTTCAGATTATACAAACGAACCTTTTGTGATCTTTCTTGAAGAATATTTTTTATTTGAATAGGAATATCTTTTGATTTTCCAATATCAAAGTTTTTATTTTCCAATAGCCACTTTTGGTCGTACTTATATTTTCTTTCTAAAAAATCTAAATATTGAAAATCGTATACTCCAGAACCAGAATAAAAAATTGGCTCTGTTAGCATATCTCCTTTGCCAAAAAAATCTTTCTGCTCTTTTCTGTAATTTTCAATTTTATGCTCTTTTTTAATACTCTCTTGTAATTTTTCAAAAAACGGTAGCATGAAAGATTTATGTAGCTCATCCATTAGCTCATAGGTTTTTTGCTTTAGCTTAATTAAATCCTGTGGTGTGTTCGGTGTAGAAAAATCAATTTTATTTTGTATTAAAAAACCAAGCAATAAAGATGCTTCTTTTGTACTTAAACGAGATCTGTGGTCTATTTCCTGTATTTTTTCAGGGATAATGTGAAAATCCTCAAACAGAATCATACAAAGGGCATAAATATACCCCCTTGTACTTATTAGTTTTCTAATATCTTCCAGTACTTGTTCGGTAGTTCTCATTTTTTCCATACTACTTGAGTATTTAAATTGCCTATATTATAAGTAAATCGTTTTCGGAGCGATAGCGGAGAAAACTCCTAATATCCCCTCATTAATTTTTAGAAAAATTTTGATTTACTTCCTTATTCAAAAGCGAATCGGGAAATTCCTTATTCTCAAAAAAGATAAAAAATGTATGTCGGACAACGGTTGGTATATGAAAAGTAGCGGTTTTCACACACTAACTTTTCGGATTATATCAGACCTTTAATTTGTTCATTTTGTTTCGTTTAAGTGATTAAACCGCTATTTTTTATATATGTTGTTGTGTGGCGTATTTATTCTTAATATTTTTCTTACGATTTAATCAATTACATTTTGCAGTTCTAATAATAAGTAGTTATCGATGAATTGAGAAAAAAATTATTTTTCCTGTTTAATATTCCATTCAATATCAAATCTTTCTTTCAAATAGACACTTAAAGGTCCTAATCCTATTTCAGATCTTCGTTTGTCCACATGTTCGGGTTCTTTAATTGGTTGTGGCACACGTTTTGAATTTTCGAATTTCCATTGGGTTCCATATAGTTGTTCTTTCCCCTCTTCTACCAACAGACGATCTCTCATCTTAGCATATCGTAGTGGTTGCGCCTCACCTTCTTTAAAAGCTTTTTCTAGCATAGGAAAATACTTGGATCTAATCTCGTGGTTAGTGTGATTAATAATAAGAGCTGCACCAGCTGCTGCATATTCGGTCACTGAAGAGGCAGTTGGCCAGCCGTACATATCCAGAAGTTCAAATAGTTTTTTTTCATTTTCCATCTTATTTTTTTCTTCCATGGCAAGAATTGGAAAGATTGCAGGTGAGCTAAAATACCCGCCATTTTGCATGTACTTTCCTCTTTCAATGTTTCCTACATACATAAAACCCTGGTCTTTGATAATCATTCTAAATAGTTCGCGCGCAAAAAGTTTATTTCCGATAGGCGCATTTTTGGCCTCATATTTTCTGAACTGAGAATCTTCAATTTTTCCCCATCTTTGATCATCAATAAGGCTTAAATAATCAGGATCATATAGTGCTTCCAGTGTTGAGTCATTTTGGAGTGCACAATTTAAAAAATAGAATGCGGTATCTCTCATTGTAGATGTCCACAGAAGTGCACAAACTGAAGCCATTTGATACGAATTTTCAGGAGAAGGGTTTTGAGCGAATGCTATGCTATATTTTTCCAATGCTGGCACAAGTAATCCTGGATTTTTTAAACTATCCGCCTGACTGATAATATCCTGACCATAACTAATTCCAAATATTCCAATAAATAAACAGCAAATAAATATTCTTTTCATAATAACCTAAGCGTAGAAATATGACACACAACTCATTATTTACCGCAATAATACAAAATTAAAATATATTTTATATATTTACTGCGGATAGTCTATTAAATTAATCGTTATTACGAATGAATAATGATAAAATAAAACTGTTTCGGGAAGTCCTCTCATTAAGAAATTATGCCTTTCAGACCATAAATACTTACGCGAAGGCTGTTGATAGTTTCAAAATGTTTGTAAAAAAAGAAACTTTTTCCCAAGACGATTTATATAATTATGCCGTTCATCTTAAAGAAAAAAATCTTCATATAGTCACATCAAAAATTCAGTAATGGCTGTAAAACTATTTTCCAAAATTATTCTGGGGTAAAAAACTTCATAGCAATTTTTTGTTAAAGTATCGAAGAGAAAGAAAACTTCCTGATGTTCTTGATATTAATGAAGTAAAAGAAATACTATCCAACATTAAAAATCTTAAACACAAAACAATAATTTCGCTCATCTATTCCTGCGGATTGAGAATTAGCGAGGCGGTAAATTTAAAAGTAACCGATATTGATTCCGAGCGGATGATGATTAAAATTGTGCAGGCAAAAGGAAAGAGAGACCGGTATATTCCTTTATCCGAAAAAATGCTTTATTTGTTGCGCGAATATTACAAAATATATAAGCCGGACAAATATCTTTTTGAAGGACAAACAAAAGATTTTTACTCCGCACGAAGTATTCAGGCAATATTAAAGTCCGCTATTGCTAAAACCAATATTAGTAAAAAGATTACAGTCCATTCGCTGCGTCATTCTTTTGCAACGCATCTGCTGGAGCAGGGGACTGATATTTCCTTAATTCAGAAATTATTAGGACACAAAGATATTAAAACAACTCTTCTCTACACGCAGATAAGCAGTTCTCAATTATCAAAAATTAAAAATCCTTTCGATACGATTTAAGTCTTTAATTGGAAATCTGGAAATTAATTATTTAGTTTCACATAAGCGTTTTCGGCAGAATCGGATCGCCGAGCCATTTTTTCTGCGCCACGTTTTACATTCAATAATGTTGAATTTGCCGGTGGTTTGTTTAGAGCCGGTATTTAAAGCGTTTAATTTTATTCTCTTGTATATGAGCCGTTTTAAGGCTTATATACGTTGTTGTGCTTTCGTTATTTTTTATTGCCCTTCTAAGCGTATTATTTCTGCCTTAGAAGAAGTTCTTTATCAATCTCTTGTAATGCACCTCTCTGGTTTTGGATTATCACCTCTGAAAGCGGGATAAAATGATTATCTCTCTCATTCATTCGCTGAG
>CAWGET010000004.1:0-386751 GCA_963821715.1 uncultured Melioribacteraceae bacterium
TTCATAATACATATGCTTACGATACTGCTTCAATGGAGACTAAATTGGAAGATGATTACTTGCTCTCTATGGAAATTGAAGAGGCAATCGCGGAAAAGCGTGATGAACTGAAATCCTCAGGCAGCGTTACAATTACCGGCCGAAGGAAGAAGCTGAGCGGGTTTGAAAAGACTAAGACCCGGAACGAAATCAAGAATCTGGAAAAGACTCGAGCCGAGGTTAAGACCGAAATTTCACAACTTGAAAGAAGTCTTTCATCTGCCTACCGAAAAGACAACAAGAGGCTGGACCGGTCCAGGGTTAGAAAAAGAGCCAAGAGCGAGGGCTATCATCAGCGTTATGGGGAGGACATTGAAAAAGCTATGCGGAAATACTTGGGCAAGTTTTCTTCGGAGGATCGATCAAGTCTGAAGAATAAGGTAGCAGAGGCTGATGCGAACCAAGGTAATGCAGCGATGATGAAGTCGCTGCTCAAAGCGCCGCGGAATCTACATACAAGGATCGTTATCAATGCTGAGGCCAGAGAAAGATATCTGAATTATTTCCGACAGATACTCCTCAGTGAAAATGAGGAATAGTCTATCATGGGAGATCCGAAACAAATCTCCACCAGAAAGTGGTGAGAAAGTAAAGAATCAATAAAAAGGTAAAAGAATAGTGAAGGAACTTAAGTTAAATACGAGGGCAAAGATCAACTTCGGAAAGGCGGAGAAAACAGAGGAAATAAAGCTTCCTCCTTCCCTTTCCGGGGAGGATCTCTTTTTATACAACTTAAGTATGCTTGATCGACTCGAACCTGAAAAGATTCTTTACTCCATTCAAGAAGCATCCAGGATTCTGAACCTGAGCGATGACTTTGTAGGAGCCAGGGTTCGAAGCGGCGATATTCAAGCGGTAAAGCTTGGAGACCGGCCCATGATCAACAAAATAACCCTGGCGCAAATTATAACGGAAGGAGTGTAATTATGGGAACTATAAAACAATTGCCGAATGGGAAATTCCAGATTTCGGTTTATGATCATTCAGGTAAAAGAATTCGGATGCGATTTGAAAAGCATAAATATGCAAAGGCTTTTATTGACAGAATAGAAAACGAGAAATCTTCTCAGAAGCTTATATCCGTAGGATTGAAGAGGCAAAGTTCTACTGTTGAAAATTCTATAGATGAATTTGGGCAGACTAAGGCGGGACTGAGAAAAAGATCAATTGATAAATATAACTATGTTCTTGAGCAGTTTAGAATATTCTGCGCAAATGAGAAGATTATCAATATGGAAGATTTCACTCGGGATAATGCGGATAAGTTCTGGTCTGCGATAACATCTTCAGGTGTTACTTCCAAGACTGCAAATTTCTATCTAATGACAGTAAAAGCTCTATTTGATTATGAAATTATAAGGGATCGTTTATTTCGAAATCCTTTCTCACACATTAAAGCACAGAAGGAGAAATCTAAATCTTTGATCGAACGCCAGGAAGACTATTATGATGCCGCAGAGATCAAATCATTCTTCAGTGTGACGATGCAAGAAAAGGATAGACATGTATTTCTGACTCTTTTCCTTACAGGATTAAGAATAAGCGAACTGCAGTCCCTAACCTGGGAAAGAAGCATAGACTTTGAAAAAAAATTGATCAGAGTCCGGAATTATGAAGATTATGAGGCTAAAACTGAGACTTCGGAAAGAGATATTCCTATGACTGATCTACTTTATGAAACTCTCTTAAAGATGAGTGAGAACAAAAAAGAAGGATATGTTTTCACATCAGAGAAAGGCAACATGATCAGCGAGAGAACTCTTTTAAGCAAATGCAAATCTATTGCAGTCGAAGCCGGGATCAGCAAAACTGCTACCCTTCATAAATGGAGGCATTCTTTCTCAAGCCACGTTCTTAATACCGGCATTCAGTATGAAGAAAGACAATATCTGTTGGGACATAAGCCGGAATCAATGACGGATAGGTATACTAAAATAGATCCTACTAGATTACAACATAAACTCACAAAATTGGATGCCTTATTTAATAATAAAACTAAATTAGAAAAATAAAAGACGAAGAAGGTTAAATATGAAAAATAAAAGTAAAAATAATCCTGATATACCAACAATTTCTCTTTGCCAAGATAGTCCAGGCAAACTTGTTTTCCAAAAGGTAGGAAATAAAGTAGAATTTGCAGAAATTTTAGAATTACCATTTCAAATAAATAAATCGAATAAAAACCGATTTAGAATTCTCGCTCTGAAATTTACTTGGTGGTTCGAACTATTGACACAAAAACTCAACAACATTAGTAGCGATCAATCTAAAACTATCCTACAGTTTGTTTCTCCAAACGAGCTAATATATTCTGTCCTTCTAAACTGTCCATCAATTGAAGAAGCAATAAAGATTCATTCTACTATTCTTCCACAAGTAAGAGTATCATTAGATAAAAAACTTAAATCGAGGGCAGTACAACAATATTCAATTTCTAATTTAAGTCCCTAAAAATACCCGTTACTATCTGTAAAATGCTTATTTATAACTAAAGCCATCAAATCAGGATGGCTTTTTTATTATATGGAGGATAAAATGAATTTAATAGAATTATCTAATCTTTTATTGGATGAAGCACGAGCTGAAGAATATTTACGTAGCGTCGGAATCATGAAAACTTTTATTAATTGCGAAAAATGCGGTTCTGAAAAATTAGGCAGAATAAGAAGAGAAAAGAACAAATGCTATAACTGTAAGTATGAGTGGAAAGTCCGGAAAGGAAGTATTCTATATAAACTAAAAATCAGTTTTTCTTGTTTTGCAGGATTAATTAAAATGTTTGAACTAGATATAAACCCATCAGTAGCAGCAACCCAATTATTTCTGAATCAAAATTTAGTTAAAAAGACTTACTCCATATTCAGAAAAGTAATAATAAAATCTGAAGATATATGTCATACGGAATATGAAAAGAAATTTAATGGAGATTCACTGAATTTATTAATAAATGTTAATAATGGAAAAATTTATCTATCAATAATAAACGATACGATCTCCCTTGTTGTCAAAGTTAAGCGAACCAGAAACTACAATGGTAGAATTATTTATACAATAAAAAATAAAGAAAAGTATTTGGATCTGTTTGATAAAAAATCAGAAAAGGAACAAATTGTCTATGAATTTCTTAATTATATAAATGAAAAGCTCTTAAAATACAATAAATTGAATGAGAAACATTTATTTCTGTTTCTCAAAGAGCTGGAATTTAGATTTAATTTTCGAAAATCAAACTTACTTTATGACGAAATTGTTTCGAAATTAGCTAAATTTTAAGGGTGGCTGTTTTGGAGGAATTGGCTTAAAAAATTATTTTTCCGAAAACATAGAGTGCCCAAAAAATGCCCAAAAAGTGTCCAAGACACATCAGGGAGGGCAGTTTTGAGCGGTTTCAGCGGTAGTTTTAAAAATCAAAAAGCCCGAAAATGGCTTAAAATCGCAATAAACGGGCTTTTTAAATTTGGAGCGGAGAGGGCGGGATTCGAACCCGCGATACCAGTTTCCCAGTATGACGGTTTAGCAAACCGTTGGTTTCAGCCACTCACCCACCTCTCCATAGCTGAATTTTTCAAGTATTAAATATATAAATTATTTAACAGAGTTAAAACGATTTTTCAAAATTTCATAAAAATTTTTAATTCACTCCTGCTTTTATACTGATCGGAATTGTAATTACAGACACCGATTCTACAGGTTTATCATTCTTCATTGCAGGAATAAATTTTATACTAAGCGTGGCAACTTCAAGCGCCAAATCGATTTTATCGTCAATTCCTTTTACTATTTCAGTAAATCTCACTTTCCCTTCTTTATCAACGCGGACTGACATTTTAACGTCACCGGAAATTGACTTTTCCATTACCGGAAATTGTGCGTTTTCTAAAATAGATTCTACTCCGTTAACCGGTCGTGCGCAGTTCTCTAAGTCGCATTCTACATTACCGAAATTATCCGAAGTCTCATACACGAATTCTACAATCGAATCATCTTCTTTATTATCTTCCAATTCAACATATTCAACTTTTTCTTTTTCCGTAGACTTCACAATTTTTACAGGAGAATCTTTTGCATCATCTAATTTAAATTCTACTTTTAAATTTATACCTGATTTTACTTCTTTGCCTTTTTCCTTGCCGGGAATAAATTTAGTTTTCTGTACAGCTTCCGCCGCAGCTTCATCACAGCCTAATCCTATTCCTTTTATAATTGTTATCTTTTCCACATTTCCGTTTTTATCGACCGTAGCTATTAACTCCACGGTTCCTTCCAATCCGTAAAGTTTTGCGTGTTCAGGATATACTAATTTTTCCTGAATTGCCGACATTCCTCCAATCGGAATTGGGCAAACTTCAACGTCGCAGAATGAACCTCGCAATTTCTTGGAATTGACAAATTGCCTGTTCCCTGCATTGTATATTTCAGGCGGTGCTGTATAATATGGATCGAACGCTATATCCTGCTTTTTTATCAGCTTTCCGTTTTTATAAACACGTATTGATTCTATTCCTCCGTTGCTGTGATATAATCTATAAGTCCCGTCGCGCACGCCGTCAACAACATAAAATTCTTCCTGCAAAAGACCGGATTCGTAATAATTTCTTACCCATCCGTTTAATTTTCCGTCGCTATAAGTTTTTTCCGATTTCAGCATTCCGTTTTCATAATACCAATAGCTTGTGCCGTTGTAAATATCCCCGGCGTAAGAAACTTCGGAGCGAAGATTTTTATTCGAATAATAACTTTTTATTACTCCGCTTTGCGCGGAGAGAATTATATTAAATAAAAATATAATTAATAATGATTTTTTCATTTTATGATTTTAATATTTTATACTTTAATTAGAGACATACTTTAATCCGATTATAGAAACTATCAGCGTAAATAAAAAGAAGATCCTCCAAAAGTCAGTAGATTCTTTGAAAAAAATTATTCCTGCAATCACAATTCCGACTGCGCCGATTCCGGTCCAGACGGCATATGCTGTTCCTACCGGGATAGTCTGCACCGCTTTGTACAATAATATCATACTTATAGAAAGACTTAAGAAAAAGCCGATCATCCAATACATAGATTCTGCGCCGGACGTTTCTTTGGCTTTACCCAAACAAAACGCGAATCCTGTTTCGAAAAAGCCAGCTATGATCAGAATTATCCAGTTCATTAAAACCAAAATTTTTAAAAATTAAAGATAACCATTTTGTTTCACAAATTTGGATTTCTTTATGAGGCAAAAAAAAAGCGCCCGCTTTAAGGACGCTTTTTTTGCTGAATATATTTCTGCTATTCCTCTAATTTTGGAACTTCCAAACCGATGAATCTGCTTGTTCCCTTCTGATCAACTACCTTAACTAAAACAGCTTCGCCTTCTTTTCCATTAATCAAATCTTCAAAATCTTTTACGGATTTCACTTCTTCTCTATCTACTTCAGTAATAACAATGCCTCTTCTCAATCCCTGATTATACGCTTTTTTGTACAATTCAGTATCCTGCACATATACTCCGTTCTTAACACTATATTCTTCAAGTTCTTCTTCGCGCATATTTCTTATTGTCATTCCAAGATTGTCAAGTTCAGCTTCGTTTGGTTTGAATTCCGCTTTGTTGTTATTTCCGGATTCGCTTTCATCCGATGCCAGCACCGTTTCGCCGTCACGGGATTTCAGGTTAATATATCTTTCAATATTTTTGCCGTCTCTGTAAAGAAGCAGTTTTACTTCATCGCCCGCTCTCTTTGTAGCAACATAGCTTTGAAGTTCATTTGTTTTGTTTACTTCCCTGTCGTCAACCTCCAAAATGATATCGCCCGGTTTAATATCTTTTCCTGCTGCGGCGCCGTCTTCAACAATCGCTTGTATCATAATACCCTTCGGTTTCTCCAAACCGACTGCCTTTGCTGTCGCGGCATCCACATCGGAAATATTAACGCCGATGTATCCTCTGTTTACTTTTCCTGTAGATATCAAATCTTCGGCAACGCTTCTCGCCATATTTATCGGAATCGCAAAACCATAGCCGATATAACTATTTGTAAAACCGTTAGTAGCGATTGCTGAATTTATTCCGATAACGGAACCGGTCAAATCAACTAGCGCACCGCCGGAATTACCGGGGTTAATAGCCGCGTCTGTCTGTATAAAATTTTCAATTCCATAGCCGTCCTTATCTCTAATAAGGTTAAGGCTTCTTCCTTTAGCGCTTACAATTCCTGCAGTAACGGTGGAAGTAAATGAAAGCGGATTACCGATGGCCATTACCCATTGACCTACTTTTAGATTA
Organism: uncultured Melioribacteraceae bacterium; assembly: GCA_963821715.1. Taxonomy (GTDB): domain Bacteria; phylum Bacteroidota; class Ignavibacteria; order Ignavibacteriales; family Melioribacteraceae; genus CAWGET01. The sequence continues at coordinate 6,314 of CAWGET010000004.1, forward strand.
TCGGAATTTCCGAGATAAGCCGCGGGAAGATCTTCGCCGTCAATTTTAATTACTGCAAGATCCGTTAGCGGATCCGTCCCGATAACTTTTGCGTCGAAATTTCTCTTGTCATTCAAAAATACTTCAACCGAGTTGGAATTTTCCACAACGTGATTATTAGTAAGGATATATCCGTCGTCGGAAATTATCACTCCGCTGCCTCCGCCCATTCTTTCCGGCGCTTTATCTTCGTCGTCAAACGGAAAGAAAAATTTAAATCTATCGTGAACTTTATCTTGAACTGTTTTCGTTACACGAATTTGAACTATGGAGGGAGTTACAGTTTCCGCAACTTTAATAAAAGCGTCGTCGAACGCTAAAATATTTTGATCGATATTTTGAACAGGCGGTGTTGAGTTGCCGATTTTCAACTCCGCAAAACTTGGTCTTACCCATCCGAAACTTGAGACTAACACAACACCGAAAACTACTCCTATAATAATCAGCGCAGCTGCCCCTACAATATTTTTCCTTTTCATTACTTAGTGCCTCCTTCTCTTCATAAGGATAGAGATTTAATTTTTTTGAACTCCGGTAGATGATATGATAAATATTTTTCAAAAAATGAAATCAACTTATCAAGATCCCTTTCACTATAACTATACTGCCTTGATTTGTAACTTAGACAATTAAGCAATTTAAAAAGTTCCGCCGAAAAATCTATATTCACAAGTCTGTCTTGCGAACACTCTTCGCACATAAAACCATACTCGAAATTGAAAAAAACATACTCCTCTTCCTCAAAATCTTTTCCGCACCAAACGCAGTTGCTGTACTGAAGTCCGTAGCCAATTTCATTCAAAACAAATAGAAAAAATCTAGCGAAGTTTAATTTCGGGTTTTGTGTTCCATCATTTATCAGTTCCAAAATTCTAACAAGACCTTTGAATAATTTTGGATGTTCTTCATATTCAATTGTAGTGAATTTTACAATTTCTATTATAGCCGATGCATACTTCAGATTTTCGAAATCGTCTTTTAGTTTGCGGAAACTATTTCTCAAGTCAGCTTGACTTATAAACTGAAGGTCCCTGTTTTCCTTTTTATAAAAAACTAAATCGATGTGATTCAGCGCGTCAACTACTGCTCCAATTTTCGATTTTGGAGATCTCGCCCCTTTAATTATAGCGCTTACTTTACCGTATTTTTCAGTGAAGAATAATCCAATTTTACTTGAATCGCCGTAATCAATTTTCCCCAGAACAACCGCAGCGGTTTTTAAGATTTCCGCCATTAAAATTTATAGGGATAATTGTATAATTTATTTTCTGTTATGATTCCGGTAATCAATTCGGCGGGAGTTACGTCAAACGCGGGTGAGAATACCGAATAATCTTCTTTCGCTATTCGCTCCCCATTTATAACGAGAACTTCCTCAGGAGAACGGAACTCTATATTTATATCCGCTCCTGATGCACAGTTTTTATCGATGGTAGATGAAGGTGCGGCGATGTAAAACGGTATTTTATGATGATGCGCGAGAACCGCCAAACTATATGTTCCTATTTTATTGGCTGAATCTCCGTTTGATGCTATCCGATCAGCTCCCGTGATAACTAAATCAATTTTTTTGTTTTGCATCAAGAACGCGGCTGTCGAATCGGTATTGATGGAAAAAGGGATTCCGGATTTTTCGAGCTCGAAAGCCGTCAGCCGGGAGCCTTGCAGAAGCGGTCTCGTTTCGTCTGCAAAAACATGCTCTACTAATTTATTTTGAAAAGCTGCCTTAATAACGCTGAAAGCTGTTCCGCTGCCGCCGGTTGCCAATTGACCTGTGTTGCAATGAGTTAAAACAACGGATTTTTTTTTGAAAATTTGCAATCCGTGTTCGGCTATTCTATAGCATTTATCAATATCGTCATCGTGTATTTGGATAGCCTTCTTTAATAATTCATTATAAATATTTTGGGAAAGTCTAATCTTCGTGAAATGAGATCTCATTTCATCTAATGCCCAAAAGAGGTTAACTGCTGTAGGCCGTGTAGAAGCCAGTCGATTGTAAACTTTATCAAATTCGGCATCGGCATTTGCTTTCACATCTTTAAAAGCCAGAGCAACAGCGTAAGCCGCAACCACACCAATTGCCGGAGCGCCTCTTACTTCAAGCCGTTCAATCGCAACGGCGATCCGCTCATAATCATCGGTGGAAATATATTCTTCTTCCAACGGCAATTTTGTTTGGTCTAGAAGAATTAATCTATCGCTTTTAAATTCTATACTTTTGAACATCTGTGTCATCAAATTTTGATAATTCCAAAAACTCCAGAAAACGGTCGTGAATTCTTAAGGAAGTGAGATCTTCAATTCCTTTTGTACTAAACTGCTCAACGCAGAAGGAAGCCATCGCGCTTCCGTAAACAACGGCTCTTTTAAGATTTTCAAAACTCAAATCTTCTGTTTGATGAAGATAGCCGGATAATCCGCCGGCAAAAGTATCGCCTGCTCCTGTGGGATCGTAAATATTTTCGAGTGGATAAGCCGGCGCAGAAAAAATTGTGTCCTCCCCAAATAACAATGCGCCATGTTCCCCTTTTTTTATTATTAAATATTCAGGTCCCATATCCTGAATTATTTTCGCGGCTTTAATCAGATTAGCCTCTTCGGCTAAAAGCCTCGCTTCTGAATCATTTATTATTAGAAGATCAATTTTTTTTAGAACCTCAATCAGATCATCCTTTTTTCCCTCAATCCAAAAATTCATTGTATCGCAAATTATAAATTTAGGATCCTTAAATTGGTTCAATGTTTTTAGCTGTAAAACCGGATCAATATTTCCCAGCACTACAAATCGGCTGTTGACAAATTTATCGGGAATCACAGGGTCAAATTTTTCAAACACATTCAATTCCGTTGAAAGCGTATCGCGCGTATTTAAATCGTAGTGATATTTTCCCGACCAGTGAAAGGTTTTGCCTCCTTCAATTATTTCCAAACCTGTTAAATCGATGTCGTGCTCTTCGAGCAATTCGATATATTCTTTATCAAAGTCATCGCCCACAACTCCAACTAAATCGACCGGTGCTGTAAAATAACTTGCTGCTAATGAAATGTATGTTGCAGAACCGCCGAGAGCCCTTTCTACTTTATCAAAAGGTGTCTCAATAGAATCGAGCGCAATAGAACCGATTACAGCTAAGCCCAAAATCAACTCCAATTTTTAAAATTAAGATTTAAACATTAACGAAATAATATATAAAATCAAAAGACAGTGACGAGTAATGAGTGACTAAAAATCAAAAGAACGCTGATGAAACTGGTTAATTTTGTCTCGCGTCTAGCTTCTCGACCTGTCGCGGCGTAGTAGTTTTTACGAAGCCGGACCGTTCCGTCCTTTTCTCACGTTTCCCGATTTCTAAAACATTCATACTTTTATTATATTACTTAATTGTAATTTGAAATAAAATCGGGGAAGAAATGGCAAATTTTGATTTAAACAAGATCCAATCAATTTTAAAAGATATGAACATTGACGCATGGCTTTTTTATGATTTCAGAAGATCGAATGATCTGGCTCACGAAATTCTTGATATTAAACCCGACGCTCACTTCACAAGACGATTTTATTATTTCGTTCCGCAATCGGGCGAGCCGGTAAAGATAATTAATGGAATTGAAGCTTTTAATCTTGATCATCTTCCCGGGAAAAAATTAACGTATTCCAGCAGGACTTCGCTTGCCGATCATCTTAAAGAAACGCTCTTGGGCGTTAATAAAATTGCGATGGAGTATTCTCCGATGAACGCGATTCCTTATGTTGCAAAAGCCGACGCGGGAACGATCGAGTTTATAAAATCATTTGGAGTTGAAATTGTAAGCAGCGCCGATTTGATCTCGATGTTCGGCGCGAGGTGGACTAATGATCAATACGAAGAGAATAAACCCGTGGCAAACGCCGTTCACGAAATTGCACACAGCGCCTTCGATTACATTGCCGAAAATTTTAAATCCGGCAAAACTTTGAACGAATATCAGGTGCAGCAGTTTATCTTGGAAGAGTTTGAGAAGCGCGGATATTTTACAGATCATCCGCCGATTGTTGGCGTGAACGAGAACGCTGCAAATCCGCATTACGAACCGACTGCCGAAGTGAATAAAGAAATTAAGGAAGGAGATTTGGTTTTAATTGATCTTTGGGCAAAGCCAAACCACGAGCGTGGAACCTGGAGCGATATTACGTGGACCGGATATATGGGAAGCGAAGTCCCGGAAAAATATGAAAAAGTTGCCGATATAGTTTTTGAAGCGAGAGACAAAGCCTTCAATCTAATTAAAGAACGTTTTACAGCAGGCAAAGAAGTGCGCGGATATGAAGCCGACCGAATCGCGCGCGATCATATTGAAAGCCATCATTACGGTGAATATTTTATACACAGAACTGGACATTCGATTACAACGGAACTGCACGGAAGCGGCGCGCACTTAGATGATTTCGAAACCAAAGACGAACGGCTTCTTCTTCCTTCAACTTCATTCTCGATTGAGCCCGGGATATACATCAAAGGAGATTTCGGGGTGCGGAGCGAGATTGATGTTTTTATTTCGGAAGACGGAGAAGTAACTGCGACCGGCGGCGAAAGGCAATACAAAATTATACCGATTTTAAAATAGATGAGTGATGGAAGGAAAACATTTAGATTTTTTTAATGAACTAAAAAAGTTCATCCCCGAAGATAGAATTTATACGGATGAGCTTAGACTTTTGACTTACGGAACCGACGCCGGATTTTATAGGCTGATACCGCAGCTAATAGTTAGCGTAAAAAATGAAAAAGAAGCGTCGGTTGTAATTGAGTTATCGAACAGATTTAAAGTTCCCGTCACATACCGCGCGGCGGGGACTAGCCTTTCAGGTCAGGCAATCTCCGATTCAGTTTTGATGATGACCGATTCCGATTGGCGCGGATTTTCGATCAGCGAAGATGCTTCGATAATCGAACTCGATCCCGCGGTGATTGGCGGACACGCGAATGTTTATCTTGCCCGGCATCATAAAAAAATAGGTCCGGATCCTGCGTCAATTAATTCTGCGATGATAAGCGGAATAGTCTCCAACAACGCGAGCGGAATGACGAGCGGAACGATTCACAATTCATACAACACTCTCGAAAGCGCGCGGATTATTTTTAACGACGGAACTGTTCTCGATACGTCCAATGAAACAAGCAAAAAAGAATTTGAAGAATCCCATAAACCGCTCATTGATTCCATCAGATATTTGAGCGAAAAAGTTAAGTCGGATGAAACCCTTTCATCCAGAATAAAAAAGAAATTCAGCATAAAAAATACAACAGGCTACAGCATAAATGCGCTTGTGGATTTCGACGATCCTTTCGAAATCCTTTTTCATCTGATGGTCGGGTCGGAAGGAACGCTCGGTTATCTTTCGAAAATAAGGCTGAGGACAGTTGAAGACCCGCCGTTCAAAGGTTCCGCGCTTATCATATTTAAAGATATTAAAACAGCGTGCGAAGCGATTCCGATATTAAACGCTCAAAAAGTTGACGCGGCTGAAATTATGGACCGCGCAGCTCTCGCCTCGGTGGAAGAGAAACCGGGAATGCCGGACTATCTCCGGTCGCTGGAAAAATCCGCAGCTGCGCTTCTCATCGAAACCTCTGCTTACGATACAGATACTTTGGATGATAATATTAAAAAAATAATTATTTCTTTGGAAGGATTAGAGAAAGTTCATCCTGTAAATTTTACAACCGATCCTAAAGAGTATAAAAAATTATGGGATGTGCGGAAAGGTCTATTTCCGTCGCTTTGTAAATCCAGAAAGCCGGGAACCACAGTAATTATAGAGGATGTGAATTTTCCAGTTCCGAAATTAGCAGAAGCAGTTTTGGATCTGCAGGAAATTTTTAAAAAATATAACTACGATGAAACGATCATCTTCGGGCATTCGTTCGCCGGGAATGTGCATTTTGTATTTAATCAGGATTTTAATTCGAAGAGCGAAATCCTCCGCTATAAAAATTTTATGGACGAAGTAACGCATCTCGTCGTAAAAAAATATGACGGCTCTCTAAAAGCGGAACACGGAACCGGAAGAAATATGGCGCCGTTCGTGAAATACGAATGGGGCGAATCGGCTTATGATGTTATGCGTGAAGTAAAAAAAATCCTCGACCCGGAAAATTTACTTAATCCCGGAGTCTTGATTAATGATGATCCGGAAATTCACATCAAAAATTTGAAGCCGATGCCGGTTGCCGACGAGTTGATTGACAAGTGTATAGAATGCGGCTTTTGCGAAATTAAATGTCCGTCGAAAGATCTGACCACAACTCCGCGTCAACGAATTGTAGCCTGGCGTGAAATTTCTAGATTAGAAGAAACGGGCGAAAATCCGCAGCGAAGAGATGTTTTATTGGACGAGTATGATTATTATGGAAACGAAACTTGCGCAACCGACGGATTGTGCGCTCTCGCCTGCCCGGTTGATATCGACACGGGAAAGTTTATAAAAAAATTGCGCAGTAAAGAATCCGGACGATCGGCAAATAATATCGCGAATGTTTTATCGCAGAATATGACTCTTGTAACTGAAGCCGCAAGAGTCGGTCTTAATCTGGTGAAAGGAACGCAGAAAATATCTCGGCGATTCCGCAATGAAAAGTATTTCCGATAAGGCAAGAAAAACCTCTGGAAATAAAATTCCTCAGTGGAACAGCGCGATGCCGGGCGGAGCCGATGCTTTGTATCCCGATTATAAAAGTGGGAACGACTTAAAAGTTGTTTATTTCCCGAGCTGCATTAACCGGGCGATGGGATTAGAGAAAGGGAGCTCCGAAGAAGATTCTGTTACTACAAAAACGCATAAACTTTTGATGAAAGCGGGATTCGATATTATTTATCCCGATAATATTTCGAATCTCTGCTGCGGAATGGCTTTTGCGAGCAAAGGATTTTTCCGGCAGGGAGATAAAAAATCGGAAGAGCTTTATGAAGAATTGCTGAGAGCTACCGATAACGGAAAATTTCCGGCGCTCTTCGATATGAGTCCTTGCCTTTACCGGATGAAAGAAAAGTTAGACGAACTGAATGAAAAATTTGGCAAGAAAATTTCGCTCTTCGAACCCATAGAATTTATCGACGAGTTTTTACTCGATAGATTGGAGTTCACAAAACTTAATGAAACTATAACTATTCATACAACCTGTAGTTCGGAAAAAATGGGATCTGAACGAAAAATTCAAAAAAGTTGCGGAAAAATGTGCTGAAAAAGTAATTGTTCCTCTTCACGTTGGGTGCTGCGGTTTTGCCGGCGACCGTGGATTTTCCTATCCCGAACTTAACGCATCGGCTTTGAAAAATCTTAAAACCGAATTACCCGAAGATGTGAAGGAAGGATTTTCAACAAGCCGCACATGTGAAATCGGATTAACTTTGCACGGCGGAGTTGAGTATAAATCGATTGTTTATTTGGTTGACAGATGCACGAAAGGTAAAGTCTAGAAGCTATAGACGAGAGCCTAGAGGATGATGTAGAATCGAGAATGTATTGATTCAGAAGCCTGCGTTTTTGGCTGGATTTAATTCGTCCAACTCGTGTCTTCAGTTGAGATTTCTAAAGATCTTTCTCCCAACTTGCTGATTGCTCTTTTCATTCTCGTCGGCGTTCATCTTCACATGCTCAACGAAAACGGCGATTATAATCAGCATTGCGGCGGGAATTACAAGCCATAACGCTTTTTCATCGCTCGAAATATTTTTAATTTTCTTTTTTAGTTTCATAACTATTTTTTATGAATAACAATTTTCTTCAAAATAAAAAAGATTAGCCGGTTTCAATTTTTTCTATTATCTCGTTTTCAGATGATAACAGATCTTTAAGAGTTAGATTTCCCACAACGCTGTCGACCGAATCCTGAATAATTCTCCAGAGCGAACGGATAGAACAATCAATTGTGTGCGTGCAGATATCTTTTACTCCTGCATGAATAGAACAAAAATTTTCATCATATAGTCTTCCGCCTAGAACAGCAAGAACCTGACTTACAGAAATTTTGTCCGGACTGTTAGTTAATTTATAACCGCCGGATTGCCCGCGCTCGGAATCGAGCAATCCGCCGATACGCAGAGACCGTAAAAGTTTAGCCACTATATGCGCAGATATTCCTTCGGATTCGCTGATCTCCGGAATGGTCATCCCATTACCGGATTTATCTTGTGCGATCCTAAGTAAACATCTTAAGCCATATTCTTCCTGCGCGCTGAATTTCATTTAACTTCGCTCTGGTTTTTATTCTTTATTAAGCGGAATTTTTGATCCGCAGCTTTTTGCATGGACTAACTTCTCATATTCTTCCGACGAAACAGAAGGACCTTCATTCCCGCAGAATTTTTCGAAAACAGCTTGTAATTCTCCGGCTATATCTTCGGCGTATCTTCCTTCAATTTTAAATCTGGGAATTGCATAAATCGGTTTACCGTCTTTTAGCAAGGCAATAAATGGCGATGAAGGCTGGAAATCCGATAAATAATTTTCGCGTAAATGCTGAACGGCTTCCCGCTCCTGTCCGGCAAAAGCCGTAACAAATTTATCTGGAATTACCGAATTCTGAAGCGCCTCGGTCACAGCCGGTCTCGCGCTTCCCGCCGCGCATCCGCATACAGAGTTGATGAATACCAATACGGTTTCATCATCATTATTCTTTAATTCCGCATCAACGGCATCGGCGGATAATAATTCTTTAAATCCTACAAATAGAAGTTCATCGCGCATCGGCTGAACCGCGTCCTGATCGTAAAGCGGAGAATTTTGTATATTAAACATTTCTTGTTTCCTTTCTTTCGTATATTATGTCTTATTTCATAGTTGTAAACTAATTTCTTTAAAATCTTTTTGTTCTTAGTCATGAAAATGTTGGTAATTCAAATGAGTTTAGATTTTTATTTAATACGAAATTCAAATCAACTAACCATTATTTTTTACATAAATCCCAAGACCAATTTTGCTTCGTCGCTCATCATCTCCTGATTCCATTGCGGTTCCCAAACCAGATCCACGTAAACCTGCCTTACGCCTTTAACGGCTCTAACTTTATCCCTCACTTCTGTCGGCAAACTTTCTGCAACCGGACACATCGGAGAAGTCAAAGTCATTTTAACGTAAACATTTCCTTCGTCCTCAATCCGCAGTTCGTAAATCAATCCAAGCTCATAAATATCAACCGGAATCTCGGGATCGTAAACTGTTTTTAGATTTGATATAATATCTTTTTCTAATTTTTCTTTTTCAATCATAATTTCACTTAAACATTTTAATAACTTTTTTTAAACCATTAATAAAAATATCACTCTCTTCTTCGGTGTTGTAAAATGCGAAAGAAGCGCGGGCTGTAGCCGGAACTTCATATCTGCTCATTACCGGCTGGCAGCAATGATGTCCGGTTCTTATCGCAACTCCGTGGGTGTCAATTATCGTCCCTATATCGTAAGGATGAATACCTTCAACAATAAATGAAATTACTGAAGCTTTCTCTTTCGCGTTCCCGATTATTTTAATGCCGTCAATTTCCAGCAAGCGTTCGGTAGTATAATTTAAAAGATGGTCTTCGTGGCGTTTTAATTCTTCCCTGTCGAATAGATTAAGATAATCGATCGCTGCACCGAGTCCAATTCCCCCGGCAATATTTGGAGTTCCCGCTTCAAATTTTTGAGGAAGATCGTCGAACGTCGTTTCTTCAAAAGTTACCGTTCGGATCATATCTCCTCCGCCCTGATAAGGCGGCAGTTTATCGAGATATTTCGTCTTGCCGTATAATACTCCGATGCCGGTCGGTCCAAATAATTTATGTCCGGAGAAAGCGTAAAAATCACAATCCAATTTTTGAACATCAATTGGAATATGCGGAGCGGCTTGCGCACCATCTAATAAAACCGGGATATCATTCTGATGCGCAATTTCAATAATTTCTTTAACGGGATTAACCGTTCCAAGCGAATTTGAAATATGCACGATAGAAACTAATTTGGTTTTTCCCGTAATCATTCGTTTGTATTCATCGAGGTCTAATTCACCCGCTTCAGTAATCGGTATTACTTTTAGGTTTATTTTTTTTCTCTTACAGATCAATTGCCAAGGGACAATATTTGCATGATGCTCCATATGTGAAATGATAATCTCGTCGCCTTCCTTCAGAAAGCCGCTTCTGCACATGGTTGCCGATAAAAGGTTTATCGCTTCCGTTGTTCCGCGCACGAAAACTATTTCAGAAACGCTCATCGCATTGATGAATTCCTTAACCTTTAACCTCGCTTGTTCGTAAGATTCTGTCGCAAGCTCGCTAAGGAAATGAAGACCGCGATGAATATTCGCGTTTTCATAATTGTAGTAATGCGTAATATTATCAATAACAGATTTCGGCTTTTGCGTCGTAGCCGCGTTATCGAGATAAACCAAAGGTTTGCCGTTTACGCTGCGCGATAAAATCGGAAAATCTTTTCTCACATCTTCAACATCGAAATGACGAAAGTTTTCTTCTTTCGCGATTCTATTCTTTTCAGTAGTCTGAAGCATTATTAAATTTCAACCCTTTTTAAATGCTCAAAAATAAGATGATTAATTTGTAATCTAAGCGGTTCTATTTTTATCTTTTCTATTACGTCGCTTACGAATGCGTGAATCAGCATCGACTTTGCAAGCTCGTTTGGAACGCCGCGTGACCGAATGTAGAAATAAGCTTCCTCGTCTAATCTGCCTACTGTGGCACCGTGTGAACATTTTACATCGTCGGCAAAAATTTCTAACTGAGGCTTCGTATCGATGCGGGCTTCCTTCGAAAGCAGTATAGCTTTATTCGATTGATAAGCGTTAGTTTTCTGAGCATCCTGTCTCACCATAATTTTCCCGTTAAAAACTCCGCGGGCTTTATCGTCCAAAATTCCTTTATATAATTCGTGACTCTCACAATTTGGCGATGCGTGATCTACATATGTGTGATTATCCATATGCTGATTTTCATTCGCCAGATAAAGTCCAAAATAATTAGTTAACGCATATTCATCATCCAGAATTGTATTAATATCATTCCGCATCAAACTTGATCCTATTGAAGCATTGAAGTGCGTAAAAACACTACTTCTTTTTTGATGAGCGTCTGTTTTATCAATATGAAACGCTTCTTCATTTTCATTTTGAATTTTATATATATCGAGGATCGCATTCTCTTCTGTGTAAACCTCGTTTACAACATTGGTAAAATAAATTGAATCCGGGATTCCGGAGTAAGTGGTTATAATTTTTGCTTGTGAGTTTTTTTCGGCAATGAAAATATTTTTCGGACTCGACAAAACTTTTTCATCTTTCTTTCCATTGATAAATAAAACCTGAACCGGCTTTTCAATAACTTTATTTTCAGGAATGAAGATAAAAATCCCGTCCGTCGAATAAGTGGAATTCATCGTGCTGAAAGTAGTTTCAGGATTTATAGTTCTGCTAGAATATTTTTTGACGAGCTCCGGTCTTTCCTTAATTGCAGCCGCAAGATTGGAAATAATAATTCCATCGGCTTCTTTATGAACAATTGAGTTTTCTTCATTAAAAATTCCGTTAATAAAAACTAATCTATGATGATCAAAATCTTTGAAGAAATGATCTTCAATATTTATCGAACTAAGATTTGTATTAACCGAAGCGGCAGCCGGGACAAAATTGTGTTTAAGTATCGGCGCTACATTTGTGTATTTCCATTCTTCATCTTTCAAAGTCGGGAACGACATTTCACGAAATTTTTCTAAAGCTTCTTTTCTGTATTCATGAAAAAAAGATTCAGTCTGTCCATTTAATTTATTCTCAAATATCTTAAAGTTTGATAGATACCAATCTTTAATCTCTTTAAATTTTTCTTCGTTGTTCATTCTCATTAACCCCCAGCCGTTTCTGCTTCTTCTTCCTTTATCCAGTCGTAGCCTTTATCCTCAAGTTCAAGTGCGAGTTCTTTTCCGCCGGATTTGATAATTTTTCCTTTAGATAAAACGTGAACAAAATCCGGGACAATATAATTTAACAAGCGCTGATAATGTGTAACTACGATGACTGCGTTTTTATCATTGCGGTATGCGTTAACGCCATGCGAAACAATTTTTAATGCGTCAATGTCCAGCCCGGAATCAGTTTCGTCGAGAAGAGCAAGTTTAGGATCGAGCATAAGCATCTGTAAAATTTCGTTTCGTTTTTTTTCGCCGCCGGAAAACCCCTGATTGACTGAGCGATTGATCATCTTATCAGTAATGCTCAATACTTCCGACTTTTCGCGGATCAGATCTAAAAATTCTTTTGCGGTTAGTTCCGGTTCGTTTCTGTATTTTTTAATTTCGTCGAGAGCGGTTTTTAAAAATGTGTGGTTTGTAATTCCCGGAATTTCAATCGGATACTGAAACGCCAGGAACACTCCTTCACGAGCCCGGTCTTCAGGAGCCATATTTAAAAGATCTTGTCCTTCGAATAGCACTTCGCCTTCGGTAACTTCGTATGCTTCGTTACCGGCCAAAACATTTGCCAAAGTACTTTTGCCGGAGCCGTTCGGCCCCATTATGGCGTGTACTTCCCCCGGGTTGACTTCCAGATCAATCCCCCGTAAAATTTCATTTCCTTCAACATTCGCATGTAAATTTTTAATTTTAATCATCTATTTTTTCCTTTTGTTGCTATACGTATTTCTTAAATTTTATTTATTAATTTCGTAAAAATATATTTTCGCAAGAATAAAAATTTTAGCCTACACTTCCTTCCAAACTTATAGCCAAAAGTTTTTGTGCTTCCACTGCAAATTCCATCGGTAATTCTCTGAATACTTCTTTACAAAATCCATTAACAATTAGGTTTACTGCGTCTTCAGTAGAAATTCCTCTTTGATTCAAATAAAATATTTGATCTTCGCCAACCTTGGACGTCGTTGCCTCGTGTTCCACAATTCCCGTTGGATTGTCAATCTCGATATACGGGAAAGTATGCGCGCCGCATTTATCGCTCATCAGCATTGAATCGCATTGCGAAAAATTGCGTGAGTTCTCGGCGTTCTTCCCAATCTTTACTAAACCGCGATATGAGTTTTGACTTTTACCGGCGGAAATTCCTTTGGAGACGATTGTACTTTTTGTGTTCTTTCCGAGATGAATCATCTTCGTCCCCGTATCAGCTTGCTGATGGTTATTTGTAACAGCGACCGAATAAAATTCTCCGACCGAATTATCTCCCTGCAAAATACAACTCGGGTATTTCCAGGTTATTGCCGAACCTGTTTCAACCTGCGTCCAGGAAATTTTTGAATTTTTTCCTCTGCACGCGCCGCGTTTGGTAACAAAATTATAAACTCCGCCTTTCCCTTCCTTGTCGCCCGGATACCAATTCTGCACGGTTGAATATTTAATTTCAGCGTTATCTAATGTAATCAATTCAACAACCGCGGCGTGAAGTTGATTCTCGTCTCGCATCGGAGCCGTGCATCCTTCAAGATAACTAACATATCCACCCTCTTCGGCAATTATCAGAGTCCGTTCAAATTGTCCGGTATTCATTGCGTTAATTCTGAAGTAAGTGGAAAGCTCCATCGGGCAGCGGACGCCTTTGGGAATATAGACGAACGAGCCGTCGCTGAAAACTGCGGCGTTCAAAGCCGCAAAAAAATTATCGGTGTATGGAACAACTGAGCCGAGATATTTCTTAACCAGTTCCGGATGCTCCTTTACCGCTTCAGAGACGGAGCTGAAAATTATTCCCCGTTCTTCCAAAGTTTTTTTATAAGTGGTTGCTACAGAAACCGAATCAAAAACGGCATCCACCGCGACTCCGGCTAACGCTTTCTGTTCCTCAAGCGGAATACCGAGCTTATCAAAAGTTTCCAAAAGTTCCGGATCGACCTGATCCAAACTTTCATATTGCGGTTTTTTCTTCGGTTCGGAATAATAACTGATCTCATTATACTTGATCGGTTCATATTTAACATTCGCCCAAGACGGTTCTTTTAATGTAAGCCAATGCCTGTATGCCTTAAGCCGCCATTCCAACAACCATTCCGGCTCTTCTTTTTTGGCGGATATAAATCTCACAACATCTTCATTCAATCCCTTCGCAACAGTCTCGGATTCTATATCGCTGTAAAATCCCCACTTGTAATCCGACTGCGTTAAGTCTTCAACTAATTTTTTTTCGTCGTCCATCAAATCTCCGTTACAATATTAATTAATCAAATTTATGTAATCTGGAAAAAAAAGTCAAGATTGTAAATTTTATTATCTTACTCTTCTATAATTACCTTTTTAATTAAGCAAATTGTGGGAAATTATGGTTTGGCTTGACGATGAGAAGTGAATAAATAATATGTCTCTCGTGTTCTTTGCGCCTTCTTTTGTCGTGCTTTAAAAGCTTAACCACTAAGCTCACGGAGGAGGCACTATGGACACGAAGAAAGTATTTTATATTAAACTCCTTAACATAATTTCTTGAATGCTGAAAAAGCAGATTATAGGTTTTCAGCTGGGTTGGATTTATATCGCCCATTCTCTCCTCACCCCTTCACATTTCAGTTTTTTCCGCGTCTTGTTTTTCGCGGTGAAGTCGGAGACGAAGCCGGATATCTTGCCTCTAACCTCTTTGCCTAACGATCTCAAACATCAAAACTCCGGCAGCTACAGAAACATTGAGGGATTGCAGATTTCCGGGCATCGGAATTTTTACTAGAAAATCACAGTTATCAGCTACCAGTTTTCTAATCCCTTTTTCTTCGTTCCCCATTATTAGCGCAACCGGCATTTGGTAATCAACTTCGGTATAATTTTTCGAGTTTTCCAAAGTGGATCCGACGATCCAAAATCCTTCATCCTTTAAATTTTTTATCGTCTGATTTAGATTGCTTACTTTGGTTATTTTGAGATGAGATAAAGCTCCGGCTGAAGTTTTCTCTACAGTTTCTGTGATCGGAGCGCTGTTGTGGATTGTTGCGATAACTCCATCAACGCCCGCACATTCGGCTGTTCTTAAAATTGCGCCGAGATTATGCGGATCCTGTATCGAATCCAGCAGAAGTAAAAACGGAAACTTGTTCTTCTTTGAAACGGAAATTATTTCTTCCAGCGAAAATTCTTTTTGCGGACTTTTGAGCGCTATTATTCCCTGAGTGTTCTTCCCTTTTAAGATAGAATTAAATTTCGCAGGTGGAATTTCGGAAACTCTTACTTTTTGTTTTTTTGCGAGAGTTTTAATTTCGTTTACAGCAGGACCTTTTTGCCCGAATTGTATAATAATTTTTTCCAGCTGAGTTTCTGTTCGTAATGCTTCCAATACCGGCTTTCTTCCATAAATATATTCCATAATTAATCTTGGAATTCGAATTCTTCTTCGGCTACGAGGAATTCGCAGAAGCGGCGGTTGTTTTCTTTTTCCGGAATGTAAGTTTCTTTTAGCTTGATATTCTTATTGAATTTATCAAAATAAAAATGAGCTTCGTTAATGCAGCCGTCCTGCTTAACAACTTTAACCGCATAATCTCCTATTAGGTCTTCAAAGGATATTTCGGTTCTAGCCGGCTGAACCCGAGGGGCAAGATTGGTTTTCGATTTTAACCCGAGTAGTAAAACTAAAATTTCCCTTTTCTCTTTTACTACTTCAACTGAAACCTCGTAGACAAAGCTAGTAAATTCAACTGCCGTTTCTATAATGAAAGCGCTTAACTCCTTTTGTTCAACGGAATCATATTTGAAAGCCGCCTTACATCGGTATTCAACTTTATCCGGTTTCGGCGCCGGTATTGCCGCCAATGCCGCTTCGGTTTTTTTCTTCCGCGTCTTTGGAATTTTTGGAATATTATTTGGTTTTTTTAACGGCAAATATTTATCTGATTTTATTGATGATTTTATTAAGTTCGTCTTTATCGTAAATTTCCTGAACGCCTTCCGACATATTTTTCAATGTAACTTTTCCATCTTCGTTTTCATCGCCGCCGAGGAACAGAACATATTTAGCGTTTATTTTATTGGCTTCACGCATTTGGGCTTTTACGCTTCGCTGCGAGTAATCCAATTCAACTGAAAAATTTTCTCTTCTAAAAAAAACAGCAAGAGAGTAAGCTTCGTTTTTTAATTCCTTATTTAATAATGCAATATAAATATCAATTTCGTCATCCGGCAAATTTAATAATCCCTGGTTTTCGCACGCGAGCAATATTCTTTCCATTCCGGCTGCGAATCCGACTCCCGGAGTCGGCGCTCCACCCAATTGTTCAACCAGCAGATCGTATCTTCCACCGCCGCATAAAGCGTTTTGCGAACCGACGCTTTCGCTCGTAATTTCGAAAGTAGTGTGCGTGTAATAATCCAATCCCCGTACAAGCTTTGGATCGATTTCGTAAGGAATTTTTGCCGCCAGCAATAACTGTTTAACTTCTTCAAAATGTTCCAGACTTTCGTCGTCCAAATGTTCCATCAATAAAGGAGCGTTCTCCATAATTACTTTATCGCGCTCGTCTTTGCTATCGAAGATACGCATAATATTAGATTCAAATCTGGTTTTACTTTCGTCGGATAGTCCGGATTTTTTCTCTTGAAGATATCTGCGCAAAACTTCTTTATACTTTTCGCGTGAAGTCGGAACGCCGAGCGAATTTATTTTTACGCTCAATCCTCCAAGTCCGAGTCTATTCAAAATATCATAAGCGAGTATTATCATTTCCGCATCGAGAGCCGGATTAGAACTGCCGAGAACCTCGGCACCAAATTGATGAAATTGGCGGAATCTGCCGGCTTGCGGTCGTTCCTGTCTGAACATAGGAGAGATGTAAAAAAATTTACTTAGGTTCTGCTGTTTATTTATTGAATGTTCAACGTACGCGCGTACGACAGAAGCGGTCATCTCCGGCTTAAGAGTAATACGCGTTTCACTCCGATCTAAAAAAGTATACATCTCTTTGCTTACAATGTCGGTCGCTTCTCCTATTCCTCTGCTGAATAGAGCCGTCTCTTCAAAAACTGGAGTCCGAATTTCTTTGTAATTAAAATTCTTCATCGCAGAATTGACAATATCAGAAAGATAATTCCACTTTTTTATTTCATCGGGAAGAATATCTTTAGTCCCGGTAATAGCTTTTATCATATTATATCATTTTAGGAAATTTCAAAATATTTTTCTTCTTCTTCCTCGAAGACGTCATAGATTTCCTCGGCGGTTTTTGCTTGAAGAAGTGAATCACGAAATTCATCTTTGTTCATCATGCGCGAAATCCGACTCAAAAGTTTTATATGCGGTCCCACCAAGTTTTCTTTACCTACCAAAAGGAAAACCAGATTAACCGGCTCGTCGTCTAACGCGGCAAAATCAATCGGCTTTTTGGTTTTTCCAAAGCCTGCAATAATATCATTAACGCCATTGCTTTTTCCATGTGGAATTGCAAAACCTTTCCCAACTCCGGTGGACATTATTTTTTCCCTTTCCAATACTGATTTGCGCACTTCATCAATATCGTTAACGCGTTCGTCATCTTTAAATATATCTATTAACTCGTTTATGACGGAATCTTTTTCAACACTTTTAAATTCAGCTATAATTTTTTCTGGTTTAAGTATATCGGAAATTTTCATGTTAGCATTCTTAAGTTATATAATGTTCAAATCTACAAATAGCCTTTATTTTAATCAATTATAAATCGCTTTTTTCAAAATAAATATCAAAATATCTTATTTTACTTGTTTAACGTTTTTAGAAATAATAGTTTTTAAGATCAAAATCGAAATTAAATGGAGTATTGATGAATATTCAAAACAAAACAGTTCTAGTTCTTGGCGGATTCGGTTTAGTTGGTAATGCGATTGTTAGAAAGATAATACATGAGAAACCGAAACGCATAATTGTTACTTCATTATTTAAAAATGAAGCCGAAGAATACGCGGCAAAACTTCAAAACGATTACCCAGAACTTCCCGAAAATTATTTTATTCCCTGGTGGGGAAATATTTTTGTGCGCAATGAATTCAAAGATGAAAATCGTTTCGCTCTTCTTGAAGACAAGGAAAAACGCAGAATCTTAATGAGCGATACTATGGAAGAATTGACCGATGATATTCTGGAAAAATCTTCAATTTATCAATTGGTGATGAAATACAAACCGGAAATAATTATCGACAGCATCAATTCCGCTACAGGCATAGCGTATCAGGATGTTTATTCGACTTACCGAAAAATAAAAAAAACTATTAAAGAAGATGAAAACCGAGACAGCCTTGTTGATGAGACGGAAAAATTAATCTGTACTTTGTATGTCCCGCAGTTAATTCGACATATCCAAATTTTATACGCTTCGATGAATAAAGCTAATACGGAGATTTATTTGAAAATAGGCACAAGCGGTACGGGCGGAATGGGATTGAATATTCCTTACACTCATAGTGAGGAAAAACCATCTCGCGTTCTGCTCAGCAAATCCGCGGTTGCCGGAGCGCATACTCTGCTTCTGTTTTTGATGGGACGAACTCCGGAAGGAGCGATTACAAAAGAGATAAAACCTACCGCCGCCATTGCCTGGAAAAGAATCGGCTACGGAGAAATAAGGAAACACGGAAAAGCTGTGGAGATTGAAAATATTCCCTTTGAAGACGCGGTTGAATTGGATGGAATGTTTAGCCTTAAAGCGGAAAAAGAATTTACTAAGACCGGCAACACTTTGAAATCGGTATTTATTGACACCGGAGAAAACGGAACATTTTCGCGCGGTGAATTTGAGACGATAACTTCGCAGGGACAAATGGAATACGTTACTCCCGAAGAAATTGCCGATGACGCAATTTACGAAATCAAAGGCGGAAATACCGGGCACGATGTAATAAACGCTTTGGATAACGCGTCTCTTGCTCCGACTTACCGCGCAGGATTTCTGCAAAACTCCGCCGTTGAACTTTTAGAAGAATTGGAAAAAACTCATAATGTTGAAAGCGTAGCTTTCGAGCAGTTGGGACCTCCGCGCCTTTCCAAACTTCTGCACGAGATAAATATTCTGAAGCAGATTTACAAATCAATGCCGGCGCTTCTCGAAGAATCAGTCGAAGAAATGTCTGAAAAATCATTTAACTATTTAAATGAAAATGAAAATCTGAAAAATGAAATTATTTCTATTGGGATACCGATTTTATTGCCGGATGGGAAAAAATTATTGCGCGGAAGTATGATAAAAATTCCGCCTTACCGCGGCGAAGACCATTTGGAAATAAATGAAAAGAATCTTGATTTATGGACTAAAGACGGCTGGGTCGATCTGCGTCCGGTAAATATGGAGCGTTGGCAGAACAGGATAAAATCGATTATGGACGAAGCCGAATCTATAACAGCGTCTGACACAAGTTCGCTTCACGTCAGGAATAAAAGATTCTGGAAAAATTTTGAACAGATAGATATCGGAAAAGTTGTTGGTTGGATCTTCATCCACGAAGAACACGGCAAGAGAATGAAAGATTAAGAATTGTAACTTAAGGGTAGAGACGGGATTAATCCCGTCTCTACTAATCAAACGGGAAAATCCAAGTATATCCGACACTCAATTTAACCGCCCAGTTTAAATATCCATGCGGTTTTTTACCGAGATATTTCCCTTCGTCGTTAACATTTGCCATATAAGAAATTTCTACGTTGCCGGCTTCCAAATACATCAGTTCAATAGTCCAGCCCTTATAAGGAATAAATCCAAATCCAAACGCAGGTATATTATATCTTTTTTGATGAGTTCCTATAGTATCGTCTCGCGAGCCGGAATTCCAATCGGCGATGGTAGAATGACGAATTATTCCCGCAATTGCGTAGATTTGTTTCTTAAACTTATAATTTAGAAATAACGAATATTCCATTCCCGCAAAATTTGCAATGTAAACTTCTGCTCCAATTCTCGGCTGGAGAACTATATTATCGGTAAGATAAAATCCAACCAAACCCTGAAAACTGCTTGGAAGATGATCGTTATAAACAAAATCATCTTCCTCATTTGCGATGTTTAGTTTCAAACCGTTCCATTCGGCTCTAAATCCAAGTTCAAGTTTTTGCGCTATAATTGTTGAAGATAAAATAATCAAAAATAAAATTATCTTTTTCAATGAAAGAACTCCGAAGTTTATGGAATAATTAATCTATCAAAAATTCGGTGTGAAGACTTTCCCCGAATGAAAATTTTCTATAATGTTTGCGGCTTCAACCGGATCATCCGTAAGCGCAAACAATTTCATATCCTGCTCGCTGATGTATTTTGTTTTCAGTTGTTTCTCTTTAATCCAATCGACTAACGAACTCCAGTAATCTGTTCCCATAAGCACAACAGGAACTTTGGCGGTTTTTCCAGTTTGTATTAAGGTTAGAACTTCAAAAAATTCATCCATAGTTCCAAATCCGCCGGGCATCATTACGTAGCCTTGCGAGTATTTGAAGAACATAACTTTACGCACGAAGAAATATCGGAACGATAAAAGTTTGTCGCGGTCGATAAATGGATTCGGGTCCTGTTCGTGCGGAAGTTCGATATTGATTCCGGTGGAACTGCCGCCGGCTTCCTGCGCGCCTTTATTCGCGGCTTCCATAATTCCGGGTCCACCGCCCGTGCTTACCCCAAATCCCCGCTTTACCAATTCTTTAGAAACTTCTACCGTAAGTTTGTAATATTTTTCATCCGGCTTAGTTCTCGCCGATCCGAATACCAAAATGCTCGGCTTTATTTTTGCCATCGTTTCAAATCCTTCAACAAACTCGGCCATTATTCTGAATATCCTCCAAATATCTTCCTGCGTACTTAAAATCTTTTCTTTATCAAAAACTTGTTCTTCATTTAAACTCATAGTGATAACCTTTTTATGGATGAATAAATTTCCCTTAAAACCTTAACCGAAATTTAACAAATCCATTAATCAAAATACCTTGATTTTTCGCCCCAATAAATTATATTATATAAAGACATTATTCTCTTCGAATGTTACCCACTCCATTAAGTGTCTCAATAAATTGAGGGTGAGATGAATACAAAATCGCCAAATAACGATTCATTAAGCGGTAAAAGTAAAACCGGGGTTATACACCAGCATTATCGGCATTATTTGAAAATAAAAAAAGAATTTTCATTTATTGTGCCTTGGGCAATGCACTTGGACTCCGAAGAAGAAATTGAAACGCGTAAAAAAAGAATTGAGAAATTGAACAAAGAACATCAATCAGTAAGAAGAGCTTTTTAAACGTGGATAATTTTACTTCCAAAACTGCCGTAATTATATTAATGAAATTTAATATCGCCGGATAACTGCGCCCGGAAACTTTTTTCTTCCTTATAAAGTACAAACCGTCAAAGTTAATAATTAAACATTTAGATTTTTCTTACGATACTATTTTGGGATTGATACGAATATGGATATGGACATGAATAATAATAATACAACAATAATGAATTACGGATCCTGGAATCCGGCTGACGGCGACTTCAAAAAAGTAAACGCCTCAGCAGACAATAGAATAATCCAGAAAAGATTAAAAAAAGATAAAATATTCAAAATTTTTCTTATATCACTTTGGATTATTATTGCCGCTTCCTCTTTTTATTTTTTGGTGAATTGAGCCTCACACAGGGAAGAATGTAACCCATGATTTTTTTTGCCTATTTTAACTGATATATTTTGAATGATTTTGCCGGAACAGTTATCTGAATTTTTTCATTAATTTCAAGCGGACTTAAATCGAACATTTCTTCGGCTTCAACTTTATTATTTTCGAAGTCGAGTTCTATCACATCAGCCGTCTCCCCAATGTTAAAAGCAACCAGAACCGCGTCGTCGTTAAACATCCTGGAAAAAACAAAACTCTGTTTTTCGTCATTAAAGTAGATGAAATTTATACCGCCGTATTGTATAGCCTCACTTCTTTTTCTCAGTTCAATCATCTTTTTGTAAAATTTTAAGAGATCTTTGTTCTGTTCTACAAGATAAGATCCGTACCCTTTTTTGAATCCTGATGATTCATCAATTACTTCATTCTCGTACATTAAATCATCCCAAACCATCGGCTTCCTGTCGTGCGGATCGTCGGCTCCCCACATTCCTACTTCATCGCCGTAATAAATCATCGGGCTTCCGATGTAGGTCATCTGAAATGCAACAATTAATTTCATATATTCGTATTCTTTGGGCGTTAATTTGCGCGGATCATAATCCGGGTTATCTTCCCGCGCGTCTCTGTCGTAATCTCTATCGGGATTTATAACCATCGAAGCTAAACGATCGGTGTCGTGGCTCGAAAGTAAATTCTGCAAAACAAGCAAAGTGTTAAATGAATAATTAAGCTGTATTTTTTTCAATCGTTCAATAAACTCAGATGTTTTGATTTTATCTACTTGGGCGATGAAGTAATCATTCACAGCCATCGCGAAACTGTAATTCATCAAAGCATCGAACGGCTTGTCTTCGCCTACCAGATCGGGAGAATCTTCCCACAACTCGCCGGAAATGTATGCTTTGGGATTAACAGATTTCACAAGTGCGCTCCACTCTTTCCAAAATCCCATTGGAACTTCACGTGCAACATCCAGACGCCAGCCGTCAATTCCGTCCGAAGGATCACCGTCTTTGTTCGGGTCCATCCATCTTTTTGTAGAAGCAAAGATATATTCCTTAGGCCCCGGCAGCAAATTATCTTCGTCCCGGTTAAATTCGGGAAGTGATTTAATTCCCCACCAGCCTTTATAATCAAACTCGTCGTTCGGCGTATCAGGATCGTCAAATTGTTCAATAGAATACCAATCGGCGAACATCGATTCTTCTCCTTTGTCCAGCACATCTTTAAAAGCGAAAAAATCTCTTCCGGTATGATTAAAAACTCCGTCGATAATTATCCGCATATCGCGCTTATGAATTTCGTTAATAAGTTTTACAAACAATTCATCGGCAGAAGTCCAGATCCAACTTTCGGGATCGTACGGTTTTTCTCCTTCTATTAAAGCGATATCACCGCGCGGATCGGGGCCAAAATTCGCGTCAATGTGATGATAAGTCGCTCCGTCGTATTTATGAAGCGAAGGCGCGTCGAACATCGGGTTCAAATAAATCGCGTCAATTCCCAAATTTTCTAGGTAATCCAATTTATTTATAATTCCCTGAATGTCGCCGCCGTATCTTCTAAAATAAATTACTTCCGGCATATCTCTTCTGGTGTTTCTTTCCCAATCGGAACGCTCGAACCAGGAACTCGTCCAAGGAGTGATCCGCCAACTTTCATTTCCTTCATCATCATTATCAAAAACTTTTTCCATTCCGGGATCGTTTGATTCGTCGCCATTGCGGAATCTTTCAGGAAATATCTGGTACCATACAATTCCCTTCGCCCATTCCGGGAAAGCTTCCTGAGCGTTAATTGTAATTCCCAGTAAAATAAAAATTGATAAGAGTATTTTTTTCATAAATCGATCTCTTTCTTCATCAAGAAAAATGTTTCTTCTATTGAACGCGGTTTATACGAAAATTCTGTTTCCGCTTTTAATGTTATAAGTCCCGATTTTAACGGTCTCGGTGCAGGTTGATTCAGCTCTTCGGTTATTATTTTTTTAATCAGGTTCTTATCAAGATCAAAATAATCCGCAATGCGTAAAGTAAAATCGTAACGGGAAAGAAACTCCGGTCCCCCGATATTATAAATACCGCGTTTTTTAAATTCTATAATTCTTCCTATCGCGTTTACAAGATCGTCAATATAAGTCGGGTTATTTATCTGATCCGTCACGATCCGAATCTCCTTTTTATCCCGCAAACTATTCACCGCCCACTTCACAAAATCGGGGCGACCGTATTTTGCCGGACCGTATAGGACATTGGTTCTAATTATTGTAAAATCATTTCGCGAAGAACGGACTGCATTTTCTCCGGCAAGTTTGGAACGCCCATAATAACTTATCGGGTTTGGTTTATCTTTTTCCGAATAAGGTCCGGCGGTTCCGTCAAAAACATAATCGGTAGAAATATGAATGAGATGAGCGCCGACAGCCATCGAAAAAAAAGCAAGATATTCCGGCCCAAGCGCATTCACTTTCCAGGCAGTCTCTTTTTCAGATTCACAACCGTCAACATTAGTATAAGCAGCAGTATTGATAATAAAATCGGGATAAAAATCATAGAGTGTTTTTTTGATATTTGCTTTAT
Organism: uncultured Melioribacteraceae bacterium; assembly: GCA_963821715.1. Taxonomy (GTDB): domain Bacteria; phylum Bacteroidota; class Ignavibacteria; order Ignavibacteriales; family Melioribacteraceae; genus CAWGET01. Next base: position 30,497 of record CAWGET010000004.1, read on the forward strand.
CGGTAATGTCTATTTTTTTATAATCAATGCTTTTAATTACTGACGAATCTTCAGCGGACACTCCGAGAAGTTCAACATTCTCTTTCGCAAGATAGAATTCTACAAGTCGCTGCCCAAGCATTCCGTTGGAGCCGACAATCATTATTCTTTTCTTAATTAAATTTTCTGATGATATCATTTCTTAAATTTTCAAATTCTTTTAAATTTTCATAGGATGCAGAAATTCCGGCCGCGCGATTTGCCAATTTCAAAGCCGCTTCCACGTCCTTCGTTTTAATATATAAATAAAAAAAAGCTGAACCAAAAATATCACCACAGCCTACACTATTTTTCGTTTCAACGTCTATGGCTTTTTCTTTTATTTTTTGAAGCCCCATTTTATTGATGTAATAGACTTCCGCGCCTTTTTCCCCTTTTGTAACTATCAATATTTCTGCACCAAGATTAAAAACTTTTTTGATAATTTTATCCGGATCTTTTTCATCGCTTAACGAAAATAATTCTTTCTCATTTACCTGGATAATATCAATGCATTTGATCCATTCATCGGCGTCGGGAATTACTCTAAATTCTCTTTTCCCCGTTTCTTCATCGTAGCCTCTCGATAAAGTATGGATATCCAGAAAAATCTTTCCGTTAAAATTATTTCTTATGTTTTTCAGATCGGAAAGATCAATATCGAAGCCGGTTATCATATTTATAAATATGCCGTCAAAATTTTTCAGAGAATCCCAATCACGAATTTCAAGTTTGCTGGTCAGATTTTCATAACCTTCGCACCGTTCTGTTAATTGAGAAATATGAAGCGTAACTTTAGGAATCGATTTTGTATTCCGGATAAAATCTTTTTGAACTTTTGAAAACGCGCTATCGAAATATAAACGATTATCTGCATCCATTGAAGTAAGAAGATAAACTTCATCGCCCGGTTGAGCGAGGTTAGTAAATCCTAAAACCGAATAATAAATTCCCCCCGGCTGAATTTTAACTTCATCCTTCAATATTATTTTATCTAAAACCGAGTGCCCTATAACTAATAATTTCATTATCTTAAAATGTTGTATGTAAATTCCAAACAAATTTATATAATTATATTGTTAGAGAAAAATAGAAATGGGAATCCTGGATGAAAATTGGTGTTACTTGTTATCCGACATACGGTGGAAGCGGTGTTGTGGCAACCGAATTGGGAAAAGCTATTGCTGCTGAAGGGCACGAAGTACATTTTATAAGTTACGCTATGCCGCAGCGTTTGACGCATTTTGTAGAGAATATTTATTTTCACGAAGTTGAATTGAGCAGTTATCCTTTATTTGAACATCAGCTTTATAGTCTGGCGTTAACCAGTAAAATGCTTGAAGTGATTGAATATGAAAAATTAGATTTGATACATGTTCATTACGCAATACCACACGCGGTAAGCGCATATTTAACAAAACAGATTTTAAAGAAAGCTAATTCCGATATAAAAATAATTACTACGCTGCACGGAACGGATATTACTTTGGTCGGGTTAGAGCCATCATTTATGCCGCTTGTAAAATTCAGCATAGAAGAGAGCGACGGAGTTACGGCTGTTTCCCGGTTTCTAAAAGAGAAGACAATTACGAATTATAATATCTGCGCCGATATCCGGATCATCTACAATTTTATTGATACGGAACTTTATAAACCGATGACGAACGAACCGTTCAGGAAAAGATTTGCGCCGAACGGAGAAAAAATTTTGGTGCATACCTCAAACTTCAGAGCCGTTAAAAGAGTACCTGACACAATAAGGATATTGAATTTGGTGAAGGAAGAAATTCCCGCTAAACTCGTTTTGGTAGGCGACGGTCCGGATAGATCCGAGTGTGAAAGACTCGCGCGAGAATTGGATATTTACAACGATGTAATTTTCCTCGGGAAGCAGGACGCGCTTGTGGAAATTCTAAGTTCGTCGGATTTATTTTTAATGCCGTCTCAATCGGAAAGTTTCGGTCTTTCGGCGCTCGAAGCGATGGCGTGCGGAATTCCGGTTATAAGCACGAGCGTCGGCGGGTTGCCGGAATTGAATATTCACAATGAAACCGGATTCATTTCGGAAATCGGCGATATTGAAAGGATGGCAAAATATTCTATCGATCTGCTGAAGAATGAAAAAAAATATAAAGTCTTTTCTGAGAATGCGAGAAACCGTGCGGTAAGGAATTTCGACAAAAAACTTATCGTCCCGCAATATGTTGATTATTATGAGAGCGTTCTTAAAAGATAAGAACGATTATAAAGTTAAAAATTGCAAGATTAAAAACTAAGAAGCAGACAGGATTGATTTAATGTCCATTTAGCGTTTGACTTTTGACACAAAAAGCTTAACCACAAAGAACACGAAGAAGGCGCTATGATCACAAATAAAAAATTTGCACTTCTCGCTGCATCTTTAACACTTTATATTAAATATTTTCCGACTCACGTTTGACATTTAATATTTGACCGTCTCGCATTTCACCAGCTTCCGCTTGCCCCGCCACCGCCAAAACCTCCGCCGCCGCCTGAAAATCCACCGAATCCGCCGCCCGAACTTCCTCCAAATCCTCCCGAGCCAAAACCTCCGCTTCTTCCGCCGCCAAGTCCGCCGAGGAAGATGAAAGGCAAAATTCCTCCTCTTCTTCCTCTTCCAAAAAGAAACATCAATATAAAAATGATAATGTAAACAAGCGGAAATCCTTTCTCGTCTCCGTCGTCGTTGCTCCGCGTATCTTGTTTATATTCACCGACAGTCGCTGCTAGAATTGCATTTAAGCCGGAAACAATTCCACTGTAATAATCACCTTTTTGGAAATAAGGCCTTACTTCATTTCGAAGAATTGAACTCGCGAGCGCGTCCGGCAATGCTCCTTCCAATCCATAGCCGGTTTCAATCCTCATCTTCTTATCTTCCTTGGCGATAAAGAACAGAAGACCGTTGCTGTTTTCCTTAGTTCCGATTTTATTTTTTTCCGCTGCTTCGAATGTATACATTTCAAGCGGGTAATTTTGCAATGATGAAATCATTAAAAAAACAATTTGAGTGGAAGTAGAGTCTTCAAAATTGATTAAAGCACGGTTGATATTAGCGAGCTGTTCAGGGCTTAAAGTATTAGTATAGTCGTTGGCATAATTTTTAACAAGCGGAATTTCGGGTTGTGCGATGATCCCGCTTGTTAAAATTAAAAATAATATGGAAATAATTATCTTCATTAAAACTGGACTTCCGGTACAACATCCGCACCTTCTGCGGCTTCAAAATAAGCTTTTTCGTTAAAGCCCGTAATTCCGGCAACAAAATTGGCTGGGAATCTTTTTATTTTAGTGTTATAAGTTTGAACCGATTGATTGAACTTCATCCTCTCAACGGCTATTCTGTTTTCTGTGCCTTCCAATTGAGCCTGAAGCTGCAGAAAATTCTCGTTTGCTTTTAATTGCGGATATGCCTCTACCGTAACGAGCAGCCGCGATAATGCACTGCCAAGATTTTCCTGTGCGTTTTGATACTGTTGCATTGCCTGAGGATTATCGAGCATTTCCGGCGTTACGTTTATTTCCTGAACTTTGGAACGCGCTTCTGTTACCGCCGTAAAAGTTTCGCGTTCAAAATCGGCAACACCCTTTACTGTATTAACTAAATTTGGAATAAGATCAACTCTTCTTTGATATTGATTTTCGACCTGGCTCCAGCGCTGGACAACATCTTCATTCAAACCGACTAAATTATTATAAACTCCTACGCCCCACATCGCAAATCCCACAATGATGAGAAGAATTACAGCCGCTACTCCGCATCCAACAAACAAACCTTTTTTCATTTATCCTCCATAAAACTTTAATTTGTTAAACTTCTTGTCGGAGCCGGTATTCTACCGCCCCGCTTTATAAATTTTTCGCAGCTTAAATTACGCACTTCCATCACCGGCGCTTTCCCCAGCAATCCGCCGTAATCAACAAACTCTCCAACCTTCTTACCGTAAGCGGGAATAATTCTAACTGCCGTTGTCTTATCGTTTATCATCCCGATTCCGCATTCATCGGCTATTATTCCTGCAATGGATGTTGAGGGTGTGTCGCCAGGAACCGCGATCATATCGAGCCCGACCGAGCATACCGAAGTCATCGCTTCTAATTTTTCGATCGAAAGATGTCCCTTCTCCGCCGCGCTTATCATTCCCTGATCTTCGCTTACAGGTATAAATGCTCCGCTCATTCCTCCAACAGAAGTGCTAGCCATCAATCCTGCCTTTTTAACGCTATCGTTCAGCATCGCCAGTGCAGCGGTTGTGCCGGGCGCGCCAACATCTTCCAGACCCATCTCTTTTAAAATGTCCGCTATACTGTCCCCCTCTGCCGGAGTAGGAGCCAAAGAAACATCTACAATTCCGAATTCTACATTATGTTTTTCGGCAACTTTCCGTCCCATCAATTCACCGGCACGTGTAATTTTGAATATGGTTTTTTTTATAACTTCGGCTAAATGCTGAAGGTCGGCGTTTCCCGCTTCACGCAAAGCCTGTAATACAACTCCCGGTCCGCTTATGCCAACATTAAGCGCGACTTCCGCCTCGCTAATACCGTGAAATGCGCCTGCAACGAAAGGATTGTCTTCCGGCACATTGCAGAAAACCACTAGCTTGGCGCAGCCTATCGAATCGCGTTCTTTTGTTCTTTCCGCCGTCTCTTTAATCACATCAGCCATCATCGCAACAGCGTCCATATTTATTCCGGCTTTTGTGGTTGCTACGTTAACGCTGGAGCAGACACGCTTTGTTTCCGAAAGAGCGTAAGGAATTGTTTTAATCAATTCCAGTTCTCCGTTTGTAAATCCTTTTTGAACGAGTGCCGAAAATCCCGCAAGATAATCAACTCCCACTTCTTCAGCCGCCAAGTCCAATGTTTTTGCTATCTCCAAAAATTCTTCAGATTTATATGCGTCGAATGGTATTGAAACCGGAGTGATCGAGATTCTCTTATTTGCAATTGAAATTCCGTATTGCCGTTCCACTTCTTTAGCATACTCTACGTGACGGCGGCCATACTTTAAAATTTTATCATAAACTTTTTGTTTAGCAACTTTAATATTTCTATCAAAACAATCTCGAAGACTAATTCCAAGCGTAACGGTTCGTATATCGAAATGTTCAATCTCGGTCATTTTTATTGTATCGAGTATTTCTTCAAACTCGTATGGCATTCTTAAAACTCCATAATTACTGAATCACTATTCATTAAATTCTATGCATACTGCGGAATATATCTTCGTGCTGGACGTATATTTTTATTTTCATATCATCCGCCACGCGCGATAGTTCGTCCTGAATATCTTTTAGGTCTTTCTCCGAATTTGTAATATCGATCACCATTATCATCGTAAAAAAATCGCCCATAAGTTTTTGACTTATATCCTGAATGTCGCAATTGCAGCTGCCAAGCGTCTGAGTAACGGAAGCGACTACGCCCGGTTTATTTAATCCGAAACTGGTTAAAATAATTCTCCCCGAAGATTGATCCGGTTCCGGAATTCCTTCATATGCGCCCGCTTGCTGAACGGCTTTGGAAACCACTTTGCGCACTAAGCCCGGCGAGGCATTATCACCCAGCTCATTGATAGCATTCATCGTAATTTTTCTTATTTCTTCTTCTGTTAATCTCACGGTTTCTCACCTTGATAATCTTTTTGTAAATACCTTAATGTTCTGTTGGAAATTTTCCTGTTTTCTTCAATGGCAAATTTCCCGGCGTTTTGAATATTTCCCCGGTAAAATCGGAACCAGAGCAAATTTGAAATTATTATTCCGTCAAAAACACGCTCTTCTATAAATGCATTTATCGATAAATATCCGAACAGCGCATTCCATCCTAAAGACAAAGCCCCGGACAAATAATTACCGGTGTAAAATTGTCCCGCACCAGGCAAAATATAAGAAATTACTTTTGCAAAAGTAACTGAATATTTCTTTTCGTCAGTGTTTAAGGCTATTTTTTTAAGCGGATGATCGGGATCGATAGAGTTAAATCTTTTTGCAGCCGCTTTCCAATCATTCGAAAAAATAAAAGCCCATCCTTCCCAGTAATTAATTTCATCTTGAACTTCTGAAAATTCGGAATCTTTTTTTAATTCCCTCAAAATTTGAAACGCCTGCTCAGTCGTTCTTCTTAGAATATTTATTTTTACTTTTTCAATTCTGGCTTCAAATATTTGATGGCTGGAATCTGTCGACATTTCGGCAAGGGTAAAATGGTCGAGAGCTTCGGAAAATTTTCCGCCCGCTTTATATGAAAGCCCCATCATCATCTGAGAATCGTAAACGTATTTTTCTTCTTCGTCAAAAAACAACAAGCGTTTTAATTCGGTAACGGCGTCAAAGTAGAGTTCATTTTCATAAAGATTTTTCGCGTAATCGAATTGGTTTTGCAGCCGGGTACTTTGAGCGTTTACGTTTGCGGCAGCGTAAAAGAAAAACAAAATATTTAAAATGATGATCCTCATTCTCCACCAAAGATTGGTTGGGGCAAAAAATAATCATTTTCTTTTATAAAAAACTGCAGATCATTATCGAGCGAAAACTTTATACCGGCATTGTAAATGTGAACTGCTGCTGCTGAACCATAAACATTCCCGGCATAAAAAGAAGCCGCAAGTCCGGTAAAAATCCATGCTCTTGTTTGATGTTCCGCTTCAAAATTGTCGTAAGCTAAATAGCTCAGCAATCCTGTTAAAATGAAAGCTGTAATTCCGTCTCCATATTTTCCCGCGTATATTTTTCCGGCTCCGGGAAGAACAGCCGAAAGCGCTGCAGCTTTCCATGGACTTTTGGAGGAAGGTTTCCTCCTCTTCAAGTAAAAATCTTTCAACACTGCCGCGTCTTCATTTTCGAAAAACAGGAAAAGATCGTTCAGGTTTGAAATTCGTTTTTGTTCTAGGAGATACGAAAGGATTTTCATCCTTTCGATTTCTTTTTCAAATTCATCCGGAGAATAAACTTCCATTTCGGAATATTCTTTTAAATCTTCGTACCTACCGGATAAAAATATCGATCGGTAAAATTCGAGTTTTGCAGAACCGCTTAAATTGGAATGAAAGAAAAGAGATTTGAAATTATCGGCCGCTTCGGAATATCGTCCGATCTCTTCAAGGCTTAGTGCCATTTTAAATCGAGCGGTATCAGTATTTATTTCCGAAAGCCCCGCACGGTATTCTTCAGCCGCCCTAAGAAAATCATTCTGTAAAAATAGATGATTGGCAAATTTTATTCTGTTCCCGGAGGAAAAAAAATCTTCATTTCCCGATTGACAAACCAGTAAATCAAAAAATAATAATTGAATGAAGAGAATGAGAAGTAGATTTTTCAAAATCAATTTGATTTTTCTTTTTCGAGATTGCCGATAATATTTTTGTTATCTAAAGTATAAAGATAAGCCGGATCATAAAATCTTCCAGATTCGTGAATAGTGTAATCGTCATAATATTTGAAAAAATTTGTATCGCGCGTGAATCGATCGATGAACATCAAATATCCTTTTACTGGGTTTGTTTCTTTAACTGATTCTACGAAAAAATGAGAACAGGAAGGATAAAAGGGACAATTATCTCCGTCCACATCCGAAAATAAAAATTTGTAAGTCTGCTGAGCGCCGTAGACTGCCGAAGAAAAAATATTTCCTCTTCCCGGATTTACATTTTCTTTTTTGATGACCGGCATTTGATATGAAACTTCAGCTTTCTCCCATCGTTCCAAATCCTCCTGAGCAAAAACCTGGCTAGCCAGGACGAAGAAAATAATTACGGCAATTAGATTAGTTCTTATCATTTTTTTTTACGAGCGCAAGCCCAACACCAACTGGTCTTTCGCCGGTTTTATCCGAAGGATGATTTACGATTTTTCCCTCAACCACCATTGTTGTGGAGCCGCCGCCGTCAAAGTTTAGTCCTTCATAAATTCCTTCTTGTATCATCAAATCAGCAAACTCTTTGAGACTTGCGCCGGAACTGCTTTCCTGTCTTCCGTCGACAGTAATAAAATAAACATAAGAACCGTCTTTCGAAATTCCAATTCCGGTTCGCGGATGTTTTACTTCAGAAAATTTAGGAAATGTCCCCTCAGCCGAATCAACTGAAGCGGCAATATTTTTTCCGTCTTCCACAATTTTTCCCCAACCACCTGTAGATGTAAAAATTTTATCGTCTGATGGGAAAAGTTTGAAAACCGCTTTTATCGTATCGCCAATGGAGATGAGTTCTTTTAGAGAATCCGCCGCTTCCCAATTTGCCGATAATATTACTTCGCTGGGATCGATTGAATTAGCTCCTTCAGAATTAAGCAGCTTTGAAACAATATAAACGTTAGTGTCACTTTTCTCTGAGAGAAGTTTTAAACTCAGTTCATAACCTCTGTCATTCGGTTTAGAATTTGGTGTTTTTGCACCCTGAAAATAGTTATAGAATGTAATTGTTGAACTGTCAGTTCGGGAGTTAAATCTATTTATTTTGAATACTGAAGCATTATTCAGAATTAAATTTCCCGCAAACCGGAACCGATCGATCAAAGGTTTTCCGGTTTCGGTAACAGCAAATTGTGAGTGAATGTTGTCGAAATCATCGTACTTAGAATCTGTTTCGGGAGTTCCTTTTGCAAATTGGGAACTAATTACAAGGTTGTTTTCCGGCTCTCCGCCTTCGGTAATTATAAAAAAATCAGAATTTATTGCAGCGATCACTTCTTCACCGTCAGCTTTCAATCGTTCAGTCATAGCGCTTACAGTTTCGCGTCCGAGTAGTGAATCATCAGCTTTTATAGCTTGCAAATAATAATCGTCCCGGCTAAGATCTATCTCTAAAATATTAACAAATAGAGTATCGACTTGGTTAATAATCTGTTTATGTATAACGCCGGGATAAATTTCGTTTATAAATCCCCTTTCCTCTTTCTGTACTTTGGAAGAGCAACTTGCGAGTAAAATAATCGACAATAAAAAAATTAATTTTGATTTCATAAAGCTTCCGCAATTTCTAAAATATGGTCCGTCAAAATTAATCCTTAAGCAGTTCTCTTGCAATAACCACCCGCTGAATTTCCGAAGTTCCTTCGTAAATTTCAGTAATCTTCGAGTCTCGTAAGAACCTCTCGACTAAATATTCGCGCACATAACCATATCCGCCGTGAATCTGGATCGCCTCGAGAGCGCAATGAACTGCCGCTTCTGAAGCGTATAGCTTAGCCATCGCGGCTTCTTTATAATATTTTTGTCCGGCGTCTTTTAAAGCGGCGGCTTGCAGAGTTAATAATTTTGCGGCTTCTACTTTAACCGACATATCTGCTAATTTAAATTGTATCGCCTGATGATTTGCGATTTCCGTTCCAAACGCTTTCCGTTCTTTAGCATATTGAATTGATTTTTCCAAAGACGCTTCGGCAATTCCTATTGCCTGCGCAGCAATCCCTATTCGTCCGCCATTCAAAGTGTTCATCGCAAAGTTAAAACCTTTTCCAACTTCCCAGACGATATTTTCTTCCGGAACTTTACAACTTTCGAATAACAGCGAACAAGTGTCCGAACTTTTTATTCCAAGTTTATCTTCCTTTTGTCCGTGCGTAAAACCGGGCGTTCCCTTTTCCACAATAAAAGTTGTAATTCCTTTATGTCTTTTTTCCTTATCGGTCTGCGCCATCACCAAATGATAATCGGCGGTAGTTCCGTTTGTTATCCAATTTTTAATTCCGTTCAACGCCCAAGTGTCTCCATCTTTTTCCGCAGTGGTTTTCTGCTGGGTCGCGTCGCTTCCGGCTTCCGGTTCCGAAAGAGCGAACGAGCCGAGTTTCTCGCCGCGTGCAAGCGGTTTTAAATATTTTTCTTTAATATGATCTGAGGCATATTTTTCAAGGCCGTAACAAACTAAAGAATTATTTACGGACATTATCACTCCGCAGCTAGCGTCCACTTTTGAAATTTCAATCATCGCCAAAACATAACTTACCGTATCCATTCCCGCTCCGTCATATTCGGGCGAAACCATCATTCCCATAAATCCGAGTTCGCCCATTTTCTTCACTATCTCCGCGGGGAATTCCGAGTTTTTGTCGCGTTCAACTGCAGTTGGAGCAATTTCGGTTTGGGCGAATTCTCTTGCAGTTTGCTGAATCATTTTTTGATCTTCGGTAAGATTGAAATTCATTTTGAAACTCCGGTTTAAGATTTGGCAGATTAGAATTTAAAATTTAAGCTAATCAAAGTAATTTGAAAATTCAATAATGAGTTGTTTTAAATAGAAGCGGAATTTAAACTATCATTTCGACGAACGAAGTAAGGAGAAATATTTCTCTTATTTGTTTAGGATTTCTCACTCCGGCAAAAAGCGCCGGCGATTCGAAATGACAATATATAGTTAATTTGACTGGTTTTTATTTTAAGATAAATAATTTTCATCAAAATAATTAATATCTTTAGTCTTTAAAAATCCTATTTTTTAAGATGAATAAAATAGAACTAAAATATGAGTTGAAAGGAAAGACGCTCGAGGAACTTCAGCAGTTTATGGAAGAACTGAGCGAGCCGAAATTCCGTGCGAAGCAAATTTACAATTGGATGTACGATAATCTAATAGTGAACGTTGATGAAATGCGGAATCTTCCAATTGCGCTGCGTGAAAAATTGGATGAAAATGCTTTTGTAAAATCTCTAGAGTTGATTACAACTCAAAATTCCTCTTCCACCGGAACAATAAAATATCTTTTTTCAACCTTTGATAACCAAAAAATTGAAACTGTGTTAATCCCAGAAGGAACCCGGAATACACTCTGCATTTCAACACAAGTCGGCTGTCCGCTCGACTGTAAATTCTGCGCCACAGGATTAATGGGGTACAAGCGGAATTTAACTCCTGGCGAAATTGTGGATCAATATTTTCTAACTGCGAAAGAGTTGGGCAAAGAAAAAATCACAAACATAGTATATATGGGAATGGGCGAGCCGCTGCTTAATTTTGCCGGGACTTTGACTTCGCTTAAAATATTTACTTCGGAAATTTCTACAGGGTTAAGCAGAAATAAAATCACGGTTTCAACAGCCGGAATACCGGGCAAAATCAAGGAGTTGGCGGATTCCGGGATCAGATCAAAACTTGCTCTGTCGCTTCACTCCTGCTTTAATGAAACCCGCGACAAGATAATGCCTATCAATAAAAAATATCCGTTGGAAGATAACATTGCCGCGTTGAAATATTATGCTCGCGAAACAAAGCAGAAAATCACTTTTGAATATACAATGTTTGCGGGAGTAAACGACCGAGCGGAAGATATTAAAGCTATTTCAAAATTATGTGCTCAGCTTCCGTCAAAAATTAATCTGATACCTTTTAACAGCATCTCACATATGGATCCGGAGGGAATTGCCGCTACTTTAGAACCGACTCCGTTTCCAAAATTACTGGAGTTTGCCGAAAAGTTAAAACAGAAGAATGTAATGGTGATGGTAAGAGATACTCAGGGAGACGACATCGCCGCAGCCTGCGGACAGTTGGCGGTTAAGTATTAATATAATACTGGAAAGTTGAGAGAAATTGGTTCTAATCTTTGTTAATAAAAAGGATTAACACTTTCTTACCGATTAAACAGAATAACTCATCAACTTTTCGAGATCTACTTTGTGAACGTTATCAATTTTATTCCCCAGGAATCTTTCGGCAATGTCTTTAAATTTTTGCGGGATATCGCTTACATAATATTCATGGTAACCAAGCTGATGCGAATTATTTTTTAATCCTCTTCCTTCTAAATATTTTTCAACCAATCGCGCGGCGGCAATTCCAGAGTCAATTAACTTAACTTCGCCAACAGCATTCTGAATCGTATCAGCCAAAATCGGATAGTGAGTACAACCAAGAATTAGAGTATCAATTTCATTCTCTTTTAACTCATGTAGATATTCTTCCGCGACTAAACGCGTAGCATTATGATCCAGCCATCCTTCTTCCGCGAGCGGTACAAACAAGGGGCAAGCTTTTTCAAAAATTTGAAGGTTTTCCTTCAAGCTTTTTAATTTTGATGAATAAGCTTTGTTATTTATTGTCGCATTAGTTCCAATAACTCCGATTCGGTCGTTCTTCGTTTCACTCAAAGCCATTTCCGACCCGGGATCGATCATTCCGATAATCGGAATTTTAAATTCTTCCCGAAGTCGGTCCAATGCAACGGACGAAACTGTATTGCAGGCAACTATTATCATCTTTACGTTTTTCTCGAGTAAAAATTTTGTATCCTGCATTGCGTATTCAATTACAGTTGAGTTGGATTTTGTTCCGTATGGAACGCGGGCAGTATCGCCGAAATAGATTATATTCTCATTAGGTAAAAAATTTGCTATCTGTTTTACAACCGTCAATCCGCCGATTCCCGAATCGAAAATTCCGATCGGATTATTTCTTTCCATAAAATTCATTTTTCCTCAAAGCATTTCTTCAATAATTCCCTTAAGCTCCATCTCAATAAGCCCGTAATCATTGTGGTTTATTACTTTGCCATTTCTTAAAGTATAAAAAGAATCCACAACGTCGTCGCCTTGGGTAGCGATTTTCGCAAAATAAATAGAGAGATTAAGATCATTCATTTTCTTTGTGATCTGGTATAAAAGTCCCAATCGATCCGGCGAAAAAATATCAATTATCGTAAATTTATCGTGCTCCTCAAATTGTACTTTTACTCGACTTTTTCTTCCAAAGAGTTTTGACTCGAGACGTGTCCATCTTGATCTCATCTTCGTAAATTCTTTTTTGATCTCCAATTCATTACCCGAGGCTTTAATCAGATCTGCTTCAATTTTTGAATATCTATCGGGATTTACAATTTCGTGCGACCGGAAATCGGTTACGTTAAAACTGTCAATTACAACTCCATCTTTTCTGGTAAATATTCTCGCGTCGTGAATATTCAGATCGTTGATTGAAATTGCTCCGCAAAGTCGGGAAAGAAGCGAAGGAGAATCCTTTGTAATAACAGTAATATTACTGAAAGCGTTATCCTCTTTGAAGAAGACTGAAACATTTGAACCTTTTTCTATCTCTTCTATATGTTGATTTATCTCGTCCTGCGAATAATGCTGTACATAACCGAAATCGTTGATAGATTCTATGTGCTCAATCATATTCTCGTCTATTCTTTCCTTCGATTGTTTTATCACCTTCAGTGTGTTTGCGTAGAGGTATTCTTCCCCGGAAATTTTTTCTTCTATCATCAAACGTGCTTTTTTGTAGAGTTCCAGTAAAAGATCGCTTTTCCAGTTGTTCCAGACGATCGGACTTACAGCGGACAGATCTGCGTATGTTACCAAATAAAGCATGTCTAAATATTTTAACGAAGGGAATATGGAAATAAAATTGTCCAGCGTTGCCGGATCATTTAAATTTCGTCTAAATGCTGTCTGCTCCATTGTTAAATGGTGCCGGACCAAAAATTTAATAAGATCTATTTCACCCGGACTGTAAACAAGACGCTCCAAAATAGTATAAGCAACTTCAGCTCCAATAATTTCGTGACCGGAAACACTGATCGGTTTTGCGATATCATGCAGGAGAACGGCGAGAAAGAGTATATCTTTTTCTTTAAGTCCGGAAAATATTTTCCCCTTAACCGAATTTTCATTTCTCAAATCTTCAAGATTTTTAATTGCTAAAATTGTATGCTCATCGGCTGTATAGCAATGATAAACTCCAGGCTGAAAAAAACCGACAAGTTCTTTGAACTCAGGCAAAAAGGCGCCGAGCGCTCCAAGTTCATTCATCGCGTTAAGCGTTTCTGCAACATTAGTAGGAAGTTTAAGAATTTCCCGAAAGAAGACCGATGATTCCTGTTCGTTCTCTTCAACTTCTTCCAATTGAACGAGGCTTTCGATTGAAAGCGTACGAAGTTTTTCATCGAACCTTGCTTTATATAATCCGCGGTAATAAAATGCTCGCAGAATTTCGGAGATGCTCAATTCACCGTCTTTATTAACTGAAATACTTCCGCCCTTATAAGTAAAGTCGTCATCAAGTTTTATGGATAAATAATCTGAGAGAGGATGACTAATCTGTTCGTCAAACATTCGTATCATCGTGTTGGAAAACCTGTGTACGGTTGTTGCGCACTTAAAATACTTACTCATGAACTCCTGCCACGAACTCCGGCTGTATCCGAGAGTAGTTGCTATCTCTTCCTGCGCTGAAAATTCAAGACGGTCACTCTTCCTTAAATTAAGCAGATGTAAAAGATTTCTAACGTTCAGAATTAATTTGTAACTATCCAGAACTTTATGAAACTCCCTTGGAGATATCAAACCCTTGTCTTTTAATAAATCCATAAAGGATTCTGTCTGTGTAATTTCGTTCTGATTTGTTAGAAGTGTTTTTTCTTTAATGGAAAAGATCCATTCAACCACTTGAAGATCGCGAAGGCCACCGGCGCTGTATTTTATATTCGGCTCAAGGATTTTCGGCGAATCCCCGTATTTGATATACCGCTTTCCAATATCTTCGAAAAAAAGATATACAAGTTCCGAACGGTTACTATCATTTATTGAGTTAAGTAAAAATTCGTTCCATTGATTATATACATCTTTATGCCCGAGTAAAAATCTCGTTTCAAAAAATTGAGTAAAGCTAAGAAGATCACGGTCGTCTAAAAACCTGGAAATATCACTGAACTCCCGAACCGTATGGGAAACTTCAATTCCGCAGTCCCAAAAGTCTCTTACTAATTCTTGGATCCGATTTTCTTGTCCTTCGATTTTGCGGCAAATAAAAATGAGATCGATATCAGAAAAAGGAGATAATTCCCTGCGGCTGAAACTTCCGCCGGAAGCTAAAGCAAAATTCACGTCGCCGCTGTCGGCAATTCGCCGAATAAACTCTTCTACCAGAAGGCTATAGTTAACACAGAACTTAAAGGAATCCTTTAGAGCTTCCGGGTTATTAAATATATTTTCCCGTTCGTTTAAAAACTGATTTTTTATTTCGGTTTTGTTAATCATCATATAAAAAGAGACTGTTCCAAAATATTAGAACAGTCTCTCGGTTAAAAGAGTTTCAAGTATTTTATAATTTTTCAAAACGCGCCTGGAAGAAACGCAAATATTTTGGTTCGTAAACCATCTTTAATCCTTTAAACGATTTTCTTTTATCGTAAACTTCCGCTATCGATTCGACAGTAACATCGATGTGCGCCTGCGTATAAACTCTCCGCGGAAAAGTTAAGCGGACTAATTCAAGTTTTGGGAAAATATTTTCACCCGTTTTTTTATTTCTTCCGGCGGAAACAATTCCGCGCTCCATTCCTCTCACTCCGCTATCTTCATAAATTGCTGAAGCAAGAGTTTGCGCCGGGAATTTATCCTGTTTTAAATGATTCAAAAACCTTTTCGCATCTAGAAACACAGCATGCCCGCCAATCGGTTTTACAATCGGAACTCCGTATTCTTGCAGTTTCGATCCGCAATATTCCACTTGTCCGATCCTGGCTTTAATATTATCAAAAAGAACCATTTCTTCAATACCCCTCGCCATCGCTTCCATATCTCTTCCCGCTAGTCCGCCATAAGTATGCAGACCTTCATAGATAACTACCATATTTCTTGCTTCTTCAAAAACTTTTTTATTTTTAGTCGCGAGGATTCCACCAATATTTACCATCAGATCTTTCTTTGCGCTAACCCAAATTCCTTCGAAGTATGAACAGATTTCTTTTAATATTTGTTGAATGGATTTATCTTCGTAGCCTTTCTCTCTTATCTTGATGTAATAAGCGTTTTCGACTGCTCGTGTGGCATCAAACCATAATTTGATTTTATGTTTTTTACAGAGAGCGTAAACGTCTTTTAAATTTTCCATCGAGAACGGTTGACCGCCAGCCATATTTACTGGTCCTGCCATACTAACATAAGCTATTTTTTTTGCGCCGACTTCCTTGATCAAATCTTCTAATTTGTTAAGATCGATATTTCCTTTAAATGGATGTTCGCTTTGCGGATCGTGTGCTTCATCTATAATCACATCAACAAATGTTGCGCCTGCCATTTCCTGATGCAGTTTTGTTGTTGTAAAATACATGTTGCCGGGTACATAATCGCCTTCTTTAATTAAAATTTTTGAGATCATATGTTCTGCTGCACGCCCTTGATGTGTAGGAACGAAGTAAGGCATTCCGTAATATTTTTTGATGTTATCCCATAAGGAATAAAAATTTTTACTTCCGGCGTAAGCCTCATCCCCTATCATCATTCCGGCCCATTGGTTATCGCTCATCGCATTCGTTCCGCTGTCTGTAAGCAGATCAATATAAACATCATCTGATTTTAGAAGGAATGTGTTGTATCCTGCTTCTTTAATTGCCTTTTCACGTTCTTCGCGCGTCGTCATTTTTATCGGTTCAACAACTTTAATTTTGAAAGGTTCAGCCCAGGATCTTTTCTCAATTTTTTTCTTCGACATCTTTGTTACCTGTTTTTTATGATAAAGAAATTATTATATAAACAATTAAGATACTAAAATCTTTTATTTGCCTCAAAGGAAAAATAATAATCCAAATTGCAGATTAGTAATTTCTCTTACTATTTCTATTGATTCTTTACCGACAACTTGTATATTAATAGTTCCCTCTGAAAGCAAAATAAATTTAAGCAAAGGAGCAAGATATGGAATTTTATGAATTGCATCCCGTAACACCGCAAAAAAGATACATAAATAAAGCCGTTGAAATAATTAAAAATGGAGGAATAATAATATATCCTACCGACACGGTTTATGGTTTAGGCTGCGATATTTTTAACAGAGAAGCTCTTGAAAGATTGTACATGATCAAAAATGAATCCGGAACAAAATTGTTCTCTTTTATTATACCGGACTTAAAAGAGATCTCGCACTACGCAAAAGTAAACGACTTCGCTTATAGAACGATGAAAAAACTTACACCGGGACCTTATACATTTGTTCTTCCGGCCGCTAAGGATGTTCCTAAAAAATTATGGACCAAAAGGAAAACTGTGGGAATAAGAATTCCGAATAATGAAATTGCGCTTGAGATAACACGTGAAGTAGGCAACCCGATAATAAGTACCAGCGTTACAAACAGAAAAGGTGAAATTCTTTACGATCAGAATGAGATAAAGGCTATTTTTAATTCGCAGGTTGATTTAATGCTAGCTCAAAGCATGGTTCACAGCCAGCCTTCCAGCATTATCGATTTAAGCGGCGATGAAGCCGAAGTGATCCGCGAAGGCGCTGGCGACGTAAGTATGTTTTAAAGAGTAAAGAATTTTAGATGAATACGAAACGGAGAATAAAAATGAAATCCGAACAAACTTTTTCTTTTACTCTCCGTTTCGCCTTATTTCGTTTTCTTCCTGTCCTTAGCTCTATTCTTTATGCGTAACAAACGCATTTGCCTGGACGCTCGGCATAATTATCATCTCATTAATATTGGCGTGCTTTGGACGTGTTGCGCAGAAGACAACCGCTTCCGCAATATCTCTTCCCGTTAACGGTTCTAAACCTTTATATACATCTTTGGCTTTCTCTTTGTCGCCGTAAAAACGAACTTCGCTAAATTCGGTTTCTACCATTCCGGGATCCACAGTACTAACTCGGATTCCTTTATCTAGAACATCCATTCTTAAAGATTTAGTAATTGCGTTAACCGCATGTTTGGTAGAGCAATAAACAGAACCTTTAGAATAAGCTTCGTGTCCGGCAATTGATCCGATGTTAATTACATGCCCGCTCTTTCTTTCTACCATTCCAGGCACAACATATCTTGTAACATACAGCAATCCCTTTACATTTGTATCGATCATTTCATCCCAGCCGTCGGGATTATCCTCATAAAGTTTATTTAATCCTCGTCCGAGTCCGGCATTGTTTACAAGAATATCAATTTCTTTCCATTCGTCCGGTAAAGAATTTACCGCCCATTCAACTTTTTCTCTATGGGTAACATCGAGTTGAAACGCATAGACTTCTGTTTGGTGTTCATTCCTAAGTTGATCCGCCAGTTCATTCAGTTTGTTAATTCTTCTCGCACATAGAATTAACTTTGCTCCTTCTTCCGCAAAAGTTTCTGCGCAGGCTTTTCCGATTCCGGCAGTCGCTCCGGTAATAAAAACAATCTTGTTTTTTAATGATTCCATAAATCTCCCTTTTATTCTCGTTCAATCCAGCTTGTTCGTTTAGTTTCAAAATCAGGCGCAATAACTATAAATCTGTATTCCCTATCTACAGCATTTTTCCAATCCGAAGAATCTTCCCTCCGCGCCATCCAGGAAGTATCAGTATCTATATTTTTTACTTCTCCGTTTATCTTTATGTAACTGGTAATATTTACTCCGGCATCGCCGTATTTATAATCACCTCTGTAATTTATCTCTTCAAAATTTTGAACTTCTACCCTTATTTGATTTTTCCCTTTTTGCAAAAAAGATTTTATATCAAAAAATTTGATCCTTCTATAATCCACCAGCAGCGATCCGGATCTTCGAGCAAATACTTCGCCAACAAATTCATCATTAATATACAACTTTGCATAAGTGTCGCCCATCAATTGAAGCAGCGCTTCATCCGGATTTTCCTTGAGTTCAAATTCTTTTTGAAATACGACCGATTTGGCTGAGTCTTTTTGCATTAGTGACTCGTCGCGTATTTCCCGGAAATTTGAGTCGGCGGTCGGATAATAAATCCATTTTGATTTTAACTCGGGATTTATAAGAGAATCATTTTGCAGCTGATCTTTTATTTCTTCGAAGTAGGAAGTCAGTCTATCGAATTTATCCTCAATCATATTCAGATTTGCCGGCTTATAATTTTTTAGCCACAATTCCGAGAACCGTTTTTTAAGATTAGATAACGATTTTATGTTTTCATCGATCTTTTCAGTTAGTGAATCTTCATCTATCTCATCCCCTTTCATTTTATCGTTAAGCATAAATATCGTTTCATTTTTCAAGATGTAATAATAATTCATATCGATTAAAAATTGAATCGCATCCAGATGATCTTTGTTTTTTCCGGCTGATGATTTTAATTCCTCCACTTCTTTTTCTAATTGAGGCAAAGCCCATTTCATCCAAATAATTTTACCCGATTGAGGAATATAAGGGCTCCAGGATCTCGACCTGAATAATTCAAGAAGAGGATGTCTCCAGATTTCATTCCACTGTATCTGATTTGAATAAGTGCTCATCTCTCTGTAAATGCCGCTTCCTTTTTCTCCGTCTGTACCAAAGAACATATCGAAGAAATTGTTACTGAATTCATAAACGTCGGTTTCATCTATATTCCAGGCGCACTGCGCAGAATACGCATATCCGAAAAGAACAAATTCCTTAAATGTCTCTGCGCCGTAATCTCCCCAGTTAGAATTTATCATTCCCGAAGCTCCGTCTTCAATTCCTTCTTCAGTTAGATATTTTATATTTGGAAGAGCGCTTGCGTAAGCTGGAAATGTTGCCCTGAAATTCCAGACCGAAGGTGAAACATAATATTTGTGCCCGGACTCCTTGAAAACTTTAGTCGAAGGATAATCATTTGACGGTCGATAATGCCAATCCACAATTATAATATCTTCCGGCAGATCTTTCAGAATTTCAGGATGTTTAAGAATTATATCTCCATACATCAAAATTTTTTTATTATATTTTTTTGCTATTTCGTAAACGCGTTTGTAATGCTGTAAATGGACTTGAGCAAGGTCGGATTTCTGCACGAGGTTTTTGCTTTCACCTAGTCCAACGTCATAACTTTCATCTGCGCCCATATGAAAATATTCCGATGGGAATAATTCAAAAACTTCTTTAAGTAAGTCTTCGAGAAATGAATAAGTTTTTTCCGACGATACATTTAATGATGCCGCGCCGGGAAACTCAGCATATTCCAAAAATTCATCCTGTGTTAAAATATTTTCAAAATGTCCGAGCGTTTGAAAAATCGGAATAATTTCTACGAATTTCGTTCCGGCATATTTAACTAATTCTTTTACTTCATCCTTTGTTAAAGCGCCTCTCTCTTTTCCGATCGACGGATATTTATCAAATATTAAAAGATCTTCCATATACGGCATATAAACATTCATCTTGTAGGATGAAATAAAATCGATTATTCTTTTAAAGTTTTCCAGATTTGAAACTTGTCCGCGACTTATATCGTCGGAAACTCCCCGCACAGAAAGATCGGGATAATCTACAATTTTAACGCCTTGCAAAAATAAACCCGCACGATCGACCAAATGCCCTAGCGTGACTGCGCCATAAAATAATCCTTGTTCCGAATAGCTTTTTATAGTCACATTCTCTTCATTAATTTCAAGTTCATAGGCCTCTTGAATAACACCTTTGGGAATTTCAGAATTTAAGTTTCCAGGGCCGACTAAAATTAATTTAATAGTTCCTTTGGCCGTCTCATCATCAGTAATTTCGGGCTTAATAATTTTCGATTCTGAAAGCCGAGAAACAATTTCTTCAACCACAAACTTTATTTCTTTGGAATCTGAATTAGTATAAATTTTTAAGTTGGTATTTAGGGGAAATTTCTGATCGTTAAATTTGACAATTTTTGGAGTCGGTAAAACACCTGTCTGCATTTGTTCATCCGCAAATAAATTAAAATTAACAATTATAACTGATAGAAAAATTATGAAAAGAATCTTCATTTTTAGCCTGTAAGAAAGATGATAATCTTTTAAAATATAAATCTTAATTGAATTAATAAAGGATACGTATGAATTAATTTAAGCGCTCAACCCTTGCGACGTTAACAATTTAGTCATTTATCATTAATGTGATAGGTTTTTTCTAATTTTAACGAACAATTTTTTATACATTCGAGAATCCAAAATCCATATCTTACTCACTAATAAATTTTATTTTCATAAGCGGTAAAATTGGAATCATATAAATTTCATATAAAACAAACATTCAGATTGGCGGTTCCGGTATCCATTGGTCAGCTTGGGCACATTATGATGGGGGTTGTAGACAGCATAATGGTGGGAAACGTCGGCGCCATTCAGTTAGCGGCTGCTTCCCTCGTAAATGGCTTGTTCGCATTAATGCTCGTGCTGGGTATAGGAATGACGCTCGCGATAACGCCTTTAGTTGCAATCGCCAAAGGATCGAAAAATTTTGATGAATGTGGCGTTGTGCTGCGCCAGTCGCTTATCGTTAATACTTTATTTTCATTCCTTTTAGTATTAATGATTTTCGGAATTTCTTATTTGATAAAATATTTAGACCAACCGATTGAGGTTGTAGCTGAAGCCGAATCATATATCCGAATTTTAGGATTTTCACTTATCCCGGTAATGCTCTTTCAATCGTACCGTCAGTTTTTAGAGGGATTATCGTTTGTACGCCCGCCGATGCTGATAACAATTATAGCCAATGTTTTTAATGGATTTTTTAATTGGATTTTCATTTACGGCAATCTTGGTTTCGAGGCAATGGGATTAGACGGCGCCGGTTGGGCAACTTTACTAACGCGTTCTTTAATGGCTGCTGCTCTTGTCGCTCATGTCTTGTCTTCCAGAAAATATAAACGTTTTGATCCAACATTTAATTATAAAAAATTAGATTTACCAATCATGAAAAAAATCGTAAACATCGGGCTTCCCAGCGGGCTCCAATATTTTTTGGAAGTCGGGGCGTTTGCATTTGGCGCAATAATGATAGGCTGGATAGGAAGTATTCAATTAGCCGCACACCAAATTGCAATTAACCTGGCATCGGTTTCCTATATGATTGTTTTGGGAATTGCCACGGCGGGTACTATAAGAGTAGGAAATTATTTAGGTGAAGAGAATTACGTTGAAACCCGTAGGTCCGGTTTTGCAGCAATAATACTTGCCGTTTCTATAATGGGAACTTTTGGAGCTTCATTCATTATATTACGAAAATTTTTGCCGACCCTCTATATAAGTGAAGAACCTGTAATCGCGCTCGCTTCAAGTTTATTAATTGTCGCCGGACTTTTCCAACTATCGGACGGAACGCAGGCAACGGGACTTGGGGTTTTAAGAGGATTGACTGACGTGAAGATTCCGACACTTTACACTTTTGTGGCGTATTGGATCATCGGTATTCCGGTAGCTTATATATTTGGATTCTGGTTAGATCTTGGCGCTATTGGCGTCTGGATAGGTTTTTCAGCAGGGCTAACAGTAATAGCTTTGCTTTTGTTATATAGATTTCATCGTAAAACAAGGCAGACTAAATTAACATAAATTAATTTTTTAGAATTTTTACATCAGCAATCTTTAATTTTGGTCCTCCAAAAATCCCTCAAGGTAATTTTTGTATAAACTATTTGGAAACTCTTTAATAAGACTCTCAAGTTCCCCGCGCGAAATAAAATTTTTCTTGTAAGCTATCTCTTCAATGCAGGCAACCTTCATTCCCTGACGGTCTTCAATCACACCGAAAAAATTTGCTGCTTGCAGCAACGCTTCAGGTGTTCCCGTATCGAGCCAGGCAACGCCTCTGCCGATTATCTCTACATTCAACTTTCCTTCGTCCATATATTTCTTATTAACATCGGTAATTTCCAATTCACCTCTCGCCGATGGTTTCAGGTTTTTAGAAATTTCAATCACTTTATTATCGTAAACATAAAGTCCCGGAATCGCAAAATTGGATTTAGGATTTTTTGGTTTCTCTTCTATTGAAAGCGCCTTTCCGTTCTTATCGAATTCCACTATTCCGTATCTCTGAGGATCGTTAACCCGGTAAGCAAATATTGTAGAACCGGAATTATTTTTAACTGCGTTATAGAAAAAATGGAGAGAGCCATAGAAAATATTATCCCCAAGTATCAGCGAAACACTGTCATCACCAATAAATTCCTCGCCTATGATAAAAGATTCGGCAATTCCGTTTGGAGCATCCTGAACCGCATAACTGATATCGAGACCGATGTGAGATCCGTCGCCGAATAATTTTTCGTATAAGGGAATTGTATCCTTATCCGAGATAATCAGGATATCTTTAATTCCTCCGAGCATCAAAATGGAAAGCGGGTAATAGATTAGCGGTTTATCGTATATTAGCGCAAGCTGCTTGCTGTAAACTTTAGTGATTGGATACAAACGGGTTCCGGAGCCGCCAGCTAAGATAATTCCTTTCATAAAAATCTCAAGTGATTAAAAAATTATTTTACTGAAATAGTTTTTGAACCGATCAGTTGTTCATCCGCATCATGAATCGAAATTTTATATTCCCCTCGGTTCCTGAAATTATACTTGAAAAAAGTATGAAGCCATTCGGGTTCTACTTTAAACTTTTTCGATTCAACATATTCAACATAATCTCCGTCAAGACCATCCTTTTTCCAAACATCAATTAATAATTTATCAGTGTTCAGAGGTCTGCTCATACTCAGGTAAACGTTAATTGTACCTCCGTCGCTCATTGAAACTGATGATCTTTCATTAAAAGCCTTTCCGTTAAAAACCCTTTCGGCCAATACGATATTAGTATTTCGGTAATATGAGGCACGAATTTCCTGGCTTTCTGTTGGTTCAAATTTTTTATATGCGACTGACAGCTTTCCAGACGTCATTCTTTTTTGCGCAGTATTTACAATATAAATTTCATATTCGCCCGGATCTTTGAATTCATAATCATATGCCACCCAATTTTTTTTGTCCGGGTTGCGGATTGTCTTACTATCAAAAGGTTTGTACTCGCCGTCAAATTTTTTATCGATAAAAATATAAAGTATTTCATCTTCTATGTTATTATTCTCATCACGCATTAGAATATAAATTTTTCCACCGGAAGGTTCTATGGTAAATTTATTTACGGCATCTATTGGTTCACCATTTTCCGTAAACGATTTGCTAAAATAAATATTCTGAGCATTAAGCGTGGTTACAAGTAAAAATATAGTTAATAGTATGTATTTAATTTTCATGTCTTCGATTATTCAAATTAAAAAAGTAATATAAATTATTATTTCAACTTTTCCATAATGCGGGAGAAAAAATTATAAGTACTGTGAAAAGTTCCAATCTTCCCATCAACATTAACAAGGATAAAAACCATTTTGCGGCATCGGGCATAAACGCAAAATTTTTGCTCGGACCAACTTCGCCTATTGCAGGACCAACATTACCGAGCGAAGTGGCTACTGAGCCAAGCGAGGTCATAAAGTCCAATCCCAGCATTCCCATCACAAGAGTTCCCGTAACAAATACTAAAACGTACAAGAGAAAAAATGCTAGAACATTTGACATAATCTCCGGCGGGACACTCTTACCGTTGTAACGAACCGGAATTACCGCTCTGGGATGAACGAGACGCCGGAATTCCAGAAGGGAATTCTTTAGCAAAAGATGGAGCCGGACCATCTTTATTCCACCGCCGGTAGATCCTGCCGAACCGCCTGTAAACAATAAAACAAAAAAGAGTATCTGGTAAAAAGTTCCCCATATATCATAGTCCGAAGTTGCAAAACCGGTGGTTGTAATTATAGAAACTACCTGGAAAAGAGCGGTTCGGAACGATTCTTCCACGCTTCCGAAATCGATAAGAAGCAAACCTCCTGTAACAAAAACCGCTACTCCCGATATAATTATCAGATAAAACTTAAACTCTTCATTCTTTATCACATTTTCAAATTTGCTGTGAAGCCAATAATAGTGAAGCGAGAAATTCATTCCAGCCAAAAACATAAAAAATATTATCACATAATGTATAAAAGGCGAATCGAAGTATGCTATACTCGCCTGCTTGGTAGAAAACCCCCCGGTTGCCATAGTAGTAAAGGAATGACAAACCGCGTCAAAAAATGTCATTCCGCCTACCATCAATAAAATGGTCTCTGCCATTGTAAACATAAAGTAAATTCCCCAAAGCCTTTTTGCCGTTTCTTTAATGCGCGGATGAATTTTATCTTTTGTTGGTCCGGGCACTTCAGCAACGAACAACTGCATTCCTCCCACGCCGAGTATAGGAAGAATCGCAATAGAAAGGACTATCATTCCCATACCGCCAAGCCATTGAGTAACGCTGCGCCAGAAAAGAAGTCCTTTGGGTAAAGCTTCAATATTATTTAGAATTGAAGCGCCGGTGGTTGTAAATCCTGACATAGTTTCGAAGAAGGAGTCCGTAAAACTTGGTATTGCTCCGTGAAAAAAAAATGGCAACGCACCGAATAACGACATAGCGATCCATCCGATAGATACAATAAAATATCCGTCGCGTTTGCGGATGTCATTTTTATAATTTCTAGTTAATACATAGAGCATTATACCAATAATTATTGTTCCCCCGCCGCAAAGAGCTAAAACCAGAATGTCATCGCTGTTATAGTAAATTGAGAAAGGGATCCCGAGCAGCATAAATATACCATCGAGAATAAGCAGTGAACCAATTAGATTTGATATAGCTTTATAATTCAACATTATTTAAAATATTTTTCAACTTTGCTAACAGCGCCCGGAAGAGCGAACACAACCACTTTATCGCCTGCTTGAATTTGCGTATCTCCTACTGATATTAGTCCTTTACCGTCGCGAACGTAACCGCCAATTATCGCATTCTTAGGAAAGCTCAAACTCTTAACCGGCTTCCGCGTTACATCGGATTTTTCTCCGGCAATATACTCAAGTACTTCCGCGTCAATTCCCTGAAGTGTAGCAATTGAGATAATATTTTCCTTCCTGATAAAACGTGAGATATTATTTGCGGCAATCAATTTTTTATTGATGAGTGAGTCAAGGCCAATAGTCTGAGTTAAGGGGATATAATCCACATTATCCACAAGCGCTACTGTTTTGGAAACCCCGAGATGTTTTGCCATCAGGGAAGTTATAATATTTGTTTCCGCATCTTCGGTAACGGAAATGAAGGCGTCCATATCCACGATACCTTCCTGCGCAAGCAAATCTATGTCCCTTCCGTCTCCCTGAATTACGAGAGATTTTTTTAAATCATTTGCGAGGTCTAAAGTTTTTTCATCATCGGATTCAATAAGTTTTACGTTTATATCATTTTCCAGGAGTTTAGCAGTTTTGCGTCCTATCTTTCCGCCGCCCAATATCATTATATTTTCAATCTTTGTGTCTTCCTTACCGGAGATTCTAAGAATCTCCTTAATTCTGTCCGGTGTTGTAATTACAAATATCTGATCGTTCGGGAGAAAAATATCGTCGCCCGTTGGAATAATAGTTCTAATACCCCGATGAATAGCGACGATTCTGAAATCCTGAACTTCATAATCTTCAGAAGCCTGCCGCATCGATTTACGAATAACCTGCGCTTGCTTATCCAGCTTTAGTCCGATAAGCATCAGTTTCCCTTCCTCGAATTCAAGAACATCCGTAGCGGCAGCCCGTTGTATCAACTTTACTATTTCTTGTGCGGCTAATTCTTCCGGATAGATCAAATGATCGATACCAAGACTTACAAACATCTCTGCGTTTTCTTTGCTCAGATATTCATCGTTTTCAACGCGGGCAATTGTTTTCCTTGCGCCCAATTTTTTGGCTAAAATAGCAGTGTTTATATTTATTGCTTCGGTTGAAGTAACCGAAACCAGAAGATCAATTTTATTTACCTTGGCATTTTTTAAAATCTCTATGGATGTTGAAGAACCCGCAATAGTCAATACTTCGGTTTGAGAATCCAATCTCTGAAGCTGATTTGGATTGATATCAATAACCGTGATATCATGAGATTCACTGGAGAGTTGTTTGGCCAAATGGAATCCTACTTCCCCTGCACCGGCAATTATAATTTTCATAAAATCATACTTCCTTTTTTAACACAAATGATCGTATAAAATATTATTTCAGAAAAAAAATCCCGGCTCTTTGGGATCCGGGAAGGTATAAATTTTAATTTATGAAATCTTAACTTAAATCACTAAGAATATGTTTTAGTTTTTCGAGAGAATTTTTCCAATCGTCCCGCTTCTTTTTTTCTCTTTCCACTACGTCGGTTGGTGCCTTTTCTAGGAAACTTTTATTGGTTAATTTTTTGTCCGTTCCTTTTATTACACCTTCCAATCTTGCTATTTCTTTTTCGATCCTTTTCTTTTCAACATCAAGATCGATAATTCCAGCAAGAGGAATAAATATTTCAGAGCCTTTCACAACCGAAGAAGCACTCGGCCGCGGTTTCTCCAGATCTTCTGAAGCTACCAAATTTTCTACTTTCGCAAGCGACTTTATATAAGCTTCAAATTCACTCTTAAATTTATTCGTTTTTAGATAAACATCAATTTTCTGCGATGGTGGAATGTTCATCTCTCCGCGAATATTTCGGATTGACGAGATCACTTCCTGCAGAAACTGAACATCTTCTTCAATGCTTTCATTTAATTTAGATTCTTCGTATTCCGGAAATTCAGTTACGGAAATACTTTCACCCTCTTTTCTTTTTCGGAGAAGCTGCCATATCTCTTCAGTGATGAACGGCATAAACGGGTGAACGATTTTTAACATGTCTTCAAATAAAATGATTGCCGTTGCCAGCGCCTTCTTTTTAACTTCCTCATCGCCTGAATACAAACGGTTTTTTATCATCTCAACATACCAGTCGCAGTAATCATTCCAGACATACGCGTAAATGATTTTTGTGGCGCCTGTAACATCGAATCGATCCATAGCGTCGTTCATCTGCTTTAGCGTTCTGTTAAAGCGGGAAATTATCCACTTGTCCGTAAACTCCAGATCATTTTCTCCGGGTTTTATGTCAAGCTGAGTATTCTGAGCGTTCATAATTAAGAAGCGAGCCGCGTTCCAAATTTTGTTGGCAAAATTTCTACCTATCTCACATTTTTCCGGGCTGAAGAGCACATCCTGACCTGCCGGTGAAATATAGTTTATCGTGAATCTAAGTGCGTCGGCACCATATTCATCAATAACATCAAGCGGATCGGGAGAATTGCCGAGTGACTTGCTCATTTTTCTACCTTTATCATCCCGGATTATACTCGTAAAATAGACGTCCTTGAATGGAATATCATTCATAAATTCCATTCCGGCCATAATCATTCGCGCAACCCAGAAAAAAATTATATCCGGACCCGTAACAAGTAGATCGGTTGGATAAAAATATTTTTGTTCTTCTTCGGTATGAAAAACATCCTGCGCCCATAGCCAGCTTGAAGCCCAGGTATCGAGAACATCTTTATCCTGATCCCAGTTTTCAATATCTTCCGGCGGTTCGGCTTCGCAATAAATTTCGTCGGTCTTCTTATTGTACCAAACCGGGATCCGGTGTCCCCACCACAATTGGCGCGAAATACACCAGTCGCGGATATTGGTCATCCAATGCTCATATGTCTTAGTCCAATGTTCGGGATGAAAATTTATTTTTTTATTCTGTATAACTTTAAGTGCAGGTTCAGCAAGCTCATCCATCTTCATAAACCATTGCTCTGAAAGGAATGGCTCAATCGGAACACCGCCTCTTTGGGAATACCCTACATTGTTCGTATAATCTTCAGCTTTCTCAAGGAGTCCAAGTTCTTCCATATCGGCGACAATTTTTTCCCGTGCTTCGTATCGATCCATATCTATGTAATCTTCGGGAACGTTGTTGTTGGTTACAGCTTCCTCATTAAAAATATTGATAATTTCAAGATTGTGTCTCAGACCCATTTCATAATCGTTAACGTCGTGAGCCGGGGTCACTTTTACTGCACCGGTTCCAAACTCGAGATCAACGTATTCATCTGCGATAATTGGAATTTCTCTGCCTACAAGAGGGAGTTTAATTTTCTTTCCAATCAAATGTTTGTAGCGTTCATCTTCCGGATTTACGGCTACCGCAGTATCGCCGAGCATCGTTTCCGGACGAGTTGTTGCAATTATTAAAAATTCCTTACTGTCAATTACGGGATATTTGAAATACCAAAGTTTACCATTTATTGTTCTGTAATTAACTTCTTCATCGGAAATAGCTGATTTTGTTGCCGGATCCCAGTTTACTAACCTGTAACCGCGGTAAATCAAACCTTTTTTATGGAGCTTAACGAAAGCTTCAATTACTCTTTTATAATACTCATCGTCCATGGTAAAGCGTTCACGCTCCCAGTCGCAGCTTACGCCAAGTTTTTTTAGCTGAGCGTTTATTATTCCGCCATATTTCTGCTGCCATTCTCTGCAATACTCAAGAAACTTTTCCCTGCCGATATCAAATTTGTTAAAGCCTAATTCTTTAAGATGATTAACAACTTTAGCTTCTGTAGCAATCGACGCATGGTCGGAACCCGGAACCCAAAGCGCATTGAAGCCGAGCATTCTTTTATATCTGATGTAGACATCCTGAAGTGTATTGTTCAAAACATGACCGAGGTGAAGAATGCCGGTAATGTTCGGCGGCGGAATTACAATAGTGTAAGGTTCTTTTGTTTCGTCGATTTCGGCGTGATACAATTGATGATCCTGCCAATACTTATACCATTTATCTTCAACTTCCTTCGGATCGTAAGCTTTAGGAATTTCAATTTTTGCTACTTCAATCATTCTCGTCCTGTCGTTTTATAAAATATATTTGCTTAAGTCACGATTAGTAACAATCGAATCGAGTTTATCATTAACCATTCTGCCGTCAATTTCAATTTTATCCGAAGGCATTTCATCCGGCACATCAAAGAGTATATCTTCCAGCAAAGTAGTTAGTATTGTGTGCAGCCTTCTGGCGCCGATGTTTTCGACTTCCTCATTAACCTTTGCGGCAATGGAAGCGACTTCTTTTATCGCGTCTTCCTTAAAAATTATATCAACGTTTTCGGTATTCAGCAGCGCAATATATTGTTTCAAGAGAGCATTTTGCGGAAGCGTTAAAATCTTTATGAAGTCTTCTTCGCTCAAACTTTTCAGTTCTACTCTTATCGGAAATCTTCCCTGAAGTTCCGGTATAAGATCGGAAGGTTTTGAAACGTGGAAAGCTCCCGAAGCGATGAACAAAATATGATCGGTTTTTACAATCCCGTATTTTGTATTTACACTAGTCCCTTCCACAATCGGCAATAGATCCCTCTGAACGCCTTCTCTCGAAACATCCGGACCTTGAGACGATTTTGAATTTCCCGCAACTTTATCTATCTCATCAATAAATACAATTCCTGCTTCCTGAACTCTTTTTATCGCCTCTTTCTGAACTGATTCCATATCGATCAATTTTTGAGCTTCTTCTTGCGCTAAAATTTTTCGCGCATCCGCTATTGTGGTTTTACGTTTCTTTCGTTTCTTCGGCATCATATTACCAACAATTTCCTGGATATTTATTCCCATATCGTCCAAGCCGATCGGGCCGAAAACCTGCATCCCAGAATTTGATCCAACGGTATCAAACTCAATTACTCTCTCATCCATTTCACCTTTGCGCAGTTTTTCGCTCATCCAGTTTCTTGTTTTCTCATTCTGCAAAGCTTCATCGTTTTCCGCATTTTCATTTTCTTCCTTTTTATGCGGTTTTCGGACAGGCGGAATAAGTATATCCAAAATTCTTTCTTCTGCCATTTTCTCGGCTTTCTCCTGAACTTCTTTAGTCTTTTCAGTACGAATTAAGTTAACCGCAAATTCAGTAAGATCGCGTATCATCGATTCAACGTCGCGGCCTACATAACCGACTTCCGTAAATTTGGAAGCTTCTACTTTGATAAACGGCGCTCCGGCAAGTTTTGCAAGCCTTCTCGCAATCTCGGTTTTTCCTACGCCGGTGGGCCCAATAAGAATGATGTTATTTGGCATTATTTCATCTTTCATCAATTCATCAACCTGCTGCCTACGCCATCTGTTTCTTAACGCTATCGCTACGGCGCGTTTAGCGTCATCCTGACCAATTATATATTTATCTAACTCTTTTACAATTTGTCTCGGAGTAAGATCTTTCATTATTTGATATGTGTCCATTTTCCATTAACCGTTTTTTTTGTCTATTGATTCAACATTTATTTTATCGTTTGTGTAAATACAAATTTCTGACGCAGTTTTTAATGCTTCCTGCGCTATCTCTTTTGCGGAAAGATCGCTGTATTTTATAAGCATTTTTGCCGCTGCCAAGGCATACATTCCGCCCGACCCGATTGCGACTACTTTATCGTCGGGCTCAATCACATCCCCCGTTCCGGATAAAACCAAAGCTTTATCTTCGGATACCACCGCCAACAGCGCTTCAAGTTTTCTTAGATATTTATCGGTACGCCAATCCTGCGCTAATTCAACCGCAGCGCGCTTTACATTTCCTCTGTACTGTTCCAGCTTTTCTTCAAACCGGTTGAGCAGTGTAAATGCGTCCGCCGCCGATCCGGCAAATCCGCATAAAACTTCGCCGTTATATAATTTTCTTATCTTAACGGAATTATGCTTCATAACAGTATTACCCATCGTAACCTGTCCGTCGCCGCCTACAACCGCTTCGCCCTTATGAATAATTCCTAAAATCGTTGTCGATCTTATTTTCTCTGCCATTATTAACCTCTCATTTTATGGTAAGATTTCTTCTGCTTTTTCCCAATTGTTCAACCCAATCGGAAAATTCGAGTGTCATCGGAACCGCAATCATCTTACCGCCAAATCCAAAATAACGAAATACTAACATACTTAAATTTGTAACATTTATCGAGTTTAGAGCGTTAATATTTACATTCACGCCGTACTTGTCGGCAAGTTCAGCTGTTTTGGATTTGATTAAATTTTTAAATTTACTGAACTCTATTCTTTTCCGTAAAGTCTCGGTAGATTCCCCGTCCGGAGCTTTCGTTCCCACCTCCGGTTCTTTTTTATCAATTAGCTTGAAGATGGAATATCCTTCATCTGTTTGGAGTGGACCGTATATTTCGCCTTCCTTCAATTCGGAGGCTATCAATCCGACTTCTCCCCTTTCAGCAGCAGAAAAATAACCGGTATCTAATCTACTTTGTGAATATTGCAGCGCAAGTGACTTTATATCCGCTCCTTTTTCCAATTCGTACAGTACTCTCTCAATTATGCTTAAATCTCTGTTCACAATCTCAATAATTTTAATTTGCGCTGACGCGGGGAGCGAATCTCCACTCTCATCAAGAAAATCGGAAAGTTCTTCGTCACTTACAGTAATTGAATCTATAAAATCTTTTTTTAGCTGAACTGAAAGATAATGATCTTTCCACATATCGAGATCCTCTTTCACTTCGGGCAGTTTGTCCAATCCACGCTCGAAACCTTCCCGCGCAAGTAGCGTGTTTTCTATATATTCCCTAACTCTTTTATCTAATTGAAAACGTATAGACTGAGGATCAATATTTTTGGAAGAAAACCCTTCGAAAATAAAAGCATAAAGAAATTCTTTAAGCGAAACAGGGTTTTCACTAAATTTAATAAATTCCATATTGAGGGAGTCAGCGCCGAACTCATTTAATATTTTGTAAAAAGCTTCATCACTTAAAGCGATCGGTTCCCCTTTACTGCCGCTTTCACTCTCCAATTTTTTCATTTCTTTTATCAGCTTCTCCGATAGATACCAGAAAAGATCTCCGTCGGCGGTAACTTCTTTATCCGCGAAAAAATCGGAATAAAATTTTGAACCAATGCGTTCTTTTACTCTTTGTTCCATAATTTTGTTTATGGAAGATTGAAAATTTTCTTTGCCCGACTCGGGATTTCTTCCGACTTCTATCAGCTTAAAAATATAAAAACCGTCCGGCGATTTAAGCGGCTGAGAATATTCGCTGATGTTTAATGCAAAAATAGAATCTTCTACAAATTCTTCCATTCTTCCGTAGACTATATCGTAAGGTTCGGGCTGGAGAATATTTTCCGTTCTTGAAGAAAGGACTGAATCGAAAGGAATACCTGCTTTAAGTTTTTGATAAACTTCGTTTATCTCCTCTTCGTCTCTGCTGTACAGATAATTGACCTTGAGAAGTTTGTTCATTCTGTCAAGCGCTTTTTCAATATCTTCATTTTGAATTTCCGCTTTATCGGTAATTTCAATTTTGAAGAGCGCATCGCGCACGTACATTTTTTCCAGATTTTCATAGGAATAATTAACTGCAGCCGACGTATCGTATCCGAGCGCTTCTGCTTCCTGCGCCCATAATTTTTCTGCAATCAGCGAATACAAAAAATCTCTTTTTAGTTTTTCATCATCTTCGTTAAAACGTTTTGACCGGTTCAATTGAGGCATCATTTCGTAACGCTTTATAAATTCATCTTTACTGATCCGTTTGTCGCCAATTTCTGCAACGTTATTTTTCGCACTATTCTGACTGTAAAAGGCTGAAGCTGACGCGAAAAGAAATAAAAATAAAATCTTAGTCTTCATAATAAATCCGTTATCGGGAAAATTTAAATGGTAAAATTCTTGGTACTTCTTTTTGATATTGAATATATGTTACACCAAATTTTGAAATTAGTTTCTTCTCTTCGAAAATAGAACCGGCTACAAAATAGATTGTGATGCAGATAAATAAAGTCAAATAAAAAAGATCCATCGAAGGGCGAAATCCTAAAAACAATATCGAGAAGAAATAGATAGGGTGGCGCATATATTTGAAAGGACCTTTTATTATTAACTCAGAATGTTCATCCAGTTCATCTTCGTTGTATTCGTCTTTGAAATATCTTTTAATTTGAGATATTCCGATAAACTCTTTAGCGCTAATGAAAGACGCAGACCAAATCAATCCGGCAAAGCTTACCACTTGCAATCCGTAAATAATAATATCGAAAGAAGACTCAACTTTGTAAATAATCAAACGGGGTTTAGGCATTAATTTATATAGCACGAAAAATATTAAAAGAGAAGAGAGATTATAAAAAAGACGATAGAAGGCAATTTTATTTCCTCCTTTCTCAATAATCATTTTTTTCATTTTGTTGGAAGCAAGAATTGTGTGCGAGATTCCGAATAAAGCAAAAAGAAAAATTATTATAAGAATGTCTTCTACATAACTCATAAAGATTTACGTAACCGCGCCACGGGAAGTTTAAGTTGTTCTCTGTACTTGGCAACGGTTCGCCTGGCAATATGAATACCTTTTTCTACAAGCATACTCGCAATCTTATCATCGCTATAAGGAGATTTTTTTGATTCACCTTCGATGATTTCTTTTATTATTTCCTTGATGTGCTTATTGGAAATTTCCCTTCCTGAATCGGTCGCCAATCCTTCGCTGAAAAAATATTTCAATTCATGAATTCCAACCGGACTCTGTACATACTTTCCGTTAACTACACGGCTTATAGTGGAGATGTCCATCATCACTTCGTCGGCAATATCTTTGTAGATCATCGGCTTAAGCGCCCGCGGACCATACTCAAAAAACTCATACTGTTTTTCGAGAATGGAGCGCATTATTTTCATCAACGTTTCGCGCCGCTGCTGTATTGAAGCGATGAACCATTTGGCGGATTCAAATTTTTCCCGCAAAAATTTATGAGCCTCTTTTTCGCGGGGAGTAATTTTTCTCTTCCGCTTATTCGAGTTCAACATTTCCAAGTATGTCTGGCTTATTGTTACCGAAGGGACGCTCCTGTCGTTTAACGTAAGGATAAAATTGTTATCCACTTTTTCTATAATAAAATCGGGAGAAATTTGATTGGCTTGCTCCGATTCTATATTGCCTTCGCCAGGTTTAGGATTTAGTTTTTTAATAAGGTCTAGCGCTTGCCGAAGAGTTTCCTTGGACAAATTCATATCGCGCTGAATGGCGTCATATCTCTTGTTAACAAAATTTTTGAAATGATCCGATAAAATCTTTTCAGCTAAATACTTATAGTAAGGATCAAATTCAGCGTTGTCTAATTGATTCAACAGACACTCCTGTAAAGAAGTAGCCGCAACTCCGGCCGGATCGAATTTCTGAATTTTCCTTAAAACTTCTTTCCCCTGTTCAAGCGTAATTTCCTGGTGCTCAAAAAGCCGAAGTTCATTTACTAATTTTTCCAGACTTTGCTTAAAATATCCGTCACCATCGAGACTTCCAATTATCATTTCGCCCAGTTCTGTTTCGGCGGGAGAAAGATCGAGCATGTGAAGCTGATCGTAAAGATGTTCTGTTAAATTGGATCTTGCCGGGGCAATAGGATCCATCTTATCGTTATCGTCCCCACTCCGGTTCAGTTTTTCGTTATCGACATCCGGGTCATTCATCAAGTCTTCAATATCAAATTCATCGTCTGAATCGTATTCGTCATCAAGTTCCGAATCACTTTCGTCACTATCTCTTTCCTGATCTAACTCCAATTCTCCCTCAGCAACTTCTTCAAGAATAGGATTCAACTCCAACTCTGTTTTTATTCTTTGTTCAAGCGTAAGTGTATTTAGCTGCAACAACTTTTGGTATTGTATTTGCTGCGGCGATAATTTTTGCTGCTGCGATAATCTCTGTTGAAGTGAAAGCATAATTTCTAACTCCCGATCTTTTGCTTTACTGAATCATACCATTCTTCGCCATATAATCTAATAAGCGAGTCTTTACAAAATTCTAAAATTGTCAAATCCAATTCCTTCCCTTTTTTAAGCGCCGGTTCGCATTCGCTGTATCTTTCATAACGCAGCGCCGTACCGCCGAATTCGGAAACGCGTATTGGAAATAAATGACAAGAGATTGGTTTTCTGAAATTTATCTTCCCGTCAAAAAAAGCGCGCTCAATTCCGCACTTTGCAATTTCATCTTCGCGGAAGACAAATACACAATCCCTTTTATTCATACTCCGCGTCATTAAAGTTTCATATTTCTCTTCCCAAAAACCGTCTTTCTCAATCGAATCCACATTCTCGGAAGGGATATACGGTTTCACAATTTCCAACGTTTTTTGAATTTCATCTATTTCTTCTTTGAGCAGAGGAGCCCCAAAATCACTTTTCATTGTACAGCAAGCTCCTTTGCATGCAGTTAAGTCGCACGCAAATTTCTTTTCGGTTATATCCGGACTCACAATTACATCATCTATTTCGATAAATTTATTAATCATATTTTTTTGGAATAATTTTTGCTAAAATAATATTTTTATGCGGTTAAATAAAGGGAAAGATTTTTTTTCTTTAGATTTAATAATCCGTGTCCAGAGGCTTGAAAAAATTTTTAGAAAACGGATAAAATGATTTTAGCAATTTCTTTTACAAATCGTGCGCCGGCAGTTTACTGCTTGTCCGGAATTATCGAATTTTTCAAAAAGAAAAAATATGGCTCTGATAATTTTTTAACTCGATATAAAGTCCCGCATTAAAAACCTCTCCGGAAGAGCGGACATATTTTTGATCGGTCAACAGATCAGTTAAAGTGAACACCTCAAAATATCCCCGAGTATCAAGTTTAATTCTTGCGCGAGAATGCGAATCAGAAAAATTTATTACCACTAATCTTGTTTCGTCTTTATATTGCCATTGCCATGCTAAAATATTGCGGAAGGCAGAATCCCCATCCCACGCAGGCAGAACTTCCATCATACGCCAATCGCCGCTTTTAAAAATATCCGAATTTACAGCCGAGAGAAGAATTTTATAATAATCCTCAATTAGAATATTTTTATGTTCCGGCTGTTCGCGCCCGAGTTGAACCGGAAGTTTAATTTTCTTTCCTTCAAATTGTCCATCGTAATAAAAACGCATTCCCTGTATTGTACTTATTAATGCCGCAGCCGCCATAGCTTTATGATTTCCGAAAAGCGCAGCCGATCTTTCCTCATCGTGATTTTCGAGAAAGCGGATTGATTTTTCTTGATAAGATTGTTCCGCGTTTAAATGATCTTTTATATCGGAGACATAACCAGCTTCAATTCTATCCGTCAATTTTTTGTCATACGTGAAATCGAAACCGAGCTGCTGCAAATCCCATTCAAGATCCCAATATGCTTCTGCGAGAAAAATAAATTCGGGATTAATATCTTTTACAATATTAATGGCCAGACTCCAGAATTCAGAGCCGGGTTTTAAGTAACCGAGTTTATCAAGAACTCCCGCCCATGTATTTTTAAAAACATTATTCAGCGCCAGCATTGCCATATCGGCTCTTACTCCGTCGCAAACATTAGAAATATTTATAAGAGACCGTATCATAAAATCGCGTGCGGCTTCTGAAAAATAATTTACCTGAACCGTATCCTGCCAGGCTGGGAAAAACGGATCCCTTCCATGCGCAAAATATTTTTCATCTTTTCCGTCCTGTAAAAAATATGTGTGGCGGTCGCGTTCAAAAAATTCCTTATCTGTTTGAAGAAAAATTTCAGGATTACTTTTAATTAAACTGCTTTCTGCGCTGAAATGATTCGGTATAAAATCTAGAATTAGTTTCAATCCTAATCCATGAAGTCTTCCCCGCAATTTTTGAAGAGTCTGCTCGTCTCCTAGTTCGGGATTTAACTCGTATTTATCAATAGAATAAGGCGATCCAATAATGTCTTCGTCCTTCCAATCTTTCAAAGCAGTTCTATAACCGCGGATAAGATTTTCTTCATAACAATATTTTTTTATTGTTGAAGGATTTGTCCGCCAAACTCCCATTAACCAAATGTAATCCATTCCCTTGTTTTTAAGTCCAATCCAATATGAGTCCGGTACATCATCCAGCATAGCTTTTTTATCAGGAGTATTGAATTGTTTTATCCATACACGCGTATTAATTTCATAAAGACTCGGATACTTAATCATCGTTACAAAAACTATTCTTCGTTGAGAATAAGTTTTTTCTCCTCCTGCAGTTTTTTTATTTCTTTCAAATTTTCCATTATCAGACTTTCATCCGAATAATTTTTCAGTTCTCCGTTAATTTGATTGATTATTGCGTCAATTCTTTTTAATCGGAATCTTTTTATTGTATCGCCGGCAGTTTTCAGCAGAACATTTTTCGGGTCGCGTAAATCTCCAATCTCTTCCCATCTTCTGCTGATAGCGTCTTCGCTTAGCACAAGCTGCATAACATAAGTTTTTAAATTCTCGTCGTCAATTTTTTCAATAATATCGGCAGGTGAATAATTATCATTTTCGTATTCGTCATACACTATAACATATAATTGTTTAAAAATCGGATCGCTCAAATCGTCGTAAGTTATATTTTGGAATATCATATTTAAGATTTGCGGATCACCTTCAAACAAAAGTTTAATAATTTCTTTTTCCATTGGAAGGTTTTGCGGACTGATTTTTTTGCTCTCAGCTTCTGCTACTTCTCTCTTGCTCAGATTCGCTCTCTGTCTAAACTCTTCTTTTTGGCTTGTAGATTTGATGAACTTCTCGAGTTCTGTTTCCAAAAGTCTTTCACGCAAATGAAATCTTTTGGCGATTGTTTTCAGGAGAAGATTACGTTTCAATTGATCGTTTACTAAAGCGGTGGTTTTTACCAACTCCCTTACCGCTTCCGCGTATGTCGCTGAATCCTGAAACTTTCCTTCCGCCTCAAATCTTTCAGCCTGATATTCCAGAAAGTGTTTAGCAGTCTGGAGTTTTTTGTCAAATTCTTCTTTACCGTATTTAATGATGAATGAATCGGGATCTTCTTTTTCCGGAAGAGACATTATTTTTACATCGAAGTCTTTCTTCAATAAAATTTCAATGCTTCGCATCGCGGCTTTTTGGCCGGCTATATCTGCGTCAAATAGGACTACTACATTTTTTGTGAACCTGGAAAGTAATTCCGCCTGTTCATCGGTCAAAGCAGTTCCGGATGAAGCAACAACATTCTTTACTCCGTTCTGGAACAGCGAGATCAAATCCATATATCCTTCAACTAAAATAGCTTTATCTAATTTTCTTATTTCATCCTTCGAATGAAATAATCCGTAAAGCGATCTTCTCTTCTGATAGATCAGAGATTCGGGCGAATTAAGGTATTTAGCTATTTTATCTTCGGGATTTAAAACTCTTCCCCCAAACGCAATAACTCTTCCATTCGGCGAGAAAATCGGGAACATCAATCGTCCCCGGAACTTATCGTAAAATTTTCCCGATTCAGATTTGTCTATTAAACCGAGCGCGCGTGCTAAGTCAAGATCTGCGTTATTTTCTTTTGAGTAATTAAAAAAATTATCCCAGCCGAAGAGTGCCATTCCAAGTCCGAATATTTTCTGCGTCTGTGTTTTAATTTTTCTTTCTTCGAGATATTTCCGCGCTACCTCGCCTTCGGTCGAAGTAAATAAATTGTTAGAAAAATATTTAGCCGCTAATACATTCAGATCATACGCTTTTTCCTGTTCGGATTGTTCTTCCGGATTATAGTTCGCATCCTGATTTATCGGGATACCGACAATCTCGCCGACTTCCTGAACTGCTTCCACAAACGAAATACTTTTATAGTCCATCAAAAATCTGAAGACATTTCCGCCCGCATGGCAGCCGAAACAATGGAAGATTTGCTTATCCGGACTTACGGAAAATGAAGGAGTTTTTTCCTGATGAAAAGGACAGACGCCAAAAAAATTTTTCCCATGTTTTTTCAACTGAACGTAGCCGGAAATTATATCCACTACATCCGCCGATCTTCTTATCTCTTCTATTTTTTCTTCAGCAATTCTCATAGTTGTCTGTTTCTTTGAAGTCCACTAAAATATAAAAAAGTTTCTGGTTATTTATGAAGATTCGAAATTAAATTTTGAGACGCTTCAGATAAACTTTAATATGGATTTGTTTGGTATAGACTTAACACTCTACCTCTCTAAAAATGCTTCTACTTTATCGTATAAAGATTTGAACAATATTGTTAAATTTGTATTTTAACTTTTGATGAACGGAAACATAAAATTGATTAACAAAAGTATTTTGATAATCCTTGCCGCGGATAATTTTAACGAAGAAGAATTTATCATCGTTAAAGATTCTTTAGATAAAGCAGGATTCAAAATTTTTATCGCCTCAAATACTAACAATTTATGCGTTGGGAAAAACGGAATGCGCGTAAAAAATGATATGAAATTATATAACATTCACGAAAATAATTTTAGCGGTATTGTTTTTATAGGCGGAAACGGAATCAAAAATTATTGGAATGATAAGAAACTTCAAAACGCCGCAAAAGAATTTTTCGCAGCAAAAAAACCGGTCGCGGCAATCTGCAGCGCGGTTGTAATTCTAGCAAAAGCCGGAATTCTAAACGGATTATCCGCAGCTTGCTGGAAAGAAGATGAACGGGAATTACGTTCGGAAAATATTCAAATTAAAGATGCGCCTGTTGTTACAAGAAAAAATATTATTACCGGAAGCGGACCGGAATCTACACAGGAATTTGTGAACACTTTTATTTCCAAATTGAAAACTTAAAGAACTAAAATTTAAGTTTAATTGTTAAAGAGTTTATGATGCTAAAAATAGATGAATATAAAAAATATTGCAATAGCTTAACCCGCTATTCCAGATATAAAACCAGGGAAGTTTACATTGGAGATATTCCCCTCGGAGGAGACAACCCGATACGGATCCAATCGATGACAACAACCGATACGATGAACACAACCGCAACCGTAGAACAAACTATCCGATTGGCCGATGCAGGATGCGAATATGTTAGGATAACCGCGCCAAGTTTGAAGGAAGCTAATAATTTACAAGTTATAAAAGATGAATTACATAAACGGGGTTATAAAGTTCCTCTGGTCGCCGATATTCACTTTACACCGAACGCTGCTGAAGTAGCAGCCCGAATTGTAGAAAAAGTTCGCGTCAATCCTGGTAATTATGCCGATAAGAAAAAGTTTGAGCATCTCGAATACACTGATGTAACTTATGAGACTGAAATAGAAAGAATCCGATCAAGATTTTCACCGTTGATAAAAATTTGTAAGGAGCACGGAACCGCGATGCGCATCGGAACAAACCATGGATCACTTTCCGATAGAATTATGAGCCGTTACGGAGATACGCCGCTCGGAATGGTGGAATCCGCTTTGGAATTTGTAAGAATGTGCGAAGAAATTGACTATCGTGATATTGTGCTTTCAATGAAAGCGAGTAACACGCAGATTATGGTTCAGGCTTACCGCCTGCTAATCCAAAAAATGGAAGAAGAAGAGATGAATTATCCGCTGCATCTCGGAGTAACAGAAGCAGGCGACGGCGAAGACGGAAGGATAAAATCCGCCGTTGGGATCGGTGCTTTACTCGAAGACGGGATCGGAGATACGATACGTGTTTCTTTGACCGAAGAACCTGAAGCAGAAATTCCAGTAGCAAAAATGCTCGCTGAACGATACGAGAAAAGAGGCGAACATAAGTATATTATGCCGGTCGATCATCTGCCAAAAGATCCGACAGTTTTTGAAAAACGGGAATCTTTTGAAATTTCCAATATCGGGGCAGGAAATGTGCCTCGTGTCGTTGCCGATTTCAGCAGACTAGAAAAGCTCGATTACAAAACTTTTGAAACTGTGGGTTATTCTTATTCCGAAGAACTAGACAAATGGAATATGAAAGATTTTGCCTGCGATCTTATTTTCTTCGGTGATAAATCAGTTTCGTTCAATATTCCAAACGGTGTAAAAGCAATTTATAATTCTGAAAAATGGAAGAATCTTGAAGATAAAACTTCCGGTTTCCCTCTTTATTCTTTTAACCAGTTTTTGGAAGCCGAAGATAAATCATTCATCCTCAATTTCATCAAAATTAAAATAAACGATGTTTTTTCGCCCGCATTTGAAAAAGTTAAAAACGATAAAAAAATTGTTTTTATTTTGGAAACGAATAACGAACACGGGATGGCTGAACAGAGGCGAGTTTTCTTAAAATTTTATGAAGAGAAAATTAATAATCCAGTTATAATCAAAAGGGATTATACCGGATTAAATTTTGAAACATTACAATTATATTCCGCGACTGATCTTGGCGCATTATTCATCGATGGTTTTGGGGACGGAGCCTGGATTGAATCTGATATTAATCCACAGGATGTGAATCGAACGATCTTCGGAATATTACAGGCAACAAGAATGCGAATTTCCAAAACGGAATATATCGCCTGCCCTTCCTGCGGAAGAACGCTTTTTGATCTTGTTGAAGTTACAAACAAAATACGCGAAAGAACCGGGCATCTTAAAGGAGTAAAGATTGGAATAATGGGATGTATTGTAAACGGTCCGGGAGAAATGGCAGACGCAGATTATGGATACGTGGGCTCCGGAATTGGGAAGATAACATTATACAGGGGCAAAGAAGTTGTAAAAAGAAATGTAGATTCAAAATTTGCCGTTGATTCTCTCATCGATATAATTAAGGAAGATGAAATGTGGATTGAACCTGTATAACTTAAAAAGAGTTGAAATTTATTTTTTAAATTAATATATTTATTGACTTAGAAAATGAAATTAATGAAGACAAAAATACTGCTAAGAAAAATACAAGCTGCAGTCAGATAGCGGCACTAAAAATTAAAAATGCACTTCCAAAATCGGGGTGCATTTTTTTTATGTCAACATGTTGATAAAAGAAATTTCAAAATATATTGAAAATTGGGCTCCTCCCGGAGCGGCTTGGGAAAATGACAACGTAGGATTCCAGGTTCTATCGGGCAGGAAAGACCTCAAAAACATTTTACTCTGCCTTGATGTAACGACTGATGTTTTGAAGGCAGCCAAAAAGAAAAATTGCAATTTAATTATTTCGCACCATCCTCTTTTGTTCACTCCTCTTAAAAAAATTGATCCCGATAAAGATATTAAATCGGAAATGGTAAGTTTCATGATTAAAAATGACATTTCATTATTCTCGGCGCACACTAATCTCGACTTCACAAAAGAAGGTGTTAGTTTTGCGCTTGCTAAAAGATTGAAATTGTCTGATATTGATTTTTTGATGAACCAGTCGGGCAATCAATTTAAAATTGTTGTTTTTGTGCCCGAAAATGATTTATTAAAAGTATCATCATCTGTATTTGAAGAGGGCGCCGGATTAATAGGAGAATATAAAAATTGCAGTTTTCGGCAGAATGGATTAGGAACTTTTCAGGGTTCTGAATTTTCCAATCCTTACACAGGTAAAAAAAACAGGTTTGAAGAAGTTGCAGAAGTAAGACTTGAATTTTTGGTAGATAAATGGAAATTGGAGAGGGTTATCGAAAAAATGATTCAAGCTCATCCTTATGAGCAGCCTGCTTATGATGTTTATGCTTTAAGTAACAGAAATGTTAATTATGGAGCCGGAGCCATTGGAATCCTTAAAAATCCGCTTTCAGTCGATTCATTTCTTCAGCAGGTCTCTTTAAGCCTTAACCCAAACCTTAAGTATTCAAAAATAAAAAACAAAAAAATAGCAAAAGTTGCCGTTTGCGGAGGAAGCGGTTCCAACCTTATTGGCGAAGCGATAAAAAAAGGCGCAGACGCTTTTATAACCGCGGATGTAAAATACCACACATTCCAAGAGGCAGAAAATAAAATTCTCTTAATTGACGCCGGACATTACGAAACGGAGATACCAATACTTGACGTTCTTAAAAAAAGATTGAAAAACTATTTGAATGAAAATAATTCTGGAAGCGATGTGTTTAAGTTTTCGAAAAATAGTAATCCGGTTAATTACTTGTAAAAATTTTTAATTATTATTTAAGGAGTTAAGAAATTGATAAACAGATTATCAAAGTTATATCAGCTTCAATTGATAGACGATCAGTTGGATGAGTTGGAAGAATTACGAGGTGACCTTCCGGTTGCGGTGAATGAATTAAAAAGTCAGATTGAAAATATTAAAG
Source organism: uncultured Melioribacteraceae bacterium (assembly GCA_963821715.1). Lineage (GTDB taxonomy): Bacteria > Bacteroidota > Ignavibacteria > Ignavibacteriales > Melioribacteraceae > CAWGET01. The sequence goes on from CAWGET010000004.1 coordinate 74,118, forward strand.
ATCAGATAAGCGCCAAAGAGGAAGAGAAAGAAACTTCGATAGAACGAAGAAACGACAACGAAGAAGAGATTGAACGATTGAACGCTAGCCTGAAAAAATTTAAAGCTCAATTGTTTCAGGTGCGCAATAATAAAGAATACGATGCATTGACCAAAGAGATTGACCATACAGAAGAACAAATAGATAAACTTGAAGCCGAGAATGTTGCGCTCGAAGAATTAGTAGAAAGAATAAAAGTAGAGATGAATGAAGTTTCTCCTCAGAGCGAATCTTTGAATAACGATCTTAAAGTTAAAGAAGAAGAACTTAAAAAAATAATTAAAGCCAACGAACGGGAAGAAGCAAAACTTCAGACTCAGAGAGAATCCATCGCTGCTGCTGTGCGCAAATCCGATTATAATACATATATGAGAATTAGAAAAGCAAAGGGCGGAAAAGCGGTTGCCACTATTGTTAGAGCGGCTTGCACTGCATGCCACAGTGTTGTTCCTCCGCAGCGTCAGTTGGAAATTCGCGCCAATAAAAGATTGTATTCTTGCGAATCGTGCGGAAGACTTTTGATTTCTAACGAAGTTGCGGAGACGGCGGAAACTGAATCCGTTAAATAAATCATTTTTTCTTTTTTGTGGTTTTTACTTTCACCGGATTTTCAAATTCCGGTGAAAGTTCCATCCTCTTAATTCTGTCGGCTAATTTTTCTGAAGAAAATTTTTGCCGAAGTCTGTCAATCAAAAGCGGAAAGCCAAGGGGAGTCGGCTTTTTAACTTCAATGATTTCAATCTCTTCCCGCGATAACCTTTCCAACGCCGCAAATAAACGAGTCTGCTCGAGTTGTCTGTCTAAAACTTCTTTTTCAGCTTGATATAGAAGAAGATTTTCCGGATCGTATTTTTTGAATACATCGTAAAATAATCCGCTCGAGGCCTGCACCTGTTTAACTGATTTCGAACTTCCGGGATAACCCTGAAATATTAGTCCTGCAATACGCGCAATTTCCCTGAACTGCCGACGCGCCATTTCCGAATAATTCAAACTGTGTATAATATCCTCAGTTAAATTTTTAGTCGAAAACAATCCCGCTTCAACTGCTTCTTCTAACGGAATTTTTGTTCTCGATAAGAGTTCAAATCCGTAATCGTTTGCCGATATAGAAAATGTAACCGGAGATATTTTGGATATCCTGTAACTAAACAGCGATGCCAAACCTTCGTGGACAAATTTGCCTTCAAAAGGATAAAAGAAAATATCGTATCCTTCGCGCGATTTTAATTTTTCAATAAGCAATTTGCCGGACTCAGGAATCTTAGAGCGATCTTTCTGAATTTCTAAAATCGATCTAACCGCTCTCATCTCGGGCGAAGCATAAATATTTTTTGACGCTTCGTCCAATACCTTACGCACTTCTCCTGCCAGTTCTGTGGAAAGCGGCATTCGACCTCCCATCCAACGCGGAATAGCGCCTCTTTTTTTTTAGCGAGCCGGACATACGCCGTCATCTCTTTCGAGCGGACGAATTCAAGATTCCTTCCTGCAAATGTAAAAACATCGCCCGGTTTCATTTTCGAGATGAACGATTCCTCAACAATTCCCAATTTCGATCCTTTTACGAATTGTATATTCATCATCGCATCGCTGACTATCGTGCCGATAGACATCCGATGCCGCTGAGCGATCGCGCGGCTGACGACTTTATATTCGCCTTCCTCTACAATTACTTTGTGAAAATCGCTGTAGGCGTTAAGAGCCTTTCCTCCTTTAGTGATAAACCGCAGAACCCAATCCCATTCGGCGATGTTTATGTCGCAATAGGCATTCGTCGTTTTTATTTCCTTCAGAAGTTCGTCTGGTTTAAATCCTGTTCCCAAAGCAATAGTTACAGCGTGCTGAACAAGGACGTCGAGCGCTAACTTTATCGGGATTCTTGGTTCGATCTTTTTTCAGCAATCGCGTTTTTAACAGCGGCAATTTCTACAAACTCAAAAGCGTTTGCGGGGATGAAAGTTATACTGCTCTCTCTTCCCGGATTATGTCCGCTTCTCCCGGCGCGCTGCAAAAATCTCGCTATACCTTTCGGGCTTCCGATCTGTATTACACGATCAACCGGGGAAAAATCTACTCCAAGGTCAAGACTCGAAGTTGCGACCGCGGCTTTTAGTTTTCCTTCTCGAAGATATTCCTCAATAATTTTTCTTACTTCTTTATCGATGGAGCCGTGATGTATTCCGACTACTCCTGCGTAATCCGGTCTCGCATCTAATAACGCCTGATACCAAAGTTCAGTTTGCGCGCGGGTGTTTGTAAAGATGAGACAACTTTCAGAATTATCAATAATTTTTATCACATCATTCAGAAGTCCGATTCCTAAATGTCCTGCCCAGGGAATTAAAGAAATTTTTTCGGGAATAACTGAATTAATATTCAATTTCCGGGGAACCAATCCTTGGATTAATTTCACCCTTTCTTCCGAAACCCAAAAGGGTTTCCATAGCCGCATCAATATTTCCAAGTGTCGCCGATAATCCCCATATTTTTAATTCCTTATTCCAACTTCTTAACCGCGCTAAACAAAGTTCGGTTAAAACTCCTCGTTTAGAACCCATTAATTCATGCCATTCATCCACGATGACAGTTCTGACGTTTTTAAATAATTCCGGAGAATTTTTGTATGATAAAAGAAGCGACAGACTCTCGGGCGTAATGATTAAAGCTGTTGGAAGTCTTTTCTTCTGCTTCGCTTTTTGGGATTGTGGAACGTCGCCGGTTCTTTTTTGAATTGACCAGTTTAATTCGAGATCGAAAATAGTTTTTTCTAATGTCTGCAAAGTGTCTGAAGCTAAAGCCCGCAAAGGCGTTATCCAAATTATCCTTCCCGCTTCTTCCGCCTTTATCCCTGAAGTAATATTTTCTCTCTGTTCCGAAAGATAATTTATTATCTCGCCGAACCATACCGCGTAAGTTTTTCCGGCGCCGGTTGAGGCATGAACTAAACCGCTTTCACCTTTTTCAAAAGCATTCCATACTTCTAATTGGAAATTAAAAGGCTTCCAACCTTGTTTCGAAAACCAGTCAAGAACTCTATTTAATGCTTTGTCTCGTATCAAATTTTATTCTTGTATTAATTTTTTTACGGTTTCCAAATTATCGGCTTCTTCAATTTTTTTATCATTGCGCCACCGGCTTATTCTTGGGAAGCGAACCGCCACCCCCGATTTATGCCGGCTCGATTTTCTTATTCCCTCAAACGCAATCTCAAATACAAGTTCCGGTTTTACGGTTCTAACGGGACCGAATTTTTCCAGAGTATTTCTTTTTACAAACGCGTCAACTTTTCTTATTTCCGCATCGGTCAATCCGGAGTATGCTTTGGCGAACGGGACTAACTCATTATTATCCCAAATACCGAAAGTATAATCGGTGTAAAGATTGGCGCGCTTTCCGTGCCCTCGTTGCGCATAAATTAAAACGGCGTCAATCGTCAGCGGATCAATCTTCCATTTCCACCAATCACCTTTTTTTCTACCTACCTGATAAGCCGAATCTTTTCGCTTCAGCATAAATCCTTCAACAAAACGCGCCCGGCTTTCTTCCCTTAAGATTTTTAGTTCATCCCAAGTTTTTCCTTCAATCATCGGTGATAAAATAATTCGCGAAATTTTATATTTGCTTATTAGATCATTTAATTTTTTTCTTCTACTTTTCAGCGGATTATTTCTAATGTCTTCATAATTGAATTCCAGCAGATCATAGCAAATGATACTGATAGGAATTTCTTCAAGGATTTTTTTTGAAAGATTTTTCCTTCCCAATCTTTTTTGAAGTTCTCCAAACGGCATTGGAAGATCGTCTTTATAAGGGACAATTTCTCCGTCGATAACAGTTCCGTTCGGAAGTTTGTTTGCTGCAATTTGCAGCTCGGGGAACTGGCCAGTTATTAAATCTTCGCCGCGGGACCAGATAAAGACTTCATTATTCCTTTTAATTATCTGGCATCTTATCCCGTCCCACTTCCATTCAACCTGCCAATCATCAGTCTCGCCAAGTTCATCCGCTTCCCCTTCAATAGCATAAGCAAGATAAAACGGATATGGTCTGCTCACGTCTGCGTCCTCGGTTTCCTCGGAAATCAGATTCGTGAAAAACAATTTATCGGGAGTCCAGTCCCCCATTAATCTATGAGAAATTACGGCTCTGTCGATTCCGCAGAATTTTGATAACGCTTTCACAACGTTCTGCTGCGATATTCCGACTCTGAATCCGCCGGTGATCAATTTGTTCATTACAAATCTTTCGTCGACATTCATTTCGTCCCAATATTCCAGCGTCATTTTCTTTTGAAGTTCTTCTTCGTAATCCCTTAAAGGAAGCAGCCTTTCCTGAACCCACTCCGAAAGACTTATATCGCTTTTCGATTTCGGTTCAGGGAGTAAAAGAGTTATGGTTTCCGCAAGATCTCCAACAACATCGTAAGATTCTTCAAAGAGCCAATCGGGAATGCCCGCCGCTTCGGCGCTCCAGATACGAAGTTTTTTTGTAGGAACTATCTGCTTCGGTTTTCGTCCGATCAAAAAACTGACAGCCCAAGCCGCGTCTTCCCCGGGTGCTTTTTGAAAGTAATCTACGAGCGCGTCAATTTTTTCGTTGGTTTTATTGGTCGAATCCAATTTTTGAAAAAGCCGGGCAAATAATTTCATTGATCTACCCCGCTCTCGCCTTCAAACCTTGTAGAAATTGATTTTGCGTTTAAGCCTTTTTCCCGAAGAAATCTTACGAGCGGAGCTGAATATCCGTGCGTTACCCAGATATTTTCCGCGCCCGTATCTTCAATTGTTTTGTTTATTCCTTCCCAATCAACATGATCAGAAAGAACAAAGCCGCGGTCAACGGCTCTTCTTCTGCGCGCGCCTCTTATCATCATCCAGCCCGATGCGAAGGCGTCCGTTACTTGCCCAAATTTTCTTAACCACGCGGGATTGTTGCCGGAAGGCGGCGAGACGATCATTCCCCCTTTAAATTCTTTCTTATCTTTTACGTCCCCTACATATTTTGTTTCGGGAAGATCGAACTCCGGACTTTCGGTAACAGGCATTTAAATTTTCAACGGCGCCGTGGGTGAAGATCGGTCCGATGTTTTCAAGTCCGGCAATTATTCGTTGCGCTTTGCCCAAAGCGTAAGCATAAATAACGCTTGCCTTCCCGTGTTCGGAATTTGATTTCCACCAGGAATTTATTTCTTCAAACATTTCTTTTTCCGGTTTCCATTTGTAAACAGGAAGTCCAAAAGTTGATTCTGTTATGAATGTATTGCACGAAACTGGCTCGAAAGAATCGCAGGTTTTATCCTCCTCAATTTTATAGTCGCCAGAGACTACCCAGACTTCCCCTTTGTTTTCAACGCGAATTTGAGACGAGCCGAGAACGTGCCCCGCAGGATGGAGAGAAACTTTCACTCCGTAAAAATTTATTTCTTCTCCGTAAGGAACGGTTTGAAGATTAATATCGCCGAGACGCGATTTGAGAAGTAGTTTGCTCTGCTCTGAAGCAAGGTAATATCTGCTTCCTAACCGCGCGTGATCGCTGTGCGCATGGGTGATTACGGCTTTATCAACGGGCTTCCAGGGATCGATGTAAAATTTCCCTTCTTCGCAGAATAGTCCTCTGTCTGTAACCTTCAGCAAATTTTTCCGCATTCTAATCCAAATTAAAATTTATTGTTCAACAACATTGAATATAATAAAGTTTAATTTAGTTGGAAATAATCGCCGGTTTACAAAAGATTACTCGCCAGCTCAGCCAATTCGGATCTCTCGCCTTTTTCCAGATTTATATGCGCGTAAAGTTTTTCGCCTTTAAAATGATCGATGAGATACGAAAGCCCGTTCGAGAGCGAATCGAGATACGGATGATCGATCTGGTAAATGTCTCCGGTTAAAACTATTTTTACTCCTTCGCCCGCGCGAGTAATTATCGTTTTGATTTCGTGCGGAGTAAGATTCTGAGCTTCATCAACTATAAAAAATATTCGCTGCAGACTTCGTCCACGGATGTATGAAAGCGGTTCGATCACCAATTTATCATCCTTCAGCATATTGTTTATCGTTGCAAAATGCTTATCTGTTTCCTTGAACTGATCCTGAATCACTTTTAGATTATCCCAAAGCGGCTGCATATAAGGTGCAAGTTTACTCTCGACGTCGCCCGGCAGATATCCGATATCCTTATTGCTTAACGGAACAACCGGGCGCGCGATGTATATTTGTCTGTAACTCTTTCTTACGTGAAGCGAGCTTGCGAGCGCGAGCAAAGTTTTTCCCGTTCCGGCTTTGCCCGTAAGCGAAACGAGCGGAATGTTTGGATTGATCAGAGCGTCCACGGCGAATGTCTGCTCTGCATTCCTCGGCTTAATTCCATAAACAATCTGCTTGTCAATCTTTCTAAAAAATTCTTTTTCCTGATCGAGATTTGCGAGAACGGAACGGTTCTGATTTCTGATTACAAAATATTTATTCGGAATAATTTCCGAATCAATTTTATCGGTCACTTCTGATGCCGGGACCTCGAACGGAGACTGATAAAATTTTTGTAAAATCTGATCTTCAAAATCATCGACAACGTCTTTACCGCTGTAAAGTTCTTCAACGTTTCTGATTCTGTCCGTCGTATAATCTTCTGCGGGAATTCCGAGCGCTTTTGCTTTAACCCGGAGATTTACATCTTTGGTAACAAGAACTATTTTCCGCTTCGGAGTTTCGTCTCTTACTTCCAGTGCGGTTCCTAGAATCCGATGGTCTGGCGTATCTTCCTTAAAAAATTGGCTTATCTCTTTATTTATTCCTCTTGTAATTTTTATTCTTACTTTACCTTTTCCTTTGCCCAGGGAAATTCCGCCGTTGAAAATTGCGTCGCCCGTTATCGAATCGAGCGTCCGTGCGAATTCCCTCGCGTGTAAATTTATTACCTGGCTTCCGCGCTTGAAGTGATCTATCTCTTCAATTACAGTAAGAGGAATAACGATGTTATTTTCCTCGAACTGATTTATGCAGGCGGGATCGTGAAGAATTACGTTTGTATCCAGGACAAATGTTTTTGGAGATTTACTTTTAGTCATGACTCACCAATTGTTATTGGGAAAATTTTTTGTTGAAGAACATTTACTCATATCTTTTCATAAAACTTTCAAGTTCAATATCGCGTTCTCTCTTTTCATTCTCATATTGACGCCGCGCCATCTTTTCTCGCGCCCAACTGTTAACTTCAAAACGAAGTATGAAAAAATAAAAATAAAACAGACCTAGACTAATTAAGTTCAACCAAATCATAGCTGAGAAGAAAAGTGATATTATGAAAAAAAAGAGTGTCGGTAAAATTACAAGAATAAAAAAAAATATTATCCAGTTTATTTTATTTTCGATGTAAAGCGAGTGAAGCATAAACGGCGTAAAAATCAGCGCAGCGGCGGCGGCTAATCCAATCCTTATTTCGTTCGGAAGGAAGAAGGTTAAAGCGTAAAGTAAAATGCCAGATATTGAATAGTTAAGAATTTTTTTTAACCGTAAAAAATTTGAATTTTGAATTTCGGTTATATCTTCTGTCATAATCTTTTTACTGTTTTATTTTTAATCCGTAGAATATAATTAAGCTCCAGCCGATCAAAAAACTTACGCCACCGAACGGAGTAATAATTGCAAATACTTTAATAGTTGTTATTGCATAAATATATAGCGAGAATGAAAACAAAATTATTCCGAAAGAAAAAAATAGAAATGCCGATTTAAGTTTTTCATCAAATTGAAATGCGACGGCGATTAAGACAACAGAATGGATTAGATGATAAAGGCTTCCGGTTTTGAATGCAGCGATCATTTGACCCGAAATTTTTCCTTCCAGCGAATGGGCTCCGAAAGCTCCGAGCGCCACTGCTGAAAAACCGAACAATCCGGCAATAATTACGGCGGTTTTCTTATTCAGCAAATTTTTCAATCTTTAGTTTTACACTTACCTTGAAATATAATATTTTAATTTTAATTTGGATATAATGATTTAATATTGAAATAAATAATTAACTGGAGAACAAATGGCTATTGAAACTGTTAATCCCGCAACGGGCGAACTGATTAAAACTTTTCAGGAGTTAAGCGAAAAAGAAATTGCAGAGCAGATCGATAAGTCCCATGAAGCATTTTTATCCTGGCGGAAAACTTCGTTTCTCTGAAAGAAGCAAACTGATGAATGAAGCGGCAAAAGTTTTACGAAGTAAAAAAGAGGAATACGCGCGCGGCATAACAACCGAGATGGGAAAGCCAATAAAGCAAGCGGTTTCCGAAGTTGAAAAGTGCGCTTGGGTTTGTGAGTATTATGCGGAGAACGCTGAAAAATTTTTGGCTGAAGAATTTATTGAAACCGACGCTACGGAGAGTTATGTCCGTTTCGATCCTATAGGTGTTGTGCTTGCGGTGATGCCTTGGAATTTTCCTTTCTGGCAAGTCTTCAGATTTGCCGCTCCTTCAATAATGGCGGGGAATGTAGGTCTCTTGAAACATGCTTCGAATGTTCCGATGACGGCAAACGCAATTGAAGATGTTTTTCGACTTGCGGGATTTCCGGAAAACATTTTTAAAAATTTATTGATCGGCTCATCCAAAGTAAGCGCAGTTATCTCAAACCCGAAAGTGAAAGCTGCGACGCTTACGGGAAGCGAACCGGCGGGAAGTAAAGTGGCTGAGTTAAGCGGCAAACTGATAAAGAAAACAGTTTTGGAATTGGGCGGCAGCGATCCGTTTATCGTTTTTTCGGACGCAAATCTCGATAAGGCGGTAGACACGGCGGTTACGTCGCGCTTGATAAATAACGGCGAAAGCTGTATTGCCGCAAAACGGTTTATTGTGGTCGAAGATATAGCCGATGAATTCACAAAAATATTTGTAGAGAAATTTGAGAAATTGAAAGTCGGAGATCCATTTGAAGAAGATACTGATCTCGGGCCTTTGGCACGCGAAGACTTAGTTACGGACTTGCACGATCAAGTTAGCGATTCCGTAGATGCCGGCGCAAAAATTTTAACCGGTGGGAAAAAACTCGAGAGACCGGGATTTTATTACGCACCGACTATTATCACAAATTTAACGCCTGAGATGCGCGCATACAAAGAAGAATTATTCGGCCCTGTTGCTTCCCTACTTGTCGCTAAAGATGAAGACGATGCGATACGGATAGCGAACGACACGGAGTTTGGCTTGGGCGCTTCGCTCTGGACTAACGATTTGGAGAAAGCCAAACGACTTGTTTCACAAATTCATTCCGGCTCAACTTTTGTGAATGAATTGGTAAAGTCCGATCCGAGGCTTCCATTCGGCGGTGTCGGGATCTCGGGTTACGGAAGAGAATTATCGCATTACGGAATTAAGGAATTTGTGAATATAAAAACTGTTTATGTGAATAAGATAGATTAATTGTAGTTCATTATCATTTATTGTTCGGTTTAGGTTTTTTGTTTTTTTAGCCCATAGCCTTAGAGTGTATGTGATAATATGTTCTCAATTCCTGAACTCATCCCCGGCCCCTTCTCTTAAAAAGAGAAGGGGGAAAAGCGGCGGTATTCCAAGTCCCTCTCTTTTCAAGAGAGGGATTTAGGGTTAGTCGCTTTTAATTTTTTAATTCACACAGCTCAAAATCTATGTGCTGAAACTCTAAAAAACTTTTTTATCAATAGTAACGAAGTGAAAAGAAATCTGTGAATTCTCCCCAAGGATAAGATTTCTCACTTCGTTCGAAATGACAAAATACTAATTTTTAGTCAGCCTCGAAAAATTAATCAATAAAGACCGGGACTTTTGACTAAGAAACAAAAAAATAATTACAATCGCCTTGCAACTACAACAACTTCTTTCACTGCTTCGGTAACGCCCGACGAATTTTCGAGCGCTTCAAAAAACACAATGTAAATTCCAATTCGCAATGGATTTTCGTCGTCGTCAAGCCCGTCGAATATAATCGAGCCTTCTGCGCTTGACGGGAGATTATCTGCCAACCTTCTTACGAGTCTTCCTCTGCTGTCGAAAATTCTGATTCTTATTTGAGAAGTTGGCTGCCGCAGCTTATAATTGATCATCGTAAAATCTTCAAAACCGTCATTGTCAGGAGAAAAAGGATTAGGAGAAATTTCAATTACTGATTCGCTTGCTTTTGCGGAAGTGAAAATCGAGTTAGCGCGAAGCGGAGTCGCTCCCAATTCATCTACCGAAGTGCTCCAGTTTGCCGGCTTGTCGGACTCAAGAGCCGGACTAATTTTTTCGAGCGATCTATTTTTTGTATTAATTATATTCACGTTGTGCCAGGAATTGTCATACGCTATCGAATCGATTATATTCCCGAAGAAATCTTTAAGAAATAATTTTTCGCCGGTTTTTGATAAATTCATTCCGGCTTCATTGAAATTTATATTTTCCATATCTTCAAAAGCATAATTATTTGTGATGAATGAATCGGCGGCAATTAAAAAATATTCTTCCGGTTTCAAATATTTATTATGGTGGGATACAAAAATATTTTCGCCTGTCTTATCTTCAATCGTCCAACGACCAATATTTACCGAATCTTCTGAGCGGTTATAAATTTCGATGAACTCAGAGTTGGAGATATCGGGATCGAACATAATTTCATTAAACACAATGGAGTTGATATCGTAAGAGCTAATACTTCTTAAGGAATTTTCTTTTCCGCAGCTATTTCCCGATTCGCTTAGAGAGAGTTTCCAGTTTAGCGAATCATTAGTCGGAAGCGAAAGAGAAACTCGCTCTAACGAAATTCCCTTTTCGTTCCCCCAACTTGAATAATATTTAAGACTATCGATAATCGCTCCGCGGAAATCATATAAAGCGATCGCGTCTTCAGTGTTCGACAGACTAAAATTTGTTTGGATAATTTTCAGTCCCGCGTTTTGGATTTCCAAATCTTCTGAAGAAATAATAAAAAATTCATTTGGCTTGATCGAAATATTTTCTTCGGTGAAAATTGTTACTTTCTCTACCGGCAATAAATCGCCGAAAATCCAATCGCGCAAATTTACTTCTTCGTCGGAAACATTAATAAATTCAACCCATTCAGGATTTCCGCTTCTCGGATTATACATAATTTCGTTTATTAAAATAGTTTTATTTGCATAACCCTGTCTTACAATAATTTCGGAAATATTATTCGAGGGATTTTCATCGGAGTCATAAATTATTTCAGCGGATATTTTTATTGAGTCTAAAACCCTGAGCGTCTTTTCTGAATTAATTTCTATTGTCTCATTGGCTCTTAAAAGTTCAATATATTTTTTTTCGAATAACTCATCATTAACAAAAAATCCGACTTCAAAATTTTTCGCATCAGATGTTCCGGCATTTAAAATTCTTACCGTGAGATTTATGTCTTCACCGCGCGCAGGAAAATTCGGTTCAAAGTAAATTGAGTCAATCGCTAAATCGTATTGTTTAAGAACGACGCTGTTTATTGCGCCAGGTGTTCCTTTTTCACCAGCAATTGTCTGTGCCCAATTCGATGAATCGCTCGAGTGAAGTTCTGTTGATATCCGTTCAACAGAAAATCCTCTCTGGCTCCAACTGCCAAAGTATAAAACAGAGTCGATTGTAACTCCCAATGAATCTTTAAGAATAATTGCGTCGGCGTCGTTATTCAAAGTTGGCAAATTTATCGAATAAACGGGAGCTGGAATATTCTCGTAGAAATTGAAGATGAGAGAATCGGCTGCAATTACAATATATTCAGAAGGTTCAATAAACAAATTATCCTTCGTAAGGATAATTGAATCCGGAGTTGTAAATAAATCTGCAACGCTCCAATTTTTAAGATTTATTGTTTCGGTCGTTCTGTTATAAAGTTCAATCCACTCGGGTTCCTCGTCCTCGGGTAAGAATTTAAATTCGTTTATCACAACCGAGAAGGGATCCGCGCCGGGAGCGATAGATTTTTGCAAAGAATTATTTATCGTATCTTCGTCCATCTCAGCGTTCGCAGAAACAATAAAAGATAAAGCCGAATTATCTATAATTATTTTACGGTGGAATGTATAAATCAGACTGTCGCCGGAATTTAAATTAAGCGCCGGCGTTTCTTCTAGTAAAATAACTTGCCCGTCATCTCCGCTGAATAATTTAAGCTGAAAGTTTATGTCTTGCATTCCGACATTTTTTGCGAGCGCCGAAATCATGACTTCATCACCTGAAACCGGTTTGGAAGGTGTAAAAAATATTTTTTCAAGGGCAATGTCGAATTCTTTTGGCGTAGCCGAATTTATGATATCCCGGCGTTCCGCCGATAATATTTTTTGTTACAGTCCAATTAGCCGCAATTTCCGAAGGCTCGGCTACGCTAATTCTCTCGGTCGAAAATCCCTGCTGAATTTTCCAATCGGAATTATATTCCAAAGAATCTATTACGCGGTCGAGTGAATCGAGCAGAATGATTTTATCGCCGGAATTGTTGAGCGAGGGAAAGGACGATACAACAAAATTAGAATCAAGCCCGTATTTATTGATGAATATACTGTCCTTCGCTATAACAAAATATTGGCCGGGATAAAGCGGCTCATTATTAAAAATAATTTTTGAAGTATCCGACTGGTCGGCAATCTGATAGTTTTGAATATTGATTATTTTTTCACTTCGATTATAAATTTCAATCCACTCAGTTCCATCCTGAAAAGGAGAACTCATAAATTCATTGACAACTACATCATTCCGAATTTCATTTATTTCTATTGCTTTAACTTTTGTGAACGCCCGGTTATCAAAATCCTTTTCTTCAAGATCGTAATTTATTTCAGCGATAAAATAATTTTCGCGTTCACCATAATTAGAGAATTTAAAATTTGCGGTTAAACTATCGCCCGCAAAAAGTGATTCAATCTGTTCGGAAAAAATTAATTCACTCGATCCCGCAATGGAATCAGAGTTGGAATCATAAAATAAATTGATAGTAAAATCTTCCGCAACTTTTTCCCCGTTATTTGAAATATTAATCTCAAATTCTATAGGTTCGGGAGCAATTACAAATGTTTTTTTAGTTGAAAAACTTTCTATACGAAGGTCAAAATTTTTCGAGATGATAGAATTTTCTTTTCCGGGAGTAGCTCCATTTAAAGAGCTTCCCCAATTATCAACAGATATACTTGGCGATTCCGGATCTTTTCTTTCTAACGAAATTCCTTTGTTCCCTCCCCAGCTCGGATCGTAATCGAGACTATCGATAATATTTCCGAGATTGTTTTTTAATACAATTCTATCGCCGGAATTATTCAGCGAAGGAAGATTTATCAATAAAATTTCCGAAACTATTTCGTAAAAATCTGAGATTGTTTCGTCATCGCTTAAAATTAAAAACGCTGCTGGCGGCAGAATAAAATCTTCATCAATTAATTTTGATGAACTTGTAAGGTCAAAAATTTTCCAGCCGCGTAAGTTAATGCCTTTTTCGCTCCGGTTATAAATTTCAATCCATTCCGGCTCATCGTCCTGCGGCGAATACATAATTTCATTTATTATAAGATCTTTAGGCTGTGGCGGAATGCCTGAAACGAGAAAACTAAAATAGTTTGTATTGTTGGTTTCATCTTCATCCAAATCCGATTCTAATTTTGCGATTAAATGATATTCTCTTTCTTGCAAATTTTCATAATTAAAAGAAAATTCTAAAAATTCTCCTGGACGAATATTTCCGCCTGCTTCAGTAAACAATAATTCATCTGAGTCCGCTGTAGAATCGAAATCGGCATCATCAAAAAGTTTTAAAGTAAAATTATTGGAAGATTGAAGTCCAGTATTTTCTATTCCGATAATGATTTCGGCAGATTCTCCGGCGACGGGAAATTCCGGACTAACTTTAAGAGATTTAATAGTTAAATCATAGTTGAGTGGAGAAACAGAATTTTTAGCGCCGGGCGTTCCATTCATTCTCTTGCTGTTTTCCCAATTATTCAAATTGGAAAAATTTAATGCAATTTTCTCGTCGGATATTCCTGGAGAATTATTTGCGGAATAAAAATAAGAATCAATTGTATCGCCGGATTCGTTAATCAAATATATATTTCTGTCGCTCGTGTTTGCCATTCCGGATCTGCCGAATGCATTATTATCCAGCTTAAATTCTTTAGCCGAATCCGGGATTAAATCCGAATAAATTCCATTCTCAATATTATAATCGCCTTCAAAAATTACTGCGTATTCTCCGGGAGAAAGTTCATCGGAATCAACCGGAACAAGAAGATCTGCAGAAGAAGTTGAATAAATAATTTTGAAATCATATAAAGAAATTGTATTGTCGGAAATATTTACAAGCTCGATAAATTCTGAATTTGCATCGGAGGGATTAAACATTATCTCGGAAAAAGTTACAGAAGTATCGGGTTGCGCTTTTACAGGCAGGCTTAAAATATAAATAGAAACTGTTATGTATTTTAACAGCAGCTTCAATTTGAATAAACGATTGTTTTATTTTAAATATACAAAAGTTACTTTTTAATTGCACACCAAAATTTTACGAGTTTCTTAAGTTATTATTATATTTGAAAAGCTAAAAAATATAGGATAACTGATGACCGAACCAAAAGTTAATGTTGCAATACAAACCGAAGATGAAATTTCATTTGAACTTTACGGCGATTTTTATTCCCCCCAATTTCAAAAAGAATTTAGCGGAAAATTTAGTGCCCAACTTGAAGACGGAAAAATAATACTTAAAAAAGGAGAAGAGCTATTAAAAGCTACCGGTAGCACAATAATTTTTGAACCAAGTCTGTTTGATGCTGAATCATTTTTCCTTCGAGGAGTTACTATCGGAATTAAATTTCATTGGGAAAGAAAAGAAAATCAGAGATTTCTCGGATCGTTAAAATTGTTAAAAGAGAATGATAAGATAACAGCAGTTAATATTTTGCCTGTGGAGCATTATCTTACTAGTGTTATCTCATCAGAAATGAATTCTAACAGTTCGCTGGAACTTCTGAAAGCGCACGCTATAATTTCTCGCGGATGGCTTCTGGCACAGATTGAGAAAGGTAAAGAACTAAGTTCCGGAACTGAAGAGTACCAATCCCGGATAGAAAATGAAAAGGAGTTGATAAAATGGTATGACCGCGAAGATCACACACTTTACGATGTATGCGCGGACGATCATTGCCAGCGTTACCAAGGGATAACAAAAGTTTATTCCGATAGCGCTAGAAAAGCAATTGAAGAGACAAGCGGATTAATTTTAAAATATAACGGGAAAATATGCGACACTCGGTTCTCAAAATCTTGCGGAGGAATTACCGAGGGATTCCAAAACGTCTGGGAAAATATTGAACATCCATATCTGACTAAAGTAATTGATTATCGATTTGAGCCTGATAACTACGATCTTGATTTGACAAAAGAAAAAGCTGCCGACAACTGGATAAGAAGCAATCCTCCCGCATTTTGCAATTCAACTGATCAAAAAATATTATCACAAGTATTGCTTGATTACGATCAGCAGACAAAAGATTTTTATAGATGGAAAATGGAATACCAACAGGAAGAAATTGCCGAATTAATAAAAACCAAGAGCGGCATTGACTTTGGTGAAATTCTGGATTTAATCCCCATTGAACGTGGTTTCTCCGGAAGACTTATAAAATTAAAAATTGTGGGAAGTAAAAAAACGCTTATCGTAGGAAAAGAATTGGAAATCAGAAGAATTCTGTCAACATCTCATCTTTACAGTTCGGGTTTTGTAATCGATAAAGAAAATATTAAGGACGGCGTTCCGCAAAAATTTATTTTAACCGGCGCCGGATGGGGACATGGAGTCGGCTTGTGCCAGATAGGCGCGGCTGTTATGGGCGCGAAGGGTTACCTGTTCGATGAAATATTGCTCCATTATTTTAAGGGAGCAAAAATAGAAAAAGTTTATTAATGAAAATTCTCTATTCCTGTCTTTCCAAAAGTTGGGGCGGTCTCGAAATGTCAACGGTTCGTGGCGCGAAACAGCTTTTGGAAAGAAATATAGAAACGGAAATTCTCTGCTTTCCCAACTCCAAAATTGAGCGGGAAGCATTAGCTCAAGGAATAAGAACTTTCCCATTAATGGCATCAGGTTACTTCAATCCGCTTCAGATTATTATATTAAAAAAATATTTATTAAAGCCCGGATTCGATATCATTCATTCCCACGCTTCGCAGGATCTATGGACACTTGTGCCTGCGCTTAAATTAATTTCGAGAAAAATACCGCTTCTTCTTACAAAACGCGTCGGGTCATTTATCATTAAAAAAGATCCGCTGCATAATTACCTTTATAAGAATATTTCCGTTGCGATTGCAATCAGTCAGGTCATCAAACAAAATTTGATTGATACAACAGCACTCACTTCTGAAAAGATAATATTGATCCATAACGGAATTGATCTTACTAAATTCGATCCGACAAAAGTTAACGGATTACGAGTGCGAAACGAATTCAATGTAACAGAAGATAAAATTGTAATCGGATTTATCGGCAGGTTCACTTGGGGCAAAGGACACGAGGAATTTATTGAAGCAGCAGAAATGTTATCTGAAAAATATAATAATCTAATCTTCCTGATTGTAGGCGAGGCGAGCCGCGGCGAAGAAGAGTATGAAAAAAAAATTAGGAATCTTGTTCATCAAAAAAAATTAGAAGAAATAATTATCTTTGGCGGATACAGAAAAGATACTCCTGAAGTTTTAGCAGCGATGGATATTTTTGTTTTCCCTTCCCACTCCGAAGCGTTTGGCAATGCTCTTGTTGAAGCGATGGCGATGGAGAAGCCGACTGTAGCCAGTAATTCTGATGGAGTTTTAGATATCGCCTTAGATGGAATAACTACTTTTCTTTTTGAAAATAAAAACAGCATTGATTTATCTAAAAAAATTGAGTTGTTGATAGGACAGCCGGAGACAAGAAAAAGTTTTGGCAGAGCAGGAAGGGAAAGAGCGCTTGAAAAATTTGATAGAGAAAAACAAATGGACAAACAAATTAGACTTTACGAAAGCTTGATAATTTGAAACTATTCCTATCAATTATAAGTAAAACAGACACACAAATTTAGGCTTGGATGGTATTTCTTAACCCTACAATTTTATTTGGACTTTTGGCTGCATCTATTCCTGTGCTCATTCATATGCTGAATCTGCGCAAACTAAAAAAGGTAGAATTCAGTACTCTAAGTTTTTTAAAGGAATTACAAAAAACCAAGATACGCCGCATAAAATTTAAGCAGTGGATACTGCTTGCGTTGCGAGTTCTTATAATCATTTTTCTGGTTGCATCATTCGCGCGCCCTGCACTAAAAACTACCGCGATAGGAACAGCTTCGGCGGCAAAAACTTCGGCGGTAATAATTCTGGATAATTCCTACAGCATGTCTTACGTTTCCGATGATGGTTCCAATTTTAATAAAGCAAAAGAAGCCATTTCGGATTTAAGAGATGAATTCAAGAGAGGGGATGAAATTTATCTTCTGCTTACTTCATCCTTGGGAAAAAAGGCGAATAACTTTACAACGGATTTAAACGAACTTCAAAAAGATTTGTCCAATTCCGAAATAGGAACTATTCCCTCCTCAATAAGCGCCTCAATAGAAAAAGGGATTGAAATTCTCGGTGTGACTAATAACTTCAACAAAGAGATTTATCTCTTCTCCGACTTACAGAAGAACAGCTTTTCAAAATCAAAATTAAATGAAACTCTCTCGGCAGAAGGAATAAATTTTTATATTGTCAATTATTCTTTAAAGAATATCAATAATATTGCCGCCTCGGAATTTCAATTTGAAAATCAAATTTTTGAAGTTGGTGAAGCAATAAATTTTTCCGGCCGCATTTATAATTCGTCCAAAGAAACGAAAAACAGCTTTGCGTCTTTATACGTTAATGGAAAACGGAACGCGCAAAAAGGATTCAGCGTCGAAGGTGAAATGTCCGAAAAATTATCGATGGAATCTAATCTAACCCTTTCCGGTTTAGCTGAATTTATACTTGAGATGGAAGACGATGATATCTCAATTGATAACAAATTATATCTCTCGCTAAATACACCCGAGAAATTAGCTGTTCTTCTTGTATCCAATCAGCCTGATGATCTAAAATTTATTGAATTAGCTCTTTCAACTTCTTCCAACATTGAACTGCGAAAAATTAATTTTAATGTTTTCTCTTCCGTTGATCTTAATAAATATGACGCTGTTGTTGTTGTTGGAAACGGAGACACAAATTTAGGAAGTCTCTCTTCTTATGTTGAATCCGGGGGAGGATTGATAATTTTTCCGGGGTCAAATTCCACTCTGGAAAATTTCAATTTATTATTAAATATCTTTGATCTGCCGACTGTCTCGAATGTAATGGGAGCGCCGAATAGCGGGAGGGCAGTTTCTACTTTCAAGAAGGTGGAAGTAAAACATCCTCTGTTTTTAAATATATTTGAAAGCGATGAACCATCAATAGAATCGCCTAATATTTATTATAATTTCAATTTGGAACCGGGTACAAAAGGGAAATCAATAATTTCATTAATGAACAACAATTCATTTATTAGCGAATATAATCTTGGCTCCGGAAGGATTATATTGTTCAGCTCCGCGCCAGTTCTAAGTCAAACGGATTTTCCGCTGAAAGGTTTATTCGCTCCGTTGATGAATAAATCGGTTAACTATTTATCATCAGCCGCGCAGCCTCAGGAAAGTTATACTTGCGGAGATGCTATTCCTGTAAATATTGCTGATATTTCATCGCCAAGTATTAAAGTGATTCGTCCCGATAATGTAGAGGAATTTTTAGCACACGACTCAATAAGCGCCGGCAAGTTTTTAAATTATTCAAATACGGGATTACCCGGAATTTATAATTTTTATTCCGGTAATAATCTAATACAAACAACGGCAGTAAATATTGATCCGAATGAATCGGTTCTTATTGAAGCGGGCGAGGATGAGTTGAAAGAGTTAATGAGCAATTATAATTTTGAGAATTATATTCTTCTGAAACAGGACGAAAACATTTCCGAATCGATTAATCAGGCCCGCTTTGGCTCTGAGCTTTGGCGATTGTTCTTGATTGTTGCATTTATTCTTACTTTAATAGAAATGATAGTTGCCAGGAACGCTAAAAAAGATTTGGCAGAACGAACAAATAATTAAACATTGGAGAATATTTTATTTAATGATAGAACTGAATACGAATGAAAAAGAGAGAGCGATTTTAATTGCGGTAAATTCCGGCGATATTTCCGACGAAAGAGTTGACGAACATCTTGAAGAACTCGAGATGCTGACAGAAACTGCAGGCGCCGAAACAATATATAAAATAGTTCAAGATAGAAAAAGGATTGACCCTGCATTTTTTATTGGAAAAGGTAAAGCGGAAGAAATCGCTGAGTTAATTGAACTGAACAATATTAATCTTGTAATTTTTGACGATGATCTGAATCCGACTCAGGTGAGAAATCTTGAACGGTTAATGGATAAAAAAATATTAGACCGTGCCGGATTAATTCTGGATATATTTGCTTCACATGCAAAAACTAAGGAAGCGAAAACCCAGGTTGAACTTGCACAGCTTGAATATATGCTTCCTCGTTTGACGCGAGCCTGGACTCACTTATCGAAGCAGTATGGCGGAATCGGGACAAAAGGACCGGGAGAAACGCAGATTGAAACTGACAGAAGAATAATAAGAACCAGAATAAGCAAACTGAAAGAGAAATTGGGAAAAATTGAATCGCAGCAAAAAACAAAAAGCTCACAAAGGGAAAATATTATAAAAGCGTCTTTGGTTGGATATACAAACGCAGGAAAATCCACGCTTTTAAATTCATTAACCGATTCTAACGTTCTTGCCGAAGATAAACTTTTTGCAACGCTGGATTCTACTACTCGTTCCCTCGATCTCGAAAAGAACAGAAAAATTCTGCTTAGCGATACAGTAGGATTTATTAGAAAACTGCCCCACAATTTAGTCGCCTCGTTCAAAAGTACTTTGAATGTAGTACGCGACGCGGATATTATTCTGCATGTTATCGACATTACACATCCATTCTTTGAGGATCATATTCACGTTGTGGATGAAACACTTAATGAACTTGGCGGCAAGGATAAAGCTCAAATCAAAATTTTTAATAAAATAGATGCTCTTAAGAATAAAGCGAAAATTGAATACATCCTGAATAAATTTGAAAATAGCATTATCATTTCCGCGGAAAGAAATATGAACATCGGTAAATTGAAAGAGCTGATCGTTGAGATAGTCGAAGAAAATTCCGAAGAACAAACAGTTCGATTAAAAATTGAAGATTCCAAAACCGTTTCAAAAATTTATGAAATGGCGGATGTGGTTTCCGCAACCTACGATGACGATACGGTGGATGTTAAATATCGCGCGGATAAATCTACTTCCAATAGAATAAAAAAAATGACAGAAGAGTAACTTAAAGATCAAAGATTTCAATTAACGAAAAACTGATTTCTTTTTTATATAAGAAAGTTTTTACATTTAACAAATTTGAACTGTAATAATGATTGCTTAATTTTATCAATCATTTAATTCAAAATAAAAATACGTTATGAAACTCAAAATTGATGGTTCCTCCCTCACGCTCGATAAGATCGAAAAATTTATTTTTGAAAATCAAAAAGTTGAACTTACATCCGCTGCGAAAAAAAACATCCTTAAGTCCCGTAAACTTGTTGACGATTGGGTGGAAAGCGGCGAAGTAATTTACGGGGTAACAACCGGTTTCGGAGAATTCGCCAATGTTACAATTTCAAAGAACAATATCCAGAAACTTCAGAAGAACTTAATCCTCAGTCATTCCGCCGGAGTGGGAGATGAACTTCCTTTATTTATAGTGAAGATAATGGCGCTTCTTCGTTTGAACGCGCTGGCAAAGGGAAATTCCGGCATAAGGTTAGAAACACTTGAACTTCTAATGGCACTGATCAACAACAATATTATTCCCGTAATTCCATCTCAGGGATCGGTCGGTTCCAGTGGCGATCTCGCTCCGCTTTCCCATCTTGTGCTTGCTCTGATAGGCGAGGGAAAAGTTAAGATACCGGATGGATATTTTCGACGAAGGGAAAAATTATAAATCTATTTCGGCTAGAACCGCATTCAAAAAGTTTAATCTTAAACCGGTCACACTTTCAGCCAAGGAAGGTTTGGCGCTGATCAATGGAACGCAGATGATGACTGCTTTTGCTTCTTTCATCTGCATAAAGGCGCAACGACTGGCGAAGCTTGCAGATATCAGCGCCGCGATGAGCCACGAAGCGCTGCGCGGAACCGATAAAGCTTACGACGCGCGGCTGCACGATCTGCGTCCTTATGAAGGACAAAAAAATACAGCGCAAAATATGCGGCGCTTAATCGAGAACAGCGAAATAAGGAAATCACATTTAGAGAATGATCCGCGAGTTCAGGATTCATATTCAATCCGCTGCATTCCTCAAATTCACGGAGCTTCCAAAGACGCAATAAATTATGTATGCTCAAAAATTGAAATTGAAATAAATTCCGTAACGGATAATCCACTTTTATTTCCTGATGACGGAGATCATCTTGAAGGGGGAAATTTTCATGGGCAACCGGTGGCGCTCGCCATGGACTTTATGAAGATCGCTTTAGCTGAACTGGCTAATGTTGCCGAACGCAGAATAGAAAGATTGGTAAACGGATCGTTAAGCGGCCTGCCGAGATTTTTGACTCCGGAAGGTGGATTGAATTCCGGATTTATGATAGCTCAATACACGGCGGCAAGTTTAGTTTCCGAAAATAAAACTCTCGCTCATCCTGCAAGCGTAGATTCCATTCCGACTTCCGCAAACCAGGAAGATCACAATTCCATGGGATCGATCGCGGCGCGGCATTGCTTTCAAATCCTAAAAAATGTTGAAACGGTGATTGCTATCGAACTACTGGCATCTGCGCAGGGAATAGAATTTTTGCAGCCGATGAAATGCGGAGACGGAACTGAAGCGGCATATAAATTCATAAGGAAAAATATTCCGGAATTAACTGAGGATAGAGCATTATACATCGATATAGAAAAAATATTAAAATTGGTAATAAACAATTCTCTCCTAGGGGAAGTTGAAAAATCTATCGGTGAATTGATCTGAATAAATCTTCAGATTGATTTCCGATTAAATTTTTCAGAGCATTAGAGATTTAGTATTGCTTTTATTAATTTATCTAAATAATCATTTTAGAGGGAAAACATCTGCCTTTCAACCAAAAAAATTTTTCGAAATCAATTTAATCTAAAACAAAATAAAGGAGCTGCAAAAATGAAAAGAATGTATATATTCATTCTACCGCTTCTATTATCAACATTTATTTTCGCACAAAAAGAAATTGAGTTTGTGGAATATGATCTTGATAACGGAATGCACGTAATACTTCACCAAGACAACACCACGCCGATCGTCGCTACTTCGATTATGTATCACGTCGGTTCAAAAAATGAAGATTCTGAGCGGACAGGCTTCGCGCATTTCTTCGAACATTTAATGTTTGAGGGATCGGATAATATTCCGCGCGGATCATACTTTAAAATAGTGCAGGGCGCGGGCGGAACGCTTAACGCATACACATCTTTTGATAAAACTTACTACTACGAAGTTCTTCCTTCAAATCAATTAGAACTTGCATTGTGGTTGGAATCGGAAAGATTACTTCATCTAAATGTTGACAGCGTCGGTGTTGAGACACAACGAAAAGTAGTAAAGGAAGAAAGAAGTCAGCGTTATGATAATCAGCCCTATGGATCTTTGCTCGAAGAAACATTTAAGAACGCTTTCACGAAACATCCTTATAGTTGGGTGCCCATCGGGTCGGTTCAATATATTGACCAAGCTACCATTGATGAATTCCGCGACTTTTACGAAACTTTTTACGTTCCGCAAAATGCCGTTCTTTCGATTGCCGGAGATATTGATATAGACAAAACGAAGGAATTGGTGAAAAAATATTTTGCCGATATTAACAAGGGTAACAAAGATATTCCGCGTCCGAATGTTGTAGAACCGGAAAAGACCGAAGAAGTTAGAAAAACTGTTTATGATAATATTCAGCTTCCCGCGGTTGTGCAGGGATATCATATTCCTGAACAAGGAACGGATGATTATTACGCGCTGAACATGTTAACGACGCTTTTATCACAGGGACAAAGCTCTCGTCTATATAAAGAGTTAGTTGATAACAAACAACTTGCGGCTTTTGTTGGAACATTTCCATTGGCGCTCGAAGATCCAAGCCTCTTTCTTATTTATTCGATCGCGGCAGCCGGTGTTGACGCGGAAAAATTGGAAGAAGCGCTTCAAGCGGAATTGGAAAAAGTAAAAAATAATTTAATAGACGAAAGAGAATTTCAAAAACTGCAGAATCAAGTTGAGAATGATTTTATAAGTTCAAATTCTACGGTTGCGGGAATTGCTGAAAGCCTGGCAAATTATTACATCTATTTTGGCGATGCGAACCTAATAAATAACGAACTCGAAAGATATAAAAAAGTAACTCGCGAAGACATAAAGCGCGTTGCGAACGAATATTTAAAAGATACCAACAGAGTTGTGCTGTATTATCTTCCAAAAGCCAGTTAAAAAATTAAACGGAGTTATTAAATATGAAGTTAAAACTAATCTTAATTATAAGCTTAATATTTGCTCTTCAAACTTTTGCTCAGTTGGATCGGAGCAAAAGACCTGAAGCTGGTCCGGCGCCTGAAATTAATTTTGGCGAAGTGAATTCATTCACTTTGGAAAACGGATTGAAAGTGTTTGTAGTAGAAAACGACAAGCTGCCGAAAATTGGAATTAAGTTAATTGTAGACCGCAGACCCAATATTAGAAGGCAAAAATATCGGATACGTTTCCATTGCCGGCGATCTTCTTAGAACCGGAACGGAAACGATGAACAAAGACGAACTTGACGAAGAAATAGATTTTATTGGAGCAAATATAAATACTTCTTCGCAAAGCGTTTTCGCTTCGGCGCTCTCAAAACATACTGAAAAATTATTTCAGCTTATGTCCGATATTATTCTTCATCCCAATTTTACGCAGGAAGAATTGGACAAATTGAAGAAGCAATATATTTCTCAAATTCAATCGGAAAAGGACGATCCGAATGCGAGCGCGGCTAAACTTAGAAAGGCATTAACCTACGGTCAGGATCATCCTTACGGTGAAACAATGACAGAGGAGACGGTTAATTCTGTCGACCTTGAAATGGCAAAAAATTATTACGAAAAATATTTCGCTCCGAACATATCCTATATGGCTATCGTCGGCGACATTGATTTTGACAAAGCCAAAGAACTCGTTCAAAAGTATTTTGGAGAGTGGGAAAGAAAAGAAGTTCCGGAAAATAATTTCGAAACACCCTCTGCTCCTTCTTCAATGCAAATTGCTATTGTGGACCGTCCTGTATCGGTTCAGTCAGTTGTAAATTTTGCTTATCCTGTCGAATTAAAGAGAGGAAGCGAAGACGTTATTGCTGCTGAAGTTCTGAATACTATTTTAGGCGGAGGATTTTCATCGCGTCTTAATATGAATCTTCGCGAAGATAAAGCTTTTACATATGGCGTAAGATCAAGATTATCTTCCGATAAGGTTGTAGGTAACTTTATGACCTCTACGGAAGTGAGAAATTCGGCAACTGACAGCACGGTAGTCGAGATAATTAAAGAAATGCAGGGATTAAAAACCGCCGATGTGACGGATGAAGAATTGAATCTTGCAAAGAATTATTTGATGGGAACTTTCAGCAGGTCTCTTGAACGCCCGGAAACGATTGCTGATTTCGCAATCAATATAGAACGTTACAATCTGCCGGAAGATTATTATCAAAATTATTTAAAAGAATTTGGATGCAATTACGAAAGAAGATGTTTCAAACGCAGCGCAAAAATATCTCAAACCGGAAAAATCGTATGTTGTTGTGGTTGGCAATGCAGAAGAAGTTGCGCCCAATCTTAAAAATTTATCTCCTACAGGCGAGATTAAATATTATGATATCGACGCAAAGGAATATGATCCTGCGGCAAAGTCTCTTCCCGAAGGAGTTACTCTGGAATCGGTTCTGAACCAATATATTGAAGCTTTGGGCGGCAAAGAAAAATTAGAAGCCGTTGATAATTTAAAAATTGAAATGGCGGGAAACGTTCAAGGAATGGATGTAAAAATTACTGCGATGCAAAAAGAACCCGGAATGCTTTACCAGGATCTGGATGCCGGAGCCTTCAAACAGACAACGGTTTATAACGGCGAAAAAGCAGTCCAAAAAGGAATGGGACAGGAACAGGAAATTACAGGCGCCGCTCTTGACGCTTTGAAGTTACAGGCTGCAATTTTTCCCGTCCTTAAATATGAAGCCCTCGGCGTTCAGCCCGAACTTACCGGAATGGAAACAATCGATAGCTCTGATGCATACAAAGTTACACTAAATCTTCCAGACGGTAAAAAATCTATTAATTATTACGACACTAAAACTGGTCTAATGGTCAGACAGATAATCCCGATGGATACTCCGCAGGGCATTGTTAATCAGACTTTAGATTATTCGGACTATCAAGCAGTTGACGGAATCCAATTTCCATTTAAAATTGTGCAGCAAATTGGGCCACAGCATATTCAGATGAATACGCAAACTGTTGAAGTAAACGGCGAGATCGACAATTCGATGTTTGAAATTAATTAAATTCGCTTGGCATCATAAAGGCGGAGTGAAATCTCCGCCTTTTCTATTTTAAAGTTTTATTTTCCTAAAATTTTCTTTCCAGCGGGATGGGTTTTTCCACTTGTGCCATGCATGTTTTATTCTACGCAGTTCAGCGTCTTCATAAAAATTAAACAGATATAAAAATGCGGGAAGAGAAATAATCAGAAGCGATTTCAGAATAATTCTAACGAAGAGATTTATTTCATTAGTTAAGTCGCCTACGAAAAAGAATATGATTCCGGCTGCAACTAAAATAAACAACTTTTTATTTTCATACGGGATCGGATAAACCTTATTGCCGAAATGGAAAGAAAGAACCATCATTAAGAATGTGGAAATTAGCATCGCAAATGCAGCTCCCAGGAAACCAAATTGATTTATTAAAAGAAAATTCAAACCGACATTTAGAAGCGCCGTAACAATAATTATCGACGCAACATAAATTGTTCTTTTAGCATAATGAAAACTCAAGGCGTAAGTGTATTGAATTCCTTTAATTACAAACGCCAAGGAGATTATAGGGACAACAGAATACGCCGAGTAATAATCAGGCTTCTGCGCAAGCAAGTGAATAAGTTCCTTACTAAACAGCGATAAACCTAACGCAATTAAGACAAGTATAAAGGTATAATAAGTTAAAGTTTTTGAGAAAAATCTTTTCTCATCGCTGGCGCCTAATTTTTTATATGCGATTGGTAAAAATCCCAACTGAAACGATTGCAAAATTAACATATTAAGCACGCTCGCAATTTTGTAACCAAGCGAATAAATACCGACGCGTGAACTATCTAAATAATATTGAATTATATATCTATCAGCGTATGAAAGCGCGAAAGTTGAAATGGTTGAGAAAATAAGAGGAATCCCATATTCCAGCATCTCTTTGAATACAGAAAAATTAAATTTGAATGTAATATTTTTTGCGACGATCGGAATGGTTAAAACAAATAAAACCAGTTCGCCGAATAACTGACTTTTAATTATTCCCACTACTCCCTGTTTTAAATACACGATAAAATAAATATTAACCAGCAGTATGAGAGTAAACTTTAAAGTATTTACGACGATGAAGTAGACGGGTTTTTCATTTATTCTAATTATGTTTAATGGAATTCCATTATAAACTCCGAACGCAACTACAAGGAAAAGGTAAAAGAAATATTCCGAATATCTTTCGCTGCCAAAAAGAAGTCTGGAAAAAAAATCTGTTGACTGCAGCAAAAATAGGAGCTGCAAAACTATTATTAACGCAAGAGAAACTATGGTTGTGAATATTACCGATTTCTTTTTTTCTTCATCCTCTTCTGCCGAACTCCAGCGGAGCATTGCAAGGGGAAGATTGAGCGCTAAAACGCCAATCAAAATATGACTCGTTGCTTCCAGGATTGCGAGGACGCCGTATTCTGCTGTAGTTAAATATTCCGTAAAGAGAGGTAGTAAAATTAAACCGATAAGTTTGGAAGATAGGTTCCCCAAACTGTAAATCGCGGTTTGCTTAAACATATTTTTTATGCTCTTGAACACTAATTTGCATCCATAATTTTTTTCGAAGCTTCGCTTATAAATTTACGGTGATCAATTTCAAGCGGAATACGAAGAACATAATTATCAGTTTTTTGGAGAACAATTTTTGCCGCTCTTTCCTGGCGATTTTTTATTTCATCAAATGTGATGATGGGACTTTTCCCTTTAGATATAGAGTTAAACTCGTGCCATAAAATATGATTAAAAAATTGGGCGTATTCTGTTAGTATAATGTTCACGCTAATTTTTGCCGCATCTTCAGAAGAAATTTTATCCAAAGTTATTTCGCTCACATTTTCCTTACTCAATATGAAATACTTTTCGAGCTGGACATTCTTATTTGTATATTGATAATTTTCTATGGAGAGACGACGACGCGCCTTAGATGGTCCGAAAAGTTTGGTTTTCATTTCCCACTGCATTCTATCCGCGAACGGTTTATTATCAATTATTTTTTCGCGGAGTTTTTCATTCCCCTTCAAGTTGTATGCGTAGATTTTTGGGTGATTTAAATTCGGAAGAACTTCTGCGCTGTTCGAAACAACGGCAATATCATCATTAAGAAATGTGTAATTTTTATTCTGGCATAGTTCGATTTCCAAAGAAGTTTTACCTCCGCCGCCCGAACCGCCTATTAAAACTGCCTTTCCGTCAATTGCAAATCCGGCGCTATGGATAACCGCTTTGTCATCGTAAAAAAATAACGAAGGAATTAGAATTGTCTCAAAAATAATTCCGGCGGCTCTTTCCTCTCTTGTCGCGTATTCAATGTTATTCAATTTTCTTAAAGCTTTTAAAGCAGAGTTACCCGCAGCTTTTATCAATATATCGGCGTTTAACTTTTCTCCGCTTTTATAGAATGCGGTTCTGTGAGTTTTATAATCAACTATAAAGCCGTTTTTAATTTCCGAATGAATTGAAGGATTCCTTTGGAGGATTGAATGATGATTAAAGTCTCTGCAAACTTTTATAGATAGATCAATAGATTCATCGCCGGCGACATCATCGTAATATGAAAACTGTTCGGCTACACTGTTGAATATTTTTTGATTCTCATATTCAAAAACAATCTCTATATTTTTTTCAAAAACTTTTTTTTTGATGATCCGCATCGGCGCCCAAATAGTCATTTATTGTTTTTTTTAATTTTGTAACCCGTTTTGCAAGAGTGAAGTTATCAATTATTCTTTGCCGGGCTTTCGTTCTTAGAACGTTATCCGCTTTAAGCGCGCGTTCAATAAGCCCTGAAATTTCAGCAGCATCTCGTTTGGATGAAATAAATCCTGCATCTCCAATCGCAATCGGAATGCCGCCGGCGTCAACTCCAACCGGAACGCACCCACATAGCATTGCTTCGCAAACAGAATTCGGCAAACCTTCGCGAATCGAGAGCTGAGCGTAAACAGATGTTTGCCTAAAGAGATCAATCAATTCCGCCTGAGGCATTTCATTAATTACTTTAACATTCGATGGAACGTTAAAGTTTTTTTCTAAAATATCTTCGTTTACCGCCACGATATAAAAATTCTCTTCCGGAAGAAGTTCAGCCGTTTCCAATAAAAGATCAACGCCTTTAATATAGATTCTTTGCAAAGTATTTGCGCCACAAACTGAGATTATTCCATCTCTCTTTTCTTCCGGAGTAAAGTAAAATTTATCGGGCGAATAACCGGTGTATAAAACTGTGGCGTTTGCATCCGAGACTAAACGGAGTGCGTCGGTTTTAATATTGTCGGACACGCACAAATTTAACGTAGCATTTTTAATTGAGTATTTTGCACAGAACGCTCTTACCGGATTATTAAACGATCCATAGTTATATTCTGGAATATATGTTACATCGTAACCGCCGAGAACCAGAAAAGCTTTTCTTCCAAAAATTTTTGCAAATAGAACAGGGAGAAATGAATGATAATCCGCAAACCAAACAAAAACAGAATCAGCGCTTAAAATATTTTTTACCAGAAAAAAAAATATTTTAATCTGGTTTCCGAAATGCTGAAAAACACTTTTCCCCTGTATATATTGATGCTTCACCAGATCGTGATCTTCCAATAAAATTTCATAATCTGTTTTTACGAATGAACTGAATGCCGTATAAACAAACAAAATTTTACCGCGCATTAAATTTGTTCTCTTCTTTTTCGCAAATAATATCCCCCGGCGATCAATAAGAGAATTAAAATATTTCCAACCCAGGTCAAAGTTACGCTTGTGTAATATAATTGGGGTTCGAATTCGAATACCAATTCTCCTTCGCCTCCCGGTATTTTAACTCCTCGCAGAATATAATTGGTTTGATATATTTTCAATTCTTCACCATTAAACGTTGCGATCCAACCTGCCGGATAAAATACTTCCGATAAAACAAGAAATTGATCCCGTTCAGCTTTTAAATTGAACGATATTTTATTTGGAGAATACTCTACTAGCTCAATCTCTCCTTTTCCGGAATAATTTCCCGCCGGATTCTGATCGATGACATAAGCTACACTATCCGGATTAAAGCTGGTATCATTCATCGCAAGCACAACTTCTTTGTCGGATTCTAAGCGCTCCACTTCTTTTACAAACCAGGCTTTTGGAAGCACGTTTTCATTTCGATATAAAATTTCTTGGCGAGCCGGAGCTGTTGCAACCGGACTTAAAAAATCATAAGAGAGCTGCTGGGGCGAAATAATATATTTT
Source organism: uncultured Melioribacteraceae bacterium (assembly GCA_963821715.1). GTDB lineage: Bacteria > Bacteroidota > Ignavibacteria > Ignavibacteriales > Melioribacteraceae > CAWGET01. Next base: position 104,084 of record CAWGET010000004.1, read on the forward strand.
CCGTTCAGCATATTTATCACCGGCCAATTCAGCCGATCACCGGTTGGGGCGTTAAATAGATTATGATCGATTACATCCTGTATTAATTGGAGTTTTATTGCGCTGTATCCGTTAATTGCCGGATAATAATATGGGTAATAATTGCTTTGGAAGGCGTTGCTTATAGCGAGAACGCGCATATTTTTTTCTTTGGAAGATAAAAATTCGGTAATTGGATTAGGTTGAAAAAATTGGCTCTCAAGATTCTCTTCCTTCACCGTATCAATCTTGGAAACTTGTCTGTTTGTGATTGAAAATATCTCTGCGGTTACGAAAAGAAAAACCAATATAACCGCAAATTCTTTTTTGATTTTTCCGAATAAGAATCCGGCTAATACCAAAGATGCACCTGCAACAAAAATTAAGACTCTAAAGGTATCCGCAGTTAAAAATTCTTTGCGAATCCCTTTTATTATTTTAAGCGTATTTGTATCGTAGCGTCCGGCCTCATTTGCTCCAACGTATGCGAATGAATCTTTGATCAATAAAATTAGTATTAAAGCAATTATTCCTATTCCAAAAACTCCGAAAAGCTTTTTATAATTATTTTCTCTTACTTCATTAAAAACAGCGCTCAGACCGAAGCCGCTTAAAATAAATGTACCCAGGAAAACTATGTGCGCCAGCATTACCGGAACTCTGAATTTCGAGAAATAAGGAACCACTTCATAGAATAATGAATAGAGCGCGGGAAAATGTCTTCCCAACGCTAGCAAAATAGCGAATACTATAAATACTCCTAGCGCGATAACAAAATTGTTTTTTCGGTAGTAGACCAATCCAAAAAGAGCGAACAAAAACAAAAGCATTCCCATCGCGTCGTAATTGTCAGTAAACGGCATTTCGCCCCAGTAGCCAGGAACCTGTTGTCCTTTTACATTTGGGAATTCATCACCGTCATAAATTTCTGCTGAAGTTCCTCCCGTGAATCGTGGAATAAAAAAATCAATTATCTCTCTGGGCGCCAGCGACCATTGGGTTGCGTAATCAAAGCTCACTCCTCCTGACTCCTGCGCGCTTTTCGCTTTTTCACCTATTGCTACCGGGTTCCCGCCGCGTGTTGAATATTGTGCGTATTCCTGTGTTGTTAACAAAGGTTGTGCCGCAGTCATAACTGTGAGAATTACGGCAACAAAAAATTTTAGAGCGAATCCTGCAAACTCCTTATATTTCTTGTCTAGAATTAGTTTCGCGACTGGAATGACATACAAGAAAAGAAGCATAAGAAGTCCATAAAACAAAATCTGAAAGTGCTGGGTTCTGACAAGCCAGGAAAAAATCAGCGCAAATAGCCCGGCGCTAAACCAGGATTTCCTCTCAACAAAAAAATCGAAACTAGCTAGAAGCCAGGGGATAATCATAATTGCGCGAATTTTGGAGAAATGTCCGTTGCCTATCATCGCCTGCCAGTCGGGTAAAATTGCAAAAGCAACAGCGGGAATTAAAGCTGCATACCAAGGAATTTTTTTCTGCTTGAGGAAAAGGAACAATCCCATTCCGCCTATCAATAAATACCAATAGAAGTTGTAAAATATTTTTCCAAGAAATGAGAGAAAAGTATCAATGTGAATTGTATGGATGTTGATACGCGAATAAATAGGCATCCCTCCGAAAAGCGCCGGATTCCAAAGCGCTGTCTCGCCGCTCTCGTTTTCATAATTAAGAATTAAATTTACGTTTCCCCGCGAGCCTACTACGTCTGTTCCACTCGGTGTTTTGCCTTCAAATGCGTATGGCGCCAAGAAATATAACAACGGAATTGTGATCGCAATGAAAGCGATCAAGTATTGTTTCCATAATTGAACTTCGTCTAACCAGGATTTTCTAATCTTCTCTTCCCTTTTGGTATCTCTCTTTTTTCTTTGAGCCATTTAATTTCCTTGGTTCTTAAACTTTTATTTAGTGATTGAATCGAAAACTTGAGCAAGTTGTGATGTTAAATTTTTCCTCGAATACTCCTCAATGTTTTTTCTATTAGAAAGAAGAACTTCGCCTCTTGCCCATTTGGAATACAAATTAAAAATCTCATCTTCCGGATTCTGTTCGTAACTAAACATCTTACCAGATCCAGTCTTCCGTAAAATTTCTGATGCGCTTCCGTCAACGGGACCAAATCCTAAAATAAAACTCTTGCTTCTAAGATATTCAAAAATTTTACCCGTCAATATTCCTTTATTATCCTTCGTATTTGGGATAAGAAGAAGAACAACATCAGAAGAATTTATCTCAGACAGCAATTGCCTGTGCGGAATATACTCCTTTATTTTAACTACACTTTCCGATTTTAACTTTGTAATATATTCAACGGCGTCCTTATGAACGGATCCAAAAAAAATCAATTCAATGTTGCTTACTTTGTTCTTTTCTACTAATAAATCTATTGCGTCAAATAATTTATATGGTATTTGGCTTTCTCTTAAACTTCCTGCATAGGTTATCTTAAACTTTTTCGATTCAACTTTTCCCGGAAGATTATTAAAATCTTCTTCATCATAACCATTCGGTATAACTGAATAATTATTCTCCGCTTTTTTGTTGAACGATTCAACGATTGGTTCGCTCACTGAAATTATATGGTCTGCGTTTTTTAATATAGATAGTTCAAATCTTTCGTCAAGCTGTTCAATAAATTTTAACCGGTTTAGATCCTTTTGCCAAAATCCATCTGTCCAGGGATCCCGGAGATCTGCAACCCACTTTAAATTTGTCTGCCCGGCTAATTTTTTAGCTCCAAGTTGGACAGAATGCGGCGGTGAAGAACTAAAAATTAAATCAGGGTTTTCATAAGCTGCAATTTGTTTACCTTCTTTTACAATACCTGCAATAAATCCTCTACGTGCGTCGGGCACAAAAAGATTAGCGCGTATCCATCTGAATATCTTAGATTTCCACGATTCATTCTTACTCTTGTTAAGCAGATCGGTTTTCAAATTCCCTTTTACGCCGCTCAATTTTTTATATAAAGTAAATGGCTGCCTAACCTTCACTTTATAAATTTTTAATCCTGGCGGAATCTCCTTAATAAGGGTTTCATCAATTGCCGGATATTCCCCGTTCGCAACTGTCAGGATTATCGGTTTCCATCCAAACTGCGGAAGATACTTTACGAATTTAAGAACTCTCTGAACTCCGGGTCCGCCTGCGGGAGGCCAATAATATGTAATGATCAAAACTTTTTTCAAGTTATCACTTGTAATATTTTTTTACGAAGCCGGTGAATTCATCTTTTCCAAGAATTATTCTTCTGATAAATGCTATAATAAATCCGGAACCATATCCAAAGATTTGCGTCGGAACGATTACCGGAATGTAAAAGAAAGTCCGCCAATCATTATATTTAATAACTCCGTGAATTCCCATTAAAACCAAAACAACTAATCCGAATAAAATAAACCATCCAAAAATTGCCGGAAAAATAATAGCAAGTAATATAATTAATGCAGACATTATAGTTCCAACAGCGGGAAAAAAGTGAACCGGCTCCAGCATTCCATTATCAATTTTATAAAGATTTATTCTTGCGACTCCCCAATTAAAAACCTGGCGGAAAAATTTTTTAATCGACATTCTCCTTTTATGATAGACAACCGCTTCTTCAACTTTGATTACAGGCTCTCCCGTTGATAAAATCCTATGACTGAATTCTATATCTTGTCCGTGCCTAAGCTTTCCCATTCCCCCTATGCGTTTAACAATATCGGCACGAACGCCCATATTAAAACTACGCGGATAATATTTGGAAATTTTCTTTTTCGAGTGTCCGCGTATTCCGCCTGTTGTAATAAACGAAGTCATTGAATAATCGATTGCTTTTTGCACTGGAGAAAAATTTGGAAGCACGGCATCCGGACCCCCAAAACCAGCCGGTTTAATTGAAGATAATGATTTTTTATAAGCCGACAGCCAATTTTTATCTGCAATGCAGTCGCTATCTATAAAAACAAAATATTCACCCGCCGCGTTTTCCATTCCGAGATTTCTCGCTTCGCCGGGACCTTTATGATCCTGTCTGATAAATCTCAAATTCAATCCGGAATTATTTTTTATTTCATTCACGATCGGTTCAGTCTCATCGGTCGAACCATCATCTACAACCAGCGTTTCAAATTCATCCTTAGATAAATTCTGATCAGAAAGCGAATCAAGTAGTTCCTTTATTTCATCGGCTCTATTATAAGTAGGAATTATAACCGAAAATAAAAATTTATAAATATGCATTCATCCAAGTCGTCTAAAAAAATATAATTTTTAAAATTACCGGAAAACTATACGAAAATCAATCAGGGTTAATATCGACCTTAAAGCGAGAATTTGAGTTTTTTATTTTTGTATATTTTTATGTCAAAAATTTATTATTCAAACGGTAGAATAAAACTTGAATTCAGATTTCTCCAACAATAACACCATTTCTTATTTAACGGATTTTTTCTTTTCCATATCCGATCTAACCGGATATTATAAAGTCGCAAGAAAATTTCTGGATAAAAGTTTTATTGAATCTGCTGTCTCTGTTTGGACTAATTTCATTCATCCAAAAAAAATGATTCTCTTCTATCCTGAAAGACCGGTTCGGAGTTCAATAGTTTATAAACTCTGCGCAGCGCTCGGTTACAAAATTATTTCAAATCCTAAAAATCTGAAAGCTGTTCCTTTCAAATATAAGAACGAAACTTTTTTCGATATAGAGGAACTAAAAAATGTTTTATCGAAGAATAAAATATTGAACGGAAGAAACAACGATATCAGTAAAACCAAAGTAGCAGAAATTTTTTCGGAAGTCTTTGACTATTCTCTCGGTGTAGATCCTGAAAATTTTGGCGGCAGAATTGTTGTTAAATCTGATTTAAACGCTTTACATAAAGGGGACGTTGTTCAAGGACCGCTCTCTGCGGATGTAATAAACGCAGAGATGGTTTATCAAAAAGAGATTGATAACAGAACCGGAGACGGGCTTATCCTCGATTACCGCGTTCCGGTTCACGGTGATAAAATCCCGTTGGTTTATCTTAAATATCGGCCGATAGAATCACGTTTTTCCAATACAAACAATTTTGTGGAAATGAAAGAAACGCACGAAATTTTTTCGGAAGAAGAAATAAATAGAATAATAGTTTTCGCAGAAAAAATGGGAATAGATTTCGGCGAGTTTGATATTCTTCGCGATAAAGACGGTAAAATTTATATCGTCGATGTGAACAGTTCTCCGTGGGGACCGCCGAACGGACTACCGGAAAATGATCAAAAAAAAGCTGTTGAAATATTATCAAGATCGTTTAAAGCTTTAATAGAGAAATATTATATTTAAATAAATAGCGATTGATGATTTTATACATAAAAGTCACTTTATAATTTTCGCTTAGAAGTGAAAATTGCAGGCTCGTAAATTTTTATTAAAAAATAATATTTGGAGCAAATTTGAACCACAAAAAATATTCTGTCATTGTCTTCGATCTTGGTAATGTTTTAATTCCTTTCGATTATAATATTTTTGTTAATAAACTGGATAACGTTGAAGAAGGTTTGGGTAAACGGTTTTATGAACTTTACCAGACAAACTACAACGTTCACCGGGATTTTGAAAGATGGAGTTTGACGACTGAAGATTTCCTTAAAACGATGAATACCTGGACAGAAGGAAAAGTTGACGATGAAGATTTTTGCAGATATTATTCAGAAGTTTTTACGGTAAACGAAGATGTTGCGGCGCTTCTTCCCGAATTAAAAAAGAGATTTAAATTAGTTCTTCTCTCCAACACAAATTATATTCATCAAAAATATGGATGGGAGAAATATGATTTTCTAAAAAATTTCGATAAACTGATTTTATCGCATGAAGTTGGCGCAATAAAACCCGAACCGGAAATTTACAAAGCTGTTATGGCTTTTACTAATAAACCGCCGGAAGAACATATATTTATTGACGATATTGCGGATTATGTTGAAGGCGCGAAAAAAATAGGATGGGACGGAATTCAGTTTAAAAACTATGACCAGTTGGTAAATGATTTGAAAGCGCGGGAAATTTTATAACCAGTTTTTCCAAATCTCCGGTTGATTTCCGAGCGTTACTTCTTTTCCGTTCCTGACAATCGGCTGTTTGAAAAGAAGCGGATCGTTCAACAATTCTTCCTCGGTGTCGAACACCATATATTCAAGATTTCTCTTTTTGAACTGCTTTCCTTCCCTGTCGAGCAACTCTTCAACTGGAAATACTCTCTTGATATTGTCTAATTCCCCGGGACTTACACCTTTCTCCGAAAGATCCCTGAAATGAATTTGGATTCCTCTTTCTTTAAAAAATCTTTGCGCTTTTTTAGTATCATTGGATTTATTCGTTCCGAAAATCTGAATATTCATTTTATTTCATCAGCCATCTTGTTATTGAATTTACCGCTTTGTCGATGAAGCCGTCTTCTTCGAATAATTCGTCTTCCGAAATATTCTTGCTCTCTACTCCGACCGCTACAAAGTAAGTTGCTTTATCAAAAAAATTGGTGATCTTCTGATTGAACTCCATCGCCTGCTGAAGATCCAGCGCGTTGTTAATAATTCCCTGACGCTGAATAAAACGCAGTAAAACCGATCGCGATAAGATCAGCGCGTAAATTACTTCGCTCGCTTTAATTCCTTCGTTAGCTCTTTCTCTCCCAAGGCGAATAAAATGTTCGGCGCTTTGTTGGTAATTCGGCGTTTCATCCATTAACCATTTGCCCAAACGCTTGTAAACATCGTGAATCCTAAAACTCAAAACATTGTCGGAAATTGTTCGGTATCCGGTTGTTGAAGGATTTACTTTAACCTCGCGAAGCCATTCGCCGGTAATTTGATCAGCGTTTTCTTCGACCAATCTTATAAATTTTTCGTAAAGCATTTTACTACCGGTTTTTTATTCTTCGGTTAATTGAAATTTTTCTTCAGCGAATACTTCCTTGCCAGAAAGATCGTCAGTTATTCTAAAGATAACAGAATATTGTCCCTGCGCAAACGTAGAGTCGAATTCGATCTGCACTTCTACTGGAATGTCTATAATTTCTTCTTCATTATTTAAATCGACCAACCCATAATCGATTTCGCTCAAAGTATCGGAAGAAGGCGGAACTAAATCGATTGAATAGGAGAGTTTGGCCGTATAAATGTCTTCCTCTTCAATCTGTTCAAAACCTTTAACAAGCGCGGTGGCGTTCAATTCCCAACCGCCGTTAAGTTTGTAAGCAAAAGCTTCGGTGTTGGTAACTTCAAGAACTTTTTCTTCTTCGGCACAGCCAAATAAAAACATAAATACTAGAAATAAAAAAAATATTTTTTTGATCATAAAAAATCCATAAAATAATTGTTGTTTTGTGTTGATAGTTTTTCGTGAAGTTGTCATTTATTGCTAAAAGTTATTTAGGGCAAACGCTATTAGACGCAGACTTAGATTTTAAATTTATATGTATTGATGAAAGATATAATTATTGCCATGCTTGTATTAAATCTTTATTATTTCTCAACATTGTATTTACAATTGTTTGCGTATCAATTTTCTTTTTCTTAGCAACTTCACTTATAAATTCAGCAACATCTTTTTCAAGATAAATAGGAATATTAAATTTTATATCCTCTTTATAAAATTTACCCCTTTCACCTTCCGAGAAATCATATTCTTTTTTCATATAAATCTACCTTTTATGATATTGTTTTTCTTCATTTTTACCGGCTCTACGAGCTGAAATTATTCTAATGCTTGAGGTATTTTGACTTATCACGCTAAAAGTATGAACAACTACTAACAAAATATTATTTCTGTCTGCCCCAAGAGTGATCCATCTATCTTCATTTTGACTGTGTGCTTCATCGTAAATAGAAAGCGTAAATGGATCAAGAAAAATTTCCGTTGCCCTTTCAAAACTAATTTTTATGTTTCTCTAAGTTTGTTTTAGCTTTAACAGGATCCCATTCAAAGTCGAATTGCAATTTCTAAACCCTTTATTAATAAAGATCGAGATTTTTTTGTTTAATTTCTATGTCAAAACATCTAATCTGTTTTCCACTTATTCTTCTAATATCTTATTTCATATTTCCATTTTTGATAGAAGACAATTAAAACTGTGCGGAAAGGCCAAGACCTTTCCGCCAAAATAGAGAATTACATAAAAGCTAATTATTCTTCTTAAATTCTTTCATAAATTCCACAAGATCTTCTACGCCTTTTTTCGGGAATGCGTTGTAGATAGAAGCACGCAATCCGCCGACTGAACGATGTCCCTTCAATCCGGAAAATCCTTTCTCCGCCGATTCGGAGATAAATTTCTTTTCTAAATCTTCATTCGGCATTCTAAAAGTAACATTCATTAATGAGCGGTCGTCTTCAGCTACGGTTCCTTTGTAATAACCGCCGCTTTCGTCAATGTAGTTATACAAAATACCAGCTTTCTCTTTATTTAATTTATACATCGCGTCGAGTCCACCTTTATTTTCCAACCATTTGAAAACCAATCCCATAATATAAATTCCGAAGGTAGTCGGAGTGTTATACATCGAATCTTTTTCGACGTGAGTTTTGTAATTAAGATAAGTGTGCAGATCATCCGATGAGCGATCGAGCAAATCTTTTTTTAAGATGACGAGCGTGACGCCCGAAGGTCCCATATTTTTCTGCGCGCCGGCGTAAATCAAGCTGTATTTATTTACGTCAATTTTTTTGTGAAGGATATCCGACGAAGCGTCGCACACAAGCGGAACATTTCCAACTTCCGGCTCGGATTTATATTGCGTTCCGAATATCGTATTGTTGGATGTGTAATGGACATAAGATGCTTCTGAATCCAGCTTTAATTCGTCTTGTTTAGGAAGACGCGTAAATTTTTCGCTTTCTGTTGAAGCGGCAATGTTTACGGTTCCAACTCGCTTTGCTTCTTTAACGGCTTTCTTGCTCCAGGAACCGGTTACGATATAATCCGCTTTATTTTTTGGAGGCATTATGTTTAATGGAACCATCGAAAACTGAAGAGTCGCGCCGCCCTGCAAAAAGAGAACCGCGTAGTCGTCGCTTATATCAAGAAGTTTTCTCAGATCGCTCTCGGCGTCTTTAATTATTTTGTCGTAATCTTTTCCTCTGTGACTCATTTCCATCACAGACATTCCGGCGTTTTTGTAGGAATAAAAATCTTCCTGTGCTTCTTTCAAAACTTCTTCGGGAAGAACCGCCGGACCTGCGCTAAAATTATAAACTCTATTTTTCATTTTTATTTTTCCTGTTGTTATTAAATATTAAATTTCGTGAACAAGTAAACCGTCCCGCAACTTCGGCTCGAACCAAGTTGATTTCGGCGGCATAATTTCATTTGCATCGGAAATATTTATTAAGTCATCCACCGAAACCGGATACAATGAAAACGCGATTGAGGCTTTGCCTTCGTCGACCAATCTTTCCAATTCTTTCGTCCCACGTATTCCGCCAATAAAATCAACGTTGTTGTCCGTTCGCGGATCTTCAATTCCGAAAACCGGATGAAGAAGATAATTCTGCAAAATACTTACGTCTAAATTTTCGCCGTAAGTTTCTCCTTCTTTCACATTTTCGTTCGGCTTTAGCTGATACCATTTTTTATTGAAATACATAGAAATATTTTTTTGTGAAGAAGGAGATTTTTCATCAGTTTCGGAAATGCTGAAATTTTCTTTTATCTTTTCAAAAAGATCTTCTTTGGATAATCCTTTCAGATCAAAAACAACTCTATTGTAAGAAAGAATTTTTAATTGCTCTGCCGGAAATAATACTCCGAGTAAAAAATTATATTCCTCGTTTCCGGAATGTTTAGAATTTTTCTCCTGTTTAACTTTTTGCGCTCTTGCAGCGCTTGCAACTCTGTGATGCCCGTCTGCAATATAAAGATTTTTTGCCCCGCCGATCTTCTCGATGATTAAATCATTTTTATCTTCCGGTAAAATCCAGACTGTATGGCTTACTCCATCCGGCGATTGAAAATCGTAAACAGGTTCGGCATCCATTGTTTCTTCAACCGCTTTATTTACTTCTTCAATTCCTTTATAGGTGAGAAATACAGCGCCGGTTTGAGCTTCGGTGGTTACAATATGATTCGTCCGGTCATCCTCTTTTACTTTACGCGTTTTCTCGTGTTTTTTAATTACGTCGTTGTTGTAATCTTCAACAGAAAATGTCGCCGCGATTCCGGTTTGAGTCTGGTCTTTCATAATTAGTCGATAGACATAAAACTTCGGCTCTTCATCCTGAATTAAAGGCGCGCCTTCTTTTAATCTTTGGTAATTCTCTTTAGCTTTTTTATAAACTTCTTCCGAATAAGGATTTACTTTTTTATCCGTTTCAATTTCCGCACGCGTTACGCGCAAAAAATTGAGCGGATTTCCTTTTGCCAGTTCAGCGGCTTCTTCTCTGTTAACAACATCATAAGGAACGCTGGCTACTAAATGAGCAACTTTTGGTTCGGGTCTAACTGCTTTGAAAGGTCTGATAACAGCCATAAACTCTCCTTCAGTTCAAAATAGATATTCTATTAAATATGAAATTTTTGTAAATGAAGCAAAATTTAAATTAAGGAAATTTGGAATGATTTTGAAATAAATTGGGAATATAGATTGCTTTTAATTTATTTTTGTTCGATAAAGAAAAAATTGCGGGGCTGCCTAAAAAAATTATTCTAGTCAGCCCCGCTAAATTGAAAATATTACTCTTTGGATTTCCTAATTAACCAACTCAATCATCGTTGTAAGTTCTTCAACCAATGCGTCCGGATTACCGGCGTATCCTACGCTTTGGAATCGGATATTCCCATCACCGTCAATGATAAATTTTGTAGGAATACCGGAAACTTTATAATCGGCAATAACTTTATTTTCCTCGTCCATTAATACGTGAAAAGGATAATTATTTTGTTTGATGAAATTTTTCGCGTTGGATTTTTTGTCGTCCACTCTTTCCCATGTGTTCACAAATAAAAATTTTACGCTGTCGTTATCGCTAAAACGTTCAACAGTGGTTTTCATTCCGGGGAAAGACTGAAGACAAGGTCCGCACCAGGTTGCCCAAAAATCGAGAACAACTGTTTTATCCTTATAATCGGCGAGCGAAACTTCTTCGCCGTTTAAATCGATTAGAGTAAATTGAGGTGCTGGTTCATTAATCATTTTTTTGCTTAATTCATCTTTTAAGCGTTTCTTCCGCCGTCGATTCGAATTGCGAAATATATTCTTCAAAATTTTCTTCGTTGCCGTTTTTTGCTATGTAAGCTTTTTTCATATTATCTTTTAATTTTGCTGTAGATTTTCCGCTTTCTATCGACCGTTCCATAACTCCCATCGCCTCTTCAGCATTTCCGCTTTCTAAAAGCAGTTCTCCGTAAAGCTCGTTAATCTCGGCTTCGCTTGAATCGGATAATTTATACGCTTCTTTAAGATGTTCAAGCGCATCTTCCTGATTCTTCAATTCATTTTCCGCCTTCGCAAGAACAAATAAATTGTAGGCAAACATTTGCTCGGTTTCATCTTTCCATCCTTTATCCGATAGATAAACTGGTTTTGTATCCGAATCGGGATTTTCCAAATCTTCTCTTCCCCGCTCAACTCCAAGCTCTGCTATCTCTTTAACTGTTTCCGGATCTGCATTGTTTTCCAATGCTTTATTTCCGACTGAATAGAATCTGTAAAGTGAAACTTCGTTTTGATTTTCTTTCAGGAATTCTAAAGCTCCTTCAAAATCATTCGCATCGCGGTAATAATTTGCCGTTAACTCGAATGCTGTTACACGATTTTCATTTTTAGGAAATGAAGACTTGTATTCTTCAAGGAGTTCTAATTTTTTATCAATATCTTTTTCGGAATAAATTTCATTTAATTTCTCATCCTGGAAAAATTCATTCTGCGGATATTTTTCCCTAAAAGTGCTTTGGTATTCTTCATACTTGGCAGTGTCTAATCTCAAATACCAGTTGGTTAAAACCGCGTAATCTTCTTCATCCAACTCGCCTTTTTCTTCTATCAAATTTAATTCAGCTTTAATCTGCGAATTCGCTTCAGCCGGTTTTTCATTTTTAAGAACTGTGAAATATTCATTCAGAAATTGGGTCTTAACTTCGGGATTTATTTCAAATTCTTCATCGAAAAGTTGGAGAGCTTCTCCACGATCTCTCTCAAGTTCGGCATATCTACTTCCCCATACAGCGCGCATTGCTGCAAGACCGGCATTTGCTCCGGATAACAGATTCCCCTGATCATCATATAATTGTATTACGAATCCTTTCTTACTGTTATTCTCCACCAGATTTCCTTCGGTAAAATTTAATAAGATTCCGAGAGTAGAATCCGAAGGGGTTACAGTTGCCGTGAGAATATCACCTTCCGCCGTTAAAGGAATGAGTTCTACTTTATCCAAACTTTTTCCGAAGTAATAAGCTGTAAGGTCAATGTTTTCAGAATCTTCTAACTTTGTGCTATCTTTGTTGAAATAAATTTTAATTTGCTCGTTCCGTTGAGGTTTTTCCGGTCGGTATGAAAATGTTCCTTCGGGAATAAAATCTTCCCCGCAGGCAAAAAAGCCTATCATCAAAAATAACATTAGCATAATATTTAAAGCGCTCTTCATTAATCCTCCAGTAAAATTTTTTTTGAATCTTAATTTATTGAAAAAGTTTTGGAAAAATAAGGGGAATAAGAAACTGTTGCAAAAGGGAATAAAAAATTAATTGTAGAGGTATGGCGTAACAATCCTTTAACTTTTTTTAGAAAATTAGCGTAAAAAGGACAACCATTCCTTACCTAAAGCGTAATAAATTGCTCCAAATAGTGTAGTAGAATTTACAGTAACCGACAGTATCATTCTTTTTCTTGTATCGATGTACCTAGTTTTTTAAGAAGCTTCCCTAAATCTTTTTGCTCACTATTACTGATTGGTTCAAAAGTATCTGAGATAAAATCGGCATGCTTGCTGAAAATAGAATTAAAAAGATCTTTGCCTTTCTTTGTTAGCTGGACAACGATCGCGCGCCTGTCATCCTTACTGTGTAGTCTTTCAATAAGATCGGACTTCTCCAAATTATCAAGCACAAGCGTCATGTTGCCGCCGCTTACGAGCATCTTATTGCAAATTTGCCCAACTTTCATCGGGCCAAGATGACCGAGCACATCCAATACAGAAAACTGCGGCTGAGTTAATCCAAATGATCTTATATTTTCAATAGACTTTTTTTCCACTGTCGAAAAAGCCCTTGCAAGTTTTACCCATGTATCTAAAGCTAAATCAGCTTTACGTCCGTAACTTATTTTCTCGCTCATATTTATCTCATTTATGTTTAATTGTAAATAAAGTAATTAAATCTTTTAATGTTAGCAATGCTAATATTATACCTGTACAATAATTAATATGACAAGGAACTATATCCGATATTTAATTGTATTTAATTAAAACAATCGGGTTAAAAATGGAAAGTATAAAATCAAAATATTTTACACCGGAAGAAGCAAGAAAAACATTGCCTTATGTGAAATCGATAGTCCGGGATATTCTCGATTGCGGAATGCTGGTTCGCGGAATTTCAGAATCACACAAAGGTAAAATTGACGGACACGATGAAGCCGAATCGCTTATTAATAAAATAAATAAGTATTTAAAAGAGCTGGAAGAAATCGGGTGCTTTTATAAAGATTGGAATTTTACGGTCGGACTTGTGGATTTTCCGTCCGTGATCAACAACGAAGAAGTGCTGCTTTGCTGGCGAAGCGACGAAGATGATATTCAATATTATCATACGGTGCAGGATGGTTATGCAGGACGAAAAAAAATTCCTAATGATTATTTGAATTTGAATTGAATCAATTATCTTTCAAATTGAACGGGTTGTAGTCAGTATCGTAATCATAATGATCTTCGGCTTCTTCTCGCTTCAACCAAAAAACAATTTTATAAGTTACGGGCGTAAATAAAATTTCTACGCCCGTTTTTATTACATAATTTGCAAGAATTAAGCTAACCAATAAATCTGTCGGAAGAATCCCATAAAAAGCTACAATGATAAAAATTACAGTGTCAACAATCTGACCAAAAAGTGTTGAACCGATTGTTCTCGTCCACAACCATTTCCCTTTTGTAATAATTTTCATTTTAGAAAGAATAAATGAATTAGTAAACTCTCCGGTGAAATAAGCAATCAGACTTGCAAGTACGAGGCGAGGAGTTAATCCGAGTATTTTTTCGTACGCATCCTGATTCCCCCATTCGGCAGAAGGTGGCAGTATACCTACAATTATCAATGCAGCCGACATTATAAACGCACTGAAAAATCCGAGCCATATTACTTTACGGGATTTCTTGTATCCGTAAACCTCGGTAAGAATATCGCCGAAAATATAACTTAGCGGAAAAACAATAACGCCTCCGTCTAAAGAGAAAAATCCAAAATCGATAATTTTTGTTGAAGCGATATTCGAAATCAGTAAAACAGCTACAAAAAATGCAGTAATTGTATCCAGATGTTTATATCCTTCTCGTCCCTTTGGAATAATCAGCTTTTTCAATTTATCAGGCATAAGTAAAACTTTCTTTAATTTCAAATCCCCGCAGTTTCGCTTCTTCTATTATTTTTCTTCCCGGAACTGCTTTGTGAACCGGAACAACTCCTTTAACTGTTTCCCCTTTTACTGAAAGTATTGAAATTATTGACGCATGCCATCCGGTCAGTTTTTGCATAGCGGTAAACCCTGTTTCCTTATCGTATCTTTCAATCAATTCTAGTTCATAACTTGCTCGTTTACCGTTTTTAATTCCTTCGGCGAAGATTTTTATAATTCCGAGGTCTTCAAATTTTACGGCACTTATTTTCGGCTCTAGTAATTTGTGAAAAAAGTCCCGGGGAGCAATTTCGGCGTCTCCAATATTTACCGGCTCCGTTTCGAATAATCCCAGCATTGAATAAGCCTTGAATTGATCCCAATGACCGGGATAGCGGAGAGTTTTATTTTCCAGAGTTTCTACTTGTCCTTCGAGATCAAAAGGCAGCGTGGATAATCCACCGGATGTTACAGCGGCTTCTAAATTGCCTATCGGCTCGGGGAAAATTAATTTTTCTCTTCCATCCAGACATTCGGCATAATAAATTTTTGCGTCGCGAAGAAATACCGCTTTACCGTAATATTCGTTTGTCAATCCGTTGAGATGAAATGAAGACAAGTAATTCCAGGGCGGAACAGGATTTTGCGGAAGACCGGCTCCGTAAGACTTTATGCTTATCGTCTCGTCAAATTGGTGAAGAATATTTTCGATGAAAGAAATATTTAGTCCCGGATCCATTCCGCAATCCGGCACAACGGAAATATTTTTTCGCTTCGCGCTTTCATTTAAGCTAAGCTGCTCTTTTACAACATCCGTGTTTCCGCCGAGATCGCAAAAATTGGCGCCAACATTAATAGCAGTTTTTGTCAGATCTAAATTAAAATAATAGGGAACGCAGCTGATTATTCCCGAAGTTCCGGAGAGTAATTTTTCCATTTCCCCGGTTTTTCTCACGTCGGCTTTTACCGAAGTGAATATTTTCTTTTCAGTAAGCGTTTCTAATTTCTCTTCCGCTAAATGCAGTGACTGCAAATCATTATCAATCAGCATAATTTTTTTTGCATCACCAAATTTCGCAAGATCGTAAGCCGCGGCTATTCCCTGCCGGCCGGCGCCGATGACTGCATAAATTTTTTCCATCTATAATTCTTCAACTTTTGATTCAAGAATTTTATACGAGTTCGTAATTTTCACGGTTTCTTTCAGCATATAAGTTACGGCGCAATATTTTGTTTCGGATAGTTCAATCGCTCTCGCCACATCGTTCTCTTTAATTTCTTTTCCGTAAAAAACATACTCCAAATGCATTTCAGTAAAAACCTTTGGATGTTCATCATTCATTTCAGCGGAAATTCTGATCTCAAAATCATCAACTTTAGCTCTTTTCTTTTTTAGGATGGAAACAACATCGCTTCCTGTGCATCCGCCAAGCGCAAGTAGCAGCAATTCTTTCGGGCGTATTCCGGCATCGCTGCCTCCAAAATTCTGTGGTCCGTCCATCATCACCCAATGATTAGAATCCGTAATTCCGGCGAATGTTATACCATTCACTTGTTTGATCAAAGCTTTTTTTGCAGACATTTCCTTCTCCGTATTTGTTACAAATTTAAAGTTAATTATAATTTTAATTTTTAGCTTTTATATTTGTTATAAACAAACAATTAAAATTGAGAATAACAAATTTACTGGAAAAGTTAAAATCGAATGGCAAGTTTTACCATAATACAAAGGAAGTCTGCTTTTCTTTTTGATGATATTAAATTGGCAGAAGACTTAAAATATTATTCTTTCGATGGTAGATTACTTTCGAATAAAATAGAGAATAAGCGAAATAATAATGCTCAATAAAATTGAAGTCGCTATCGGGAAATATAGAGTGAAGTTTTTCTTCTTAATAAAAATATCGCCGGGAAGTTTTCCGACAAAAGGAATTTTATCGAAGAATACGATTATTAAGCCTAGCAACACTATCGCGATGCCGGTAAAAATTAATATTTTTCCAAACGATTGAAATTCAAACATATCTTAATTAAATATTTTTCCGGCTACCAATGTGTAATGAGTAATCTGCAGGTCGTCGCTCGTTTTTATTTTTCCGCTGTAGCTTTCTTCCAATACTAATTTCCACTGATATAATTGAGAGAAAGTATGCTCCACTTTCTGAAAATGTTTTTTAAATAGTTTCCCCTCTTCATATTTACCAGCAGATTCTTCGTTCTCCCAAATATTAATAAGCATTACACTATTTTTTTCTTTGATATTTTCCAACATATACGCGGAATAACATCCCGGAGTCGATTGGAGTTCGGGGATAATTTCATCTTCATAAATATTTTTAAATTCCTGAAATTTATCAATTTCAATTTTAACCGAAACGAGTCTAACAAAAAGTCTAGGCAATTCTAACTTTTCGAAATGCCCGCTGCTAGTCTGAGTTACTTTATAAAAATTGAGACGCGGTTCTTCTTCAACCGGAAAATATTCCAGCACAAGATTTTCCGATAGCTGAGCTTTCAACTCCTTGGAATGTGATGTCGCTTCGTTTAATTGAGTGATAATATTTTTGTAAACATCGCTTGACTCAAAATTTTCCGCTTGTTCGTTTGTTTCCCAAAAGGTTAGAGCAGCAAAAACGTTAGGCGATAAATTATTTTTTAGCAATGCGGCAAATAAGCATCCTGAAATATTAGTAAATTGCGGAAGAGCTTTTTCTTCGAAGAGTTCAATAATATCAGGAACAGTATTGGGCATAAGCTTGAACTCCAAAAATCTTAAAAACATTTTTTCCTCTATTTATTATTTCTTTTAATCACCAAAAGCGTGATATCATCAAATTGCGGATTTTCTCCGACGTGTTTATTAACTCCGGCAATTATCTCCTTAATAATTTCCGCCGAATTCTTGCTTCTATTCCGTAAGATAATATTCCTCAACCTTTCGGTTCCAAATAGCTCCGCGTCGTTATTCATCGCATCAATAATTCCATCTGAGAAAAGAGTAAGTATTTCTCCTTCTCCAAATTTAATCTTTTCATCACTAAAATTTAAATCAACCAAGAATCCGAGAACGGTTCCTCCCGTAACCAGTTCCTCAAAAACATTACCGCTTTTTAGATGAAGAGGATTTTCATGTCCGGCGTTGCAAAAAGTTATTTCGTTATTTTCTGAATCGAGAATCCCGTAAAAGAGCGTCGCAAACTTTCTTATATCTGTACTATTGTACAGAAGTAAGTTGGACATTTTGATGATATCTTTGGGAAAAGACTGCAGAAAGGATTGACCTCGCAAAGTAGCTTGGAGATTAGCCATCAGCAAAGCCGCTGGTAATCCTTTACCGGAAACATCACCGAGACAGAATGCCATTCGGGATTTAGAGATATTGATAAAATCGTAATAGTCTCCTCCAACCTCGCTTTCTGGGATATTCAGTGCGGCAATATCGTAGCCCGGAACATCAGGGATCTGTTTGGGCAGCAGATTCAACTGAATCTCTTTAGCCATCCTTATTTCTTCCTGAATACAAATGTAGGATTGCTCCTCTTCCAGAAGGCGGCTGTTTTCAATAGCTTGCGCCGATTGGCCCGCAATTATTGAAAGCAATCTTTCATCTCCGGAGGTAAAAATCATTTCTCCTTTTTTATTCAGCACATAAATTAATCCGACTAATTGCCCCTGAAAACTAAGAGGAGCGCTAAGGAGATTTCTAAGCTTATAGTTTTCCATTCGCAGCGAAATAAACCTTTCATCTTTTTCGAGAGCATTAATTACCAAAGGTTTTCTATGTTTCAGCATCCATCCTACAAGTTCCGAAGTAAGTGCATAATTGAAATCCTTCTCCAGGGAAGATTCGCCTCTTCTTATTAATGTCGTATAAGTGTCATCTTTATTCTGATCGAAAAGCATCAGCGCGCATTGTTCTACATTAAGATGCTTAATACATTTGTTGACGATAAGATCCATAATTTTATTCATCGATAAGGTAGAACCGATGGCAGTCGCTATCTCATTGAGAATAGATAATTCTTCTATCGCCTTACGCAGCTTTAAATTTTCGTCTTCTAATCTTTCTATTTTTCTTGCTAATTCATCAGACATTAAAGAGCCGATTGATTTTAGTTTACAAAACGTAAAGACCGTATAAGTTGAACTGTTTAAAGATAATCAAATTGGCTAATTTATTAAAGCCGGATGTTTTGAAAATTAAATGAATAAACAATTTATGGTTTCTGCTTCGTATTATTCTAAATAAATTTTAATTTAGTTAATGAAGATTTTTACAAAGGAGGAAAGGATGAAAAGATTTATACTTTTACTTTTGTCTGTTTTAACCCTAAATATATTTGCGCTCGACGATATTCCTAAGAGAGAATTCCGCGGAGTCTGGGTAGCTACAGTTACAAATCTTGATTGGCCTTCTTCCCCTTTTCTAACTGTCAACGAACAGAAAGAGGAGTTGGTTAATCTATTTGAAAAAATGAAGCTTAACGGATTCAACGCAATAATTTTTCAGGTGAGGACTGAGAACGACGCTTTGTATAAATCAGAAATAGAGCCTTGGTCTTACTGGCTTACGGGCGAACAAGGGAAAGCCCCTTCGCCTCTTTGGGACCCGCTTCAGTTTGCGATAGATGAAGCTCATAAGCGCGGAATGGAACTCCATGCATGGTTCAATCCGTATCGCGCTGTTAAAACGGTAGGAGCATATACGGTTGATGAGAATCATATAACAAAAACTCACCCTGAATGGATTTTGCATATTGACAATTATAAACTTCTTAACCCGGGAATTCCCGAAGTTGAAAATTATATAATTGAAGTTGTAACCGATGTGGCTAAAAGATATAACATAGACGGCATTCATCTTGACGATTATTTCTATCCTTACACTCCGATAAGAGATCAGGATACAGCAACTTTTAGGATTTACAACCGTGGATTTGATAATATATTCGATTGGCGGCGCGACAATATTAACAGGATGATCAACCATCTTGGCGACAGCATACGGTCGGTTAAACCATTTATTAAATATGGAGTCAGTCCATTTGGTATTTGGAAGAACGGCGTTCCGCCGGGAATTTTAGGATTCGACGCATATAGCACAATCTACGCAGATCCTATTGCTTGGCTTCGAAATAATTCTATTGATTATCTCACACCCCAGCTATACTGGGCAATCGGAGGATCACAGGATTTTATAAAACTCCAGGAATGGTGGGCTGATTCCGCAAGCGCTTACAGTGCGCATCTTTATACAGGTCACGCGGCTTACAAAGCTTACGATTTCAAAGCAGGTGAAATCTCGAATCAAATTAAAGCTAACCGCGAAAATGAAAATGTTCAAGGAAGTATATTTTTCCGCGCTCAAGATTTCATTAATAATCCGAAAGGAATCTCTGACTCGCTGAGATTTAACTATTACCGCGGACCATCAATCCCGAATAAAATGGAATGGAAAAACGATGATACTCCTCCGTTAGCACCGACGAATCTAAGGTTTGGTGTTGATGATGAAACCGGGGAATATGCCTTGATATGGGATGAACCTGCAGCGGCGGCTGACGGTGATACTGCGGTAAAATATATTGTTTATCGTCACCCGATCTCTTTAGCAAAAATAAAAGAAGGCGACGGGGATATGAATTTCGGACTTGCGGGAAATACAGAAAAATTACCGATGCGATATTCAAACTTTTCTTGGGTGGGACAATATTATTCCGTTGCCGCAATAGATAAATCGAATAATGAAAGCGAACAAAGCGACTTTATTGAAATAACTCTTATGCCCGAAATTCCATCTCTTATCGCGCCTATGAACAATGCTGTAAATCAAATTGATGCCGTACTTTTAAGTTGGAATGGGGATGAAAAAACAGGAGCTTACGCTTTGCAGGTTTCCACCGATTCAACTTTTACTGCATTAGTGAAAAATGTAGAATATATTCAAGCGGATTCTTTATTGATGCAGAACATGCTTCCGCAGCAGAAATATTACTGGCGCGTTAAAGCCTTTAGCTACGGCGGACAAAGTGAGTTCTCTGAAGCATATTCTTTTACAACCGGCTTTCCGACCACTCCTTTGTTAGTTTATCCTAATCATACGGAAACAATAGATACACTTAGCCCTACATTGATTTGGCGGGAAACGCCATCCGCGGATTCCTATAAGCTTCAACTAAGCGGAAGCCCGAACATCGAAGTAAATCCTTTAATTTTAGATACAAGCGGAATAACGGATACAATGTTAACTCTGAATAATTTAAGTCCGGATAAAGTTTATTTCTGGCGAGTAAAAGCTGTAAACCAATTTGGTGTAAGCGAATGGTCTGAAATCCGGGGGTTCAAAACGCCTGATCCGGTTGGAGTAAGAGCCGAAGAAATTCTTCCTTCGGAATTTAAATTATACCAAAATTATCCGAATCCATTTAATCCCGGAACAACAATTAGGTACGCGGTTCCTGCTGGCAAATATAACCAAAATGTTACACTGAAATTATTTGATATATTAGGAAATGAGATTGTGACCTTATTGAATGAAGTTAAATCGCCGGGCGTTTATGAACTTGAATTCAATGGTGCCGCCTTGGCAAGCGGTATTTATATTTACAGAATGCAGTCCAGCAGCTTTAATACCGCAAAGAAATTAATATTGATGAAATAATAAATCGATTACTCAGTAAAACTTAGGGAATATTTTATTACAAAGGATTGGATATGAAAAGCAAAACAAAATTACTTTTTTTTATTTCACTTACGCTTCTTGTTGTCTCTTCCTGCCGGAAAGAAATTGCGGAAGAAGAAGTTTTGGAAACCAGGATACTTAAATTTGAGGAGACTTTCCGCGCGGGAGGTTTTGATTTTGAAATTCCGCCGGGAAGTAGAATCGACAGTTTTCGTGTTGATGATCAGCAAAATCAGATAACTTTTTATGCGAATAAAGAATTTTCAAACCGCTCATTCCGTAATAATAATGTAGAAAAGATCTATTCGGATATAAAAAAATTCTTCGGGGAAAAATTCGGCAAGTATAATTTTAAAATCATTACTCTCAGTCATCCGCTAAATGAATTGGTGCCAAATTTTTACAGAGAAAATTCCAAAGAGTACGATGCGAGCAGAATAGCCAAAAAAGATGTAGAAAAAAGAATTCCCATAGTTCAGAACCTTGATAAACCATACGAAGTAACGAATGGGTTGAATAACAAAAACATTGTTGTCTGGAATAGCCACGGCTGGTATTATAATAACGATCAGGATAGATGGATGTGGCAGCGCCCCCGCATGTTTCAGACGGTCGAGGATTTGATTCCCACTTCTTTCGTACTTCCTTACATAATTCCAATGCTGGAAAATTCCGGCGCGAATGTTTTTATCCCGCGCGAAAGGGATATTCAAACTAATGAAGTTGTGGTTGACAACGATCAGCCGGGCGCTTATCAAAATGGAATTTACAACGAAACAAACGGCTGGACAACCGGGACAGAGAAGGGATTTGAAATAGGCAATCCGCCATATCCCAATAATTTCAATCCGTTTCTGCAGGGGACTTATAAAGTTACCGGAGCAAGCGATTCTGCATCCGAGAAAATTGAATGGATTCCGAATATTCCGGAAGCAGGATTTTATAATGTTTACATCTCTTATTATTCTTCCGAAGAAAATATACCCGACGCTAATTATTCAGTTTATTATTCCGGCGGTAAAACTGATTTTTCGGTCAATCAAAAAATTGGAGGAAATACCTGGATCTATTTGGGAAATTTTAAATTTGAGAAAGGTATAAATCCGGAATTAGGCAAGGTGGTATTAACAAATGAATCCGAGCATCCAAATAAAAATGTTACAGCCGACGCGGTAAGATTCGGCGGCGGGATGGGAATAATCGAAAAAGGCGGAAGAACGGGTGGAAGACCAAAATTTGTAGAGGGCGCACGTTATTATCTGCAATATGCCGGAATGCCGGATACACTTGTTTACAGCCTTAACGATAACAAAAGCGATTATAAAGATGATTACCAGAGCCGCGGAGAATATGTAAATTATTTATACGGCGCTCCTTTCGGACCAAATAAGGACCGTGACGCGAAAGGTCTTGGGATTCCAATCGATCTTTCTCTTGCTTTTCACACAGACGCAGGAGAATCGAGAAGCGATACAACGATCGGAACGCTTCTGATTTACAGCATCGAAGATACAGATTCACAGTTTGTTTTTCCGGATAGCGTATCACGAATGGCAAGCCGGGATTTTGCTGATATTCTTCAGACCGAAATTGTAGATGGGATAAGATCTAAATACGACAACGTCTGGCGCAAGCGAAGATTATGGGAAGCTCAGTACAGCGAAGCGGCGCGACCAAATGTACCTGCAGCTTTACTCGAATTACTTTCTCACCAGAATTTTTTAGATATGCAGTTCATGCTCGATCCCCGCTTTCGTTTCGACGTTTCAAGATCGATCTATAAAGCTATGTTGAAATTCTTGTCGGTACAAAACGGATACAATTATGTAGTTCAGCCATTACCGGTTAAGAATTTTCAAACTTCATTTACTGATAAAGGTGATGTAGAGTTGAAATGGAGCCCGGTTGAAGATCCAAAAGAACCGACTGCTTCTCCGGATCATTATATTGTTTACACACGCGTTAACGATGAAGGATTCGGAAACGGAGTTCCAGTCTATGATACGAGTTATATTTTTCAAAATCCGGCGATCGATTCCATCTACAGTTTTAAAGTTACAGCCGTAAATAAAGGCGGTGAAAGTTTTCCTTCGGAAATATTAGCGGTAAGCAAATCTGAAGAAAATCCGGAACCCCTCTTGATAGTTAACGCGTTCGACCGAATTTCGGGGCCTTCAATTGTAGATGAAGGAGACTTCCGCGGTTTTCTCGGATTTCTTGAAAACGGCGTGCCCGATAAATACGATTTGAATTATACCGGAACTCAATTTAATTTTGATGCCGACTCCAAGTGGAAAACCGATGACGCCCCAGGTCATGGAGCAAGTTACGGAAATAAGGAAACAACAATTATAGCGGGCAACACCTTTGATTTCCCTTACGTTCATGGAACTGCTATAAAAAATTCCGGAAGATCATTTGTTTCAGCGAGCGATGAATCGATTATGAATGGAGATGTAGATTTATCATCCTACAAAATGGTTGACGTTATTTTGGGTGAAGAGAAAAAAACTGAATGGCAAAAGGATTTCGCCGATTCTCTGCACGGTCTTCAGTTCGAAACTTTCCCCAGATCTTTCCAAAAGCGGATTTCCGAATATTTATCTCAAGACGGAAATATATTTATCTCCGGCGCTTATGTTGGGACGGATCTATTCTCGGCAACCTCTGATAGTTTAGATATAGAATTTGCGAAAGAAACTTTAAAATTTAGTCTGTCAACCGATCATGCGGTTAAGACCGGAGGAGTTTTTGTAATTGATTCATCATTCTTCGATACAAATAAAGTTTTTGAATTTGAAACGGAATTAAACGACTCAATTTACGCAGTTGAATCGCCTGACGCGATTGTTCCTGTTGACGGTGCGAGAACTATTTTCCGATATGCCGAAAACAGATTCAGTGCAGCGACTGCTTACAAAAATAAATATGGCGTTGTTTTGTTCGGCTTTCCATTTGAAGCAATAAAGAAAGAAAAATTAAGAAATCAAATTATGAATTCTATCTTGAATTATTTACTGATTGATGAGCAAAATGGCGCCGGCAATCATTAATGAAGTTGCCAAAGCTTTTTTAAATAAGATTTTTTTCATTAAAAAGTTTTCCGCCGATTATTGCGGCGAAGAAGACTGATATCCTTTTTACAGATAAAACAAGGGCTACAGGCGCAATCTTTATCGCTTCTATTTGAGTGTACCTGTAGCCGATTGTTAAAATTGATATTAAAATTATCCATCCAAAAAAACTTTTCCCGGATGATCTCAAATTCAGACTAAATTTAGTCTTCGAAAAGAAAAAAATTAAAGTAAAATTAACAGCGAGAAATAATTGCTGAAATCCCATAAAGGCAACAGGTTCAACTTTGTACTTGAATAACAAAAGGCGATCGAGCAATGCAGTTAGTGTAAAAAGGAGAAGCGCACCAATAACATAATGATGAGCTTTCGATTTCCAGAAAACCTTAAATGGGTCGAAAATATTTTGACGCGATCTTGTCTCTAAAATATATGTGCCCGCTATTAAGAGAATTATTCCGAGAATTTCCAGCGGGACAAGAGTTTCATCGATTATAAAATAAGCGAATACCGCTACGAACGCCGGCGTTAATACCATCAGAGGCAGTGCGCCGCTTATCTCTAAATTTTTTATTGAGAGCATAACGAATAAAAAAGCAAACGCGCCGAGAATTGTTTTTATGTATAAAATAAATAGGTTGTAAAACTGCAGTGAAGAAAAATCGACAAAAAAGAAAAACGGAAGCGACAGCGCTAAATTGAAGAGCGCCAGAAGAAATGAAAATTCCAGCGCTTCCAATTTAAATAAAATCTTTTTTTGCGAGATTGCCGCCGAAGCCGAAAAGAGAGCCGAAATAAATGCGATTGTAAACCAATCCATTTACCAGCTCACTTTTGCTTTTATAAAGAAATTTCTTCCCGGTTCGTAATTTATAAAACCACGATTCGTTGAAAGATGGTTCCTGTATAATTTATCAATAAGATTTTTGACGCCGCCGAATAACTGTATTTTTCCGTAGACGATATCTATCGGATTTGAGTATAAGTAAACATCGTACAAAGCGTATCCCGGCGTCTTCTTCTCGCCCGCTGCAATTTTTTCCTGGTTAGAGAAAAACGACCCTGACAGATCGAAATTCAAAATTTCTACTAATGGAAATCTTATTCCGAATTTTCCGTTTAATGGCGGAATCTCCGGTAAGTCCAAATCGTTTCCGGTATCTTCACCAATCACATAAGCGGCAGATCCGTAGAACACAAATTTCTGCAGCGGATTGTATTCAAAACTCATATCGAAACCGTACAACCGCGCCTCTCCTACATTCGATTTTATAAACAAACTGTCGCGTATCGATTCGCGGTCAATTACCAGATCATCGAACAAATTAAGAAAAGCATTTGCACGGAAAGATAAATTTTTGCTCCACCTTCTCACTCCCAAATCGAAGAACAGCCCTTTCTCCGGTTCGAGTTTGGGATTTCCGAGAAATGTCTTACCTGCCAGGTCAATATATTGAAACCTCTCTTCAAGATTTGGGCTGCGGAAACTTCTGGCAAAATTGAATGCAATATCCGTTTCCCTGTTGATCTCAAATAGTAACCCGGTGTTTAAGCTCCAGGATTGATTATCCACATCAGAAGCTGCGAAAGAAGCGAGCGGGTTTTGAGGCGGATTCGGATTTTTATTCCCGTTTACAATAATGTAATTGGGATTAATCGCTTCTTCATTTTTTATGTTGATCAGATCAAATCTACCGCCTGCATTTAATGTAAGCCGGTTTTTCAAAAGTTTAACTTCGTCATTCAGATAAACTCCCGCGCTTCGGAAAGTTGATTCAGGAATCGGAAGATCTCCTATAATTTTATTTTGCGCGGCAATATTTCTTTCGCGCGTTCCTTTATACTCACGCTGCCATCCGTCAAATCCCAAAATCAAGAAATGATTTCCAAACACCCAGTTCGTCTGCACTGCAATTCCGTCTGTATTATGATCGGCTTTCGGAGTAACGGTAACGGCGGCATTCGGTTTTAATTCTACTTCTCTTTTAATAAATTGATGAAAATATTTAAAAGATAAATTCAGAAAATTTTTACTAATCCGTTTCACCTTATATTCGGCGCTGTACATTTCCCTTTCTTCAATCGGATATCTTGCCGAAGCACCTGCAGGGAATGGGCTTCCGCCGGGAATTCCCACATCTTCGGCGCTGAATAATTGATAGTTCAATAAAATTTCGTGATCGTCAAAAGGCTGCGCTCCAAATTCGGCAGAAAGATTTTGGTCGCGGAAACGGCTGTCTTTCAAAGTTCCGGCGGGTGTTTCAGCGTCCGTTGCGTTTCTTAAACTTCCGTTTAATTTCAGACGCCAGTTCCGGTCTCCCGAGTTCAGCAGCAAATTGGAGTACGAACCATCATTCACACTATTGAAAGACGAACTGACCGATCCGTTAAGATAGAAATCATCGTTGTAAGCGGCTTGCCTTGTTAGAATATTTACAATACCGCCCGTCGCGCCGGAACCGTAAATAGAAGAAATTCCGCCTTTTATTATCTCAATTTTTTCCACATCATTTAAATCGATCAACGATAATCCGGCTGCTACATTGGTCGCCGTCTCAATCCTGTTGCCGTCAACTAAAGTAATTATATTTTGCTTGCTTAGTCCTCGGATATTAACCGAAGTCGCCCAAATTCCGTCGCGTGAAATCGAAACTCCCGGTTCACCGCTAAGCAGATCGGCTGGGGTTATGGAGTTTTCCTTTTCTATTTTATTTCTTTCCACAATTTCCATCGGAAGAGATACTTCTTTCAGCGCCATATCACGTTTAACACTTTTCACCGTTACAACCCCAAGTCGCACCGGAACCGGAATAAGTTTTATATCTATGTTTAGATCGTCTTGCTTAATCGTAATGGAAATTGTTTTTTCTTCATAGCCTACGTGAGTGAACCGAATAGAATGTTCGCCCGGCTTTAATCCGTCAATAAAAAACTTACCGCTCATATTTGTGGCGGCGCCGATATTTAAATTAACGAAAGTGATGTTTACGTCATTTAGCTCGCTTCCGGTTTTCGAATCGGATACCGACCCGCTAAATGAGACTGTTTGAGCATTTGCATTAAATGCAAAGGAAAACAGAATGTATATTAAAAAAATGCGTTTCATAGTGTCTTGTTTATATAGAGAAATATTTCCTTATTAAATTTAATAATTTTTTTATAAATGAAGAATTAAATTTTTTGTTTTTCAGTTTCCTATCCAAAATATTTTAATTTAGTTAGAACTTATTTTTGCAAAATAACTTCATTATATTTATAGTTTGTATAATTCAGGTGCATTATGGACTTCATAAATAAATTAAAATCTTTAAAAGATAAGTATGATTCGATTAACGAACAGCTTGCCGATCCCGAGAATCTTAACGATCAGGAGAAATTAATTAGTCTGAGCAAGCAGCGGAGCGAATTGACCGAAATAGTTGAAGCTTACGATGAATATCAAAATCTTACAGATAATATAAGCGGGAATCGTGAAGTAATAGATTCGACGGAAGACGCAGAGCTTATCGAAATGGCTGAGCTGGAACTTGGGGAATTAGACCAGAAGAAGACAGATTTGGAAGAAAAAATTAAACTGCTCCTTATTCCGAAGGATCCCAACGATACCAAAGATGTTATTGTTGAAGTAAGAGCCGGAACGGGCGGCGAAGAAGCCGGACTTTTTGCCGGAGATCTTTTCAGGATGTACACGCGTTTCGCCGAGATAAAAGGATGGAAGCAGGAAGTTATTGATCTTAATGATTCCGGTATGGGAATTAAAGAAGCTGTTTTTTCGCTAAGCGGAGCGGGGGTTTACGGCGATTTAAAATTTGAAAACGGAGTTCACCGTGTTCAGCGCGTTCCCGCAACAGAAGCGAGCGGACGAGTTCATACGTCGGCCGCATCCGTAGTTGTTATGCCCGAAGCCGAGGAAGTTGAAGTTGACGTGGATCCAGGTGATTTGAGGATAGACGTTTACAGAGCCGGCGGCGCAGGCGGCCAAAACGTTAACAAGGTTGAAACCGCAATTCGTATTACTCATATTCCGACGGGATTAGTTGTTCAATGCCAGGATGAAAGATCGCAGTTAAAAAACCGGCAAAAAGCGATGAAAGTTTTGAAGACGAGACTTTACGATATGAAACTTCAGGAGCAGAGCAGCGAAATTGCCGCGCAGAGGAAATCCGTTGTTAAAAGCGGCGATAGAAGCGATAAGATCCGCACTTACAATTTTCCGCAGAACCGCGTTACCGATCACCGCATAGGAGTTACGCTATATAATCTTTCCAACATTATGGAAGGCGATTTGACGGAACTAATAGAAAAATTAAAAATGGCTGACAAGACTGAAAAACTAAACGCGGATTAAAAATTAAAACTAAAAAAAATAAGGTCAAACAATTTTTTTTCGTTTGACCTTAAACTTTTATATGCGTCGATGTATTTTTACTTAATTAATTATCGCGCTTATTCCTTTCAATTGATAAACTTTAGCGACTTTCTTTTTTGAACAGCATCCATCTTCTTTTTCAGTTACTGCTTTTTCCATGCGGACTTTAGAATAATCGCTTTTTGCTTCTGCTTTTTCCGCATGAGCTTCAGAACAATCACTTTTTGCTTCGGTCTCGATAGCGTAGATTTCGCCTTCTACTACCGCGTTTTTTCCCATTGATTCCATCGGAAAAACTATTTCACCGTCGTTAACTTTAACTTTAAGCATGTTATCTTTTTCATCACTCAACACTATCCAGCATCCCATCTTCTCGCACACACCGGTTATTTTTCCTTCAACTTGTACTGTTTTTCCTTCGTATGCTTCCGGCGTCGCCGTTATTTCGCCAATGGAAGTTTTTTCATCTAATGTTAATTCTTTCCCATATTTCTCCGCTTCAGCGGCAAATATAAAATTTGCGAAAATTAATACCGCGAAAATGATTGAAAAGATTTTTTTCATTATTTGTCCTTTATCTGTTTTGTAATAGATTTTTAATTTCGTGGAAATAATTTAACAAAAAATATTTGTAACTTTAGCCGTCAAATAAAAAAAATTAATAATGCAGAGAAGAACATTTATAAAAGGAAGCGCCGCTTCCATCGCTTTATCACAAATACCGCTTTCGAAAGTCTTTTCATCACACTATACATCGGGCAGGCAAAAATTAAAACCGCCAAAATTAAATGCAGGTGATACAGTCGCGCTTGTCGCTCCGGCAAGTTTTATTACTGAGGAAGAACTTCATGATTCGGTTGCTAACATTAATAAATTAGGATTGAAAGTTATTTATTCCAAAAATATACTTGCTAAACGGGGACATTTAGCAGGAGACGATAAGATTCGGGCGGAAGACGTTAATGAAATGTTTTCACTTAATGAAGTTAAAGGCATCGTCTGTGCCAGGGGAGGATATGGAGCATCCAGGATATTGCCCGCTCTGGATTATGAATTGATAAAACGAAATCCCAAGATATTTATCGGTTACAGCGATATTACTTCACTCCTATACGGAATCTATTCGCAGACCGGTTTGGTCTGCTTCCATGGTCCTGTTGGTATTTCGACATTCAATGATTTTTCCCTGAAGTATATGCAAAATTTATTAATGACTCCTGAATCAGAACTCAGATTAATTTCCGATGAATCAAATAAAGATCCAGATTTTAAAATAGAAGTTATCAGAAGCGGCATTGCTGAAGGAGAGCTCGTCGGGGGAAATCTATCTCTCGCAGTTTCCGTTATCGGGACTAAGTACGATGTTGATTATTCCGGTAAGATTCTTTTCCTAGAAGAAATTGATGAAACTCCGCAGCGGGTTGACCGTATGCTTACACAGCTTGAACAATCGGGAAAACTTGATGCAGTAACCGGCGTAGCGATGGGAGTCTTTAAAGATTCCAATGTTTATAAAGGTGAAACAAAATTTGAAAAATCATTAACTCTTTCCGAAATTTTCTATGACAGGTTTTACCATTTAAATATTCCGGTAATTTACGGCCTCTCATTTGGGCACATTGAAAATAAATTCACTCTTCCGTTCGGAATAAACTCGCGGCTGAACACAATGGATAAGAGCATAACGCTTTTGGAAACAGCGGTAGTCTAATGTACGCCCAAGTTGTATTTCCACTCCCCTTTCGTAACGCATTTACATATTCCATTCCGGATGATCTTGAGGAAACGGTCAAAACCGGAGTCCGCGTTGTTGTGCCTTTTGGGAAACGGACGTTGACCGGGTTTGTAATTGACGTTTCTGAAACAACCGACGTCAAAGAAAAAATAAAACCCATAAGGGATGTTTTAGACGAAACTCCGATATTCGATAAAGATTCGCTAAAATTTTATGAATGGATTTCGGGATACTATTTAAGCTCACTCGGTGAAGCGCTTAAAAACTCTGTGCCTTACGGAAGCGATGTTGAATCGAAAAGAAAAATTGTTTCCGACCGGGATCATTGCGAAGAAATATTGGCTGCCGAAAAAAAGAAAAGTTCCATAAAAGCCAAATTGCTCGCTGCCCTAAGCCAAAAAGAAATCCACAGGATCTCCTCTTTGCAGAAAACAGTCAAGCGAAAAAATATTTATTCAGCGCTTCGTTCGCTCGAAAATGAAGGGGCAATTTCAATTCTGAATGAAATAGAAGATCCGAAGGTAAGCGTAAAAAAAGTTAAATTTGTAGAACCGGCTAAACCATTGGATGAAATTTACGACGCAATGCCGGATATCGAATCATCATCCCCAAAGCAAGTTGTAATTCTGCTCGAATTATTAGCCGCTAATGGAAAACCTTTACAATTATCGGAGCTTTTAAAAAACACAAACACCCATCGTTCTTCCGTAACATCGCTCGAGACGAAAGGATTAGTTCGCGTTTTTGATAAAGAAGTTGAACGTGTTTACAGCGAAACGTATAAAGAAAATTTGCAGGAACTTATTCTAACGAGTGAGCAATCGAAAATAGTTGAGGAAGTGAAAAAGAAAATTGAGGAGGATGAATTTACTCCTTATTTACTACGCGGAGTAACGGGAAGCGGAAAAACACAAGTCTATATTGAACTGACAAAGACAGCGATCGCAAAGAATAAAACTGCACTCATTCTGGTGCCGGAAATATCCTTAACTCCTCAAATAACATCGAGATTCCTGAATACTTTCGGGAAGCTTGTAACGGTAATCCACAGCAGAATGTCTCTGGGAGAAAGGTATGATAGCTGGCGCGGAATAATTTCGGGAAAATATAAAATAATAATCGGGGCGAGGTCGGCATTGTTCGCGCCTTTAAAAAATATCGGTTTAATTGTGGTTGATGAGGAACACGACCAGAGTTATAAACAGCATGAGAACATTCCGAAATATAACGCGCGTGATTCCGCAGTTGTTCGTGCGCAGTTAAATAACTGCCCTGTTTTGCTTGGCTCCGCTACGCCATCTATAGAAAGTTTTTACAACGCCGCGGAAGGCAAATATAATTTACTCGAGCTGAATAAAAGAATCGACGACGCTAAACTTCCGATGATCAAACTGGTTAATGTTAATTTCGAAAAAAAGAAACACAGGATGAACGGGATCTTTTCCGACACACTGCTCCAGGAAATAAAGAAGCGATTAGAACGGGAAGAGAGCGTTATTATTCTACAAAACAGAAGAGGTTTTGCTACACACATTTTCTGTGAGGATTGCGGCGAAATTGAGGAATGCCCGCATTGTTCGGTTTCCCTTGTTTATCATTTGAATTCAAATCTTCTTCGCTGTCACTATTGCGGATATACGAAACCAACTCCGCGCGCCTGCTCAAACTGCGGTTCCATTTCAATGAAATTTTTTGGAACAGGGACTCAGAAGGTGGAAGATGAGTTGACCGTCTTTTTCCCGGATATAAAAATTGAACGAATAGATTCGGACTCGATTTCCAAAAAAGGAAATCTAGGATTAATAATGAACCGATTCCGAAAGGGTGAAATTGATCTGCTTGTCGGGACTCAGATGGTTTCAAAGGGATTAGATTTTTCCAATGTAACTTTAGTCGGTGTTATTTCTGCCGAAACAACTTTATGGCTGCCCGATTTTCGAGCAGATGAAAGAACGTTCCAACTTTTAACACAAGTTGCGGGAAGATCCGGACGGAGTAAAACAGAAGGAGAGGTTTTAATACAAACCCAGGATCATAATCATTTTGTTTTGCAAAAAGTGCTGAATTATGATAACGAAGGATTTTACGAACGCGAATTAAAAATAAGAGAACAGTTTAATTATCCGCCGTTCACAAGGCTCGGGTTAATTGAGAGTAAAGATGAAAATGAATCAGCCGCGTTAGGAGCGATAAATGATTTTCATAAACTAATTCTTAAATACCGAAAAGGAATAGAGATAAATAAACCGAATCCGGCCGTAATAGCGAAGATCAAAAATCAGTACCGGTTTCATCTTCTGATAAGAAGCGGTAAAAAGTTAGATCCTTCCGGGAAACTTCTTCGGGGAGCGATTTTAAACGCCTATATTGAGTTTAAGAGAGTTTCAAAATACCGCGACATAAAATTGTTCTTCGACATTGATCCGCAAAGTATTTTGTAAATGACCTTGCAGAAGTTTTTTGGCAAGCTTATAAAACACTAAACTTCTTAATAAGAATAATAAGAAAAATCCCCGCAGAAATTACTCGGGGATCTTTCAAAGTGAACTTACTTATTTTTTTTACATTCCAAACCAGCGAAGGAACGGAAACGCCTGTGCAAGAAGAAACATCAGGAACGTAAATCCTATCCAAAGTCCAAACACCATAATAAAATATTTTCCGTAACTCTTCGATTTGAACATTTTAGCGAAAGCAATACTCACTACCGCATAAAACCAAATTGAGAAAACATCGAGTTTCCCCAGCAAAAATCCACCGATAGTTGATTTGTCAACACCCATCAAAGACGCAGCGCTGGTATCGTTAAGTGCTTTGTTCATTATGAATGCTAAAATTACCATCACTATAAGCTGCAAAACAACTATGTAGTAAGGAAGCCCATATGCTACCATCGCCGTTGAATAGGTTCCGGTATCTTTGAACGCGAACTTAGCAAAAAGATAGAAGACGCCCGATACGATGAAGAATACGAGGAATGTCACTATAACAATTCCGATAAGGGAAAAGAAAATATTTCCCATTCCGCTTTCCATTCTTTCACGTATCTGTTCCTTCTGCTCGTCAGCTTGGTCCTGAGTCATCTGTCCGCTTTCCACAGCGGCGTCAAACCGCTCTTCAATTTGAGCCATCTGTTTTTCGACAACACTGAGCTTAATTTCAGGATTGCTCATAATTAAATAATTAGAAATCGCAGCGACTACAATTACAATCATTAGTGGTATAAGCCAGTCGATTGCTTTAGGTGGATATTTTGAAGTCTCCTCAAAGATGTTTGACGGTTCTGTAAATACGCCAACCAATTTGTCGGAATGAGAAGGTTCGTAATCTGTTTCGATTGGTTCAGGCTGGGGAGATTGGGATTCGTAATTTTCTTCCATCAATTCCTCTCCGTTATTATGGAAAAATATTTACCCCTAATTTAATTTATTTAGTTAAATTTACCAATCGATTTAGATTAAATAATGATGTTCTGGAATGATAACTGTAAAAATAAATAGGTGCTTAAAGATGAAAACCATAATTGAACCATTCAAAATTAAATCTGTTGAACCAATTCGATTTACGAACAGAAAAGAACGCGAAAAAATATTGACCGATTCCGGTTATAATCCCTTCCTAATTCATGCCGACGATGTCCTTATCGATCTCCTTACCGATAGCGGGACATCGGCAATGAGTGCGAAACAGTGGGCAGGGATAATGGAAGGCGATGAGTCTTATGCCGGATCGAGAAGTTTTTACCGATTCGAATCCGCCGTTAAAAACGTTACAGGGATGAACAATATAATCCCAACGCATCAAGGAAGAGCCGCGGAAAAAATCTTATTCTCGATTGTTGGAGGTGAAGGTAAATATATTCCTAATAATACTCATTTCGATACAACACGTGCAAATATTGAATATACCGGCGCGGAAGCCTTTGATCTACTTGTGGAAATAGGGAAACATCCGGAACAGCGGGCTGATTTTAAAGGAAACATGGACGTCGATGCTCTCGATAAATTTATTCAGGATTACGGCTACCAGAACATTCCTTTGGTAATGATAACTATTACTAACAATTCAGGCGGCGGACAGCCCGTTTCAATGCAAAATATAAAAGACGTACGGGAAGTCTGCAATAAATATAATCTTCCTTTATTTTTAGACGCATGCCGGTTTGCCGAAAATGCATACTTCATAAAGAAACGCGAGAAAGGATATGAGAATAAAAGCATTCCTGAAATTTGTAACGAAATGTTTTCTTATGCAGACGGTGCAACCATGAGTGCGAAGAAAGACGCTCTTGTAAACATAGGCGGTTTTCTTGCCCTTAATGATGACGAGCTCGCGATGCGCTGCCGTAATCTTTTAATTGTTACGGAAGGATTTCCTACTTACGGAGGCTTAGCCGGACGTGATCTTGAAGCCGTTGCCCAGGGACTGGAAGGAAGTCATGGACGAAAATTATCTTCAATATAGAATACGGAGCACAGAATATCTCGGCGAAAAAATGCTTGATAACGGAATACCGATCATCGAACCGCCGGGAGGACACGCGATTTACATCGATGCGAAAAGATTTCTCCCCGAAGTTCCGCCGCATCAATATCCGGGACAGTCAATCGTCTGCGAACTTTATCTTGAAGGCGGCATTAGAGGCGTTGAAATCGGCAGTGTTATGTTCGGGAAATATGATAAAAAAACCGGCAGTTTAATTTCGCCTCCCATGGAATTAGTACGTCTCGCAATCCCCCGGAGGGTTTATACGCAAAGCCATATAGATTATGTGGCTGAAGTTGTGATAGAAGTATTTAAAAATAGAGAGAAACTAAAAGGTTATGAGATCACTTACGAGGCTCCGATGCTTCGGCATTTTACAGCGCGATTTAAACCGGTGGATTAATGATGAAGCTAAAAAAATTGTATTCATTTTCGGACGGAGCTCAATTATGGCGTATAATACCGGATGAGAATAATAAACTAATAATTGAAACAAGAGATACAGAAAAAAAGGAAGTACATTTTAATTATCTGAATATTGAAACTGGAGAAGAAATTTTTCGCGATCTTCAATTCGAGGAGAAATTCTGGATCGGTATTGAAGCTATTCATGGAAACAAAATTATCTTTCACAAATTTGCAAAACCTGATATGCCCGGGCATAAAGGAATAATTGTTTATGATACAGACAACCGGGAAATAGCCTGGGAGACGAGCGATTACGCATTCCTGTTTTCTACGCCCGACAAAATTTATTGTTTTAAGCAAAAGTTCGAAGGTCGAGAGTTTTTCGCGCTCAATATCAATAACGGAGAAATTGAAGAAAATCTTGAAAATGATTTTGAAAAAGTTAACAGACTACGTTACAACGCTGAAGCCGCCAAGGACTATTCGAGTTATAAATTTCCGGAAATTTTTAAAGATGATGAAACTGATTTGAAAATTAGAGAAAATATCAGTAACATATTGCAAGAAGTTGAAAAAGAGGGTCCGCTTGAGTATGTAAAATATAATGAATATCTCCTGCTTAACTATCACGAAAATAAAGGCGCTTCCGGATTAACCAATATTTTCAAAATAGTTGACTTGAAAAATAACCGAAACGTAAAAACGCTTATTTTGAATAAAACCGTTAACGCTTATGCTCCCGACTCATTCTTCATAAAAGACGATCTTCTTTTTCTTCTGATCGAAAAGACACAACTTGATGTTTACAAATTAGAGATTTAGATGGATCTTACGCTGGAAGAAAAAAATATTTTGATGACGATAGCCCGAAATTCGATTCGGAAGTTATTCGATGACGAGGAAGATTTTGATATCCCGGATGATCCGTTTCTCGAGAACAAAGCCGGCGCTTTTGTTACGCTGAAGAAAGATGACGCACTTAGGGGCTGTATTGGTTACATCATTTCAGATCTTCCGCTCGGTGAAACATTAAGGAACGCAGCTATTCAAGCGGCAACATCAGATCCCCGCTTCCCCGCGCTTGACGAAGAAGAGCTGAAGAAGATAGAACTTGAGATATCAATTCTTTCAGAGCCGTTTCCTATGGCTTCGTATGATGAGATCGAAATTGGTAAACATGGTTTAATTTTGGAAGAAAATTTTGCGAGAGCGCTGTTGCTGCCGCAAGTTCCCATCGAACACAATATGACACGTGAAGAGTTTTTAAGCTCGCTCTGCAGAAAAGCCGGACTCTCGGCGGATTTCTGGAAGACAAAAAAATTAAAGCTGAGTCTTTTTACCGCGAATGTTTTTTCCGAGAGGGATTTGGAGAAAGAAAATGGAAGAAGTTAGAAAAGCCTCCGTCGCCGGAATGTTTTATCCGGCAGACAAAGATGAATTGGAAAATGAACTTACCCAGCTGCTTAGTGAAACTGAATCGGATGAAAATTATGAAAATATTTTTGGAATTATAGTCCCTCACGCCGGTTATATTTATTCGGGAAGAACCGCCGCTTTTGCTTTCAACACCGTTGCGGGTAGACGTTACAAAAATGTTATTGTTATTTCTCCAAGTCATCGAGAATATTTTAAGGGCATCTCAGTTTATGATGGTATGTTTTACCGGACTCCTCTTGGCGATGTAAAAGTTAATACTGAACTTAGATCTGAGTTAATCGGGAAAAGCGATTATATTTTTGCCGGTAATAGTGGCCACGGACCTGAGCACGCGCTTGAAGTACAAATCCCATTTCTCCAAAAAGTTTTACAAAGTTTTGAGATTATTCCGGTTGTGATGGGAGACCAAAGCAGAAAATATGTTGATGCTTTGGGAAAAGCTCTTGCTGAAGTTGCAGATGAAGAGACACTGATCGTAGTCAGTTCAGATCTGTCACATT
Source organism: uncultured Melioribacteraceae bacterium (assembly GCA_963821715.1). Lineage (GTDB taxonomy): Bacteria > Bacteroidota > Ignavibacteria > Ignavibacteriales > Melioribacteraceae > CAWGET01. The sequence goes on from CAWGET010000004.1 coordinate 141,372, forward strand.
TTTATTCCCGCGAGCAAGCAGAACAATTAGACCGAAAGATTGAAACGAGTATTGAACAAATGGACTACGAAGAGCTGCAAACCAACCTCGAAAGGAAAAACTGCGAAGCGTGCGGCGGCGGTGGAATTGCGGCCCTTTTGAAAGCCGCACAAATAAAGGGGAAAGAGAATGTTAAAATTCTCGCCCGTACTGATTCAGCCGAAATAACAGGCGATACGAGCGAAGTGGTCGGATATCTTTCGGCTGTAATTTATTAATTCAATGAAGAGCAAGATCGCGTTTATCGGTGCAGGAAGAATAGCTAACTCCTTAGTTCCGGCTTTATTAGAAAAAAATTATGAAGTCGGGCAAATCATCAGCCTAAGTTTGTCCTCAGCAAAAATCCTTGCAGATAAGAATAACATAAGTTTATATTCAGATAATCTGAACGACCTTATCAAAGAAGCAGAAATAATTTTCATGGCAATCCCGGATGACAAGTTGGAACCGGTTTCCGAAAAGTTGGCAAAAATGTCCTTAGATTTTCAGGATAAATTATTCATTCACTTGTCAGGCGTAAAAAGCATTCGGTCACTCGAATCATTAAAAAAGAATGGGGCTTCGACGGCGGGATTTCATATTATGCAGACATTCACCAAAGATGAAGAAGTCCTACTGGCAAACTGTTACGCCTCGCTGGAAAGTGAAGACAAAAATGTTTTGAAAATATTGATAAGCTTAGCTTCAGCTCTCGGATTAAAATATTTTCAAATAAATCCCGATCAAAAAATTTATTATCACCTTTTAGGCGTATTTGCTTCTAACTTTATGGTTTCTAATTTTATTGCGATTGAGAAATTATCGGGATTAACAGGGCTGGACAAAAACTTTACGTTCAATTTTTTAGAACCTCTTATTCAAAAAACTTTAGAAAATATTAAAAGATCCGGAGCTTCAAAATCCTTATCCGGGGTAATTGCAAGACGCGATTTCGAGTCGGTTAAAACTCATATAAACGCCCTTCAGAACGAACAAGAAGTGCTTCAGACATATCTTTCTTTGCAATTAAATCTTACCGAATCCGAATTAGGATTTTCACCGGATGATCCAGAATTATTAGAGATAAAAGATTATCTTCAAAAAAAATTGAAAGAACAAACTGGTTCATTTAATCAAAGTTAATTAAATCTTCATTCTAAATTTTTCCGAGCCAAGTCAAATCCGGCAATCGATTAAAAAGCAAAAAAATATTATATTAGAAGGTTTGAAAATATTTGAGAGGTTATCATCGCACAGGGTACAAATAAAAGTGATACTATTGAAAAAGTCGTCTCCTTATCTAAGAGGCGTGGATTTGTCTTTCAGTCGAGTGAAATTTACGGCGGATTAAACGGATGTTGGGATTACGGTCCGCTCGGAGTTGAACTGCTCAAAAATATAAAAGAAGATTGGTGGCGGACGATGACTTACCGCGAAGATGTGGAAGGATTGGACGCTTCGATTTTGATGCACCCGAGAGTCTGGGAAGCGTCGGGACATGTTGAAAATTTTACTGATCCGATGATTGACTGTAAACAGTGCAAAGCAAGGTTTAGAATTGACACACTCAGCGAATCGCTCTCCGATAAAGCCAAGAAAAAGGGATTAAGAGGATATCAAGAATTTCTACAGGAAAATGATTCCGTAAATAAAGAACAGGCAGAACAAATTCTGAATAGCGATTTGGAGAGAGAAGAACAGGTGACCCAAATTTTGGAAAATCCTTTTCTTGCCGAAGAATTTATTTCTATGCTTAATTGCCCGCAATGCGGAACCAAAAGCAGTTTCACGAAGCCGCGTCAATTTAATTTAATGTTCAAAACTTTTCTTGGTCCGGTTGAACAGGAAGGTAACATTATATTTTTACGGCCTGAAACCGCGCAAGGCATCTATGTAAATTATTTAAATGTTCAGAATTCCAGCAGACAAAAATTACCGTTCGGAATTGCGCAAATAGGTAAGGCGTTCAGGAATGAGATCAACACAAAGAATTTCTTGTTCCGAACACGCGAGTTTGAACAAATGGAAATGCAATATTTTGTAAAACCTGAAGAAGACGGAAAGTGGTTCGATTACTGGAAAGAGCAAAGAATAAATTGGTACCAATCGCTTGGAATGAAAGATGAGTCACTTCGCTTCGCTGATCATCCAGAAGACAAACTTGCGCATTATGCTAAACAAGCAACCGACATTGAATATAAATTCCCATTTGGATGGGGCGAAATAGAAGGAATACACAACCGGACAAATTTTGACCTTCGCAAGCACGAAGAATTTTCCGGTAAATCACAAAAATATTTCGATGAAGAGATAAAAGAAAAATACATTCCGTTTATAATCGAAACATCCGCCGGCGCGAGCAGATCGTTTATGGCTTTTCTTGTTGACGCTTACAATGAAGAGGAAGTAAAGGGCGAGACCAGAGTTGTATTAAAATTTCATCCGCGGATTGCTCCTATAAAAGCGGCAATTTTTCCTTTAGTTAATAAGGACGGAATGCCGGAGATTGCCCGCGGCATAGAAAAAGATCTTCGTCCGTTCCTTCGAGTCTTCTACGACGACAAAGGAGCTGTGGGAAGACGATACCGACGACAGGACGAAGCGGGCACACCGTTCTGCATAACAGTGGATACTCAAACTTTAGATGATGAAACTGTAACCGTGCGGGATAGGGATTCGATGGAACAGGTTCGTGTTCCCAAAAACGAACTCCTAACTTATCTACTGGCAAAGTTGAAATAAATGCTTAACAGCAGACAGTGCATATTTTCTATCTTATTAATAATTCTATTCATCGGCTGTAATTCCGGCGAACCGGAAAAAAGCAGACAGGAAGACGCGATTGCTGACGATCTCGGTGAAGAGTTTATTTTTAACGAACCGCCGGAAAAAGTGATAAGCCTCGCACCCAGTTTAACTGAAATGATTTACGAGCTGGGAGTTGAGGAAACATTGGTTGGTAATACCACATTTTGCAACTATCCGCCCGAAGCAAAAAAGATAACGAAAGTAGGCGATCTTCTTACAGTTGATTACGAAAAAATTCTTCAGCTAGAACCTGATCTGATATTTATTTCAGTGGAAGGAAACAGGAAATCGGTTTATGATAAATTTCATGAACTCGGATTGAAAGTCTTCGTATCCAATCCACGCGATTACGCCGGTATAAAAAAATCATTTACGGATCTATCCCGCATTTTCGGTATGGAAAAAAGAGCGGAAAAAATTATTTCAGAGTGGGATTCGACAGTTTCATCTGTTAAAAATAAAGCAGGCAATGGATCTAAAGAAACTGTAATGTTCATGGTTGATTTACAACCGGCTTATATTGCGGGCAGCAATACTTTTATTGACGAACTGATAAAATTTTGCGGGCTAAAAAATATCGCGGCGGATTCTCCGCTTAATTATCCTGTTTTCAACCGCGAAGAGATTATAAGACGTGATCCTGAATATATTTTCTATGCTTCCGACACCACAAAGAAAATAAACCCGCTGGATGTTTATCCGGAATGGGAACAGCTCAATGCAATCAGACGAAACAACTTTTTTATTGTTGATAGAGATTTGTTTTCAAGACCCGGACCGCGATATGTTAAAGCTCTGAAAGCATTGTTGGAAAAGGTACACAGAAGAGATCTAAATTAAATAGAGAATTTAAATAGTTTAGTTAATAATATTTTTCTTCCCTGTCAATGTCGCTTAACTTCGGTTCCCAATCGATTCCGTCGCAGGGAATATAGTTTTGAGTCGGGTGCTCATCATGTTTGGCGCATAGTACCGCGCTCCGTTCAAAATGTTTGCAGGAAGAACATAATGTTCCGTCCAGCACTTCTCTGTTCTCTTCGGAAAAAAGTCTGTACTGAATAACCGCCGGGTGAATTATAATTCCGTAAACTGACATTATAGTTAAAATAAACCAGTAACGGTATTCAATGTAATCATATAGAATCCAGAGAGTCGCAATCATCAGCGCGGTTCTTACAATTCCCCAGAAAATTATTCCGCCCATTAATAAATTCCATTGTTTTCAGTCAATTTATAAATAGATTTCGAAACAATCAATTACCGTATGATTAAATTGATTTTAGCGGAATATTCCTTTAATTTTGAATTTTAACAGATAATATAATAAGAAGAAATGGTGCGTCTTGGAAGAGAATAAGGATCAAGGTCAATCTACAGAAAAGAAAAATTACAGACCAAGAAAAAAGTATTATAGAAATAGAAAAAGTCAGAACAATTATAACAAACCTTCAAGACAGGAACCCGGGAAAAAGACTGCATTTCAAAAAGTATCAATTATAGTTCCGCTTTATAATGAGGAAGATTCCTTACAGCCTCTAACATCGGAAATTATCAAAGCCGTCGATGGAGTTTCATCAACCTATGAAATTATTTTTGTGGACGACGGTAGTACGGATAAATCTCTCGAAATAATCCGCCGACTTGCGGCTTCTAATAACCGGATAAAATATTTAAGTTTTAGAAAGAATTACGGAAAATCTGCCGCACTCCAGATCGGTTTCGAAACGGTAACCGGTGACGCCGTAATAACGATGGATGCAGACCTTCAAGATGATCCGGCCGAAATTCCTAATCTCTTAAAAAAGTTAAGCGAAGGGAATGATCTTGTTTCCGGCTGGAAAAAAACCAGGCACGATCCTTTTGTTAAAAAACATTCTTCGAGGTTTTTCAACAGAGTTACCAAAATAATGTCCGGGATCGATATACACGATTTCAATTGCGGTTTAAAAGCTTATAGAAAAGAAGTGGTAAAAAACATTTATGTATATGGTGAACTTCATAGATACATCCCGGTATTAGCCGAGTGGCACGGATTCAGAATAGCGGAAATTCCTGTTAAGCATCACCCGCGCAGATATGGTAAAACGAAATTCGGCATTTCGAGATTCTTCAAAGGATTCTTCGATCTTATAACAGTTGTCTTCACAACACGTTATGTTAAAAGACCGATGCACCTTTTCGGATTGCTAGGAGCAATTTCATTTACCGCCGGATTCCTTGTTAATGCTTACTTGACTGTGCTCTGGGCAATGGGAGAAACAAATATCAGCAACAGACCTCTCCTCTTCCTCGGAATGCTCTTGATAATTATTGGAGTCCAATTTTTTGGCGTCGGATTACTAGGAGAGTTGATGGTACATAATTCACCGCCCGCGCAGGAATATTCGGTTAAGGAAAAAAGATAAGTTTATTTTAGATTTATAGAATTCATAGAGAATAATACTTATATTATTTTTACATAATTATCCAGCTAAACTATTGAAAACTCTCATACCAAAATCAGAAGTGCGAAAGTTAGTTGTTCAGCGTAAAAGCGAATTGAGCGACTACGAGATAAAATCCAAAACCGATAAGATAATCGAGCGTCTTGCCCAGCAGGATGATTTTGTCCACGCCAAAACTGTTTACTGTTATATCTCAGGTCGATCGGGCGAAGTGAATACGAGAAAATTAATCGATTATATTGAAGGCTGGGGGAAATCGATTATTATTCCAAAGCTGAATAAAGCAGCTCGAAAATTTCATCGTTTTCAATTTATGGGATGGGATGATATAATAAGGAATAGCGAAGGATATTACGAACCTCGAGTCGGTTTGGACGAAGACACTAGTGATATAGACCTGATGATAACTCCCGCCCTCGCGGTTTCTGAAGTAGGACAGCGCGTTGGATACGGCGGCGGATATTACGATAAACTTTTACGTAAAACTTACGCGCCCAAGTATGTGCTTGCTTTTGAGTTTCAGGTGTTTGCTAACATCGAGACAGACATTCACGATGTGCGCATTGATAAAATTATTACCGAAAGAAGAGCGATAGACACCAGAGAACCCTACAGGTTTTTGGATAGTTAATTTAAACGATTACGTTTGGTTGAGTATTTGTCCCGCCGAAATTATTATTACTTCATTTAAATACAACCGGTTGTTAAATGAAAAATAATTTTTCTTTATCAGGATTTTTATTACTGATCGCAGGTATCTTCTTTTCTTTTTTCCCTAATGCAATTGCGGAAAATAATTTAGAAACCATTTTGGCGCTGCTTTTTATAACTCTCAGTATATCATTAATTCTTTTTACTTTACACAAAATGGACGCAGTGCAAATAACAGCCGCAGTTGTAATTTTTTATTCGGGCTTAATTCTATTTACTACAGATCAATATGAACTTTTTACCGGAACGGAAGTTATATTTCCTTTACTTTTAATTTTAATCGGAAGCGTCACGACACTTCTTTTTATAAGGAATAGCGCGGAAAAAATATTTTTGTGGATCACTGTTTTATTTTTTGGATTTGCGGGTTATCTGCTCCTTTACCCTAAATCAGCATTAACCGGGTATTTAGGAAACGGTTTATATCTCTTTATCTTCGATTATTGGCAGACTCTTCTGATAATATTCGGAGCATTTCTTTTAGTGCGGAAAAGAATTATAATCAAATAAGTATTGCGATTGTAAGCCCGACTAACAAACCATAAACAATATGTGCAGCTAAATGAGCCGCTGCGACCGAAAATCCCGCCTGCCGGAATTGTGATACAGGATGATGTTCGGCAACAGAAACCACCAGCAAAAGACTAACAACAAAACCATGAAACACGCTGATGATAATTCCAGCCGCGGTTACATCAACAAATGTATTCAGGTTGAAGGAAGCGAGGGCGACAGCGTATAATATACCAATAATAATACCGACCGCGAAATGAACAATTAATCCAACTACAAAAGCAGATTCAAGTTTTTTAGTGAAAATGCTTCCGATGGCTCTTACCATATCTGCGTTCGCCCATTTAGATTTGGTTATTATATTTAAAACGATTGTCATTCCAGCTGTGCCTACTATTCCGGCAATAACGCCGAGGCGAAGAATTTCACTAAAAGTAAATTGGCTCATTCAACTTAATCCTTATTTTCTGAACTCAAAGTTTCTAATTAATATACATATTATCTTATTACAAATCATTCAGATGTTAAAAATAATATAGTAATAATTTTTAATTTTATGATATTAGGAATATTTTCTTACTATTATTGAGTGAATCTCATCCGGATTTATCTTACCTTTAAAATCAACCAAATTTGCAGGGATAAAAATATATGTCGAAATTCAACAGAAAAATTATCAGTGGAATTTTATTTACTGATCAATACCAGCTTGTGATGGCACAATTATATTTTAAGAATGGTCTTCATGAAAAACAAGCGCAATTCGATCATTTCTTTAGAAGTTACCCGGACTATGGCTCCCACAAAGCCGGATACTGCATTAACGCCGGACTGGAATGGTTCGTTGATTGGATGAAAGACGCCCGTTTCGGAGATGAAGAAATTGAACTATTGAGAAATCATAAAAATAGTGAAGGCGGAAAAGTTTATCACGATGATTTTTTGAATTGGCTGCAGAAATACGGAAATTATGACGGGATAACATTAAAATCGATCCCCGAAGGAAGAGTTGTTCATCCGCATGAACCCTTAAACATTGTTCAGGGGCCAATGGCGATGGCACAAATAGTTGAAACCGCAATGCTCAATAAATTAAATTACCAAACCTTGATCGCTACCAAAGCTTCACGTATTAAAGAAATAGGGAGAAAAAATTTACTGCTGGAATTCGGGACGAGACGCGGTCAGGACGAAGGAGCTAATGCAGGAGTCAGAGCAGCACTGATTGGCGGAGCTGATTTCTCATCAAATGTAGGAATTTCTTACGTGCTCGGATATCCTCCAAAAGGAACTCACGCCCACAGTATGGTTCAAATGTTCCTTGCTCTCGGGATGACTGAACTTGATTCCTTTGAAGCATTCGCCGATCTTTATCCTGATAACTGTATTCTCTTGGTGGATACAATCAACACATTGGAAAGCGGAATTCCCAACGCGATTAAAGTTTTCCAGAAGCTGAAAAAGAAAGGGCACAAACCGGTTGGAATTAGGTTAGACTCGGGAGATTTGGCTTATCTTAGTATTGAAGCCGCTAAACTTCTTAACTCCGCCGGACTTGAAGAGGTGGGAATTGTTCTTTCGAACGAATTAGATGAAATGAACATATGGCAGATCATCACACAAATAACGGCCGAAGCTCCCAAGGAAGGATTGGACCCGGACAAAATTATTAGCAGATTGATCTACGGTGTAGGGACAAGGTTAGTAACATCGGCAGGCGACCCGGCGCTGGGTGGAGTTTACAAACTTGTAGCAATAGAGCAGGACAATGCCTGGACGCCCGCTATTAAAATATCTGAAACTCCAGAGAAAATACCGGTACCAGGGAATAAACAAGTGTGGCGTATTTATGGAAAAAATAAAAATGCTACAGCGGATCTTATTGGATTCGAAGGAGAAAAGCCCGGAGAAGAGAATGAACTGCTATTAGGCACCCTTTTCAGCCGGGTAAAAGCAGAAAAATATTGAAAGATGATTGTGTACGGATTGATCCTCTTCTTGTGGATGTTGTCAAAGAAGGCGAAATAATATATGACTTCCCTTCCATCAATGAAATAAGAAAGGCCCGCGAAGAAGACTTAGACAAACTAAACTCCGGTGTAAAGCGTTTAATAAATCCTCATCATTACCATGTGTCTTTAACGCAGGAAATGTTCAAGAAAAAACAGGAGTTAATAAACAGTATGAAAAAATAATAAATACATCTTTCAACGACTAAAATAAATTGTACTGCAGCCCGACCGTCATCTTCATATCCGTACGCTCGCTTTGTCCGTCATAAAACAGAATTCCGTCAATCGATAGATTAATTCTATTTTCGAGATAGAAAATAAATGAAGATGATAGATTGTTAATCGTGTAATAATCAGAACCAGTTTCTTTAACGTAATCGAGTCTGTATCCGCTTACGAAATTAATTCTGTTGCTGAATTCATAAATAAAATCTATTCCGACTCTGGAAAAAACTTCCTTAAAAAACGAACTATCCATCGGCGTGTTCACATCGGCAAAAGCGTTTATCTGGGTCCGCCAGGTAATGGGATATGAATACCTTCCTCCCAAAGAAAGTGCCGGCTCGTCCGGCGGGGAATTATCCGCATTCGAAATATTAAATAAAATACCGAGTGTTACATCCCATCCGTAATATCTGTCGTTTACAATTTCATTTATTTCGTTCAGAACCTGTTGGGTTCTTAAAATTCCGATCGCCCCGATCGTTTCGCCTGTGAGCATATCCGATTTCTGAAATTCTTTTTCTATATCTTCGTACCAATTAACCTCGTAAGTATCGCCGTAAATATTTCTGTATTCTTCTTCTCGCTCAATTATATGTGCAATATTAATCATCAAATCTTTACGTATATGTCCGGCAATAATATTATCACGGAGAAGATGTTCTTCAATACGTACAGCTTTTGCCAGAGCCGTTGCGTTAATGTACCTTCCGTAACCGGCTCCTACGCGCAATCGGGATCTTATTTGCTTAAAAGATTTACGGTGCGAAATATCGAGCTCACCGAATCCGAACCAGTTTTTATCTTCCCAAACATATTTTCTGATGCTTGGACGAATTGAAACTGCATGATTATACTGGTCGAAATTTTTTCCGCCCGATGCGTCAATATCGACAAACCAAGCATAAGGAAGTGATGAGTAAAATGATCTATAGAAAAGTGTTGCGCTGGCGTTATTTGCCTGCACAGTTGTAGTAGTGTCGGTTGAAGTCTGAGCCCAATTATACGCTCCGTTTAAGCGAAGAGTTTTCGCACGGCTGACCGGTACGTCGTAATCCGTTACTTTAACTCTTTGGGAATATATACTTGAAGTGATAAGGATAAGTGAAAAAAATAATAATTTTCTCATTCTTATTATTCTCTTTAGTTATGGAATAAAAGTACCGAATAAAAAACTTAAAACAAAGAGATGTAATTTTAAGAACGGAGTTTTAAAGTACAACCGGCTTTTCCCCTTCTCGTGTAAAATTCCGTGTACGGGTTTCATTTCAGAAAAAAAATATCAAGAACCCCGAATTACTTCATCCTTAACTTTTTCTTCATGGCTTTTATCTTTAAATTCTTGTTCCGTACTTTTTTTCTGAATAACTTCTTCGACGATATAATCCTGAATATGTTCTGCGTGTGTGAAAATTATTAGTTCGCCTACAAGTCCGATAGCGAATGATAAAATTCCAAATACAACTAGAAGAATAGCTACGAGGAGCATCGGCCTATCGGCGAGCGCTATTCCAAAAAATATTCTTTCGATAAAAAGATAAATTGAAAGAAGAAATCCGATACCGAAAATTATTAGTCCGGACCCGCCAAAAAATCTTATTGGTTTTTTTGTAAATCTTATTAAGAAGAACATTGAAATTATTTCCAGAGTCCTTCTAATATAACTTCCGAACGGATAAAGAACCTGGCGTGAATCCGGTTTCTTTTGTTTCACTTTTACTTCTTTTACTCTAAAACCTATTCGCCAAGCCCACAAAGGTAAAAACCGGTCCTGATCCCCGTACAAATAAATCTTTTCCAGCACTTCCCTTTTAAACACTCGTACTTGCGACTTCATGTCGTTAAATTTAGTGCCTACAAATGCCTTGATCATTCCGTTAAAAACGCTTGACTGAATTTTGTTCAGGAAACTATCCACGCGCGGATACCGCCAAGTAACAACCATATCGGCGTCGTGCATTTCATCAATTAATCTTGGTATTTCGTTTTCATCAACCTGCTGATAAGAGGGAAGCGTAATTATCAATCTGCCGGAGGAATTTTCGAACCCGACTTCGAGCGAAGTTGCATCGCCGAACCATCTGCCCAATTTAATTATTTTAATCTTTTCATCTTCAGAACTGATTTTTCTTAACTGATCAAGTATCTCCGGAAGATTGCCGTCCACAACATAGACCATTTCGTAAGATTTTCCTGTTTCCTCTAAACTGTTTTTATAAGCATAATGTATTTTCTCAACATCGTCGCATTGATAACGTTCATAAAAAACTATTATTGCAGAAACATCTATTTGCTTCATTTTTCAGGCTCCGGTTTTTGCTTCTTTATATTTGAAGAAGTACATTTTTTCTATTTGAATTTTTCCGCTTTTATAAATCAGATGACAAATTATCCCAAGGAAAATAAAAAAGAGACTAAGTGCGAAGAACAGAAAACTTACTCCCGTCAAAATAACAATCTGTTGTTCGGGCACAGTCACCGATCGGATTATGGTTAGAATAAAAGATAAGAAACTGATTATTCCAAACCCGACTGCAAAATATCCAAACCCGAATAGGGGATGATAAAATGACGAGAAGATTGTTTTAAGCGCCACAAGATCCAGCAGAACTTTATAGATTCTGGAAAGCCCGTACTTTGAAGAGCCGAATTTTCTAGGATGATGTTTCACTTTTACCTGCGCAAACCTTGCACCGGCTAAAGCTGTCGTTACCGGAAGCAATCTGTGCATCTCCGAATACATCGGAAAATCGTGTATAATTTCTGCGCGGTAAGCTCTTATTGCACAGCCGTTATCTTTTACGGGAACACCGGTAACTTTACTTATAAGCCAGTTTGCCATTTTTGACGGAATTTTTCTTGATATTATTTTATCTTTCCGGTTATACCGCCAACCGAGTACAATGTCGAATCCTTCATCGAGTTTAGCAAGCATATTCGGGATATCATCCGGATCATTTTGAAGATCGCCGTCCATCGTAACTAATTTTTCCCCGGTTGCGTTTTTGAATCCCGCATAAAGTCCTATGGTCTGGCCATAATTTCTTTTCAGCTTTACGATTTTCAATCTTTCATCTTCCGAAGATATTTTTTCTAACTCTTTATACGTATTGTCAGAACTTCCATCATCGACAAAAATAATTTCATAAGATAAAACAGTTTTGCTCATCGCCGCAACTATAGCGGAATATAGCGGACGCACCGATTCTTCTTCGTTGTATATTGGGACTATGATTGAGAGATCCATCTAATAATTTCTATTTGTTTTAATATATATAATCGGATTTTTTATCGAAAACTAAAATACAAAATGATTTTTACTTTTTCTGTGATTAATTGCATAGATGTGATTTGAATCTTATTATTTAGAGAAAAGATTTAATTCTTCACTTTGAACACTATATAATCTACTGGATAATTACTACTTTTGTAAACCGGCTCCCAGTTTTCAACATCCTTAATTACCCTAACACCCTGTTCCTTATCCAGCTTAAAATGATCTTCTGTTAAAGTTGTATGATCGTGTCCTTTTAATCCAGGTATTAAATTATTTTTCCCAATAATTACATATTTTATTTTATGACGTTTTATAAATTCCTGAAACTCACTTAGATCGTTATGAGCAATATCCGTAGGTAAAACCCAGATTCCTTTTTCCAACTGCCAGTTTACATTTGGACCTAAAATATATTTATCTCCTTTTTCTAAATTAGATCTGAACCAATTTACAATTTCAGCTCTGTTTTCCGGATAATCGACCGATTTGAAAGGATTCGGTCTCGGTTTTTTTGTGGCTAAAACATAACCTACATTCAAAAGCAGGAGAAGTAATATTAATTGCGGCAAATATTTGAACAAACTCTTTTCACTCTTAGTTGCAAATTTATCATTTAAATTTTCGAGAACAGTTAATAAGCCGAACGAAATATAGACCCAGGTAAATGGAATTACAGGTAAATAAAATCTTTCATATGATGGTACAAACGATAAAGTAACAATAAAAATTATTACTGTGGAAAGAAAATATATTATTCCCCCGAGTGTTTCACCTCTGAAAATGCCGATTACAAGAAGAGCAAGCAGGAGAACTGTAAAAAGGAAATTCATCCAGGAACTTAAAAAGCTTTGAGTAACATTCAGATTTAGGGTTGCTAAAAAGAATTTTGTTTCCTGCAATATATTGCCGAATAAACTGGAATCTTTTATAATGTCCAAATAGGATGATTCTTCTGCACTAACAACATCTTCACTTTTTACTTTTTCAAATTTCCAAAGAGCCGAGCCAATTTCCGGTCCAAATTCCAAATAACGTGTTTTAAAAAGTTCTTCAGTCCCTACTTGTGCAATATATTTATTTACGTTGAAAAACGGATCATTATAAACCACCATGTTTCTAACTAACAATGGTGAAGAAACTACAACAAAAGCTAAAAAGAAATACCAGAAATACTTATTTTTTAGAATAGAGAATTTATAAACAACGAAGCCGGCAAGGACAAAACCGGGAATAAAGAAGAGTCCCGGAGCTTTGGAAAGATAAGCGAGTCCGGCAAAAATTCCTCCGTATATCCATAATTTGTTATTCTTAAACCCGGCAATTACAAAGTATGTACAAATAGTGCTCACTAGAACGAGAAGCATCTCAACTCCAACAATTCCCATCCATTTTACAAAAACATAATTCATACTCATCGCAAAAAGAGTAATAAGCGCGGTTATAACTCCAAACATTTTTCTGGTAATTATGTACAAAACTATGAGAGTAATAAACCCGATAAAAGCAGTTATCAATTTAGCAGTGATGAGAAAGGAAATTTCGTGACTTGCAAAAGGAGTAAGGACTAAAATAAATAAAGGATGCTGGTTTGCCTGTTTATATTCTCCTGTTATACATAATTTCAGAAAATTTAATAAGCCGCCGTGATTATCTATAAATGTAGCTTCACTTAAATAAGCAGTCGTATCGTAGTAAGCCGGATGCGTAGATTGACCAAGGCTGTAAACAGCAAGAAATATAAAACTAATTAATAAAAGAAACAGCGCGGCAGCAGTAACTTTCGTATTACCAATTTCATATTTTTTGCCGATATACTTTCTTACTTTTTTTATCATATTGAAATTATCTAATCGTTAAGCGTTGATTGTTGAGGTTTCCAGGGACCCGACGGTTTTTCCGGGAATACTATATAGCGTCTTCCTAGAAAATTAAGTATAAAACCAAGTCCTGTCGCTGCTATTTTTGAAATTTCAGCTGAGGTCCCAATTGATAACAAAAACTTAGTCATATAAAGATCGAAAACAGCAACCGCGGCAACAACTAAAATATATACAATAATTTCACCCGCTGTATTGTATTTAGCTCTATGTTTGAAAAGCAAAGTTATACTTAGAAAGTAATTAACTACAGCGGCAATTACAAAAGCTACAGGTGCAGCAATGTTTACAGTTACACCGGATGAGAAGAGAAGCATAAAAATTATAAAATTGACTAATGCAGCTGTTCCACCAATAAAAAGGTAAAAGAAAAATTGTATTGGCACAGGTGCCTTGGAGGCATTGTATTTGAAAATACAATATAGAGCTCTTAAACCGTCTCTTGCGCCAATTTTTTTGCCTTCCTCATAAGTTCTGCCGTAGTATGAAATTCCCATTTCAAATATTCTGAGTCTTTTATGAGCTACTTTGGCTACAATTTCCGGTTCAAAACCGAAACGGTCTTCTTCAATTTCTATGTTTTGAATTACGTCCCGCTTAAATACTTTATAACAAGTTTCCATATCTGTCAAGTTTAGATCAGTAAACATGTTTGAAAGAAGTGTAAGAAATCTATTGCCTAACGAATGCCAAAAATATAAAACCCTATGTGCACCGGGTGATAAAAATCTTGATCCAAACACAACATCTGCATCATCATTGATTAAAGGTTCTAATAGTTTTTTTAACTCTTCCGGATTATATTCAAGATCGGCATCCTGTATGGCAACATAATCTCCGGTTGCTTTTGAGAAACCAGTTCTCAACGCAGCCCCTTTCCCTTGATTATTATCGTGCCTGAATGCATTGATCTCCTGATACTTATCCGCGAGTTCCTGAGCGATTTTGTAGCTGTTGTCTTTGGATTGGTCATCAACAATAATTATTTCCAAATTTAGATTTTCGTCTTGGATATCCCTAACTCTTTGAACTATTTTTTCAAGAGTTTGTTCTTCATTATAGCAAGGTATAATTATACTTAAGGTTACAGGTATAGTGCGGTTCTTCTTCATAGTGCCTTAAATTATTTGGATAAACCTGTTAAAAAGATGCTGTTAATTAGATTAAAACGACAAAGAATTTTAAGTGTAACAAGAATATCTTAAAAATAATATTTAATATCATTAAAAAAAGATATTGAGTGTAATATTATTATAAAATTTAGAATATAAAATAACTTTAGAATTGAATAAGAAATTAATCCTTAATAGCTCCAACAAAGAAATTAGTCTTGATTCGAATTTTCCCATATAAGCTTCAATTTTTTATTTACTTAATTCAACTTCACCGATTAATTTAACAGTTTGATGTAGTTTCCTGATTATTAGAACTTCTTTTTGTATACTCTCTTTTGATAATACATATTAATAAAAAAGCCTATTAATCCAATCCAGAAAAATAAATATCATGGAAAGAAGTCTTAAACAAATTGCAAAAGAAATGGCGAACGAGAGAGTTACCATTGTCAAAATTCAAATAAAACGGCGCTTATCAATTTTGCATAAAGTAAAAATGATATATCTGTTGAAGCAAATGGTGTAATTATTAAAACATATAAGGGATGCTGATAAAATCGTTTATCCGATTCTTCTTTAATAAACTATTTAATAAGTATATTTTCAAAAAGACTATTGTGATGTTTCTCTGCACTCTGAGAGCCAATGTTGTGAATAATTCGGCTAAAGGGAATTTATTTTTACGATAGTATAATAAAATATCCTACTTTACCAGAATCATCTTCTTTGTTTGTGTGAAAGAGGGTGTTTCCAATTTATAGATATAAATTCCTGATGAAAGTTCATCACCGTAATTCCGGGCATCAAAGTTCATTTTGTAAAAACCCTTTTCCAGAAAACCATCAACCAGAGTTGCAACTTTTTGCCCGATAATATTGAAGACGAATAGTTTTACAATTTCATCTTTCGGGATGGCAAACTTGATAACCGTTTCAGGGTTGAATGGATTTGGATAATTCTGCTCTAAATTATAAGACGAAAGCTCTAGTTCGACGAGGATTTCATCGGAATATTCATATGTTAGGTCTTGATTAATTTGTTTTAATCTGTAATAAAATTTATTACTTCCGTTAACATTGTTGTCTTCAAAACTGTATTTTTTAGGAGAGTTGCTGTTTCCGTGACCTTCTATAAATCCAAGACTTTCCCAATCCTTTTCTTCAGCATCGAGAGTACGTTCAATTTCAAAACCTTTGTTCTGAACTTCCGTAGCTGTTTCCCAGAACAACTTCACTTTCGTATCAGTAACCATTGAATAGAATGAAGTTAAGTTCCACTGGGAGAGGAACATTGTTGTAGAAGATTGATAATAATGGATTTGCACTATCAGTTACAGATTCCATCACTTCCATACTGTTACGAAATAGTTACCAATGCTCAGTTGCAGGAAATCCATTTTCCGCTAATTCGATCTAAATGCCCGAACCAATTCCTGTTTAGGAAACTTCAGTTCTGAACAGCTCATAAATGTTAATCTTGCTGTCCACATTAATAGGATAGGCATGGACTCGTAAATGCACCAATACAGTGTAGGTATATATGCTCATCTGTCTGATTTACTTGATCACTATAAGACAACGTTGATTTGAAGAAGTGAGACCGGATTTTGATTTTCAATGTGATGCCATAAGAAGTTCAACCACTTGAAAGCTACTGATTAGTTCCACCTGAAGCATTTCCAGAAAGGGCTTGATCCGGTTTAGCGCTAATCATTAAAATACCCGCAGAGTGATCAATCCCGGCTTGCTACTTTCTAGAAAATCTAGTATTTCCATATATGGCAAATAAGGAAGATAAATTTATAACGAAAAACTAAAAAAACTTTTTTCATAACTTTTTCCTTTTTAAGGTACTTGAGTTGAAACTGTAGCATTTACACTTCCGTGCCAATTGAGTTATAGATTTTCCCTCGATCAATTGAATGAACTTCGTGTAATCTACACCATTATATTTTACTGAATCCTGTTAAATTAACATCCTCCAAATGATATCCATCGACGGAAATATTCACACTAGCCCCCCAATTCTAATATATATAAACCCCTATCATTATCAGCACCATTATATTTAATACCACCATCTGCATTTGCATCACCGGCAAACATTCCAAATTTACTTCCGCCGAAATCCTTCATAGGATTTGTTCCATACGCTTTGCTTTGAGCTGTTGTAAAATCATATAAAGTTGAAGAAGATGATAAGGATACTGGGGAAGAACTCATTACAGCAAGATGATTTCTATGTTTAATTACAATATAGTAATTATCCGCTGCAAGTCCAGAAAAATTTACATCAAGCGTTCCGTCTGTATCGAACAATCTGCCGTCGTTTCTCACAAAAGCTGCTCTTATTCCAAGAACTGATGAAGGAGTACTTTGATCTCTTACTTCAACTAAAACCCAGTCTACAATATTATTTGCTGCGAAATCAAAACTGCCGGGAACGCTTTCCCCGCCAGAATGATTCCAGGGAGCGCTCGAATAAGGATTGGCGTTAGGAATATAATCTGCCGTTGCAAGAGATGTATTCATATCGGTTCCGTTAAACGGACCTTCAAGAAAAACTTTTGCGGAAACTACCATTCCGCTTGGGGCTGTCGTAAAACTTCTTTCAGTCCAATAACTTTTTCCATCAAAATTAGTAGCCTGAATTCTCCAAAAATATTCGGTATCGTTAGCAAGACTGCTCATTGTTTTTGAATTCGAGGCTAAGCCGGAAAAGTCATATATTGGCGAAGAAAAATCTGAATCATCATCAACCTGTAAATGATAACTTGGGGTTGAAATAGCAGCGCCGTCGGGTGCATTCCAGCTTAATTCAACATTTACAGATTGATTTGTAGCATTATCTTCTGGTAATGCAAGTGAAGGAGTAAAGTATTTTTGGATTTCATCGAACCATTTGGCGCCAATCTTATCATAACCCCCATCATTCGGATGAACACCATCCTGAAAATCTCCAAAATAGTTTAATCCTGCTCCGTCCTGCATATCCACTAAATACAAATTACCGGGTTTGCCGTTTACCATTGGAGTAAGGGCATTATTAAAATCCATTACTGCGGTTTCTTCATTAATATTATCTTCATAGCTGTTAGGTGGGTCATAAGAATCAGCAGGATCTTGATCGATAGAATCAGCCTTAACTATTTTGGCAACGAATACAGGATATACACTATTATAAGCAAATAATTGATCAAGTATGTCCTCCACTTCGTTAACTGTTTATTGATAACCTGCATATAAGATTGTGAAGTTCCCTGCCACTGTGTCTCAAGATAAAATGAGTTAACATCATTCGTACCAATATGTAACAATAATAATTTCAGGTTCATAAGTAGATAATAGATTCTGATTAGAAATGATATAATCTAAATCAAAAGTATTATTCCCAGCCCAGTGTCCGGCGTGTCTCCCTCCGTACCCGGCATGATCTATATCAGAGATATTTCCATTTTGGAGTGGACCTACAAAATCAAAAGAATAGCCTGAATCACTAAGGCTATTATAAAGTTTTTCTCTATATCCATTAAATTGACTACTTTCGTCCCCTGCTGTAATACTATTCCCTAAAGGCATAATTCTTAAAGTAACATCTTCCGATCCTTCGGGTTTAATATCTAATAATAGGGAATCTGTTGCGCTATCGTAAACCTTAAGATTTTCACTGTAATTGTATATTCTGCTTTTTCTCTCACTGCTAATTTTTAAGTGGATTATCCCGCTGTTAATATTGGGGACTCTCCAAGAATACTCCTGGCTGGCGGCTGATAGATTTTCAGCTATAAGAATCCAAGTTTTTCCGAAATCTGTAGAATATTCAAGAATTACTTCTTCTACATTCCAACTATCCCATTTAATCTCAATTTCCTTGCCAATTACTAAAGGATCAGAATGTGTCGGTGAAACAAAACTAATCACCCCTTGCCCAAATGCCGTCCCGGTAAAAACCAAAAACGATATATATAAAATTATCCTTTTCACTTTCGTTACCTTATAAAATACTATCGATCTATTTTAATTAATTCTTTTGAATTTGTCACATTAATTTTTCGGTATATAAATAAAAGATTTTATGTCTTTTAATTTAGATGCGCACGGATTACATTAGTTTCAATTTCTTATCTGAGGAAATTGAGTATTTAACTGGAGTTTTCTTTATTTACAGGATTATATTCTAAGATTCTTCTATTGACTGAACTTCTCCTGCTAATAGAATGCAATATTATTGGAGATAAAAGAAAAAAACCTCATTTCAGTAGAGATTTAAGAGAAATATTTTTTATAAAAATTATAAGTTGATCTATTAATATTGTATAACCCTGTACAGAATTACTTAGACATAAATTGAGATTAATAAAAGAGCCTACGCTTTTCACCTGCTAAAATGCTTTACTTTTGATATGTAAAAGGAAAAATCCATTTATCATCAGCCCTCTTAAAGATTAACTTGAGGATAAATATCTTAAATTGCAAGCACTACTTTCTGCGTTAAAACACTCTTTCGCCGCTTAATCTTCTTTTAATTTTATTACCGTAAATAGATGGAAGGCTTTTCCTCCCTTTCCCGGGCAATCGGAAGATGAAATCATTTTTTATGCGGCAGGAATAATACGGATTATCACCTTTCTTATTTATTTTTCTATCGTTTCGAACTCCCCAAAAACAGCTTTTTATTCCTGATTTTTTACACACCTCAATTGCTGTATCGCTTCCAACCGTCCAGGGAAGGCATAGATGATTTCCGGAATTTTCATCAACATTTTCTTTGATTAATTCACGGCATTTACTCAAATCGTTATAAATCACTTCTTCAGGATTAAAAAATTCTTTTTCTTCAAATGATAATTTTAAATCTATTTTTTTTATTAATTGCTCTTTGGATTTTAAATCAAGTTTCCCATCTCGTGAAGATTCGGAAAATAATTTTCTACTTTCTTTCAAGACGGATTCGGGAACTTTGACTTCCGATTTTCCGCTCATTAGAGGAAATGATTCAAAAACGGGAAGTCCGATTAAATCTT
The DNA here is from genome assembly GCA_963821715.1 of uncultured Melioribacteraceae bacterium. GTDB lineage: Bacteria > Bacteroidota > Ignavibacteria > Ignavibacteriales > Melioribacteraceae > CAWGET01. The sequence continues at coordinate 161,392 of CAWGET010000004.1, forward strand.
CTCTTGAGAATCCCAAGCCTATATTTTCAGATTTAAGATAGGGAGAAGCCGGCGAATTAAATGGTGTTAGCGCAGTTTCAGAGGTAATAAAATCTGTTACTTTAAGATCTGTAAAAATCTCTCTATGAAATAAAGTATGAACCTCAATATCTATCAGTCCAGATTGGCGCATTATTATTAGTTCTTTCCAATTGCTGAGTGTTTCGTCCTTCGTATCAATTTCCGCTAGTTCTTTCTCGGTCGCATTCCCTTCCCAGAAATCTTCAAGATTTTTCCTAACTTCTTCTTCGTGCTTTGTATGCCCCGGAATTACAAACAGTATTGCCTTCATGTTATATTTTTTTAGAAGCGGATATCCATAAATCCAAAAACTTATTCTCGCATCATCGACAGTCAAAAGAATAGAATCTTCTTCTACTACTTTCTTTCCATTTAGAATATCAACATACTCATCAGCGCTTAATGTTTTGTAATTATTTTCTTGAACATATTTAAGCTGTTCTTCAATTGATTCAGGTTCGAAGGAGTGAAAAACAAAAACGGGGATTTCATTCTTTAGTTTTTTAGGGCTGGATGAAAAAACAAATTCTGGGTAACCATTCTTAAGAGCTTTTAATTCACCGAAAAATTGATCTGTGTATTTTAGTTTCATAGATATTTAGTATTAAATTATTATCCTCTTTCCATTTCAGGATTTTATTTTTCCATAAAAGGCAGAACTAATTTCCAATAAAAATCAAAAAATGTTGAAAGTCCTTTATTGAAAGAATATAAAATTTTGTTTTTCAGAAGGACAGGTGATACATATATTTCTCCTGAATGAAGAACATGTTTATCCGCTACAGTTCTTTTATACTGTATGAATTTTCTCTTCTCCATGATCTTAGATAAATTCTTGATTACTTTCCAATTTCCACTAAAATAAAGTTGCGGCATTTTTTTCATCGTCATAAATAAGAATTGCAATACTTCGTATAGTATAAATGGAGGGACCAAAAGTATTAACGTTCTCGACGAGTAATGTGATAATATTAAAGCCCAGCGGTTGTAGATTTGTCCTAAAGCCCTGTATTGGCGCAGTGCGTTAAATGGTTTATCTTCGTGTGAGGCAAAGGCTGTAGATACATACCAGCAATTGTAACCAAATCTGAGAAGTCTTTGGTAAAATTCCCCGTCGTCACCCCATCCCATCATCAATACATCTTCATCAAACAACCCTGAGTCAAGAGCTTTTTGTCTGTCGATAAGCATAATTCCTGTGCCGCTGTTTTGTCTGATTTCTACAGGAAAATCTTTCACAATTTTATTTCTATTAGGAGTTATCGCACCACCAATGAAGTGAACAGTTGTACCGTCGGTATAAACTTTCCCGGGTTCATCCCAGTACATTAATCGAGGAGTACAAGTAGCAGTTTGAGGATCATCATCCATAACTCGGTTTAATTCATAAAGCGCTTTTTTGTCGAACAAAATATCATTATCCGTCAGAAAAAGTCGTTCGCTTTCTATTTTTCTTAAAGCAAGATTCCTGTTTTTATTGAGATTTTTAGTGTTGACCGATTGTTGGATAATTTCTATTTCAGGATATTTCTTTTTTACCATTGCCAGACTATTATCCGTGGAACAATCGTCAATAATAAAGACTTCAACTTGAACTCCTTCTGAAGCATAGATGGAATCGATTGTTTTAACTAATGTATTAGCCCCGTTGAAATTTATTACTGCGGCGGATAATATTTCATTGCTCATAGTTTATCATTGTTTGTTCAACTACTATAAAACTCTTTAATCATGATTAATTATTTAACTACTGCAAATTAACTGAACGAAATATAAGAAAGTTTGTTTAATTTTATTGTGAGATATGACATCTTAAAAGAATTATTTTCTGTTTTATGTTTTTTTAATTAATATATTTGTTTCAATTTTTCATTTGAAATATAGGCTTTGAAAACATTGAATAATTACGGCAACCAATCCTCTGATAAAGGATTAAATAAATTTTTTTGGGTTTTGCTTACTATTATTTTTTCTCTGCTTTTAATTCATGCAGGTTTAAGAATTAATATACATTTCCACCCGGAAACTTATTCCCGCATTTTATTCCAGAGATTTAATTTGGATTCCGAAGCAAATATCCCTACCTGGTTTTCGACTATTGAGCTTTTTATAATTTCGGTATTGGCTTTCATGATTTACCTTGCACAAAAGACGTCCGGTGAAAAAGGATTTCATTTATTCATCTGGCTTATCTTCGCCTCCTTCTATCTTTTCATGTCGTTGGACGAAGCGGCTCAGATTCATGAGATTATTGACCGTCAGGTTCAAATAAAATGGGTCTTCTTTTATGCGCCCTTTGCCGGATTATTTTTTGCGGCGCTTTCTGTTTATTTTATAAAAGAGAAAACATTTAGACCGGCAGACAAAAAGCTAATTATATTTGGAATAATTTTATTCGGTTTAGGAGCATTGGTTGCGGAGTTTTTAGAATACTTGCTGAATCCTTCGCGGCTTGTTGAACAAATAGAAATCCTTTTCGAAGAAGGATTGGAAATGTACGGATCGGCATTAGTAATTTTAGGATTATTAAAAATTGTTAATGACGGACTGAAAGAAAAACTCACTAATACTTTTCTCGCGTAAACTTTGAAAAATTTTAATTTTTAGAAGGCTTAGATGAATTCTTTCTTTTCTCAAATAGATGATTTAATTTATTCCGAATCAAAAAAATATAAGATAGGTTATTATTTTGCTGCGGCACTTTTATTTAGTCCTTTTTTACTAATTCCTCTCGTTTTTTATTCGATGATATTCCGCTATACAAGGCGTTACTCTATTTTACTTTGTCAGGAAAATTATCCTGTGGAATTACTAACATTTGGATTTCTATTCTTTGCCGTCATATTTGGGATCTTTCTGGTGATAAGGATGAAAACGCTGAAGTTCCAATATTTTGAGATATTTTTTATGATATTTTTTACTTTTGTAGTATTTCTTGTAGCGATGGAAGAGATAGCATGGGGCCAGCAGTTTCTTCACTTTGAAACTCCCGGATATTTGGAAAATATAAATATTCAGGGAGAAGTAACACTGCACAATGTAAAAGGGCTCCAGGGACATTCGGATTTTTTTAGATTCGCTTTCGGCGCCGCCGGACTTATCGGAATTTATTTCAACAAAATAAAGCTATTGAAAAATATCGCCGTGCCTTACATCCTTATAGGCGGCTTTACCGTAATAGCATTAATCGGCGCTGTGGATGTTTATAACGATTATTTTTTCATCCATTCACAATTTGATAGAGATATGCGATGGATGTCCGAAGTAATAGAAATGGTGATAGGCATTGCGGCATTTTTTTACATCTGGCTGATCAATCGAAAAGTGAAGTATGATAATCATCTGTATTAAGCGGTGCATAGATAAATAAACCGTAACAATCTACGTTGAGGATATTTCATCACAAACCTGAATGTCGGAAGAAGGTATTCTGAAAAGAAAAGGATGTTTAACATCCTAACGGCGAATGTTGAGAAGTTTGCTTCCCTTTTTTTTTATTTTCCCTTTGATGAAGAGATAGAGTCCGTGAGCGCCAAGCGTTTTTATATAAAGATAGATTTTGCAGATAAGTTTTTAGAAGCGTTCTCATTCAACTCCTAATTTAAAATTATTTTTTTATCTCTTCTTTAAGAACGGCTGCGTCGGTCTTAAAAAACATATAAGCGATTCCCGCCATAAAGACCAATAATTGTTGTAAGCAGAGTAGAAGTAATTGCAATTATAATTGAGATAGAGGGCGAAATACCGGCCAGTTTCAGAAATCCTTCAAAGGCTCCCTCGCGCACTCCGATGCCGCCTATGGAAATCGGGATCATAACGATCGATTTACCGATGATGTTATAAGCGCCAGAATTAAAAATATAATCTCTGCGCTTTCAATCGCGGATAAAGATTTTTCAGTTCAACTTTGGATATCAGGTAAGCGAGTATAGAAAAACTGACGATCACTTTGAGCGTATTTATAATTTTCGAATTTTTGAACAAGGTTAGTACCGGTTTACGGAATGGGGATCGTTAAAGAATAATACAAGCTCGTCGGTCAATATATTTATTGCTTTAATATTTATTATCGCGTCCGGGAAGCCGGGCAGTTTGCGCATAAACCTTAAAAGCGCTTTTTTCTTTCCCCAATTATCGCCGTATTTTGTACCGAAATAATGATAAGTATCCGGAATTACTTTTAGACCTTTCGGTTCGGTAAGGAGTTCGTAGTCCTTCAAAAAAAGTTCGTGCCGTTCTGCTTCTTCCGATTCGACAAAAAGTATTGGCGGATGATTTTTTAATTTTTCCAGAACAAAAAAAGTGTTTGTGCTTTTTTCCAAACTGTCGGTTACGCCGGGATTAAACATATATTTGAGTCGAAGATCTTTCGTAAGCCGCTTCGCAAATTTAAGCGTATCCAGTTCTCTGCCGCGCCTGTCGGGTTCGATGGAAACGACCCCTTTTATTTTTCCTGTTTCATCGCGATATATCGCATCCAGCACAACTCCGGCACCCATCGAATGTCCGAGCAAAAATATTCTTGATGTATCTACACCGGGCAGATCTAAAACCGCTTCTACCGCATTGTGAACATCGACCGCTAAATCAAAGTCGTCGTAACTATTTATTTCTTTCGGATCTTCCGAATCGCTGAAGCCGCGCAAATCAATAACAAAAGCGCCGATTTTATTTTTTATCAATTCGTTCGCTATAATTTCATAAAGGTCAAAATCTTTTCCTTCTTCTGTTAAGCCGTGTACCACAATAACGATGGGAAAAGTTGAAGTATCGGAGACATAAAAATGAGATGAGAGTTTTAATCCGTCGGAATAGAAAGTTATACTTTGTGGTTCATGCTCGTAATAATACGGCTGATGTTTTTTCCAGTAAATTCTGGAATCGATCCAAATCCCGGCATATAAACTAATGTATAAAAAGACCGCTGCGGCAAGAGCGCCGAATGTGTATTTCATCTATCCCCTTCCGGGTTTTCGGAAACGCTTTTTCTGTTCTTGATAACCTTAGCCGGAATTCCGGCAGCAATCACATTTTTGGGAATCGGTTTGTTTAGCACTGCTCCAGCGGCTACTACGGAACCTTCTCCCATTTCAACTCCATCCAGTATTACGCAATGGGCGCCGACCCAGTTGTTTCCTTCCAATTTAATGCCCTTTGCTCCCTCAAAGTCAGGCTGTTGATTGATCGGAATAGCGAGATTATCGAGTTTGTAACTTCCGCCACCGACAAAATAGGAATAAGCTGCAACCAGAGTATCTTTACCAATATCTACTTTACACGATGTAAAGATTTCGCAGTTAAACCCTAAATTTACTCTTTCCCTTAAATAAATATCGCCCCCTTTACAGCTCAAAATAGTATTCCTTCCAAGAAATACTTCATCTTCAAGAAAAATTCCCTGGTTACCCGAGCCTTTGGCATCTATCATTACATTATCATCAATTATTACATTATCTCCAAGAAAAATTTTGTTAGGATGTCTTAAAACAATGTTAGTACCAAATACTGCTCCTCTTCCGGATTTACCTAATAAAAGAGGGTATAATTTGGACCTAAGAAAAATACCGAGAGCGCCCGGAACCCAGGAAGTGAAAAGGACAATAAGCTCATATTTGATGAGATCCGATATTTTTTCTGAACCTATTACCAATTCCTGATAACGCTGCAATTTAGACTTTTTATTTCCTGTAATAGAATCCTGAATTTTATAATCTTTGCCGGGCATTAATTTAGTAATCCTTTCTTTTGATACCATTCTGCTGTTAATTTTAAACCTTCGTCAAGGGAATAATCAGGCTTATATCCAAGAAGTCGTTTGGCTTTTGAAATATCAAAAGCTCTGTCTTTGATGAAAAAATCTACTCGCCTTCTATAGATCGGCGGAGTTATACCGAGCGGCTTGCATATTATTTCGCATAACAAACCCGCAGCCCATACCGGGAATACCGGAATATGCCTTTTCGGGATTTCTTTGTTCAATACTTTTGCAACCTTTCCGACAAAATCTTTTAAGGGGAGATATTCTTCACCTCCTATTGTGAAAATTTCGCCGAGGGCTTCGTCTTTTTCTCCAGCAAGAGCAATGCCTTTCGCAAGATCCTTTACAAAAGTTAAATGATATAGAACATTTCCGCTGCCTATCATTCTGAACTTACCGTTGTTTACAAATTTGAATATCTTCAAAAACCGCATATCACCCGGTCCGTAAATACCTACAGGACGAACTACCGTTCCGGGCATATTCTCTTTCTTAAAAAAATCGAGCGCTAATTTTTCTCCTTCAACTTTCGATTCCTGATAATAATCACCGGGATTATAAGGATCTTCTTCTTTTGCGGGAGGATTTGAAATTTCACCCTGAACACCGACAGTGCTGCAATGGACGAATCGCTTTACATTATTCTTCTTTGCAGAATTTAGGAGTTTCTTTGTCCCTTCTACATTAACGTCGAAGAAATATTTTCTCGGAACATTTTCGACCCGAAAAGCAGCGGCGACATGAAAAACTATTTCTATATTCTTTAATTGTTCGTCAAAATTCTCAGCTTCCGCTAAATCGCCATATACAATTTCAACTCCCAAATCCTCAAGCAGTTTGGTCTCCGCGTTTCGCCTTACCATACCTCTAACTTGATATCCTTTTTCCAATAAATGTTTTACTAAATAACTTCCTGTGAACCCGTTAGCTCCGGTAACCAATGCCTTCATATATTCCTGAATTTCAATTTTAATTAATATTTAAGATAAGAAGATTTTTAATTATATATATTGATTTAAATACAATCATGTTGAATGTCAAAACGGAAAATCCCAGCTTAATATTTTAATCCGTGTTTATCTGCGTGAAAGATCTGTGAGAATCTCTGTAATACAAATTTATTAATCAAACAGATTCGACTATATTTATACGGATAAGATTTCATCCCTCAACATCTCTAAAATTTTTGTAATAACTTTTAACCCTATCAACTTCTTCGTCGCATTTTAATTCATCCCACTCAAAAAGTTTGCAAAGTTTGGGGGCAATCTTAATCGCGTTTACGGGATTATCTCCCAATGTCGTACGACGAAAAATGAGATCGTCTAAATGTTGAACCGATTCGGTTTCAATGATTTGTTTTAAACGCTGCATTATCTTATCATCATTTTCTTCATTCGGTGTCCAGTTAAATCCGAAAACTCCCAGATTCGGATCGGCATTCTGCCCCGGAGAAAGATTATAAACGCTTTCATTTTTTTCGGGATAAACTTTCTGAACAACTTTTTCCGCGACCAAACGGGCGGTTGTAAATTTAACTCCTGAGACGCTGAATAATCCCGCAGGTCCTCCGTTTTCCGAATGATCAAAAATCTCTTCCCGCACAGCTAACTTATTTGTTCCTTCTTCCTGAGCCGGAAGTAGTCCGGAATAAATATGAAATATATCTTTCTTCTCAAGATTTAATTCCGGTACGGTAAAGTTTAAATTATCGATAAAATTATTTATCGATTCTTCCGAAGGCAGCGGATTCTTTTCGATGCCCGACCATTCTTCGTGAATTGTTCCGGCCATCAATTTACCTTTCCAAGGACGAAGGAAATATGTTTGAGCATTCGGCTTTTTTGGGGCTACCGCCAGTGCATAACTTGAAGGCGCACTCCTATCGAATAAAACATTATAAGCAATAGAAGGCTTAAAAAGATCCTCATTGTCTTTATCGAATGCTGAAGCAATTTCGCGGCACCAGGGTCCCGCAGCATTTACAACTTTATCGCCGTGAAAATTAAAATATTTTCTCTTGATTCTATCGAACGCTCTAATACCAGTTACTTTCTCCTCATCCTTTAATAGCCCTGTCGCTTCCATATAATTTAAACTTCCCGAATTGATAGAGTTAGACCATTTTAAAATCTCAATCAAAACTCGCTGCGTATCCGGAATGGAGCCGTCGTACCAAACCGCTCCGCCTTTCAATCCGTCTGTATCGACATCCGGAAAAATACTTTCAACTTCCTTTGGATTAACAACTGTTCCGTTCTCCAGCCTAACTTTCATATCAACGTGCTTATTTCTATTGATTGAAAGGAGATCGTTCAGCATTAGAGCGCCTCTAAAAATTGATGGACGATAAACTCCATTTCCATAGAGAGGCATAAGGCAAGCGAGAGGATCGACATACTCGGGAAACTTTTGAAAAAACCACCGCCTCTCGGAAACAGATTCGAAAAACCTATGCAGGTCCAGCTTTTGAAGGTAACGTAAACCGCCATGAAGAATTCTTAAATGATTAAAACTTGTAGCTCCGCCGAAATCATCTTTTTCCAGAAGTAAAGTTTTTAATCCTCTCTGCGCCGAAACAAGCGAGACCATCACTCCGTAAATTCCGCCGCCAATAATTATTAAGTCAAAATGTTCGGAAGATAATTTTTCCGGTTCTCTTATAATTTCTCTCATAAATTCCTTGTTAATTATTAAGCCAGCGGTTTTGCCAATCGTGGAAAACGATTAAAGACCATAGAATGTGTGAATGATTCGCTTCGCCGTTGAGATGTTCTTTTTTTAAATTTTTAATTTTCTCTGGGCTAAATATTCCATCCCGGTGTATTTTTCTTTCATCCAGCAAATCTTCCATAAGGGGACGAAATTCATTTCCGAGCCACGTTTTTATAGGTATACTGAATCCCTCCTTCGGTCGGTAAATCGCTTCGGAAGGAATATATTTTGAAGCCAATTTTTTCAGTAAGACTTTTGTTTTTCCTGACTCAACTTTTAATTTTTCGGGGATTCTAAAAGCAAGATCCACAAGATCGGGGTCGAGAAACGGAACACGCGTTTCCAAGGAAACCGCCATCGACATCCTGTCAACTTTTGTTAGAATGTTATCGCTCAAATAACTTTTTACGTCAACGTATAGAGATCTGTTTAAAGCTCCTCTATCTCCGGCCTTATTGAAGAGATTTAAAATGTGATCGGCGGCCGGTTTCTTGATTCGATCTTTCGCGTCTTCCGTAAATAATTCCTTACGCATTAACTCGCCACCGAATATTCTCCACCTCGCGTGCGATAGTTCGTCTTGATGATCAAATCCTTCGACAAATCTTTTAGCTTTATTTATCAATCCCTTTTTCTTGGCAGTTGGTTTTAGTGTCGATAAAATCGGTTCAATAACTGAGCTGCGGAAAATTTTTGGAATAACCGAATATTTATTTGCCAGGTTTTCGGCGATGTAGGTTTCGTATCCTCCGAACAATTCATCGCCACCATCTCCACTTAGGGCTACAGTTACATGTTTGCGCGCAAGATTGGAGACAAGATATGTCGGGAATATAGAAAAGTCTCCGATCGGGTCATCCATAAACATCATAAGCCGCTCGAACAATTCAACAACATCGGGCTTTATAATCTCATCCTTGTGATCTACATGTAAATGCGCGGCTACCTTTTTTGCCCATTGAAGTTCGTTGTACGAAGGATCGTCAAATCCGATACTGAACGTTTTAGCGTCTCCCATCGATGCTACTATCAAAGATGAATCGACTCCTCCCGACAAAAAAGCGCCGAGCGGAACATCACTTATCATCTGCATACGCACCGACTTTTTCAACTGCTCGTCAACTAAATTTTCCCAATCGGATTGAGTTAGGTTTTCATCGCCTCGGCTTTGAGCTATATCCCAATATTCGCGCGGTTCGATAATGGGATTTTCTAAATCAATTTCCAAATAATTTGCCGGCTCTAATTTGTTTACACCGGCAAGTAAAGTTCCTCTTCCCGGAACATATTCCCACGCCAGAAATTCCGCCAGTGCGTCAACATTTAATTTCCTGTTAACTAATCCGCTTTCTAATAGCGCCTTGATCTCTGAGCCGAAAACTATAAATCCTGAATCAGCATAATAATAAAGAGGTTTTATACCAATATGGTCGCGCGACAAAATAAATTTTTTCTTTTTCCGGTCGTGAAGAGCTATCGCAAACATTCCATTTAAATGTTTGCTGAAATCAGCACCATATTCTTCGTAAGCATGAACAATAACTTCCGTATCAGTGTGACTATTGAAGATGTGACCTTTCGATTCGAGTGTTTTTCGGAGTTCGGGAAAATTATAAATTTCCCCGTTAAAAACAGTCCAGACTGAGCGGTCTTCGTTATAAATTGGCTGGCTTCCGCCTTTAAGATCGATGATGGAAAGACGACGCATTCCGAGCGATACTCCTTCGTGTACATCCAATCCATACTCGTCCGGTCCGCGGTGATACAAGGTATCAACCATCTTTTTTAATTGATCGCGGGAAATGATTGAATTCCCGTTAAATGATACAGCCCCCGTTATTCCGCACATTTATTTTAATAACTCCAGGAGCTTTTTCATTTTTCCCGTATAAACTTCGCGGGAATATCTCTGGTCGTATAATTCTCTTGCTCGCTCTACTTTTGATTGAACACTTTCTCCGGGCTGCAGGGAATCGATTATTCCATCCGCCATAGACGAAGCTTCCGGATCAACAAGAAACGCGACATCGCCGCTTAAAACTTGTGTATGCGAGTAAATATTTGTAGCCACCAAGGGTTTGCCGGACGCAATCTGCTCGTATATTTTCAACGGTGTATTTGTTCCCGCCGTTCTCGGTGAAACTAATACATCTGCTCTCACGGTTAAGTCTTTCGCTGTTTTCTGCGGAACTCTTCCTGTGAAAATAATATTTTCTTCAATCTCTAATTCTGTCGCTAACTTTTTATATTTCTCAACCTGCTCTTTGTTGCCGCCTACAATTAACAATTTTGTATGTGGCGATTCGGCCAAAACATTTTTAAATGATCGGATCAAAATATCTATTCCCTGGTACGTTTCTAAAGTACCGGCGTATACTACTAATTTTTCGCCGTTAATATGTGTAATTATATCCTTATTATTTCCTTTTTCACTGTCGCTTTCTTTTTTGCTTTTTAATTTTACTTCGTCGAAAATTGAATTTTCAATTAAGAAATGTTTTTCTTTATTATCGATGATTGAGTTTACATAGTCATGGAGGTCAGGACAAATTGTAATAATTGCATCGGCGCTTTTTAGCGACGCTTTTTCTAATTTTTCAAATAAAGAATATATGATCTTCGAATTTGTGAATTTAAAATTTATGAGCTGCTGCGGAAGACTGGAATGAACATCATATACTAACTTAAATTTAAAGATCTTCTTCAGGACAAGCGCCATAAAAACTGCTTCTTCGTGAGCGTGCACAAAATCGTAATTATTTTTTTTTAGAAGAGATATAAACTTTCCGAAAAGAAAAATATCCAGAAACAATTTCAGGAGGGATGGCCCGAGTTTTACATTACCCAAACTTTTAAAACGGGGAATCCTTATTATATTAACATTAGGAATATCAACATCTTCACCTTCACCGTAAGTAAGCAAATCAATTTCAACGCCAAGTTCGGCGAGAATCATCGTCCGGTAATAAACGCTGAACGGCGTTCCACGGGGTGAAAAAAAAGGTTGCGGAGCAACTACTAATGCTTTCAAAACTATATCCTTTTCTTAATCTGCATGTAAATTTGATTATGTAGAAAATTATGCAGACTTTCAAGTTTACCGAAAGAATAAATTTTATTTTCTTTGTTGGCTAAATATTTTCTTAAAAATTCGAACGGCTTACCGGAGTCCGGTGTTGCATCAATATAGAAACCGTAACTGCCGGGTTTTGCTATCTGATTTTTAAAAGGCAAAGGATCGCTGCCTGGTAAAATTCTTTTTTCCTCCAGATTATTTTTCAAATAATATTCAGGACCCTTGAGCAATGGAATTCTTCCGCTGTTATCGCCCAGATAAAACAAGGGAAGATTTTTTTCCGTCATTAAATATTGTATTATTTTCTTTCTTTTTCCAGTCCATTTTCCGAAACCCCACGGTACAACCGGAAGAGCGTCTTTGGCGGTTACCGCTTTAATTGTTTCAACAATGGAATTATCTTCTTCAAAATTTGTCTTCGTACCAAGTGCCAGTACTTCAAGTTTTTCTGCTGTTACTATTTGCTTGCCTGAAACAACGATAATTTCATCCTCTTCCGCAAACGTAATTCTTAAACTCTCTTCTTCATTAGTTTTGTCAATATTAAAAGGTAAGCTTTTTTTGCCTGATATCTCTTTTATTTTTTCGAATGCCGTTTCGTTCCTTCCCTCGGTTAGAAGCAAATAGCTCCGTAGTGGAGAACTAACTTTAAGCGCCTCTAAATGGAGTTTGAAATTGTGTCGGGCATTCATTAAAAATTTTTCCGTATCGAATACGTCGTGGAGATGTACATGAGCGTCAATTAGTGTAATATTTTTCATTGGGATAAATGTATTCTAAATGAAAAAGGCGGCAAATAAAGCCGCCTCAAAATAAATTAATTCGAATATAGAAAGTTATGATTTTTTTAAAATTTTACCTTCGATATTGCTTCCTGTTTTGGAATAGTAACTGTGGTACTTATAATAAGAATGATATCCACTTTTATAATTAAAGTTATTGAGAATAACCCCAATAAAGGAATCATGTTCGTGTTTCAGTAAATCAGTTGAATCCAAAACCCAATCTATTTCCGTTGAATCCGCTGATACAACTAGTATTGAAGCGTCGACTATTCTGGATAGAACCTCAGCGTCGGAAACCGACATAATCGGCGGAGCATCGAGAATGATTTTATCGTACGTCTCTTTAAGTTTTTCTACAAATTCTTGCATTTCCGGCGAACCGATAATTTCCGATGGGTTCGGAGGAATAACTCCGGCTGTAATATAATCCAGGTTTTCCACTTCCGATCTTCTTACAATCTCATCGAACTTTGCTCTTCCGAAGAAATAATTTGTAAGTCCGGGATATTCGCGTACATTAAAGAAAGAATGGATTCTCGGTTTGCGGAGATCGCAATCGATAATAACTGTTTTCTTGTTCGCCTGAGCAAAACTCGCAGCAAGGTTAGCGGACGTCATAGTTTTCCCTTCGCCCGGCGCCGATGAAGTTATAAGAATGCTCTGTGTGCTTTTATGAATCCGGGAAAACTGAATTCTTGTACGCAAAGTTTTAAAAGCTTCGCTGTTTATTGTGTTCGATTCCCGCGCAGCGATAAACTCTGAGCTCTTCGGTTTTTTCCCTTTTAGTCCGGGTATTTTAGGAATCCAGCCAAGAATATTAATATTCAATTTCTCAATATCTTCGGGTGATTTTACACGTCTGTCTAAATAATCCCGGAAGTAAACAAAACTGAAAGCCGATCCGAAACCGAGAATAAGCCCCATAAAGATTATCATTCCTCTGTTTGGTTCAGCCGGTCGAAAGGGAACTTCGGCGGTATTCATTATTAGAACATTGCCGATTGTGGACTGCTCGTTTATAAGCGCTTCCTGATATTTCTGTTCCAAAATCTGATACATACTTTCCGCGGCGGATTTTTCTCTCTCTAATCTTGCAAGGTCTAAAGTCCTCGCCGGGAGTCTGTTAAATTCTGATTCATACTGGGAAACAATATTTCTTGTCTGATCGTACGAAGCGCGCAAACTGCTGTATACAACTTCCTGTTCGAGAATTTTTTCCGATATCCCTTTCATATCTTCCGGGCTGGCGGATAAAATTAATCCCCGATATTCTTCAATATTTTTATTCAATTTATTTGTAAGATTATCAATTTTATCGTTGTATTGTTCTACAACATCAGGTGTGGGATTTCGCAGCTTGTCTCTCGTTTTCTTAAGTCCGGCTATTTCCGCTTGCATTTGCTCTAAGTTTAATTTAGCTCTTTCGCTTTCAACAAATTCTGCTACCGAAGGATTCTTTCTTTCCAGTTCATCCTTATACGCGTTCAGTTTCTTTTCCGCAATAGACATATCGATTTTAGCTTCATTCTGCTTGCTTTCAAAATTATCCATACGGCTTAAAAGCATTTGTGCCTGTTGATCAAGTTGAACAACTCCGCCTTTCAATTTGTAATCTTTAATCGCATTTTCTGCGGCTATCAGTTCATTTCTTCTTTCAAGAACTTGTTTCTTCAGGAAATCTTTTATATTAGTTAATTGTTTCCTGTTATCCATCAAGTTGAAATCCCGGTAGACTTTGGCGTATGAATTCGCGATCAATGCTGCTTCTTCTGGCGAAGGAGACTCTGCTATGATCTCTATATAATCGAGACCGTTTTTCTGCTCAATTTCTACGGTGCTTAAAACGACTGCGATAGATCCTTCCGATCGCAGCATACTTATGTCGTTGCCAACTTTTTTAGCGTCGTCGTAAAGAAGAATATCCAGTCCATCCGTATTCCCTTCCGATTTAATTGTATCGATCATAACTCGCGCAACTTCCTGACGAATGGTTACATTTTTCATTGCTTCTATTTCATTAGCAATAAAGCGATCGCTGGTATTGGACTGAAATCCCATTTCGATAGGTGATTCCAGAATATTTCCTTTCGGTTGAGAAATTTTTAATACAGTACTCGATTTATAAATGTCTTCAGACGTGATCGCATAAATTATCGATGCTGAAACTATAATACCGCTTATCAACAAAAACACCAGAAGGTTGCTTCTTATAAGTACTATATATTCTCTAAAAGTATTTTCTTTAATTTGTTTTTTCTTCATGTTATTATTTTTATTTTCCACATATCCCTCGCATTGAAGAACGAATAATTTATATATTAAAATATAATAGTATTATAAATTATATTTTTTTTTGAAAAATTCTATACCGTTTTGTTTTCCATTACTTTTGCCGGAACGCCGGCAACAACTGCGTTTGGCGGCACATCTTTAGTAACGACCGAACCCGCGCCTACAATTGCGTTTTCACCGACCGTAACTCCGCATAAGATTGTTGCTGAAGAACCGATCGACGCGCCTTTTTTCACATAAGTCTCAACAACTTCCCAATTGGATTCATCCTGCATTGAACCGTCTTCGTTAGTGGACCTGGGGAATTTATCGTTAATGAATGTTACATTATGCCCAACAAAAACATTATCCTCAATATGAACACCCTCGCAAATAAATGTATGCGAAGAGATTTTGCAGTTTTTTCCTATCGTTGCGTTTTTCTGAATTTCTACAAATGTACCAACTTTGGAGTTGTCGTCAATTGAACATCCGTATAAATTTACAAAATCGTAAATTTTTACATTTTCGCCAAGTTTAACATTATTGATATTTTTCTTTTCCAAAAAAAATTCTCCGTTGTTTAATCTTAATATAACATTACGCTAAAACAGATGATGTGATCTCTACCACTTCGCCCCGATTTTTTATTGATTTATCGGCGGCTTCCAAAATCTTCACAACATCCAATCCGTCAACTCCGTTTGTCAGCGGCTGGCGGTCTTCTTTTATGGCGTTAATAAATTCCTGTACTCCTAAAGCAAGCGCTTCAGTTTGAATAACCTTCGGCGAATACATATCGCCTGTTCTGTATTGAACCAACATTTCATGAATACTTTCCGGAGATTCAACTTCAATATGGCTATCGTACAATTTAATTTTTTCCATATTTTCCATATCATCAAAAAGAATCATCTTTTTCTTTCCGCCGATAATCATCTGTCTAATCTTTACGGGCGAAGTCCAATTAACATGAAAATGCGCGAAGCAATTATTCTCGAAGTAAACAGAAAGATGAGCAATGTTTTCGTGATTATAATAATTTGCAATTCCGTGAGCAGATACGGCTACAATTTTCTTATCCGCCAAAATATATTTCATAATTGAAAGATCGTGCGGTGCGAGATCCCAAATCACATTTACATCGTGCTGGAATAATCCCAGGTTAACTCTTACGGAATCAAAATAAATTATTTTACCTAGTTCTCCTTGATCCACCAATTCTTTAATTTTTCTTACAGCGCCTGTATAGATAAATGTATGATCTACAAAAATTTTAAGATTGTTTTTATCGGCAATTTCAATAAGTTCTTCTGCCTGACGAGTAGTAGCAGTAAATGGCTTTTCTACCCAAATATGTTTTCCGGCTTCAAGAGATTTTTTCGCAAATTCGTAATGGGAGTTTACTGGAGTTGCGATTGCAATAATATCAAAATCTCCATTATAAAGATCATTACAGTCTGTTGTTAAATTTACCGAAGGCATTTTCTTCCCGATAGCCTCTAATCTATCCGGGTTTATATCGCATGCCGTAACGCTTTCAACTTCGTTATTAGCCAAAAAATTTCTAACAAGATTTGGGCCCCAATAACCCAGACCAATTACACCTACTTTCATTATAACCTCATAATTCGATTTTGTTAAGTAAAATTATTTACCGCCTTTAGAAAATATCA
This sequence comes from uncultured Melioribacteraceae bacterium, assembly GCA_963821715.1. GTDB lineage: Bacteria > Bacteroidota > Ignavibacteria > Ignavibacteriales > Melioribacteraceae > CAWGET01. Next base: position 177,733 of record CAWGET010000004.1, read on the forward strand.
TAACCGGAACAGTTTTCAAGATCAACTGTAAATCCAGCCAGGGCGACATATTATTAATATAGTAAAGATCCAAAACTATTGAATCCTTAAAGGAGACTGAACTTCTTCCCCAAACCTGCCAAACGCCTGTTAAACCGGGCAATGTGTTTGTCCTGCGCTTCTGCCAGGTATCGTAATGTTCGTATTCATATGGAAGACATGGGCGCGGTCCAACAAGGCTCATATCTCCTTTTATAACATTCAACAACTGCGGTAATTCATCCAGCGACGTTGCGCGAAGATATTTGCCTATAGTTGTAATGCGGTTTTCGTTGATCACTTTCTGGCCGCTCTCTTCTCCGCCGTTTTTTATAAACTCTATCATCTTCTCTTTTCGTTCCTCATCATCTTCGCCGTCAACGGTCATGGATCTGAATTTAAGGAATTCAAATTGTTCTCCGTTTCTTCCGACCCTTATTTGTCTGAAGAATATAGGTCCGGGTGAGGTAAATTTTATAACCGCTGCAATAATCAAAAGAAGTGGCGAAAGAACTAACAGACCGAACGTTGAAAAAATAACGTCAAAAAATCTTTTTAGCTTTATTGAAATTCCGGTATTGTATCTCGGAGTTACACCTATTATCGGAACGTCCGCATAACGTTCTGTATATATTTTTTTCGATACAATATTGAACAGCTCCGAGACAACTTTTACGTCAACCTCAATTTCATGGCAGACGTCTAAAATCTCAAGCAGTCTTTCATAATTTATTTTATCAATCGCAATAAGAATTTCATCAACATTGATATTGCTTTATTATTTCCCGGATTTCTCCGGTACTTCCGAGAACATTTTTGGTTCCGATAATCTGTTCGCCTTTATTTACAGTATCGTCAATAAAACCGACAAGACTTAAACCTATCGGATTTTCAAAGATTAATTTGGCGGCAAGAAGTTTACCGGATTTTCCTGCGCCTACAATAACAATATTTCTGTTAAACTGTTTATCATGCAGTATTAAATAAATACTTCTTAAAATCTCAACCCTAAGCAAATACCAAAAAGGTAGAGATGTGAGAACAAAAACAAAAATAATTAGTCGGGAATCGAGAAACATATTATTTTGAATAAGCAGGGATACGATAACAATCCCCAAAGCACTATAATAAAGCGATTTGAGAAGTGCGGTAAAATGAGCCGACCTTGATAAGATGACATTGATCTTGTATAGGTTATTAATCTCGAAAATGAGAATAATAGTAAACGCTAGTAAAAGGAAAAGCGCCTGTATCGGCCATGAAATCTCGAGGAATTCAAAAAATCCCAGACTGCTGTCGTTTCTAACAAGAAATGATGATATCGCAAAAGACAATATTAAAATTGTCAGATCCGAAATCGCAAAATAATATTTATATCGTGGTAGCCGCATATTTTAAGTTTTACTTTCCTTATACTCTAAAAAATCTGATAAATTAGCCTTATCAATTGGAACATTCAAATTAATTTTATATTAAATAATATATGATATCGGAAATTTTCAGAAAATTTATCTTTAGTTAAATTATGTAATGCAATATAGGTGCCAACTCATATTCGTGATTTTATCATAATTTGCAACCAAAGAGGAAGAGGATAGTAAGAATACTTTACGGTTTGTAAATTAAATTAACCCGGTATTTGAATAAATGACCAATTGTAATGGTTAAAATAGTAAAGTTTTTTAAATAATTAAACCTAATTATTAATTAAATTTTGATTATTTAGGATTTCTTTACATCAAAACCTGAAACATTTTTTTTACATCGCCAAAAGTTTCTATCTCTTCCCTTTAAAACGCCCTCTAATAAATTAGATATGTAATTTACTAAAAAGATTCAAATAAAACAGAAAACAGAAGTCTGCGTCCATCCGCTAAATCTTCGAGAAAATAAAAACTAAGATCAGAGATCAGCTGCAAGAAATTAATCGTGTCTGATTTTTTAAAAAGTATTGATCTAATTACACGAATTTCTCAAAGAATTTTATTCTTTCAACAGAAACCGCCGAATGCTTGAAATGATTGTAGAAAAACCATTGCGGCAAATGGGGAAAATTCCGTCTGCATTATCGCAAATAAAAAATCCCCTCAAAGCGAGGGGATTTTCTAACTAAAATATTTCATCAAATATTCAATTCTATTTGAAGAATTCTTTAATTTTATCGCAGGTATAACTTATCTGCTCATTACTTAATTCGGGAAACATAGGGAGCGACAATCCTGTTTCGGCAAGTTTTTCCGATACCGGGAAATCTCCTTTTGAATATCCCAAATGTTTAAAGCAAGGCTGCTGATGAAGAGGGATCGGGTAATGCAATCCGCTCGCTATTCCGTTCTCGTTCAGAAAGTCCCGTAAAGCATCTCTCTTTTCGGTTCCATCTTTCACCTGAATAACGTAAAGATGATAAACGTGTTTAGCATAATCCATTTCTTTCGGAATAGTAACTTTATCGAAACCGGCTAACTCTTCCCTGTATTTTTCCGCCACTCTTCTGCGTCCGTCAGTCCATTTTTCCAGGTGACGCAATTTAACTCCGAGAACAGCGCCCTGGATTCCTTCCATTCTGTAATTATGGCCGTAAATTTCGTGGTTATATTTTTCAACTGCGCCGTGATCTCTAATCATTTTGAATTTTACAGCGAGATCATCGTCATCTGTTGTAACCGCTCCCCCTTCTCCGTAAGCGCCCAAATTTTTCCCCGGATAAAAACTAAACGAAGCCGCTTTTCCTATTCCGCCAATTTTTTTCCCTTTATATTCGGCAAGATGCGCCTGAGCCGCGTCTTCCACCAGATAAATATTATGCTTTTCCGCAATTTTTATAAGCGGGTCCATATCAGCAGCCTGCCCGTAAAGGTGTACCGCAATAATCGCTTTTGTCTTTTCGGTAATAGCCGCTTCAACTTTTTCGGGATCGATATTGTAACTATCGGGATGACAATCTACGAAAACCGGAGTGGCTCCGCAAAGGGTTGCACCCCAGGCTGTTGCTATAAATGTATTGGCCGGCATTATCACTTCGTCACCCGCGCCAATTCCCAATCCCCACAATGCTATGTGGTTTCCATCGGTTCCCGCGCTTACGGCGGAACAATTTCTTACTTCGTGCGCTTCCGCAAATTCTTTTTCAAAATTAAATACCGGCTCGCCTAAAACATAAGCAGTATTATCTAATACGTTTTGAATAGCCGGATCTACTTCTTCTTTAATTGCCTTATACTGAACTTTAAGATCAAGAAACGGAACTTTCATATACCCCTCTTATTTTTGATTTAAATCTACACAATTGAAATTATTTTTTTTGTGACGTGCAACAATTAAAAAAACATTTTTGCTACTTTCAAGATTCCCTGCTTCCAGGGGACCGTATGCGAAACCCCCGAGGAATTTTCGAATTTATGCAAATTATTTAAATACCATTTATAATTTCTCACTAATGCTTCTTTATTGGAATACTTTGGTTTGTATCCTAATTTCTCTTCAGCCTTTTCAATAGATACAAAAGAATCTTTTGAAGCGGTTTCGTAAACCCATTTGTATAACGGAGATAATTTTAAAAACTCCAGAACTTTTAGTATTAAGATGATCGGCTTCTCGGGCAATCCGATAATCCTTTTTCCCTTACCGGCGTAATCTAATACGGCCTGGTAATCTTCCTTCATCGTGGTGAATTCTTTTGCGCCGATGTTAAATGTATCATTCGCGATGGCTTCATCCAGTGTCATTGTAAGCCAGACCGCTTCGCATAAATCTTCAACATCTAAAAGTTGATAGCGGTTATCCCCTCTTCCGATCATCGGAAAATTTTTTCCGTCCTTTGCCCAATCGTAAAAAAGGGCAAAAACGCCAAGTCGTTCGGGGCCGATAAATGATTTCGGACGGAGGATAGAAACCGTCATTCCTTTCTTTCGATATTCGAGACATTGTTCTTCAGCTAATATTTTAGCTTCACCGTAGGGACCAACACCGTCCAATTTATCCGTTTCATAAAGCGGATGATGATCCGGGATTCCATAAACAGCAGTAGATGAAATATGAATAAATCTTGAAACTTTATGATGTTCGGAAGCCTCCAAAAGATTGTGCGTTCCATCAACATCGGTGGAAATAATATCTTCCTTGGAATAGAGCGGTAAAGCCGCGGCGGTATGAATTACAATATCACAGCCCTTAACAGCTTCATCCACTATATTACGATTTCGAATATCCCCTTTTATAACATTTATTTTATTTTTTTCTTCAAATTTGAAATCTTCAATATCAAGAGATGTTATTTGCTCAACATTTTTATCGAGCAAATATCGTATCATATTAATTCCAAAAAAACCGGCACCGCCGGTGACCAAAACTTTCAAAACTTAAACTCCATTTTTATAAATCAGAAATCAGAAATCAGAAATCAGAAATCAGAAATCAGAAATCAGAAATCAGAAAAATGCTTTCGTTATTTTATTATGTCAAGCAATATTTTCATAGTCGATAAAAATTGAACCCGCCCGCAATTCCGTTTGACCTTTGACGTTTGACGTTTGACGTTTGACGTTTGACGTTTAAAGATTATAAATCACAATCGTCATAAAGCTCATCAGCCAAAGAATAATGCTTATTTGCAAAAATTTATCAGTTAAAAGAATCATTGTAGGATTTCCGCTTCTGTTCTCGACAAAAGTGATCTGCATATACCGGAAAATCCCCAGGATTACAAACAGCACAGTAAGATACAAATGCTCTGCGTTAAACTTATTAATTACATCTTCCGAAATTGTATATAAAATATAACTGACAATAACTATGCTTGCCATTACCAGCATTGCGCCGTTAACAAAGGGTAAATTATATCCGTCAATATTTTTGCGAGTACTCAAACCTGTGCCCGATAGAAGTATATCGTCTCTTCTTTTAGCGAGCGCAATAAATAAAGAGAGCAAAAATGTTATAAGGATTATCCACATTGTAACCCTCACGCTAATAACAACCGCACCGCCAAAAATGCGAAGCACAAAACCGATTGAAATTATAAATATATCAAGAATAGGAATATGCTTTAATCCGAGGCTGTACAAAATATTAAGAACCAAATAAGCAAGGATGATAAACATAAACGTAATATTTAAAAGGAAACTGAAAATTAAGCCCGTAAACATTAAGCTCAACGATAGAACAACACCTGACTTAATCGATACTGCTCCGCTCGCAATCGGTCTCTCCTTTTTAACCGGATGCTGCCGATCTTCATCAATGTCTTTAATATCATTTAAAATATATACAGAACTTGCCGCGATAGAAAAAAGCAGAAATGCGGCTAACGAATTTTCGACGTGCGCGATCTTATCAAATTCGAGTGAAAAAATGAGCGGTGCAAAAACAAATAAATTCTTCACATAATGATGCGGACGTAAAAGAAGAATATATTTTTTCAAAATTTTACCATTACTATTTTATTTTCTGATTATACTTTCAGCAGTTTTATTTTAGCACAACTCCGTTTGACCTTTGAAAAAAAATAGGACCTGCCTGCGGAATGGCAGGCGCTGAAAAAACTTATCTCTATAATTTCCGCAGATTAAAATGTTATTGCCTCTAGCTTCTAGCTTCTAACCGCTCCTGATATTTCTTCTTATAATAATCCCAATTCCTTTCGGAATAATGAGCGTATCCTTTCTCAGCGATTTTTTTTAAAGCATCTCTGTCATTATAAAGCCGGATCAATTTTTCGCTTAAATCCACCGCGTCCCCGGCCTTGAAAAACAGAATCTTATCGTCGAAATAATCCTTAAGCAAGGTAAGATCGGAAGCTACAACACATAATTTTTTTGCGAAATATTCGTATACTTTTACCGGCATCGCAATATCGTTGGACGGATCGTATGGCAGCGGTATTACTCCGATATGCGCTTCATCCATTTCCCTCGAAAGATCTTTCATACTAACGAAAGAATCGGAGAGCCAAACATTATTATTCAATCTTTTTTCATCGATTATTTTATGAAGTTCAGACTTATATTCACCGTCCCCGTATATTTTTAATTCCATCTTAATATTTTTTGAACGGATGATCTCCATCGCATCGATTAAAATATCAATGCCTAAACGTTTGGCAATTGTTGAAGGATAAGCGATGATCAGTTTATCATCATCAAATTGTTTTCCGTTCGACGAATAGTAAACCTTATGATCGGCTACGTTAACAATTTCAGTTATTCGCTTATTTTTTATTCCGTTTTCCCTAAATCGCTTAGTATGAAATCTGTTCGTCGAAATTATTTCCGTCGCAAATTTTGCGGATAATCTTTCTTCCAGATAAAGAGCTTTTATTAAATTACTGTTTTTATCCATACCAAACTTGGCGCTGAATATTTCCGGCATAAGATCGTGAAGATCCAAGATTATTTTCGCGCCAAATATTTTTGGAACGATAGAACTGAAAACGAGAAAATTCGGCATATTGTTAAAATGAATGACACTGTACTTTCTCTTAAAATAATTTTTCGTTAACGAAATCAGGCAAAAAAGAAAAAACCTGAGATAAGCATTGATGAAATATTTTTTATTATTTCCTTTATACTGTTTTCTTCCGCTGGAAATAATATTAAAATCGCTAAATATTTTATTTTCGGGATGTTCAAGCGTATAAACATCTACGGTAAATCCGGCTTCGAGCGCGGCGTAGCATTCCTTCAGAACGCGGCTGTCCGTGCTTAAAGTTGTGTATGCAATTACAGCAAGATTTTTACTCAAACTTTTTCCCATTCATTCTTAACTTTTGAAACTACCAATCTAAACTTTCCTCCGCCGGTATATTCTACTCCGTCAAAATCAAAATTGATTTTTAAATCGGGCAGCAGACCTTTTTTCAATTCGGATTCAATTTTATCTAAATCCTCCTTCACCGGCTCTCCTGCTAATTTTAATTTGATCGTTAATTCATCTGATATTTTCCTGAACGATCTGATATTGTTCAATCCAGCTTTTATCGTAAAGCGGTTTTAAATTTATTAAAAAATGCACCATGTATATGTCTTCCGTCTTTTAAAATTATAAAATCCCGTATTCTTCCCCCAAGCTCCGAAATTTTACTCAATCCCCTGCCGCAACCGCATCTTCCAATTGTAATTTTTCCTACGTCACCCGTATTATATCTGAATAACGGAAAGGCGTAATTGAAAAGCGGTGTCGAAATTAAATTCCCCAATCCGTTTTGTTCATTTAGAATTTCAACAAGCACGGATTCCTGGTTGATATGATACCCATGAATGTTCTTCGCATTCAAAAGTTAATAATACCACCCTCCGGACATCCGTAAATATCGAAAATATTTTTGATCCAAAAAATGATTCAATACTTTTCCTTTGATCAGGATAAAGCATATCGGAAGTAGTAAAAATTGAATTTATATCCTTTCCGGATTTCGAAATTATTGATTATTCCATAAGATCGACAATTAGTAAACCATGCTCGAAGAATATCCATAGATAAATTAGCGGAATACGATTTGTTAATTTTTTCAATGATCTCTTTTATTTTTTTCCCGGAAAGATGAAGCGTCGGAATCACTATCGGAGTTCTGCAACATAAAATAGATTTTAGTTTTTAACGAAGACGGCTTTAGGAATTAACGAGCCCGTTAACAATTTCAATAAATTCTATCGCCCAGTTCATATCCGCCCGCATTCCATCCTCTGAAATTATTAGCCCATAAATAACTGTGCGAAAGTTTATCTCGGTAAGAAATAAATGGTTTTCCGGTAGAACCACCCGTTTCTCGTAATCCGCGAGAAGATAATCTTCAAAATTATCGGCTTTAAAATTTTCGAAAGTTTGTCCTGATATCGTCTTTTGTAATAACCGGGAAAATTTTAAATCACTTAAATCGATTTTATTTCATTCGGCATCAAAATTATGACTCTTTAAATATTTCGCCTGTAATAATTCAACATTTTTCCCCGCGTGAATCAAGAAGTTTTTTCAATTTTTGAATTGGAGAGCTCTCTCCAGTTCTTCAGGAGAAAGCCACTGGGATTCAATGAAGCTCCGGATATAAACTCCCAGCATATCCGTCTTCCTGAATAACATCTACTATTTTGAAACCCGACCTTGTCAAATCTCAATTAGTTAAATTAACTCTTCTATTTTTTCAGCGGCTTTTACCCACGATTCGTTTTTAACTATTTCCATACCCTTTATTTATACGGTCTTCATTATTGCTATTTACAGCTTTGTCTAAATTTTCTAAAAACTCTTCTTTATTTGAAGATAAAAATACTACATCCGCAAAATTATTTCTTATCTCTTCAATTTCTGATTGAAACCACCGGCTTTCCCAAGGCAAGATATTCCTTGATTTTTAGCGGCGATGAATTTTTTATCCAATCTTTCATTACCCAAAAGTTTAAGCAGACATCGAAGTAATTGCCGAAAGCAGGAATATCAGAATAATCTCTTTTACCAAGAAAAAATACGTTATTCATTTTTTCTATTTCATATAAGCATTATTTTCTTTTCTTCCGATAAACACAAAATTATAACCAGGCCTTTTTTCAGCGCAATATTTTAGCAACTCCCAATCATTGGATACAGTAAAGGTTCCGAAATATCCGCAAATGGGTTTGTTTATTTTTTCCATCTCACCAATTGTTCTTCGTTTTTGATCTTCACCATAAAAAAATCAACGTCAACTCCATGAGGAAGATAATGCGCTTCTCTTCCCGATTTTTCCGACACGTATTCCGTAAGCAATTTGGAAGCGCAGAATAATTCATCGCATTTTGTATAAAGCAACTTATCCAAATTTGATATTAATTTTTTCCCTTCGCCGTCAAGCACACGGGCTTCTGTATATTTATCGGAATAATAATAAAAAGATTTTTCGTGCTTAATGAAATCAATCGCTTTTCCGTATAAAGGAGTACTGAAAAATAAAACCGGATTGTGAATGTTCAAAATCGTTTGAAGAATTTTTAACTGAGTCTTTAATAAAAAATTATTTAAATCTTGCGCTTTACCTTCTTTAAATTTGGGTATGATAACCGGCGTATAAACGTAAAAACCGTCGTCTACCTTTTTTAACGCCTTCGCATAACTTTTTAATTTGCGGAAAATTTTTTTCAGCGCACCCGAACCGGATTTACGGACCGAAGGGAAATGAAATCCGACTTGGTTTATCCACAAAATTTTATAACCTTTTTTCCAAAACGCTTTAGAAATATGATAACGGGAATGCGGATTGCTTATCCAGTAGTCGTCGCCCGCAAAATGAATAATCGATTTGGACATTAAACAGCTCCGTTGCCGGAAAACTTTTTGAAGATATCTTCCGAAGTCATAAATTCAACATTTTGCGTTTTTATCCAATCCAAATAATCTTTCACTAATTTTATTTTATCAGGAGTGTTGTGATATCTGTGATGAAATAAAATTCCCGCGGTCGGATTTCCAAGATAAGTTTTAGTCTTTTCTTTTAATTCTTCAAGCGTAAAAAATTCGCAAGTCGTATCTTCGTCAATATATTTTTTAATAAAACTCACGTTAATATCAATTTCGAAAAGATCAGTTCCCGGATATTTATCGAGATGCCAGGAAATATGTTTATTGAACATAAATCCTTTTCCCAAAATATGTCCGAGTTTATAAAATGCGCGTCGAGTCCAATGACTGTTAAAATGAGAATTAACAACTTTATAACCGCATTTATCAACAGCCTGCATGGCCGAAGGATTATAAACGCCGTAAGGGAAATTGATAGCGCTGAACCAATTATCGCCGAAGTTTTCATTCATCAATTCTTTACCCCGGCATACTTCCTTATACTGTTCCTCAAATCCCCGCTGGCCTCCGAATTCTCCTTTTTCAATTTTATTTTTTTTGGAATGATCGAATCCGTGCTGCATAATTTCTATTATTTCGGGATGCTTATTTTTCATATCCAAAACCCAGTCCGCCACTTCTTTGGTTACATTTGCAGGTTCTACGGCCAGAGTAATGGGAATTTTATATTCAATAAAAACATTTGTTAAATCAATTAGAGATTGATCCAGTTTATCTCTTACATCATCGTTTCTAAAAGTTACAATGGTTTTCATTCTTAGTCTTTTTTCTTTTTAAAATTCTTTTTTTTATAATTTTTTCGTTGACGATCGGAATGATAAAGGGCAGATAGTTATAGAAATTTTTTAGCAATATTTTTCTTACACGTTTCTGATTACTCGAGTGCCCTTTTTCCGAAGTTTCATAAATGAGTCTGTCAATCTCCTCTCCCATCCTATCATTCGCTGAAATTACTTCGTTAAGTTTTTTGTTCAACTCATCGAAATGATTTAGTAATAATGGATCGGGAACAGGCTGAAATTTTTCATTTATGAAATATGGGGAAAAAATATAATTTAAGTTATGATCTTCGTCAACTTTTATTTTTATTATTCCGGTTTTTCTGTTGGCTTCGCGCTCATCGTCGAATATGAAATTCCCCAAACTCGGAATAAAAATTTTACCGTCTAACTTTGCAACGCCCTGAAGTATATGCGGATGATGTCCGTAAATTATATCGCACCCGGCATTAAATAATTTTTCCGCGGCTTTTATTTGAAGAGTAGTCGGCCGATCTGTGTATTCGTAACCCCAATGAAGAGAGACGATAAGTAAATCCGTTTTGCCTGAGTTTTCTTTTACTATTTTCGATATTTTTAAAATAGAAGATTCAAATTCATTTTTATTAAGATTTGAAAGATCGTATCCTAAAAAGCCCAGCGTTAAATTTTTAATTTTTTCAGTAACTAATTCTTTCTGGTGACCAAATTTTTTCGGAATTCCGAAATGTTTAATTCCATATTTTTCCAGAGCTTTTTTTGTTTGATGATAAGCTTCTTCTCCGTGGTCTAAAATATGATTGTTTGCCAGATTTACGATATGAATATGATTCTCTTTTAGAAGCCCGGCATATTCTTCGTCAACTCGCATCGCTTCCGAGAATGGGAAAGATTTGGAGCTCGTTTTAGAAATTACGCATTCAAGATTTGCAATATTTAAATCGGAATTTTGCAACTCATCCTTACAAAAGGCGAAAGGGTTTAGGCCGGATGATTTTACTCCCCGCTTAAATCTTTCGAAACGCTCGCCGATCATAACATCGCCGAGTAAGTTTAATGAAATTGAGTCATCCATTTAAACAACGTGGGTTTCATTATGCTCATGGAAATCTGCTTCGATATTTTCTAAAGCCGTTTCGTCCTCTTCGCTTTCCTCTTCTTCGTTCCTGAAATGGGTTGAATAAGCGATCATTATTCCGAAGAAAAGAAAGTTAATCGGGCTTAAGAATTCACTGTTTTGTCCGATCGAAAAAATTGCAAGAATCAAAATAATATATACAATTGGTAAAGCAATGTTCTTCCCGTTCTTAATTTGATAAAGCATTTTGAAGGATAGTATAAGAAACAGCAAAATAAAAAGGACAAGCCCGAGAAATCCTCTTTCGATTAATAATAGTACATAACCGTTATGTGCAGCGTATTGAGTTGCCTGATTTCCGATAAATTCCACTCCGCCAATCTCGCCGTAATTTCCGCTGCCAAACCCGAACAGAATCTTCGAAGAGTTTTGACTCATGAACATCTGAAGATCTCCCAATGATTTTTGATAGCGCCACGACATGGTCCCCTGCACTACGTTGCCGGAATATTCTGCATATTCATCCGACTCGTCGCCTCCAAATATCCGCAGCGGCTCCTCAAAAATTCTCTCATGCAGTTTATCCACAAAAGTATTCTCACCTGTTTCGGATGATCTCAACTGAGCGTATCCGAAATAGAATCCGCCTAAAACGATTGCAGTTATAAGAAATACGGTAAGCGCGTTTTTAAGTGTAAATTTAATTTCCGGCTGATAGTAAGCCATAATAATTGCCGTCAAAACAACCGCAAGCAGAGCGCTCCGGGAAGTTGAGAAGAAGACTCCGGCTGATAATACTGCCAATAAAAGTAAAAAAATTGGTTTATTGATCTGTTTTTTAGCGTTTAGAATTAGAAGCATTATAATCCCAAAACCGGCTCTAAGCGGAGGATGATTATGATTATACAAAAAATCGCTTCCTCTAGCTAAATCAAGAAGTCTCGTTACTTTTAGTTCGCCCAGAATAAAAGTAGAATATAAAGTATCTATCGAACTTACCAACCCCACTATGATTATAGGCACAAAAATATACCATTTGTTTATCTTTCTTTTTACAACTAAAGCCCCAATTACTAGCGAAATTAAAGCCAGAACCATATTTCTAACCTGTATCAAATATGATTCTCCCGAAAGAATTGTATAAACCAGCGCTACTCCAAAAAAGATTATGAACCAAATAGTATATCTGTTGAAAATTATTTCCTTTACTGCATAATCGAGATTTTCTTTATTGAAGACAACCAAAATTCCAAACAGGTAGACGGCGATTATTCCCCTTACATCGAGAGGCAGAGGAGTCTCAATATTATAAGGATAGATATACATAAACAACAAAACCGAAACAAGCAGATAAGGCCTCTCTAAAGAGAGAAACCCGAGTATCAAAGCTATTAACCCGGCATATATATAAAGCATAACTTCCATTTATTCTTCTCTGTTAATTTTAATCAACATATCTTCCGCCAGTTTTTCAGGATCATGATACTTTAAAACATAATTATAACAATTTTCGCTCAACTCTTCATGCTTTCCTGTCTTAATAAAATTATCTATTAATTCCGGAAGCTCCTCATAACTTTTAGAAACCGCGCCGAGATCATGTTTGCGGATTAAATTATCCGGATTTACATTTTCCGTTGATACCACGGGAGTTCCAACCGACCATGCTTCCAGAAAAGTATTTGAGAAACCCTCCGTTCTTGAGGTATTCAGTAAAATGTACGCCTTATTGAGGAAATCCGGAATATCGGAATTACTTACATAGCCAACTAATTCCACATTCGGTAATTCTTTTAATTTATTAAGTCCTTCCTCCGCGTCCGTGTCCGTTTTTTCAAAATTACCGCCCGCTATTTTGAACTTGTATTGAGGAAGTTTCTCCGCAGCATCGGCAAGAGCGGGAATATTTTTAGCGTGACGAAAATTGCCTATCCATGCTATATATTCTCTTTCCGTTATTTTTAACGGCGCTTTAACTCTAAACGGATTATGTGAAATAAATATATTTTTATCCGGATATTTTTTCTTCATTGCCTTAAACTGATATTCATTCTGACATGAAATATGATCCGCCATCTTTACGCCCAGCCTGTACATCCGCGCTTCGAATTTACTTATTAGCGTATAAATCCTGTCATCTACATCCATATCGCTGGCAAGTCTATGTACAAAAGGTAACGCCTAAGAATTTTCACAACAAGTTGCAATATAGAAGTCATGTAGCATTCGCCCCTTCCTGAAATAACAAGATCAGGTTTGAAATGATTGTATTAGTAAAACAAAATTTTGGAATCTGGTAATAAAATATTCGAATTTTTGTGAATCCCTTTATTGAGGATCAAAACTTTCTCAATATCAGAAGTCGCAATTTTTGCCAATATATGATTTTACACCTTTAAATGTTAAAACTCCAGCTATTTCGCTTTCAAGCTTTCTAAATGCTGTCAGCCATAGAAACCATTCAATGGCAATTCCCCCAACCGGTAGTTCCCGCTTTCTTTTAATAATTCCGGCAGTATCGAAACTCATAAATTAATAATTTCATATTATTGCATATACATTTTCAATCTGCTTGAGTTGTTACAGCTAATATCAAATTGAGCTACGATTTCTTTTTGCGCCATTCCTCCAATTTAGTACTAAAATCGATTAGTCTTCACAATGACAATTTCTTTTAAATTCATCAATACTCACCGGGTTAGACTAAAAACCCATCTTTCCCATCCTCAATTATTTCTTTCGGGCCTCCCACATCAGTAGCAATAACGGGAATGCCTGCCGCCATTCCTTCGATAATGACTCTTCCGAATGGTTCTGGTTCAATAGCGGAATGAACGAGTATATCAATATCCTTTAATAAGCAGGGAACATCTTCCACAAAACCCTTAAATTCGACAAACTCCTTGATATTCAATTCTTCCGCAAGGTCTTTTAATGCTTTTTCCCGGGAACCGCTGCCTATTATCATAAATCTGAGATTAATGTGATTTTTTATTAATCCCGCCGCTGCTTTAAGAAAAATATGCTGACCCTTCCATTCTTCTAATCTGCCCATATTTGCTATTGTAAGTTTTCCGTCATATCCGTTTTTATGTGGTTCAAAAAGATTTGTATCTACACCGTTATGTATTACCACACATTTATCAGGTCTAATACCATAAGAAACATACTGCTCTTTCACAAATTCTGAGATACATATTATTTTCTTTACAAACTTGGATAGGAGCACATCAACCTTTTCAGCCTTCACTAATCCTCTATAATGAGACACAACAGTTCTGCCCGCGAAAAGTCCGGCTAAAAGAGCGCTTCTATTGCTGCTTAAACTATTATTCAGATGAACTATATCAATTTTATATTTACGTAAAATTTTATGGAGTTCAAATACTTTCGGCAAAGCACCCAATAACATTTTTGGCGTACTATACAGATAATAAAAAAAAGCTGTTTCTCTAATCCACGTTGTTTTACGCTTTAGAGTTTGGACGCCGTTTATTTCCTTAGGAGAGCCATTATTGTTATTTTTTTTTCCATGAATTACCACCGCACCATATCTTTCTAGTTCCGCAGTAAAAAATGAATCCATCTGTGCATAAACATATGGCTCAAATTTATTTTTATCTAAGTACTTTACTAAATTTAAAAGACTATGATCCGAACCGCCGCCGTTTCCATATAAAAGGTAATAAAAAATTCTTTTCTTTTTATTCATCAATAATTACCCGACACTATAATATTCCTTATACCAATCAATAAAATTCTTTACTCCGGTTTCTATTCCGGTTTTGGGTTCATATCCAACGTCATTTTTTAAATCGTCGATATCCGCATAAGTTGCTTCAACATCACCCGGCTGCATCGGGAGCATATTTTTTTCCGCTTTCTTGCCAAGATTTTCTTCAATTATTTCAATGAACCGCAGAAGCTCAACAGGTTTATTATTCCCGATGTTATAAACTCTATAAGGTGCAAAGCTTGACGATGGATCGGGATTTTCTCCGCTCCAGTTCTTATCCGGCTGAGGAATATTTTTTATCAAGCGGTTAATTCCATCAACAATATCATCCACATAAGTAAAATCTCTCTTCATCTTACCATAATTGAAAACATCTATAGGCTTATTCGCCATAATTGCTTCCGTAAATAAAAACGCCGCCATGTCCGGTCTTCCCCAGGGACCGTAAACGGTAAAGAATCTTAATCCTGTCGTCGGCACATTATATAAATTAGAATAAGTATGCGCCATCAACTCGTTCGATTTTTTAGAAGCCGCGTATAAAGACATTGGATGATCAACATTATGGTGTATTGAAAAGGGTATCTTTTTATTAGCTCCGTATACAGAACTTGAAGAGGCGTATAATAAATGTTTTACCGGATTATGCCTGCAGGCTTCAAGTATGTTTAAAAACCCGATTATATTACTTTCCATATAAGCATGCGGATTTATGAGTGAATATCTTACTCCTGCCTGAGCAGCGAGATTAACTACGTAGTCAAACTTTTCATCAAAGAATAATTGATCTATCTCTTTTTTATCTGCGAGATCAATTCTTTTGAATTTAAAGTCAGGAATATTTTCCAAGTTTTTTAATCTGGCATGTTTAAGTGTCACGTCATAATAATCGTTAAGGTTATCGATGCCGACTACAGTGTAGCCCTCTTCAGTTAATTTTGTGCTTAGATGATAGCCTATAAATCCCGCCGCGCCTGTAACTAATATTTTTTCTTTCATATACTTTTCTCAATTTATTACATAGTAGAAAATCTCAATTTCAACACACCCCTTTATCCCCTCTCAAGCTGTCGACTTTTAAGACATTGAGCTGTAGAGTAATCAATATATCTCTTTCCCACTAAATAAATCCCCTCCTTGGAGGGGTGCAGGGGTGGGTATCTCTAAATATTCCTTTCCTCAAACTCCTCAATCCATTCTTCTATTTTTTTCACAACTATATCTAAATTATGCCTTACTTCCAAATCGTCAAACCGCAAGACAGATACACCCAACTTTTCCAATCTTTTTTGTCTTACTTCATCTCTTTCTTCGTTTCCATAATGACTTTCACCGTCAACCTCAATTGCGAGCATTAATTCTGAACAAAAGAAATCTACTATATAATTATCCATTGGTTTCTGACGGTGAAAATCATAACCTTTAACCTGCTTTTTTCGCAGTTGATTCCACAACATAATTTCAGTGAAAGTAGAAGTATTTTTTAGATCGTCTCGCTTTCTCTTTTAGTGAAGATTTATATGGAATTATTTTTCTTTTCATAAAAAAAATTTTAATAACCGATTTTTCTTCTCAATTTACCTTTTAACACACCCCTTAATCCCCTCTCAAAGGGTGCTTAAATCTCTTGATAAAGGTACATCATTTTTAAAATTTTTTCTTTTCTCTCCTCATAGTTGAAACTATGTTTCAAAAAACATAAGAACCAAATAAACCTAACCCAATATTTACCTCCTTGGAGGGGTGCAGGGGTGGGTTTCCATTTCTTCTCCAACGGTTTTTGAACACAGCGCCTTTATCCTCCCGCCAAGTCCGGACAGGCTCTCTCAAGAGGGGACTTTTAAGATATTGGAACTTTCGAGTAATCAATAACTCGCTTCTCTCATTAAGTAGATAGCATTGTGAGAGGGGCGCATTGGTGTGTTTCTCTAAATATGCCTTTCCCTAAAACTCCTCAAGCTATTCTTTTATGGCTTTTGACAACAAATCTAAATTTTTCGTTACTTCCAAATCGTCAAACTGAAAGACAGATACATTGAACTTTTCCAATTTTTTTTGTCTTACTTCATCTCTTTCTTCGTTTCCATAATGACTTTCGCCGTGAAGCTCAACTGCGAGCTGTAATTCTGAACAAAAGAAATCTACTATGGAATTATCCATTGGAATTTCTGACGGTGAAAATCATAACCTTTAACTTGCTTTTTTCGCAGTTGATTCCACAGCATAATGTCAGTGAAAGTAGAATTATTTCGAAGTCGTCTCGCCTTCTCTTTTAGTGAAGAATTATATGGAATTTTTTGTCTTTTGAAAAAATAATTTTTATAACAGATTTTTCTTCTCAATTTAGCTCTTAACACACCCCTTACTCCCCTCTCAAGAGGGGATTTTTAAATCTCTTGAGGTAAAGGTGCATCATTTTTAAAATTTTTGCTTTTCTATCCTCAAAATAGAAAGTATTTTCAAAAAACATAAGAACGAAATAAACCTAACCCAATATTTCCCCTCCTTGGAGGGGTGCAGGGGTGGGTTTCCATTTCTTATTCACGCATTTTAACACACCCCCTTTATCCTCCCGCCAAGTCGGGACAGGCTCTCTCAAGAGGGGACTTTTTAAGAACTTCACCATACACCTTCCTGTATTGCGCTACAATATTTTCTTTAGAAAGATGCGCCATTGACGCTCTTATCTTCTCACGGTCCCAATCATTATTCAAAGACATCTCCAATTTTTCCGCAAGATCCTCAGCCGAATTCGGTTCAACTAAATAACCTGTTTCCCCTTCTTTAATCATAAACGGAATCTCCGCAACCCGGGAAGCTACTACCGGCGTACCGCATAACAACGATTCGACAACCACATTCGGCATACCCTCATTTTTGCTGGGAAGACAAAAAACATCCGATAAATTATAAAAATCTATCATTTTTTCAGAGTTTAAATTTCCGAGAAATTTCACTTCATCTTCCAGCTTCAAGCGTCGTACTAAATCTTTTAGATTCGCTTCCTCGAATCCGGCTCCCGCGATCAATAAATGGAACTTCTCCCGATTTAACATAGCAAACGCTTTAATTAATACATCGGCATTTTTTATCTTCCGCAATGCTCCGGCAAAAAAGATGATCTTTTTATCAATTCCAAAGTTATAATTTTTCCGCAAACCGGAAATGTCCTTCATCACAAATTTTTCGGTTTCATAAATTGTATGAGTTATCGCTTTCTTTTCTTCGGCCAATTTTAAGTTCTTTTCTTCCGCCGCAATAAAGAGCGATGAAGCTACCGATGTAACTTTGATCGAGTTATTAAATATTTCCTGGGCATACTCCCATTTTTTGTTTCCGGTTTGCAAAAGATTTATATCGCTCCCCATCAGAGTAACAATGAAGGGAATTTTATATTTCTTATAAATAAGATTAGCCGCATATCCTTCCGGGAAAAGCCAGGTGGCGTGAATTAGAGTTATATTATTTTTCTCCCGTTTTATATATTTTCTTACAGCGCGATAAACAAACCAGCCTTCAAAAAAATTATTTTTTATTCTCGGGGGTCTGATAAACTTTCTGTATCTAACTTTTATTTTTCCAAGATCATTGGGAGGAACCGGGTCCTTAGGATATCTTTCTCTCCACTCTTTATAAATCGATTTAGCCGATTTGATGTTTTTCAGCATGGGGATAAGAGGCGGAATAACCGGATGTAAAGCGATTACAGTAATATCGTATTCATTCGAAAGCTCCTGTACAGTTCTGAAAACAAACATCCCATTTCGGTTTAAATTACCGTTAGGAAATTGGGTGGTGAGCCAAAGGATCTTCATAAGCATTCTGAGATATTTTTAAAATGGATATTCGCTTCTTCAGGAATTTGTACTTTGTCGGTTTTAAAAAAATATCTATACGCATACATAAAAGTAATTAATAAATCCACACGAAATGGAAATTGAGATAATGAATTTGGAAGTACTGAATATGGTATTTAAATTTTTCCCTATCAAATATATATTGTAACTCATCACTTGAATTATATACTTCAAAAATATCAGCATTTAGCAATTCGTAATCTTGTACCAATGCCTCTCTCATATCCCAAATTAAATCTTTATCGCTTTTAAAAAATTTGCGCTTTATTAATTGGTAAGTGTAGTTTGCAGGAGTATTTCTTTTTTTAAGATTTCCTCTACCACCGCTTAATTCAATGTCTCGTAGCTCCGGATAGAAATTATAAATCATGTTCAAAGGGAATTGACTAAATAATCTATATTTATAAGGAACTGACAGAAAAGTTTCCAACACATCATTATCACAATAAGGGTGAAGCGTTTCGAATAAATCATTTTCAACAAAATCTGATAAGTATGAATATTGTGGTTGCCTTTCCAAAATATCGAACATGAATACTTTTTCAAAACCATCAGAAAAATCTATTTTATTTAAAACATCCGAAAAGGATTCTTTAAGCTCATTATAATATTTATCGAAAAATTCTTTTCTAAAAAAAATATCAAGCAGTTCTTTATTGACAGAGTACTTCTTAAAGAAATTATCATTGATATTCTTTTTACCATACAACAACATTCTTAATGAGATAAATTTACCGCTTAATTCATTTAACCCTGGTATTGAACTTATCAGATAATCAGAATTTTGTTTCATTAATAAATGACTATCAATAAATGGATGTTCTAGCGCAGAAATTCCAAATTCGGATCTCCAAGCACCTATTTTTGCTACATTGATATAAGAGCTAACTATTTTTTGGCTCATCCAGTCGAAATTTAATCTATTTGTAATTCTCTTTACCAATTCCAATTCGGGTGAATGCTTTTCTCCGAAGGTCAAAGTGTTAACATCTGTTCTACCAACTCTGTTTATGGCACCGGCAACGCTCCTACTATCCGCACCTCCCGAAAGCCATAGCAATATCCTTTTTTTATTTCGCAACCTTTTTTCAAGAGAATTATTCAATCCCTGATATAAATTCTCTAAACTATTTTTGTATTTGAAATTATCCTCTTTGAACTCCCACCGATAATAATGCCTGAAGTCGAATTTATTACCTTGAATTGTAACAATTGAGGCTGGTTTAAGGGAATTAATATTAGAAATAAAAGTCCGCTGACCCACATTATGCCTTAAGGCAAATACTTGAAGTAAACCTACATAATCTAAATTGAGTTTATTATTACTTTTAAGGGATTGAATTAAAATCTTCTTTTCGGACGCGAAAGAAAGTGACTCTGAATTATTGAAATAAAATATTGGTCGCCGAGCGAACCTATCATTTGCTACAATTGCTTTTCCATTGTTTACGTTATATATTACTATTACAAATTCACCATTAAGGTATTTGGGGAATTCTAACTTATACTTTGTGTATAAATGATATATTATTGTTAATTTGTCACTCGAATCCAAGCTGAGATCGATTTCAAGTTCTTTATGATTATAATAGTCACCGTCTAAAGATATTATTAGCTCATTAATCTTTAATAATCTTTTCTCTTTTATAAAAACCGGATAAGTATTTAACATAAATCCATTACTAAATATTTCGTAGTTCTCATTGTAATTGATATTTTGAACTTTATTTCAAACACCTCAGCTCTTCAAAGCTTTGCTTGATGTCTATTATAGAACTATTTTTATAAAAAATTATCCCAGGCATTTCTTCTCCGCCACTAATTAATTTTACCTTCTGTAGAAACAAATTTTGGTTATTTTTGACCAGAAGGATAAAAGTTTACAAAATTATTGGTGTTTACTAAAAAAATCGGTAATTATTACAAGTAAGATTTACTTAAATATTACCCATAGAAAGTAAAATTCAATATAATACAAAAAAATCTTTCTCTAAACACATTTTTATAGCAAATGTAAATTGGCATATGAATTGATTTGAAATTATATAAGTTTTGCAAATTGAAAAATGAATTTTGGGAAACTATAAATTAATAGTTTTTTAAGAAAAAATTTATAAATAGGAATTTTTAGTATGATTAAAAATATTTTAGCACTTATGATAGTATTTATATTCTCAATTACATTATTTGCTCAGAGTAATTACTATGTTTCGAAAGCAGGGAATGATACAAATCCGGGGACTATTGATAGACCATGGAAAACAATATCCAAAGTTAATTCTATTAATTTTAACAATGGGGATAAAATATTATTTAAAGGTGGAGATAAATTTGCAGACGCTACATTAAATTTAAATAATCCAGGTATCTCAGTTGAAAGTTTTGGAACAGGAAAGGCTATAATCGGCGATTCGTTAGGTCAACTTACAAGAACTATTAGTATAACAGCAGATAATGTTACTATCGATAATATTTTCGTCTATGGAAGTTCAGCATCGGACAATGATGCTATATATGTCACAAGCAATGGAGTAGTTATATCCAATAGTATTGTTAGAGGAGGTAAGTATTCCCTTACAGAAACAGAGGTATAGTATTGTGAATCCAAATTCAGGAATTGTGAAGAATTCGAAATTTCCTTCTTTTACAAGGGAATATATATACAAGAACCTAAAAATGTTGAAGTCCGTTACAAGTATTTCATGATTTATATAAATGGGATCCCGCTCCAATCGTTCATTGGTTTCGCAAACAGGGAGGTATAGCAATTTTTATGGTTCAAAAGATTTTGCCGATGGAGCACATGATTGTGCTTACACAGTAATTATACACCATAATGAAATTTACAGATTTGAACATAGTTTTTAAGTGGATCATTATCCAGATATATCATGGAATATAATAATATTCATAGTACATTAGATGAGAGAATATATAGAGGTGGAGTTAAACATGGAATTGTGGGGAAATTATATGATGACACTGGGGATCAAGTAGGTGATGGAGCCTTTGGTGTAATTGTAAGATATAATGTAATTACAATGTAAGAGACATGGAAAGCTGGGTATTATTATGATGTGGATGGATCTGTGATTCTACCAATCATGTGGGCTCAGGAACAGGCAATTCTAATTTCCCTGTTTATAAAGGTGCAGGATCTGATGGAAAATCTGATTTTGGTGATGATTGGGGTGAATTCCCAGCTCCTATGATTGAGGCGGAGGATATGCAAATGCATATGTTCATAATAATATATTCTATGATATTGGTAATGCTGTGATGTCAAGAGGTACACATTATTCGAAATCTGTTCAAAAGAGGTTATGATTCATATTTCGCATATAACACGATTTGGAATCGTTTATGATAAGAAGTGTCGATAGGCGGAAGAATGTTATACCATGAAAGCGGAGCTCCTTCAACCTTCATTAAAAAATAATATATTAGATTTTGCCGAAGAAAATAATAATGCATGGACTATTTATACTAAAACTCCTGTTAAAGCTTTAAAAAATGTATATCTAGATCGGGCTGGATATACTCCGAAATCAAGTTCGACAAATGGCTTGCATTTTACGATTCTAACGTGCAATAGGATAGATCCTGCGGATGAACAAACCGAAATGTACAACCAGGACCCCGGCTTCCAAAATATAGATGAGAAAGTCTTTATACCAAGCGTAGGACCGGAAGGCGTTTGGGTTCCGAATTTTATGCTCTCCCCTTCCTCCGAGTTAATCGGTAAAGCGGTGAAAGTTGGTAATGACCCGACGGGAGTAAGCATGGATGAGTTTGATATAATGGGAAACAGAAGAGACGACAATCCCGATATAGGCGCTTTGGAATTTTCAACCGATACGCCTCCTCCTCCGGGAAGCTTCGTTAATACAAAAATTAAAATCTTCCTTGAAGGAAGTTATAGAGACGGATCGATGCTTCCGGTACTAAACGATGCGATTGTTATTCCTAAGTCGCAGCCTTATTCTGCGGAACCGTGGAACTATTCCGGCAGCGAACAACTAAGCGAGCTCCCGGACGGATTTGTTGACTGGGTATTGATCGAACTCAGAAAAGCTGATCATACCATTGCCGCCAGCAGAGCAGCGGTTCTATTGAGCAATGGAAGTGTTGTTGATATAGACGGAAGCGAGGGAGTAAAGTTTGATAATCTTGACGCCGGAAATTATTACATCACCGTACGTCATAGAAATCATTTAAGCGTTATGTCTTCAGAAATGGTTGCTCTTTCCGAAAACAGCGGGCTTTATGATTTTACAGCATCGGAAGAAAGTGCGTATGGCGAGAATCCTTTGAAGAATTTAGGCGGCGGAGTTTTTGCTTTATTCTCAGGGGACGGTAACAGCGACGGCGTTGTAAACGTACTCGATTACGGAGAAATAGCTAATAATATCTATAAAGCCGGATACTACCGCGGAGATGTAAACATGGATTCCGTAGTAAATGACGCCGATTATAATAGCACAAATTTGAATCTTTTTAACGCTTCATATGTCCCGGATAACGATCCGGAAAAAGGTTCTGCACAAAAATAAGTTGTAGAATTTAATGTTTGGAATTTGTAGTAAAATATGCTACATTTGACGCCAGTAATAAATTGTTTTGTTTTTGTTTTGTTCTGATGATTGGTTGAGTATTGCTTACCTTATGTGTTTGCCGTTAAATCTCATCCACTAATAGTTTTTTTGAAATATCTTTAATAAAATTTAAAGATAAGCAGGATAGATATATCCGCTTTTAGTTAAGAAGAGCCTCGATGCTCACCGAAAATTCTTAACTGATTATTTCAATAATTAATTAATAAAAAGACCTTTGTGTCTAAATAAGGGAAAATTTAGATGAATAAGAAATTAGTAATCCTTATATATATATTATTTATCGCAGTCACAACTAGCTTCGCATCTGCCTACGAAATGAAAATTGACAGCTGCAGTAAAACTTCCGACGGTCTGTTTGAATTTTCAATTTTTATGAATAGTATGGAAGACGATTTTATCGTAACTTCCTTCCAGGGTGTATTTAGTTTTAATAATAATATTCTTAATGCTGATTCATTATTTTTTGAATATGTACCGGGATCCTCAGAATTAACCTCTCTTATCCCCGAAAGAACTCACATTGATACTTCCGGCGCTAATATCAGATTGATGTTTGCTTCAGGAATCGGAGCGGATACATTAAATTATGAACGCGTCAAAATCGGAAAATTCAGAGTATACTAGTAAATCCAATTTTAATGATGGCGATTTGAACCTTGAATGGCTTTTTGATGAAGATAAGCTGACAGTTGTTTTAGGCCCTAATTTCTCAGTCATTACAGATCCCCGCGGACATATTAGTCAGGTAGTTGGTGTTGAAGAAGAAGAAACTATTTTGGATGATTATGAATTGATGCAGAATTATCCAAATCCGTTTAATCCAACAACTAATATCAGGTTCAGTCTGAAAGAAGCAGGATTTGTACGATTAACGGTATACAATAGTATTGGCGAAGAGATAAGCCAATTTTATAACACAGAGCTTTCGAGCGGCGTGCACGAACTTAAAATTGACGGTTCGAACTGGGCGAGCGGAATCTATTTCTACAGATTAGATGTCAAGAATGAATTCAGCGAAACTAAGAAGATGGTTTTGGTAAAATAACTACAAATGTCACTATGGTAAGTAATTGCAAGCGGTGATCTTAATCGATTTGCAATTTCCCAGAAAAAAATATTACTAATTAGCCTCTGTTTGTAGCAAACAGAGGCTAACACATCATTTCGCCTTAAAATTCATTTTTATATATTCCCCAATTTCTTTCGAAAGAATCTCAGCCCCTGAGTTATTTAAATGATTATAATTGTAAAAGTATTCTTTAGTATCAAATAGCTCAGATTCAGAATAATCAATATACCCAATGTTTGATTTTTTTGCTCGATTCTCGAAAAACTCATGGATATTCATACCTTTTTTAACAATATTGAAATATTCTTTATACTGTGGTGTAGACATATATAAAATATAAATATTTTTTTTACGGCATAATTCTTCAAGTTCGTCTAAATACTCGACATAAACTTTCGAAATATAAGGTTTGATGCCATTAGGGTATTTTTGAGATAGGAGGTTATCGCTAATTGACCACTGAGAATTATCAGCGAAATATCCCTGAACCAATGTTTCCCGACCTATATAAGAATAATATATTTCTTTCAGAAATTTTACATAAAAATCAAAATTAAAATACACTAAATTAGTAGGCGGAAAATATTTATGCATCCATAGATCATCGTCAATTTTTGCTAACCCATTATAAAAATCTTCATCATCCAGATAGGGCAAATATTTATATGGTTCATATATTTTATTAGAAATTATACAGGAAGTCGGATCTATATTTTGGATTAAAATAGTGGGGGAAATATTCTTATTGAGATACATTTTAAATTTAGGTAATTGCAATTCTAATCTTACGCCATCAGAAGAAAGATTGTAACAACTTTTACCAGTTATTTCACTGATTATTTTAGGATTAATACCCCGCCAAGTTCTTGATGAACCTGAAATGATGATTTCGGCATTTATTTCTCCATTAACTACTCTATTCATAACTCCGTATTCACCAACATCAATAGTTCGAATTCCGAAAATCAATGCTTCCTGCAATACAAAAGATACCAGAAAGAAAATAAGAACGAAGAAAAAACCTTTGATAAAAAACTTTTTCATACTCTCCTTAAAATTGGAAATAAATAAATTCTTTCATATTAAACTCGCCGAAAGAAATTATTGAAATCAGGATAAAGATATACGCAGCCCATCTAAAAGCAATTGGCTTTCTCGCCAAAAAACTCCTCATTTGTTCTTTGCTCTGAATTGCATGAATGAACTCCATAAAAATTATTGACAAAATTGCGAGGATAATCCCCTTTTTTGTTAATCCGAGATAAGCCTGAGCGGCTCCTGTTGAAGAAATCATGTTGAAAAATTCAGTGAAATTAAATACGAACATATTATTAATAATATGAAGTATATCAGAAGTAGAATTAGCTCTAAATAACAGCATAGAGAAAACAATTAAATGAAATGTCCATATCCATTCTGTAAAATTTCTTCTAAATGTTCCCTTTCTGAATCCAATAATGTTGTATATTTTATCGACATACACTTTTGTCCAAATAGAAAGGAGTATCATCATTCCGTGAAAAGACCCCCAGATTACAAATGTCCAATTTGCCCCGTGCCACAACCCGCTGACTAAAAAGGTCAAAAATAGATTTACATACCACCTCCATTTTACTACTCTGTTTCCTCCTAGGGGGATATAAACATAATCCCTAAACCAGGTAGAAAGCGAAATATGCCAGCGTTTCCAAAATTCATCCACACTTTTCGCATGAAATGGTCGCCTGAAGTTCTCCATTAAATCAAAACCCATTACCTGCGCAGCTCCGATTGCTATATCGGAATATCCGGAAAAGTCACAGTATACTTGAAATGTAAAAAAATACGTAGCTAAGATTAATGGAAATCCTTCATATTCAGTAGCGTTATTATAAACCTGATTTACGAGAATAGCTAACCTATCTGCAATTACTACTTTTTTGAAGAATCCCCACATCATCAATTTTAATCCATCCGTAACTCTTTGATAATCAAATTCATGTTTTTCAAAAAACTGAGGGAGAAGATTTGTAGAACGTTCTATAGGACCTGCTACCAACTGTGGGAAAAAGGAAACGAATACTGCAAAATACCCTAGATGTTTTTCAGCTTTCTTCTGTCCCCGGTAAACATCGATGGTATAACTTAAAGTCTGGAAAGTATAAAACGAAATGCCGACGGGAAGAAGGAGTTTAAAAGTTGGTGATTCGTAGAAAATGTTAAAATAATTGAATGTTTCAGAAATTGATGTACTGAAAAAATTGAAATATTTGAATGTGAACAATAATCCTAAATTCGAAAACAGACTCAGAATAAGGAATTTCTTCCTTTTAGATTTATCCGTCTGCTTCTCCATAAAGATTGCCGCGTAATAATCAATTAGAGTAGAAAAAATGATGAGGAAAATATATTCAGCGCGCCACGCCATATAAAAATAATAGCTCGCGGCAAGAAGCAGAACCCACCTGTACTTGTGGGGCATGGAAAAATAAAATGCAACCACAAGGGGGAAAAATATTAGAAAATGATATGAATTAAATAACATTTGATAATCTTAAAAATACAATTGAAAACTTAATAACAAAAATATTTAATATCTATAAAATTATCGTCTTAAATTGTTAATTTATTAGCTGGTTTCGTCACTTATGTGTTCCAAGTCACCATTGACGGCTCGAACTGGCAAGTGGCATCTATTTCTACAGATTAGATGTCAAGAATGAATTCAGCGAAACTAAGAAGATGGTATTTGTGAAATAGATTCTTGATTTAATAAATTATTTATAATCGAGGGGAAATAATTCTGAAAAAGTATTAGCCCCTTTTTAATTTAAATGAGTGAAGTTAGAAAAATTCTCTTCACTTAAGAGAACCTTGGAATAATCGATAAAAGTAACATTAAATTCTGATAGCTATCTCTTCAAATTTCCCAATAATTTCTTCACGCTGATTTTCCAATTTGATTATTCGATAAAAATCCGGTGTTTTTACTAAAATCATCTCTATTCGCTGAGTCTTTGAGATAGAAATTATTTCCTTAAGATTTTTAATCTGCTTTATCAACTATTCTATTGGTTATTCCAGTTACCTTGTGTTCCTCTATGAAGACTTTAGGATTTTAAAGTCCAACTGGGTATAACAGGATGAAAACTCTTTTGTAGATAATCGGCTTTATCTCCAACGCTCAGATTAAAGATCTTTAATAAATGTCTTTTGAAATTCTGGATTGAAATAATAAAAATTAGCGGGTGGAAAATATTTTTATATCCATAAGTTATTATTTATTTCGCTCAATCCGTTCATAAATATTTCATCATAGAAAAGATATGGCAAGTATCTATACGGAGCGTAAATTTTCCCATTCGGTTCGAGCAGATTCCAACCCGACTCACTTCCTGAATTATTAATTTTGGTTTTTTATTTAACTTCAGATAGGTTTTTAACACAGGTAACTGGACACTCTAACCGTGATCCGTTTGAAACCAATGTTGAATAGAATTCAATCCTGTTATGTCTTCAATGACTTCTAGGATTGATATCAACATAAGCACGTGAAGAACCGCTATATTACAACATCCGCATTAATTTTACCTGTAACAACTTTATTCATTATACTAAGTTCGCCTTTATTAATATCCGCATGGCTAAAAATATAACTTGCTGTATCAGCAATGAAATCGCGAATAAGAAAAATAAAAATGCAATAAGTTTTTTAATAAATTTTTTCATAATCTAAGATTGGAAGTAAATAAATTCCGTTAATCCGAAAACTCCGAAGGTTAAAGATGGAAATTAAAATTGTAGCATATACTGTCCATCGAATTATAAGAGGTTTTGTCTGAAATAAAATATCTCATTTGAATCCTCTTTGTTTTAAATGAATTATTTCCATAAAAATTATGGAAATAATAGCTATAAATAGTTCATATTTTTTTAAACCTAAATTAGTATCCAAAAGACTTAAAAGATTCAAACTTTATTACTTCGAAAAAATTATTGAAAATGTATATTGCATCAGAAAAAGAATTAGCTCTGAAGAAAATCCACGCCAGCAAAACTAAATGAAACGTCCAAATCACATCTACTAGTTTTCTTCTCTTTGATCCTTTCTTCAAACCTAAAAAATTATAAACCTTATTAACTATGCCATTCGTCCAGATAGCCGAGATTAAATAAAATCCGTGTATTGCACCCCAAATAACAAATGTCCAATCGGCGCCATGCCATAAACCACTTACTAAGAAGGTAATAAACAGATTAAAATACCATCTCCATTTTACTGTGCGGTTTCCACCCAGCGGAATATAAACATAATCCCTAAACCAAGTAGAGAGCGAGATATGCCACCTTTTCCAAAACTCCGAAATACTTTTGGCATGATAAGGACGCCTGAAGTTCTCCATTAAATCAAACCCCATTACCTGCGCAGCACCAATAGCTATATCCGAATATCCTGAAAAGTCACAATAAATTTGGAAAGCGAAAAAGTATGTCGCTAAGACTAGAGGAAATCCTTCATACTGATCGGCGTTATTATAAACCTGATTTACAAGAATAGCCAATCTATCGGCAATTACAACTTTTTTGAAGAAGCCCCACATCATCAGCTTCAGTCCGTTGGTAACCCGATCGTAATCAAAATTATGTTTTTCAAAAAACTGCGGAAGTAAATGAGTCGAACGTTCTATGGGTCCCGCTACTAGCTGTGGAAAGAAGGAGACATAAACGGCAAAATAACCGAGATGTTTTTAAGCTTTTTTTTTACCTCGATAGACATCGATCGTATAATTAAAGTCTGGAAAGTATAAAATGATATTCCTACCGGAAGAAGAAGTTTAAATGTAGGAGAATCCATAAATATATTAAAATAATTAAATGTTTCAGTAATTGATGATGTGAAAAAATTAAAATATTTGAAAGTGAATAGAAGTCCTAGATTTGAAAAAAGACTTAAAAGCAAAGACTTTTTCTTCTTTGTTTTTGATTCTTGCTTCTCCATAAAGATTGCTGCGTAATAATCTATCAGCGTAGAAAACACTATCAGGAATATATACTCCGCCCGCCAAGCCATATAAAAATAATAACTTGCAACAAGAAGTAGTATCCACCGATATTTGTGCGGTATTGCAAAATACAACACCACAACAATGGGGAAAAATATTAAAAATTGTATGGAGTTAAATAGCATACATATTATGGATTAGAGCAATCAAAAAATTTTAATATATAAATATCAATTTTTATTTAAATATCATCTAAATCTGCTAAAATTGAGCTTCTCAGTAAGGTTTATATCCTTACTCATAATTTTCTCTGAGAAATTTTGAGAGTAATTTTGTGTAACTTACCGCTCCCTCAACATTTAAATGTGAATATCTTTAAAGTTACTTTTATCGGCGCAAAGAACAGAATCTTCCATCCAGAAAAATTCTATTTCTTTATCGTCGGCAATTTTTTTGTATAAATCATAAATGTCACTTCTATTCTTTTGGAATTCATATATCCTATAATACTCAGGGGTGTTTATCAAAATGACTTTAATATTATTTGCTAGGCTCAGATCAATTATTTTTTGAAAGTAATTAAGATATTCGGGATCAGGGTAAACCTTGGATTGAGGATAATATTTTCGATATTTTCAATTCTTTGAGTTGATATTATACCGGGATTTAATTGGTAGCCTTTGGTTTTTTCAAAAGGAGAATTTTCTTTCGTAAAAAATGTTCCTATAAAAGTTCTGTATCCAACAAAATCATTATATTCCGAGTACTTCAAAAAAGGTATCCATTTCCAAAAATAATAGTTTTCGGGATAAAATTTCTTTAGGATATCATCTATTTCACCATCGCCTATAAATGGGAAGTAGAAATATGGATGAATGGGATCATCGAGAAAGTTATTATCGACTGTATAAATATCGGATAATAAAATTAAATTGCTAACCTTATTGCTACTAATAAACTTTTTAAATAAATAGTAAAGTTCAGGATATGTGGTGCCGTTCAATGATAGATTAATAATGTTCTTTGCCGATGTAAATTTCTCTAGAGTATCGGGAATTATGCCTGTGTATGTTCTGGAAGATCCTAGTATTATATAATCGTATATTTGATTTTTTTTATTTAGAATCCAATACGGTTTACGGTTGTTATTCTTTGGTATTCTTGCATCAAATAATAATTGAAGTAGAAATAAAAGAGTGAAAAGAAAAACACCAAAAAGGACATATTTTTTAATATTAATATTTTTCATTTAAAATTGGAAGTAAATAAATTGACCGGCATTATGAAAAACACCAAAATTAAGAAAAATCAGTATAAAAAAGGTATATATAGCATATCGAATTACTATATTTTTCTCCTCAAGGAAATTCTCTAATTTTCTGTTTCTAAAATAGAGTTGCGCAATTTCGAGTAACACGATCAATAAAAAACCAGCTGCAACGCCTAATATATCAACACTCTGAGTAGCAACACTTGAAAGATTAAAATTCAAAATTCCTATTATAACATCTACTGCATCGGATATAGAATTAGCACGAAAGAATATCCAGGCAAGTAAGGCTAAATGAAAAGTAATAAAGATTTTTAAATATTTATTTTTTGTTTTTAAAAACGTCATCAATCGAAACTTTTTCTCAAAATTATTTTTAACTATCGCCGCGATAAGAAAAGAACCGTGTAAAGCTCCCCATACCACAAAAGTCCAATTAGCGCCGTGCCATAAACCGCTTACTAAGAATGTAATAAACAGATTAAAATACCATCGCCATTTTACTGTACGGTTTCCTCCCAACGGGATATAAACATAATCCCGGAACCAGGTAGAAAGCGAAATATGCCACCGCTTCCAAAATTCGCTTATAGATTTGGAATAATAAGGAGTTCTGAAATTATCCATTAAACTGAAACCAAGAACTTTCGCAGATCCAATCGCAATTAGAGAATATCCGGCAAAATCGCAATAAATTTGATATGCGAAAAAATAAGTTGCAACTATATAGTGACCTGATGTATACGATTCCAGATTATTATAAACATCATTAACATAAAAAGCCAATCGATCAGCTATTGCGACCTTCATAAAAAATCCCCAAAGCATCAGTTTTATCCCGGCTTTTACTCTCTCAATATCAAATTCATGTTTTTCAAAAAATTGCGGAAGTAGATGAGTGGAACGTTCTATGGGTCCGGCGACTAACTGCGGAAAGAAGGAAACATAAACAGCAAAATAACCGAGATGTTTTTCAGCTTTCTTCTGTCCCCGGTAAAATCGATGGTATAACTTAAAGTCTGAAAAGTATAAAACGAAATGCCGACGGGAAGAAGAAGTTTAAAAGTTGGTGATTCGTAGAAAATGTTAAAATAATTGAATGTTTCAGAAATTGATGTACTGAAAAAATTGAAATATTTGAATGTGAACAATAATCCTAAATTCGAGAAACAGACTCAGAAGTAAGGAATTTCTTCCTTTTAGATTTATCCGTCTGCTTCTCCATAAAGATTGCAGCGTAATAATCAATTAGAGTAGAAAAAACGATGAGGAAAATATATTCAGCGCGCCACGCCATATAAAAATAATAGCTCGCGGCAAGAAGCAGAACCCACCTGTACTTGTGGGGCATGGAAAAATAAAATGCAACCACAAGGGGGAAAAATATTAGAAAATGATATGAATTAAATAACATTTGATAATCTTAAAAATACAATTGAAAACTTAATAACAAAAATATTTAATATCTATAAAATTATCGTCTTAAATAGTTAAATTATTAGCTTGTTTCGTCATTTATGTGTTCCAAGTCACCATGGATAATAATTATAAAACACATTTCGGTTGATAAATATTCCTCCAAAACGGCCGATGTAAAAACCTTTTATTATATCCTTTTGTTCGAATATTATACAAACATAGTGTGTAGGAAGTAGCTTGATACCGTTTATATGATCGTAGATCTCATCGAGGGTGGGAGTGTAGTAGTTTAATCTACGTAAAGCTTTTAGTTGTTTCTCAAAAACTTGGTATGGACAAGTCAAGTAATTCCATCTCCACATTGGATTTGGAATGCCAACGCCGTGATACATATATATGGTAATATTACTATTTGCCATCTTAACCTCCCAAGAAATTATTAATTCGAAAAAAAATTTTCATTCGAGTTTTCTATAGAAGAAGTGGGTAATATAATTTTAAGAGAACACTTATTTCTTTTTCAATATAAAAATAATTTCGCTATCACCTAACATTCCGAAAGTCAGTAAGTATATTATAAGTTTGGCTAATTTATAAAGAGATTTAATTGTTCTACTGATAAAATTCTTGTTCAAGTAATAATCCAAATCAGCAGCGTCCCATTCATCAAAATAAATAACTTTTGCGCTATTTATTTCGGCGAATTTTTCAATATTCTTTTTTGAGATGTCATATTTCAAGTATGTTTTAAAAGGTCCAATATCATTTTTCCCCGCAGTTTTTCGTCCCATAATATATCTGTAGAAAAACAGATGAAAACTATGAGGAAAATATTTTGTAACTAATCCCTTAAAGGACATAACATTTGGAATTCCGATTATAATCATCCCATCTTCTTTTATCGCATTAAGAAAATTTTTAAGAGCGGCCCCGGGGTTTTCCAAATGTTCAAGAACATTCCAGCACATAATAATATCGTAAACATTCTCTCCGAGATCGTAAGTCTGAAGATCGCCGAGAATCTTTTTGTCAAGATTTTTGTTCCGTCCTAATTGTTTTTCGGAAATATCCATTCCTGTAAAACGAACAGTCTCAGCCGGAAAGCTGAAGTTATTCCTGGATCCGCATCCGGCTTCAAGAACATCAATTTCTTCTTTTTTATTAATGTATCCGTTAATAAAACTTTGCAGTTTAACCCGATGCTCTTCCATTCTGCCTTCATTCTTAATTTCTAAATTTTAATATAAAAGAACTTTTTTAAAATGTATCGTATTTTTTTGAATTTATTTGCCGCTCTTTAGTTATTTCATCAGCACAAACTTCCTCGTTTGATTAAATTTTTCTGAAGAAATTCGGTACAGATAAACTCCCGAGGACAATCCGGCGGCGGAAAAATTAATTTTATGAACTCCGGCGTTTAATTCTTCCTTAAGTAAAGTTTTCACCCTTTCGCCCAGAAGGTTATAAACTTCCAATATAACATTTGCTCTTTCCGGTAGCGCAAACTCTATTATTGTGCTCGGGTTAAAGGGATTCGGATAATTCTGCGAAAGATAAAATTCCCCGGGAATTTGTTCGTCGTCTACCGAACTTGGGACATACTTTAAATTCCCCGCTCTATAAAAATTTCCTTTGTATGTTTGCCACGTAAGAGGTTTTCCAGGTTGTACTTCATTGGGAGAGTAATTATTATCTTGAAGAACAAAAATTTGACCGGCAATATTATTTAAAATTAACCTTCCATTATCCAAAATAATAGGGGAAGATATGATCGTGTCACCTGTTTTTAGACTCCATATTAATTTTCCGCTTCTATCTAACGCTACCATGTTTCCGTCTTCTAATCCGATGTAAAGTAAGCCGTTAATTCCGAGTGAAGGGAATCCGGTTACAGGTGATCCGGCATTATATTTCCAATTTAATTTTCCGTCGGATGAGACGGATATTATCTCTCCGGATTGTAGTCCCGCATAAATATTTCCCGCTTCATCAATTACCGGTGAGCTCATAAGCTCACTTCCGGCATCGAATTCCCATAATTTGTTTAATTCGGAATCGAGTTTCAATAAACTTCCTGCTGTTGTACCTACAATTACGGCTTCATTGGCAACAGCCTGCGGAGTTACTATTGCTTCTCCTACATAAAATGAAGTTATATATTTTCCGTCGGAGGAAATTTTGTACATAGTTCCGTCTTTGCTTCCTGTAAAAATATCCGTGCTAGAAGAAATTACGGGAGATGTTAAACATGAATCCGATAACTTTACGCTCCATTCCTCCTCATCGTTTTCTCTTTTGAAAGCGATTAATTTTCCATTCCGGGTAACAGAAAGCAAGGTTTCACTATTTAAGATAGCAGGTTCTATAAACCAATCAGTTTCTGCTTTTATCTCATCCATCAATTGGTTGGCAGAATTGAAAACACAAATCGTATTATTGAGAGATGAAAAATAGTCGCCATTTTCAAAATCTACGCAGTATGTAGAGGCACCAACTTCAAACAATTTTTCATCCTTTTGAAGCGTTCCCGTAGAATCAAATTCAACAACTCTTCCTTGGTCGGTTCCAGCTATCAAATTTCCGTTAGTAAGTCTGCTAAAGGATGTCGAAATCTTCTCATTAAGTTCGACCTTTGCAGAGAAGACAGAAATTTCGATAGAATCGGATTTCTCAATTCCTATATCAGTTCTGCAAATTAATTCTATTTTATTTGTGCCAATTGGAAGATCGGCGTTTAGCTTTACGGAATTCCCTATTTCCGTTCCGTTCATCACCCATTTATACGAATCTATCACGCCGAAATTTACGTTAGATAAAGAGCCGTCTAATAATCCGGAAGCTGAACCGACAAAATCCTCATCGATCCATTCTGTGTTCCCTTTCACTATTATTTCCATTTCCTGATCTTTGAATATCGAAAAGTTTTGATCGCTGATATCAAAAATCTCTTCATCGGAAGCATCCGTAACTTTTAACAGGCAGCTATCGGAATTAACTGCGGGGATTATCCAATCAAATTCTTCGTCTGATATTTGCGCTGCGATTTCCTTCCAGTTTAATCCGTCGTCTTCGCTTAAGTAAATATTAACGCCGCCCGTTTCTTTTTTGAACCAAGTTATCGATGTTGTATCTCCCGTTAGATAAATCCCGCCTTCATTGAAGGAATTTAATTTTAACGGCTGAAGTTTAGTTAATTCCATTCCGCCAATTTGAACTTCGCCGGAAGAAAATTCAGAGCAGGCAACGACAATATCCATCACAGAATAATTATCGGGCATTGCCAAAGAGGTTTTCCCGTTAATAGATTCGCGCAGACTATATTTTTTCCATTCCGTACTTTCCGCCGGGAAAGCAACTTTATTTGTCGACCACCCGAAAGAGACTTCCACAATGTTTCCGGGGCTCCCTTTTAACCAAATATCAAAGTCGAGATCTCCTTTTTCTATTCCGCCTAAACCTCTTATTTTTAATATTTCTCCGTTTCCCCTTGCCGAAAAATAACTTCTTTCG
This sequence comes from uncultured Melioribacteraceae bacterium, assembly GCA_963821715.1. Lineage (GTDB taxonomy): Bacteria > Bacteroidota > Ignavibacteria > Ignavibacteriales > Melioribacteraceae > CAWGET01. Next base: position 213,370 of record CAWGET010000004.1, read on the forward strand.
GTACTATTTTCCGATTGATGAAACTCGCCGCTTTCTCTAACTTCAATTCCATCTGGCAAACCGTCTTCGTTAATATCTCTATTAAATGAAGGGATAATATTAACATAAGGGTCTTGATCGGTATTATACAATTCATCGCCCCATTCTTCGTATGTTTTTATAGGAATATCATTTTTTACACACCAGTCAAGAAGACTATCCAATCGGGCGAGATATCCGTCCCATCCGCCTAAAAGATTTTGAAAATGACTGCTTCCGATAAGGACTTTATGTTTGGCGGTTTCATCCGAGATTTTCTTTTTAAGATCATTTAACGTCCAGGAATAAACCATAAAATTTCCCCAGTCCATTCCGAATTGAGCATCGTCATCGGGATCGTATTCGTTGAATACCTTTAATGCAGGATTTTGAAAAACTCCGGCTGAAACAAATCCTATCTCGCTGCAAGCCTCTTTCGCTTCGTTACGGGTAACATGCGGAAAATATCCTCCGGGCTGAATCCAGCTTTTCGGTCTTTCCAACCCATGCACTTCGGCTAATTTTACCGATTCGGAAGCTAAAACTTTAAATCCGTTTTTACTAAGATGAACATTATTATAGGTAAAAGTATAATATTCCAAACTTTGATGAACACCGAGATCTATCGAATCCCGCCAAATATCTCTGATAAATAAATTGTTTTTATCCTGAATGTCCTCGACATAAACAAGTTGTGATAAAGCAGGGAAATACAAATAACATTCAGCCGCTCTAAAATTTTCAAAATCTCCGTCGGGGCTAAAAACCTTTTCATTTATTATATCTACATAACCTTCTTTATCGAAATTGGATAAATCTACTTCTTCGTGTTCAACACAAATTTTTGTTCCCGATACTTTTACGACGCCGGGAACGCCAACATAACTTTGCGGATCAAATTGCGTGTAAAAATAATTAGTCCGATGATTCGGCGTATGATCCATCATCTCATGACCGTCCGTTTGCAGCTTTTTTAATCCTGTTAAATATTCTGTGTTTTCAACACGATCTAGATTAATGGCGAAAGTAAACTTTTGATTATATTTATTGAATACATCGGCGTATTCAAGATATCTGTCAATTTTTTGGTTATCGTCTATCCTGAAAGCTATTCCACCTTCTTTTTGTGAATAAACCATTGAGAATAGAAAAAAATTCAATAACATTAACAATATAATATTCTTCATTATTTTGCCCAGATTAGTTTTATGATGTTTTTAATTTTAAGGATTTGATAATCAGGAAGGTTTAAATCTTTCCCATTCCGTTGGTCGGTGGAGACGCTTGAATTTTTAATAGGGAAAAAAGTTAAGAACATAATTACCTTTAAACGTTTATTCAAATTTAAATTATATTTATAAAATTTAATAACATAAAATGTTAAACTTCATTTTATTTATAAAAATATAGTTCTTTTTTGGCGGCAGCGCCGTATTCTACATCACATCAATTTAACGCTTAAACCATTCATATAGATTGAAAACATCCTAGCTTATAACAATAAGTTGAAGCGGAAATCTTTCAGAATCTCCGCTTCATTTTCAAATTATAACTGAGAGACTATTTATTCATCAACACGAATTTCTTTGTCTCCTCAAATTTCTCCGTTGTGATTCTATATAGATAAATCCCGGAAGATAAATTTGAGCCGTCAAATTTTACGCTGTGTTCCCCCGCGTTCAATTCTTCATTTATTAAGACGCTTAGTCTTTCTCCCAAGAGATTATATACTTCCAGCTTTACATTTTCTTTTTCAGGGAGATTAAATTTTATCGTCGTTGCCGGATTGAAGGGATTGGGATAATTTTGGTAAAGCCGATAATCTTCAACTAGATGAGTCTCATTTTCAATTTTTGTTACAATTTCTCCGGCTTTGTATAAAAATCCGTTATCCGCGGCAGCCCATAAAATATTTCCGTCGTAAGTAAAGAAATTATTTATTTTATTAGATGAATCGGCAGGAGCGAAATAATTTAAGCTCCAATCCATGCAGGCGTTATCGGATATCTGGATCAGTCTATAATTATTTTGTTCCGATACGCCGTTAACTTCCCTGCTCAATCTCATTAGCTGCGTGGAAAATAAGAGCGAATCTTCAAACACATATTTGGGCATAATATCAGAAACAACCCTTTCCCAGTTTACTCCTTTATTTTCAGTAACATAAAGAGTTTTAGGTCCGGTCTCCTCTTCTCTTCCGAGTACGACGCCGAAATCTTCCGAGTACATATTTATTTCAAGATATTTATTGAACCCCGGGAGTTCCACTGAATTCCACATAAATCCCGCGTCTGAAGTTCTGTTCAAATAAATCGTATCCAATCCTTCAAACCACCAGCTCCATCCGAACTGCGCGTTTACAAAATTAATATCGCCGGAATTTAACTGCTCCATATTGAATGAAAAAATATTATTCCAGTTTTGTCCTCCGTTTTCGGTTTTATAAAGAATCAAATTATTGTTGAATGGTTTAACCATCCATCCGTTATCTTTATCGACGAAATCGATCATTACAACATCGTCATCAATCAAGTCGCGAATCAGATGCCAGTTTGCTCCTCCGTCATCAGTAACCAAAATTGTTTCCGTACCGAAACAGACGCCATTTAATTCGTCTTCAAAAATAATTTCGTTCAGATCTTCATTTACCGGAGTAGCCTGTTCCGTCCAATTGTTGCCGGCGTCTGTCGTATTTAAAATTGTCCCTTCGCTTCCACAGATCCAGCCATTCTGCTCATCAATAAAAAAGACTGAGTTAAGCGCCGCGTCTGTTGGAAGTTTTGTTTTTTCCCATTTCGTATTTTGCGAAGCGATTACATAAGCGATATTTGGAAATTTTTCATCGGCGGGAATAACTTCCTCTAAGTCGCCGGATGAGATTCTCAACTTAAGAAAAGATGTAGGTTTATAGGGAACTTGCCATGTATAACTTCCGTGTGAAGTTCCGCTGCCGTCAATATTATTTACTGCAGGAATATTCTCATCAATAGTTTGCCAGTTTTTTCCGAAGTTGATTGAATATTCTAACTTCATATCTTCAATTCCTTCGGAAGTCCAGGATATTTCTAAGTTATCGCCGGGATAAAATAATTTTTGAATGTCTTTTTCCGGCGCTGTGATTTTAAGAGATTTCCGCACGATTTTCTTCTTAATCATTCCGTTCATCCCGCAAATATATCCCGCTCCGGAAGGAAGCAGCTGCGCGTCGAGGTAAAAATCATTGGAATCAGCCGGCTGAATATCCCAACTATTCCCGCCGTCTCTCGTTACAATTATTTTTCCTTTATTGCCTACTCCTAAACCGTTCATTTCATTCCTGAAAGAAACCGAAATAATTGAACTTCCGGTAATTCCTGTCTCTTGCGGCTGCCAGTTTTCGCCGCCGTCGGTTGTGGCAATTATTCTCGCTTCGCTGCCGGAGCCCCAGTTTCTTCCGGCAACCCAAACAGAATTTACCGAAGTAAGAGCTAAATCTTTATATTCTTCGCTCCCGCTTTTGTAAGCCTGAGTCCAGGATTCTCCTCCGTCTTCGGATTTTAAAATGATGAGAGGCGCTGTTGCGTAGCCGGTGTTTTCGTCAATAAATTCAATTGCGGTCATGTATTCGCTTGTGCCCGATTCTTTTTTGCTCCAACTTTTTCCGCCGTCTTCCGATTTCATTATCAATCCATTCGCGCCGGTTATCCAGCCAACATTTTTGTTGATGAAGAAAACGTGAGTGAGATTAGTATCGGCCACGCCTTCAACAAAATTCCAATTGTTTCCTCCGTCGTTCGTGTAAAACAAATTTCCATCTTTACCGACCGTCCATCCATTATATTCATCAATAAAATGTATCGACTGAAGTCTTAATTCCGATCCGGTAAATTGCTGCTGCCAGGTTTCTCCGCCGTCATCTGTGTGGATCACCAATCCCGAATCTCCTGATATCCATCCCCGGTTATCATCAACAAAATGTACAGACCAAAGATGTTTATTCGTGGGTGAGTTTACCTGCTGCCAATTTTCGATAATTTGCGCTTTCACGGTACTGATTAAACCTAACAGACATAGTAATAGTATCAACTTCTTCATAACACATACTTCCTTGTAATTAATAATTCAATCCTTTACAGCATTATCGAAAGTATTGGATAAGTTTAAACAAGGGATACTAAATTTTCTCTTAATTTTTAATAAGGACGGGATATCTAAGTTTGACAAATTGTCAGGCGGGTAATTATTCAAATCTAATTCCGTGAAAAAAATAAATTTGGTATTATGAGCCAAAAATAAACTTTTTAAAATATTTCTCCGCCGCTACAGAGAGTCTACAACTATACTAGAACTCTACTGTAACAGGTCACAAGCAGGTCATGCGAATATTCAGCGACAAAATGACAGTAAATTTTATTTCATCAAAACAAATTTTCTAGTTTGGATATAATCCTCCTGCTGATATTCTGTAGAGATAGATTCCGGATGATAAAGTAGAAACGGCATTTAGTGGCGTTACTTTGTGAAATTTATTTCGCACGAAAATCCAAAGTGTCCGAACATAGCCTTTCAAAAAGATGTACCGTTTAGCTTTTCTTTGTGTGCTTTAATCATTCTTCGTGTTCTTAGAGGTTGGCTTTTTATTGCGAAAGAGAATTGTTAAAGGAATATTGATCAATGAAAATTTCACAAATCGATTTTTGTCTTTCTCTTCAATTCTCTTTTTAAATCTCAATTTCTTTGTTTCAGTATTTCACTAATTAATTTCCATTTCATAATCCCATTTATCGAAATATAAATTGCCCCCGCGCCATTCAACTTCGCCGCGCTGAAAATCTACCGTTTCGCTTCTCGGATAAATTTTTGCCGGGAATAACGGCTTGGAGTAATCATCATTCACTATAAAATGATAGGCGTCAATTCCCCCGAGGAAAAAATATTTAACTGCTTCATTTTCTGAATCCACTATACCAAAGGATTGATCCACAGGAACCCAGCCGATCCCTTCAAAATAAATCTCACCCCAATCGTGCAGGTTAATTTCGCCCGGATGCATCATCCACCCGCTTTGCCACTTTGCGGGAATTCCGTTGTACCGCGCCAAAGTCATAAATAAAATTGTTTTAATCCCGCAGTCTCCGTGCATATTTGCAACGCAGTAATCGGAAATATTTCCAATTGTGGAATACTCCCGTGCGCCTGCCCAAGGAATGTTTTCGCTAATCCATGTAAATATTTTCTTTGCTTTTAAATATGGATTTGTTTCATCGCCGACAATTTCTTTTGAAAGTGTTTTTATTTCATCTGTAAAAACAATATGCGGTTCTCTTTCGGAAGTAAAATTTTTATATAGTTCAGAATTTTCATCATACTGGTTTTACCTTATCAGCTGAAAGATCATAATATTCATTATAGCCGGTATATTTCAAAACCAGCTCAAAAATCGGTCGGCTTTCCTCTTTGCCACTTCCTTTTCAAAATAAATTGTTCTGTGGAAATTTGAATCATCGGAGATAACATATTCTTCCGAATTTACCGAAAGCAATTCGACGCTTCCCTGTCTTTTATGATTTTCTTTCGGGAAAGGAAGCCATGCACGGATAATTTCTCCTTCCGGAACAGCGTCGGCGTCAACAGTCAGCTTGTAATTAATTTCAAATTCCTGCGGCTTTAAAATATTTTTACCGGTCTCGTTAAATTCATTAAGTACTTTAGGAAGATAATCCTGAAGGAAAACATAAAGTCCGTCTTCCGTTTTGCCTGCTACTTTTGCCTTCTGGCCTTTCGCTTCTTTGTTTATCAAGAAGAGATTTGTATGGGAACGGTTGAAGTATTTTTTCTCTCCGTCTATTACCATAAATTCCAGCGATCCGTCTTCTTCCCATTTTGTCAGAGTATTTTCATTGGCTTCGGGATAATATTTCTTCACATATTCTAAAATATCGTCTTTGGTTTTGCGGAAATCTTGTTTTATTCTTTCCATTCTCTCTTTTTGAAATTCAAGGTCTAATTTTTCGATTTCCGAAACTTCGCCGGAATTTATTTTTTCATCAATCATAGTTTCAGCCTTCGTAAAATTTCCTTTTTCAATTTCTGAATTTATTTCGGGATAATTTGTTTGAGCGAAGTAAACTCCGCCGAAAAATAATATAAAAGCAATCGCATAAAATTTCATTTTAATCCTTTATGTTTTTTTGAGCGCTTAAGATTAACTCGGCAAATTCTCTGAATACTCCCTCGCCGCCTTTTTTCTTTAAAACTAAATCCACAGATTTTAACACTTCTTCAACCGAATCCGAAGGACATGCGGAAAACCCGGCTTCCTTAATTATTCCGAGATCGTTAACGTCATCGCCAATAAAAGCGGCATTTTCCGGTTTTATATTCCTTTCTTCGCAAATTTCTTTCAGCTTTTCTTCTTTCCCCAAATGCCTGTGTAGCTGAAATCCATTTTTAATTTCTCGGCGCGTACGACCATAATCTTTGATGTGTCAGTAGAAATAATTCCGCTTTCAATACCCGCTTCGCGTAAAAGTCTAATTCCCATTCCGTCTTTCACGTTAAATTTTTTGATGACAAGCCCGTCATCCGAATAATAAAGTCCTCCGTCTGTAAGCACGCCGTCAACGTCTGTAATTACGACTTTAATTTTTTTTAGTTTATTTAAAATTTCCTCTTTCAAAGAATTGCCTTTATTTTAAAGATGAACAAAATACGAAGTATTAATTTACAAATTTTAGAATTAAGAAAAGCGCTGTTGAAGTTTAACAATAAAGTTTTATTCAACTCCTGACGGAGTTGGTTCTTTCTTCCTTGGATGGTTTCTACTGAAATGCAAATCCTAACGGAGTTGGTATTGCAACTTCATATAGCCCAACGGTTAGTCATAATTCCGTAGGAATTATATTTCAGTAGATATTAGTCAAGCGATATGTTCCGAACTCCGTGGAAATAGATACAATTATTGAGATATTTAGGAAATAACGAGATCTTCCCAAAGTAATAACAATCTTAAATAGTCATAATTCCGTAGGAATTATATTTCAGTAGATAGCCTGATGAACGACATTATTTTTTAACTCCGTAGGAGTTATATTTCTTCAATCCAATTAAATAAATACTTCTCATCATATTCTATTTTATTGATTTGTGAGAACGTTTTACTTTATTCGGAATTTATCTTTTTAGATAATCTTATGCAACTCCTGACGGAGTTGGTGCTTTCCCCTCAACTGGTTTCTACTGAAATGCAACTCCTAAAGGAGTTGGTATTGTAACTTCGTATAGCCCAACGGTTAGTCATAATTCCGTAGGAATTATATTTCAGTAGATATTTGTCAAGCGATATGTTCCGAACTCCGTGGAAATAGATACAATTATTGAGGTATTTAGGAAATAACGAGATCTTCCCAAAGTAATAACAATTTTAAATAGTCATAATTCCGTAGGGATTATATTTCAGTAGATAGTCTATGAAGCATTTTTTTTTAACTCCATAGGAGTTATATTTCTTCAATCCAATTAAATAAATACTTCTCATCATATTCTATTTTATTGATTTGTGATAATGTGTTTGCAGAACTTTTATTATGATGTTTTACTTTATTCGGAATTTATCTGTTTAAATATTTTTATTCAACTCCTGACGGAGTTGGTGCTTTCCTCTCAAATGGTTTCTACTGAAATGCAACTCCTAAAGGAGTTGATATTGCAACTTCATATAGCCCAACGGTTAGTCATAATTCCGTAGGAATTATATTTCAGTAGATATTTGTCAAGCGATATGTTCCGAACTCCGTGGAAATAGATACAATTATTGAGATATTTAGGAATAACGAGATCTTCCAAAATCATAACAATCTTAAATAGTCATAATTCCGTAGGAATTATATTTCAGTAGAATCATGATGAAACGATATATTTCTAACTCCGTAGGAGTTATATTTCTTCAATCCAATTAAATAAATACTTCTCATCATATTCGATATTAAAGTTTTTTAATAATTTTAAATATTCTTCCCGGAAAGAATGAATGCGATGATGTTCTTCCTGCTTTTCAATGTATTTTATCACATCCGGAATTTGTGAATTAGAATATGAAAAAGCGCCGAAACCTTCCTGCCAATAAAATTTACCGCGCGTCCATTTTTTTTGATTTACAAAGGACGTTGAGAAACGTTTTACATCTCTTATCAAATCAGATATAGCCAAGTCGGGAGTCATGGAAATAAATAAATGAATATGATCCGCCGTTCCGTTAATGGCTAATACCTTCTGTCCTTTATTTTTTATAATCCCGGCTAAATATTTGTAAAGTTCTTTGCGGTAGGTTTTTGATAACTGGCTCTGACGACCCTTGACTGCGTAAACTATGTGGATATTGATTTGTGAGAACGTGTTTGCCATAACTTTTTATTATGATGTTTTACGTTATTCGAAATTTATCTTTTTAGATAATCTTATGCAACTCCTGACGGAGTTGGTATTGCAACTTCATATAGCCCAACGGCTAGTCATAATTCCGTAGGAATTATATTTCAGTAGATAGTTTATGAAGCAGTTTTTTTAACTCCGTAGGAGTTAAATTTCTTCAATCCAATTAAATAAATACTTCTCATCATATTCGATATTATTGATTTGTGAGAACGTGTTTGCCATAACTTTTATTATGATGTTTTACTTTATTCGGAATTTATCTTTTTAGATAATCTTATGCAACTCCTGACGGAGTTGATTCTTTCTTGCTTGGATGGTTTCTACTGAAATGCAACTCCTGCCGGAGTTGGTTCTTTACTCTTAAAGGATTACTACTGAAATGCAACTCCTAAAGGAGTTGGTATTGCAACTTCATATAGTCCAACGGCTAGTCATAATTCCGTAGGAATTATATTTCAGTAGATATTAGTCAAGCGATATATTCCGAACTCCGTGGAAATAGATACAATTATTGAGATATTTAGGGAATAACGAGATTTTCCCAAAGTAATAACAATCTTAAATAGTCATAATTCCGTAGGAATTATATTTCAGTAGAATCATGATGAAACGATATATTTCTAACTCCGTAGGAGTTAAATAGTGAACTTTGCAGATTGAATTTAAATGGCAGAGACGTTGCATGCAATGTCTCTGCAACAAGAAATAAATAAATAGTGATAGATTTCTCTTTATCTGCTTCTTACTTCTCTTAGTATATCAATAATTTCTTCTTTATCTAACTTGATATTAACTCCCTTAACATCGAGAGGCGATTTTTTGCTCTTAACTGATTTTAGTTCAAAAACTGAACCGTCTTTTCTTTTAATTAAAACTTTCCCATCTTTTTTCGCTTTATCTAACAATGCCGCTAATTTTTGACGTGCCTCGCTATATGTATATGTATTCATTTATACCTCGATTACATTTATATTCATTTGTTTTGCCACCACAGACAAGCCTTTATCTAAGGTCAATAACGACGAGCCATAGTTTTTCGCACATTCCAAAAAATACGCATCATAACAATATATTTTATATTTATGCGATATTTCAATTGATCTGTTAATATCCACGTCAATTAATCTTATTGGAATCATTTTATAATATTCTATAGCTTTCCTTGAGGTTTTTAAATCAATCTTCATTCTTTTAAACATCGCAGAAATAGCATTTCCAATCTCCCAATGAAGCGATAAAGGAGCAACTAGATCTTCTCCTCCTGTAATTTTTATTAGATTTGATTTACTATTTTCATTTGTAATTACCGCAATAATAATAGAAGTATCCACAACCAAACTCATTTAAATCCTTCATATTAATGTACAATTGTACAAGAATTTAATTAGAAAATTAAAAATATTCAAGTTTTTTATTGGAGCTTAGATAACTAAATGGGGCAAAATGGATTATATTATCTACTGTGTTGACTTCAAAGATTTCTACTTACTTTGTTCGTCGAATTATCAATTTATTAAACTGCCGTGTTGGATTCGGAACGAACGTTGGGAAAGAGATCTTGGAAGGAATTAAATTATAAACTGGAAGGTTTTTAACGGATGATTATTTTAAATCGCTTCTCATGTTTATCATCTAAAATAAATGGTTTTACGATTAAAAAAATTGCTTGAAAATATGCGAAAATAGGCTGCTATCTATGTAAAATCGGATCGCTGAAAAATAATTAAAATTTAATTTTATATTTGTTGTTAAATGTCTTAATTTTTCTACCGATGAATAAAAAATTTATCATGCCCACATATATTAATAAATTGTTAAGTCATCTTTCGGCAATTGAAAGATATAACGATTTGTCCTTATTTTACATAACTAAATTATTTTTCACAACCAAAACGCGAGGCGAAGCAAAATGGCAAAAACCTACAAATTAATAATTCTTCTAATGATGATAGCTTCATCGGCATTATTTGCCCAAACATATAATGTTTCGGGACAGGTAACCGAAGGAGCTACAGGCGAGCCGCTGATAGGAGCAAATGTTTATCTGGAAAATACAACTATGGGCGCCGCAACCGATGAAAACGGAAATTTTGAATTGAGCGTGCCTAAGGGTAAATATACTCTTATGGTAAGTTATATCGGTTACGAAACGATTAAAGAGGATTTGGATGTAAATTCAAATATGCAGCTCGATTATCAAATGGAAGAGTACGAATTCTCTCTTTCTCTTACGGTTTTAGCCGATAGAGCAAAAGAAAGAGAAACTCCGGTTGCTTTTACAAATATTGATAAAAAAGAGATGGAATATAAATTAGGCTCCAGAGATATTCCGTTGGTCCTTAATACAACTCCTTCAGTTTACGCTACCGAGAACGGCGGCGGTGCCGGAGATGCTAGAATTAACGTACGCGGATTTAACCAGAGAAATGTTGCTATTATGATAAACGGTGTGCCGATAAACGATATGGAAAACGGCTGGGTTTATTGGAGTAACTGGGACGGAATAGGCGATGCAACTTCTTCAATTCAGCTTCAGCGCGGACTAAGCGCTATAAATCTCGCAACTCCTTCAGTCGGCGGAACAATGAATGTTATTACCGATCCCGCCGGCCAGACTGCAGGCGTTCAGTATAAACAAGAAATTGGAAGCGACGGTTTTTTCAAATCAACTCTTGAAGGAAATACCGGATTAATTAACGATAAATATGCGTTCAGCGCTTCGGTTGTTAGAAAAACCGGCGACGGCGTTATCGAAAAAACCTGGACAGACGCTTGGGCTTATTACTTTGGCGCAAGTTTTAATATTAACAGCAGAAATAGATTAGAAGCTTATTTTATGGGCGCGCCTCAGCGTCACGGACAGAACCTCTACAGACAAAACATTGGAGTTTACAGTGCTGATTACGCAAAAGATCTGGACGGCTACGATCCCGCAGCTTTAGAGAAATTTCCCGAAGCCGATAGATTATATAATCAAACTTGGAATTCCGTAAGTCCTTCCTATACTGGAAAACAGTATTGGAATGGCAGCGAAGAAGAACGTTATGATCCTGCTTTCATAAACGAAAGAGAGAATTTCTATCACAAACCTCTGGCTAACTTAAATTACTATTCGCAGTTATCCGATAATTTAAGCTGGTATTCCACGTTATACTATTCAGGTGGAACAGGCGGCGGATCGGGAACTTTCGGCAGTTTGGTTTATGACTATTCTTTCCCAACAAGAAGAGTTGATTGGGATGCGACTATTGAAAGGAATAGAAACGCAGAAGACGGTTCCACAGGTATTCTAAGAAACAGCAACAACAATCAGTGGACTATCGGTGCAATTTCCAAAGCCTATTACAAATTTTCCAAATCTTTTAGAACTTCTTTCGGAGTTGATTGGAGAACAGCCGAAATAGAACATTTTCGTGAAGTAAGAGATCTTCTCGGCGGGGATTATATAGTTTTTGACGGTAATGAATTCGATTCCCCTAATGATTACAGAAAAGGTCTGGGCGATAAAATTGATTACTTCTTCACCAACACAGTCGACTGGCTTGGATTTTATGGAGAAGGTGAATATACGGCAGATAAAGTAACAGTTTACGGAATGGGTGGTTATTCAAACATTAAATATACATATACCAATCACTTCCTTAAAGATAACGCAGGTAACGAGCTTTACGCCGAATCCGATAATATTTCCGGTTATCAAATAAAAGGCGGTGCTAATTATCGATTAACAAAAGATCTCTCCGTTTTCGGAAATATTGGTTACGTTTCCAAAGTGCCGATCTTTGATCAGGTTATAAGCGATAGAGACGGAACAAAAGTGGAAGATCCGAAAAATGAAATCTTTAATTCATACGAAGCCGGAGTTAATTATGTAATGCTTCAGGGAAGATTAAACCTTAAACTTAATTATTACTATACCACCTGGAAAGACCGGACAACTACAAGAACTATTATCAATCAGGACGGAACCGACGCTTTAGTTGTTATCACCGGTATGGACGCTCTCCACTCGGGATTTGAATTTGAGGGAATCTATCAGCCGGCTCGCTTAGTCCGGTTTGATGCAGCGGCTTCCATAGGAAATTGGAAATATCTTAACGATGTAAGCGGCGTTTATAAAGATTATTCAACCGAAGCCGCAGCAGACGTACCATATAACTTTTACGTTGACGGTTTGAAAGTGGGCGACGCTCCTCAAACACAGTTCACTATCGGGACTACAATCTTTCCTTTCGAAGGATTTAGGGCTAACGCAATCGTAAAATATAACACAAGTTTCTACGCAGATTGGGATCCGTTCAGCAGAACCGAACCGACCGACAGAGCTCAAAGCTGGGAAGTTCCATCTTATACTCTGATCGATCTTCATTTCGCTTACGATATTCCGTTTAATTTGCAGGGCGTTAATTTCCAATTGTTCGCTCATGTATTTAACTTGCTTGATACAGAATATATTTCGGACGCGACAGATAACAGCGCTTACAATGCCTTCAGTGATAACGGCAAAACTCACAGCGCAGACGACGCCGAAGTATATTTCGGTCTGCCGAGAACATTTAATGTTGGTATAAGTGTAAGATTATAAAAATATTTTTTTATGATTGACTAAATGAAGCCGCCTCAAAAGGGCGGCTTTTTTTATGATTGAAGTTGAGGTTTGAGGATGATGTTGAGGTCAAATGTGAGACGTCCGGCTTCGTCTCAGACTTCGCCGCGACAAGTGAGACGGCAAAAAGATAATTCGATTTTACAGAAGAGACATAGCGTAAGTTTCTCATCGTTTGTTTTGTGCAAAGCTTCCCAAAGTAAAGACGCGCCTGCCTGGCGGCAGACAGGGTATGCCGCGTCTCTACAAATTATGACGGGCAAATATAAATTTTAATGAGGCTGAAGCCTTTTGTGTTTTTTAGTTTAACATTCCGTCCGCTGAAGCCGACGGCAATAGAATTTCAGAAATCTGTGTAATTTTCTTTTGTAGTATTTTTAATATGCCGCTCCTACGGAGCTAAAACATTTTACATTAAATTCCGTTGTTTAATTCTCTTGTTTAATTCTGTTGCTTAATTTCTTTTTTTAATTCTTTTTGCAATGTTTTTAATTCTTTTTCGCAATAATTTTTTAATTATTTTTAGATGTTTCCCATAAAAAAATACTGTCAAAAAATGAAAAAAATAATTCTTCTGCTTATAGTTTTATTCAGCTATCCGCTTCATTCCCAAAATTCAGATACTTATATTATATTAATTTCCTTCGACGGATTCCGCTGGGATTATGTTAACCGCGGCATCACTCCAAATCTTCAGGAAATGATTAATAACGGGGTGCACGCGCTTTCGCTTCGCCCAAGTTTTCCGAGCAAAACTTTTCCTAATCATTATTCGATTATCACAGGAATGTATCCGGAAAATCATGGAATAATCAGCAATTCTTTTACCGATCCGTTTACCGGCGAAGTTTACAGATTGGGCGATACCGTTTCCGTACGCGACGCTAAATGGTACCGCGGCGAAGCGTTCTGGGAAACAGCGGAACGACAGGGAATAAAAACTGCGAGCTATTTTTGGCCCGGCTCCGAAGTAACTACGGAATACCGTCATCCAACTTATTATAAAAAATATGAGCATCGGAAACCATACAAAGAAAGAATTGATACGGTCGCTAAGTGGCTTAGTCTTCCCGAAAAAGAACGCCCACATTTCATAACACTTTACTTTGACGCGGCTGATACTTACGGCCATAATTTTGGGCCCAATTCCCCCGAACTGAATAATGCGGTCGCCGGACTCGACAGTTTAGTCTTCTATCTCAAAAAAAAACTTGAAGAAACACAACTCGAAGAAAGCATTAATATTATCATTGCATCTGACCACGGAATGACTGAAATTAGTCCGCAGAGAATTATAGACATCTCGAAGTTCATCAACGTTACAGAAGTTGAGATTTCCGACGGCGGACCTTTTATGATGATAGGAACAAAAACAAACGGCGATTCGGTCTATCAATCATTAAAAAATAATTTAACTAACTGTTCCGTATACAAAAAAGAAGAAATTCCCGATTATTATCACTTTTCTAAAAATCCTTTTATTAAAGATATTTTAATTATTGCGGATTTGGGCTGGAGTCTTGAAAACGGAAAGGGAAAGAAAAATGAATACCGGAAAGGTGCGCACGGATATTCTAATCATCAGACTGATATGCATGGAATTTTTATTGCCGAAGGACCAAAATTTAAAAATAATTTCAAATCGGGCACTTTTTGGAATACTGATATATATCCGCTTCTGGCAAAAATGTTCGGCATCCAGCCGAATAATAATATTGACGGAAAATTAGAGCGGATTGAGTTTATCTTAAAGGAAGAAGAGTAAAATGCAGAATAATTTATTAAATGTTGATTACGAAAAATTTACGCTGGATAACGGACTGGAAGTCATCCTTTACCGTGATCAGACAATTCCTCTCGCCGCCGTAAATGTATGGTACAAAGTCGGATCAGCCAACGAAAAAAGAGGCAAAACCGGTCTCGCTCATCTCTTCGAGCATATGATGTTTCAAGGTTCGGAAAATGTTAAGAAGGAAGAACACTTCCGGTTCATAGAAGAAATCGGCGGAAGATTAAACGGCTCCACGAGTTTCGACAGGACGAATTATTACGAAACCGTTCCTTCAACTTTTTTAGAAACAGCTCTCTGGCTCGAAAGCGACCGGATGGGATTTTTTCTATCGGCTTTAACGCAGGAAAAACTGGACAACCAAAAAGATGTGGTTATGAACGAGAGACGGCAGCGATACGATAACCAGCCGTACGGTTTAGCATGGGAATTGATATTTCAAAATCTTTATCCCGATGAACACCCTTATTCTTGGCAGACGATAGGATTTATGGAGGATATTGAAAAATTTGAATTGGAAGACGCCAGGGAATTTTTCAAAAAGTATTACGCTCCAAACAATGCAACGTTAGTTGTAGCCGGCGATATCGACTTCCTAAAAACAAAAGAACTTATTAAAAAATATTTTGACGAAATTCCTACCGGAAGTGAAATTCCAAAAGTTACTAACGGTAAACCGACTTTAGACGAAATAAAAAAAATTGTTCATCGGGATGATGTTTATCTTCCCCGTTTACATTTAGCATGGCACAGCGATAAAATTTTCGGCGAAGACGATGCGGCGCTCGATGTATTGTCAGATATTTTAACCGGCTCTAAAAACGGCAGGCTGCATAAAAGTCTGGTTTACGAAAAACAGATATCTCAGGATATCGGGGCGTTTCAATTTTCGGCTAAGTATTACGGACCTTTCGTTATTTACTCAACGGCAAAGCCGGGCGTGGAACTCGAAACAATTCGCGAAGAAATATTTAACGAGATAAAAAAGATAAAAGAAGAAGGCGTTACGGAAGAAGAATTAGTCCGAGCCAAGAATTCGATTAAATCGTCGTTCATTTTTTCTTTACAGAATATTGACACTTTAGCCAACCAATTAAACAACTACAATTTTTTCAGAAATGAACCGAATTCATTTTCTTACGATCTATCTCGCTACAATGATATAAGCAGCGAAAATATCGTAGAAGTGATTGAAAAATATATTGATAAACCGTATGTGGAATTATCCGTTCTTCCGAAGGAGAAAAATATAGAATGAATTTAGACAGAAGCGTTAGACCATTGGAACAGGGAAAAATTATTTTTCAACTTCCAGAAATAAAAACATTTAAACTGTCGAACGGTCTGGATATTTATTTTGTAAAGAAAACAAATTTACCGATAGTCCAGATGAATTTTTTAATTCAGAGCGGCAGCAAAGACGATCCCGCAGGTAAGAAGGGACTGGCATATTTAACGGCCGCGCTTATAGATGAAGGCGCAGGCGAATATGATTCGCTTCAGCTCGATAATGAAATTGAAATGCTCGGTACTATATTCGGGGTTTCCGCCGACCACGATAATACAATGTTATCGATGGTGTGCTTGGAAGAACATTTTAACAGATCGCTGGAATTAATGTCTAAAGTTATTCTCGAGCCTCATTTCAGCGCACCGGAATTTGAGCGCGAGCGATCGAAGATTATTTCCAAATTGCATCAAATGAAAGATAATCCCGGCTACGTTGCCTCATCCGTATTCGAGAAGTTAGTTTACCATGATACAGCTTATGCCTTTCAGCCCTTCGGCGAAGTAAGTTCGCTGAAAAATATTACGAATGACGATATAAAAGATTTTTACGCCCGGGCGTATTCGGTTCCGAATTCCACAATGATAGTAGTGGGCGATATTGATGAAGCCGAACTCAAAGATCGGATGGAAAAATATTTCGGTTTTTGGAAGAATAAAATAATGAATATGGATAAGGTTGAATCTCCCGCGTTAGAAGATACGCGATTTTACTTAGTCCATAAAAATGACGCGCCCCAGTCTGAAATTCGTGTCGGGCATATTTCTACTGGAAGAAATAATCCGGAATATTATGCCAAAAGTCTGGTTAATACTATTTTGGGCGGACAATTTACAAGCAGAATAAATTTAAATTTACGAGAAGATAAAGGATACACTTACGGCGCAAACTCTAATTTCAATTACACAAAATATTTGGGATACTTTAGAGTTGGGGCTTCCGTAGAAAGCCGGTATACCGGCGCTTCCGTTTCTGAGGTAATAAAGGAATTAAATTTGATCCGGGAAACGATTTCCGAAGACGAATTGAATTATGTAAAATCTTATTTAGTAAAAAGATATCCTTCCCTCTTCGAGACGAATTCCAAAATAGCAAAAAACATTGCCAATTTAATTGTTTACAGTCTGCCGAAGAATTATTTAGATACCTACATTGATAAGATTTTTACATACTCAGCTTGAAGAAGTAAAAACTGCGGCGGTTAATAATATTCTGCCGGATAAACTGGTTGTTCTCGCCGTAGGAAATAAGGATGAGATTCTGCCGCAGTTAAAAGAAGTAGCCGGAAAAGAAATAATTGAGTTGGATGATGCAGGGCGTGAGAAGTGAAACGTCCGGCTTCGTCTCCGACTTCGCCTGGACAAGTGAGATGGTAATAAGATGATTCGTATTTAAAGCTATTGCAAATTAAGATTATGATTTTATTCATTAAACTTCAAAAGCGAATTAATTCAACCTATGAAGTTGTCTCGTGTCTTAGGTCTAGCTTCTCTTCAAAACGTAAAGACGCGGCACACTTCGACAAGTTCAGTGACAGCCGCGTCTCTACAAATTATGATGAGTAAATATAAATTTATATGAGGCTAAAGCCTTGTGTGTTTTTTAGCTTAGCTTTCCGTCCGCTGAAGCGGACGGCAATAGAATTTCAAATATCGTATAAGATAAGAGATTTTTTAGCGAAGTGGTGTGTAATTCTTTAGTGCAATTCCTTTATTTAATTTCTTTGTTCAATTCTCTTGTTTAATTCTCTTGTTTAATTACTTGTTCAATTCCTCTGTTCAATTCTCTTTTGTAATTCTTTTGTTCAATGTTTTAAAAAAAAGCCCCGCTTTATTCAAACGAGGCTTTTGTAAATCTGAAAAGAAAAATCAGCTTATTTTAGCAGCATCATTTTCTTAGCAATTGTTGCGCCTTGGGTATTTAACTGATAAATGTAAGTTCCCGATGAAAGGTTGCTTGCATTAAAATCAACGTTAAACTGTCCCTGAGCTAATTCTTCGTTTACAAGAGTAGCAACTTCCTGTCCAAGCATATCGTAAACTTTCAGAGTAACCATTCCTGCTTCTGGAATAGAGAAACTGATAGTAGTGCTTGGGTTAAATGGGTTAGGATAGTTCTGTTCCAAAGCGTAATCTTCGACAACAACGCCTTCTTCTAATTCAACTCCGGTTCCTTCTTGTACAAATTTGTAAACTCTATCGAAGGCGGTGCCGAATAATCCTACATACGCTGCTTTTCCGTCAGGGCTGAAATCAAGAGCTCTTGGTAATTCGTCTGCAGGAGTTGCAGAAGGAGCTAATTTAAAACTATCGACAAATGTATTAGTCTCGGTATCGTAACCATACCAGGTTAAATTGCTTTTGGCCGTGCCTCTTCCATCGTTGGAAACCCACAACAACCCGGTTTCCGGCTGCCAAGCTGAAGATTCGATGCTCATATTTTCGTGGATTGAATCTGTCAACTCGAAACCGGAGAATTCATCAGCGCGAGTATAAACATAAGTCTTTAATCCGGTAAAAGGCATCCAGTAAATTGTAAATCCGTCTTTGGAAACTTCCATTGTTCTGGAAATAAAAGGAGGACCTTCAACCGCATTTTCAACAAAATCTAAATTTTCATCATAAATTACAATATTTCCGCCGGCAACGGGTCCAACATATATATTGCCGTTTTCATCAATTGCAGGAGCTGTAGGAGAAGAACCTACTTCCGGCAATAAAGCGCTGGTAACCCTTGCTTTTGTTTGATAATCAATTATTATAGCTTTTGTTGGCGCAGCTTGAACGTAAACAATATTACCGTTTGGCATTACACCTATACCCCTGTTATTGCCAGCTCCGGGAGCTAATGTATCAGTAACAGTTCCATCGGTTACAAAATAAAGAATGTCATTGAGAGTTCCGTCAGCTTCAAAAATATAAATAGGACTAGTATTAATAGTGTCTGCATCAGGAGTTACCCAGCCTGTTTGATAATAACTTGTTGTCCATACTTTTCCATCCGGATCAACGGCTATACCGTGAGATCCGCCTTTGTAAGATGTATCCGGCCAAGCGCCGAGATTTTCCCACTGCGCATTAGCGGTAATGGAAAATAAAACCATAACCGCAAAAATGGTTGTAAGTTTCTTTAACATATTGCTTCTCCTTTTGTTGTGAATATTATTTAGTGTTTTTAATTTACTGCCTGCCGTAATAAGGCGCGCCTTGTTTTTCCACGTCAACGCGCACAATCGAATTAATCAAATTTCCGGTCGCATCCGGAGTTTCGCTGATATAATAAAAACTTGTTCCTTCGCCGTAAACCAACGCGGATAAAATCGGCTTTTTAATTAAATCAGGATATAAAACTTCAGTCGAGCCGTCGGGATAAATGATAAGAATTTCATCGTTTGTAGTGGCGGCGTAAATTTCGCCGTTTTCAGAAATTACAAAAGACGTAACATCAGTATCGGGAAAATTTCCCGAAAAATCAAAGTATTTTTCTTCGGTTCCCAGAATACCGTTATCTATAGGGAATCTCCAAATTCCTGCTTCGTTCTCGTTGGATGCGGCTACGTAAAGATATCCTTCAAAAACTTTAAGCCAGCTAATGGAATATTCGAAAGGATATTCTGTAACTTCTCCGGATGGGTAATCGACTTTAAAGATCGTATTTTCCGAAGAGGAGCTAACCCAAATATTTTGCTGAGAGTCAAAATCGAGAGATGTAGAGTTTCTAATTCCGGAAGCCGGAACCCGTTCTCTCTCTCCGCCGCCGGAGGGAAGATAAAATATGGCGGAATTTCCACTTGTAGCATTTAACAAATAAAACAACTGATTACCGGGACCGAATGTCATATCGGGAAGCGGACCTGACAAATTAGAAAGTGAATATTCTTCGAGCAAACTGGGGAATATAACTTTATAAAACTTTTTGGCGCTTCCGTTTATATAAACCTCATCCTGCTGCGAAACCGCGAGATTATAAATAACAGAAGAAGTTTTAAAAGTATAATCCGCAACAGCCGGTTCTAATCTGTATTTGTAAACATTGCTGAAATCTTCAACTTTGCGCACCGCGATTTTTAAATCAACGCTGGTATCAACATAAGCCGGCGCTCTTACAACAATTTCGTTACCGGTAGCTGAAATAATATCGCCGAGTTCCGAATCGAAAAAGACTAGATTGTAGCCTACGTTAGGAGAAAAATTCTGCCCTTGAATCGTAACGACTGTAACTCCCGCCAATGCTGCGTCGGGTGGATTTACGCTTTCGATTACCGGAGCCGGATAATCCGGTCCGATCAGATCGTCTCTGTAAAGCGTTTCTTCAGGGTCTTCCGTACAAGCCGTAACGCCGAGAATCACAGCAAATAATAGTAGCGAAATAAACTTGAATGCTGATTTTGTAATTTTATTTTTCATGTTTTTATCCAAATAATTCATTTACAAACTTTTCTTTTTAGAATGAGAATCTTACAGTAAACCGGTGAACCGCGTCAAATATATCGAACGGAGCGTAAGCGTAATCTACTGCGAGTAAATAGCCTGCAACTTCCTGCATAACTCCGGCTCCGGCCGTAAAGCCTCCGTTGTTATCAAATGAAGAATAACCGCCCCGTAGCGCGAGAGTATTCATAAAAATATATTCGCCCCCTACATTTATATACTCTTTATTATCGCGTGGGTTTGTCGCGTCAACAGCAAGGAATAACTGATGCATATCCTGATCAGGCTGAAGCACATCCATCATATCCATAGACATCCCGACTTTGAAAGTAAGAGGGAGTTCAAAATTCTCGTCAATAAATTTAATTTCCTGCGAGAAGTTTCTTATGTTCATTCCAACATTAAGGCTTTTGAAACCGGTTTTATAAACAACGCCGAAATCCACGGCAACTGTGTTGGTTTCAAATTTTTCTTTTACAGGCCCCGATGCGCTAATTGCGGTAACTCCCGTTCCGATAGTAAGCGTTGCATATTTAACGTTAGCGCCGATGGAGAATTTTTCCGAAAGCATTTTCGCATAGCTGATGCCGAAAGATAACGCCGTCGGGCTGTAACTTCCAAGTTCTTCATAACCGCTCGAATTACCCGATCTTATTGTTTGATAAAAATCTCCGTAATCTACCGCTACAACGGAAACTCCAAATACTCCGTAATTATTATCCCACGGTGCGAAAGCGAGAGCTCCGTGCATATAATTGATATCGGCTATCCATTGTGTTTGCCCGAAGGAGACATCAACAAGTTTTTCGAGACTTGCCATTCCGGCGGGATTATAAAATATGGAAGAAGCATATCCAAAACGGAGAGAAGTTCCCGCTTCGGCCATAGAACTTATTCTGGCGTCGTTAGAGACGTAAAGGAATTTAAATCCCGTTTGAGCCAGTTTCTGCTGCTGCGCCTCAATCCCGGAAAATGAAATTGAGAGCAAGGCAATAATCGCACAAAATCTTATTAAATATTTTTTCATTTTATATACCCGATAAATTTTTCAGTTAACGAATAACTGCAAATTTCTGAATTTTCTTTTCACCTGTATTCAAATTGGTAACAACCGCAATATAAATACCGCTAACAATAACCTGATTGCTAGATGTGATGCTGTTCCAGTATTCGTCGCCGGTTCCGTTAGTATGTTCAATTTCGTAAATTAATTCTCCCAATTCCGTAAATATCTGAATTGTGCATTGCCCCGGAATATCGAAGAACGCGAGTCGGTCTCCTTGTTCGGGGAATCTCAAATTAGTAGCGTCCGCCGAGATCACAAAAGGATTTGGAACAATCCTAAACTGACTAAGATCTTCCACGCCGGGTCTTTTCAAGTTTGAAGGATCGTAAGTTTGCGTATAGTAGCGACTGCTTTTCAATGCTCCGGGAGGAGTTAATCCCGCGCCGTTATTATCAGCAGCATCT
This sequence comes from uncultured Melioribacteraceae bacterium, assembly GCA_963821715.1. Taxonomy (GTDB): domain Bacteria; phylum Bacteroidota; class Ignavibacteria; order Ignavibacteriales; family Melioribacteraceae; genus CAWGET01. Next base: position 235,383 of record CAWGET010000004.1, read on the forward strand.
CCGACCGAAACTATATAATAGTAATAGTCAACTCCTCTTAACAAATCGGTATCTTCGTAACTTCTCGCCGAAGCGTCGAAGACATATCCCGGTTCGGGGATTTGATAATAAGTACTGTCAAATCTTCCGGCTGCGCGGTAAATTTCAAATCCGGCTAATTTCGGATCGTCTTCATAAACGTCCCAGCTAAGAGTAATATTGTTTCCACCGCCGTCAACGCTAAATGTTTTTGGCGGAAGAGGAGGCTGCGGAATTTCAAAATCATTTTCGTTGGCGTCGAGTATCCTCCTGAAAGTCTGGAATAATGAGTCGCGTCCCCAAAATACAATTTCATTTTTCTCTTTATTCGTAATTTCTCCGTTCTTCATCATTCTGCCGTACTTGATGGTTTCTTCGTGGCTGATGCTTGCCGCGGCTTCGGCCCAGACTATTCTTATAGAATCGCCCGGCGCCAGAGTGTAAGGCCCGTAACCGTTCGCAGCCGAAAACCCGCCCGAAGTTCCCAGAGCAGGGTCATTTGTCGGTTCAATCCATCCGGGATATCCCGTCGGTTCAACTTTATATGCGTGCCGGTCTTCATTTCCGTATGAACCGTCATTATTTAGACCTTTAGTCATCAGCCTGTACTCATCGTTCATTTTATCGATATTATAAGCATCGTTATTCGAAAAGATATTTTCGTCAGATCCTTCCCAGGAAACTGTAGAAGGCTGGTTCGGATCGTCGGTCTGATCTTGAGGAGAAGTATCGGCATGCAATGTTAAAATACCTGCAAATTGCGCGGCTCCCAATCTCCCGATTGTATCGGTAGCGGAAGTATAAGGCACGTAAGGCGTAAAAAGAGGTCCTCCGATATTATCTGCGTTATTTGGCCCCGAAAATCCGGGAAAATATCCATGCCAAATATATTGCGCTCTAAAATTTTCGTCTGCCGGGTCACCGTATTTATCGCCCAGCCCGTCTCCGCGAGCGTCAATCATTGTATTAATTCCCCAACCGGTCGAGTTTGCAATAGAATTTCTTGTACGCGCCGAGGGAGCGAGACGATAAGTAAAATAAAAGACGAGATCTTTAAGAGTATTATCCGGTAATTCAATTTCTTCGTCATCGTCCGTGTTGCCGGTATTCGTGAAGATGTATTCATTAATAATGTAATTATCGTGATACGGCTGGCTGAATTGGTAAATTCTTCTTTCCATTTCCAAGCCGAGCTGGTTGTTCGTTAAGTTGATTATCGCTCTATCGAAAGGCATATTTTCATCAACTTCGTCAATAGTTATCGGACGTCTGAAAGAAGGAATTCCGTCTACCGAAACTATAGGAAGAGCATCAAGTTTGCTCTTCAATTTTATATCTTTTGCAAAGAATTCAAAAGCGCCGTTTACGCGAGGCCCGACGTGCACAACTTTATGTGGATAATTAGTGCCCTGTTCGTCCGTAAAATCCGCAGCGCCAATCCACAAACTTTTCCACGCCTGAATATCCGTATATTCGAAAAGAGCCGGATAGCGCATTCCGAATTGCTGCCTTTTTTCCAGCCCTTCCTCAATTTCGCTTCCAATTGCCGAATACCAGTTATGATATGATCCGGCCGACATCCATCTTGTTTCGTATTGTGCGAAAATTGAAGAACTGCTTACGAAAATTAACAAAACAATTAACCCTGAAAAAGTTTTAAGCGTTTTGTTTTTTAAATTGTTAATTATCATTTTATCCTCAATTACTTTCATTTCAACTTAATTAGAAATCTACCGTTAATCTTACGCCCCAATAAATATCCCTTGGATTAAGGAAATTGAAAAACGCCTGATTCGGCATATCGATATATTGTTTGTTTTCAAGTATTTCATCCATTCTTCCCTGATCTACCGGCTGCCAATTATCGTTCACATATTCAAAATAGCCTTGACGGGCAGAGCTCCAGTAAATTGCCGAAGTAACAGGCTCGCTTACATTTTCAAAACTACTGACGGCAACTATCGGCGTATAAGGACCTGTTCTGTAATCTCCTCCTTTATCTTCGCCGGGAATATTTACGTACCCGAATTTCGGGTCATAGCTGTCTTCGGGCAAATGAAGTGATTTCATATAAGCTTCGTAATCTCTTCCGTCCACAAACCCGTAAGTGGTCATATATTTATGATTTGTTACGTTTCTCATATCCATAAATAATTCAAGATCCACGCTTCCGATATCAAAAGTTTTACTTAAGCGCAGATCAAGATTCCAGTAATCGTTCCATTGAACGTTATAAAGTATCCCGGGGATGCTTCCGCCTCCCGCCCAGGTAAAGTAGTATCCGTTTCTCCAGGTTCCTAGCAGATTCAATCTTAATTCGGCGAGTGGATGCAACCCTGCAACGCTCGGTCCAAATTCCTGCGGAGTAAAAAAAGTGAGGTTCATATTCGCATCGGGTCTCGGAATCGGTTTTTCCTGGTATTGAACGCGCGTTTCTCTAATTTCCCTCCGCTGATCCGCCGGATTCTGATAATAATTTTCAAATCCGAACTGACCGTTGGTTGAAACGCGGTAAGTATAATTTACGAATCCCTGAACCCATGCGCCGCGGTTTTTGCTGAGAGTAAATTCAAATCCTCTATGATCGGAATATCCATAAGGGGCAGATACAGTATAATTTACTGAGCTTGTATAATTTATATAATCTACAAGTTCAGGCTGAAGAGAAACGTCTTTATAATAGCCGGCTATTCTAAGCAAATATTGATCGAACAGGTTTTGTTCGAATCCTAATTCATATTGAATTGCTTTTTGCAAAGGATTATTCGGATTTGCTAAACGCGTAATTGCGTTATTATCAGTAAATCTTCTTACCAGGAATAAGTTTTCCGGAGTAGGCATTTGCCTTTGATGACCGTAATTGAAATAGAGTTTGCTGTTTACGGTAATTGGGAAAGCGACTCCAAGTCTCGGTGACAAAGTAAGCTGCTTAACCGCCGATTTTCTTTCGAGCAATGTATCCAATCCTAAAGAAAGTTGACTTGTAAACGCTTCTGTGTAAGGATCGTAAACATACCAATCGTTGTTAGGATCGGAATAATCCATACGCAGACCGATGTTGGCAATCATTCCCTCAAATTCTAATTTGTCCTGAATATATAAAGCGCCTCGTATCGGGTAAGTTGTCCATTTCGATTGAGAACGTCCGCTCGGGAGATAAACATCTACCGAAGCGTAATTGACCTTATTTTCTGTGTAGGTAAAGTCAAAGCCTGCTTTAAATTCGTTATATTTATCTACCTGACTGGTAAAATCTCCTTGCAAAGTATAACTTGTAATGGAACTGGAATCGCGGGAGTTACTAAATCCAACCCCCATTCTTAAACCGCTGCCAATGCCGGTGCTTGGGTTTGGAGTAAAGCCAAAGGGCGCTTCGTCAACAAAATAGTTCCCAAATTGATAAATTCTAGAAGTGTCTCTTAATCTTCCCGGATTAGTATTGTAATCTTCGGAAGTTCTGTTTAAGGAAGCTTCATAATAGGTTGTGGAAGAAAGAACATGGGTAAACTTTGCGCCTACTCCGTAACGTGTAATTTCGGTCGGTGCCCAATAATCCGTTGCAAACATCCTTGCATCAATATAGCTCACTCTGTCCAACTGACCTGCTATACTAGCCGGCGAACGAAACATTCCGGGTAACCCGGCGTTGTTATCATTTGTTCCATTTTGCTTTCCGTAAAAACCGGAAAGCATCAGTTTCATCCCCGATCTTATATCGGAAGTTACCTTCAAGTCACCCGAAAAATCGTCGTAACTGTCTCTCGAAAGAGGAATAACATACATCTCTTTATTTTGTGTGTAGGAAAGAAAGAATCGCAATCCGCCGAGGCTTTGACTGACAAAAGGAACCGGACCTCCGAATCCCGCGTCAAGTGTATAATCGGGTTGATCAATTCCCAAAACTCTTCTGTGTTGAAATAAATATAATCTGCGAGCGGCTTCCGGAGTTAAATCATTTGTTGGGTCGTCGTCTTTAAGACTGTTTTGGGAAATCTGATACCAGCCTTCAAAATCGTCGTATTGAAGCTGTGTAAACTGATCCCAAGCTCCGTTAGCCGTTCCGGTCCAAGCTACGTCTTCATCCACATAAGGACGAATCCAGTAGGAATTTATTGCGTTAGCAGCAATTCCGAAATGTTTTGGTCCCGCTGGGCGAATTCTTCCGCGAAAGCTGAATGAATACTTATCTCGTCTTCCCTCTTTAGTTACAACATTTACGAGACCGGACTGTATGTTTCCGTATTCGGCATTAAATCCGCCGGTCTGCACTTGAATTTCTTCAATTGCCGCCGTGCTTAAACTTGTGTAAGGAGTGTTGTCTCTTTCGTTTCTTCTGGTTAATCCATCCACAACAAAAGCTGTTTCATTCGCGTTACCGCCGCGTATGCTGATTCCTCCATCACCCTGTTCAATTCCGGCCTGCAGAGAAATAGCGTTTTCGATGCTTACCGTAGGAAGATTATCAATATCCTGCGCGGAAATATTCGCGCGGCTGGCGGATACATCCTGCTGAACTACCGGAGTGGTTGCAACAATAACTACTTCTTCTGTTTGTATTGATTCATCCGAAAGGCGGAAATCAAGATTAGTGGTTTGATCGATGTTAATTTCGGCGCCGGTAATTGTAGAAGAGGCGTATCCGATCATAGAAGCTTTAACATCATAAGTTCCGGGCGGAACATTTAATATTGCATAATATCCATCGACATTTGTTGCTGCGCCCATTGTAGTTCCCGTTACAATAACGTTAACTCCTATAAGCGCTTCGCCGGTATTCGCATCTTTAACGGTTCCGGTAATTTTTCCAGTCTGCGCTAATAATTGCGTGGAGCATATTATAAGGAACAGTAAAGGAAATAGTAGAAGTTTTCTCATTTTTATCTCCGTCAAATAAGAATTTTTAATTCATTAACATGAAAATAGTACAAGTGTTTCTTTAAAGAACATAAATTTTTGGGATTTCAAAATCAAGATTATTTATAACACCCAATTTAATTATTGCTTCTATCTTAACCAAGAATTATCTTGAAAGATTTAAATAAAATGATAATTTTTTCTCGATTTAAGAACGCCTATCCGTCCGCTGAAGCGGACGGCAATAGACTGCAAGTTCATCTTAAAATTTTATTGCCGTTGGCTTTAGCCAACGGGAAATAGTATATAAGAAGAAGGGCTTCAGCCCCAGTTAACAGCTCATTTCTATGCGGCTAAAGCCAAAAATCTTTTTGTTCTTGCCTATCCGTCCGCTGAAGCTGACAGCAATAGACTTTAAATAATATACATAACATAGACTTCAAATAAATCAGGGAACTCCTGTTAAAAATTCTTTAAATAAAGAAAAATTAATAGACAATAAATAATATCATTTCAGCAGCATCATCTTTTCAGAAAGAACTGCGGATCCGGATGTTAACTTATAAACATACATTCCGCTCGAAAGTCCTTCAGCGTTGAATTCGAATTTGTATCTTCCCGCCGAAAGGTCTTCTTCCACTAAGATCGCTACTTCATTTCCCAAAATATCATATATCTTTAGGGAAGTAAATCCGCTCGCCGGAATCGAAAATTCTATTGTAGTGCTCGGATTAAACGGATTCGGATAATTTTGCCGCAACATATATTCAGTCGGTATTTGATCTTTATCCTCTACCGAAACAGCTTCTTCGGTTTTGAATTTGGCGAGCTCGGAGAAAGTTCCGAATCCGTATTCATTTCCGGCGCTTACTTTCCAGGAATAATAGCTGTCGTAATCCATCTTAACTCCTGAAAGCAGAGTATCGGCAACTACAACAGTGTCGATGAATAGATTCGAACCCGCGTCTGAAAGTCCTTTGAAAATCTGAATTCTGTATTTATCTGCTTTGTCCGTCGCCTTCCATATAAAATCAGCGTCCGTAAGCACATTGGTGGTGGCATGAGCCGGAGTTACCACAATCGGAGTAACAGGAAATCCCGTTACAAAAGAATTAGCCGCTGAAAACTCGCTTTCGCCAGCGGCATTAAGCGCGCTTACTCTCCAGTAATAAGTTTTCTGACCTTCAAGTCCGTCTACAATTTTTGTGGTATCAATTAGATTTGTTTCATCGTAAATAATACTAGAAAAATTTTCGTCATCAGAAACTTGCAGCCTGTTAAAATCGGAATGCGGCGTTAAAGTCCATACAAGCAGAGTAGAATCTATCTGATCAGTCGCTCCGTCTTCCGGCAAAACTAAAAGCGGTTTTTCAGGGATGACGATCTCGACTTCCAGAACCTGAGGAATATCGCTTTCATTAAAATTCCTGTCGAACGCAGTAACAACGAAATACATTTTACCTTCCGAGAACTGATCCCGCATTACTTTTAGATTTTTCATCGGCTGAACTTCAAGAATATTTTTTGGATCCTGCAGGTCAGATTCCAGAACGCCGGACTGATTAAACTTGTAGATTCCATACATAAATGCCGAGTCACCGTCCGAAGCTAAATCAGGCGCGTCCCAAACTAGAACATCTCCCCTGCTTCCGGCGATGTTTTCATATCTTAGATTTTTAGGAGCATTAGGATTAACCTGATCTTTCCAGTTCATAACGGGAGGAACAGCCGGATATTTATAAAAATCATCCTTAAGAAAATCCGCAAAACCCAACGCGTTATCCAAAACAAGGTAACCGCGGAAGATCACATTTCCCATTGCGTTTTCGTTTTGTCTTGTAAATTCATATTGCGCAGGTAATTCATTCTCGCTATAGGATCTGTCAGTTCCAACAATATTTCCCGGATAAAAATGGCGGTTATTAGCTGCTACGGAATCTCCCCACCAGGGAAGAAGTTTTTTGTAATCTTGTCCTCCGCCGATCTTCCAGTAAAGCTGCGGAGTCAGGTAGTCTATTGATCCATCATTTAACCAAGCCATCGGATCGGCGTAAAGCACATCATAGGCGTCAAGCCCGTAAGTTCCTGCCGGAATGCCGCTCTTCCAAATACCGAAAGGGCTTATACCGAATTTAACGTGCGGCTTAACAACATTGATGCTATCCATTATTTGTTTCATAAGAAGATTAACGTTATCGCGGCGCCAATCTGCTACATCAGTAAATCCGCGGTTGTACTCGGCAAAAGTCGCGGCGTCTTCGTCGGCTGTTCCCGAATATGGATAGAAATAATCGTCAAAATGAATTCCGTCCACATTGTAGCGTTTAACAATGTCCATAACAACTTTAGTGTTGAAATCCCGAACATCCGGAATACCAGGATCAAGTATTTTCAAACTACCAAACTGTAAAACCCATTCTGGATGCTGTTTTGTAACGTGCTTCTCAGAAATTGGATAACTTCCGGCGCTCCTCACTGCCCGGTAAGGATTTAACCAAGCGTGAAGTTCCATCCCACGTTTATGAGCTTCTTCAATCGCAAATGTCAACGGATCGTAATAAGGAGAAGGCGCTTTCCCCTGCTCGCCGGTTAACCAGTAAGACCAAGGTTCGTAAGGTGATTCATAAAGGGCGTCGCATTCCGGCCGCACCTGGAACAACACTGCATTAAAATTATCTTTTTCAAATTCGTCAAGCAGCCTTATTAATTGCGCTTTCTGGGCTTCCACCGAAAGCGCGGGACTTGTAGGCCAATCTAAGTTTACAACCGACGCGACCCAAACTCCGCGGAATTCTCTTTTGGGAGAGCTCTGAGCAAATAAACTTATAGCAAAAAGGCATAGCAATATTGGTATCAATAATTTTTTCATTTAATTTCCTGAATTATGTTTTTGATTTTACAATCGCTTATTAAGATGATGCGGTAAAGAGCGGTATTATAATTAAACACTAACTTATCTGAAATCGGCTGAAAAATCAACGTCATAATTATAGCAAAAACTTCAGATCTCAAAAAAATTTCCCGCAGATTTAGAAGTTATATCTAGACGACAATTTTGTAAGTTTAATTGCAATTCCGTGATTCAATTTCATTTATTTTTCGATTCTTCTGTTCCTTCCTCTGTTTAATTTCTTTGTTTTTCAATTCCTTTTTGTAATTCTTTTGTCCTATTCTTTTTTTTGCCAAAAGCATTCCTTCGGGACAATATTTTTTTCAATTTGATAGCCTGTTTATATTTTGGTATATTTTGTAGTTACGATAAAATAGGAGACGAAAAGAAAAATTATGGCTAAACCTGTTATTAATCCATCGGTTGATGTTTCGGTAGTTGAGGATATTCCCAAAATACTTCCTGTATTACCTTTACGCGACAATGTGATTTTCCCCTACATGATATTCCCCGTGCTGGTCGGAAGAGAACAATCTATCCGGGCAGCGAATTATTCTTTAGAAACTTCCAAGTATTTATTTCTTTCGGCGCAGAAAAAATCGAATATCGAAAATCCTGAAAAAGAAGATGTTTACCTCGAAGGAACAATCGCCAAAATAATACAGATACTAAAACTGCCTAATGGTTTGATGAAAATTCTTGTGGATGGTATTATCCAGGGAAAGATTGAGAAATTTACGGATAACGAAGATTTTTTTGAAGCGGAAATAAAAATTGTTATGCCGGACGCAGAGGAACCGCGTGAGATGAGTGCGCTGATACGGCAGATGAGCTCTTTATTTAAAGAATATGTCAAGATCAATAGGAATATTCCGGCTGAAGCGACGGGAGCGTATGATAATATCGACGAACCGGACAGAAAACTTTTCTATGTAGCCGCGAATATAAACCAGGGAATTGACATTAAACAGAAAATCCTCAAAAAGTTTTCTCTCAAAGATCAAATTTATGAAGTTGTAAAAATCCTCAATTCGGAAATCGATATTTTGAAAATCGAAAAAGATATTGAGAATAAAGTGCAGGATAATATAGCCAAGACTCAAAGGAAATTTATTATCCAGGAACAGATAAAAATTCTTCAAGATGAATTGGGAGAGGAAGATGACGGTTCATCAGATTTTGCCAAAATAAAAGATAAAATTAAAAAAGCGAAGATGCCTAAACCGGTTGAAACAAAAGCGCTTGAAGAATTTAATAAGTTAAGAAAAACTCCTTCAAGTTCACCGGAATCAACAGTTATAAGAAATTATCTTGATTGGATGGTGGAAGTACCCTGGTTCAAAAAAACAAAAGATAACCTTGATATCAAAAATGTGCGCACCATACTTGACGAAGATCATTACGGACTTGAAAAACCGAAGGAAAGAATTGTTGAACATATTGCCGTTTTGAATTTAGTTAAACAGATGCGCGGACAAATTCTTTGTTTTGTAGGACCTCCGGGAGTAGGAAAAACTTCCCTCGGTAAATCGATAGCGCGCGCGCTTAATAGAAAATTTGTGCGTATAAGTCTGGGCGGAGTGAGAGATGAAGCCGAAATTCGGGGTCATCGTAGAACATACATCGGTTCGATGCCCGGAAAAATAATTCAATCGATGCGGAAAGCAGGCACGGTTAATCCTGTAATGCTTCTGGATGAAATTGACAAAATGAGTATGGACTTCCGCGGCGATCCATCTTCGGCAATGCTTGAAGTTCTGGACCCGGAACAGAATCATACTTTTAACGATCATTATCTCGACACAGACTATGATCTATCGCAGGTAATGTTCATCACTACGGCAAACGTGCGCTATAATATTCCGCTCCCTTTACAGGATAGAATGGAAATAATTGAGCTTCCGGGTTATCTTGAGTTCGAAAAAATTGAGATCGCCAAAAGGCATATAATTCCGAAGCAGTTAAAGCAGCACGGTCTCGATAAACACAATGTAAAAAGCGGCGATTCTTCGATCAAAAAAATAATTACGGAATACACGCGCGAAGCCGGAGTAAGAAATCTTGAGCGAGAAATCGCTTCGGTATGCAGAAAAACCGCCAGGGAAATTGTGCTCAATCAATCAGGCAACGGCAAACCGAGAACGAAGAAAAAATCTTTTACAATAGACGAAAAAACGATCGAAGAATTTCTCGGAGTTCCGAAATACCATTATCAGAAAAAAGAAGAACGGGCGCAGGTTGGAAGCATAACCGGTTTAGCCTGGACAAGCGTGGGCGGAGATATTCTTCACGTCGACGCTACAATTATGAGCGGATCGGAAAAACTTACGCTAACCGGACAGCTCGGCAACGTAATGAAAGAATCGGCGCAGGCTTCATTAAGCTACATCCGTTCCAACGCGAAAGAATTCGGTCTCGAACCGAATTTCCAGAAGGGAAAGGAAATTCATATTCATTTACCTGAAGGGGCGATTCCGAAAGACGGGCCTTCGGCAGGGTTAACGCTTACAATGGCTATGTTTTCAGCTGTCAGCGGAAAAGCACCGCGCGAAGATATTGCGATGACCGGAGAAATTACATTGCGCGGAAAAGTTCTGGCTATCGGCGGATTAAACGAAAAACTCCTCGCGGCTAAAAGAAGCGGAATAAAAACCGTCCTAATTCCAAAAGAAAATGAAAAAGACCTGGTTGAGATTAAAGCCGCGGTAAAAGAGGATCTCGAGATTATCCCTGTATCAACTATTAAAGAAGCGCTTAAATTGGTCTTCCCTAATTTAACTCCGACCAAAGCAAGATCGCGAAAGAAAAAATAATGGCGGAAAATATTTCAATTGATAAATCGCTTAATGATGCGCAGATCTATGAAACGTTGATACCTCAAATTAAAGCGCTGCTTAATCCGGATGAACCAATTATTTCAAATCTGGCTAATGTATCGGCGGCTTTAAAATCCGGTTTCGATAAGATCAGTTGGGTCGGCTTTTATCTTAAAAAAGATGATGAACTTTTTTTAGGGCCATTCCAAGGAAATGTCGCCTGCACAATAATTAAGCTGGGCGAAGGTGTCTGCGGAACTGCCGCGCAGCTTAAGAGAACCGTTATTGTTGAAGACGTCGATCAATTTCCGGGACATATTGCCTGCGACTCCGGCAGCCGCTCCGAAATCGTGGCGCCGATTTTCAATTTCAAAAATCTTTACGGTGTTTTGGATCTTGACAGTTATCAATATTCGGCTTTCAACGATACCGACAAAAAATATTTAGAATTAATTTGCGGAATAATTTCGCAAAAAATTGATTTAACAAAATTTCAAATTTAATTTTTATATGAGCTACTTAGTTACAGCAAGAAAATGGCGTCCGCAAACTTTTGAAGAAGTAATCGGGCAGGAACACATTACTACAACTTTAAAAAATGCGCTAACCAACGATAGAATTGCACACGCGTTTTTGTTTGCCGGACCACGCGGCGTTGGGAAAACAACTACCGCAAGAATTTTGGCAAAACGCCTGAACTGTTTAAACCCGAAAGGCGGCGAGCCTTGCAACGAATGCGAAATGTGTAAAACATTTTTATCATCGCAATCATTGGATATAATAGAGATTGATGGCGCATCCAACCGGCGCATTGAAGAGATACGGACTTTACGCGAATCGGTAAAATACGCGCCCACAAAGGGTTCGCACAAAATCTACATCATCGATGAAGTTCATATGTTAACAACCGAATCTTTCAATGCGCTCTTAAAAACTTTAGAAGAACCGCCGGAACATACTATTTTTATTTTCGCTACAACCGACGTTCATAAAGTTCCGCTGACGATAATTTCCCGCTGCCAGAGATTTGATTTTAGAAGAATTGACTTGAACAGCATCAAATCGCTTCTTGCTAAAATTGCCGAATCGGAAAAGATCTCAATCGACGATAAAGCTCTTACTCTTATTGCCAAAAAAGCCGACGGCGCATTGCGCGACGCTCAAAGTCTGTTAGATCAGGTTATCTCGTTCAGCGGAAATGAGATCAGCTCGGAAACGCTAAGTCAAATGCTTAATTTAATAGATGAGGAAATTTATTTCGAAATCTCGGACGCTATTCTTCAAAAAAAATTCTTAGCAGCATTTGAAGTATCGAACAAACTTTACGAAAACGGATGGAATTTTATCGATTTTGTTTCCGGGTTAATTGAACATTTTCGGAATATTATGACGGTTGTGATAACGAAAAATACCGACCTTATTGAAACTGCCGAAGTTTACCGTGATAAATATTTGGGATATAAAAATAAATTTTCGGAAGGCGATCTTCTTCGCGTATTGGCTTTCCTCAACAAAACTCAATATGAAATTAAATCTGCGCAAAACCAGAAACTCAATTTGGAAATAGCGCTAACTCATTTAATCGGATTGGAAAAATCGGAAACCATCTCTAATTTGTTGAAGAAAATCGATTCCGGAGAAATGCCAAAAACAAAATTGATTGATACGGAAATTCCGAAAGAAGAAAGGGCTGAAAAAAAAAAGCCGGTTCGTAAAGTAGAAACCGCGCATCAGGAAAAAGCTCCGGTTAAAGAAAAAATAAATTCTAGCGAAACTATAAGCTTTGAGTTAATTAACGAAAGATGGAATTCATTTGTAGAAAAGGTTTCGAAAGATAAATTTATGATGGGCGGATTAATAAAGGCGGCGCGCCCAAAAAATTTAGCCGGCATAAAACTGAATATCGTAGTAACTCATAAAGATGATATTGCGATTTTCGAAGCCGAAAGATTATATTTCTTGAAAGCTACTGAGGAAATCTTCGGGACAAAATTGGAATTAAATTTTTTATTCGAAGATATGCCGGCGGATCAAATTAAGCCTGATGCAGCTAAATTAAACACGTCCGTATCGTCGGAATCTGAAGAAGATTCTCCTTTGATTAAATCCTTAAAAGAAAATTTGGGCGCGGTTGAAATAAAATAACGTGGCGAAAAATCTCCTAACATTCCGAATTTTGTAAAATATATTTAATTAAGGAGACCGGAACATGCCCGGCCTCAGAATTTATTTCAACTTAATTTTTTAACCGTTCATAATTCTGTTTAAATGTTTGGGTAAGCGGATGACCTGTATTTTGAGCTGTCTCATACGCCTTCTTATAATTTTCCAAAGCCGCTTCTTTCTTTTCCATTCTTTCATAAGCTTCGCCAAGACTATCGTAAACGTTTGCCGAACCGGGATACAATTCCACATTTTTCTTAAATCTTTCGATAGCCAAATCATATTCGTTTTGATTTAATGCGCGGTAACCAAGAATATTCAAAGTCGTCTCCGGAATTTTCACATCGTATCCATATCGGGCGGAAATGCCTGCGTAATGATCCATAATTTCGGACATAGAAGCCTCAGCCATATCTGCCGAAAGCGGCCAGTCTATATACAAACTTTCCAGTCCGTCGTAAATTGATTTATGCGTGGTCGTCATATGAGTATCGTTTTCGTACTTTTTGTAATCCCAAATAAATTCATCCGATTCATTCGAACTTAAAATTTCCTGCATCTGATTTATAGAGGGCATATAATCCGGTTCATCGCCTATTGAAAAATAGATAAATGTACTTTTCATATCGGCTGATGCAAACTTATCCTTATAAAGATTCACGACGTAATCATCATCATATAATAAATGCGGACTTGCAGCTATGTATGCTTTGAACATTTGCGGATATTCGAGCATCGAATAAAATGTGTACATCCCACCCAAAGAATGTCCGAACAAAATATTGTAATCTTCGGTCCGGTAATTTTCATCCATGTATGTCATCAATTCATCTTTAATAAACTCTGTAAATTTTTCGGCTCCGCCGGAAGTCGGTCGGGCCTCTACTTTAGTCGGAGTAAAATCTCGCGTTCTATCAACATTTTCGATAGCAACCACAATTATCTGCGGTATCAATCCAAAACGCGCGAGGAAATATGCAACTCCGGCACCATGCACAAAATGATTTTCCCCGTCTAGTAAATATAAAACCGGGAATTTCGATTGCGTCATTCCATATCCTTCCGGCAAATAAATATCAACAATGCGGTCTTCGTTCAATACTTCCGAGTGTAGAGTAATTTTTTGTCCGAGGACAATGTCTTCTGTGGATTTTTGGGCGTTAATATTCAAACTTGAAACGATAAAAATAATTGCAGCTAAATAAAGAATAAATTTCTTACTCATCTTTTCTCCAAAATTATTGATAAATTTTAGACGCGTACAGTGGTAAAAAGTTTGGGAGGTAGAGTTTTTCGTCAATCAAATCGGATTAAAATAATTTCGCTCTGTCAATAAAAAAAAAGGACGAATTAACTCCGTCCTTTAGCATTTAAATTATTTGAGGTACTAAATTAAACTTCCATAATTTCGACTTCTTTATGCTCAATAATTTCGTCAATTTTTTTTATATGATTATCGGTTAACTCCTGCACTTCATTTTCGGCATCGTGTCTTTGATCTTCCGATAACTCTTTTTCCTTTTCCTGCTTTTTAAGATGATCATTAGCGTCGCGCCTAACATTTCTTATTGCTACTTTTGCGTCTTCTCCAAATTTTTTAACTAACTTCACCATCTCTTTTCTTCTTTCTTCGGTTAACGGGGGAATCGGCAGCCTTATATTTGTTCCGTCGCTCGCAGGATTAAGTCCCAGGTCAGAAGTCATTATAGCTTTTTCGATAGTCGGAACCATCGATTTATCCCAAGGTGTTATCGAGAGAGTGTGAGCGTCTAAAACCGATACATTTGAAACCTGACTTAGCGGACTTTGCGATCCGTAATAGTCAACTCGTATCCCATCCAGCAAAGCAGTTGTAGCTTTTCCTGTTCTTACTTTCGCAATTTCGCTTCTGAAGGCTTCAACGGATTTATCCATTCTGTCTTTAGCGTCTTTAATAGTTGAATTCATAATTACCTCAGAATTATTTATTAATATTATTTTGTCCGACTACAGTTCCGACATTTTCTCCGGTAATCAATTTACGCAAATTATCTTCTTTATCCATTTTGAAAACAATCATTGGCAATTCATTTTCCTTGCAAAGACTAATCGCCGTCAAATCCATCACACGAAGATTCTGCTGCATAACATCGAGATACGATATTTCTTTATATTGAAAAGCTTCCGGATTTTTTTCCGGATCGTCGTTAAAAACTCCGTCAACGCGCGTCCCTTTAATTATTACATCCGCTTCAATTTCAATTGCTCGTAAAGCTGCCGCAGTATCTGTGCTAAAATAAGGATGACCTGTTCCCGCTCCGAAAATCACTACACGATCTTTTTCAAGATGCCGAATCGCGCGTCGTCTTATATAAGGTTCCGCAATTTCTTCCATTTTGATAGCGCTCATAAGCCGCGTAAATATCCCCTGTTTTTCGCATGCGTTCTGCAAAGCCAGTGAATTGATTAAAGTTGCAAGCATTCCCATCTGATCGCCGGTAACGCGGTCAATTCCCTGATCCTGGGCTCCGAGTCCGCGGTAAATATTTCCTCCGCCGATAACCAATCCAACCTGAACGCCAAGTTCGTGAATCTTCTTAATTTCTTGCGCGTAAAAATCTAGAACTGCCGGGTCAATTCCGAATCCTTTTTCGCCCATCAGCGATTCGCCGCTTAACTTTAGCAGCACTCTTTTATATTTTGTAGTCGCCATTTTCATCCTTAAATATAAAAAAAAAGGCCTTACAAAAATAAGACCTTTAGAAAAAATAATTATTTATTTTCATCGCTGAGATGATACCGGTGAAACAGTTTAATCTCCGTCCCGGAAGAATTCTTCTCATTAAATTCCTTGATTAAATCGCCTACTGTTTTAGAATTATCTTTTACAAAAGCTTGTTCAAGAAGACAATTTTCTTCGTAGAATTTATTTAATTTTCCTTCGGCTATTCTATCCAGAACTTGTTCCGGTTTACCTTCTTTAGCCGCTACTTCTTTATAAATTTCTTTTTCTTTTTCCAACACTTCCTGCGGTACGTCTTCTCTTTTTACGTAAGATGGATTCATAGCCGCAACCTGCATAGCAACTTCTTTAAGAGTTGATTTTAATTCATCCTTACCCGAATCAACATTTTCGGCAACAATTAAAACGCCCAATTTTGATCCATGGTGAATATAATCAACAACGAGTCCGTTATTCGGTTTTTCAATAGCGAATCGGGAAATCTCTATTTTCTCTCCGATCTTTCCTATGATGTTCGTAAGTTCATCGCTTACTTTAGCGCCGTTAAGGTTCAAGTCCATCAATTCATCATGATCTTTCGGTTCTTTTTCCACAACCAGTTTCAATATATCATCGGAAAAATTAGTGAAGTCGTCACTTTTCGCTACGAAATCAGTTTCACAGTTTACTTCTAAAATAACACCTTTGGTGTCGTCGTTGTTTATATCAGTTTTTACTAGTCCTTCGTTAGCGGCTCTATCCGCTCTTTTGGCTGCAACCGAAGCGCCTTTTTTTCTTAGAATTTCAATTGCTTTATCAAAATCACCGTCGGCTTCAGTTAAAGCTTTTTTACAATCCATCATTCCTGCGCCGGTTTTATCACGCAATTCTTTTACCTGGGATGCTGAAATTGCCATATTATCTAACCTCTATTCTTTTTATCTTTTTACTAAATCTTTTTATTTTGATCTTGTATTTTTACTCTTTTTCTGGTTCTTTTCCAGCGGGTTCCTCATTTTGAACTACATCCTGCGCCGGTTTTTGATCTTTTTTATCTTCCTGTTTTGCTTCTTCGTTTACTTTTCCTTTGGCGGATTTTTCTTCATTTTCCTTGTTTACTTCCGCCTTTTTCTGCTCAGTTCCTTCATTCGTTTCCGGCGTCTGTCTGCTTCTCCTCGTCGTCATTCTGGAAGAAGATTTTTTCCCGCCCTTACCATCGTTTTCGTCAAACCTGACTCTTCTTACTTTTGCTTTACCGTCCGAGTCTTCTTTCTCTTCTTCTTTCTTCGTTCTTTCTTTTTCGGCGGCTTCTTCGGCTCTTAATTCTTTTGCTTTCTGCGAACCTTCTTCAACAGCTTTTATCATTTCTTTAACAATAAGTTCTACAGTTTTCACAGCGTCGTCGTTAGCCGGAATTAAATAATCAACTTCGTCGGGATCGCAGTTTGTATCAACTAATGCGAAGATAGGAATATTTAATCTATGAGCTTCCTGAACAGCGATCGATTCTTTTTTGATATCAACAATAAAGATAGCTCCCGGGAGCTTATTCATATATTCAATACCGTCGAGTACTTTTCTTAATTTTTCTCTTTCGCGGGTTTTTTCAAGAATTTCTTTTTTGGTAATTTTATCGAAAGTTCCGTCAGATTCCATTTTATCTATATTCTGAAGGCGTTTTACACTTTTTCGGATAGTCTGGAAATTTGTAAGCATTCCGCCGAGCCATCTTTCGCTTACCCAATACATTCCTGCTTCACGAGCTTCTGCAGAAATTACAGATTTTGCCTGTTTTTTAGTTCCAACAAAAAGGACTTTCTTATTTTGCGAAACTATATTGGTTAATCCGTGTTTTGCGGTTTCGATTAGTTCTTGGGTTTTCTTCAGATCAATTATATGAATCCCGTTCTTCTCCATAAAAATATATGGTTTCATTTTAGGATTCCATCTGCGGGTAAGGTGACCGAAATGCGCACCGGCTTCGATCAGCTTAGTTAAATCAACTTTAGCCATTATATATCTCCTGTTATGCTTCTACTTTCATCCTCTTTACCTTTAATCCCTTATTTTATGGGACACAGGAGGTAAATCCGAAAGTATGAATGGTTATTAAAAAATTATCTCTTAGAAAATTGGAATCTTTTTCTTGCTTTAGGCTGACCGTATTTTTTACGCTCTACCATTCTCGGGTCCCTGCTCAGCAATCCGTCCGTTTTAAGTGTTGCTCTGAATTCCGGATTCATTTCAACAAGGGCTCTTGCAATACCTAAACGTACGGCTTCAGCCTGTCCGGTTATTCCGCCGCCGTTAGCGTTCGCAAAAACATCAAATTTACCGAGAGTTTCGGTAACCTTAAGCGGTAAAAGTAAATCTTCCCTATGATTTTTAAGCGGGAAAAAATCCTCAAATTCTCTATTGTTGACGGTTACTTTGCCGGAACCGCTTCTTAAAAAGACGCGGGCAACTGCGTTTTTTCTTCGACCAACAAATATTTTATCTGCCATAAAAATACTCCGTTATAAACTTAATACTTCAGGTTTTTGCGCTGTATGAGGATGATTATCCCCTGTATATACCTTCAGTTTTTTTATTAATTGTCTTCCTAATCTATTTTTCGGAAGCATTCCTTTAACTGCATTCTCAATAACAAATTCGGGCTTTTTATTCATCATTTCTTTAAATGAAGTTGTTTTTGCTCCGCCCGGATAACCGGAATGAGAAAAATAAGTTTTCTGCAACTCTCTTTTACCGGTCATTTTCACTTTATCGGCATTTAAAACAATAACGAAATCGCCTGTATCCATATTCGGCGTAAAAATCGGTTTATGTTTTCCTCTAATAACTCGGGCTATTTTTACTGCAAGCCTTCCCAAAACTTGATCTTGAGCATCGACAACAAACCACTTACGGTCAGCATCTTCAGTTTTTATGAATTTTGTCTCTTTCGCTCTTTTCACGTCAAATCCTCCGGATTCAAATATAATTCTTACAAAGTCTGTAAATATATCTTTTAAATTTTAAAAAATCAAATATTTTTGTACTTGTTGATAGAGATTTTTTGAAATTGCGTGCAAAGCTTTGAATGTAAAAATACTAAGTAAGCGGTTTTATTCAGCCAATTTTATTCTAAATGATGATTTTTTTACAACAAATAGAGACAAGGCATGCCTTGTCTCTATTTTTATTGCTTATTGTTTTCTCGTTCCGGGGGCCATAAATTCCGGACCTACCGGATCCTTTATCGTTTCCTTTAAAATATCATCAATAAAAATTTTGCCCGCGTCGTCAATTGTCCATCCAAAAACTTCTTCTATCACATCCAACTGCTCCGGTTTTCTCGCGCCCCAAAGTGCAAAGTCTATTCCCATATCCAAGATCCATCTAACCGAAAAAGCTAGCACCGATTTGCTGTAGTTCTCCTTCGCAAATTTCTCAATTTTGTCTACCGCTTTTAAATATTGATCAAATCTAGGTTCCTGAAATTTTGGATCAACATTTCTAATATCACCCTCGCCAAACTCTCTCTTCTTATCCATCTTCCCGGAGAGCAATCCTCTGCAAAGCGCTCCGTACGCGATAACGGAAATATCGTTCTTCTTACAATATGGAAGTACATCGTCTTCAATTCCTCTTTCAAAAATATTGTAAGGCATTTGGTTGGAGTGAAGCCGGGTGACAGTATTAAATTTTCCCATTTCTTCTACTGAATAATTACTCACCGCTGGGAACCTGATCTTACCTTCTGCTCTAATTTTTTCCATAACTTCCGCTGTTTCTTCAATCGGCACTAAAGGATCAGGCCAGTGCACTTGATAAAGATCAATGTAATCAACCTGAAGTCTGCGCAAAGAATCGTCAATCTCTTTAAGAATTCTTTCTTTCGTGGAATTTCTTATCGCTTCGCCGTCATGTTTTTCGAGTGCTACTTTCGTCGCTAAAACAACTTTATCCCTGCTGCCGTATTCTTTTAATGCTTTGCCGATTATCTCCTCCGATTTCCCCGAGCCGTAAGCAAATGCTGTATCAATAAAGTTAATTCCTTTATCTAAAGCGCTTAAAATTGTGTCAATCGATTTTTTCTCATCCGTTCCGCCCCATTCCGATCCGCCGATTGCCCAAGTCCCGAGTCCGATTCGTGAAGTTTTTTCATCTGTAGCTGCAATTTTTCTAAATTCCATTATACCCTCAACTGTAGTTTTTGAATAAATTGTATCTATTGTTTTTAAATAAAAAAAAAGTAATTTGCAACTTCCAAAAAAACTTTGGTATAAAAATTAAGATTGGGATGTATTTAAACTTTCTTTGAATAATTCCGATAATATAGAAAAAAACTGTACACTAATTATGAATAGATTCTATTATTTTTCCCAAAAGAAATTAAAATATATCGAAGTTCCTCATTTTTATACGAAATTTACATTTCTGTTTCTCTTTTCCGCTATACTTATTTCGTCTATTGTTTTCGGGGGATATTTAACTTACAACGAAGTTGTAAACCCTCATTCGGATGTAAAATCCTTAAAGCAGCAAAATAAGGAGCTTAAAAGGCAGTTAACTTCACTTTCATCCCAATACGACGATTTTGAAAAGCAGCTAAAAAAATTGGATGGTTTGAATTATGATCTTCGTGTTGCGGCAAACCTCGATCCGTTGAAAGATGAGGATAAGAATTTCGGCACAGGCGGAAATATTTTTAAAGATTTCGGTTTTATCAAATCCGGGCGTTCTAAAAGAATTGTTGAAGACCTCCATAAAAAAGTAGAAAAAATTTCCGCGAAAATAAATTTTGAAGTAAACGAGTACAACACGATAGAAACAGCTCTTCAGGATAAAGAAATTCTGCTTCGATCAATTCCCGCTATTAGGCCGGCGGAATGTAATTACGGCGACCGCTTCGGTTCCAGAATGCATCCGATTCTAAAAATAAAAAGAATGCATAACGGTCTGGATATGCTTGCTAACACCGGTACTCCGGTTCACGCTCCCGGCGACGGAAAGATTGAATACGCCGGATGGCGAGGCGGCTACGGAAAAACGATTATCATCAATCACGGATTCGGATACAAAACCCTTTACGCTCATCTGAATGATTTTGAAATTAAAAAGGGTCAAAAAGTTAAGCGCGGTGATTTGATCGGGCATTCAGGCAACACGGGAAGACTATCCACAGGTCCGCATCTCCATTACGAAGTAAAACATAACGGAGTAGCGCTTAATCCGCGCAACTTTATTTTTGACGACGTTAAATTGTTTGAATTAACAGCGGCGAAATAGATAAATAGAATAGCTTCGTTCCGGATTGAAAAAGGGGAAATCGCTTCGCTTAAAAATGAAGAATGCATAGGTTTTCTTTTATCTGTATTCTTTACGCCTTCCGGAAACTTTGTTGTCTGCCGCTAAGATTTTTAAAACCTAAAACTCTCTTCGTTCTTGGTCCTTTAATCTTAAACCTATCCGGCTATAAATTTTACAGAAGCTTTGGCTCCTTTGTCGGAGTTATTTTCAACTGAAATGGTTCCGTTGTTCATCTCTATGAATTTTTTCGTGATGATTAATCCGAGTCCTGTTCCTTTTTCATTGGAATTTCCGTTTGACGATTGATGAGAATCGATCTTATAAAGATTATCCAAAGTCTTCTGGCTCAAACCTGGACCGTTGTCCAGTACTTCGAAAATAATATGATCGGCATCTCTCTTAGCCGCAATTTTTATTATTCCACTTTCTCCAACAAATTTGACTGCGTTTGAAATCAAATTCATAATTATAGACTTCATCATATTTAAATCCGCCCGCACGATAACCGAACCAGGAATATCTGTATCAAGCGTAATTTTTTTATCAACAATTTTAGTTTTGAAATCTTCAATAATTTCTTCAGCGATCGGTTTTAGCTGAATATATTCGGGACTGCATTTCAGTTTACCAAGTTCGAGTCTTGACCATTGCAATAAATTTTCCAACAGCGAAAACGCAAACCGTGAGGAATTTTTAATTTCAGTTAAAAAAGAAAGTTTGTCTTCATCCGTTAATTCGTGAAAATCTTCAATAAGCATTTCGGAAAAACCGAGCAGAGCTGTAAACGGATTTTTTAAATTATGAGATATGATAGAGAAGAATTTATCCTTAGAAATGTTTACTTCTATAAGTTTCTGCTCCGATAATTTTAAAGCATTCTCCGCTTTCACTCTTTCGGAAATATCTATCAATACGCTTAAAATTCCAGCTACCGAACCGTCGTTATTATAAAAAATAGATTTACTGATCAGCACGTCAACAAGTTTTCCATTTGAAGGATATTGTGCTTCGTAGCAGACGCTACCGTGAACGTTGATTAATTTGAGATCGCTTTCACGTTCCCTCTGCGCTATCTCCAATGGTGCTAAATCGAAAACTGATCTTCCGAAAAGATTCTCCGATTCGGTTCCGGAAAATTCGCTGAACGCTCTATTGCAGCCTAAAAATATTCCATGGGTATTCACATAATAGACAGGATTTGGAATACTGTTAATCAGTGTATTCAGAAATTTAAATTGATTCTTTATAAAGACTGAATCATAATTCATCTTATCTGAAACGTTTACCGTCTGAAGAAATGAAATTTTCTCTTCTTCAAAGAGTGGAGATATTTTTAGATCGCAATATATTTTTTCACCGTCGCTTTTTGTAAATTCATCGCTGATCCTGAATGTTTCCACTTCGCCGGTTTTAAGTTTATTTAGAAAATCGTAGTAATATTTTTTCCCGTTAAATAACAACGCGAAATTATTTTCATTATAGATATCCTCACGACGGTAACTGAAGATATCCAGCCAGCGTCCGTTTACGGAAATGAACTTTCCTTTTTCATCTGTTAATGCAATTCCGAGTGAGTCATTTTCAAAAACTTTTTGGAATTTTTCTTCGCTTACTCTTAATGCCGCGGATAAATTTTGATTTTCTGTTTCGGTATTAACGTTGGTATGTTGTAAATCATAAATTTTGTTATCAGAGATTTGTTCGGATTTTTTCTGGATCATTCAATATCTCTTTTTATTTTATAAGATTTGCCGGTGCTTGAAATTTTTTAATACTTCAAGCGTGCCGACCACAAAAAAACTTATTCCGCAATAGATAAAATCTTCTTTCTGAAATGAAAAAGAGACTGCACGGTGCAGATAAATATCAACTAACTTAATAATAGAAATAATAAGCAAGACCGAGGAAAAGCCTACTAAACCGGAAAGTGCCGGACGAAAGAAGTATTTCTTCCAAAATTTATTATCATTCATCGAAAATTTCATCCAAATAGTTTTATCTATATTGTATTATCGAATGAATTGGCATTTTGTTAAATAGACGGTGAAATGAATTCTTGGGCCGGATTATGGATTTGTTAATCGTTATGATTGAAAGGTTGTATGAATACGTTATCGGTGTCTGTAAATCAATTAGATTTGAGTTTTGGAAAAAATATCGGAAATACTTACTGTGTATTTTCTGCCCTCCGTCTCAAACTGCAAATTGAATTCTGGAAGAAGAAAAACCGGAATTGGAATCGTAGACAAAAACTTCGGCGCCGGGGAAAAATATTTTTCCTTCCCGCTCTCCTGTTATCCATCCTCCGCAATTATAAAGTTTTACATCCGGAACTTTTTCTGTAGATAGCACCGGAGGATTTTCCGTATTCCAGGCAATAGGTTCGTGCGTATGTCCAAAAATAATTTTATCCGGATAAGGAATTTGATAATTGTGATTTTGATTTAAAGAATCAATCTCCCTCAGAGTTAAATTAAAATATTTCCTGATTCTCTCGCGCACTTGCTCCAGGTAAATAAAATTATCGTTGAACTTTGCCGAATTATAATTTTTTAATTTATCTATTATAAATTTTTTGATATAATTTGAAAATAAGTCGGTTCCCCATTCCATCGGTGATACTGGGGAGTACTTAAAAATATTCCTATCTACCTCATTATCTAAACGATCCAAGTATTTTTTAAAATTTTCTACATTTCCGTTTTTGATATCATTCTGTAAACGATTTACTATTTCGGTCAATGGTCCGGCTTGTCCAATCCCTGCGCTCCCAAGTTGATTCTGCGGAAAATTTATTCCGACCATTTCTGCAAGATCCAAATTTTCCCCGATAGGCAAATCTTCACTGAATACTTTTTGCCCCCACTCACTCAGAAAGGTCCAAAATGCTTCAAAATAATGACCATGAGTTAAAAGGATTGATTCATTTTCTGTAATTATGTATAGGTTGGGGAACGCAAAATTGAATGGAAGCGGCGGAAACTCCGGAGACGTTATTTGATCCAAAAATAGTCCGGCATATTTAGGACTCGCATCGCCTCTCCTTTCAGACACTCCGGCAAGCTTCAAAGAAGGAGCGGAAGAATTTCTCAGATCAATTATTCCCGGAACAGACATCCGAAACTTTCTGGGCAGTTTTCCCTTGTTCATGCGTTCAATCACATTAACTTCATATTCCACCGTATGCCAGATATCAGCGTCATGGTTTCCGGGAACGTAAATTATTTCATCCGCAATTTCGTCTTCCATAATTTGAATGAAAAAACTTTTAGCCGCTTCGTAGGCTTCTTTGTAACTCACAATTGAAAAATCCAAAATGTCACCGAGCATTATCAGAAAATCATTCCCGGAACCTGCGGCATTTTTGAATTGAGAATATAGAGGCCCCTGCACAAATTTACCCTCATTTGTTTTGCTTACCAATGTCCCTGTCCTGTCGCCGAAATGAGTATCTGACAAAATTGAAAATTTCATTTTCCCCAGCCTTCCTCCAAAACCCGCAGAGTATTATAAAACATTATTTTCTTCACTTCTTCTTCCGGAAACTTTTTGCTCAATTCTTCATACAAATATTTCATTTTGGAATTATCCTCAAGATCATCAGGCGGATCAGTAAATCCGTCAAGGTCAGAACCGATTGCGATATTTTCATAGCTTCCGGTAACATCTCGAATATGCTCAATGATCCCAATAATTTTTTCTATACCTTTCTCCGGCGAAAAGGAGAAAAACGATTCTTCTTTTCCCGATAACCAATAATTACTGAAAATAATTCCGATAACCCCGCCGCAGTTTTTTATTTTTAGAATCTCATCGTCATCCGGATTCATGGGATGATCAAAATATTTTTTTATTCCGACGTGCGAAAATATTAATGGCCGGCTATACTCTTCATTAATTTCAAATACTTCAGCGCGTGTTTTTAAATTGGAATGCGTTAGATCGACTATCATCCCGAGTTCAAGCATTCTATTTACAACTTTTTTCCCGATTCCGGAAAGTCCGACGCCGGGATTAAACTTATTATCACAACCGGCAATTTTAGATATTGACGGCGGTATACCTCCAACCGTATTTGTTATGTCATTAGGGAAAAAATGGGCTAGCGTAATGGAAGCTATTCCCTGATCGAAAAAATATTCAAGATTGTCCAGGTACTCTTTTTCATCGTCCAATTCTCTTCCCAAACTATGCGCTCCCTCAATCGTCTGCACAATACTTATTTTATTTTGTTTAAGGCTCTCAGCCAATTCTCCGCGGCTCTTAACTATTTGAACTAAGTTATTCCCCGGGTTGATCTCTAAAATCTCATCTTCAAAATCTTTTAAGATCTTTTTTGTTTGATTAAAAGCTTTACCGCTTTTTTCAAATTTATTTTCAGCATCCTTATAAAATATTTTTAGAAGATTATAAAGGTCTTTGAAAGTTTTGCAATCCAGTATTAAATTTTTTTCGGGAAGATATACCGAAGATAATATCAAACCTGTATTGCTCTTTAAAAGTTTTGGAATATCAACCCGCATTGAAAGCGGGTTGAATTCCTTTGAAGTTTTATGATTGTCTTCGAAATGTAGATTGAACAAAAAATATTTTAATATCGGATGACAATGTAGATCGGCAAACATCGTCAATATCTAAAAATCGCCGAAACAGTTTCGCCTGGTAGCTTCTCTTCTTCCACAGTATAGACTGTTCCTTTGTTAAGCAGCGTGTGGACCGCCACGAGGTCGAGAAGATCTTCGTCATCATCCTCTTTGGAATTATGAATTTCAACCGATTGACTTTCACCGTCAAATTTGCCCCAGTAATGATCTCCGTCTTCGCTTATAAAGAGAGAATCTACTCGTCCGTTGTAAGCGGCTTTCACAATCGCCTCAAGATCGTTAGATTTTTTTTCTGCGTCTTTTAAATCAGAATATTTTTGGCGGGCTGATGTCATTTTTTTATTTAATTCGCTTCCCATAATTCCCCACGCCTTTTCGTGCAATTCTTTTTCAGAAAGATCATCAACATTTTGCTCGATAATTTCCTTAGCCAAATTGGAATACGAATTTGCTTCTTTGTAAATGGGAATCAAATATTCTAGTCCGGCAAGGACCATCGGAACACTCTCATTTTTAATAACTTTATCCAAACCATCATCCACCATTTGGAAGTAGCGCAGAATATTTTTCTTTCGTTTCGCATCATCCATTCCAACTCCGTGCCCATGGAATATCGCGGCTCGGTCGCCCTGCCCCTGAGTGGATTCCGTACCGGAATGAAACTGGAGACTTTTCTCCGGGACATCAAATTGATGCGCTTCTTCGTAACTGGTCGGAACATTGCGCAGCTCGACTTCACTTAATCCTTCTCGCGATCCCTGAAATAATCTTAAATTTTTCTGACTAAGCGCCAAAACCAAGTACTGTTCGTTCCCGCTTAGAACAGGGAGTAAAGGTTTTATATAATATCTGTTATGAACATAAATCAGCGGTTTAAAACTTGTCGCAAGCCGGTAATACTGATGTTCACCTTCGCACATAAAAAATGCTAACCCGTCGCTCTGATGATTCCAGAAATTTACATCGCCCACCAAGTTATAAGCCGGTTTAAGTATTTCGTCAATCTGACTGGATCTTAATCCTTTCTTCTCCATTTCTTTTTCAGCTTCTCTGAGGAGATTTTTGAACCGAATCGGATCCTGTTCAACTTCGCTCCCTTTTCTATGAGTAGGCAGGTAAATTGAAACACACGGCTCTTTATGAAATCCCATTAAAGATTTCAAACCATCGGCATTAAGTATATCCATCGTCAACTCCTTTTGCTTTATCTGGTTTCATAAAAATATATTTGTGGTCTTTTCCCTCGTAACAATTTAAATTATAATAATTTTTTTATGAATCAACTACTAAAGGAATTCTACTAAATTATCTTGAAATCTTTTAGAGCGGAAACTGCGGCGTTAAATCCGCAAACCCCGTGAACTCCTCCGCCCGGAGGTGTAGCGGATGAACAAATATAATAGCCCTCTATAGGTATTTTGTAAGGATTAAATCGATTTGCAGGACGTGTAAGCATCTGGTTCCAGGCAAATAATCCGCCGTTAATATCTCCCCCGATATAATTTGAATTATAATTTTGCAGAGCTTGTGCGCTTGTGGATTTTTTAAATAGTATCCGTTCCTTAAATCCGGGGGCAAATCTTTCAATCTGACATTCTATTTTATCAGTCATATCTACATCCGAATTATTTGGAACGTGACAGTAACTCCAAACCACATTTTTGCTTCCTTCGGCCCGGCTTCTATCAAAATTACTCTGCTGGGCTAGAAGAACGAAAGGCCTATCAGGAATTTTACCATGAAATACTTTTTCTTCGGAAGCAATAATTTCCTTATAATTACCTCCAAGATGAACCGTTCCGGACTTCCGAGCATCCAGACTTTTAAAGGGATTTCTCCTTCAATTAAAAAATCCACCTTAAATGATCCGGGGCCGTATTTATATTTTATTAATTGTTTTTTATATCGATGAGGTAATTTCCCATTCATAATTTTTATAATCTGTCTTGGAGTAAGATCAAACAAAATTATTTTTGACGATGGAATTTCTTCTAAATTTTTAATCTCGAAATTTGTAAATATCTTTCCGCCCAATGAAACGAAATAAGACTCCAAAGCATCTGTAAGTTTTTGTGCGCCGCCGGCCGGAAATCCCCAGCCGGATTTAAATGCAAGAAACATAAGAAATATTCCCACCGCGGAAGTAAAAGGCGAACTCAATTTTGCGCCGGAATGAGCAGCGTTGCCTATAAACAGACTTCGAAGTTTTTCATCTTTAATTTTTCTTTCGGAAAAATTTTTCGCTGATCGTATCCCGTTAACAGCAAAGTTGATAAAAGAAAAAAATGAACCGGAGAATTTTAACGGATCAAAAAAATAATTCTGAGTATTAGGATTATCTAGCAGCCCTTCGAAAAATTTATGAGCAAAAAGTTCGCCGGGAAATTTTGCTTGAAGGTCGGATAAATCTGTAGAAAGAGATGCTGCGGTTCCATCGTCAAAAGGATGAGCCAAACTAATCTCGGGGAAAATCCATTTAAGCCCGAACTTTTCCAAGGGCATTGATTGAAACAGAGGCGAAGCGATTGCGAGGGGATGTACAGCGGAACAAAGATCATAAATATTTTTTCCGGTTAAAAAATCAGATCTTACACCGCCGCCTGTTCTACTTTTTGCTTCGAGAAGCGCAACATTTAACCCTTCCTGTGCAAGTTTAACCGCAGCCGAAAACCCGTTAGGTCCCGAGCCGACTACAACTGCGTCATACTCCGGATTATTATTCATTTATTTTTCTTGACGGTTAAATAATTTATTAGTGCTCTATCGATTCCCGTAGTTTAGATAATTGACTTCCGATTCAAATCCGAAAAATAAACATCCCATCTCACATTTTACATCTCGCTTTTTGCCTTGATTACACAAACTGCAATAGACTTTGGGCTTTTTTAATTTCTTCCGGTTTTGGGAATCTGTCTTCCCGCATCAGCGCTTGAGCTGCTGCAAGTTCCTTGTCTTTATTTATACCCGCCGCTGCAAGTACTTCTCCGTCTTTAATAAAGTAAGCGATAAATTCTTTTTCATCAACTTTCCCATCAAAGTAAATTTCGTCCCACTCTTTAGCCTTACCAACATATCTGAACTTCAAATCGAATTGGTTAGTCCAGAAAAATGGTACACTTCTAAATTTAATTCCGCTATCCGCCATTGCGAATCCGGCTGTTCGTCCCTGCTGCTCAGCCGTTCTAAAATGCTCTATCCTCGTTTCATTTCCTGTCCGCCAATCAGGAAATTTTGCAATATCGCCTGCGGCGAAAATATTTTTTCCCGCGTAAAATTTTTCATCTACGGGAATACTTCCGTCATCATTCAAATCGAGATCATCGATAAAATCTGTGGCCGGTTTCACTCCAATCCCAATTACCACAAAGTCGGCCGAAACCTCTGTTCCATCCTTAAGTATCACTTTTTCAAGTTTATTATTTCCCGTAAATTCCTTTACCCCTGTATTCGCAAAAAACTTAACCCCATTATCTTCATGTTCTTTTAAAAATAATTTACCAATCTCTTCGCCGAATTTTTCTTTGAATGGAATTTCGTCCCTGGAAATTACTGCCACATTCAAACCTCTTTTTTTCAAACTGAAAGCCACTTCCATGCCGATAAAACTTGATCCTATAACGACCGCGTTTTTTGAATTTTCAGCGGCGGAAATTATTTTTCTGGAATCTTCGAAGCTGCGTAAATAGAAGATATTTTCTAGATCGATTCCCTGCACATCTAATTTAACCGGAATCCCTCCGGTGGCTATTAAAAGTTTATCGTATTTAATATCATCGCCATTTTCTAATTTAAGCTGTTGGAGAGATGAATCAATTTTTGTTACTTTGCTGTTAAGTTTTAACTCAATATCATAATTCTTATAAAAATCATCCGGACGAAGGGGCATCCATTCTTCTTCGGCGTCACCTTGAAGATAATTTTTACTGAGATTTGGTCGGTCATACGGTGGATCTTCTTCGCCCGTCAACATTACAATATTTCCTTCGAAGCCGCTTTCTCTAAGAGCCTGCGCCGCCGAATACCCCGCGACTCCGGCTCCGAGAATCACGAATTGCCGGTTTTCGGTATCGGACTTGCCTGCCATTCCGGGCATTTTTCTTTCATCCAAATTTTCCGGAACTTTAACCTTCAAAATATCTGTATCCACAATAATTTCGTATTGAGGCAGCGAATCGAGCGCGGGCGGCTCGAGAACCTTTCCATTCTTTACATCAAAGCAGGCATGATGCCAGGGGCATACAAGCGTATCGCCGCTTAAAACGCCATCCTTTAACGGAGCGCCATAATGCGTACAGTGTGGAGCAATGGCATAATACTTATCTTTAGTTCTAACTATTAAAATTTCATCGTCTTTATTCACTTTGATGTTTTTCATTTCACCGATGTTCATATCGGTTATTTTGCCAATTTCTATTTCTTTATAATTCATTTACCCTCCGTGAGGTATTGCAACTAATGATTTAACTTTGCCCGAGTAAAAAACTGATCATAAGAATTGCTGCCAACTTGGTTGTCCGATTATCAATATCATAAAGCGGATTCACTTCGCTGATTTCAAAAATTTTGGAATTATTACTCCGTCCCGCAATCGAAGCAATTTCATACGCTTCTTCGGCAGTTAGCCCGGTCGGGTAAGAAGCACTCACTCCTGGAGCGTCGCTTGCTCTTACTGAATCCATATCAAATCCCCAAAATATTGTTTTAGAGGTTTGAGCGTTAATTATCGCGCTTAACAAATTACTAATACCTGTATCGCGGACCGCCTCCAGAGGATAGATTAATACACCATTTTCCTCAAGATATTCTTTATAGGCATCTGAATTTGTATACGGCTTACTCGCCATCTGATAAAAATTTACCGGGTTTATAAATCCTTCTTCAATCAACTGTCTATATGGAGTTCCGCTATTTCTTTCGATACTTTCGCGTACATCGAAGTGAGTATCAATATTAAATGTCAGAAGATTTTTATCAACGCTTTCGGATAGCGCCGAACAATCGGGATAGGAAATATCATTTCCGCCGCCGAGAATAATTAATTTCTTTCCGGCATCAAGAATGTTTTTTACCACATCTTTCTGCGTCTTATGAATTTCTTCCAAGGTTCCATTTAAGAAAATATTTCCGGCGTCAAAGATTTTTAAATTGGTCAGATTTCCCTGTACGGGAAATTTATAAAATTGGCGCCGGATAAGATCCGGAGCTTTTGCGGCTCCGGGCCTCCCATTATTCCTTTTTACCCCTTCATCCTGAGGCGAACCCAGAACAACCAAATCAGCTTGTTCATAATCTGATTCATCTGTTAAAACGAATTCGCCCAGTCGGGGATCGTTTTTATCATTTTTTTTGAAGAATAAACCGGAATCCGGTTTAATAACGTTTTGGAATAAGTTCATGTCTTCATATAAATTATCTTTTTGCTATTCCGATAACGCCGCATGCAACTCTAGCTCCGGCGTCTCCTGTTGGTTGTGAAGTAAGATCGTCTTCGCCGGCATGAACAATTACTGCACGGCCTAAAATTGAATTATTACCGGATAAGGTAACTACGGAATCGACCCTCTCATAACTTGCGGTACCGTCGGAGCCGGCTTCAACGTTCCCCAAATCACCCACGTGCCTTTCAGTATCTTCAGGCGCGCCATGATTTTTTTTCGTGGGATTAAAATGTCCTCCGGCTGATCCACCGTCAACAGCGGAACAATCTCCGAATTCGTGTATGTGGAATCCATGTTTTCCCTGTGAAAGTCCTTCAAGTTCAGCGGAGACTTTTATACCGCCGTCAACTTTTTCGAATGTAACCGTTCCCTTTGCTTTATTCCCTTCGGTAGGATGAAGAACCGCAATAAGCTTTGAGTATTCAGTATTTTCTGTCGTCGCCGTTCGGTTTTCATCTTTCACTTGAACATCGTCGTTCCCTTCGGCTTCGCAGCCGGCAAGAAACATTAATGAAAGAAATAAAAGCATTAATAATATTCTTGATCTTTTCATTCTCGCCTCCCTTTATTATGATAAATTTTTAATGATGGTTCTGCAGAATACCGGCAGATCATTTGGGTTTCTCGATGTTATAATATTTCCGTCGACCACAACCTCTTCATCAACCCATTCTGCTCCGGCGTTTTTAAGATCATCCTGAATTGAAAAGAAACTTGTAATTTTTTTCCCCTCCAGAATTCCCGCCGAAGCCAGCATCCACGGCGCATGACAAATTGCCGCTATCAATTTTCCTTCATCAAACATAGCTTTTACAAATTTTGCCATCGCAGGAGTCCGCCGCATGTGATCGGGGGAATATCCACCCGGAATAATCAGAGCGTCGAAATCACCGGCTGAAACATCCTCAATAGATTTATCTGCTTTAGCGGAAAGACAATTTTTACCTGTGTATTTTTCTGCTTTTGCTCCTACGATTGTTGTTTCAGCGCCCTCTTCCTTCATCCTTAAATATGGATACCAAAATTCAATATCTTCATACATATCCGCAATAAAGACAGCAATTTTCTTTCCTTCTAATTTCATCATGACCCTCCTTTTACTTATACTAATTTTGCGTCAAGTTCTATTTCCACGCTTTTTAACGCCTGAGATACGGGACAATTATTTTTGGCGTCGTTTGCGTATCTCAAAAATTCTTCATCCTCAATTCCATCAACATCGGCTTCGCAATTAAGTAGAATTTTTGTAATTCTAAAACCTTCGCTCGTTTTATCTAAATTTAAATTTGCTTCGGTCTTTACTTCATTTACGGTGAAATCGGCCTTCGCTAATCCATTTGCCAGTGCCATCGAAAAACATCCTG
Organism: uncultured Melioribacteraceae bacterium; assembly: GCA_963821715.1. Classification (GTDB taxonomy): domain Bacteria; phylum Bacteroidota; class Ignavibacteria; order Ignavibacteriales; family Melioribacteraceae; genus CAWGET01. The sequence continues at coordinate 267,526 of CAWGET010000004.1, forward strand.
CATGAGCCGCGGCTATTAATTCTTCCGGATTTGTTCCCTCGCCTTCTTCAAATCTCGATTTAAACGAATAATTTCCTTCAAATGATCCGAATTTTACTTTTCCGTTTCCACTCGGTAAATCACCTTTCCAAACTGCATTTCCTTTTCTCTTAGGCATGTCTGCTCCTTTATTTTAGATTATAGTTGCAACTTTTTTTTGAATCTCTTTTTTTGCGAATTAAATGACAGATTCAGAAGTGTACATCCTAGGCTTCCGGAAACAACCTTAATTCACATTTTGCTTTTACTAAATATTTCTAACTCCAACAAAAAATATTAAACAGTAATAAGTATGAAGGCTCTAATTATTTTTGGACATACAGCCTGCCTTAATACTCAAGCTCTATTATAAAAATTTTATATCTTTAGTGGATCTAACAATTTTACCAGCATACAATGTTGAGACTTGTCTCAAAGTCATTGCCTGGTCAAACTCCGTTAATGCGGAAATTCCGTCTGCGGGAACAATTATATTAAACCATCTCAATCCGGCTGAGGCAGCAGTGTGAAGTACGCATATATTAGCGACTGTGCCGACAATCACAACATTTTTAATTTTCCACAATCGGGTTAAAAAATGGTCAAGCCACGTCTCATAAAATCCGTCGTACCGATTCTTTACGCAGATCAGTTCATCATTTTGAGGCTTTAGCTCGTCAATAATCTCCCAGCCCCAGGAATCCTTTTCAGCATGTTTGGGCCAAATTTCCCATTCGGGATCGCCTTCAAACTGAGTGTCTTGAGTATAAGCGATTTTTACATTCTTCTTTCTTCCGCTTTCGAGCATACTATTTATTTTCGGCACTGTTAGTTGTGCATCGGGTACAAATAAGTTCCCATCTTCCTTTACGAAATCATTCTGCATATCCACCACAATAATGGCTGTTTCGGAAGATATTAATTCTACTTCCCGATGAAACTCAAGCTCAGGCACATCCACAACTTTGCCCGGAACGAAATCCTTCATTAACTATTTTCCCAATATTTTTTATGTCCGTAATGTTCGTACAATTTATTTTCGTATTCCCTGCTTAGCGGCTTGTCATGATCGTATTCCGGCGCGCTTTTAATTTTTTCTTCTGTTAAGTCTACAACAACATCGGAAGAATCCCATACAATCGATTTGATCCATTCCGGCGCGATAAGAACTTTTTTCCCTCCAAAAAAATCTGTTGTATCAATAACCAAATATTTGATGCGGTATGTTTCGTCGTCTAAAACAAATTCTTCAACATGCCCAATTTTAGCGTCTGTAGCTTTAATGGAGTAACCTTCAACTTCATCTGAATTTCTTAGGTGCTGATCTCCCTTCGAAGCCTGAGCTAAATCTTCCTTAACATTTTCCGAGACTATCGGCGCCGGAGGAGTAACTCCGATTCCGTGAGTCTGGATTGGTCCCCAATAAGGAGTCCAGCCATAATACTGATGAAGTTCCATTTCATGCTGACGCGATACCGGTTTTTCCAGATCAATATCGGGACTATTTTTTATTTGCTCTTTTGTAAGATCTACTTCAACAACTTTATCATCAGGAATAAAATTTTTTAAAGATGAAGGCTTAACTAGAACTTTTCTTTCCGCCAGCCATCCACCGGTAGAAATAACAAAATATCTTACTTTCCACTCTTCGTCATCAAACAAAAAAGCTTTTATTTTCCCGATCTCGCCTTCGGCGGTTTTTAATTTGTAATTATGAAAATTTTTACTATCTCTTAACATTTTTCCTCCGATAATTATTAATTAGGAAGGATTTTCCACAACTTGGACTGTACTTGCTTGCGGTCCTTTTTCACCCTGTTCTTCAAAAAAGCGCACGCCTGTTCCTTCCTTGATGCTGCCGAATTCATTATTTACAACACTGTTTTTATGAAAGTAAATATCTCGTCCATCCATCGATCTAATAAATCCGTAGCCTTCTTCCGGAAATATCCGGTTAACAATTGCAGATACTTCCTGCTCCGGATGTTTCTTTATTTCTTTTCTATTCTTGTCAACCAATTCCCTTATCTGTTTTCTTGCTGCTTCAAACGCATCACGTATCACAGCTTCAAGAGGATCGTTTCTATCTCCTTCGCCCGGTTCTCTTTTAACAATTATTTGATGCTGAGGAGGGATGCGAAATTCCAGCCTTACTCTGAATGGGCTTCCGGCTTTTAAATTCTGCTGAGGTTTTTCAATGGCTACTCGTCCGCTCGTCATGTAATCACAAATTTTTTCGAGCTTATCTATTTTTTCCCGTACTAAGCTATCAAGTTCCGGAGTTTTATTAACATCGCGATACGATATTTCTAATGGTATTTGCACTTATTCCTCCTGTTGATTAATCTAAACTTTGTTAATAAATTTTAACTCTAAATTCAAATAAAGTCAATATTAATAGAACATCTGATTTATCAAGTTGTTAAAAATTCAGTATCCAAAAGAACAAGCGGGATTAATAGCGTTCATTTGCACACTCTTATCATCCAAATTAAAATCTTTAGAATGTCCGCCTCTCGTCGGCAAATAGATCATCCATTCGAGCGTTGCTTTATTCTATCAGTTTGATTTTGCACTTTAAACAAGTTTCAAAGTTTGAAAAGAATATGAATCCCCGGTTCAAAAATGTGCCCTCACTATTTTACCGAAGAGGTAATGATTTAAGATAAGAAATTTAACGAATTTACAAAATTAGAATTTTATAATTTTAAGCCGTGGCTTTTGAAAAGATCGAAATATTTTTTTGAAGTAGATTTTTTCAGTCTATCGAAATTATCAATCAATTCCTGGAGTGCTTCGTTGCCGCCGAAATCGAAGTAATAATTTATTAGCTCGCTTAAATATTTGGATGTGATTTCAGCGATGTTATTGTAAGATTCGAGAGTGTGTGAGTCGAGATTATTTAGTTTTTCTTCTTCGTGCGGTCGTATTAATTCTTCTTCTTCCAATGCCGAATAAACTTCAACAGCGCTTTCAAGTTCTTTGTGCAGCGCCCAGCCTTTCGATAAATCAAGAAGTATCTTTAAGATCGCAATTATCTTTTTATCTCTAAGAGAATTATATTCGTTAACTTTTTCCAAACGACGAAGATTGTCAGACTCTATCTGGAATTCCTCCAGCATTAAATTTAAATTTCGAGGTTTTTCATAAGATTTTACTATCTCTCTGAATTTGCTATGCACCTTATCATCGAAGGCAATTTCTTCATCACAAGTAATATCATTCTTTTGTAACAATGAAATAATTTCTTCCCTTTTTTGAGGAAATCTTCTTTGTAGATATTCATTTGTATAGGTAAACTTTCCATCGCTGTCTTTAGGAGATTCCATCAAACTTAATAGGTAGCTTTTCAATTTTATCAGGAGCATAAAAAGGTCATTCTGATCCGCTTTCATCTTTCCCTCGTATTACCAATCATAACTAATAGTCATAATAAATTTTATTAATTGCAATATTTTTTACTTTTTATGAAAACCGACGCTGAATGTTGAACCGCTTCCCTTTTTACTATGGACGCTTATCAGCGCTTTATTCAGATCGATATATTTTTTCACGAGCGCAAGCCCCAATCCATTTCCTTCAAATTTTCTTGTGTATCCCGTTTCTTCCTGAGAAAACGGCTTAAATAATTCATCCAGATATTTTTCTGATATACCAATTCCTGAATCACTTATATCAACAAATACTTCACCGTTCGGCTGGTTATATAATCTTATCTTAATGTATCCATCAAAAGTATATTTCAGAGCGTTATCAAGAAGATTCTGAAAGATCTGTTGAACCATATATCGATCGGCGAAAACAATTTTATTTTCCGCTTCGTCAACAAAATCTAAGTGTAATTGTTTTCCTTTTGCAGCGTAGAAAAATTCTTTATGAAGTTCGGTAAGAAGCTTCGCCAGATCAAAGTTTTCCGGAATATATTCGTAGTTTTCAGTCTGGATCTGTGACATTTCTAGAAGAAGATCGACCGTGCGGATAATTCTTTTACCGGCGCTGTTCACAATTGTAAACGAATCTTCAAGATCTTCGGGAAGTTTATCTTCCAAAGCTTCCTGCAGTAAAGATGTGAAGCTTAAAACCGTATTGATCGGTGTGCGAATTTCGTGAGACATTTGTGCGAGGAATTCAGATTTTAATTTATCCGAATTTTCCGCTTTTATTTTTGCCTGCTTTCAGATCCTCATATAATTGCGCGTTATTTATTGCCGTTGCAGCCTGTCCGGAAATAATTTCGAATGTTTCAATTATTGCCTGTGTTTTTATTTTATGAAACAGGCGGCTGTCGACATATAAAATACCTATTTTTTCATCATTGGTTTTTAAAGGCGCGCATAAAATAGTTTGAAGATCGAGAGAAAAAATACTTTTATTGTCTTTATGCGCCGGGTCTTTCTGCGCGCTTTCAATAAATTTAGATTGACCCGAATCAAATACTTCGCGAACAACGGACGAACTTATACTGAAATTAAATTCGGATAATTTTTCGCCGGACATATCGATGCCAACAGTATACTTGAGCTCGCCGTTTTTATCCTTTAGAAGAATAAATCCCCGTTCCGATTTGGTAACTTTTATCGCTCCTTTCAAAACGGTCATTAAAACATCTTCCAGAATCAAGGAATTATTTATACTTTTTACTATCTCGAGTATTACTTCCCGATTATTTCCTTGTTCAAGATCAGAACCTCCAGTTAATACAAGATTCTGCTGTTTTTCTATTAATGATTTGAAATCCCGAAAATTCAAGTCGTCCTTTTATTCTTCTTCTACAATTTTTTTTCTTTGTGGAGCCATTAAGTACAATTTTTTAATTTGCGGATCTTTTATGTTTTCCGAAATATAACTTATAAGAGATTTTGCATAGAACAGATAATAATCCCTTTTATTAAGATTACCCCTTGCTTCATAATATTTAGCCAATTCGAAAAATACTTTATGATGCAATTCTGTAATACTTTTATCTTCAATCAGATTCAGAGACTCTGACAGAAGTTCAAATTGAGTTTTTTCTATAAACTCAGAATTTTTACCGGCGATTAGAGAAAGCAGATATAAGCGCTCTGCGGTTAACAAACTCTTATTCTCTATCAACTCAATTAATTTTGTGTTGTAAAGAATATCCTTTGCATCTAAAAACTTTTCTTCGTCTAAATATAACTTTGCTATAAGAAATTGAGTTTTTGCATATCGGATTTGATCTTCTTGTCCGGAAAGATCAGCTAGATTACTTAAATATTTTTTCAAATATTTTATTGCCGCATTCACCTCCTTTTTCAATATTGCTTCAGCAGCAAGAACGAAATTATAAATATTCATTATCGAAGAAGAGTTTTTATTCTTTTCAAATAAAAGCTCTACTTCTTCTTTTACTTTTCTTATAGTTTTATTATCGCCAATATACAAAGATAATTTACCTTTTTGGAAGAGAACTTCAGCTAATTCCGAAAAATTATTTGTTTTTTTTAGAAAATAATTTCCGGCTGTCTCGATATTTTGTACCGCATTATCATATTCGCAAATCTCAATTTGAATTCCGCAATGATTTAGATAAAATAAGAGACACTTTCCTATTATATATTTCCCAGATGCATTCAAAGATGTCATTAGCTCGTTTATAATCCGAATGCTGACTTTTCATAATCTCTCCGAAATAATAATTCATCACTCCCTTATTGATTAATATCATTCCTTCATTTTCTAGACTTCCAATCATTTCATTGTTTATCAGCGCTGTATTCCCACATTCAAAGCATTTTCAATATCGTTGTCTCATCGCATATAAATTACCAAATTTATTTCCAATATTTACCTTTTTGCCAACTTCCTCTCTTTTTAATAATAGATTTTGCGCTCTTGCAAAAATTTCTATTGCTTCTGTCGTATCTTACCTTCCGATATGAATCTTCAAAAGTCCTTTAAGATTTATAATTTTTGCCAATACGGAGTAGACGATTTTTCTCCTTTTCGAGTTCTAAGATTAACAAAATGGATTCGACATTTTTAAAATTATTTAAATCAAATTCCGCGTAAGCCAAATCGATAAATAATTCCTTTTTTTTCTGTATCCGAAATTTCTAAATTTAAAATCGACTCAAGAATTCCCTTTCCTCTTAGGTAATCCCCTAAAGCAACGTAACAATTACCTTTCAATTTTAAGAGCGAAAATTTGATCTGCGGATCATTAACTTCCAGACAGTTATGTTCAATGTATTCTAAGCATTCTTTATATTCTCCTAAATTGAAAAGTACATCGGCATATTTAAAAGATATTTCTCCCTTAACTGTACTGTTAAGCGGATAATCCTTCACTTCCTCTAAAAGAATTTTTTTATAGGAAAGCAAAGAGATTTTTTCCGACAAAGCAATTTCTTGCTCAAGCAATCTGTAACCATTTTCAAAATCTCCCGCCTCTTTATAATGACGGGCAATTTCCCTCTTATTATCGAATTGCGTTTTATTTTCAAGGAATTCTGCAACTCTTTTGTGTATTTCTTTTTTATCGGGAATATTCTGATATATAAAACTTTTTAAGCCAAGAGAAGTAAATTTGATGACTCCTTCATTTTCAGTGATAATGTTCGCAGTTTTTAAAGACTGAATAGAGTTCAAATGAGTTATCGTCTCTTCTTTTTCTATTAAGGATAAAAACTTCCTGTCAACTTCAGGAACAATGGTAGATAGAATTTGTATGGCTCGAAGTTCACTATCAGTGAGCTTCGACAGCCTTAAAGCATAAACATCATCATGACTTTTAGTTAGGAGCTTTGGCAAATCTTCAAAGTTTTCTATCTGCGGAACAATATTCTCGAAATTTATCGTTTCGAGCAGTATTAGATAATCATAAAAATTATAAATATTGCCGGGTAAAAGATCGGAATATTTTAGAACCAACTTTTCTAATTCTTCACATGGGAAAAAACTGGCAAAATTCTTTTTTATCAGTTCGCCTGTTTCAATCTCAGAAAGCGGACGTAATTCAAATTCTTTTTTATTAAAGATGGAATCAGATTTTTTAGGTTTGCTGTTATTCTCAGTGATCAATATTTTAATTTTATTAACCTGCAGAATAGGAACCAACTGCTGAAGAAATTCATGCGCTAAATCGTCATAAAAATTATAATCATCTAGCAGAAGCGTAAAGCTCACATTCCGGGATATTTTATTTACAATAGCTTTTGCATCGTCAATCGAAATGCCGGTACTTTGATGGTTCATTAGATATTGAACAAGTGCTTCGTCAATTTTCGGATATACACCGCTAAGATAAATAATTTTGTGTATGAAATAGCGCCAGAATTCAATTCCCCGACGGAACATATTACGGGAAATAAAAATCGTATTGTTTCTTTGCTGATATATCCGGGATAGAATACTAGATTTTCCGCTTCCATCGTCGCCGTTAATAACAATTGCTTCTCCAGATTCCGCTGAAAAATATTGAGGCAGATATTCCGAAATTTCGCTTCCTCCAATAAATCTGTTGCCGGGCTTCCACTCTTTTTTTCTTTTCTGCGGAACTTCGATTTTAAGTTTCCGGAATATTTCCAACGATGAAAAAATTCGTTCATCGGGATCTTTTTTAAGAAGATTTTTCGTCAATTTTATTAATCTTTCGAACCCTGCAACTTCCGGAAATTTAAAATCTTTGTTGATATGATCACGAAAAACTTCCAGTTCCTCTTTGCCTTTAAATGGAAATTCACCATAGATCATCAGATAGAGAATGATTCCAAGTGAATATAAATCGATGCGATGATCAAAAACCTTTTTCTCTAATCTTTCCGGGGCAATATACTCAATCGTTCCGCTTATCTGCGGAGTCGATACTGAGGCTCTGTCTATAATCAAGCCGAAATCGATAAACTTTACTGAAAATGTTCCGGCCGTCTCTTCGACTAAAATATTTTCTGGTTTTAAATCGTTATAAATATAATTTGATTGATGCAGGTAATAAAGTGTTGAAATAATTTCTTCAAGCAGAGTGGTGAGTTTGACGGGAGCTAATTTTCTAATATATTCAGAGAGCATCTTTCCGCCGAAAAACTCGGTTGTAAAAAATTTACTCTCCATTTCCAAACCGAACAGTTCAGCTTCTTCTTCGATATTAACAATCGTTCCGTATTCAAAACTGTTGATTATATTCGGATGACTTAATTTCTGCAGAGTAAAAAATTCATTCCGGAACTTTTCTTCCTCTTCATCCGAAACATCCTTCGGTAATATTTTGATTGCAAAATCAATTCCGGGGAAAAAGAAATCACTGCAAAGAAATACTTTGCTTCTTCCTTCGCCTAATTCGGACTTAATAGTAAATCTATGATTTATCAATGACTATTAAATTTAATTTTTTTAGAAATGTAAAATAGCGGTTCCCTTTATTAAAAGGAAGAGGGATTCTCTATTTAGAAAAAGTTACCGTAAATTTTGATCCTTTTTCTTTTTTACTTTCAACTTCTATTGAAGCGTCATTCAACTCAATATATTTTTTAACAATCGCCAAGCCAAGACCATTACCTTCAAATTTCCGCGTGTAACCCGATTCCTCCTGGACAAATGGGGAGAAAACCTTTGCCAAATATTCTTCTGACATTCCAACGCCTGTATCTTCCACTAAAACTTCCACTTTGCCTTCTGAATTAATATACTGGGTTACCGAAACTGAACCTCTCAAAGTATATTTTAACGCGTTATCGATAAGATTTTGAAAAATCTGATGTGTCATATATTTATCGGCAATTACTGTTCTTGAACCGGAAAGATCCTCGTACTTTAATTCGATATTTTTAGATTTTGCGGAAAATTTAAATTCATCAATAATTCCCTGCAGCGCATCCTCCGCAAGATTAAATTCTTCGGGTTTATAATCGATATTTCCTGTCTGAAGCTGCGACATTTCCAAAATTGTATCGATAGTTCTAATTATTCTTCTTCCGGCTTTATTTACAATATCAAAAGTATCTTCAAACTCTTCGGGTAAATTATCCTGAACCTGTTCCTGCAGAAGTGACGTGAAACTTATAATTGTGCTTATCGGGGTTCTTATTTCGTGGGACATTTGCGCCAAGAATTCAGATTTAAATTTATCCGATTTCTCGGCTTCTTCTTTCGCCGAATACAGTTGTTCATTCAACGATCGCAATTCCTCAAATGATTGAAGCTGGTCTTTGTACATCTGTGCATTTTGAATTGCTATTGCTGCTTGTCCCGCCAAAACTTCAAACGCGAAAGTAATCTCCCGCATATTCAATTTTTGCAATTTTCTGCTATCAACATATAACACGCCGATTTTCTTTTTATCCACAATAAGCGGCGAGCAGAATATGGTTTGGAGCGACAAGTTCAAAATACTTTGAGCAGAATTTACTTTTGAATCGCTTTGAGCTTCTTCAATAAATTTTGAATTACCGGTAGCGAAAACATCTTCAACAACAGATTGACTGATATCAAAATTATATTCGCTTACCGGATTCCCGTTTTCATCAAGACCCAGATGATAATCAAGCTCATTCTGCCTGTTTTTTAATACAATAAACCCTCTTTCCGTTTCAGTAATTTTTATGGCATTGGAAAGTACTGTTGCCAAAACATCTTTTAGCGCAAGAGATTTATTAATTTTTTTAACTACGTCGAGAATGAGCTCCAAATCTACTTTTTGTTCCTTGGATTCGTACGTATTATTTATATATTTTTCTTTAAAATCTGTTAATTTCATTCTATTCATTTACTTAATCGGAAAATCGTAACCTAATAATAATCAACTAAAATGCGAGTCTAAAATAAGTACATTAATTATATGCGGTAATAACCGCTTCAATATTTTGCAGATCCGCATTTGCTTTTATCTTACGTTTGTAGCTTAACGCTTTATTAAGGAATTCGAGTGATTTATCTTTCTGATTCCATTTTTTATAAAGCATTCCTAATTCATAAGAAGTTTCAGCATAATTGAAGTCGTTACGCAAATCCTCATTCAATCTTAAACTCGTTTTTAAATAATTTTCGGCCAGTTCCATATTATGCAGTTCTCTTTGAATAATTCCTTTTATTTTATAAACATCAGCCACTGAAAGCCGGTCGTTCAATTCGTAACTTATATCCATAGCTTTATCGGCAAAGGCAATTGCCAGCGAAAAATCTTTCAACTCGGCATAAATATTAGCCTTATTCAAATAAGAAATTCCCAAAGCAGGAAGATATTCTCCCTTTGTTGAACAACTTATGCTGAGATCGAGCTCTTTCAGTGCTTCTTCAAAATTCTTTTCCTGCATAAACAAGAATCCTTTATTGTAATGCGCAAGCGACATTCCTTTGTAATCGTTCAACTGCTCAAAATTCTTCAGGGCTCGGTTATGAAAAGTTAAAGCGGTATCATACTTGTTCATTGCCTGGTTGATTATTGCAAGGTTCCCTTCCACCATGGCGATAAGATGTTTTTCTTTTTTTTGATCGAGAAGGTTCAGACAATTTTCAAAATGCGTTTTCGCTTTAACAAAATCGCCCCGGTTTCCGTAGCCGCTACCGAGCATATTTTCGCACAAAACCAATCCCGCATTATCTTTCTCTTTTTCGAATAATTTTTTTGCTTTGTTCAATTCCCTGACGGCGTCTTTCCAAGCTGCCTGCCTGTGATAAATTTCTCCTAATCCAAGTCGGATATTTGCTTCTAAGTTAACGCTCTTTTCTTGAGCGGAAATTTTTTGTAAGGCCAGACTGTAAATATCCTTTGAAATTTCAAGTTCCCCGAGTGATATTGAGGTCTTACCCAAATTTAAAAGAAGATCAGTAAATTCCATCTCTTCCAATTTATCTTCAGTAGAGGAAATAAGGCTTTGGATTTGCTGTCTTCTCAGTTTCTTGAATTTCTCGTCTTCGAGCGGGTTCCCATCCAATGTTTTTTGATGGGCTTCAGAAATTTCCATTTCCTCTTTGTACATTTCCAGAAATATATCTTCGGATTTAAATCCATCAATCCCTGAAAAGTATTTGGATATAATTTGTCTAAAGGTATTTATTATCGTAGAACTATTTTTCATTTATTTTTTTCCAAAATTTTTTTTAAAATGATTTAAATGTACCATCCAAATCTTGAAAAATGCCATATCTCCGCTTCAATAATCCCTAACTCACCTTTATCTTTTTTAAATATTTTTATTTTCGAATTGATTGGTTCTATAGTATTTTCGTTTTCATTGATGTAATAGAAATCTACGTCTTCTTCTTTAACCGGATTCAAATCCAGTCCTTCATAAAAAAGATTTAGTTTTAAAGCTTTATCGAAGTAAGACGGACTGGGGCTGAATTTAATTACAGCTTCATCTTTATCAACTTCAAGAGTGAACAGTGTGGAATAGTCAAAAGCGTCTTTAGGAATTTCCAGAACTCCGCTAATAGTTACGGTTACTCCCGATACTGTTTCGTAAGGGAAGCTGAAGTTTATTGTATCACCAGTTAACCCGCTAACCTCTTTGGATCGCAAAAATTCATTTTCTCCGTTGGATTTAGCAACAGCAGAAGGGAGTTTTAGAAGTTGTTTTGCGGGAACTTCCGGGTTTGTGATAGAGTTTTCGGAACAACTGAATAAGAATAACGAAATCATCAGTGCAAGAGTAATTTTTTTCATTATTTTCCTCGTGGATTATTTAATAAAACTATTTCAATATCTAAGCCAGAAATTCGCTCATAAAAGAGCTGAATTTACAGCTTTTCATTCCAATACATTTTACGAATAAGGACATATGGCTATTATTCACCATCTATGAGTGGGTTTAACCAAATACAATTGTCCTGTATCTATTATCGGAGACAGAAATAAAAAGTTTAGAAAATAATGAAAGGGTTGTAAAAGGAACGGAATATATGTTCTTCGCTGAATACGGATGACGCGGAAAATCTAAACTTCGAGGCTAAAACAATCTGAGGAATCTGTGAGTAATAGAATATAAGGCAATAAAATTATGAAAATTTGCTAATCCATTAATTCCTTAAGAAGCGCTTCTATCTTTTCAACTTCGGGTTGAATCCCGATTTCTTTGTTGATCTTAAGAGCTTCGTTTAGATATTTAAAAGATTTTCCCTTTTTCCAATCTTTGTATAGAAGACCAAGCTCATAACTTGTTTCGGCATAATTTAATTTATTGCCGGTCTCATTGTTTATCCGCAGACTCGTCTGTAAATAATTTTCGGCAAATTCATTATTCTTCAATTCTCTTTGAATAATGCCCTTAACTTTATATGAATCGGCAATCGTAAGTCTGTCGTTAATTTTAAAACTGATTTCAAGCGCTTTATCAGCGAATGCTATCGAAAGGGGAAAATCTTTTAATTTTAAATATGTTTCCGACATTCCGAAATAGGAGAGATTTAAAGTTGCAAGATATTTGTTTTTCAACGATGAGTTTATTGAGAGATCGAATTCTACAAGCGCCGAATCGAATTCATTCTTCTGCAAGAATAAAAATCCTAGATTATATCGTCCAAGCGCAATTCCCTTGTAATCGTTTATCTGCTCAAAATTATTTAATGCGCGATAATGGTAAGCGAAAGCTGAATTATAATCTTTTTGTGCTTGACTGGCGATGGCGAGATTTCCTTCAATCATCCCGGTCAGGAATTTTTCTTTAGATGAATCTATCATTTTTAATGCATTTTCAAAGTGATCTTTTGCTTTTTCAAATTCACCTCTGTTGCCGAAAAGGCTTCCCAATAAATTTTCACATTTTGCTGCGCCAGCAAAATTCTTTTCTTTCAAAAATAGATTCAATCCTTTACGCAAATATTTCAGCGCTTCGCTCCCAAAAGATTGTCTGAGGCAGATTTCGCCTAATCCCAACAATGCATTTGCTTTCACATCCAGATATTCTTTTTTATTTGACGATTTACTATATGCCAATGCGTAAATATTTTGACCAAGATTCAGATCACCGGTTAAAACAGCATTTTGGGCAAAGTTTAAGATTAGATCGAAAAAGCTACCCGGCGGAAGTTTTGTATCGGCGTAAGTAAGAAAATTTTCTATTAAATTGCGGTAAAAATAATTTTCGTTGGAATTTTCCTTAGAAACATCAGGATAATTTTTCTTAAGAAGAGATGCCGCTTTTTTAGAAATATGACGTTCTTCATTGAAATAACGAAGAGCTCCTTGAAGTTCCTCGTTAGAAAAATATCCTGTAGCAATTTCTTTGTAACGGAGTAATATTTTTGTTGATTCAGACATTGTTTCTTTCTTTAATGAGAAACAGTAAATCTATTCAAACAAAATTGGCTTTATTTTAATATAGACTAATTTCTGAGTAGTTTGAAAGAAAAAAACCATTCCCAGGAATTCCCATCTTCATACCAGGCGTTTGCTATTCCCGCCGATAATGTAGATTCTAAATTAAACCAATGTTTAAATATAAAATTGACCTGTGCCCCAAGATCAATCCATGTGTTTCCCTGTGACGATTTTGTATAAAGCGCCTGGGAATAAATCGAAAAATCAATATGATTAAGATAATGCTGTCCGAGCGCAGCGTTTCCGAAACGGATTGGAGGAAAATTATTTTCCACCATCAATTTTGCAAACCTACTTGCAGCCAAACTATACATTGGGATTCCCGGAAAACGAAAAGTTCCGCGGAACTGTTTTACATCTTTGTTTTCAACTCTCCTGTTTCCGAAACCACCGAAGAAAAAATTTCCCTGATAAAGCTTTTTGTCAATATTCGCAACGCCTCCGGCAACTTTCCAATGAAAAACATTGTGTTTGGAAATCCATGTTGAGAAACTTCCAAAATCGCCGTATAATTGTTCGGCTAATTTCGGATCGTCATATTCCGTACCGAAGAAAGCCAGCGTTACATTAAACTCGCGTCCGGATTCATAGCCCGAACTTCCAATACTTTTGCGCAGGCTGCGGGAATTTATTGTCGTCATCCCAACTGCAAAATCGGGCGTAAATATTTTCGTCAGGTTATCGTTTATGTATGTAACTCCGGTATAATAATCGAATTTCGTTCTTTGTTTCACTTTCAGCGGATTATCATAGATCCAATAGTGATCATTATTCAAAGAAAATTTTGTGCCGATGAAGCTCGTTTTTCTTTCGTTAAAAATATCGTAAAAATCTGTCCCGTTATGGTTGACCTCAAAAGAATATTTTTTCTTGTATTCGTATTTGCCTTTTATGTGAAACCGCGGCGCACCGGGAAGTAGATCAAAAACTGAATAACCGGCTTCGAGGCTAAAAGTGTGATTGATCAATGGATCTGCTATTTTTGTATAGAAGCCCAAAACTTTCTGCTTTTGAAATCCCGATATTGTAGGAACAAACGCCAAAACATTTAAGTTCGATAAACCGTGATATTCTTTAGATTCATCCAAATTAATATTTTCATAATCCGGTTCTGATAGATTCCAGCTTTTTACTTGCGGATTAACATCCACAATCTGTTGTCCATAATAATTTATAGCGGGAAGACGATCAGCCGGTTTATTAGGAATTATAACCGGGATAAATCCTTCAGCTGTAAATTCAAAAGCGAATAATGAATCAGCATTCAAGTAAACCGGTTTCATTAATCCGCGAAGCGTATGGCTGAGAGCAATTGTATTCCCGTCATATAAATCATAACGATAAATGTTTGAGACGCCGTTTGTAAAAGCGTTCCAGTAAATCGATTTTTCATCCCTGCTCCAGGAAGGATTACCCGGCGAACCTTTTGAAATTATTTTTTTAAATTTAAATTTATCACCGGATTTTATCTCTTCATTATTTACTAAAATTAATGATTGCTCGCCGGAGGGTTGATGAATTACAGCGGCAAGATACTTGCCGGTTGGACTTACTGCAAGTTGATGGATTTCATCACCAAAATTAAAATCAACTGCTTTAATTAATTGATTATAAGGATAATCCGAGTACATCAAAGAGGCTTTTCCGCCGTTATGCCTAATTCCCCACAACTCGTGAGTTTGGGAAGCCACAGTGAGGTTTCCAAGTCTTACATCTTTAAAAAGAAGTTTCTGTTGCTTCGATTTGGTTTCAATAAGTCGTACGTCTCTGTATAACTGATTGTTATTCGTTGTAAAGAAAAGATAATTCAGATTCGAATCGTATGCCGTTGAAGCGACCTGATGCATACTTGGAGTTGGTAAAGAACTGATCAGTATGGATTTACCCGATTTAAGATCAAATTTTTGAAGCATAGCCAAATTATGCGGTTTATGTACTCCGAAAACAACGGCATTTTTTTCGTCATTTAAAAACGGCTGAGAAACCCAACCAAACGATTCTTCGGATAATCTTTTTACAGGAGTAAGCTCGGCTTTTAAGAGCTTGTGAATATTGCTGGATTGAAATTCCTTTTCATATTCAATAAATTCTTGCCAAACTTCATCGAAATCTCTATTGTAAACATTCTCAAATTTTTCTTTGAAGTTGGAATAAAATCCGTCCTCGGAATTATTGAACCATTTTATAAGATTCTCCTCGCCATAATTTATACTAAGATATGAAGAAAACCTTGTTCCATACAAATAAAATAAAGACTCTAGTAAAAATGAATTGTGGGAATCGAGCGCGTCAAGTCTTACATAATCGGGAAATTTTAAACTATCCAGCGTCATTGATCTGAAATACATTTCATCAAAACTGCTTAAGGATCTTCCGTAACCTCCATTAAGCCATGTTTCCAAAAATACTGCGATAGATTCCTGATGCCAGCGTGGAGTGTATCGGTTGTAATTAGTAAGCAAGCTATAAAATACAGTTATCGGATGCTGCTGTTCCGGAGCGACTTTCGAAAAAAGCGTCCGACTGAATTCTTCAATTCCCGAAGCTTTATCATTTACAACAACGTGAACCAGTTCGTGGCTAAGTATCCATTGGATTCTTTCATTGTAGGTTATACTTTCGTATCCGCCTTCAAAAGGCTCAATTTCAAGTCTGATGTAATTTTGAGGAACAGCGGTGGCGGTTGCAAATCCGTAATCGTATATATCAAATGTATTAATTATAATTTTTTCCGACGGTGTATAGTCGAAAATTTCTCTCAATTTCGCCAATGCGTTTTCGGCTGAATAGAGAACATGATCCGCTAAATCTTCGTGGATATCACGATAAATTAGAGTAAAATTTTCAGTCTCCTTCTGAAGCCATTTAGGCTCAGCAGAAACTGTTTGAACAAAAAATCCTATAAATATAATCGAAATTAATATTCTCATTATGGCTTTTATCATATAATCAATAGTCATTTACAAGAAGAGCCCGCAATAAGTGCAGGCCCCTGTTAGAACGGTAAGAACAAAAGTTTAAATTATTTATTTTGCCCACGCATATCTTGCGCCAAGTTCTTCAAGCTGAGCATCTGATTTTGCCCACGCATATCTTGCGCCAAGTTCTTCAAGCTGCGCATCTGATTTTGCCCATGCATATCTTGCGCCAAGTTCATCTAACTGAGCATCTGATTTTGCCCATGCATATCTTGCACCAAGTTCTTCAAGCTGCGCATCTGATTTTGCCCATGCATATCTTGCGCCAAGTTCTTCAAGCTGCGCGTCTGATTTTGCCCACGCATATCTTGCGCCAAGTTCATCTAACTGAGCATCTGATTTTGCCCATGCATATCTTGCGCCAAGTTCTTCAAGCTGCGCGTCTGATTTTGCCCATGCATATCTTGCGCCAAGTTCTTCAAGCTGCGCGTCTGATCTTGCCCACGCATATCTTGCACCAAGTTCTTCTAACTGAGCATCTGATTTTGCCCACGCATATCTTGCACCAAGTTCTTCTAGCTGAGCATCTGATTTTGCCCATGCATATCTTGCGCCAAGTTCTTCAAGCTGCGCGTCTGATTTTGCCCATGCATATCTTGCACCAAGTTCTTCAATTTGTGCAGATGATTTACTGTCTAAAATGTTTTGAGAGGAAACGAAATTATCTTCATCCATATTTTCGGAGGTTATTTTTACTTTAAGCGTTTTTTCAGAGTCGCTTCTGTACCTCATCGCTTCTTCAACATTTGCCTGCGCAAAATTTATTGTTGAAAAAGTAAATAACACGAAAAGAGCAATTGTAACTTTTTTCATTTCTGTTTCCCCTTAGTATTTTTTCTTTGTGATTTATATCACAATACTAATTGCAATCATCGTGCCATGGGAATTACTGCTAAAACAACCTGAAATCAAACTTCAGAATAACTAATCGGTAATTTTTACTGTAACATTTTATTACAATACCCTTATTTGTAATATTTTGTTACAATTTTGAGAGAGTTAAGATATAAATATTGAGTTTTACGATTCTTTGCTCTCATCCGCGATGAGCCGGTCGAGTTTTGGTCTGGAAATACCAAGTGCAGAGGCGGTTTTCAATTTGTGTTTATTAAATTTTTTGTAAACTTCCATAACATAGTCTGTTGTTAAATCATTCAAACTTGTGTCTTCATAATTTACATTAAGGGTTATTATTTTGTTTTCTTCCCAGAAAGCTTCGGACGATTTTTTGCTTGAAGGGAACATATCATCAGTCTTTAATTTAGAATCTTCTGATAACAGCACAGCCCGTTCAACAGCATTCCGCAGCTCGCGGATGTTGCCGGGAAAGTGATAAGTTTTTAAAAACTCTTTCGCGCTTAATTCAATTTCTTCTATATTCTTATTAAATTTTTCAGCAAACTCATTAACGAAATTTTTAGCAATAAGAAGCGCATCATTTTTTCGCTCCCGAAGTGGTGGAATTGTTAAAGTTATTGGATTTAATCTATGATACAGATCTATCCGAAATAATTTCTGCTTTATAAGGTTTTCCAGATTTTTATTTGTGGCAGAAATTATTCTCGCCTTAACCGGAATATCTTCGGTGCCGCCAAGTCTTCTCATCTGCCTGTTATCAATTGCTTTTAACAATTTTACCTGGAGTTCCAACGAAATATCTCCAACTTCATCCAGGAAAATTGTGCCTTCTTCCGCTAACTCAAAAAGTCCAACCTTCCTCGTTTTGGCATCTGTAAATGCGCCCGCTTCATAACCGAAAAGTTCAGCCTCCAACAAAGTTGACGGAATAGCAGAACAGACAATATCAACAAAAGGCATAGACGAGTTCGGGCTGATGTCGTGTATAGCTCTTGCAAGCAAACCTTTTCCCGTACCAGTTTCTCCCAAAATCAACAGATTTACATTAGGGTTCTTTGCCACTTTTTTTGCAAGCGCTTTAATTTCAATAATCTCGGGAGATTCCCCAATTATCTTATCGAAACTATCTTCTTTCTCAACGTCTTCAAAAGTGATATTATCAACTACCGAAGAAATTTCTGCTTTTAATTTTTGCAGTTCTGATGGGAGAACAAAAATGTCAGTAAATCCGAGCCGTGTTAAAGAACTTACAACCACCGGATCATCGGAATCTGTAAATATAATTACTCGCAGATTGTTAGATTTTCTATAATCTATAATCTCATTTAAATGCTTGTCTTCCAGAGTTCTTATTCCAAGAAGCACAATTTCATTTGGGTGAAGCCTCACCCTTTGTGCCACAGAAGAAGTAATTTCAACTTCCGGTTTTTGAAGGAGATCTACAGCCAGCTTTACCGAGGCCGGATCGACTTTTTCCGAAAATATTTTGAATTGTAACTTCTTTCCCATTCTTTATTCTTTTATACCGGAAAATTTATACTCTAATTGTTTACCCAGACTGTTAGCCATCAAAAGCGTAAAAAATAAAAAAAGCGAAGGAAAAAGACTTATCCACCAGGCTTTTGAAAGATAATATTGACCGCTTTCTATCATCGCGCCCCAAGACGGATAATAATTCCCAATTCCAAGTCCCAAATAACTTAAAGCTGACTCCGCCAAAATTACGTTTCCATATTGAAGCACCAGATTAACAATCAAAGGAGCCAAAAGCAGCGGAAGCATTTCACTTTTTAGAATATAAAATTCAGAAAATCCTAACATCTTCGTTGATATAATAAAATCCTTATTTTTTAAATTTATAACTTCTCCGCGAATTAGTTTAAACAAACTCATCCAGCCGGAAAATCCGAGCACAAAAATAAGCACAAATAAGGAATTACCAAAGAAAGCAATTATTAAAATAATGAGAAAAATCATCGGAAAAGCTAGAAACATTTCTGTCGCACGATTCAATGCTTTATCCACTAATCCGCCATAATATCCGGAAATAAATCCGAATCCAAAACCTAAAATAAAAGATACGGCAACCGAACCGAAACCGATAAAGAGCGATATACGTGTTCCGTAAATAATCCTCGAAAAAATATCTCTGCCGAATTGGTCAGTTCCAAAAAGAAAAATTTTAGAATATTTCTCTACAATATTTTTTCTATCAAATTCTATTTTTTGATCGTTAACAAAAGCAAAAGTGTTTTTATTTTGATGAACAGAATCGGCCACGATTATTTTTACTTCCGCTTGCGAAAAAGATTTCAACAAAAGATTTTTCTTTTTTATAAACAGGTCTTCACCCGATCGGGTTTCCTCATCTGAAGAAAGGAGAATAATTTGTTTAACTGAAAGAGGTGAAAGCAATTTCGCTGTTGAAATATCATACTGAAAATCCGGACTTGAAGTTTTTAATATTGGCGCGAAAAATAGAATGAAAACAAGAAGTGACAAAAATCCGTTCGTAAAACTTAATTTCTGGAGGAAGAATTTCTTCTTGAAGAAAAACCGGATAATAAAAAACAGCGAAATGATAAAAACCAGAACTGCAAAAAAATTATCAGCAAACGAAAAATCCCATAATTTGAAAGCTCCGCTTCCTTCGCTTAAAAAGATTTTGAGCCAAGCGGCAAACAAAACGAGGGTGCCCCAAACAGCATTAAACCGGATAATCAAAATCACGAAAAAAAGAAAAATTAAAAAATGATTCAGTTTAATCTTCATCATAAAACTTCTAAAAGTCTTTTATCTAATTTTGCTTTGATCAAATCAGCGAGGAAATTCGCGAAGATCATTAAAAATCCGGCAGTAAAAGCACAGCCTGTTACTAAAGGATAATCCCTCGCTAGAATTGCATTTATTGTTAATCTTCCCATTCCGGGCAGACTAAAAATTACTTCTGTAATTAGCGCGCCGCTAAATAAAATACCGAGTTCAATTCCCGCGATTGAAATTAATGGACCCAATGCGTTAGGCAGAATATGTTTCTTAATAATTTCTTTTTGAGACAATCCCTGTGCTTTTAAGTAGAGCACAAAATTTTTACGCGCCGTAAGTTCAAGATTTTCCCTTATGTATTTGTAAAATACCACAAAACCGGCCAACGATAATGTTACGAGCGGCAGAAATAAATGTTTAAAATAATCGAATAATTTTCCGGCGACATTCATTTCATCAAAATCAACTGAGCGAAGATTGGAAGTTGGGAATAGAGAAAGCTTGAGGGAAAAAATATAAATCAAAATTACCGCCAGCACAAATGACGGCGTTGAATAAACAGCGAGTGAAATTTTGGAAAGGAATTTATCAAGAAATTTATTTTTGTTTTTGAATGTATAAACGGAAAGAGAAATTGCCGCAGTTGCCTGTAATATAAAACTGATAGACGCAAAAATAAGAGTGAACGGAAGATAATCGAAGATTACGGTAACAACTGGCTCCATATAATCGTACGAGATACCAAAGTTGCCTTGAATAATATTTTGAAGAAAAGTGAAGTACTGATTTATGAGCGAATCGTTTAAATTAAAACTTTCCCTTATTAGATTGGCGAGTTCGGGACTTAAATCCGGCGAGACATATTTTTGTACCGGATCGCCCGGAGAAATTCTTAATAAAATAAATATGAAACTAATGATTAGAAACAGAATAAAGAGCGAAGATAAAAATCTTTTCACAATTTTTTTGAGAAGATCTTTATCCATATTTTAATTTTCCCAACGCCATTCCCAGCACTTCTGCACAGAGCCGAGCGGATTAATTTTTACATTTTGAAGCTTATTGTTGTAAGCGACTATGTTATCGATCCAAAATAAAAATGTAACCGGTTGTTCTTCGTGAAGAATTTTCTGCACTTCTTTTAATTTTTCGATATGATTCGGCGCTTCGGAATAAATTTCTTCTAAAAGATTATCGATCTCAGCATTTTGAAAAGATGCAACATTCGCAAAATTAGTTTCCAGATCGGAATGCCAATAAGGTTTTAGATCCAACGGAATTGGAACCGACCAACCTGCAATCCAGGCTTCGAGCTGCTTGCCAAACATTTTATTGAAAAAGAGCGATGGTTCCAAAGTCTCAACTTCTACTTCGATCCCGATATTTTTTAAATTCTCTTTTATTATTGTAGCCGTATTGCTTCGGCGCGGATTTCCGCCTGGAATAGACAGTGTGAAAGAAAACTCATCCGATCCCTTTTCAAGTATTCCGTCTTTGTCCGTGTCCTTCCATCCTTCGGCTGTAAGAATACTTTCCGCTTTTGTCGGATTAAAAGGGAACGGTTCAATATCATGATTAAATTCTTTTTGAAAAATGCGTGACACCGGACCGAATGCAACTTCGCCGTAATTATTCAAAAATTCCCGCACTATCAATTCACGGTTTATCGCATAAGTTAGCGCCCGTCGTACATCCGCTGATCCGAATAATTTGTTCGGCTCAATCTTTTCGGATCGAAAACTCTCTGCGTCAATATTATTCCACCCGATGTAATCGTAATCGCGACCTTCCTGAAAAGCTATGGCAATATTCTCGTAACTTTTTACTTCTTCAATATCTTCCGGTTTTATTTCGTCAACAAAATCTACTTCACCGGTTTCAAGTTGAATAAGACGCGATTTATAATCAGGAACAATTTTAAAAATTAGCCGCGGAATACTTTCTTCATTGCTAAGAAAAGAATTCTCCCTTAAACCGAGAATAATTGTTTCATCTCTTTTTCTCGAAGCAAGTTCAAACGGTCCGGTTCCAACCGGTTCTAAATTCTGTTTGGCCGTCATAAAATCTTTATAAGCAATTTCCTCATACTTATGTTTTGGAATTATCGGAAAATCAAAATCGAACACCGACGGATGTGAACCCGGTTTGAAATTAATACGAATTTTATTCTGTGCAATAAGTTCAAACGATTTTTCTATATCGATACTCAAATCTTCATTTGTAAAATAGTTCTCAAAAGATCCGTAAAATCTGCTTTGAACATCTGCGTTTGAATAGACAGTGTATGAAAAAATCACATCCTCTGCGGTAAATTGTACGCTGTCGCTCCAATAAACATCTTCGCGTAAATCAACCAAAACATAATTAGAATCCCGGTTCCATTCCCAGCTTTCCGCCAAAAGGGGAAACGATTCAATCGCGCCTTCATTTTCCAACCATCTGTGTCCCGCTAATCCTAAAAAAATCTGTTCGGTAATATTTCCTTCATAAACATTCATTGCATAGAGTGGGCTGAAAGTATTTACATCGGTTGGAATTGCGATTACTACGCTTTTTTCTCTGTCGCTGTTGGTTGAACAGGAACTAAACATAAAAACAAATAAAAGTGGTAATAATATTTGGGAAATTAAAGTAACTTTGGAAAGAATATTTTTCATCTTAAGATATTTTTAGCATTTTAATCTGTGGGATAATTTAATTTATAAACTTGTGCAGCTTTAAATTATTGCTGTGAAATCACTTAAGAACTTAATATTAAAGAAAGGCTTCATGAATATATCAATAAGTCATTTATAAATCAATAAGTTATCTAAACTTTAAACTATTTTTTAATGATAAAAAACGGAATACTTTTTGAAATCGCGCTTCAGAAAATTATTCTTTTGGAAGAACAACAAGAGAAAATAATTTTGGAGGATATTCATTTTTCCATTGAGGCAGGAAAAATTTATACTCTTATAGGAAGAAACGGCTCGGGCAAAACAACGTTTTTGAAAACTTTAACGCGGCTTTTACCGCAAGAAAAATTTATAGTTGAAGGGAATGTAATTTTTGAAGGGAAAGACCTTCTTAAAATAAACGAAGAAGAATTAAATATCATAAGGAAGAAAAAAATAAAATATGTTTTTCAAGATGCGATAAATTCATTCGATCCGTTAAAAAAACTGGAATATTATTTCAGATTTGTCAGGGGAGCGGAGGAAGAACTGGAGAAGCTGCTGGAGTATTTTAATCTTCCGACAAAAAATAAAATAGCTAAAATGCACTCTTATGAATTGAGCGGCGGAATGGCGCAGAGGTTCAGCCTGGTTTTAAGTTTCGCCGCCAAACCGGATCTTTTAATTTTGGACGAGCCGACTTCCGCAATTGATGTAGGGAGTTCCAATCTTCTTAAATTAAAATTACAGGAATTTGTTTCAGAAAATTCTTCCGTCCTGATGGTAACTCAAAATCTAGACTTCGCTAAAAAAACTTCCGATAAAACAGCAGAAATTTTCAATAATACTCTTTCTGAGTTCTCAGATTCGAATGCAATTATTTGAACGGAGATAAAAAATGAAAATTTTAGAAGTCAAAAATTTAAGCTATAAGGTTGATGAAAAATCAAATTTTTTATCGGCGGGGAGAGACAAATTAATTTTAGATGATATAAATTTCTCCGTTTCAGAAAATGATATACTCGGCATTGCCGGTGAATCGGGAAGCGGGAAAACGACCTTGGCAAAATTATTAAGTGGAATTTTGAAACCTGCCGATGGGAAAATTGAACTGATAGGAGGAACTCGGAAAGAGATACAAATACTTTTTCAGAACAGCGGTGAGATAATAAATCCATTGCGAAAGGTAAAAGACATCTTAATCGATACAATAAAATTAAATCTAAAAAAAGAAGAAGATATTAATGCCGCCCTTAATAAAATTTTGAAAATATTGAACCTTAAGGAAGAATTGCTTGAACGCCGCGGACTTGAACTGAGCGGAGGCGAGCAGCAGCGTGTTGCATTGGCGCGTCTATTAATCGTCAGACCTAAAATTTTAATTTTAGATGAACCTTTTGCAGCACAGGATTTTGAATCGCAACAGAATATTTTGAAAATTTTAAAAAATATACGATCTGAATTTGGAATAACATTAATAATCATATCTCACGATTTGAAAGCGCTCCGCGATATCGCCGGGGAAATAATTATTATGCGAAACGGGAAAATTATTGAAAGTGGCTCTGCTGAAAAAGTATTAAATAATCCAGAAAATTCTTATATAAAATTTTTACTTCGCGCCGAGCATTATGATCTTGAGACCCGTGATCTAAAATATTTTCAAGGTCTTCAAGATTAAAACAAATTCTTAATCTCTCCCCGCCAGTTACCTTCTACTAATTTATTCTTCCGACCAAACCGCGAGTTCATTTCCGGCAGGATCTAAAAAATGAAATCTTTTTCCTCCGGGAAAAGGGAAAATATCTTTGGATATTTTCCCTCCGGCTTCAATTATTTTATTTTTTACTTCCATGAGGTTATTGTGATATAAAACAATGAGCGCACCGTTGACAATTGGGGCTTCCGATTTTTCGAAACCTCCGGCTATGCCGCTTTCCGAAAATGATGTATAGTCCGGACCATAATCCGTGAAAAACCAGTCGAAAGACCTATGATAAAATTTTTTTATTTCCTCCAGATCCTTGGCTTTGAATTCAATATAACTGATATAATTATTTTTAATATTCATCTCCGGCTTATTCTAAATTACTGGATTATTAGGATTATCGGGATAAAAATCCTGATTTATGATTTTTTTTACTGCTTACCGGGTGATGATCAGTCCCTTTCCGGCATTCCCATCATGTTCATTTTATTGTAATCTGCGGGAACTTCGAACATATCAGCCGGCAAAGATTTTTCTTCGAGCTCAACAACTTCGAAACGAGTGACTTCCTTCCCCTTTTTGTTTTTTGCGATCATTAAAAGCGGAAAGTAATTCAACGCATCTAACTTGTTCTGCCATTCGGATTTTTTCTGCATCGGATTCGAGAAAAAGCTTAATGTACCTAAATCTTTTGCAACCCAAACTTCAACCTCATTATCATCATCTGAATAAATATACTGTTCGGCTTCGTGACCGAGAATTTCTTTAGTTTTACCGGTTTTGAAATCTTCAATGTTATCCGGATTAATTTCTTTTTCGTCCATGTCTTTTTCAAACCGATCGGAAAGATTTATTGGTGTTTCCATATACATTTTTTGTTCCGGCATTAAAATAAGCATCTTTCCATCTTTCATAATAACGGAACCGGAGGCTTCGCCCGGTACTTCCATCTTAAAGCTGCCGTCTTTTACCATATAATTTATTGTTTGTGAGTTCCCTTCGGAATCGACCTTAAATTTTACAACTCCTTCAAAATCATCCTGCGCATAAAAAATTCCTGAAAACAATAATAGCATGATAATTGACGAAAATAATTTTTTCATAATGCCTCCATTAAATAAGATTTAATAACTTCTTAATAAATAATCATTCTATATTACAAATTCAACAAAGATAATCCGCGCCTTTATTTGCTAGAAATTAATATCGATAAAAAAATTTTTATATAAAACTTTTTTTTATTACACTTAAAGATGACCAAGGTAAAATTTGTTTTAATATCATTTAAATAATAGTTTATATTTGAAGCTAAAATTTAGAGGAGTTAGTATGCCGGAGAAAAAAGACTTTTTAACGGAAACGATTAAACACTTTGATATAAAAGAGCACAACGTTGTTTCGCTAGTGGATTCGATGGGAGAAATGGCTTTTTCTTCGCGGGATCTACACCGCGCTGCCGATATTTACGATAGAATGTTGAAAGATGAAAACTGCACGGTAATTTTAACTCTGGCCGGAAGTATTTTCAGCGCCGGATTGAAAAAAATAGTTTTCGATATGATTGAAAATAATATGGTTGACGCTATTGTATCTACCGGAGCTATTATGGTTGACCAGGATTTTTTTGAAGCTCTCGGTTTCAAGCATTATAAAGGTTCACCTTATGCCGATGACAATATGCTTCGCGATTTGCACATTGATAGAATTTATGATACTTATATCGATGAGGATGAACTAAGAGTTTGCGATGAGACAACCGCAAAAATTTTTGACTCGATGGAACCGAAATCTTATTCATCGCGAGAGTTTTTATGGCAGTTCGGGAAATATCTGGAAGATAACGGCGGACCAAAAGTTGAGGACTCGGTTGTTTATTCGGCTTACAAAAATAACGTTCCCATTTTTGTACCTGCTTTCGCAGATTGTTCGGCCGGTTTCGGTTTTGTTATCCACCAATTGAAAAATCCCGATAAGCACGTTTCGTTAGACGGAGCAAAAGATTTTGTTGAGTTGACGCAGATAAAAATTAAAAGTAAAGAAACCGGAATTTATATGATCGGCGGAGGAGTTCCTAAAAATTTCACACAGGATATTGTTGTCGCCGCGGATTTATTGGAAGAAGACGCGCCGATGCATAAATACGCAATACAGATTACTGTTGCGGACGTTCGTGACGGAGCTCTCTCAAGTTCTACCTTGAAAGAAGCAAGTTCTTGGGGAAAAGTTGAAACAACTTACGAGCAGATGGTTTATGCTGAAGCAACTCTCGCAATGCCTCTGATCTCAGGTTATGCTTACCACAAAGGAAATTGGAAGAACAGAGAGAAACAAGAATTGCAGAAACTCTTTTTGAAAGAAACTCAGACCGTTTAACTACCCGATGATCTTTACAATATTGAGGTGGGAATTTCCCGCCTCAATTTATTAATATAATTCCAGCCCGCGATTTAGTTAATGGAGATTCCTATACAAATAACAGTCCTATGAAACGATCTTTTCTGCTCCTCTTCTCTGTTAAATAACGCTTCCATCCTGGCGCGGCATTAATCAATTTAAATTAGGATGTGCATTCTACATCCCGTAATGAGGTGCACCTTGTTTCATCAAATTTACTTTTACAACAGTTTGAGGAACTGAAACTGCACCGGAGGCGTCAGAAATTTTTTCTCTAACATAATACAAATATTCGCCTGTCCCCCAAGCCAAAGACAGTGCAGGAGATTCAAGTAAAATATGCGGGTACAAAACTCCTGTTGATTTATCTTTACCTACATAAACTATCGGATCAGCCATATTAGTTGCTAAATACATTTCGCCGTCGGCGGCAAATTCAATATCGTTAACTGAATATTCGGCGCCGTATTCCGCTGAAAAATCGAAATAGTTTTCTTCTGCACCAAGATCTCCGTCTTCGCTAATAGGCAATCGTTTTATGGTAATCGCATCATTCTCCCCGGCCGCTACATATAGATATGGTGTGCCGTTATCGACAAAAATTCTCATAGCTGTAACTACATAACTAAAAGGGAAGGCTGCGTGACTTTCGTCTGAATTTATTCTGTAAAGTGAATCATTAGCTCCGCCAGCCCATAGATTACCCATTGGATCAAATTCCAATTTGGAAATTTTTGTATCCCTTGAAGGTAATAAATAGTAAGGCGAATTTTTGACTCCGCCTCCGGGTGGTATGGCAAAAACCGCGTATAAACCTCTAGCCCCATATAAAGTTCCATCGGATCCAAATCTTATACTTGTAAAATAAGTTTCGCCGGCTCTTGGTGAATAAAGTTCCGAAGAACTATCCTGCATTATCTTAACAACACCTAATCCGGAATTAGAGGAAAAAACATTTTCATTGTTATCTACAGTGATCGTAACCGGCACATTATCTTCGTCTCCCGGCAATGGATAGAAATCTATTGTAGCCGGTTCCAAATAATAATCGTAAGAATTGCTGAACTGCACTGCTTGATTTGTGCTGATCCTTATTTCCAAAGGTCCTTTCAGATTTGGAGAAATAACGGATAGCTGAGTTGGAGTAACCGATAAAATTTCCCCATACTGAGCACCGAAGTAGACTTTTACCGCCGAGGAATCCGACATAAAGTTTTCACCGGTAATTGTTATGGGAGTAACAGCGGCAATGGCTCTGCTTTCGGGCTCAACCGAATTTATTTTCGGTGTAGGTCCCTCCGAATCATTGGAATCATAAAAACTCGGAGTTAGTTCATTATCACATCCGGCAAAATAAATTAAGCCAAATGAGAGAAACAACAGGAGCAGTGATGATCTAAAAAATTTTATGTTCATTTTTTCTCCAAATTTAGACTGTACTCAGTAATGCATCAGCAGCAACTTTAATAATCTTTTTTGATGATAAAATTTCCATCCTTGAAAAATTTTCCCAGTAAATTCATCATCTAATAATAATACATTTTTGAACTGCTGTATCTCCTTTGCGATATTTCAATTCGCCTGTTTCCGGGTCCGTAAAATCTTCAGTAATTGTAAAATGTACAACATATACACCACTAACAACAACCTGTCCCGAAGAAGTATTGGAGTTCCAGCGTTCGTCGCCGCTTCCATCTTCGTGCTCTATAGTTTTTATAAGATTTCCGTTGTCGGTATATATGCGTATGGTACAATGACCCGGAATATTAAGGAACATTATTTTGTCAGGTTCGCCGGGATATTGCATCTGAGCGGCTTTAATGTTGTATGGATTCGGCACAATTCTAATATCCGAAAGACTTTTACCGGCTTGTCTTCTCAAATAAGCGGCAATATTAGTTTTTGTATAAAACCTGCTGCTTAATAATTCACCCGAAGGATTTGCAACTCCGGAAGAATTAGCGCTTCCATCTGAAAAAGCCGAAATATAATAATAATACGAAAATCCTCTTTTAGCTGTTACATCGTCAAATGAGCCCGTTCCGGGAGGAAGTGTAGCTATTTCATCGAATAAAGTATCCGGTGTTCCTTCTGCTCTGAATATTTTGTATCCGCCGAAACCGGATTGAGATTCCGAAGGACTGAGATCCCAGGCAAGAACTATTCTGTCGCCGCCCGATCTAACATCGAAGATCGGAGGAGGCTGAGGAGGTTCCGGAATCTGATAGTCGGCTTCATAGTTTCTAACCGCACGGCTGAATGTCTTCATTATGGAATCTTTCCCTGTAAAAACCCAATTGTTTTTATAGATATTTTCATCGGTAGTCGTGGATCCGTCCGGCAATGTAAACGGACCGTTATCGCTTGCATTTTTATGAGCCTGCATCCATCTTTTCCCAATATCCCAGCACTGCTGCCTGTCTAAGCCTGCAACTCCGACTGCTAAAATAACTTTCACACTGTCGCCCGGATTTATATCCCAAGGACCGTATGCGCTCCACAAACCTGTTCCGCCGCCGTCGCCATGAACTTTCCATGGATCGGAACGTTGATCCATATAAACTTCATCCATACGTTCACTCGGATGTCCCATATCTTTATAAGGAATCCCGCTCAATAAATTGTACATATCAGCTTGCTGCGGAGCTGTGGTGGGAGACATATCACCCAAACCTGGGTAAGTATCACCCGCATGCCATCCTAAAACCGCGGGCTGATTAATATCATCGGACTTGTCCGAAGACGATTTATCGACGTGTAGTGTTACAATACCGGCAAACTGAGGTGAAGCAAGTCTTCCGGTCTCCGTAATTACATCCGGCGATCCTATGTTGTCATAAGAGTTTACATCATTTTGTCCTGTATATTCGAAACCTGCGCGAAGCCAATGAGGTATTGGGCTGGCTTCGGTAAGATTCGCAACTTCGCCCGCTCTTTCGGCATAATTTTCTCCGCGTCGGGAAACCCAGCTATGTTTACCGTATTCCTGGTCAAATCCCATTTTATCGGCTCCTTCGCGGCAAACGCTGTAACGATTCATAAATCCGAAACGAAAACCTTTTACCGGAGCATCTAACACTTTTACATTTTCTTCATTTACGAAACCGGTATTTTTAAATGTATATTCGATGATAAAATAATCATCGTGATATTGCTGACTGAATCCGTGAACCTTCCTTGTCATTGTGATTCCCATTGCCGTATTAACAATGTTCGTTACCACTCTATCGGCAATTTGGCTTTCATTCACGCTATCAACGTCGCCCATATAAGGCATACTAACATTTACCCCGTCAACATAAACCACTGGGTTCGGGAATTTAGCTGTTTCTTTAAGAACCATTGGGAAAAGTACTTCCCCGGCATAAGCTGTTGAAATATTATGATTGTAAAAATCCCACTGCAGTCCGTCGGCATCCGTAAAATCCTTGCAGCCTATAAAAGTCCGCTCAATTACGGCATTATCCTGATAAAGATAATCGGATGGCCAGGTAAGCCCTTCATAATAGACATTATTCCAGGCGCGTTCGGAGCCGATTGCCGTAAATTTACTCTGGAGCGTTCCCACTCTAATGTAGCGCGTTTGGGTTTCGGAAACCTGCGCAGACAAGGGAGTAATGATCATCAGTGAAATAACGACTGCTAATAAAACTGTAAAAAGTTTGTATGTGCGAAACATTATCATATTCCTTTTAATTAGATCAAGAAATAACATCATAAATTTATCCTTATTCCGAATCTGTAATAACGTGGATTTAAGAAGGCCATAGATTCGTTATTCGGCATATTTATATAGGATTTAGATTCTTTTCTTCTGTTATTAGCTTCGGTAATTGCCGGATTGTTTTCCGGATTCGGCTCCAGCGGGTCGTAAGCTACTCCGGCAGGACGATAATCTCCGATTCTGTCGTTCCCCTTTTGATCGCCGGTTTCCCAATCAAAATTAAGAGACGCGAGATAATCCTGATAATCATAATTGTTTACAAAACCGGCACTGCTAAGATATTTATTATTGAATACGTTAGATATATCGAGATATACCTGGAAGTTTAATCCGAGACTTGCAATCTCCTCAAAGTTTTTTGAAATTCTCATATCCAATCCGTAATAATCGACCCATTGAACATTGTTGGAAACACCGGGAATATTATTTGGATTATAAGTTGCGTGAGCACCTGAGCGCCAGTTGGCAATGAGACTCAAACTCCAGCCGCCTAGAGGATGCATCCCCATAAAGTCGGAACCGAAATCATCCGGGGTAATAATTTCCACATTTGCTCTAGCATACGGCTGCGGTACAGGCTTAAACTGCTGCGAATTTCTCATGAGATACGCGCGCTGTTTATTTATATCCTGATAATATTGGGTAACATCAAAATAACCGGAAGTAACAACATCATAAGTGTAATTCAAAAATCCGCGTATCCATCCGCCGGCTACTTTGGATAAAGTTACTTCGAAGCCGCGTATATCCGCATAGTTATTGCTCGCCGCTTGATAATAATTTACCGAAGTGTTAATTCCCTGATATAAAACCCAACCGGGTTGGTTTGTAACATCTTTATAGTAAGCGGCAAGATGCAGAAGAACCGTATTGAAAACATTCTGCTCGTAACCTAATTCGTAAGCAATTGTCTTTTCGAAATTCATATTCGGATTTCCGAGATAATCCACCTGACCATTAGATTCCCGCTGAAGTAGAAATCGGTAAGAAGAGGACGGTTCCGAAACAAAGTGTCCGTAGTTAAAATATAATTTAGAGTTTTCCGTGATCGGATGCGAAATTCCAAGCCGCGGACTTATATACATCTCCGATTCAGCTTGTTGTTTCGTTGCACTTTCACCGATTGTATTTCCCGCTCCCGCACTAAATAATTCGCTGTATGGATCGATGTCGAGACGATCGGTATTTGGATTTGAGTAATCGAGGCGGATTCCGAGATTTGCGATAAATCCCTGGAATTCCAGTTTATCCTGAGCGTACACTCCCAATCTATAGGGGAAAATATGATATTGAAGGTTTCTCGTCCAGGTTGACATAGACGGGCTGAAGGTTCCTGAATTGATATTCAAATCGTTGTAGTAGAATTGCAACCCGGCTTTAAGCTGATTATAATCATCGATCTGACTTGTAATGCTAAAGGCAGCAGAAGTAGTTGTGTTTACACTTTCATCTCTTCCTAAATTCATCCATCCTCCGGTGCTCATAGCTCCGTCGATCGATCCGGAACTGTAACCCCAATAACCGTAGGGAGCCTCGTCCACAAAGTAACCTGAAACCGGTTCAAAGATTTTGGATGTATCACGGGTTCTTGTCTGAAATGTATTGTAAATATTTTCTGTCCGTTGAAGTTTGAAATCGTAAAAAGTTGTCGAACTTAAAACGTGAGTCATTGAAAGTCCAAAAACATTTCGGTAAATAGAACTCGGACTGTATCGGTCAGGCATATACAAGACGTTCCATCCATCGGTTGCACTTAAAAGTCCAGCTACTTCAGACTGACTTCTCATCATGTATCCGGTTGGAGCCGTTGTCCATTCGTAAGGAGAAACGGAATGATCTTCTCCGTAGATACCCATTAAAGTAATTTTTATATCTTTTGTAATGTTCGCGTTGAGTTTTAATTTTACGTGGCTGTCGGTATAAGAATCGCGGGAAAGCGGAATAACGAACATTTCCCGTTCTTCAAAATAAGAAAGATAAAAGCGCAAATCGCCGAGCATATTGCCGACTAAAGGAACGGGACCGCCAAAACCGGCGTCGATTGTGTAATCGGGTTTTTCAATATCGCCTGATCTTCTTCGTTCCCACTCCCACAATCTTTTAGCACCCAAAGGTGTAAGATCATTTGAAGGATCTTTATCCTGGAGAGTCTTCAGTGAAATAGCGTTCCATCCCTGGAAAGCCGGATAACTCTGCTGAGTATATTCATCCCAGGCGCCATTGGTTGTTCCTGTCCAACTGACTGCCGGATCTGTAAACGGACGATTAAAATATGAATTCGGATCGTAAGGGGATATCCCAAAATGTTTCTGCTGCGGAGGACCATAGCTCACGTTTACCATCGCCGAATATCTATCTCGGCCGCCGTCTTTTGTAACAACGTTTATTATCCCCGATCTTGCATTTCCGTATTCAGCGTTAAAGCCCCCCTTCTGTACCTGAATATCTTTAGCAGTTGCAAGACTAACTGCGCTGTAAGGAATATTTGAGCGCTCATCGTTAAGATTAAATCCATCGACAACATAAGTAGTTTGGTTAGCGCTTCCACCGCGTATCAAAATGCCGCTGCTCCCCTTTTCAATTCCTGCCTGCAAGTTTAAAACTTCGGCGACGGTCGTAACCGGAAGGGTTTCTACGTTTTTAGTCTGAATATTTAATACACTGTTAGATATATCTTTAACAACTATAGGCTTTTGGGCGGCGACAATTACTTCTCCAAGTTCAATATCCGTTGCCCGGAGCTGAGCGTTGACTTCGGTTGTAAGGTCTATATCCACTCGAACCCCTTCTACGATAACCTTTTCATAGCTGATAGAACTGAAGGTAACATCGTAACTTCCTGGTGGAATATTCAGGATTGTATAATTTCCTTTGGCATCCGTTGCAGCGCCCGTTTGCAGCTCTTCGATATAAATGTTTGCTCCAATCACAGGCTCACCGGTTGCGGCTTCTGTTACTGTGCCTGAAATTTTACCGGTGGTACCGGCAAAAATGGAAGTGGTTAAGAGCAAAATAAAAAAGTAAATATGTTTGAATTTCATTATATCCTCTCTAATAAATTTAGAGTTAAATTTTTCTATTCATTGTTCCATGCATCAAAGCGCAAAGCTGAAAGAAAATCTTTGAATGTTGTTCAGCACTTCGTGAGATGTATAAGAATAATCAAAAGCGAAACCAAATTTATAAACTCCCAGACCGAGCGTCAGGCCGTAATCGTCCTGTTTTGTTACATATCCTGCTCTCAGGGCAAAAGTATTCATAAAAATGTACTCTCCGCCAATATTCAAGTATTCGGCAAAAGAGCGTGGATGAACGGCATCCACCGAAAAAATGAAAGAATTATCCTTCGCCATACTCGGCATTAAATCAAATAAATCCATCGATATACCAAACCGGAATGTTAAAGGAAGCTGAAAATTTTCTCGTTCGAAAGCTATTTCTTTGGAAAAATTACTGATGGACATTCCGAAGGTTAGACTTTTATATCCTGTTTTATAAATGGTGCCGAAATCGAACGCCAAAACTCCGATTGAATAATCCTTCGTAACGAAAGCCGTATCAGTTGTTAAAACGGAATCCACAATTACCTGAGTATATTCCGGTACCTGGCTTGTTCCTAAATTTTGATTTGCGTATTTAACTCTTCCTCCAACCGCAAACTGCTCCGATAATTCTTTACCATATACAAGTTGTGCGGAATATGCATAAGGTTCGGGATAACCTTCCAAATCCACAAATCCTTGCTCGTTCCCGGCTACACTCGTAAAATTAAATTCACCATAATTTACGCGTAAAAACTCCACTCCGATAACTCCATATCTGCCATCCATAGGAGAATAAGCGAGTGATCCGGAAAAATATTTAATATCGGCTATCCACTCCATCTGACTGAATCCGGCTTCGACCATAGAACCCATTCTGGCAATCCCCGCGGGATTATAAAACATAGAAGTGGCTGTTCCGCCGATAGTTGTAACGGCTTCCCCCATTCCCGTAGCCCTGGCGTCTGTGCTCACATCCAGAAAGCCGAAACCTGTTTGCGCAAGTTTAACCTGTGAATGCGCCGGAGAAGCGGCGGCAATTATTAATATTATTATCAGATAAAGCAAAGAATGAAGCCGCTTAGAAAAGGATATTGCAGTATTATATTTCGTCATAGCGACGCTCCTTTATGAAGATGCAAAACTTTGATATATATTTTTTTTAGGATTCATTTGTTAGATGAATTTAATTAGAAAAACTCTTTGATAAAGAGATTTAATTATGCTGTGAGAGAAATAACTATAAGCACGGTTTTTCCGCTGCTATTATTGCCGGAATTATAACAACAAATAAATTAAATTCAAATAAAAAAATTGAGCTGAAAATAATTGATGCGAAAACAGGCTGTTATAGTAAAAAAGCCTGTTAAAAACAGGCTTAAAAAATTAAATTCCGGGAAACGGGAACTTTAAGTTAAAACTAATTGCAAATAAAAACGCGTATCCGATTGAAACGCGCCTTAAACTAATCATTTCTCCGGTCAATTTGAATTATGGTAGCTCGGAGCATTTATGAGATATAGAATTTATTCCGAAGCAGGCACTATAAGCTTTTTAATATTCAGCGAAAGGTCATATGTGCTTTCAATTCCCTTAAAGCCAAACATCATTCTTAGAAGTAAATTTTCCGCCGGTTTCGCCGGTATTAACAACCCCTCGTGGTTCAATTATCAATATTCTGCATTCATCTTTTGCGGAAGGCTTATGCTCAACTCCTTTCGGTACTACGAACATTTCACTTTCCGACAGATAGACTGAACCGTCTTTAAAGTCAATTTTCATTTCGCCTTCTAAAACGATAAAAACTTCGTCCGTCTCTTGATGATTATGCCAAACAAATTCCCCTTGAATCTTTACGAGTTTAAATTGATAATCATTCATCTCGGCAATCACGCGCGGCGACCAATGATCCGTGAATTTTTTGAATTTCTCTTTGAAGATAATCGGATGGTATTTCATCTTAAATCCAAATTTGTTTCACTCTCAAAAAAAACCTAATTAGAACTTAATCACTCCCGGGGTTATATGATACTATTTCATCAATATCATTTTTTTAACGCTAAAGAAATTTCCAGCTTCGATAGAATAAAAGTAAACTCCCGAAGAGTTAAATTATAAAAAAGGATTACAACCTAAAATTTAATCCCAGCGTAAATCCTAAATCATCCGGTAAAAGATCCGAACCAAAATGCCTTATCTGAAAAAGTCCGCCTTCAATAAAAATCTTTTTATTTATCGAAACTCCGATAATCTCCTCAAATGTCGGTCCGAAAAAATAATTAGTATCTTCTCTGTAGCCATAAGCAATCCTTTCAGAACCGAATGATAATCTGATCGAACCGCCAAAATAAATTCCCTTTAACGATGGATCAAGAAAATACCTCATCGCGTATCTATAATTAAAGCTGATAAAATTACCTTCAATAAATGCCGGATGATTTGCCACATTGTAAACCGTAAATGAGTATCCAAAACCCTTCAGAAAACTTTTGTTTGTGCTCGTCGTATCGAAAGACTGGTACGTTAGCTGGAAACCCATTTGGACTTTATCGCCGGATACATAGGTAACTCCAACATTCGAGATTGGCTTTTTCTTCGCTTTTATATTCGATTCACTTCCCAACGTATCGCTTTTAATTATTTCATCAATCCGCGCAGAATCAATTGCCGCTTCTTCCGTCTGATTATTCGCGGCAAAAAAATTGTTTTCATTTTTAGAATTCTGCATCGCAAATTGATTAGCGCAGTCAGCTATTCCTTCATACATCAATCTTTCTAAGGAATTAGTTACATCCAATCCACCCGATTCCCGGATGGACTGCAGTTTTTGTTACATTTACGGAATCATCTGAAAATGGATATATAAAACGTAAGTTACATTCAAAAAATCCCGCCTCCGAAAAAGGCGTTAAACCTTCATAAACTTTGAATGTATCTATCACAACCGTCACCGGAATAAATGCGCTGTCGGCTCCTTCATCCAAAATAATATTATTTAAGGCTTTTTTAACGAAATCGACAACCGGCACATCTAAATTATATGGGACTTTCTTATTGAACATTCCAACTTGCGCAATTCCTGCGTTGGTGCCCGTTTCATTTTTTCTATTATCAATTACTTTTGTTACTTTATTTTCCCCTTTTAAGGAATCAACTTGAAGAGATGGAGAATTATAATCGGGAGCAATCATTACTTCAGAACCGCCGCATCCCGTCAGTATTCCGAAAACAAACAAAATTGTTATCGAAAAGTTTATAATTGATCTAAAAAAATTATTCATCATTATCCTATTAAGAATTTTTAGTTTTTTACTTTTAAAATTCCGAAATTCCAATTATTTCAAATCCGAATTTCAATTTTAATCGTTCTCCGCTTCTCCCTTTCATCGCTCATACCAGCCTCACATCCCGCTTATCGCGGCGAAGTCGGAGATGAAGCCGGACGACTCACATTTGACATTTGACGTTCTACTCTCAATCAAACACCCAAGTCCGCTCATTCATCAACAAACTCCCGCCAGCCTTTTTCCAACTTATAGATTTTCAAAATTTGTTCCGGGCTTCCCGCCCAAACAGCAAGTAAGGAACCATCAGCGTTCAAAGAACAAAACTCCATAAAGTAAGATTCATCCGTTATTTTACCAACAGGTTTGAAATCTGGCAAACCGTAAATAATTAATTCATTGTCATCTGAAAACGAAGCCAAATATTTCCCGTCGCCGCTTAAACCGGCGGATTTTTGATTCCAAATTAAATTCTTTATTCGAATGCCGCTATTTATATCCCATATTTCGAGCCTGCTTCCTATCCTTTCATATTGACTATTGGAAGGCGAAAACGCGATTAAATCTTCTCCAATTAAAAAATCGGAAATATTATAAGCGGAATTCGGTATGTTCCTAATTATTTTTCCGTTCGACGGATCTAAAACAACAATCTTATCCGGCTCCGTAGAAAGTGAAACCTGCAAAGCGGTAATAAGATCATTCGAAAAATTAAACCTGGCTCTTTGTAATCTGCTGTTATCAACTCTCCAGATCTCTTCCCCCGTTTCCAAATTGTAAAGAATCAGGTAATTATAATAAGACCAAATAGTGAAGGATATCAGCGCCCGCTTTCCTTCATTATCAAAATCAATATAGGTAGCGGGGATTTCTAACGAACCTGAAACCGAACCGTTTTCGATATCATACAAAATTATATTTTCCCGGTTGTTATCTATAACCGCTACGGTTTTACCGTCCGGATGAAAAAATCCTAATTGTTTGTAATCCTCAAGTGAAGTATAATTTCCATTTTCGCCAAATTCCCAAAGTTTTAAAGAAAATTTATTAGAACTCTGAACCAATAAATTATTTCTATTCTGCGAAAAAAGTAACAGATCGTAAAATCCTGACTGCAACCGTGTGTCGGGATTTTTTAATGACGATACTAAATCTTCGGAAACTCCGTACATTATTCTCAATCGCGAGGATCCTTTCGGATTATGATTAAAGAAGAGTGTTTCTACGTACACATCATAAATTTTCTCTTTATCCAATCCGGTAATAATGAAACTCGACTCGGTGTTGGAGACATCTCCTATCTCTCTGTATGAATTCTCCGATTCTTCTTTTATAAAAATCTTAAAACCTTTTTTGGAAAAATTTTTGTCATCCCAATAAAGTTTTGCGCTTGTTTCATCTATAAATTCTATCTCAAGATTTTCCGGCGGTTTAAGCTCTAATCTTACCCTAAGAATATTCGATAAACCGGATTCGTGATTTTTGCTTAGAGCTTTAACCCTGTAATAGTAATCTGCGCGTTCAATCGGTTCGATTTCGTCAGTATAATGATTTATATTGGCAGGTACGGTGTCAACGGTCGCGTAATAATGATAGGTCGGGTCTTTTCTAATTATCACAAATCCTTCCTCACCCACGCTAAGATCTTCCCATTCCAGCGTGATTCCTGTTTCGGTAACACTTATTAATCTCAAAATATCGGGTCGATCAGGAACATAATTCTCCGTCTTCGGATCGTTCTCATTTCCGTATTCTAAAACCAGATTTTCCTGGCAGCCATTTAAATATAAAGCGATGAAAAATATTACTAGTAAAAACTTCTTCAATTTAACTCCTTTAAAAACTGTATTTAATTCCTATTTGGGTGGATGATAAACTTTGTACGCTGGGAACTGCATATAATTTTATTCCTGCTCCGTCTGAATGAAAAATCGCAGCGTCGATTAAATTAGCCGCGTAAGAAGCTACAAACAGAATAAGACTTAAATTTTTCTTATCGATAGAATCATTAACATCGTTGAGCCGCAGGTCTAATTTTTTTCTTATAGCAATTGCTTCTTCTTCAGTATCGGCGTTAAGATATTCTTCTTTCACTAAATGATAACTATTTAAATTATCCTCATATTCGCCTATAGAGCCAAAATAAAAAGCGGCGGCGGCGGCGTTCAGTGCAAGATATCCTATTCCTTTCACCGG
This sequence comes from uncultured Melioribacteraceae bacterium, assembly GCA_963821715.1. Taxonomy (GTDB): domain Bacteria; phylum Bacteroidota; class Ignavibacteria; order Ignavibacteriales; family Melioribacteraceae; genus CAWGET01. The sequence continues at coordinate 306,426 of CAWGET010000004.1, forward strand.
CGATTTATCAATTGCTTGTCCTAACCCCGGAACAAAAACAGAAAAAAGCAAATATTTCGGAGTAAAATAATTATAGCGAAATTCCATGTTGTATTGTTTATTCGGATTTATTACGAACCGTTTCCGAGACAGGTTTGTGATAATCGGGAGAAATTATATCAATTTTATGAATGCCGGTTTCCAGTTTTCCGCTTCCCCGCTCTATTTTCTCACCGTCGATGAAAATATTAAGATTCTCGTTTCCGGCTGGGAAATTTACAAATCCATATTTGAAAGTAAGAACACGGTTTATTCTATAACTTTGTTTTTTGATAACAAGTCTTTGTTCAATAGTTTCGTAATCTTCTTTCTCTATTCTTATCTTTGTAACACCAATTGGCGCTTTTAAATCCGTAAGCGGGGTAATACCCATAAGCGAATCTTCGATAAAAACTTTTGCCTTTTCCGGCTGAGTTAAAATATCGAGCATTCCGTAATCTCCGTCGAGCACATAAAATAACTCCCTCTCTCCGCCACGATAAAAATAGTAGATTTCCTCTTTTAAGGAATCGTTTAGCGCTACTATTAAATGATAATTATCCATTTCCAGGTCATTCAAAATTAGCGGAGTCTTCCCCATAAGTTCGGAATTAAGATAAACCTTTGCTCCCTTTGGTTGGCTTAAAATTTTCAGACTGTTGTTTTCTTCTTCTTGAGCGAAAACAGAAAAGTTGAAAAGTAGAATTAGAAAAAATAAAATCCCTTTATACATAAACTTCCTTTATACTCATTTTTTTTATTCATTTGATTAAAAATCCGGAGTGTTATTTTATTTATACCGGAAGGTTCTCCGCTTATGAAATGATTTATAAATGCAGTTGAACAGATCATATTTATTAAAATCGAGCAGCTTTGTGAAAAATAATTAGACTTAAAAAATTAAACCGTAAAAATACAAAATTATCTCATTTATCATCGGATAATTTTTATGGAAGATTAGTTGGTGTGATATGAAACAAAATTAAGGTTTAAATTTAGGATTTAAGAAATTATCTGAGTGAATTATTTTTATCCGTGAGAATCTGTGATAGAGTTTTCTAACGCAGTTTCTCACGGATTATCAAGTTAGCATTTTCTGCTTATTTACTGCGGTATTCTAAAGATCTCCGTCTTTGGCGGCTTCTTTTAACTCTTCATTTGCGTATACCGCAACTTCCACGCGCCGGTTCTGCTGTCTTCCCCATTCCGTATCATTTGTAGCAATCGGATTCGATTCACCGTGCCCAACAACATTAAAACGCGATTGATCTACGCCCAGACTGTTTGCGTAATCTACAACTGATTTAGCTCTCCTCTCGGAAAGTTTCTGATTGTAATCTTCAGAGCCGACTGAATCCGTATATCCTGCTACAAGAATATTCGTATCCTCATATTTCTCAAGAATATCGGAAAGCTGATCGATTTCATTCTTCGCGTTTTGCCTTAAATCAGCAGAATCAAAATCAAACAAAATACCGGAATCGAAGGTAATTTTTATTCCTTCTCCAACGCGTTCAACTTTCGCACCTTCAAGATCGTCGCGCATCTCTTCGGCTTGTTTATCCATATAGTTGCCTATCAACGCTCCCGCTGTTCCTCCAATAACCGCTCCTATAATTGCGCCAGTAGCGGTATTGTTGGTTTGCGATCCAACCGCGGCTCCTACAGCACCTCCTGCAGCAGCTCCTATTCCTCCGCCCTTAACAGCCTTACTCGCTCCGCAGCCGAAAGAAATAAATCCGAGAAATATAAATACAAATGTAATTTTGAATAATTTATTGATCATTTTGCCCTCTCGATAAATTGAACATTTCATTTAAATATACAAATAATCAGATTATTGTAAAGCGGAGGAAAACTCATTATTCACTGCTTACTGTTCCAGACCCGGAAATAATCGACTTTCATTTCCGCGGAAATCGGGAAAGGATTTTCCGGGCATTCGTAATCGGGAAAAACATAATCGCTGCAATATGTTAAATCGAATATCCAGTAAAACGGTATATTTAAATGCTCGGCTCCTTCGTAAAAACTGAAAACTTCATTTCCGTCGAGATACCACGTAATAGTATCCGGCTGCCAATTCACTCCGAAAACATGAAAATCATCCTGAAACATTTCTTCATTTAAGGCAAACTTTCCCCGACGGATAGTTTCCCTCTCAGGCGCAACTAACCACCGAATCCCGACATTATTGAAATTTGCCGCCGAGAGCGAATCCGATGAAGTATCACCTAGAATCTGCACCGCATCAATCGCCGGCGCCCAATCCTGAAAATTCTGCTTCCCAACCCATCTGCTCAAAAATCCGCTTCCCAATGCAGATTTTATCCTCGCTTCAAAATATCCGTATTTCTGAAAAAATTTATTCTTAGAATTTATCGCTCCGGAATATACTGCTCCGGTGTCAACTTCAGCTTTAAGGATGAGATTCCCTTCGTCAAATAAAATGTATTCTTTTTCAGTCTTTTGATTACTTTTTTCTAACCAGCCCGTTCCAATCGACCATTTGGTTAAATCTAAACTTCCGGAATTAAACTCATCCTGAAAAACCAATTCCCAGTTTTTAGAATTTCCACCCGTGGGTAACGGTGTTTTTAGCTTGGGATCAATGATATTATCGTCGGCACAATTTGTGAAGGTAATTAAGGAAATGATGATTGAGAGTATTTTTAGACTGTTCATTGTTTAATTTTTTGTAAATAATTGAAACAAAAATAAGAAATTAGAAGTTTATATCTTCAATTTTTCCTAAAAAAAATAATAATAATATCAATAAAGGAGTAAAAAATGGTAATTACCGATGAATGCATAAGCTGTCAGGCTTGTGTTGACGAATGTGAAAACAGTGCTATATTTGACGCAGGCGAATCTTACACTGTAGACGGAACTGAATACGAAGCTATTTCGGACGAGCATACTTACATCGTTCCTCAGCTTTGCGATAATTGTAAATCTTGTGTGGATGTTTGCGCCGTTGACGCGATAGAAGAATAATTTCTTTTTATATAGATATAAAAAAAGCTTCTTCGGATTATTTCCGGAGAAGCTTTTTTGTTTTTAGCAACTAACTTATCACTCGTAATTAATTTACTTTATCGATATAAGGCGTAATTTTATTTACAAGCTGATGTTTTGGGACTGCTCCGATAACAGCGTCCAGCATTTTCCCATTTTTGAAAATCCCCAAAGTTGGTATGCTCATTATTCCGTATTTAGAAGCGGTTGAATAATTTTCATCGGTATTTAATTTTACGACTTTTAACTGACCATTCATATCACCGGCTAATTCTTCTACAACCGGCGCAATAATTTTACAAGGACCGCACCAAGGCGCCCAAAAATCTACCAATACCGGAATTTCCGATTTTAAAACTTCTTCTTCAAAATTAAAATCTGTTCCTTCAACTAAATGATCCATTTTATTCTCCATTTTTTATTCAGTAAGATGCAGAATCAAAAAAGTGGTTTCATCTTTCATTTAGTTCTTTAATTACTTTTGTATGAAGACCGGGGGAAGCCGCTACAATACTTGTTCCTGCAACCGCGTCTCTTCCCTGATAATCTGTTACAATTCCACCGGCGCCTTTAATTATCGGGATGAGCGGAAGCGAATCCCAGGGCGACATTATCGGATCGATCATAATATCCGCAAATCCGGTAGCGAGGAGATAGTATCCGTAACAATCCCCCCAATTTCTATAGATCTTAACTTTTCTGATGAGATTGTCGAAGTTTTTTTCGTTTTGATACTCGCCGATATTAAGATGGTCAGTCGTAAGCAAAACGGCGTTTGAAAGATCGGTTTCGTTTCTCACGAAAGTTTGCGCACCGTTTATTTCGGCTGATGAATTATCACCTATCAAAAATTCGTTTAGTATCGGTTGATTGAACGCGCCCAGAACCGGCTCTCCGTTTTTTAACAATCCGATCAAAGTCCCGAAAGTAACCGCACCGCAAATAAAACTTTTTGTTCCGTCAATCGGATCTAAAATCCATTTGTATTCGGCGTCTTCATTTGCATTTCCGAATTCTTCCCCGATGATACCGTGTTCCGGATAAGTTTTCGAGATCAGATCGCGGAGTTTTTCTTCCGCCTTTTTATCCGCAATGGTAACGGGCGATCTATCTTTTTTTACATCAATATCCAAATCTGATCTAAAATATTTTTTGATGATTTTTCCGCTTTCATCCGCAAGTAATTTTATAAATTCCTTATATTCTTTCAGTTCGCTCATATCGAATCCATTCATTTTTAATTATATTTAAAATTAACATTTTTTTAGATCGGATATGATAATTTACGAAGCCACTGATGAAAATATAAGTCTAGCCGCAAAAAAAATTATTGCGGGAGAATTGGTCGCTTTTCCCACGGAAACAGTTTACGGTTTGGGAGCCGACGGACTTAATCCGGTTGCCGCCGCAAAAATTTTCGAAGCAAAAAAACGCCCGACTTTTAATCCCCTTATTTTGCATGTTCACTCTGTAGAGCAGTTAAATATTACAGCTTACGCGGAAAACAATAAAGCGTTAAAATTGATCGACGAATTTATGCCTGGACCTCTTACGCTGGTACTTCCGAAAAAAGAAATTGTGCCTGATATTGTTACCGCCGGTCTGCCGACAGTTGCGGTAAGAATGCCCGCCAATAATATTGCTCTCGAATTAATCAAAAAAGCCGGTACGCCTATCGCGGCGCCGAGCGCGAATTCTTTCGGTTATTTGAGTCCGACAACGGCAAAGCACGTCGAGAAACAATTGGGCGATCGGATCGGCTTTATTTTGGACGGCGGACAGACCGATGTTGGCGTAGAATCTACAATAGTTCAAATTTCTGATAACGAGGCAACGCTGCTCCGGCCCGGAGGAATTACTCTTGAAGCGATTCAAAAACTGATTGGAGAAGTTAAAATTAAAATTGGTGAAGCTGAAAATCCGAATTCTCCGGGACAACTAAAACAGCATTACTCACCGTTAATCCCGCTTAGAATATTTAAAGATAAATTTCCCGAAAATATTGACCCGGATAAAACCGGAGCGTTATTTTTTAGGATGAATAATTCTCCCACAAAATTTAAAGTAGAAAAGTTTCTTTCGCCGGAAGGAGATTTGAGAGAGGCGGCGGCTAATTTATTTTTCTTTCTGCACGAACTGGAAAAAGAAAATATAGATTTGATAATCGCAGAAGCTGTCCCCGATTTCGGTTTGGGTAAAGCGATTATGGATAGATTAAAAAGAGCCGCAGCCAAATACAGTGAACAGTAAGTAGTGAGGAGTAAGCAGTGATTTGGGACGCATACGTTTCTTATTTTTGTTTCTCTGCGCAAACTTTTAGTGTTTGATTTGCAACCCATAGCTTCAGCTATGGGAATAAAAAATAAAAACCTTTATTTGAAAACCATTTCATGGTTTTTAATTGCTGTATAAAAAAGAAACCGTTGGAACGGTTATTGAGTTTTGTTATCAATTTATCCACAGATAAATCTGTGGGGCTGAAAATCTTCATACTATATGTCTAAAGATCGACAGCATGTTATAATAAAACAAGGGGCCGGAGGATGAGTTCAAAATTTTAAATTTTATTTTATCCCAAATAACACAGCTTCATATTTATTTTAATGCGGCTAAAGCCGATGAGCATTTCGAATTCTTACCCGTCCGTTGAAACGGACGGCAATAGACTTTAAAGCTATTTCAAAAATTCACTCGAACTGAATTCTAAGATTTTTCCTCCGCTAAATCGAAGACAAAATGACAATAAATATAGGACGGCGCTTTATGAATAATTCCGAAGGAATTAAATTTCAGTAGAATCAAATTCACAGAAAAAGAACAAAACTCCGTTAGGAGTTGTATTTTTCGAACTCATCAATAATTTTATTTCCGGATTCCTGACGAAATTAATTTCGGCTGCGTGCTTGTCATCTAAAATATTTTTTTGCTGGTGTTAAAATACCTCCAGCAGTTTTAACGCCATTATAATTATCGCGGCAATTAAAACTACCTTTACTGCTTTTTCACCTTTCTTTACCGATAGTTTAGCAGCGAACCATCCTCCCGTAGCATTTCCGGCGGCTAATGCAAGCCCAAGCTGCCAGTTTATATTTCCCGATAAAGCAAAGATTAATATTGCCGGAATTGTGTAAATCAACACAATAAATACTTTGTGCATATTTACAAAAACAAGATTCAACCGCATCAGGTAAAGCAGCGCCGCCATCAGTAAAAATCCAACACCGACTTGTATAAATCCTCCGTAAAATCCGATAGCGAACATTGCCGGGTAAATTTTCCAATTTTGTATTTCGCCGGAAGTATTTTCATCCTTAATTTTTTTACGCGGAATTATCATCGATATAACTACACCAATCATCACAACGGCTAATATTTTTTGGAATAATTCATCGCTGATTTTTACCGCGGCGAACGCTCCTATTATAGCGCCGGGCAAAGTGAACAGCGCAAGCTTCAAACTGATTTTAAACTTTGAATATTTTTCTCTTTTGAAAGAAATGATTGCCGCGATATTCTGTATTAAAATCGCGATCCTGTTTGTTCCGTTTGCGACTGAAGATTCCAATCCTAAAAATATTAAGGTCGGCAATGTTAATGTAGAACCGCCGCCGGCCATTACATTTATAAAGCCCGCCGCTGAACCGACAAAGAAAAGTATAATTAACGATTCCATAATTTCCCAAAAAATTCCATTTCAAAATAAATAGTAATTAATCAAATCCAAAAATATTTTACTTCTTATTAATAAAGACTTAAAATCATAAAAAAAAATTCGAGAATGAGATTAAGAAAAAACATAAGGCGATACTTACTAATGAAAGATTTAATTCTAACTCCTGCTAAATCACATTCCCAATCTCAGAAGGAATCATCGGCCGAAATCGGCTCGTCATCAAACTCTCTTTTTACAAGCGATCTTTTTGAACTTACGATCAACAGCGTGGGCGAAAGTGTTGTTATTCTGAATATGGATAGGCAAATAATTTACGTCAACAAATCATTCATCCAGAAATACGGTTATACCGAGGACGAAGTCTTCACAAAACCGATTTCCATTTTAACTTCGGAGAGGAATGATCCGGCAGAGATAGAGAAGATCATCAGCAATACGCTCGAAAATTCAAATTGGAAAGGACGCTTTTATCATAAGGATAAAAACAATACAGAATTTCTGGTATCGCTGAACGCTTCACTTATTAAAGATGATGAAGGAAATCCGATTGGCGTTGTTGCAGCCATAACCGATTTAAGCGATAAAGTTAAAGCTACTAAGGAATTAAAAGAAGCGGAAGCCAAATATGAATCTTTCTTTGTGGAAACCAAAGATATGGTTTATGAGAGTACGCCTGAGGGAAAATTAATTGATGTTAATCCGGCAGGTGTTGAACTTTTCGGATATGAATCCAAAGAAGAAATGCTGCGCGTAGATATTCCCAAACATCTCTATACCGATCCGGCGGACAGACAGCGGTACAAAGATCTTCTTAATATCAACGGCTTCGCAAAAAATTTTGAAATTGAAATAAAAAGGAAAGACGGATCCAGGCGAGTTGTTTTGGAAACCGGAACCGCGGTTAAAGACGATCAGGGAAATGTTAAGGCATACCGGGGAATTATACGCGATATTACTGAAACAAAAAAAGCGGAAGAACAATTAAAAAAATATATTCGCGATATCGCCTCGGCCAACTCCCAGCTTTATAAATCGGAAGCGGAATTAAAAAAACTTAACGCTGCAAAAGATAAATTCTTTTCCATCATCGCCCACGATCTTAAAAGTCCGTTCACTTCGCTTATCGGTCTTTCAGATTTTATACTTGAAGATATTGATGGTTTATCGAAAGAGGAAATCCGCCTATTTTCTTCGAAGATAAATAAGTCTGCTAAAAGTGTTTTTGCGCTGCTTGAGAATTTACTGCAATGGTCCAGAGTACAGACCGGGCGAATGGAATATAACCCGACCGCTTTCGACTTATATGAAATGATAGAGCAGAACTTGAATTTGTTATTGGGTAATGCGGTAAAGAAGAATATCGATTTGGTAAGCGAAATACCTTTGAATTCAAAAGTCTACGCCGATTTAAATATGATAAATTCCGTTGTGCAGAATCTTATTTCCAACGCCATAAAATTTACGTCGAATGGCGGTAAGATTAAAATCTCGTCGAAAGTTTCGGAACACTACGTGACGATAAGCGTTAAAGATGACGGCATCGGCATCGACAAAAATGATGTTGAAAAACTATTTAAAATTGATGTACACCATACAACCACCGGAACGGATAACGAAAAAGGAACCGGACTCGGGCTCGTGCTTTGTAAAGAATTGATAAATATGAACGGCGGCGATATTTCCGTTGAAAGCGAAAGCGGAAAAGGTTCAACATTTAAATTCACAATTCCCGTTAGTTAGTAAGCCGATATAGATTTTATGAACAGGCGGAAATTCCCTTCCTGTTTGTCTGATATCATAAAACCGAAAGAAATTATTTTGGAAGGATCTAATTTTAGAAGAGGAATTTTCATTCCTCTTTTATTTGCCTGGAATTCCTCAAACGGGAAAAAATACTTTTGAAGCTTTATGTTCGACTCAAATTTTGTTTGAAAATTTATTGATGATGACAAACCCGAGTTACGGACGTTCAACTTATAAATTTTACCGTCGCCCTCTGCTTCCAATAATATTCCTGTAAATTCGTTTAGATCAATTTTTGTATCCTCGGATCTTATAGAGGCGAAGCCGCCGCTATTTTCCAAACTGACACAGCCTGAGAATATCAGTCCGTTATCTCCGGATGAAACCTTCCCTTCTGAAATTCCTCCCATTACTTCATCGTTTATGGAATACCAGCCGGAATCACTTTGTTCATTTTTAAAATCAAAAATCACCATTATTTGAATCCTTTTAATTTGTAAACTTAATTTTCCGGATAATAATTCCGCAAACATGCAAACCTTTCGAAATGATTTTCCCTTCGCTTGATGAAGTCCTTTTTACAAGGATAAAACATAATTTTTTCAAGGATGGAATTCCTTAGATTTTGCTTTCAGTTCCAATTTTACTTTGTTAATTTTCATTTTTTTAATTCAGAAAGAACTAATGAAAATAGTCAAAGAATATCGATGGGAAATGGGCCACCGGTTAAGATTTCACGACGGAGTTTGCAGAAATCTTCATGGGCATTCTTACAAATTGTCTATTGAATTAACCGGCAAGCAAAATGAGACGGGCATGCTGATAGATTTTTACGAACTTGATAAAATAGTTTCTCCTATCATCAGTAAATTTGATCACGCATTTTTTGCCGCCGAAGAAGACATTGAATTGATAAAGGCATTGAAAAGTCTCGACTCAAATGTAATCATAAAAGATTTTGAACCAACCGCGGAAAACCTGAGCCGTTACTTTGCCGATAAATTTTCGGACTCCCATTTTCCAGCAAATATTGAACAAATTCGAGTCCGCGTTTTTGAGTCCGAGGAAAGCTTTGCCGAGACTGAAATTAACTTTGAGAAAAATAAACTGTAATAAATGGTTATTATAAAATGCCGTATTATTTTATGGGGCTAAAGCCCTTTGTAACTAATGCTCCCTTTTTCCCGTTGGCTGAAGCCAACGGCAATAGAACTGAACAGGAACTCGATCTTGTAATTCTCTTTTGTTCAATTCTTTTTTGTAATTCTCTTTTGTAATTTTTTCTTGCAATTCTTTTTTGTAATTCTTTTTTTCAATTTTTTTTGCAATGTGACTTCTTCCAAAACGGAATGGGCAAGCCCTGTCTGCGGCAGGCAGGACATTCCCTACATTCTCTTCAGCTAAGTTTTCAATCTCTTTAAGATTGTTTTTTTAATTCTTTTGTTCAATTTTTCTGTTCAATTCTTTTGTTTAATTCTCTTTTGTAATTCTTTTTTGCAATGTTTTTTTTCAATTCTCTTGCTTAAAACCTTTAACTTCCTTCAAAATCTCCGGCATAATTTTTCCCGCTTCACCGAAAAAAGAATAATCGGCGTATCTGGATAAGTCGGTTTCTTCAATATTTACTTCTACGATTAAAGCACCCGATTCTCGTGCCGTTATCGGTATATAAGCCGCGGGATACACAATCGCCGATGTGCCGACGACAAAACAGATATCGGAATTTGCCGCAGCTTTTTCTCCCGCGCTAAAAACATCCTGCGGAAGCATCTCTCCGAACCAAACGACGTCCGGTCTTACTAGTCCGCCGCATTCCGGGCAGCGTGGAGTTTTATCGTCAAATTTTACTTCTTCAATTTCAAAAAATTTTCCGCAGTCGATACAGAAATTCCGCTCAATGTTTCCGTGAAGTTCGTAAACAGTATTGCTTCCGCCACGCCGGTGAAGATTATCAACGTTTTGAGTTACGACTGTAACATTGTAATATTTTTCCAATTCGGCTATTACTTTATGTCCGTCGTTCGGTTCGGCTTCTTCCACGATTTTTCTTCTGTACTGATACCATTCCCAAACCATTTCAGGGTTTTTCAAAAACGCGTCAAAGTTAGCGAGTTCTTCCGGTTTCAATTTATTCCAAATTCCCCCGGCGCCTCGGAATGTGGGAATACCGCTCTCTGCGGATATTCCCGCTCCAGTAAAAAACACCAATGATTTTGCTTCTTCTAATTTCTTAAGAAATTTTTCACTGAAATTCATTTCTACTCGTCTTCAATTTCGACTAATAATTCTTTCGATTCAGCAGCTAAATTTTTATCGTCTTCATCGAGCAATGGAGTATTAAGCGCTTTATTTAAAGCTGCTCTCGCATCCTCGTATTCATCTTCGCGGATTAACGCCTTCGCCAGATCTACATAAAACATCCTGAAATCGGGACGAATCTCAATCGCTTTATTATACTCGGTAATCGCGGTATCGATATCCGCCCATCCCAACCCTAATACCGAACGAGCCGGTTTCCATTTCTCACTTATCTTCGCATGCGTCCTACCCAAAATGTAATGCGCCGTCGATTGAGTATAAACTCCGCCGTTCCCCAATTCTATTGCCTTTTGCGCGTCGTCCTTTACTGAATTAACAACTCCGCCAACCGAAAATACTCCCTTGAACAAAGCAATTCTTCCGTTCGCAATTGCGCGTCTTAAATATGTTACCGCTTCTTCCGGCGCCAATTTAACTGCATTCTCGGCGTGCTGTAAAGCTTTTTTGTAAAGCTCTTCCTGTTTCTCTTTCTCTTCATCTTTTTCACCAGGTAAATGCTCGGCGATATCAACATAAGATCTGCTCAGCCGCCACTGAACTTCCCAGCTATCCGGATAAAGCGAATCGGCTTTTTCAATCACTTGTAAAGATTTCTGATTATCAAACGCTACGGTTGCAAGAGAATCACTCTCGGCAAGAAGTTCATCTAATGTTTGAGAAAAAATATTTATTGAAAAAAATGCGAAAAGAAAAAACGCTGCCGCTGTAAATCGAAAATTCATTGAGAACCTCTTTTTATTGATTGAAAAGATCTCCATCAAACGGAGTGGAATCATCATTGCCGGAGTTATCCGGCGGCGAATATAAACTCGTATTTGCAAGGCGAATGAACTTTGTAAAATTGCCGATTAATTCACCGGAAGCCTTAGCAGATTCAATGGCATTTTTGTACGCGTTTGTTTTTGCGCTCAACTCGTCCGCAATATGGAGAACAATCGCTTCAACAGTTTTCGGCTCAACCGGTGTGGCAAATTCCAGCTTCCCCTGATGACTTACAATCAAATGCAGCAGCTGATCTTTAAGTGTATCCGGGAAATCCTGCATACCTGCAATTTTTTCCCTGACTTCAATTGCGGCGAGAACAATGTGCCCGAGTAATCTTCCCTGATCGGTATAGTCAAAAGTAGGCGCGTGAGTCAATTCGGCGGTCTTGCCAAAATCGTGAAGAATTGCGCCGGCGATCAATAGGTCCCGGTTTATTTCCGGATGAAGATCCGACATCAGATCGCAAATTTTTATTATTTCTAAAGTATGCTCCAGAAGTCCGTGAATATAAGCATGATGCCACATCTTACCAGCAGGAACTTGCAGATATTTTTCGAAAGACTCTCCGGTTAAAACTTTATCCAACAATTCGTTTAAATATTTATTTTGGATTTTTTCAATTCTTGCTGAGAGTTCGTCCTTCATCTCTTCAAAATCTTTTTTAGATTTCGGAAGAAAATCTTCGTGAAAAACTTTATCCTCCGGAGTAGTTATTCTAATCCTTTCAACTTTTAATTGGTTCGTTCCCTGGTAGGCTTCCACTAATCCTCTCACTTTTACCAGGCAGCCGTTAACCAATTGCGGCAGGATATAGTCGAAGTTATCCCAAATTTTACCGCCGATTTTCGCTGATTTGTCCCGAAATTCAAGGTCAAGATAATTTTTATTCGATCTGGATAGTTTAACTTCGCACTTCTGAAGAATGAAGAAATGATCAACTTTGTCGCCGGCTTTCAATGAAATGAGTTCCAACTGATCTGACATATAGTTTCCTGTATTTAATTTTCTGCTTTTACTATATCTGTTGAAGGAAGATGAACGACGACTGAACGATTTATTAAATCGATTGTAACCGCAAGCATTTGATCATTATTTTCATCTTTAAATACGACGCCGGTAACTCCTGCAAACGGTCCGTTAATTACTTTTATTCTGGCTCCAATTTCCAGCCGATCAGAAATAAAGATTTCCGCATTGGAGTCCAACATTTTTTTCAGACTTTCAATTTGCCAATCGGGAATTACAGCGGGCTTACCATCAAAAAAAATCGTTTTAACAATCGCGTTTTGTTCAACAGCTATAAGTCTCTCGCTTTCATCGGCTTTTATAAAAATATATCCGCGGAATAAGGGTTCGGTAACTTTCTTCTTCCGGTCGCTCCACTGCTTAATCTTAGTTATGGTGGGCAGATAATATTCAATGTAGTGTCCGCTTAATTGCATCCCGGCTTTAAACTCGTGCCGCGGCTTTGTATAAAGCGCAAACCACTTTTTATTTTCAGTATTATCATCCATCTTTACCATCAAAAAAAAACTTAAAAAAAATAATTTAACAAAAATTTGAATTATATGTTAAAAGCAACTTCTATACGCCGGCTTTCCGCAAAGCAGATATCACAATATCGATTTCTTCTTCGGTGTTATAAAAATGTGGAGAAAACCTTATCAGGTCTTCCCGCTTTGCGCATTGAATATTTTTCTCTTTCAAATATTTAAATAGTTTTTCCGGATCGTCAAATCTGCAGCTCACAATTCCGGATAGCTCTTTTTCACTTTTCAAATCCAAAATTGTTTTTATAGATGACCGGGATAACTCTTCTAAAAAATATTTTGAGTTCTGTTTTATCTTTCTTTCTATTTCTTCATAACCAAATGATTCAAAAAATTTACACGAAGCTTCGAGCGCAGTTACTCCGATCGCGTTATAAGTTCCGTTCATAAAGCGGCTTGCGTCTTCTCTCAAATCGAGATTGTAATCAATCAGATTCCAGGCATCCTTTACTGAAGTCCAACCCACAAATTTCTGATCGAGATTCTTCAACAAATCCGGCGACAAATAAACATACGTAACTCCCTGTAGCGCCATAAGCCATTTGTGCGCTCCGCCCACCAGGTAATCGATATTCATCTTTTTAACATCAATGGCACTATTTCCGGCGGCTTGAATAGCATCGACAGAAAAAATTATGCCTCTTTCTTTGCATAAGTTACCTATTGATTCCATAGGCATTTTTTGTCCTGTTAAAAACTGGACCATACTGACAGAAATTAATTTTGTCTTATCTGTAACAGCCGCTTCAATATCTTCAAAATAAATTTTGCCTTGCCGGTTTTTTACAAAATCAATTTCAACGCCAAGTTTTTTTAGATTTAAAAACGGATAAACATTGGAAGGGAATTCGAGATCGTTTAGTAAAATTCTGTCACCCTTTTGCCATTTAATTCCGTTAGCCAAAATATTTATGCCGTTTGAAACACTATCCACAAAAGCGATTTCTTTTGCGGAAGCGTTCAGCATTTTCCCCACACGGACGCGGGCGCGGTTTGTTGTATCAACTAAGTTTTGAAAGTCTTCAATTTCACCGGAGTTGCGCGTGTTTAAATAATCGTCCAACACTTTTTTAACCGGGTCAGGAAGCGGACCAATTGAAGCGTGATTAAAATAAATTTTACCTGACTTCAGATAAGATAATTGTTCTCTAGCGGCGGAAACGTCGATCATATTAATCCCGATTTTCTTTTTGGAAAGATAAGAAAAATAGCTCCATCCCGCCAAGCCGTATTTTCTATTTGAATGCGGCGTTCGCTATTCGTCGCACATCACACGTCTGGCGTCTCACATTTGACAAAAAAAGCCGGATCAAAAAAATATTCAATCCGGCTCGTTTCAAAAATAAATTAAATAATACTTATGCTTCTTCTTTATCTCCTCTCAGCGAATCCCAAATCATATAAGCCGAAAGCAGCGAGAACATAATCAACGCAATAATTTCAGCCGGATGCGATTCAAACCACTCGAGATCAACCCAATTGATTCCGAAGTATCTCAGCATCGCGCTTATAACTCCCATCAATGCGCCGCCGGCAATAAATCCGGATGCGATCAAAGTACCGCGTTCTCTTCTTGCACGGTTAACTTCTGCGTCTGCGCTTCTTGTAGAAACGTAGTGAGCAATCAGTCCACCGACTAAAAGAGGTGTATTAAGTTCAAGAGGAATATACATTCCCAGCGCGAAAGCGAGAGCCGGAACATTTATCATCGTTAAAATCAGCGCCATAATTGCGCCGGCAATGTACATCATCCAGGGCGCCGGCTGATTAGACATTAAAGGCTGAATAACAGCCGCCATTGCGTTTGCCTGAGGAGCTACAAGAGCACCTTCCCCGGTAAATCCGTACGTTTCGTTCAATATTAAAATTACCCAAGCTACGGTTGCGGCGGAAACGGCCGTTCCTAAAAATTTCCATCGTTCCTGTTTATAAGGCGATGAACCGAGCCAATAACCGATTTTTAAATCGGTAATAAATGCTCCCGCCACCGATAATGCCGTACAAACTACGCCGCCGATAATCAAAGCAGAAACCATCCCTGCGGTTCCCGATAGCCCGACTGAAACCAATACAAGCGATGAAAGGATAGGCGTCATAAGCGTCATTCCGGATACAGGGTTTGTTCCTACAATCGCAATAGCATTTGCCGCAACTGTTGTAAATAAAAATGAAATTATCAAAACAATCAATAATCCAACCAACGCATGTACAATATTTCCGACAACACCGAAAAGGAAGAATATAAAAATAACTATCGCGGTTAAAACAATTCCACCCGCGATAATTCCCATCGGTATATCTCGCTGAGTTCTCAGCTTTTCTTTATCCTTTCCTTTCGATCCGAAAATTTCCTGTATACCGAGTGAAAAAGCGGATTTAATAATTTTGGACGATCTGATAATTCCGATAAATCCCGCCATCGCAATTCCGCCGATACCAATGTGACGGACATAATTACCGAAGATCTGTTCCGGACTCATATTGCCTATAAGCGTTGTTACACCGGCGCCGAGTGGAAGAGTAACAGCATCGCCCAAATATGCAAAGATCGGAATAATGACAAACCATGAAACGAATGATCCTGCCGCAATAATTGCTGCGTATTTTAATCCGACAATGTAGCCCAATCCCATAACTGCCGCGCCAACATTGATTTTAAATACCATCTTAAAACGCGAAGCCAGCATTTCGCCGGCGGGAATTACCCGCGTTGAAAAAACTTCGCTCCACCACCCGAAGGTTGCAATTATAAAATCATAAATACCGCCTATTAAGCCGGAGATAACCAAAACCTTCGCCTGGCTTCCGCCTTTCTCGCCGGTAACCAAAACTTCTGTAGTTGCCGTAGCTTCCGGGAAAGGAAATTTACCGTGCATTTCCTGCACAAAGTATTTTCTAAATGGAATCAAAAACAAGATTCCTAAAAATCCGCCCAACATCGAAGCAAAGAATACTTGAAAAAATTCGGCTTCAAGATCGAGAATGTAGAGCGCGGGAATTGTGAATATAGCGCCCGCAACCACCGAACCGGATGTAGCTCCGATCGATTGGATGATCACATTTTCGCCGAGCGCTTTACTTCTTTTTATTGCGGATGACATGCCGACCGCGATAATCGCTATCGGAATCGCCGCTTCAAAAACCTGTCCGATTTTTAGTCCGAGATAAGCCGCCGCACCGGAAAAAAGTACTGCCATAAAAAGTCCCATAAGAACTGAATAAGGCGTAACTTCCGGATAGTTTTGTTTGGGGTCCATCACCGGAACATATTCTTCTCCCGGTTTAAGCTCGGTGTATGCATTCGACGGCAGACCGCCGATTTCATTATTACCGGTATTATTCATCAATCTTCTCCTTTAATTTGAGGAAAAAGTTTATTTTATTATCTAAGTTATCAGTTGCAACTGATGTGAAATTTATTTCTCCGAATGCACGCGCACCTTCCGGAATTTCGAATGAAGGCTGACTAAAATTTAGCTCTACGTATTTTGATTCGCTTGGGTAAAGTGTTACGCGGTCAATTCCCTCAACCCTAACATTTACACTGCCCGCGTTTTCTTCATAAGTAGATTCGGTTACATACACGTCAATATTATCAGGTTCATTTGCGAATCCCGGCAGCAGCAGCAGTTCATATTCCGCAGGTTCCGAGCCTGAGTTTTGTATTGTTATCGTAGTCTCTTTATACGATAACCCCGTTTTTGCTGCTGCATTGCCTTCCTTATCATAAATCACAACCGCAAAGTCGGTTACTTTGTTATAATCCTCCTGACTTACATTCACGTCGAATTCTCTTTTTTCACCCGGCTGTAGAGTAAATTTTTGCCGGACTTCCTTTTTGTTTCCGGTTTTCAAAACATATTCTGTTTGGTAGCCGAGCATTTTAGCATCAAGTTTATAAGTTTTTTCTTCATTTAGAAGATTTATTATTTCAATGCTGTTATTTTTGGTAGATACTACATCATTTCCAACTATATTTATTCCAAAAAATTCCACCGAAAGATCATAGTGCGAAGTATCATCCGCCCGGTAATAACCGGTAACATCAATCTCGTAGACTCCAAATTGAAGATCATAAAGACTTGTTTCTACTTTTTCTTCCTCATCTTCTGAGCTTAAAACCCCGGAAAGATAAACTTCTCTTCCGTCGGGATCAAACATCCATAATCTGCTGCTTGTATAAACTTCTCCCTTTCGCGAAAGTCTTGCTTTCATGGAAGTTGCTCCGGCAGGAACAAGAACGTAATACCTTTCAACCATTCCCGGTGCTACGGATTGATTTTCCCAGTTAAATTTGTAATTGTTGGAAGAATTAAACTCATAAGGTATAACAAGATTAGCTGCCAATTGGAATTCCGGTAAAGTTTTATCGCCCTGTCTGTATGCTAAAACTTTGCCGCTGTACAATCCCGGTTTCGATAAAATTTCTTTCGATAATTTAACTGTTGCAGTTTCGCTTCCTTCATTTCGAATATAAATATTTTTATTTACGGGTGTAAGCCAGTCTGCTTTGCTTACAAGATTATAAGTTCTGTGGAATGCCTTTCCTGTTTTCGGATTTCTTCTACTAATCAAAAACTCAAATTCTTCCGTTCCGTGTAAATATGATCCGTTCCTGATGTATAAATTTTCGGCCGCATTCCCGGGCATATTAGGCGCGAATGATTTAACATCGTATGCTTCAAAATCTTTGTAAGCTCCTTTTTCAATTAACTGCGTGAGCATATCATAAGCATTTAAAATATTGATGTATCCTCCGCCCTGATCTACATCATCATATCCTTCCATTGGCACAGCTGAATATCGGATAATTTTGTAAAGCAAGTTCGAAGGAATTTTTACATCCGGATATTCCTGAACTACTGCACTCATAAGCAGCGACATTACTCCTGCCGTGTAAGGAGACGCCATGCTCGTTCCCCACATAACATCGCGGCTCATCCAATTCGGAACCGTCGATGCCGCTGCACCTGGAGAAATAACTTCAGGTTTATTTACTTCGCCGCCGCGCGAGCTGAAATACAAAATAATATCGCGGTCTAAAGTGGTTGAATAAATATCGTTCCCTACTTCGCGCGGAAGAGCCGCTCCTGAAGAAAAAATAGATGAAGTAGCGGCCGGTAATCCGGTTGTAGATATTCCGGGCCCCGAGTTCCCATTCGAAGTGCAGATGTAAAGATAGGGATTGTTCGATACGAGATTATCTAAGAATTTTTCCATATCTGATCTAGCTTCAATTTCCGACCCTATCCCGTAACTCATATTTATTATACACGGAGTTTCCAACGCTTTCGAAAGAGAATCAGCATATTCATACGCTCTGCGCATACTACCTGCAACAGTTGAGCCGCCGGAAAAAGTGTTGTTTCCTATCTTCAAACTGATAACATTCGCTCCAGGAGCAACTCCGTTCAAATTATCGCCGCCTATTTTATATCCAGTCGCGATACCGGAAACGTGTGTACCGTGCGCACCGTCATCGTAATGAAAAGAAACCAATTTTTTACTCGGAAAAATATTTACACCGAATGTAAAATTCGAGAGCGCGTCCTTGGCAGGAATATCAAATGAACTTTGATCTTCGCGGTAATTTCTTACCGGCTCTTCATCGGAAAGATCGCCGTCAAGATCAGTATCAAAATAGAGTATCCAAAAATTCTCAACGCCTTCTGAAGTTTGGTAAGTTATGAAATTGTATTTATCAGTATCCGAAAAATTTTTGTTTATATCTGACGCGCGAGAGCTTGAATTTCGCAAGTCTTCTTCATTTAGTGAGCCGATATAATAATCACCACCGGTCTTTTTGTATTTTAATTTTCCCTGGAAATCTACTTTTAAATCTTCGTCATCGTTTTCGAAAGTGATTTTTCCGTCGTCTTCATCATCGTCTGCTTTGTAAATTTTTACATCACCCTGACCTGTAAAATCCTGAACATCAATAACTTTCACTTCGCCTGTGGAGGTTTTCCGTAGTCCTTCAACTCCCATATCCACGCCGGTATCCAGCACAATAACAATAGTTCCGCGACCATCATATTCCGGATGAGCGCGTAGAAATTCGGCTACTCCCGTATTGCTAAGCGATATAAATGTTTGTACATCTTCCTGTGCAAAAAGCAAGCCGGAAAGCAGGAAGAGGAGAATTGCAACTCTTTTCATGTGTGCACCTTAACTAATTTGTTTTGATTTATCGATTGGTTTTCTTGCAAAATAAATTTGTCATCAAGCATTTTAGATATCATTATCTGATTTTACCAAAACGCTAAGATAATATTTTTTATGATGAGTTAAAATTGATATTTAAAAGAAATATTTGCAGATGGTTTAATTGAAAGATTAATTATCCGGGAATGGTAAATGAATAGTAAAAGCTAGATAAAAGTTTATGCAGTTCTCATCTTACTTGTCTTAATTTTTCAGCATCGTTTCGGCAGAATTGAAACAAAAAAACATCAGTCCCTGTTAATTTTAACTTTGTCAATCTGCATCGGAATTAAAATTTCATCTTCATAACTATGGTTTTTAAGAGGAGGAAATTTTTCGAGCTTGTTGATGAAAGTAAATAAGGCAGAATCGATATTGTAAAACTCTTCTATCATTTTTTCGTCGATACCGTAAAGCAGATCGTCGATTAGATATTTTTCCGATGAAGTTAATTCAAAGCTGAAATCCGCATTAAATATTTTTTTAATGAATGTAGTAATTCCGTTAATATTTTCATTTCCGTAATTTTCGGATAAAAATATTTTATCTTTCTTCAATAGTACAATGGCTTCGGCTCGCTTCTTTTCTTCAATTATTTCATGCTCTTTGGTAATAATATATTTGCGTTCGTTGGTATTATAAATTTCAGAGATATCTATCTTTGTTTCGAACTCAATATTATCGATGTAAAAATTTATTTTTAATTTTTCGTTTTCGAAAATATCAATTTCTTTCAGATGCCAGTTTATTCTGGAAAGGAAAACCGCCGCAGGAGAGAAGACAAGGGAATCGCTGCCGAAAGCGTTCCGCGCATACGGTTTATTTATAAATTTCTCGAAGGAGGAAGGGAATTTCTTTTTCCCTCCCTGATAACTCATAGCCGGTTTTATATTTATTATTTTTTCTAACATCTGCTCCTCAATTTATTATCGAAGAACAAAGCTGATTATTTAATAAAAGTTTCAGCGAGGAGTGAAGGCAATGCAAAGCCTTTTGGGAAAAGTTTGGGCTAAAAGCCCGAAGCGGGATTATGATCGTCGATCCCAAGTGAAAACGCTTGGGTTAATAATCAAAACTATCCTGATTAGCATAATGAGACTAACCCACGCCTTCAGGCTTGGGATGCGGGGTTATACTATTTTCCGTTGGCTGAAGCCAACGGCAATAGAATCGCAATTATATTTGAGATTACTTCGGTGGGTTTATCTTCAGCATTTTTTTATCGGATGCATAATTGATGAATTCAGGATCCTGAATATTCTTCAAAGTGTCGCTGAATTTTCTGATCCGCTCGATAGCCTCGTTTACGACGTAAAAATCTTCTTCAAAATTTTTCTTCGCTTCTTCGTCCATCTCCGATTCTATGCTTTTAACCGACATTATTAAACTGCTTAAGGGATTATTTATCTGATGCCCGATTGTGCAAGCCATATCCACAACTGCTTTGCTGTGCTCAACTTTTTTCAATTCATTTTGAAGATTATGAATCCTTACACCCGATCTTATTCTCGCAAGCAGTTCCTGATTCTCTACAGGTTTAACAAGGAAATCATCAGCGCCTACGTCAAGACCGGTAACTCTGTCCTTTAATGAAGCTCTTGCAGTTAATACAATATAATAGATTAACTTATATTCTTCTTTATCTTTAAGAATATTGCAAAGCTGCAAACCATCCATCCTGGGCATCGTCCAATCAGCGACAATTACTTTTGGCTTATAAGTTTCCAAAACTTCAAGAGCTTTTATCCCATCTTCGGCGGATTTCACTTCATATTTATTCCGGGTCAATAATCGTTCAAGTATAAAACGAGTATCTTCTTCATCTTCAACAATTAAAATTTTATCTTTTTTTTCTTCAGTCATTTATCAGATTTTCAATTTTGTTCAAAAGTTCATTAAAGTCGGATATCGGTTTAACAATATAATCATCTGCGCGGCTTTCTTCAAAGTAGTTTTTTGGTCCGTACCCTTTTGCATAAGCAGTTACAAGAAGTACCGGAACATTTTTATGTTTTTGATGATCTTTGATTCTTTTAGATAAAATCACTCCGTCGGTCTGAACTCCATCCAAAAAAGTATTTGTAAGATTGATATCCATCATGATCAATCCGATATTTTCATTTTCTAATTTTTCGAAAATTTCATTCCCGTCTTCGGAAAAAATTACAGTATACTTTGTTTTGCTGAAGAAGTGTTGGTAGAAATAATTGGTGAAAGAGTCATCTTCTATTATTAAGATTTTAGAATTCATAATTCCGACGAGTATTTTACTACGATGCTTATTCTTCGGTTAGTCACATCGTAAGGATTATTTACGTTGCGAAGTCTGTTATCGGCATAACCTCTAATTTCATAAATTTGGTTTCTCTGAACGCCTCCGTCGATTATCGCTCTTCGCGCACTGTTGGCTCTGTCGGCGCTTAATTCATAGTTTGAATAACCTTTACCGTTACCGGGGAAAGGCCGGCTGTCGGTATGTCCTTCAACTACAATTTCATTATTTAAAGTAGACAATTGTTTACCGATAACTTTTAAAATTTGTCTGGCGTTTTTATTCAAGGTTGCGGTACCTATTTCGAAGAACACTTCATCATTCGATTCCATAATTTCTATACGCATTCCTTCATCGGTAATTTCTACATCAATCTGATCCATAATTTGATTAAAGTCATCGTCACCGCTCAGCTTGTCCATTATTTCGTTGCCCATTTGCTCCAAGCGTTCGCGTTCCATTTCTTTCATTTTAAATTTATTAAGGATATTCGGTTCAATGGAATTTGCGCCGCTTCCATCCATAACCGACGGACCCGCGCCGGAACCAATACCGGTGGGGTTATTAAAATAATTTGCAACTCCGGCTTTCACTTCGTCATCCTGTCCGAGGACCCAAAGCACAATAAAAAGCGCCATCATCGCGGTAACAAAATCGGCGTAAGCAACTTTCCATGCACCGCCGTGTCCGCCTTCGTGATGCTTTTTACCTTTCTTTACAATTATCGGAGTATTATTATTTTCTGAGCCGT
The DNA here is from genome assembly GCA_963821715.1 of uncultured Melioribacteraceae bacterium. Taxonomy (GTDB): domain Bacteria; phylum Bacteroidota; class Ignavibacteria; order Ignavibacteriales; family Melioribacteraceae; genus CAWGET01. Next base: position 328,739 of record CAWGET010000004.1, read on the forward strand.
TACTCATTATTTCCCTCTGAGATAACTTTCAAGTTCGGAAAATGAAGGACGCGAATCAGAATAAATTGTCCGCCGCCCTATTTCAACAGCGACAATCGGAGGATTCCCTTTTGCATAAGCTACTAAACAAGCTTTAATTGTTTCGAGATAACGAACATCGTTTTCAACAATATGTTCAACATTGGTGGCAAGCGGATTCATAAAGCCGTAAGACACCAAAATTCCTATAAATGTACCCACAAGCGCCGCTGCAACATGGTGACCGACGTATTCCGCGCCCTTATCGATGCTTCCCATTGTTACAATTATTCCGAGTACCGCGGCAACAATTCCGAGACCAGGGAAAGCGTCTGCAGTTTTTGTAAGCAGTGCCGGAATCGGTTTGCTTTCAAGTTCAAAAGTTTCAATCTCGGTATCCATTAATGATTCGATTTCGTGCGGGGGAACACCGCCCGACAACATTACTTTTAATGTATCGCAGAAGTAAGTTACAGCCGCTTTATTTTTTATAAATTTTTTATTTTTTGAAAGTATATCGCTTTCTTCCGGTTTTTCAATATGAGTTTCAACAGCCAAAAGTCCATCGCGCTGTGCGACAAGAAAAAGATCGTAAAAAGATTTCAGTAATTCCTTATAATCGTCTTTGGAATCATGTTTAGCCGCGATAGCTCTTGGAATGGAAGCAAATACTTTTTTAAGAGTTGGTAAAGGAGCAGAAATAAATAACCCGCCTAATGCCGCTCCCCCGATGATTAGAAATTCCGACCATTGCAGAAGTACCATTAGATTACCACCTGCAATCGTAAAGCCGGCAAGGAGTGAGACAATAACAACAACAGTTCCGATAATAATAAACATATTCCGCTTCTTTTTTTATTTTATTTCGTCTTCAATTCGTTTTACCTGTTGAAATAATTTGCTGCATTTCATCTCGACAAAGATCCAATCCATCTGGGATTTTATTTCTTTAGTTTCAATCTCGGTGCTTAAATCCGAAAGCGATTGGTAACCCATTGTACCGCCCGCTCCTTTTATTTCATGTATTAATGATTTAAGCTGAATATGATTTTGATCTTTTATTGCCGTGGCTATTGCTTGTCTTTTAGCCGGGAACGAATTTACAAAGTATTTAACAAGCTCATTTTTTATATTCTTATTATCGGATTCATTCAAGATTTTATTAGTCGAAGACGAGTCTAATTTTATATTTAAAAGATCATTTACTTCATTAATTAATTTTTCTTTATTTAAGCGGTTTGCTTATAACTCTATCTGCGCCGGCTTCCATGGCCGCAATAACATTGCTGCGCGCTGTATTAGCACTTATTACGATAACTGGAATTTCGGCAATATCTTTAAGAACTTTTTTTACCTGAAGCATTTTTATTCCGTCAAGCTGCGGCATCATCAGATCGAGAAAAATAAGGTCGGGCTTTAACTCCGCTGCTTTTTGCAATCCCTCAAGTCCGTCATGAGAGGTAAATACTTCGAAGTTCAACTCCTCAAAAACGTTTTTAACCGATTTCAGAATAATTTCCGAATCATCGATTACTAAAACTTTAGTTCCGCTAGTTTTATTAATCACTGTCATTCTTATTTAATTTATTGAATTTCAATTTTGATAAATCGGATTCAAATTTTTCCTTACTTTTTTCCGACGCTTCTTTTGTAAAATTCTTAATGCTTTCATAAACTTCTTCGCGCAGAATTTTAACATCAGCCGGGGCTTCAATTCCCACCCTCACCTGGTTATCGGATATCGCGATGATGTTGAGTATTATATCATTGCCTATCCTTATCTTTTCGTTTTTTTTTCGTGTTAGAACGAGCATATTAGTTTTCTATAAATAGTTGGTAATCAATCGGATATTTTTCCGTATCCATTATTTTTTGGAAGCCTGTTTTGCTATCCATATTCAGATATACCGGAGATTTGAGATTGATAGTTATATCTCCCGGATTCCGGCTTAATCTAACTATTCCGTAGGAAATATGCGATTCCTCTTCCGGATAATTTTCCTGAAGAAGTCCGACCGGAAATAAAGGGAAAACAATCTCCGGCTCTTCAATAGAAGTAAGCCAGTTAAATATTCCTTCTTCTTCAGTTATCAAAATATATTTTTTTAAGTTTTCGAAGCCGAGAATTCCGTCTTTAAACTCAATGATAATGTTTTCATCGAATTCTATTTCTCCGAATTGTTTTGTTTGTAGTTTCATCTTATTTATTCTGTTTTGTTATTTAACTGTTTTAAAATTACGATATCAACTCTTCTGTTCAACTCGCGTCCTTTAGGCGTAGCGTTGCTTGCCACCGGTTTGTATTCCGAGTATCCGACAATAGAAATTTTTTCAGGTATCATTCCGTCCTGCTGCATTAAAAAATACGCAGTGTTAGTAGCCCGCTGAACCGATAAGTGCCAGTTGGAAGGATATTCGGAATTCCCTATCGGAACATTGTCAGTATGTCCTTCTACCCGTATATCGTTCGGCAGTTCTTTTATTACCTGCGTGATTTCCTTTAGAATTGCTTTTGATCCCGGACTGATGGCGGCTTTACCAGACGGGAATAAAATATCGTCTAAAATCCTTATCGTTATCCCGCGCTCATTTTCCAGCAGGGAAATACTTCCGCCGTAATTATTTTCGCTTATAAGATCTTCAATTTTTCCCGTAAGATCATTTCCAAGAGGCTCAGCCCCGGCTATCAATCCGCCTTTTGGTATTCCAATCACTTTGCCCTGATTGCCGAATACATCGCCGACCGCGGACATCATCTCTTCATATTTTTTTAAATCGATATTGGAGATAGCGTAAAGAATAATAAATAAGCCGAGAAGCAAAGTTAGAAGATCGGCGTAAGTTATAAGATATCTATCCTTTTCGCCTTCGTCAGATAATGACGAATCATCATTATCTAAATCTGCAAATACTCTTCTTGTTCTCTTTGCGGAAGCATACTTATTAACCTTGACTTCACTATCGAAGGAATTTCCCCACCCTGAAGAGCCAAAACTCCCTCCAGTGAAATCTCCATCATGTGTTTTTCTTCTAAATGACATTGTTTTAATTTATCCGCTATCGGCAGCCATATTAAGTTTGCGCTCAAAATTCCCCAAAGAGTAGCAATAAAAGCTGAGGCGATATTATGGATCAAAACATTCGGCTCGTTTCCCGCGTTAGCCAAAGTCATTATCAAACCCATCACCGTTCCTATTATTCCCATTGTTGGAGCATAGCCGCCCATTTTACTAAAAATATTTATATTTGAATAATGTCTTTCCTGCATCGCCTTCATTTCCGTGCGGGCTATTATTTCGAGCGAATCAGTATCAGTCCCGTCAAGAACAAAACGTATCATCTTTTGAGGAAAAACATACCGCAATTGAAATAATTCGTTTTCCACCGACAGCAATCCTTCGCGTCTTCCCTTCATTGCTATATGAACTAGTCCGTTTATTAAAATATTGATATCATATTTTTTAGGGAAATAAGCCATCTTCATCAGATTAAAAACGTTTTTAAATCTATCGAAACCGAAACCGATTATTACCGCGCCGAACGTTCCACCGAATACGATCAATAAAGACGGAAGTAAAAAGAGCGCGCTGAATTTTCCGCCTTCAATAAAGTAAGCACCGAAAATTGCTGCCAGCCCGATGAATAATCCGTTGATGCTTCCATATTTCTTCATTATAAATAATCCAGCAATGATTTAGGAAGAATGGCGGAGGAAATTTTGTAAGACAGATCCAGATTGTACTGCTGCGTCTGTAAATCCATCACCGCTTCTGCAACGTCGATATCTTTTTCTTCCGATAGAAGAAGAGACAATTGCATTTCCTGATTGATCAGCATTTCCGAAGTATCGTTAAGCCGGTTGCTTATATTTCCGGCTTCCGACATTTTGTTCAGAAGTGTATCGTTGAATTCGTTCAGCTTATCGACCTCAGCCTGTGAAGGCCTGATGCCGTTTTGAAGATTATCTCTCATCGTAATAAGCGTATTAAAAACATCTGTATCGATGAAAAGTTCTTTGCCGGAAACATTAACCTTCTGTTTAATATTGTCGGAAATTCTTACGTTTTGTTTTCCGTCGGGTACAGAAGATTTTCCTTCAATAGCAGTTCCCGCGGCATCGTAACCGAAGGGCTTTTGTGAATTATCAGTTCCGCCGAAAAGATAAATTCCGTCGAATTCCGAATTAGCGTAATCCATTATCGAAGAAATTGCAAGATCAATTTTACCGGCAAAAGTATCAAGCGAATTGTCGACCGTAGCGTTATTGGCGTTTGTAAGATCGACTAAAACTTTTTGTATTTCACTCTGCATCCCTTCCATCGCCGAAATTGAATTATCGATAAAAGAAAGACTGTTGCTGATGTTATCGTTATATGTTCCTATTCTGTTAAGCTGATTCTGGAGCCGCATTATTCTTGATGAACCAAGCGGAGAATCCGAAGGTTTGTTTACTTTGCTTTGAGTTGCAAGCTGGATCTGGGTTTCGTGCAAAGCCCTTTTGGATCTGTTCATATTGAACAGGAAACTATTGTGAAGTAATGTGTCTGTAACTCTCATAATTATACCATTGTAATTAATGTTTCGAGCATTTCGTCGGCTACGCGTATAAGTTTTGCGGCTGCATCGTATGACCTTTGATACATCAGAACGTTGGACATTTCCTCGTCAATAGAAACCCCGGAGTATGAAGCCTTCTGCTGCTCAAGCTGATTTAATACAAGCGCGAATGATTCGCCGTTCTTGTCGCTCAATTGTTTTTCATGGCCGACTCCGCTAACAAAATTGGAATAGCCTTCCGAAATCGTGTTGTCGCCCAAAACTTTACTGCTTCTTAACTCTGCCAGCTTCAAAGCAATTTCGTTATTTCCGTCTGAACCGTCGGCAGAAACTGCAATGTTTTGCGGATCGTCCAGAATTTCCGAATTAATTTTAAAAACACCGAAACTATAGCTTTCGAAAAATTTTCTTCCCGGTGCCGGATCAGATACCGAATCGTTAAGTGAATATCCTGACGAATGAATGTCGTTAATATTACTGAAGATAGCGTTAGCTACATTGTCTAATTCTTTTTGATAACCGGGAATTTTATTCGAATAGGAATCGGTAACAGCAAATAATTCTCCACCGTTAATCGCCGCCTTAGCATTTCCGTCCTCGGTTAAAATCTGCAGTTTCCCGTTCTCTTCTTTCAATTGAAAATCTATCTGCTGAACAGCGTCAACGGCAAATACTCCACCGATTGAAATATTAGCTACGTTATTCGAATCGTAGGAAACGTTAACATTAACTAGGCCGCTTAATTCTTTTATTGCCGCGTCCCGCTTATCTAAAAGATCGTTAGCGCTGTTGCCAACCATCGTATTCTCATAGATCTTTTTATTCAGAACCTGAATCTCGCTAGTTAAATTATTTACACTTTTAACCAAACTATCGGCTTCGCTTTTCAGATCCTTTTTGATGAGCGACAATCCTTCGTAAATATTTTGAAACTTAGAAGACATTTTTTGCGCTGTCTGGATAACATTTGTACGCAGCGGATCCGAAGTCGGATTGACTGCAAGTTCGTCCCATGAATTAAAGAACTGATCGATCAGATTAGATAGCCCAAGATCTGAAGGCTCGGAAAAAAGAGTCTCGATTTGTCCGAGAGCCATAGATTGTCTTTGAGAATAAGCAAAATCCTGATTGTAATTTATTATCTGAGTATCGGTAAGCTGATTCTTCACGCGAACGATATTCTCAATTTTTACGCCGGAACCGAATACGAAATTCGCCCTGAAATCTGGCGTTTCCGTTCCCAAAGTAACTATCTGTCTGGAATAATTAGGATTATTCGCGTTCGCAATATTATGCGAAGTGACCATTAAAGCTCTTTGGTAAGTGGCTAAACTCCGCCTCGAAATATCAAACAGTTTTCCTATACTCATTATATTTTTTTATCCAAAATTGATTTTTTACTATTTTCAACCAGTGTATTAATTGTTTGGTTTATAAAATTTTTCGAGTGAACAATCAAAAATAAATTGTGTTCGTTGTGCCGTTTAATCTCGGCAATTTTATCCTTAATGCTTTCTTCGAACGCACTCATTTTTTCTTTATCTTCTTCGGATATTTCCGCGCTGAACTTACTGATTAAGTCCGCTATTTTTGTCGTTTCAAGAATAGTACCCTTATCGGAATAGATGTTTTTTATTATGGTTAATCTGCTATGCTCGCCGTTCTTAATTTTAAGCAGCAATTTTTCCTCGAGCAGAATCGCCTCTTCAATTTTTTTGCTTACATTCGAGACCAGAGAAGCCTGCTTCATTTTGGCCGCGACCAGAAGATCCGATAGATCGCCGTCAATGTTTTCTAAGGTATTGATTAATTTTTCTACCATAATTCTATCCTTTCAAATGATTTAGATAACTAAAAACCCGCGCAATGTAATTTTGAGTTTCCTTAAACGGCGGTACTCCATTATGCTTTTGAACATTTCCCGGACCGGCGTTGTAAGCCGCAAGCGCGAGTTTGGTATCTCCATTATATTTTCGAACCATTTTGGCTAAATATTTAGCTCCGCCGAAAATATTTTCTTTTGGATCAAACACATCCTTTACTCCCATATCTGAAGCAGTCGAATCCATTAACTGCATTAAACCCTTTGCTTTTGCGGATGATACGGCTTTTTCATTCGCAGCCGATTCAGTCAGGATGACAGATTTAATCAAATTTTTGTCAATATTAAATTTTTGAGCAGCAGCTTCTACTATCGGCTCGAACTGTTTTAGACGTTTTAATGATTGAGAACTAGGCCGCAATCCTTCTTTTATAATTGTTTCATCAATTTTTGTTTTATCTCTTTTTGCTTCGGGTTTTATCTCGTGAAGCCTTTCACCTATGCTCTTTACCGAAGGTTGAGTGCCGATATTTTCTCCGGTTAATTTTTTGTAGATCACATCGGCTACCCCGAGCGATTTGGAATCTGAAATATAGGATGAAATCTCACCTTCAAATATTGTATTGAACACATCCCCTCCATAACTCTCTTCGCCGAACAAACCGTTTGTGGATTTTGTCATACTTTTTATCATCATCGATGTAAGCAGACTTTCAAAGTCCTTCGACGCCTTCTGGAGTTTTGTTTTTTCCTCCGGAGAAAAGCGTTGCTGAATTTCAGGCGTTCTCTCAAAGTGTTTTACATTATTTGTAGTTTTAAGATTTATCTGTGCCATTTTATATTATCACTAATTCCGCTGATAATGAACCTGCTTCTTTAAGTGCCTGGAAAATCGCTATTATATCGCGCGGCGAAACCTTCAATGAATTAAGGGCCGCAGCTACTTCCTGAACATTACTGGCGCCTTCGATTGATACCGTGCTCTTATTTTCCTGCTCAACTTTCGGAACCCGATTATTATAGACCACCGTTTCTCCATTGGAAAATGCCGACGGTTGAGAAATTATCGGGAAAGCTTTGATGCTGATGTTTAAATTCCCATGCGAAATTGACGCTGGTAAAATTCTGACATTCGTTCCTGCAACCACTGTTCCGGTTTTTTCATTCAGAACAACTTTGGCGGCAACATCCCGTTCAACTTCTATTTTTTCCAACTCTGACAAAAATGCCGTAAGGTTTTCCTGTTGTTCTGCGGGAACCGTCACAGTAATTTCAGAAGCGTCCGACGCTTTGGCAACTCCGTCGCCGAATACATTAGAGATAGCCGAAGCAACATTATTTGCGGTTGTAAAATCCGGCTGCTGCAATACGATGCTAACTCCGTTCTGAGTATTCACTCCGCCGTTCATTTTATTTTCCATCAAACCGCCGCCGGGAATTCTTCCCGAAAGCGCGTGGTTCTTGGCAACTCTTCCGCCCGAGTTAGTATTTATATCATAACCGCCTATTGAAACCGGACCCTGACTCATTCCGTAAACATTTCCGTCTTTTCCGGATAGAGGTGTAAGCAAAAGTGTTCCTCCCATTAAACTGGTTGCGTCTCCCATAGAAGAGACAACGACATCAAAAGAAGAACCGGGTTTTAAAAGGTTGTTTACTCTTGCCGTAACCATAACTGCAGCAACGTTTCTCGTCCGCAGATTTGTTTCCGGAACCGTAATGCCGAATCTTTTCAGCATACTTGTTACTGACTGTACGGTGAAAGAGGATCTGTGACTATCGCCAGAACCCGCAAGACCGACTACCAATCCGTATCCGATTAACTGCTCGGAGTTTACGCCTTTGAAATATGCAATATCCTTAATACGCTGTGCGTTAAGGTTAACCGTAAGCAACACTATAAATATTATCAGTAAATATTTTTTCATTTCTGTTTTCCCTAAAAGAGCCAATGGAATATTTTAGTTAACCAGCCTGGATTTTGTGATCTGCTTATCAATCCACTGCCTTCAAAAACTATTTCGGCGTCAGAAATATTATAAGAATAAACCGTATTATCGCCAGCAATATCGAGGCTTCTTACAATCCCGCTGATAGAAACTTCTTGTTCTTCTCCGTTGATCACAATTCGTCTGTTACCGTGTATTCTCAAATTTCCGTTTGCGTATACTGAGTCGATTGTGGCGCTTATTCTGGTCTTAACCATTCCTGTGGTCCGCGTTGATCCGGAACCGCGGAAATCGTTCCCCGAAGAAATTCCGAAATCAACTTCGGGAATTCCGTTGTCGCCAACTTGTCCGTTTGCGCTTAAACCCACATCGCTGCTTCTTCCCGCCGATTTTTCGGCCTGATTAGAAGCCTGTGAAGATTCAACCACTAAAATTGTAATTGCGTCGCCTACTCTGTTCGCTTTATAATCGGCGAATAACGAACGCTGAACGTTCGAGCTCATATCTTGAGCGGTCAATAAAACCGGTACTATCAGCAGAAAAAGTATAGCTCTTATTGTTTTCATTTTTTTTACTCTAAAATTTTTACTGTTGATGAATCAATCACTTCTGCGGAGAACATTCTCTTATCATCCCGCACAACTCTTATTATGTCGCCGGGTTTCCCTTCTTCCCGCGCTTTAACTTTGAATTCAACTTTCACCGAGCCGAATTGCGCAAAGGCATTTACTACTTCAGCTTGACCGATTGCCGGACTCTCTTTTATCATCCACTTCTCAAGCAGAGTACCTTCCGCTATGCTTACCTTCGCTGTAATATCGGAGTGTAAAAATTCAACAGGCGATCTGTAACTTGTTACATCCATTTCTGTAAAACTAAAATCCGCCGGACTTAGTTTTTCACCTTTCGCTATTCTTCTTTCGGCGATAAAAACTTTATTGAATAATTTCACCTTAGCCGTTAAATAGGATCTCGAAGAACTGCCGCCGTTATCAATCACCACCGGAATGTAAGCGTAATGATTTTTTACTTTAAATTTTCTCGAAGCATCGATTTTAAAATCCGAATTAACATTCCCCTGTTTCGAAACTATTTCATACTCAAATGAAGAATAATGATTCAGTTCCCTATTAAGATATTCTTCGATGGTACTTTTATCCGTAGAGTTGATGTTAAAAAGAAATAATATCAGCGCAAAAAATTTAATCATCGTTATCTCTTAAGATTATTTGCAATGGTCAGCATCTCTTCCACCGTTTTTACAGTTTTGGAATTTATCTCATAAGCGCGTTGGGCTGTTATCATTGAGATCATTTCTTCAACAATATCCACATTGGATGATTCCAGATAACCCTGATTAAGTTCTCCAAAACCTTCCATTCCCGGCGTTCCAAGAATCGGAACTCCCGACGCTTCAGTTTCCGCATACATATTGTCTCCAAGCGCCTTTAATCCGGCTGGATTCACAAATTTTGCGAGTTCCATATTTCCAAGCTCAAACCTTTCGCCGTTATATTCTGTAACACTTATAACTCCGTCGCGCGAAATTTCAACGCCCAGGATGTCGCTGTTCAAAGTAAAGCCGGGTTCTACCATATAGCCGCCGCTTGTTACCAGCGATCCGTCTGCTGAAATTTTTAAAGAGCCGTCTCGCGTATAGGCATAACTTCCGTCCGGTTTGCGTACTTGCAAAAATCCTTCTCCCCGTATTCCGACGTCAAGCTTGTGACCGGTTGCTTGAAGATCGCCCTGGAGAAATAGTTTTTGTGTGGACGACGGTTTTACTCCGGTTCCTACTTGCAGAAACGAATCCGGATTTTCCACAATACCGTTGAGTTCAGATTCCATCGGGTTCGATGCTACTTCCTGGTACATTAAATCTTCAAACTCCGCTCTACTCTTTTTGAAGCTTGTGGTATTTATGTTTGCAATGTTATTCGAAATCACTTCGATGTTAACCTGCTGTGCATACATTCCCGAAGCTGCTGTTTGTAATGCTCTTGTGGACATTTAAAACTCCTCTTATTTAAACTTTTCCTACTTCTTTCGCCTGGCCCATCATTGTGTCGAGCGATTGTATAATCTTTTGTGTTGTTTCATAATCCTTGTTTAGCTGGATCATCGCCTGCATTTCCTGCAGCGGGTTTGTGTTGGAATTTTCCAAGTATCCCTGCATTACTTCGTATGATCCTTCATCGGCGATACGATAATCAGTTTCCGGCAAATAAAAATTTTGCGCTTCGCCTCTTATCATATTGCTTTTATTTGTTACTTCCGCAATCATCAACTGTCCGACACTTTTTCCGCCTATCTGAATCTCCCCATTTTTGGAAAAATTAACGTCACCGTTCTTATCAAAAACTTTTTCATAAAGATTTAAAGGGCCGTTTGAGCTTACCAATTTTTCGTCCCGACTGTTAACTACATATCCTTCATTATCAATTTTAAATTTTCCATCCTTAGAAAGCGCTAAACCTCTGTCGGTTTGAACAACAAAAAAAGCTTCGCCGTTTACCGAAAGGTCAAGTTTATTTCCGGTTTCTTCAAAAACACCTGATGAAAAATCAGACAACTGTTTAACGTTTTCATTGCCGTATTTACTAAGATATTCCGAAAATGGAACTTCTCTTTTGTAACCCGTAGTATTTATGTTAGCTAAATTGTTGGCTACAATTTCCATGTTCTTCATTTTTGCTTGAAGATTTGAAGCGGCGTCGTATATTCCTTTTACCATTTTATCCTCTGGCGTTATCCAATTTGAAAAGAAACCCGAACAGCTTTGCTCCAACTGCGTAAATCCTTGCAGGTCGTTCCTTCTCATTAAACATTTTCAAATATTTACCGAACGATTTATTTTTCTCTGAAATCAATCCTTCTCTCTCGGCAAGTTTCATCGCAATATTTATCTCGTTTTCAGTCAACATTTCATTCAAGCCGTATAGTCAAAATTTCTGAAAGATCTTTGAATTAATGAAGCGTCAGACGAGGTTTCTTTTTCGTAAAAGAGTCCGGAATCTATATTTAGATCTTTTTTTAAAATTCTGTTCAAAAGCTTAATCTCACCTTCCATAAATACCGGATTTTTTTCTATTTCAATCTTTCCCTTGAATTCGTTATTCACAAAAAAGGAATTCAATTTTACTTCGCCTAAATTTTTCAGTTCAAATTCCGAAATTAATTTTGTCACTTCCGGCATATCGCCGTTAGCCATAAACATGAAATAAACAAGGCTGTATGGATGATTATAATTTACTATCGTAAAATCGGGGTACAATCCTGCAGATGCGTAAACGGCTTTCTGCAAAATATATTTCAGCAATAATTTTCTAATTTTTTTCAATTCATTTATTTCGATGAACGGCAAATCGGCGCTTCCCGCAACCGCGTTCACAAATGATATCAATTCTATAAAACCTTTGCTTTTATCTTTCAGCGTGTTAATTTTTTCAGGTTTGTCCAGATCGTAAATCATTGTATGATTTATTTTTTGAAGAATCGGAGCAGGAATTTTTAATTCGATTAAAGTTTTAACCTGTTCAAAAATTTGATTGCATAATTCCTTGAACGAAACATCAAAAACTTTTTTGAAATCATCGTCAAATAACTGAGGATCGGTTTCGTTCCCGTTCCAGATCAGATGGATAAGAAGCGATAATTGAAGCTCATCTATTTCATTCTTATAATGTTCAACAATATCAATCAACTGCCGCATTTTCTTTTTTGATAAAACTTTTTTGCTTGCAATTACTTTTTCGAGAAGCGAATTTTTTGATCCGGATTTCTCGAGACCAAGCAATATGCTTAATGCTTTTAATTGAGCGGCATCGTTTGCTTCAAATTCAGTAAGCGTTAGTACCATCGGATTTACAGATGCAACTCGTGCGGTAAATTCTTCTCCCTTTTTCATTTGAACCGGGAGATTCGATTGGTATAATTTTCCGTTGATGAGAATTTTGTACTGTTTGCCGATTCTTTCCAGGGCTTCGACATTAACTAACATTCCTTTTTGCAAAGGAGCGGCTTCTTTCGTTGTACCGATTTGAGCTGTTCCGGTCATTTTGCCCGGAGTTATATTTGTTGTTTTTTCAATCATCTATTTGAACCGGCCAAAATGTTTAATTTAGCGGCGAGATGAACTTCCCCTTTAGAGACGGACAATTTTTTGGCTTTTTTAGTTATTGATCTTCCCATATTTTTTACTTCCAGCCGCTGATTTTTAAGAGACTTCCTCAACTGCGCTAATTTTTCATCGTTGGAACCTTCTATCTTATCGTCCCGCAGTTTCATAATATTTTCTTTCAAATTTGCTTTTTCCGGTTTCGCCGAAATCTTTCTGCGCCTGTAAACAAGTACCATCGCAGCAAGCAGCGAAGCTTCAATTAAAACGAATATTCTTACGAGAGAAGAATCGATACCGGAAAGCATTGATTCGCGTGAGTAAGTTTTTACTTGGCTGCCGGATTCGTTAGCAACTTCGGTTTCTGTTTCGGCTGGCGATATTTTCAATTCGGATTCATCGGCTTCCAATCTGTTCTCTTCTTTCGCTTCAGCCGTTCTTATTTCTTCAATTTGCTTATTAACCATTTCCCTTATGTCTATAGTGTTCGCTTCAATTTTCATTTCCGGCTGAGCGTATAAAATTTGTGCTGCAAAAAAAAGAATAATTATTAAAACTAATTTTTTCATTTTCTAACTTTTCTTTTTAAGGGGAATTCCAATGTAATTGTTGAACCCGACTGTTCGAATGAATCGATATTTATGCTTCCTTCGTGTTTGTGCATCAGGTTGTTGATAATTCTTAAATTCAAATCCGATATTTTTTTTCGCTTTAAACTTTCGGCGTAAGATTCCAATGAAGTAGTTGTTACTATTTTCAATAATATTTTATCGTCTTTGTATCTCGTTTGGATTATTACTCCGCCCGGATTTTTTGTTTTGTTTTTTATCAGTCCTATCAGGTTCGTCATCAACTGATAAACATAATTCGAATGACTCAGAATTGACGGAATATCATTTTCGAAATCCAGCACGCACTCAAGCTTAATCGAATCCAAAGTTGATTTGACAAGAGTGTAATATTCGTCAATAATATGGTTCAGGTTGCAAGGCGCTATTTTTACGTCTTTTTTGTTAATGCCGGCGAATTTTACAAGCCGGTTTACAACCGAGTTTATTCTGGAAACCTGAGTTTTAATATTTTTTAATTCCGGATTCTCTTCATCCTCAATCATATCCACATTGGTTAAAATATTTTGAAGCGGTGAGACAATATCCTCAACAATTCCTTCCGTTAATTCGCCGATGGCGGCAAGACGAAAATCATTAGATAGTTTTGCCTGATATACCTGCAGATCCTCAACTGTTGAATTAATTTTTTCTTTTAATATATTTTGTTCGATCTTAGATAAACTGAGATCGAGGAGCAGTTTTATTATTTGTTTATCGTACCGACTGAAATTATTTTGAGTAACCGACGATAAGATGACAAATATCCCTTTTTTCTTTCCCTGGTCAGATAACGGGAAAATTATATAGTTCAGCTTAGACCCTTCCGAATTATAACTGCTTAACTCGGGTATAAGGAGAGGATCAACTTTATCGAAAAGGTAAGTAAGTATTCCTTCGCGGTAAAAATGGTTCATTACTTTTGAGATATTTTTAGATGAACTTTTTGAAACCGCTTCAAGATGAGTTCCTGTCTCATTAAAATTTAGAAAGGCGGAATCTTTAACAGGAAGAATTCTTTTTACAGCCGAGTTAAATTTTTCTATTATATCGTCAGTTTTGGTAACTTTTCCGAGTTCAGCAACATAATTGGAAAGTGACTGAAACATGTGTGCATACTTTTCAATTACATGCGATTCGGAATAATTTCTTTCCGCTGTTGGCACAGAAAGCGGTCCGCGTCTGAAACCGCGATTATTTTTTGTTTCGATCGAATTTAAAAATGATTCGTATTCGTAAGTATTCTCTTTGTGAACGCGCAAAATTATACCTTTATGTTTATCTCTTCGTCCGTTAAAATATTTTTATACTGATTTATAAAATTGGTCATCTCTTCTTCGCCGGAAAATTTTAGTATATCCAGAACTTCCGGTTTCATTATTAAAAATTCATCTATGTAAAAGCTACCGGCTTCCAATTTTTGTGTTGCAAAATCCGCCAGGCTTACAATAGATGTAAGGACTTTACTGTTTTCACAGTTTTGAGGATTATGATGATATTTAATCGCGCTGCATAATGAATCCGGAAGATTCCATTTTTCGGTTAAGTAAGCTCCTACTTCCTGATGATCCATTCCGAGTTCCTCTTTTTCCGCAGTCAAATAATCAACTCCGGAAGTTGAAACATTTTCAATAATTCTTTCGAAGTGCGAATGGAAATATTTATGCATTACGGAAATTCCAAGATCGTGCAGGAGGCCAACTACAAAAGCTTCTCCCGAAAAATCAACATTCAAATCTTCTGCAAAGCGTTTTGCCAAGCTCGCCGTAACAAATGAATGAGTCCAGAATTCCTGCTGATCGAGATTTTTATCGGTTTTATTTTTGAAAGATTCGATCATCGACAGAGCGATAACAATATTTTTGATATCCTGGAATCCGATGATCAGAATCGCAAAATCGATAGTGGAAACTTTCCTCGGCAATCCGTATAACGGAGAGTTTGCGATTGATAAAATTTTTGTAGAAAGCGCCTGATCTTTGCCGATCAATTTGCTAAGCGCGTTTGTACTTGTCGCCGGATCATTCAATAGTTTAGAAACTTCCCACATTATGCTTGCAGCTGCGGGTAAGTTATAAATGTTCCCAAGTACCATCTCGGTTTTATTTCTTTTTTCTTCCAACGTTTTTCCCATTATCTCTTCTTAAAATTGTATTGAATTTATTTGATGTGAAAAAAGTTCTTCATAACTTTTAATAAAATTTTCAAGGTATTCTTCGTCACCAAGCTTTAAAATATCGATGGTGGCTTTATCTAACTCATAGTTTTTATCCCAACTGAATCCACCATAACCAAGTTTGTACGTCATATAATCCGCAAGATGAATCAGCGCGGCGAGTTCTTTATTCTCTTCGGAATCCGATGGTTTATGATGTTGATTAACCGCGTCGGCAAGTCCGTCGGGTAAATTCCATCTGCCCATCAAATGCTTTCCAATTTCCGAATGCGATACGCCTAGAGTTTCAATTTCAGCTTCATGGAAGGTCATTTCATCATTTTCCGTAAGCTCTATAATTTTTTTGTATTCCTGGTTAAAATATTTGTAGATAATCGGTATACCGAGATCGTGCAGCAGACCGGCTGTAAAAACTTCGCCGCTAAAAGTATAACCAAGATCATCGGCAATTCTTTTTGCAGCGGAAGCGGTTAGTATCGAGTGAGTCCAATAAGCTTTTTGTTCAAATTTTTTATCGCCTATTTTCTTGAACGCTTCCAACAATGAAAGAGCAATAACTATATCTTTTATGTGGTTGAAGCCGAGAATGACGATCGCGAAATCGATAGTGGAAACCCTGCGCGGAATTCCATATAAAGGTGAATTTGCTACGGATAAAATTTTTGTAACTAATCCCTGGTCTTTTGTAATAATTTTCGCAAGCTGCGCCGCACTCGCCATCGGATTTTCGATCATCTTCGTTACTTCGAAAATCACATATGGAATTGAAGGCAGGTTATAAACCGAGGAGAGTGATTTTATCGTCCTCTGTTTTTTGTGATTTATTATTTCAAGGGCCTGTTCATTCATATTGAAACTGCATTTTTTCTTTTAATTCTTTAACAATTTTTGAGTGTATTTGGGAAACGCGAGAAACTGTAATTCCCAATACTTCGGCTATTTCTTTATAGTTTAAATTTTCGTAATAGTATAAAGTTATTACCAACCTGTCCCTTTCGTTTAATTCTTTTATCATAGCAACAAGAATATCTTTCTGCTCATCTTTATGAACTACTTCGTCCGGCTGCGCTGTCTCGTCCGGTATCACTTCGTAGAGCATGTAGCCTTCGTCGTTATCAACAGGATTTGTAAGGGAAACATTTTTATAGTAAACTTCGTTTTCGTTGTTGTAATTATTGCGCGGTTTTATTTGAATCTTTCTAAGTTCATCGATTATCTTTCCACGGATTCTTTGTATGGCGTAAGTTTCAAACTTAGTTCCGTAGTCGGGATCAAAACGGTCAATTGCTTCGCTTAATCCTTCAATTCCATATTGGAAAAAATCCCGCTCGTCAACTATGTTAAGATTAACGAACTTGGAATTGTGAATTACATAATGAACAAGTTTGGTGTAGTTTACCATGATTTGTCTTTTGAGGGAAGGATGCGGTTGCTCCTTATACTGCGACCAAAGATCAGCATTAGAATGATTCATATTTAATGTGTCCTGAGAAGTTTTCATTTATCTATTTCGATTTTTGTGAAGTCCTGTTAATTGCTTTTATAAATGCCAGCGCCAATATGCTTAGCATTATTGTAACTACCGTGAAAATTGTAAGAGAACGTACAATCACATCCAAAATTTCAAAACCTTTCTGGCTGAAAAAAATGATTGAAATGAAAAAGACTAATAAACCGAACTGTAAAACTATTTTATTCATTTTTTCTCCTTGTAAATAAAGAAGTCAAAGAATGTACCAAAAAATTTATGTGGATGAATCGGGATTAAGCTAAGGTTTTTAAGTGTTAAAATGCGTTTTGGTTAGATGACGAACCGGCTTGATGTTTACTATTAGCCACTTGTTTGAATTTGGCAATTCGATTGGCAATTTCAGAAAACTGAACCGCGATGCCGGATTCAGGATATTTTTCCGATACAATTACTTGCTCCATTATGGACTGATTTACTTCGGCTCCGGAAAGAATCGTTCCCAATAATTTCGCTTCTTTTTTCAAGAAATGTGTGGAAGCTTTATTAAGATTTTCAAACGCCGATTCTCCTTCGTTAAAATTATTACATTTATTGAAGATAATTTCCACGTCGGTTTCCGTCAGGTTCGAATGCATCAGTTTCATCATCACATAAGCGTCCATAACAGCCGTCGGCTCAGGTGTTGAAACAATGACGGCGAGATCGGAATTTGCAGCGACTTCAAATATCTCTTTCTGTTCTCCTGCCGGCGTATCGAAAATTATGCAATCGTAGTTTTTGGAACCGAGCAGATAAAGGAAAGACTTAAATTTTTCACGATTAATCGCAGGATGATCGGGTTTGCCTGACGCTCCGTAAATCACATCGAATCCCGGACTGTAACGGCTTATCGCGTCGTCAATTGTGCAGCGGTTGGTAAAATAATCGTAAATAGAAAAAGCCGGAAGAGCGTCCATCATTATATGAACATTGGCTAAATTAAAATCAAAATCAACGAGCAAAACTTTGTAACTCATTTTAGAAAGATGATAGGCTGTATTAACCGCAGAAACGGTTTTCCCCGTTCCTCCTTTTCCCGAAGTAAACGTAACTACAAAAGAATCATTTTCTTGTGATCCACCCGATCCGCTTAATTTTCGCAGTTCTAAAATTCTTTCGGCTTGCCCCAGCATCAGCTAATGTTTCCTGAGTAAATTGTATTTGCAATAAACTCAGCATCCGCCGCGATTATATCATCAGGGATTACCTGACCATTGGTTAAATAGGCAACCGGATAATTAAAACGACTTACAACATTCAAAATATTTCCAAATGCCGCGGCTTCGTCAAGTTTTGTAAATACAAATCCGGTATAATCGAACAGCTTAAATTTTTCGGCCGTGTCTAATAATGTTTTTGTAGTACTGCTTGTATTTAGAACTAGATAGGTTTCGTCGATATCAACGGAGTCGAGAAACTTTTTAGCTCCTTCCAGCAGTTTGGTATTGTTCTGGCTTCTGCCGGCAGTATCGATAAATACAATATCCTTTTTCTTGAACTTTTCAAGATGTTTTTTCAAATCGTTCGGCTCATAAGCCACAAGAAAATCAATATCGCTCACTTCTGAAAAAATCTTTAACTGATCCAGCGCGCCGAGGCGATATGTATCGATAGAAATTAAACCGATATCCAGATTGTGTAAAATTTTTGATATGACAGCCAGCTTTGCTATGCAGGTAGTTTTTCCGACTCCGGTTGGGCCTACAAGTGAAATCACTTTCGTCTTCTTGCCTTTTTCAAGATGAAAAGAAGTAGTCGGAATCATTGAAGAGATTGCCGAGATCAACTGATCTTCCAGCTCATCTTCAGTCAGCAGTCCTTTATATTTTTTTAGTTCCTGTATTATTTTGGAAATGACCGCTTTATCAATTTCCCTGTCG
Organism: uncultured Melioribacteraceae bacterium; assembly: GCA_963821715.1. Taxonomy (GTDB): domain Bacteria; phylum Bacteroidota; class Ignavibacteria; order Ignavibacteriales; family Melioribacteraceae; genus CAWGET01. The sequence continues at coordinate 347,376 of CAWGET010000004.1, forward strand.
ATCAATCTGTTTTCAATTTTTGTAAGGAAATCTTTTTTATTTTCAGACCGATCCTCAGCTTTATTTTCTTTTTCGCTTACGCTTATATCATCCGTTGTATGATATATTTTGCTAGTCAGTCTCTCAAGTTCATTTTTAAAATTTCCGGCGGCGGCTTCATTTACCTTTGCCTTTTTTTCAGCCGGAATTACCGGCGCTTTATCTTCATCAATCCCGGCGGTAAGTTCAAACATTTTGTTTACTTCAAGTCCAAAATCATCTTCAATCATTTTGGTACTTAATATTACCGCATCTTTTCCCAGCTCATCTTTCATCCGCGCCATTGCTTCCTGTAATGTCGGCGCTTTAATTTTTTTTATGTACATCTCTTAAACCTCAATTTTTCCTATAAACTCAATCTCGAGATTTGACGGGAGTTCGGTATACGATAATACCGTCACATCCGGGAAGGTGGAATTTATTAATCTATAAAAATACGGGCGTATTGTGGCTGAAGTTAAGAAAACCGGAATGTATCCGAGTTCCCTTATTTTTTCAAGATTTTTCACGATCGATTGGTTAAGAGCGTTCAGCATTTCCGGGTTCAATCCCAAAGTCTGTACCGCGTCCTTCTGCTGAGAGAGCGAATTGGTAATAAATCCTTCAAGATTTTCTCCTATCGCAACAGCGTGTATAATTCCATTCGGATCTTTGTATACATTCGCAATTGTATCGCCGAGTGAATGTCTTACATATTCGGTTAAAACATCTACGTTTTTGGTAACTTTGGAATAATCCACGAGCGCTTCTAATATTTGAACCAAATCTTTTATCGGCACTAATTCCTTCAGTAAATTCTGTAGAACTTTTTGGATCGTTCCCAACGGAAGCGCGTCGGGATTCACATCTTCTATAACAGCGGGATAATCTTTTTTCAAATTTTCCAGAAGCTGCTTTACCGATTGACGAGACAAAACCTTGTCGAAATTTTTCTTAATGGTTTCCTGCAGATGCGTTGATAAAACCGAGATAGCATCGACAAGTGTATAACCGAGCAAATCGGCTTTCTCTTTTTCTTTTTCTGTTATCCAATATCCATCGAGGTTGAACGCGGGATCTTTAGTCGGGATTCCGCTGATCGGTTCGGAAACAGTTCCGGGATTCATAGCGAGATAGCGGTCGCTGTAAATTTCAAACTGCGCAGCCACGTTACCCTTTATTTTGATGATATACTCGTTCGGACTTAATTGGAGATTATCTCTAACTCGGACCGGCGGAACAAGTACTCCGTATTCTAAAGCGATATATTTTCTGGTTGATGATATTTTCTGAAATAAATTGCCACCCTGATTTTCATCAACAAGGGAAATTAATCCGTATCCGATTTCCACTTCTATCGGATCGACCTGGAGGTAGTCTTCCACTTTTTCTTCGGCCGGTTCGGCTTCCGTAATTTCGTCTAGTCCTTCGTTTGCTTTATCTTCTTTGGATTTTTTATTCACAAAAAACGTAACCGCTCCCATCGAAAGTCCGAGCGATAAGAAAGGAATAGTCGGCATTCCCGGAACAAGAGCGAACAATAACACTGCTCCTGTTACCGTTCCCAAAGCGCGCGGATTGGAAAATAATTGCAGCCTCATCTGGCTGTCCATCGATTTTCCCTCGGCGCTTTTAGTTACAACCATACCCGAAGAAGTTGCAATGAGCAAAGCAGGAATCTGAGAAACTAATCCGTCACCAATAGTTAAAATTGTAAAAGATTGGAGCGCCGTGGACATATCCATTCCGCGCTGCGCAACACCAATGATAAATCCGCCGATAATGTTTATCGCGGTTATCAAAAGTCCCGCAATGGCGTCCCCTTTAACAAACTTACTTGCGCCGTCCATTGCGCCGTAAAACTCAGCTTCTCTCGAAATATTATCGCGCCTAGTTCTCGCTTCTGTTTCGTTAATCAATCCGGAGTTAAGATCGGCGTCTATCGCCATTTGTTTTCCCGGCATAGCGTCCAGAGGTAAACCTTGCGGCTACTTCCGAGATTCTTCCCGAACCTTTTACGATGACAATAAATTGAATTATCAAAAGGATGAAAAATACTATAAAGCCGACAACATAACTTCCGCCGACAACAAATGAACCAAATGTTTCGATAACTTCGCCCGCATATCCTTCTAGAAGAATAAGCCTTGTTGAACTTATGTTCAGCGATAGCCGGAAGAGCGTTAATACGAGGAGCATTCCCGGAAAAACGGAAATATCCAGCGGAGAATTAATATAGAGTGCGACGATTAGAATAAGTACAGCAAAAGAAATATTTAACGCCAAAAGAAAATCCAGCAAAAACGATGGAAGCGGGATTATCATCAATCCCAGCATCAGAATTACGCCGATGGCGAAGAATATATCGGTATTTGCAAAAATTTTCTTCATCATACTATTGATTTTTTGCCGGTTTTGTTTTTCAATTGGAAAATATATGCCAAAATTTGTGCCACAGCTTTATAGAGATTTTCGGGTATTTCGTCGCCTATTTCGCAATTTTTGTATAAAGCTCTAGCCAACTGTACATCTTCGTGCAGCGGAACGTTATTTTCCGCCGCTAATTTCTTAATTCTTTGAGCCACAAGATCAGCTCCCTTGGCTACTACTTTAGGAGCGGAAGTTTTTCCCATTTCATATTTTATTGCAACCGCAAAGTGAGTAGGGTTGGTTATTACAACATCAGCATTCGGAATTTCTTCCATCATTCTGCTGCGCGCCATCGCAATTTGTTTTCCTTTTATATGCGATTTGACGTGAGGATCACCTTCGGTTTGTTTATTCTCTTCTTTTACTTCCTCTTTCGTCATCATTAGATCTTTTTTATGCTTAAATTTTTGATAAGCAAAATCGGCTCCGGCAAGCAGCGCGAAGACGAGCGCAACTTTCCATAGAAAAGTCTATCGTCGTTTCAACCATAAATAAAACAATTTCGTTAATCGAATAATCTACCAGTCCTACGGAGTTCATAATCGCGTCGGAAAGAATGTAGTAGGTAAAAAGTCCGATAATAACAAGTTTAATTATGGATTTGGATAACTCAACGAGCGAACGCGAAGAGAAGAGTGTGTTTTTTATTCCTTTAAGCGGATTTAACTTTGAAAATTTCGGAGCAAGAGCTTTTGGAGTTATTTTGAATCCTACTTGTCCGTAACCTGCGGCAAGCGCTATTATTACAAGCCCAAAAAATATTGGTGCAAGTGTAATTACAAAAAATGAAATCCCCTTAATAGCGAACAATCTGAGCATTTGTAAATTAACATCGAGAGAATCGAGAGAACTAAAAATTGAAATACTAAGCTTACTTAAATTATCGCCGATATAAAATTTAGTCATGTATAAAAGGAGAAGTCCCGTAGCGAAAATCGCTAAGGAATTTATCTCCATACTTTTACCAACCTGCCCTTTATCGCGACTCTCTTCCAGCCGCTTACCGGTCGGTTGTTCGGTTTTATCTTGTCCGCCTGTATCGGGCATTAATTACTCATCACTTTAACTAGTTCCAAAAGTTTATCTTCATAACCCATTAAGAGGTTTTTAAAAACATAAATGTACATCGGTATTACCATAAGAAGGAGTAAAAATCCAAGACCGATCTTCAACGGATGAAGCACAAAAAACACCTGCATCTGGGGAATTACGCGTGCCATAATTCCCGCCGCAACGTGCAGCAGAAAAAACGAAACCATAATTGGAGACGCGATTTTAACCGCGAGTACAAAAATTCCGCCAGAATATTTTATAATTAAATTGAATACAGATTCGTTCATCGTCGAAGTTCCTATCGGAATTACTTTGAAAGAATAAGCCAACGACTGAACTACATAATGATGCCCGTCAATTAAAAGGAAAACGAGTATTGCCAGCATCGATAAAAATACGCCGATCATATTATTATTTATTTCCGACGTCGGATCGAACATCTGCGCCATTCCCAATCCCATATCGAATCCGATCAGCGTTCCGGCATAACCAATTCCGTAAAACACAAAATGGAGAACAAAGCCCATTATCATTCCTGTTATAGCTTCTTTAACTCCGGCAAGTCCGAGACCGAGCAATCCCTGATCGTAATTGAAAGGATATTCTTCAACAGTGAAAAAGATCATATACGAAATAACGAGAGCCAGACCCAATTTTGCTATAACCGGAAAATTTTTATCTCCGAAAACCGGCGCAATAAAAATAAGCGTCGCGACTCTTAAGAAAATCAAAAAAGTCGTTACAAAATCCGAGACGAGAATATCGGTCATTTTGGTACAGTTACAATAAGATTGAATATTTTGTGAGTGATAGCGATAATTTTATCCGCCATAAACGGAAGCATTAAAATGATAGCGATTCCGGTTATGATTATCTTCGGTACAAAAGTTAAAGTCATTTCCTGAATTGAAGTCGCTGCCTGAAAAATTGAAATAATCACTCCGAGAATAAGGGAAGTTCCGAGGATAGGAAGTAAAACTATTATTACTGTATAAAATACTTCCGTTAAAAGATCTATTACCAAATCAAGCGTCATAATCCGAAACTCCTTACTAAAGATCCAACAATCAGCGCCCATCCGTCCACAAGAACGAAGAGCAGAATTTTAAATGGAAGCGAAACCATCATCGGCGGAATCATCATCATTCCCATACTCATTAAAATGCTCGCCACAATCATATCGATCATTAAGAACGGTATAAAAAGAAAAAATCCTATTACAAAACCGGTTCGTAATTCGCTTAAAACAAATGCCGGAATTAATACGTAAGTTGAAAGATCTTCTCTCGTTTCAGGTTGTTCGGTATTAGAAAAACTTAAAAATAGTTCAAGATCCTGATCGCGAACGTGCTGAAACATAAATCCCCTGATGGGTGTTATAGCTTTTGCATAAGCCGAATCGATATCTATCTGATTTTCCATATACGGCTGAATTGCTTCTTCGTTTACGTTTTCCCAGACGGGAGCCATAACAAAAAATGTGATAAAAAGCGCAACACCTGCCAGAAGCTGAGTAGGCGGCATCTGCATCGTTCCCAATGCGCTTCGTAAAAAGTGGAAGACGATAATTATTCGTAAATAGGAAGTGGTCATTATCAGAATAGACGGCGCCAGTGAGAGAACCGTTAGCAGTAAAAGTATTTGAAGAGTAACAGAAATATCTTCCGGTTGATCCGCTGTACTTACATCTAATCCAATTCTAGGAAGCGGAATAGTCGGACTCTGCTGCTGGGGAATAACCGATTGAACGGTTCCGAAAAAGAAAACCGCTATTAATAAAATTTTTATCTTCTTCATCTTCCCAGACTCTTCTTTAAATAATCCATAAAATTTGGCTGTCCGGAAGTCTGTTCGCTGTTTAAGTCAAAATCTTCGGGGCTGTCAATTTTATCGATCAAGTTAACCGAGTAATCGCTTACTCCGAGTACGTATAGTTTATCCTGAATTTTTACAACCGAGACAAATCTTTTAGGCATTAAAGCCTGTGTGCTTAATACGTTGATGTTAAAAAGTTTAGAGTTTTTTGAATCGACTGAATAGAGAAAACGCTTCGCCAATAGAAGCATAAAATACATAACGCCCAAAAGAGCAAATAGTACAAGAAAGATTTTTATTATTTCCCAAGCGCCCATTATTTTATACTTTTCATCCTTTCTTCCGAACTGACAAGGTTTGTAATTCTTATTCCGAAATGCTTATCGATAACTACCACTTCGCCTTCTGCAATTTTTTTATTGTTAACGAAAACATCAACGGGTTCACTGGCAAGTTTTTCCAGTTCGATGACGTAACCTCTTTCCAGCTCGAGAATGTCTTTAATCTGCATTCTGGTTCTGCCGAGTTCGATGTAAACATTTAACTGAAGGTCTTTAAGGAACTCGAGTTTATCATCGCTCATAAATCCTTTTTTGGTCGATTCGTCAAAATCCGGAAACTCAGCTACACTGCCGTTTACTTCTTCAGCGGCTGCGGTTTCGGCGGCTTCGCTTTGTTCAACCTGTTCTTCACTAATTTTTTCTGAATTTTCAGGCATTTAATTACTCCTTATTTTCAATCTTTCTTGAAATTTTAATTGCTCTATTTTTATTTACAATCCCCGGATAACCGTAAAACAGATCCTTATCGTCAACTTTTACTTTCGCTTCTTCATCAACTTTATTCTTTAGAATTACTACGTCTCCCTTTCTTAAATTTTTTAATTGATCGAGAGAAATAACGGCTTTACCGAACTCGACCGAAATGGAAAGTTCAGTCTGGTACAAATGTTTAATTAAAATATTTTGTGCGGTTGTACCGCTGTATTTTACCGGGCGAATTGTGGAAAACTGTTTGTTGCTCAGCTTGGATAAAATTGAATCGAACGCGAAAGTAGCGAAACAGAGATTCATTAAATAAGACTGCTCGCCTATAAATATTTCGAAGGAAATAAGCAGAACGCTTTCACTCTGCGATGTAATCTGCGCGAAATCGATATCCGGCTCAAAATGATCTACCTGAAATTCATAATCTCCTACTGTAGCCCAGGATTTTTTCATATCCTGCATAATTTTATCTACAATAATCCTTAGAACTTTCTGCTCAATCGGCGTTATAACTTTCGATTGTTTGGAGCTGCTCCCGTTTCCACCCAGAAGTCTATCGACAAAAGTTAAAGCCAGTTCCGGACTCATTTCCAAAATACCTTTTATATCCGTATTTTTAATATCGAACGTAAAAAGACAAGCCGGGTTTGAGACGGACAAAACATATTCGGAATAATAAATTTGATCTACTGAAATTACATTAATGTTAATTATCGACTGAAGTTTCGTCATCAGGAATGAGCTGAAACTTTCCGCGAAATTTTCCTGAATACTGCGAATAGACCTTAGCTGATTTTTCGAGATCCGGTTAGGAAGACGGAAATCGAAAGGAACTACTTCCAAATTTGAAGACGAAGCGTCGGGTTCGTCATCGCCTGTCTTCATATTGTTGAGAAGTTGGTCAATTTCTGATTGTGATAAAACTTCTGCCATAGTTATTGTAGAATATATTTACTGAAATAAACACTATTAACATTAATATCCGGAACGAGCGTTTTTAATTTTTCGATCAGTTCAATTTTCAAATTTTCTTTCGATTCCGGTTGACTCAATTCGGTCAAAGTTTTGCTCGAGAATAAAGAAATTATCATATCCTTAAGCAGAACATTTTTTGTTTCGAGAGCCGCCATTTCTTCTTCCGATCCAACGTCGAGTCCTATTGAGACGAGCGCTAATCTTTGTCCGTTTGTTCCTGCGGGATTAACAATAATATCGTCAATCGAATGAATAAATTGTCCGGTTACGATCTGCTCTTCCCCATTTTCGGATGAATCGCTTTCTTCTTCTGCGTGGGCTGCATTCTCTTCATTATCCAAACTTGCGGCGTTTCCCATTTTATCCAGCAATATATTTGCCGTAATGAAGTAAACGATTAGCAGTTGAACTATAAACAGAGGAAGCCCGATTAAGAAAACTTTAGGATTAAGACCTTTCTTTTTCTCTTCGGGCGCCGCGGCTTGTTCAACTTTTTCTTCTGTATTATTTTCCATTTCGCCGGTTTTTAATTTTCTTTGTCAATTATCATTCAATAGATATGCCATAAGATTTTTCCTGTTTGGAAAAGCAAAAAATGCCTTTTTTAGATGAAAAAACGGCTTCCATTTTTGATTTTAGTGGCTAATATTGGTCAATTGAAGAAAAGTAAGGAAAATCACTCCGCTCAAAAATAGGAGGTTAACTGACATACAAAGTGATCATAAAGTAAGGAATACCTAAATTTGAAGTAGGTTGAATCCAAGAAGGATTTGTAAATAATTTAATATAATCACTAGATAATGTATTTTCATTTTGTAGACTTGCCAATACATTTAATTTTCCTCTTATTTTATTATACTTAATTTCAACGGTATCTGAGATTATATGAAAATTACCTCCTATAATTTCTGAATAATGGTAGATAGTCATTCCCGGTTGTCCGTCGCCTTGTATAACATAAGAAGTTGAATTATCAGATTTCCATGTTGGGTTTGGCACATTCGGACTTACTTCTTTTTCCCAGTGGACGTATTGATATGAGCCGGGCGTTTGTAAAATATTATCAATATATAGATCGGCATAATAATCATATCTCTATTCCGGAGAATTGTCAATGAATTGATACCAGTATAGATTTTCCACTCTAATTATTACAGAATAATCTCCCGTCGCTGGAGTAATACTTATTGAGATTAAAAAAATTATGATGAAAAGTATCTTTTTAATACCGCTTCTCCACTTTAAATTTTTGAATTTGTTTAATCGCGGCTTTATTATTTCCTTTTCCCTATGATGATTGTTGCGCTGCCAACTATAAAATTTCTTACTTGACTTCCTGACAACACGACAATATCGTCTTTAACGGCTATGCCATTTATAGAACTACCCGGAAATTCTTTAACTTTTTCCCAATTAATACCGTTATAGTGATATACTGTCGGGCTGGCGTCAACCGCAAAAATGTCATTTGTATCATTTCCACGGATGACTTTCATCAGCCAAGTCGATAGAGGATACTTTTGCCATTTTTGATGTTTATATTCCTTAACTCCATTACCGGAAATATAAACCGGCGAATAATTATTCTTAAACCAAACTCCCGATACTTTATCTTGAAAGGGAGAGCCTAAAGTATCTCTTACGCTATGTTCGTCTATGCTTAATAATCTTCTATCCCCTTCGCCTTGGAAAAGCTCTGAAACTGCGGCTAATATTGTTGATCTTTGAGTGTTAACATCATAATACCCCCAAATATCATTCAACTCTGTTTCTGTTCCGCTTTCTATTTTACTCCAGTTTCCGTCTTGGTAGTGGGCTATGCTTCCATTACCACCTACTATATAGAAATCATCTTTACTTATTCCCCAAATTTTTCATTGATAGCGCCCGTTAATAATGGATTAACGCCACAATCGAGTACAATACATTTTCCATCAAAGAATCCAATACTGCCATCCATTTGTAACGAGGATGTTATTTTCATCAAATGCCCAAATAGCGCTTAGAGATGGATACTCAACGGCTGCTGCAATTACCATAGTAATAAATTCTTTTTAACTCCCACTCACTTCCATTCCAATGAACAGCATTGTATGCTTTCCCGGTTGTATCGGCATATATTCTACCAACCGCCCAGATATCATCTTCATTTATTATTGCTACATCATTAAGAGCACTGCTTCCTCCTATTCCTCCAAATTCATACTTTTCCCAGGTAAAATTACTGCTCGTTATATTTAGAGTTGTTACCTGTAGTATTTCGCTTTCCTCGGTCTTTCCGTTTATCTCCGCTTCCGTTTGGTATGTGTAATCGTTATTAAACGAAAGAGCCGTATCAATTATTACTGTATCTGTTTTAGTCAAAGTAAAACTAATCAGTTCTTTTTCGTTTTTTTTAATTGTTAAACTAACAGGCAATACAGAATCTTCCGCTGCAACTTCAATAAAAGCTTCGGTACAGCTTACATCTAATAATTTCAATGTTATTGCTTTAGGCTGTTCCGGTATTATTACTTTAGGCGGCTCTGTCGTATCGCAGGATAGAAGGTTCGCTATTATAAAAATTGTTAATAAATAAAAGAAGTATTTCATTTTGTTTTTCCTCTTTGTATAAATGTTATTCTTCATACAAAAGATAATTTTAATTAACGGAAAATGTGTGTGATCTATGTAACAAAGAGTATACTATAACTTATATTCTAATAATAAAAATTATTTCAATAAACATTTTCGAAAACCCGTTTAAAATTAAAAGCCCCTCTTCTTAATAAGGAGAGGGGCTGTCAAATGTATCCTTAGGCTAGGGTGAGGTCGTAAATTATTTTATCTTACTAAGTTTGTTACTTCCTGGAGAAGATTATCCGAAGTAGTTATAACTCTTGCGTTTGCCTGGAATCCTCTCTGAGAAACGATCATCCTCGTAAATTCTTCCGAAAGATCTACGTTAGATTGTTCCAAGCGCTCCAGATTGGATTGTTGTTCCCGTCGATTCACCCGGCGTTCCGTAAAACGGATCGCCCGAGTTAGCGGAGATAGTAAACATATTTTCACCAACGCTCGTCAAACCGTTCAGGTTCGGGAATGTCGCAATCATTATTTGTCCCAGTTTCCTCGATTGCCCGTTCGAAAATACTCCGTTTATATATCCGTATTGGTCAATATTCAAGTCGGCTAAATTTGCCGCCGCCGATCCGTTTTGGTTCAAAGCGGAAATAACAGAATTTGATGAAGTCTGTGTAATTCCGTCAAATCCTTCGCCGAAATTAATTTTGACATTCTGCAAACTAGCGCCGCCTGTTGGTGCGAAACTAACAACAGGAGGATTAGGAGATATTGAGTTTATTGAACCGTCGGCGTTAAAAGTCATTGTACCCGAATTTGATGTTAAGGTCCCGCTTGATGAAGGAACTTCCGCTGCCCAGTTCCAGCTATTGTCGGAAGTTTTTGTGAACTTAACAGTTAATGTATGAGGATTACCCAGTGAATCAAAAACTGACAATGTTCCGTTAACAATAGTAGGTTCACGGTTGTTATCCACGGTGGAGCTTAAAGTAATAGCATTGTCGTTTTGAGTAACTGCTGTCGGATCAAAATTAAAGTCTAACCTCAAAGTGTTATCCTGAATATTGATCGGTGCGGGTGGATTATTGCCGTCGAGTGACACCATATCACCGGAAGTTGGATCGAACACAGCCTGAACAGTCGTCGGCCCAACAACAGCGTTTCCATCAGAGTCAAGTAATTCATAAGTTAAATTATAAGTATCAGCAGCAGTCTTTTCATAAGTCGAGTTCAATGTATATTCATTTCCGGTAGCATCGTAAACTGTGTTTGTATTATCGACGGTATCGCCTACTGCCATTGAGGAATTAAGATTACCTGATTGCGCAAAAACTTCCGAAGCGGTTCTGGATGCTGTACTGTCTAAATTTCCACCCCAATCTACATTGGTGGTTGCAACGGCCGGAAGTCTCAAATTCGAATCAATAATAATATCCTGAAGATTATTTCCCGGAGGCACAACACCTTCGTCAGTTGCAAGTTTACCCTGAACAATAGCGCCGTTCTGGGGATTTACTAATTTTCCTTCAGCGTCAAAAGTATAAACACCTGCGCGCGAGAAAAATCTCTCACCGTTACTTTCCATAATAAACAATCCGTTTCCCTGCAATGCTAGATCGGTGGTTCTTCCTGTTCTTTCAAAAGTACCCTGATTCCAGTCGCGATCTATAGAATTAATTTTCATTCCCAGCCCGATCTGGTAAGTGTTGGTACCACCCGATGTTGCAGTCGGATCTGTTCCGTATCTTACAAACTGATTGAATGTATCGCTGAATGTTACCCGCGATCCTTTGAAACCGATTGTGTTTACGTTGGCAATGTTGTTTCCGATAACGTCCATCATAGCCTGATGGTTGCGAAGACCGGATACACCGGAAAATAGTGAGTTAAGAAGTGACATTATAACCTCCTAAAGGATTATGTTCAAAAGCGATTCAGCGTCAGTCGGTCGGCCGAATCAAGAGCGTCCTGCGAAGGTCCCGCTCAGTTTATTAATTATTTTTTATTGTGCAAATACTACGCTGTCAATATTCGTATAGATATTATCACTTTCATTATCAATGCCCATCGCCGTTACAACCGTTTTATTCGGGATGTTAACAATGAAAGCCGTTTTATCCATCATTACTAAAGAATCTTTAGCCCCTTTTGCGGCGGCTTTTCCTACGGCGCTTTCAAGTTTTTGAAGATCTGTTTCCGATAAACTTATATTTCGCGATTCCAAACGCCGCGATGCATGAGTTGAGAATTTTACTTTCTCAAGCTCTTTCTGAAAGATCGACTCAAAATGGTTGTTAACCTTTACATCGCTCTTTCCGGGAAAATCATTATTTCCGGTTATCGGTACAAATGGTACCTTAATACCGTTTATTTCATTACCTGTCATAACCTAATTTATCCCCTTCGTCATTGTTTCCGTTTCCATCTTCAAAATTTAGTATTTCAAATACATCGTTTAAGGAGTATTCTACATTGTTGATCACTAACATCGTTCCGTACTCCGTAAAGCGGATCGAATCAATCGGGCCAACTCTGTATGTATCCGCCTGAATTTTTTCCCCGCTCATATCAATCGCTTCAACTTCAAAACTGTAAGAGCCGTAACCTAATTTCTTACCTTCATTATCGGTAAAGTCCCAGGAAAGTTTATGGTCTCCTTTAATATTTTTTATATTATCATAAGATTTTACCAAAACGCCGTTCTCATCGTAAATTTTCATCGTTACATCTTTCGCATCTCCGGCTAAATAATATCCGAGATCAATATTTTCCTGTCCCTGAAAATTCACATCGTTGCCCACCAGCTTAACGGCTTTCCCGATAAGCGCGGTAGCCATGGAATTATTTACCGATTGCGCTAACTGATAGTTAGCATTGATGCTCGTCTCTAACGAATCGTTCATATTCGAAAGCTGCTCGAGCGACGAGAACTCGGCAAGCTGCGACGCGAATGCTGTTCCATCCATTGGATTCAGAGGATCCTGATTTTTTAACTGCTGAATCATCAGCTTCATAAAATCATCTTTACCCAAAATACTTTTATTTGTTCTTGCCGGTGCCGCCGACGTTAAACCTGACATTCCGTCAATCATAATTCCGCTCCTAAACTAAAAATTCGTAAGTGTTATAGCCGTATTTCTTAACCGGTTTCTCTTCGCCGAATTCTTCTACATTATTTCCTTCGCCGTCCCTCGAAGATCCCTTTTTCTTTCCGGCTATACGGCTTAAAATTTTTATTCTCCGCTTGCGAAAGTGAGACATTCACAGAACTTAATTGAACTCCGTTTTGAGACAGATTGGAATAAAGTTCGTTAATTTTATTTTCCACAATATGTTTTACCGCTTCGTTCTCAACTTCAATTCTCGCGGAAATTATATTATCAGCTACTTCCAGCGCTATCTTTACCTTCCCTAATTGCTCCGGTTCAATATTTAGGGTGATGGAAGACTTTTCACTTTTTTGAATAAACCGTGAAATCTCTTTGATTATATCGGGCGCTTTTACTGTCCGCTCTTTTTCTCCGGTTTGCGGTATTTGAAAGTCACTCTTCTCGGAAACTTTTTTATCCGCCTGATTCAAAGCTTCGGCAAACCCGGAACTTTTTTGGTCAGATGACTGAGAATCTTCCTTTTTTCCATCAGATTCCCCCGATGCAACGCCAACTTCCTGAACCGGTTTATCTTTCGGCGCTGTTTTAGCACTTCCGTCCGATACTTTTTTATCATCAACAACTTTTGGTTCGTTCGCGGCTTTGTCATTTAGATTTTCGTTTTTTACTGCCGATTGTTTCTCTTCAACGTTTTTAACGAGAATTTTTTCTTCGCTAACCACTTTTTCTGCGGATGGTTTCCCTTCTGACTCATTTACTGCTTTATCGGATTTACCCGCCAATTTTTTATCTTCGTTTGCTAAAACATTTTCTGTTGTGTCATTTAATGCCTTTTCTTTTCTGAAGCCGGTGTTTTGCGCTTCGTCAATTATCCTCGCCGTTTTTATATCTCTTTTAACTTCTGAAAAGAACCGGTCTTCTTTAGTCTTTTCACCTGCTGTAATTTTGTCTTCACCGGCAGAGGATTGAACGGAGTTCTCTTTCCCCTCCGCTGCTTCTTTCGTGACCGATGATTCAACTTTTACAGCGCTTGATCCGGTTTTATCCGGAGAAGGTTCTGTTTTGGATAAGGATGATTCAAGATTTAATTTTACTCCCGCTTTATTATCAACAGGAATATCATTGTTCAAAATTTTCCCCGTAGCGGCGGTATTCGCAGCTTTTTCTTTTGGAAGAATATTTGCTTCCATCTTTTGAAGTTTTACTTTTATCTCTTTGCCAAGTTCTTCGGGAAGATCCTGAGTAGAAACTGTTTTTAATAACTCGGGTTTTACTGCATCGGCTTTCAAATTATTCGATAAATTTTCAGGTAATACTTTTGCTTTTACAGAAGACAATTCCGGGCTTTGCGCTTTTATTTTATTTACTAATTTTCCTTCTTCAGTTAAAACCAATCCAGAAGATTTTATTTCAGCGTTAGGTTTTGATTGCTTCCCTTTATCAAGACCCGATACCTCAAGTGCAATTTTACCTTCCGTCGTGTTCAATACGATAGAATTATTTTTTAATATTTCGCTTTTAATTTCAGAAGCAATAAGTCCTTTCACTTCACTTTTGGAAAGTCCTTCCGTATTCAGGTTCATCAAAAGTGCCAACGGAAGTGCTTCTGTAATTCCTTCAATTAATTCATCTAATTCTTTTTCATTCAAGGTTAATTCGGCTGAAGTTTTGCTTTCACCTAATAAAGATTCAAGTCCGTTTTTTCCGTTCCCTTTCAAGTCCGACAGTAATTTTTTCAGATCAATTTTATTCGATTCGAGGATCTGCATAACATTTATTTTTTCGGTCTTACCGGTTGTAACCGGTATGTTAGAATTTTTCAAACCTTCGGAAGCCGGAGTTTTATCTTCACTCATATAAACGTTGATGATATCGGAGAAGAGATAATTGGAACCGCTTAATTTATTTTTAACCGGTGCTTTATTTTCCGCGCCGGCGGTATCGTTGATAAATAGAGGATTAAAGATCATTGTTTGGTTCCGGTTAATTTTACAACAAGTTCGGGATTTAAGTATGATAGTATTTCTGCTGCTTTCTTGTTTTTCATTTTGTAGAGTATGTCCCTTGCTTCATTATCGGATATCGATTGAATAATTTTAGCCGCTTGCCGTGAATCCATAGATTCATAAATCTTAACAGTCGATTTCAGCCAATCGGCATAAGCCTGATCGCTCTTCGCTTTAATTTTTTTCTGAAGAGATTCAATTTCTCCGTTTTTATCATTAACATTATTCTTCATCTGGCTTAAAGCGTTTTCCACTTTATTTAATCTTGTAAGCAACAGACTGTCAACTTTAGCCTCTTCTTCCATTTTAAGCTTTGCGCTTTCAGCATTGTTTTTTCTACTTTTGATTGAATCGGCTATTTCTTTCTTTACTTCTTCGTTAATTATTTTTTTTACTTCATCTGCTGATATACCGGGAATTTCAATGGTTTTCACCTCTTTTTCCGCCGGCGAAAAATCGAATGCGAAAACATTCCTGTAATTTTCACTCATTACCACAAGTGAAAGTGTAACCAGTGCAAAAGCCATCAGAAAAGAAATTATGTAAACTAGATTCTGTTTCACTTTTAATTTCCTCTCGCAAATCTTTTCGTAGCGATATCGTCAAATTCTTTCTGCTCGAACCTTCTCTCTTCTTTCATAAAATCTATTTTATGTTTTTCTTTAAGTAACTCGAACATTTTAACTTCCTTACTTTTCTCGGTAAGCTCCTCCAATTTTTCTTCTCTCTTTTTCTTCAGTTGCTCGAGCTGTTGCCGGAATTCTTCTATCCTGGAGTCGAGCGTTTTATCGTAAGTACTATGAAAATGAAGCTCGGAGCCTTTTATTTTTTTATTTTTCAACAAATCTCTTTTCCGGTTCAGTTTTAGTTCGAATATTTCTTTTATTTCAGTCTCTTTTTTATTTATTTCCAAATCGATAAGAGCAAGTTCTTTTTCGATCTTCTTCTCGAGCGATTCTTTAATCGACTTTATATTTTCAAATTTAAATGTGAATCTTCCCATACTTAAGCGAGCGGTTTATCAATTATCTGCATCAATCTTTCCTTCGAATCTGTGAATGATGATTTTTCGAACATATCCTGTTTCAGAAATCCGCGAAGCGACGAAATATTTGCCAGCGCATGATCGATTTGCGGATTGCTTCCTTTAACATATGCGCCTATATTTATCAGATCCTCAGCTTCGTTGTAAGTCGTCATCACTTCATTAAATTCCGCTGCTCTCATTCTGTGATCTTGATCCACGATATCCGGCATTACACGGCTTACACTCTGCAGCGGATCGATTGCCGGAAATTGCGCTTTATTGGCCAACTTCCTGGAAAGGACAATGTGCCCGTCCAGTATAGATCTCACAGCATCTGCTATTGGTTCGGTCATATCGTCACCGTCAACCAGAACAGTATAAAAACCGGTTATGCTTCCGCGTTCGGAATTACCCGCGCGTTCCAGCAGCTTTGGAAGAATGGCGAATACAGAAGGCGTATATCCTTTGGTTGTAGGCGGTTCACCGATCGTCAATCCGACTTCCCGCTGTGCCATCGCAAACCGCGTAACGGAATCCATCATAAGAACAACATCTTTCCCCTGATCGCGGAAATATTCCGCGATGGTTGTGCCAACGAACGCCGCCTTGATCCGCATCAGCGCTGGTTTGTCGCTTGTGGCAACAATCACAACAGATTTTTTTAATCCTTCTTCACCGAGATCTTTTTCTATAAATTCCCTTACTTCTCTTCCCCGCTCGCCTACTAATACAATAACATTCACGTCCGCATCAGTATTGCGCGCTATCATCCCAAGAGTAACACTTTTGCCAACACCGCTTCCTGCGAAAATTCCAACACGCTGCCCACGACCGCAGGAAAGAAGTCCGTCTATAGCCCGCACTCCGGTCTGGAGCGGTCTTGAGATTCTGTTTCTCTCCATCGGATTAGGCGGCTCCCGGTAAATACTTTTATTGGCATCTACATCCAAGTCGCCTTTGCCGTCAATTGGTTTTCCGAATCCGTCGATTATTCTTCCCAATAATTTTTCGCCGGCGCCGATACTGAATGATTTTCCGCTTGCAATTATTTCGCACGAAGGAGAAATATTTTCAATTTCACCCAGCGCAATCGACAATACTTTGCCATCTTTAAATCCTACAACTTCAGCATCGCAAACTTCCTTACCCGATTTATCTACAATTTTGCAGATCTCGCCGTAGGAAACATTCGGTCCGATCGATACAATAATTAATCCGATCACATCGGTTACCTTACCATTTATCTTCACCGAATCGGTTTCATCAATCAGTTTAGAATATCGTTCAATATATGATTGGGCGAGTGACATTATTCTTCAAATAATTTTTGTTCAATAGATTTTACTACTTCATTTATTTGGGAGGTCAATCTGCCATCCACATTACCTATTTCCGTTTCTATTATGCACCCGCCTTTATCAACACTCTTAGTCTGCTCAAATTTTATTCTTGAGAAAGACTGCTCGAATTGTTCCGTCTTTCCCTCGTCCGTAAGAAAACTATAATCTTCCGGATTTATTTTAATTATCACTTCGTTAGCGCCCAAAATTTTATGGGACGAATCTTTCAATACTTCTTCGATACTCGATCTGTCAGCGACTTCGCGCCTTATAATTTTTCCCGCCAGTTTTTTTGAAACGTCGAGAATTATTTTATTGAAAGACGACTCATATTCAAATAATTTATTTTCAAAACTTGCCAGAATGCTGTAAAATTCTTCCGATTTTTCAACAAGCTGATCTGTGAATTCTCTTTCCAATTCTGATTTAGCTTTATTGTAACCTTCCGTATATCCTTTTTCGTAGTAGCCTTCCATTTGGCGTCGGAGTAATTGCTCTTCATTTTCGGATTCTTCCCCGTTTTCTGAAGAGCTGATGTTGACCACCGCTTTTAAACTTTTGGAATTTTTTCTGATCTTTAATACATCAGACATAAACTTCCTCCGAGCCGCCGCGGAAGTTGATAGATATTTCTTCCTGCTCTTCCAGCATTTTTATTACATCCACAATCCTGGCTTGAGCCGCTTCTACTTCCTTCAACTTTGTGGGACCCATATACTGAAGTTCTTCTTTCAAAAGATCCGCGGCTCTTTCGGACATGTTTCCGAAAACTTTTTCTCTTACTTTTTCTTCCGCTATTTTTAACGAAAGAGCTAAATCTTTTCTGTCAACTTCTTTCATTATTCTTTGTATATCTCTATCCTGCAATTGAACAATATCGTCGAACAGGAACATTAATCTTTTTATTTCGAGAGTCATTTCGTCATCATATTGTCCGAGACTTTCAATCAGTTCTTTGCTCATACTTACGCTTGTTCTGTTCAATATTGTGGCAACGGTTTTTGGTCCGCCCAGTTTACTGATAGACTGCCCCATAGAAAATCCGGCAAGGTCGTCAACAACACGTTCAACCTGCTGAAGAGTCTGAGGTGAAATCTTACCGAGAGTCGCAATTCTGTAAAGCACTTCGCCCCTCACATCGTCGGATAATTCTTTCAATGCCTGGGCTGTTTGATCCGGATGCAGATGTGATAAGATTAAAGCGATTGTTTGGGGATGTTCCTTATTCAGGAAGCTTATAAGCTGTTGAGAATCGGCGCTTTTTAGTACATCGAAACCGTGCAGCGTTGTAATATTTTTTACTTTTTCAATTATTTCAACGGCTTTTGCCAAGCCGTAAGTTTTTTCCAAAACCTGTTGAGCATAATCCATTCCGCCTTCGAGTAAATATTCGCGGGCGGTAACCATATTGTAATAATCATCCATTACCTGTTCAACAACGCCGGAAGGAACATTCTTCGACTGTGAAATTTCGGCGGAGATCTGCTCTACGTCATTCGGGTCTAAATGTTTGAATACGGCTGAAGCAGTATCGACGTTAAGGGCAATTAATAGTAGTGCGGCTTTTTGAGGCCCTGTTAAATCAGCCGCTGTTATTGAAGAAGATTGTCTTTTCATTTTACCTGTATTCATTTTCTCTTAACCAGGAGTTGATAAGTTTAGCCGCTTCCGAAGGATTCTTCGCTACATAATTAACTATTTTATCTTGCTTAGCTTTCTGCATCGCAGCGTCATCGGTTATTTCATCCTCAATATCGCCCATTGCTATAGCCGGTTTTCGCTTAGGCTTCTGCATTGAAGCGGCGTTTAATTGATTCCCGGATTGCCCCGAATTATTCGTGTCCAACAAATCGTTGAACGCATCATCGGAATAACCGTTGTTCATTGTCCCGATCATTATTTTTTCAGTTTTTAATTTCTTTAATAATCCTTTAAGCACAAAAAGTGCCGCGCCCAAGGCTAAAAAGATTATCAGATAATTGGAATACTTTTCAATGCTGTTTAACGGAGATACTTCCTGAGAACCGACTTCTTCAAACTCCTGCGTTTCGAAAGGAATGCTGACTATTGAAACCTGGTCCGGACGAGTATCATCAATACCAACAGATTGGCGGACGATCTGCTCGAGCTTCTGAAGCTGTTCTTCAGACCGGGGTTTGTTAACTATTTTAGTCTCCTCTCCTTCGGTTACTTCGGTAGGAATACCGTTGATAACAGCAGCTACTGTAATTCTTTTTAGATTACCCGCGCCTTCTATTACTCTTTCAATTGTTTTGCTTATTTCATAATTGGTGGTAGAATTCTCGCTTATTACAGCGTTCGAATCGCTTATGGATGAACCCGTACTCTCCGATTTTATAGTCTGCTCACTTACTGCCACCTGGGATTCGGGATCATACATTTCCATTGTTTTTTCAACTTGTTTGGAATCAAGATCCACGTTTACTCTTACCATAGAGTTGCCGTAGCCCAAAACATTATCGAGCAGACTCTGCGCTTTATTCGCAAGATAACTTTCAATTTTACTTTTCACTTCGTATTGCTTTCCGCTTAACGCCTGCATCGAATCGTCCTCAACTTCCTGCGAAAGAAGCTTTCCCTGAGTATTTAAGATCGTAACTTTTTCGGGGCGCAAACCTTCAACGCTTCCGGCAACAAGATTGGATATTGCCGTAATGTTGTTTTTATTGATAGAAGAATTGGATGTGAGCTTTAAAACTACGGAAGCCGTCGGTTCTTTTTGTTCGTTCTTAAAAATCGATTTTTCCGGGAAGACTATGTGAACCCTTGCTCCTTCAATTCCGTTTTGCTGAATGATAGTTCGAGATATTTCTCCCTCAAGCGCGCGCTTGAAATTGAGCTTCTGCATAAATTCCGACATTCCCATTGTATTCTTGTCGAAAATTTCGTAGCCAATGATTCCTGAATTGGGAATTCCTTTTCCTGCCATTTCCAAACGGAGTTCATAAATTTTTTCGCCGGGAACTAAAATCGTCTCGCCGTTATTTTCCAATTTATAGGGAATTTTTTTTGCTGTTAAGGATTCGACAACTTTCGATGCGTCTTCAGACGCAAGATTTGTATAAAGCGGAGAATAGTTCGGTTCATTAAATATGAACAAAACGAAGATCAGTAAAACCACCGTAACAACAAAAATTCCGCCGATCATCAATCTTTGCTGAATGGAAAGTTTATTGAAAATATTTACTACCGAACCGAGAGTATTGTTATTTTGTTCCACAGTTACTGCATCCTGGTTAGTTCTTTATACATATCGATTGATTTATTTCTGATTTCCATAAGAAGGTCCAGACTCGTTTTTGCTTTTTCGCCTGCAACCATTACTTCGTGTAATTCAATATCTTCACCGTTAATAAAATCCTGAACCGCTTTCTCGGAGGAATTCTGGTCACTGTTAACTCCTTTAACAAATTCCGAAAAGAGGTTTCCGAAACCTGTATCCTTCGGTTTTTGCAGGTCGTTTATTTTAGGAAGATCATTATTATAAATTCTTAAATCGGATATTTTCATTATTAACCTCGTTTATCGAATAGCGAACCGAGAGTAACTCCCGCCATCGAACCGGATTGTTTGTAAAAATGATAATCGACTAACTCAGATTTTTTATCCGGATACATATTTACGAAGAATTGCTTTTCTTCGTTCGATACCGGATCCGGTTTAAGTTCTTTAGCAGCCGGGGTTTCAACCGGTTTTTTAGGCTGAATATTTTTTAAATTCTGAAGCCCGTAATTACCCGCAACATTGTTGGCTATTTTCATTCTATATCTCCAGGGAATCTTTTGCTATTTGCTTCGATGCGTTGAAAGCTGTAAGATTTGCTTCATAACTTCTTGTGGCTGCAATCATATCCACCATTTCGGTCACTACATTAACATTCGGCATTAAAACATAACCTTCGTCGTCCGCGTCGGGATGATCGGGCATATAAACTTTGTCGCCTTCACTCGCGTCTTGGTTAACCTCCATCGTTATTCCGTTATTTCCGTCATTCATATTCGGCAGCCCGTTTACTCCACCGCTGATATGATCGGGATTCGAAACTTCCATCTTTAATGAAGGAACAGAAATTTGAGAATTGACAAACTGATCTTTCTGAGAGACCCTTAAAAATTTTCTTTGGTAAGGGGTTCCCTCACTTGTGCGCGTTGTGCTGGTGTTTGCGATATTTTCCGCGATAAGATCCATCTTCTTTTTATTGATGGACAATCCTTTTGCGCTTATATTGAACGCCGTAAACTTTGGTCCGACTTTCATTATCTACCTCCCTTAATTACGTTCTGCATATTTCTGAAATGCATAGTAATTTTTCTTGCGGCAAATTTGAACATAAGTTGATTCTCCGCGAGGTCGGCCATCTCTTTATCGATATCTACATTATTGAAGCCGGAAATATTTTCGCCCGAAGAATCTTTCTCTACCTGAAAACCGTTCTCCGGCGATGAAGGACTAATATGCTTTGAGTCCGTAACTTTCATTCCGGCATTTAAATTTTGAGTAAACATTTCATCAAAGCGGAGTTCTTCCCTTTTATATCCGACAGTTGAGACGTTGGCGATATTTTTATTTATCACCTTCTGCTTTGCGGCCGTATAATCAAGAAGTTTTTCTAATGCTTTTACAGATGTTTGAGCCATAGTCTCTGAATTTTTATTTTAAGACTATAACTCAAAACTAATGCCAATAAGAATTGCTATTATTTTAGAGGATTAAAAGGTATGGATTAGAAGTTTTGTGGCTAAATTTATACACTTGTAAACTATTCGTCACTATAATCGAGTGTAACGGATTTAGTTTCGCCGCAGGAACAGACGAATTTTATCTCTTTAACATTTTCGTCATCATCTTTTTTAAGTACAATTTTTACTCCGTCATGGCTTTCCTGCTCAACGTTTATTTTAAGGCTTCCTATTATTTTCGCGTCTTCTGCTTTAATAATATTGCCGGAGCCTTTAAGACTTCTATATGATATTTCGTTAAATGATTCGTTCTTAAATTCATCCATCTTAAAACACCTTATTAATTGTTTCCGATATTTTTTCCAGCGGAACGATAACATCCGCAAGGTTATTATCTACAATAGCTTTAGGCATTCCGTATACAACACAGCTCTGTTCCTCCTGCGCAATTGCGTGTCCGCCTAAGCTTTTCAATTTTTTAATTCCTTCCAACCCGTCTTTTCCCATACCGGTCATAATAATTCCTAGTGTCTGTTTCCCGTATACGTCAATCACCGAATCCATCATCACATCCACCGATGGTCTGTGAAGCGTATCGGAAGGTAAATCAGTAATCCTTATTTTGGGAATACCGAATCCGTTCTTTATCAGTTTCATATGAGAACCGCCGGGTGCAATATAAACCGTATTTTTTTCAACATCGGAATTATTTTCCGCTTCCACTACTGTTAAACTGCTCATCGAGTTCAGTCTGTCCGCTAATGATTTTGTAAATTTCGGCGGCATATGCTGAACGATAAAAATCGGGCAGTTAATATTATGTATCAATTTGGGTACCAACTTTTGAAGCGACAAAGGTCCGCCAGTGGAAATACCGATAGCGATTGATTTATAAATCATTCTCGGAAGCGTGCCGCCCACTTGCCTTCTTACAAATTGATCGCCTTTAATGCCTGCTGTATTGGAAAGTCTTGTTTTTAAATTACGCTGCCTGACAATAGCCTTAACTTTTTTGATAAGGTCTTCTTTAATATTTACAATATTAACGCTCACGAAAGACATTTCCTTCGGGATGAAATCAACAGCGCCAAGTTCCAATGCCTTTAAAGTTGAATCGGCTCCTTCGGTAGTTAGAGAACTTACCATGATTACAGGAACCGGGTTTTCCTTCATTATTTTTTTGAGCGCAGTCAATCCATCCATGCGCGGCATTTCAATATCGAGCGTTACGAGATCAGGTTTTAATTTCTTAACCAACTCTACGCCTTCCAGTCCGTCTTTCGCTGTAGCGATAACTTCGATGGCAGGGTCCGACGCTAAAATTATGGACAATGATTTCCGCATAAAAGCAGAATCGTCAACCACTATTATTTTTATTTTTTCAATCAATTAATTTCCGGATATTTTATTTATCAGTTCGGCTATATCGGCAATCATCACAACTTTTCCGTCACCGAGTATTGTTGATCCGGCGATTCCGTCGATGTTTCCGAGATAAGATCCGAGCGATTTTATTACTACTTCTTTCTGTCCAATCAGGCTATCCACTTTAACGCCGAGTCGTTTTTCGGCAATGCCCACAACCACAATATATTGCCATTCGTTTTCTTCGCGTGCGGTATCCATATTGTAAAGAAGCCTGTCGATATTTATTAAAGGAAGAACTCCGTCACGCAGTTTAATTACTTCTTTTTGATTAATAGTATTAATTTTATTTTTCGGTACGCGCACAACTTCAACTACCGAGTTAAGCGGAAGAACGACAGTTTCTTCTAAAACTTTTACCAGCAATCCTTGAATTATTGCCAATGTTAGGGGTAGTTTTATTATTATCGCCGTTCCTTTACCTACTTCGGATTCAACGGTAATTATTCCGCGCAGTTTGGTTACGTTAGTTTTAACCACGTCCATTCCAACTCCGCGCCCGGAAACATTAGTAATCTTTTCCGCAGTAGAAAATCCCGGCAGAAAAATTAAATTAAATGCATCTTGTCTCGATAACTCTTTAGATCGCTCGGAAGTTATAAGCCCTTTGCTAACGGCTTTGTCTTTAATTTTTTCCGGATCAATACCTTTTCCGTCGTCTTCAATTTTTATGACGATATTGTTTCCTTCCTGTTCGGCAGAAAGCTTTATCGTTCCTTTCTTTACTTTTCCTGCAGCTTCGCGTTCCTCCGGCGATTCAATTCCATGGTCGGCCGAATTTCTTACCAAGTGAACGAGCGGATCATTGATCTCTTCAATAAGTGTCTTGTCTAATTCGGTTTCTTCTCCGTCAATCACCAATTGAATATCTTTGCCGGTATCTTTACTCAGATCTCTAACAAGCCGCGGAAATCTGTTGAAGACCTTACCTATTTTTATCATCCGTGTTTTCATAACGGAAAGCTGTAGTTCTGTGGTCATCAAATCGATCTGTCGGGAGGTATCTGCTAAATCCTGTGAAACTTTTGTCCCTTCATACTGAAGATTTGCTTCGGAATTTACCTGCATAAGCCTGTTTCTTCCAAGCACAAGTTCGGATACAATATTCAGCAAATCGTCAAGCCTTTCAACATCTACTCGAATTGTATTTTCTGTTTTTTTGGTTTGAAGATGTTTAATCGTCTCGTTCGATTGTTTCTTTTCCGGTTCAGCTTTTTCTTCTTCCGGAATGGCGACCGTTTCTATTCCATCTCCCACTTCGGCGCTTCCATCCTTTCCTGCCGCGGATTTCTCCCCGTTAGAGCCTTCAGCATCTGAGATTTCCGGATCAGCCGATTTTATTTCGGATTCTTCGGTTTCTTCAGCCGATTCTCCGCCTTCGAGCGAGATAAGAAGTTTCGAAAGTATTCGAAGTATATCTTCGGTATCGAGATTCTCTTCTTTCTGATCTTCAATAATATCAACCATCTCTTTAATCGTATCGTACGATTTAAGGATACCGTCCATAATATTATCGTTCAGCCTCGCTTCGCCTTTTCTAAGTTTATTCAACAGGTCTTCGCAGCTATGCGTTACCTTTTGAAGTTTAACTAAACCGAGGAATCCTGATGTACCTTTTATTGTATGGAATGACCGGAAGATCTCGTTTAAAAGTTCTTTGTCGTCTGGCCGGTTTTCAAGTTCAACTAAATCGAGATCAAGTTTTTCTAAAATTTCTCTTGTCTCAACTAGAAAACTATCGAAGATCTCTTTCATCTCCGGATCTTTTAGTAAAGAATAATCTGTTGTATTCATAGCCTATGAAAATAATTTATCAATTTCTTCCTGCGAAGTTTTCTGTTGCTGGTTATTGATCAACATATCAACTTCGTCTTGTGAAGTTTTCTTTTGCCGGTCGTTCACCAGCCCATCAATCTCTTTCTGCTTATCGGTTGTATCGGTATATCTCGCTTCCGGATTGAAGTGCGAATTTTGCGGCGCCTCAATTTTAAGTTCATCAAAGTTCGGCTCTATATCTGCTTTGTCAATATCGCTAACTAGGGATGCCAATTTGGAGTGTACCGATTCGATTAGATGAGTTACGGCAGCGAGCTGCTGCGTAGTAATATCCTGAACCTGAAGCGAAAGCATTATCTGATTGTTGTTCTCTTCAATTTTCCCTAGAATTTCGGTGAAATATGAAAAAGAATTCCGGTTCAGCGAGTCTTCAAGCCGATTTAATTTTTCCAAAAGCGCGGGATTGTCTCCGGCTTCTGCTTTAATCTCTCTTATAAGTTTAAGCTTAAATTCTTGAAGCTGTTCCTGATGTTTCATTTTAGAATCAACTTCCCTTATGCAGTTTGAATTATGGTCTACAAG
The DNA here is from genome assembly GCA_963821715.1 of uncultured Melioribacteraceae bacterium. Taxonomy (GTDB): domain Bacteria; phylum Bacteroidota; class Ignavibacteria; order Ignavibacteriales; family Melioribacteraceae; genus CAWGET01. The sequence continues at coordinate 372,962 of CAWGET010000004.1, forward strand.
ATTAAGAATCTCCGTAGTCGCTAATTCTGTAGCGCTAGTTACGCTATTTATCTGATTAGTGGCCTGGGGAATTTGAGTTGTACTTTCCTCGATGGAACTGTTAATATTATCAAGCAGGGGAACAACTTCCCGCATAAACTCTATTAAACTCTGTATTATTGGTACAGTTTTTTCACCGAACTTAAAAATATTCTTCAGATCGTCTAACTTTGTAAAAATATCCGACATGTTTTTAGTTGTGATTTCCATTTTATACCTTTTTTAATGGACTAAGATTTGGTCAATTTTTTCTTTCAACACCGGCGGCGTAAAAGGTTTTACTACGTAATTTGAAACGCGAGCCTGCAGAGCTTCAACAATATCTTCTTTAACTCCGCGGGTTGTTACCATTAGTATCGGAAGATTTTCCGTTTCGGGATTTCCGCGAACAGCCTTTGTAAAATCGAGTCCCGATAAAACCGGCATATTCCAATCCGTTATAACAAAGTTGATAGTCTTATCGGCGCTAAGTTTTTCCAACCCGTCTTTTCCGTTAACTGCTTCAACATAACTGCTGTAACCGAGATTTTTTAATGTATTTACGACAATCCTTCTCATTGTTACTGAATCGTCCACCACTAAAAATTTTAAGTCCATTTTGCACCCTTTTAGTTTAAATATTTAGAAACTTCATACTGAATTCTTTTTGGATCGAACGGTTTAACCAAATAAGAGTTGGCACCGCTTTTTATTCCCATCTCAATCTCTTTAGCACCGGATAACGATGAGAGGATGATGATTGGAATTTCCCTATGCTGAAAACTTTCCCTTACCGATTTTATTAACTCAAACCCATCCAGATTGGGCATATTCAGATCAGTAATAACCAAATCAATCTTATGCGAAGGGAGTAATTCCACAGCTTCCATGCCGTCGGACGCCGTAAGAACTTCAAATCCCTGCATCTTAAGAGACAGCGAAACAAATTTTCTGATGGTCGGCGAATCATCGGCTATCAAAATCTTTCTTTTCATTTTTTTTGTATTACTCCTTTTTATAACCAATTGTTTTAGGATAACTCATCAGTTTGAATGCCTTTGAGACGCCGTGAAGTGTTTCTGAATAACCAATGAACAAGTATCCGTTTTTGTTTAGTGAATCGTATAAATTTGAGACTACTTTTATTTTTGATTTTATATCAAAATAGATGAGCACATTGGCGCAAAATATTACGTCGAAATTGCGCATCATTCTCATAGCGTTAGTATCGGAAAGGTTAAGCGTATTGAACTGAACCATCCGCTTGATTGTCGGATCGAGAATATAATTATTATCTTCTTTTTTGAAATATTTCTTTAAAAAATATGCCGGAGTATTCCTAATTGAATATTCTTTGAATATTCCTCTTCTCGCTGTTTCTACTACCGAATAATTTATATCGGTCCCTACAATCTCCAATTGTAAATGCGGATATTTAGGTTTTATCAGCTCGTTGAACATAATTGCAATTGAATAAGCTTCTTCGCCCGATGATGAAGCAGCGCTCCATATTCTTATTTTATTTTTATTCAGCCTTCCCGAAGAATTAATAACATCGGGGAAAAGATATTTCACAAGCGCGTCCAGCTGCGGCTGATTTCTAAAAAAGTAAGTTTCGTTTATAGTAATCACTTCGTAGAGATATTTAAGTTCGCTTCCGTTGCTTCGGAACTTCAAATAATTATAATATTCATCAAAAGAATTTAATTTCAGAAATCGGATCCTTTTTAGGAGCCGGCTTTCCAATAAATATTTTTTATTATCCTGAAAATAGATTCCGCACAAATCATAAATATATCCGCGCCATTTCAAAAAACCTTCGTCTGAAAGTTTTATATCGTCGTTATGTCCAAAGTTAAAAAGCGATGAAGTTGGGGAATCCTTCAATGTAAAATTTGATTGGTTCATTCTTCATCCTTTAACATTTTATCTGAAATTTCTGACAGAAGAAATTTCGCCCTTTCACTTATCATCTCTTCGGGGTCTTCCGCAAGTTTGGAAATTCCCGGTATAACTTTTTCATCGTCAATATTTTCCAAAACCTCCAATAAATATAGCCGGTTCCACATATTATCATCGTTCAGCATTGTGTCCAGGAACATTAACGCAGTATCAATATCAATTTTGAACAGAAGTTCTATTGCAATAATTCTTGTTTCTTCGTCCGGATTTTCCAAATTTATAAATAGAATTTCATTTAGTTTCTGTTTGTCAATCATCGCCATAGAGCAGGATAATTCATTTTCATTCTGCTCGAAAAGCATTTTTACAAGTTGCAAAAGCGATTTAGTATTGTGAGGAGACATGCTTAATACTTCGGTAACTTTTGTGCAGAAAACTTCCGGTGATCTATAAAAGTGAGCGCTGAGTTTTAAATCTATCTCAGGATCGGCGCCGAAAATTTTTATACAGACGTCCAGCATATCTTCATCGAAGTATCCGTTTATCAAATCCGCGGCGGCACATTTATAATCTACATCGGATTCGTCGAGTGTTTTGATTATTGCCTGTTTAAGTTTTTCGTCATAGGGAACATCCAACGAATAATTTTCTCTAAGTTTATTTATTGAAGAGATTGCAGCCCATACATTTGGTCCTTCCAATTTAGGAAGTTCTGAGAGCAGAAAATAGAAAGAAGTTTCATTACCGATTGAACCGAGTGCTTCTATAATTGAAAATTTTGTCAGTTCGTCTTCTTCTTTGTATTTCTCCAAAATAAAATTTAAGCTGTCGGGGGATTTTATCTTTCCAAGCGCTTCAATTATAGTCGGTTTGTATAACTCGTTTTTATCATAAATAATAAATAAATCGTTTACCGCTGCCGTCGCGCCAAGATTTCCAAGCGCTTCCAAGCAGGACAAAACCAGATTTTCATCCTCTGCTTTGGGCAGTTCTTTAAGAATATCAGCAATCGCGTCAACGTCGCCGATCAAACCCATTATATCTATTAAAAATTTTTTATCATCGGCGTTGCATAAGGGAAGATTTTCCAGCATCGCTTTTAATGAAGATGAGCCTTTTTTCAGCAGTATTTCTCCGGCCAAATTTCTTACGGAAATATCGTCGGAAGAAATATAAGGAACTATAGAATAGGGAATATTCACGTTGTCGCTTAAAATAAGCGCTGAAGAAACAGCATCTCTAACGCCTTTATCTTCGTCGGAAAGTTTTTCCGCAAGCAGATCGACAACTACATCCGGAATTTCAGCAGAGATAAATTCCTCCGCTATTTCGCGCCTGTTCATCGGATCTTCGGAATTCAGTTTTGCGATATCCTGCCTGATTTTTATATCCATATCAACCATACATTGTTTTATTTGCTATTTCTAAAACTACTATCGTAAAAAGATGTTAAAATTTAAGAGCATGTATCAAAATAAATGCCTAAAAATATTCCGGGTTTCGAGACTTATGGATTGACCGGGATTTCACGGATCAAAGGATGATAATGAGATTCCCGCTTAGATAATGACAAAGCTTTCTTTTGGACTATCCAATCTTCCATTCTTTTAAAATGGTTTTAATAAAATTTTTTAAAAAAGTTGAATAATATTGCACAGTTGCATATTTACCGGTCCGCGTACTGTAGGTGCCGCTGAAAATTTTAACGAAATTTTATTCAATAAATCTTAAAACATTTCGATAATGAAATAAAGAGAAAAGCTCAGCTGGACAAAAAAATCGGAGCAAATTAAGTGCACAAATTCAATATTCTGGTAGTTGAAGATGAATTTATCGTTTCAAAATTTATCTGCAAGGTTTTAGATTCAAAAAATTATAATGTGACCGGAGTAGCATCTTCGGGCGAGGACGCTGTTAAGCAGGCTGCGCTGATAAGACCGGACGCAATCTTGATGGATATTGTTTTGGCTGGTGATATGGATGGGATTGAAGCAGCCGGGTTAATTCGGAAAGAACTCGATATTCCTATAATTTATCTCACATCGTATGCAGATGAAAAAAAGTTAGAACGTGCTAAAATAACTACTCCTTTTGGTTATATTCTAAAACCGTTTAACGAAAAAGAACTTCTTGCCACGTTAACAATGGCAATTCATAATAACGGGATAGAAAAAAAATTAAAAGCCAACGAAGATAAATTCAGAAAACTTGTTCAGTATTCCTCGGATATTGTTTTAATATTAGATGAACATTTTCATTTAGTTTATGAAAGCGCATCGGCCGAGGTGATATTGGGCGGTGATTCGGAACTAAGAAAAGCCTCAAATTTATTCGAACTTATTCATCCGCACGATAAAGAAGAATTACTTGAAAAACTTAGAAGCGTTAAGCACGAGGGTGAAAGGCGCGAAATTAATTTTAGATTCCGAAGTTCGAGAAAAGAATGGATATCTCTTGAAGCAGTATTTACAAACTGGTTGTCGCACGAAAACATCAACGGAATTGTGGTAAACGCCAGAGATGTTTCCGCGAGAAGAGAAGCCGAGTTAAAGCTTAAACGAACAATTTCAGAATTACAATACAGTAAAGAACTGCTCGAAATACAATCCCGCGAGCTTAAAAAACTAAACGAAAAATTATTTGAATCTGAAAAAAAATTAATCGAATTGAATTTGAATAAAGATAAATTCTTTTCGATTATTGCACACGATTTACGCAGTCCGTTTAATTCTTTATTAGGATTGTCGGAATTTCTTACCAATGAACTTGATGAATTTTCTGAAGAGGATGTACGGACATTCGCTGAAAGCATTCATAAATCGGCAAAGCAAGTTTACGCTCTGCTGGAAAATCTTTTGCAATGGGCACGGATACAATCGGGCAGAATTGAAATTCAGCCGAGTAAATTAAATCTGTTCGATATCGCAAATGATGTTTTGGATATTTTTATATCCAACGCACTTAAAAAGAATATAAATTTGGTGAATAAGCTTAACAAAAATATTTATGTTTTTGCGGATCAGAATATTATTACATCCGTGTTACAGAATCTTATTTCCAATGCAATAAAATTTACATCTAAAGGAGAGATCAAAATTTCATCTACAGAGATTGATGATCAAGTAACCCTGGAAGTAGAGGATTCCGGAATTGGAATGGACCGCGACGCAGTGAAAAAACTTTTCCGCATTGATGTTGCCTACACAACACCGGGAACCGAAAATGAAAAAGGGACCGGACTCGGTTTAATTTTATCGAAAGAGTTGATTGAAAAATCGGGCGGAAAAATTGAAGTAGAATCGGAAAAAGGTAAAGGCTCAATCTTTAGATTAAAATTACCGAAGTTTAATACTGTTAGAAATAGCACTAATATTATGACAGAATTAAAACTGTCTGAACTTGAATAATAGCAAATCAGCTAAAACGAAAATTCGTCTAAAATATTTTGTGTAGTTTTAACTGAGCAGAATTCATTATTCAAGCTAACCAAATTAACTTGATGTATTTCTTCCGCGGAATAAAGTTTACCATCGTGACCTTGTTTTTCAAATGCAGCTGTTGCATCAGAAATTACTATCCCCTTAAATCCTAAATTTGACGCCATCCGTACCGAAGTCGACACGCAGTGATCAGTTGTTAACCCGACGAAAACTAATGAACACAATCCCTCTTCATTAAGATATTTTTCCAACCCTGTTCCAATAAATGCGCTGTTAACCGATTTACCGAATATTTTTTCTGTTGGAAGCGGTTTAACTTTATCCTTAAAATCATTGCCAACTTTATCCGGACGAAGAGGTGAGTTTAATTCTTCCGAGTTATGTTTTATATGGATTATAGGGAAGTTATTTTTTCGCCAGTGATTTAAAAGAATAGAAATATTTGCTTCGGCTTGTGGATTATTTCTCGTTCCCCAAACCGGATTCTCAAAACCTTTCTGAACATCTATAACTATTAGCGCCGGTTTATTCATAATAATTTTTTAACTTCGCTACTGAATATTCTTGGTCACCTCAATGCCGAGCTGCTCCATTCTGTAACGCAGTTTTGACCGTGAAAGACCAAGCACTTTGGCAGCGCGCACCTGGTTTCCTTTTGTGATATCAAGAGTTTTGAGAATGAGAGTCCGCAAAACCAAATCAATTTTAATTCCGTCAGGCGGAATTTTCAATAAAAACTGATTGTCTCCTCCATCGGTATCTTTTCTGTCGCTCTTCAAAAAATTAAAATGCTGAACTTTTAAGGTGTCGCCTTCGAGCATAAGCACCGCACGTTCCATCGCGTTTCGCAACTCGCGCACATTTCCTTTCCAATATTGGTTTCTCAGAAGATCTAGCGCTTCTTCGTCAATTCGGTTTACTTTGGTGCCGAACTTTCCGGCAAACTCCTGCATAAAAGAATAGGCAAGAAGCGGAATATCTTCCTTTCGTTCGCGAAGCGGCGGAATGGTAACTTTAGCAACATTAAGACGATAAAAAAGATCTTCTCTAAAATTTCCTTTCTGAACTTCTTCTTCAAGATTTTTATTCGTAGCGGCGAGCACGCGAACATTCACCGACGTTTCCTTTTCTCCGCCCAATCTGTAAAATCTTTTTTCCTGTAAAACACGTAAAAGTTTTACCTGAAGGTCGAGCGATAATTCTCCTATTTCATCTAGAAGGATTGTTCCGCCGTCGGCAAGTTCAAATTTTCCGAGTTTAGTTTTTTGGGCAGCTCCGGTAAACGCTCCTTTTTCGTGACCGAATAATTCACTTTCCGCCAGTTCCTTCGGGATGGTTCCTGCATTGATGGAAATGAAAACTTTATCCTTCCTCGGGCTCTGTTGATGGATATATTTTGCAAAAACTTCTTTACCTGTGCCGCTTTCTCCTTCCAAAAGAATCGTTGTATCTTCGCTTTGCGCCAATCGTTCAACCGTTCTAACAGAGCGAATTATAGTTTTACTTTTACCAAAATATTCCCTGTTCAGTGTTTCTTCTGAAAGAACTGTCTGCAGTTTTTCTACCTCATTACGAAGACTTAAATGGTCTGCTACTTTTTCCAAAACATGTTTAAGCTGATCAATTTCTACCGGTTTAAGAAGAAAATCATAAGCGCCCAATTTCATTGCTTCTACGGCTATTTTTACGTCGGCGTAACCGGTTATCATTATTACGGGAATATGGAAATACCGCTTTTGCAATTCTTTTAGTATATCCAAACCGTTGTGAGTTGTTAAATAAATATCGAGCAGAATAATATCCGGTTGTTCGCTTTCAACTTTGTCATAAACTTTGTCACCTTCCATGCAGACTTCAACTTCGTATCCGAACTTAATAAGAACTTTTTTCAGCGAAATACAAATCAAATTATCATCATCAACAATTAAAATTTTGGGGGGCATTAAATCTCCTTGGTAATGAATGGCAGTTCAACAAAAAACTTAGTTCCTTTTCCTTCTTCGCTATGGAAATAAAATTCTGCTTTATGCTCGTCGAGCAGCATCTTGCAAACGCTGAGCCCGATTCCGGTGCCGTTGCTTTTATTAGTATAAAAATCCTTAAATATATGCGCTTTCTCTTCTTCGTTTATTCCTACTCCGAAATCTTCAACTTCTAGCAACACTACATTCTTATCCCTTGAAAGAGATGATTTTACATTAACTACTCCGTCTCTTTCACTTGCTTCTATTGCGTTTGTAAGCAAATTTAGTATGACTTGTAAAATTTTATTTTTGTTTAAATTAATCTGCGGCAGATCTTTCTGCAGGAACAATTCAATCCTGATATTTCGTCTTTTAGCATTGCTGTGCATAATCTGAACAGCTTTTTCAATAATATTATTGAGAGAAAACAAACCTGTGTCTTTTTTTGGTCTTCGTGAAAAATCGAGAGTGGTTTCCACCAGGTTCTGTATTCTTTCCGCAGCCTCGAGAGAAGAACTGATCGATTCCGCTGCCTCTTTATCGAAATCATCTTGCATCATTTTAAGATAATTTAGATTCAACTTCAAAGCAGCCAAAGGATTTCTTATTTCGTGCGAAAGACTTGCCGACAATTTGCCCAGCAAAATTAACTTATTATTCTGAATTTCGTTATTCAAAATAATCCGATTTCATTTAGTTTCCGAATATTATAAAGAAACAATTTTACTGATTTTGCAGATTAGTTGCAAATCTTTAAAACATTGTCGCATATCGACGCCTTTGGTACAAAAGAGAATTGTAAAACAGGTTTTCCCATCTGTTCCTAATTCAACTCCTAACGGAGTTGATAATTTTTCTACGAAACAATTTTCTACTGAAATTCAACTCCTCTGGAGTTAACTGTGTTGCGGATAAAAATAATTTGCGGATTGTCGAATTCCGATTTTGCAGATTTGTTTTCTTTGTGCGCTTCGCGCCTTCTTTGCGTTCTTTGTGGTTGCTTTTTTTTCGTTTTTAGCAAAGTAAATTTTCTCCCAATTGCATAGCTTCCCGCTTTTTACTTTTTTTCCTGAAACCGTTAAAACGGTTTACCATTATTTATAACGGGTTAAAATCACCGGGATAAATCCCGGTGTTAATTGCGCGATGTTTCGAGTTCGACTTTCTTCTTGATCAAAACCGGAACGCGGATGACGCGGAAAAATCGGATTAACGCGAATGGAAAAAATTTGCGGATTGTCGAATTCCGAATTTGCGCGATTGGTTTTCTTTGCGCGCTTAGCGCCTTCTTTGTGGTTTGCTTTGTTTTGCCTTTTTCAGCGCAGCGATTCTTCCGTTTTACTTTTTGAACGAAGCGATTTAAAATCTAAAAAAAAACCCCTCACCTTAATTAGGAGAGGGGTTTGGGGTGAGGTCAAAAAAATTTGATTAAAGAAAACTATTCAGTTTACTTTTCCCCGTTGATTTCTTTCAAAATTGAATCCGCAACTTTGTTAATTACTTCGTCGGAATTATAAAAGTTTTTATCTACTTTTTGTTTGATGGCTTCAAGGTCCTTTGCTTCAACATTTTTGTTTAGTAAGACTCTTGCCTCATCCGAGATTTCCAATCTATCAGTAGATTTCTTGCTTTCCTTATTTTGAACATCCAGATTTTGCTGCTGTTGTTTTTTAACAGCTTCGTTCACCTGGTTAATCTGACTGCTTGAAACTCTCTTGATATCCATATTTTCACCTAATATAACTTGCAATTTTCTTTTGATTAAGGGTATTCTTTAATTTAATACCCGCAGCATCCCGTTCTACTATTTTTTCCCTTACTACACTATCGAACATTTTCCGAATTTGTTTAATTTGAATATCCATTTCCGGATTAAATTTTTTCAATTCATTATCGGTAAATTCTTTTTTTAATTCTTCCCTTATACTTTGGGTTCTATTAATTGTTTCCCGAATATAGTAAAATTTATCTTCAAAATTTTCTTCCCGTATTTCATTTAGGGAATTTTCAATGCCTTTTAAGGCTTCCTTTATTTCAGCTATTTTTTCGATGAGCTGCATTATTAAAAATATCCCTGATCAAATCCGCCGAAATAACTCTGCGCATTCATCAAGGCGGCAAGCTGCATCTGCAACCCTTCATATTTTTTGCGCAATACTTCCGCGCCTTTATCTATGCGTTCATTTGTCTGTGTAATTTTATCGGTCAGATACTGAATATTATTTCCGATTGATTCAGTCATTTTCGAGATGGAACCATCAGCGCCCAAATAAGATTCGAGCGAAGAATGCAATTTAGCAGCAACCCCGTTATCCGAATTGAATATTTTTTCTATCTGTTCGGGATCATTTTTAATCGCGTTTTCCAGATCGGAATCATCAACAGATAAACCTTTTGCAGGATCGAATGTGATTCCTATTTGCGAAAGATAACTTACTCCGCCTGCGCCTATTCCATCAACTTCTTCGGTAGTTTGATTTCGAAGAATATTCATCAGCGAAAGAGCTGTTGAATCTCCGACGAAAACTCCCCTTCCGTCTTTGCCGGAATAATATTTCTTTTTGATAAAGGTATAAGCGTCATTAAACTTTTTTACAAAATCCTGAATGTCAGTTTTAACCGATTCTGTATCGACGTCTACGTCAACTTTCACATCAGGGTCTTCGGCATCCATTACCGATTTTAGATTCAACGTAATCCCATTTAGAAGATCGCTAATCGTGTTGGAGCTTCTTCTTACATTAATTCCATTAAATTCTATTTTGGAATCGAGTTCGTTATCGCTAGAACTTGCGGCTGAATACCGGTAACCTGCCGAATCGTCTGTTCCGCTCATTGTTCTGTTCGTAAGAATATCCGATGTTAACCCGATTGAACTTAAAGCCGAACCGGAAAGATCGGAAAAGACAAGTCTGTTTTCATAACCCGAATTAACAGCCGTAAAAGACAATTTGGAACTTCCGGTAATCGGCGCAAACACCGAAGCGGAAGATAATCCAGCAGCTGATTTTTCTTTTGAAACATCAATATTTAATGAGCTTAAAAGATTTCCCGTATCGCCGGATTGTTCTACTGATATGTAATCCGATTTATTATCAACCTTAAGATTTAAACCTACATTACTTCCGTCAACACTTTTTTCCGCGGTTACACCGGGAACCGATTCATTGATCTTCGTTACAAGATCGTCCATCACTTCGTCATAGCTCATCCCGGAACTATAATCATATGCTATTGACTTCTCTTCTCCGTTGATATCAATTTTGAATTCTCCGGAGCCGGTAAAAACTCCGGCCGAATTGAACGAAGCCGAATTTACTACGGCTTTATCGCTGTTCATTGCGTTGGAAATTTTTTCCATTATAGATTGATTTGTTTCGTCGGCGCCTAGCTCCACATTTACTATTCCGTGGAAATCTCCGCTTTGCACTTGAAAAGAATGCGTTCCTTCCATTCCGGCAACTGCATCAGCGGATGCTTTTGTTTCGGAAAGAAGAAGGTCATTCTTTGCAAGCTGATTAACACGGAGAGAATAAGAACTTAAAGTTGCCGATGAACTTGCGGTAACGCTAAAAAAGTCTTCCGAAGATAAAGAAGATTTTTTTGAGCCGAATATCGAACTGCTTGTGGTCGATTTGAAATCGTATAAAACCGATTTTAAAAGAATTTAATTTTGAGCTTAGATCGCTCCATGCAGTATCTAATTTGGAATATTTCTCTTTCCGGGTTTGAAGCGGATAGATAAGCCTGTTCTGCTCCACAATTCTGTGGTTATAAATTAACTGACTGATTCCGGATGTTGATAAAATATCCATAATTTTTTACGCTGCTTTCTTAAAAACCGTTAACCATGTATCCCGTAAATCGGAAAGAATTTTATAAACAACTTCAGTATTTTTTTGCCGCATTTGTTCCTGGCAGAATTGATATAATTTCATTAATCCAACAGAAATTGGTTTCGCTTTGGGATCGTCAAAATTGAGAGCCGAAATAAGTTCGCCGATTGCATTGTTAGTTTTTACCATATCTCCTTTTTTGCAATTTGTGATCGCAAAATCGTAGACACGTATTAATAATTTTTCTTGTGATGATTCAAAAATATCTTTTGCCAGATAAGCATTGATTTGTTTGTGAGGATTTCCGAAAGTTGAAGAGTTATACATAATTTACTGTTCCTTGTCGCAATATTAATAAGGCTCTTCCGGTTAAGGAAGAGCCTTAAGGTTTATTAACCGAATAACTGCAATACTTGCTGAGGAGCGAAGTTCAACTGGGCTAACATTGCTGTTCCTGCCTGCTGAAGAATTGATCCTCTTGTCGCGTTCAATTGTTCCATTGCCATATCGGCGTCAAACAATCTACTGATACTTGCTTCAGCGTTTGCGATAGAAGTATTTAATGTTTCGTCTTTAATGTCTAATCTTTGTGTTAAGTTACCAATAGAACCAAGAGATTCCGTAACTGCTGCTTTTAATAGTTGCAAGCTGAGAATTCAAACCACTTACAACCGGGCTAGAAGCCAAACCGCCTGCATCAATAGTATTTGTAAACTTGCCTAAAGCTGAGTTAAACGCTTGAAGTAGCCTACAGCAGATGCAAAATCTAAGTTTAATGTATCGGTGCTTTCGCCAACCTGGAATGTGAATCCGCTCGCGGCTGCTGAATCCAAGCAGTTTTGTGTCATTAAATTTAGTATTGCTTAAAATCGAATCAATTTCTGCCGCCAAAGCTTCGATATCATTTTCCAAAGCTTTTCTATCGTTAGTAGGGTTTGTAGCATCCGAAAGTTTTCCTTCAATCTTCGTCAAGAGATCGTTAACGCCGAGCAATCCGCCTTCTGCAGTAGAAAGCATATTTTTTGCGGAAGCGATGTTGCTTTGCGCGCCTTTCATTACAGCTACTTTTCCTTTTAACGATGTACCGACGTTAAATCCCGATGTATCATCAGCAACGCTCATAATTCTTTTACCCGATGATAATCTCATCTGAGCTTTTGTTGTATCGTTGTTAACTTTTGCTAACTGATAGTATGCGCGTAAAGCGTCGGTGTTTGTGTTTACTCTGAAACCCATTGTGTTACCTCCATGTGTGTTTTGTTTATTTTTGTGAGCATCCTTGCTCGGTTAATTTGTTTTCTAACTACATTATCGGAAGAAGATTCCGCGAGTTTAATTTTCGCTTGACTTTTTCCATTTTTTTTGATTATCCATTAAAAACTATGATATATATTCGACAGGGGGACTAAAAAGTTGAGTATTATTTTTAATTTTTTATTGAAAAAGTCACAGAAAATATAGCGGATATACAAATTAGGTTTTTATTTTTAGAAACGTTTCTCGCCGCACTCAACGCGCTTGGCTCTATGATCACTCCCTTTATTTAATCGAAATCATACTGACCAGCTTTTTCTGCATTCCTCAGATTACCACAGAAATAACATCAGCGAAGAATCAGTTGTGATTTATTAATCGATTCCTTATCGCCTTTTACTTCATCTCATATTAATAATTCTTCAGACTATTCTATTTCAGTACCGAATTTCTTCTTCTCCTCATTTATTTATTTATTTATTAACCGGGAGGTAAAAATGAACCGTTCAGTAACAGTACTTTTGATATTTATTCTTTTTATTTCGTTGAATATTTTAGCTCAAGAATCAGATACAACCGGAATGAATGACCAGCCGGGATTTTTGGTTCTCAGTCAGAACATAGTCCCTATGGCTGAAATGCAAGATGTTTTAAATCAGGGAGATTCATTAGCTGCGCCTATACTGGATGAATTAGTTAACGAAGGCTTATTATACCGGATGGGGCGTATTAACTCATGCCTGGGGAGACGAATACAATTATAATATTTACTACATAACAAAGGATCATGCGGCTTTTGTTAAGGCTTTCGATGAATTCGTTAAGCGAATGGGAGAGAGACATCCCGATTCCTGGCGGAAAGTAGTACAACATTTGAAAACTCATAAAGATAATATGTATTCAATCCATAAGATGTCGTACAGGGGAAATAATTAAAAAGAAAAAGCCTGCTTTTCAGCAGGCTAAATCTTTCAGCTGGTAATTATTTTTTCAATGTCGATGTGGATCAATAGTCGGTCATCCAACTTACCGACGCCTATTATGTATTCCGAATCAACGCTCGAAACCAGCTCGGGCGTCGCTTCCATAATGTTTTCATGTATTCTCAACACTTCGTTTACTTCATCGACAATGAAACCAGTTGTTTTTTTGTTAGTTTCTATTACAATTATTCTTGTCTTGCTGTTCAGCTCATTATCAGAAAGGTTTAGCCGTTTACGCAAACTGATAACCGGAATTACTTCTCCGCGTAAATTTATTACTCCTTCAACAAAATAGGGAGCGTTTGGAATTTTGGTAATTGAAACCGGTTTTATAATTTCTTTTACTTTAAGGATATCGAGCCCAAATTCTTCATTCCCCAATTTAAATGTGAC
>CAWGET010000005.1:0-220947 GCA_963821715.1 uncultured Melioribacteraceae bacterium
AAATTGAATCTGAATATCGACTAGTCCGAGATAATTATCACCCTAAATACCCTCATCATTGGGTCTGGAAAATTTATAATGAGGAATTAAAAGCCAGAAATCCTTCTTTAAGCATCTCTGCAAAAGACTAGGAATCTATAATGACTACTTACATATATATTCAACTTCTTCATTAAGTGTTCATAGCCAGCCTTTGATGTCAAATCTTATTACACGAAAAGATAAGCCGGGAATTACGAGCACTCCAATATTTACTGAGACTAAAAGTGATATTGCTGGTATATCATCAAATATTGTAATTGAAATGATCGCAATTATTTTGAAATATAGTAAATTAAAAGAAGCAGATGAGATTGAATTATTTTTAAATAATTTATACAAGAAAACGTTTGTTGATTAACAATTTTTCTCTATCTTGAATTTCAACCGAACACAAACAAGAACTCAACAGCATTCCAGTCTGTCATTCGGATTGGGAGTATTGAATTTCGCAATTTTTTATAGAACTACGATTTGTAGTTAATCAAAGCTAATGAATTTTCGAAGCCAACATATGTACTGACACAAAATAAATACGGATTATACCCAACTTGAATTTTTTTCTTAGCTTCGCGGGAGGAGCCAGCTACCCGAATTAGAAACTAATCGTAACACCGTGACATCGTAACAAACAGGAAAAGAGCCAGAAATCATCAGTTACAATGTAACGAAGTAACAATCGGCTTCATATCCGGCTTCAAATAGAATTATCCGCGTAGCCGGAATCCGAATCCTGCTCAAATGGAGTCTCATACTCTTGATAGTTGAATTACTGATTTATTAGTCAATTATTATAAGTCCACTTTAGTGTTATATATCAAGAAATTGCCATCAAAGATACTATTATCTATACCAATTTAGATTTGTGCTATTTCCCATACAAATGAATTACAGAAATTTCAGGAGGAATAAATGTACGGACAGGCGGACCCCAGGTTCCTAATCCAGTGCTGACAAAAATGGAGAAATTACCATCGCGGTGTAATCCGTTATCATAACCATTATTTAAATAATCAGTGAGAAGTGAAACCGGAAAGAACTGGCCACCATGAGTATGTGCAGATAATTGAATATCAATCCCTGCATTTTTTACAATGGAAAAATCGGTGTTCGGAGAAACATATCGGTCTCCCATCTTATTTTTGTCAATAGTAGTTGGAGTATGATAAAGTAATATTGTAGGTTTATTTGTGTCATAAGAGATATCTTTCGTTAAAATATCTACCGGATTGTCTTCATCGTGGCGAGGGTAACCAAGTCCTATAATCTGTAAACCCTCTTTCTCATAAAGTTTATTGTGTAATATTTTTATATAATCAATATCTAATTCTTCGAATATTTGAATCAGCGAAGAATAATGATCGTGGTTGCCGGCAGTAAAAAGAATCGGAGCAGAGATTTTTTTAAATGGAGATAGCAGCTCTTCAATGTTTTTGCCCCTTCTATCTATAAAATCCCCTGTAATTACTACTAATTCAGGGGTTATTCTATTAATCTTATCAGTAATTTCATTTACAAATTTTACCTGATGTTCGGATCTGAGATGTAAATCCGCCAATTGTACAATAGGTTTATTATTCCAAAAAGAAGGCAAGTTTTTTACCGGTATAGAGACTTCATTTATTTGGATACTAAAACTGAGCCATAAACCATATGAAATTATTATTACCGGAGTTATAAAAGAAAAAAAGGCGAGAGGTTTTAATGGAATTCTCAATTTGATCTTATCATTAATCCATTTAATAATCCAAAGCAGGGAAAGAAACAAAATTAAAATAGGAAAAATACCGATCCAAATTGGAAATATGGATGAAAGCACATTTCCCGTAATATAATTTAAATCATGAGGCAGAGAAAATGCCAGGAAGAAGCTTAAGCCCAGAAATAAAACAATACTTGAAACGAAAACTTTATGTAATCTTTTATGAACATTAAAAAAATGTACAAAACTGTAATAAATAAAAAAGTGTAATCCAGAATAACCAATTATTAATATTATGGTTACAAACGGATCAATCCGTGATAGAAAAAACATACCTTAACTCAGTTTAATAATAATGTGAATTTAGAACTATATTTACTATAAAGATCAATTCAGTAATAATGTGCGCGCACTTTTATTTGCCGAATGTGTGTCATGAATTTGAGAACATATGAATTAAAAATCATTCAAGCAAGAAGCTTTATCTTTATGATTATTTATATGCATGAAGATAAGTTAGTATATTTATATGAGCAACGAGATTTTTGGAAAATTAAATATTGGTTTAATTAAAAATGAAAACACCAACCAAATGCCCAAACTCCGATTCTAAAGGTATACCTAAATTTCCTTATGGTCTCGTTGATATAGACGATTAACTCCAAAAAGAAAATTGATGCGGGAAAAATTATATTGGGAGGTTGTTGTGTAACCTAATTTTGATTCGTTATTTCAACGTAATGATTGTCATGCTAAGATTTTTGGTGTTGGGAGTTCTGAGTTGGAGACAATGGTTTTATAAAGATAGCCGGTGATCCTCATTTTCCAATCAACTGCTAAATCCCAGTAGGGCGAAGCTATAATTTTATTGCATTTAGCGCCTTCAAGGAAGAAGAACAGCTTACCTGCAAGATGATTATCTATTTGAAGATTATTGCTGCTTCGCTTATTATATACCTGCCGGTTTCAGTATGTTTATCAAAGGCTATCCAGTAGGGGAAGTTTGGGTTGTTTAGGAGTTGTGAAGTCGCTGAATATTAATGAGCCGCCGCATATATCAAAAAAGAATTATTAACACTATTGCTTTTGCATTATGTTATTTCTCACACTTCTATTCAATTACGTAATGGATTTGAGTTGTATCCCATACACCTACAGCCACAGACCCAGGCAGACGGCGGAGATTTTGGCATTCCAGCATCAACAAATGAAGAAATTCTTATTTATATGTGCTTATTCCTTGTCGTCCTCTGTGAAAATCCATAGAATAAGTTAACTATACGATTATCTGTGAAACCATTCATTGCAACACATATTGTAAAACAGTATAGAGTTTGCTAAATTAATACTTAACTAAAAGAATAAAAGATTATTGAATTCATTGAACAGATAAATATCTTATTACCAAATTCCTATAAAGAATTTCCTGCCCGCTCTTATAGATGCAATGATAACTACGGAAATTAATTGAAGAAAATTAAAATACTATTAGTTGAAGATAACAGACTCCTCCGCGAAGGAATTTCTGCCATGCTAAAAAAACAGGATGACATGCAAGTAATTGCTAAAGTTGGCAATGGTGAAAACATTTTGGATATGATAGGTAAATCAATTCCGGATATTGTTCTTCTCGATCTGGGATTGCGAAGTCAAAACAGTCTGCAGGTAGTAAAGTTAATCACAAAGAATTACCAAAAAATTAAAATTATAGTAATGGACCTAATACCTTTGCAGGCCGATGTTCTGGATTATGTTCAAGCCGGTGTCTCAGGGTTCATCCTAAAAGATGCTGACATTAATGATTTTTTCAAAACTATCAGATCGGTATTTAGAGGCATACAAGTACTACCGCCACATCTAACCGGTTCGCTATTTTCACAAATAGTTGAACATGCTATGAACGAAGATAAACCATCAAAAGTTTTTGAAGCGGTACAAATGACTAAGCGTGAAAAACAGGTAATTGAATTAATTGCAGACGGTTCTACGAATAAAGAGATCGCACAAAAACTTCATCTCTCTACTTTTACCGTTAAAAGTCATGTACACAACATTCTAGAAAAATTAGCGCTTAATTCCCGCGTTCAGATTGCAAAACACGCACATCAGTCCGATGAATTTAATTTGAAAAAAGAGGACAATTCTATAGGCAATAAATAATTCCAACCGCAAGTTAGTCCGCAAGGTCTAATCCATTTTTCATCCCTTTGACCGATAGTATTCATCCACAAAAGTATTTAAAATAAACAGTGAAAATATGATAAAGCAGAAGTATTCTGTTTTACCGCCAATGAATAGCAATTTGATTTAATGGCTACTGCAATCATTCCAGATAAAACTATCTGGAAAAAATTTCAGGAGATGAATTTATGAACAATAGAAAATCTAAATTTGAAAGAATAACTCTTCCAAAAGCTCCAACAAACATAAAGGGATTAGATGAAATAACCGGCGGAGGCTTACCAAAAGGGCGACCAACCTTGATATGCGGTGATGCCGGCTGTGGAAAAACATTATTCGCGATGGAGTTTCTAGTACGAGGCGCTACAATTTTTAACGAACCCGGTGTATTCATTTCCTTCGAGGAAACAGAGAAAGAGTTGACAGCAAATGTTGCCTCGTTAGGCTTTGATTTAGATAAACTTGTATCAAAGAAGATGATTTGGCTCGAACATCATTCCATAAATTCCATTGAAATTGAAAAGAATGGCGAATATGACTTAAAAAAATTATTTGTAAGCATACATCATGCAATCGAAAGTATAAAAGCCAAAAGAATTGTTCTAGATACAATAGAATCGCTCTTCTCTTCAATTCCAAATCCTGCGATTATTCGTGCAGAGCTTAGAAGACTATTCGGTTGGTTGAAAAAGAAGGGTGTTACCGCAGTAATAACTGGTGAACGTGGAAATGGCAGTTTAACTCGTCAGGGGCTTGAAGAGTATGTATCGGATTGTGTTATTCTTCTGGATCACCGAGTAAGCGATCAATCTTCTATACGAAGATTACGAATTGTTAAATACCGCGGCTCGACTCATGGCACAAATGAATACCCTTTTTTAATAGACGAAGATGGATTTTCAATTTTGCCTGTAACATCCCTAGGATTAAACCATAATTCATCCAGCGAAAGAATTTCAACTGGAATTCCTCGTTTAGATTTAATGTTCTCAGGAAAAGGATATTATCGCGGCAGCACAATCCTTGTTTCGGGCACAGCCGGCACGGGTAAAACTAGTCTGGCAGCTCAGTTTATAGAGGCAGCGTGTAAAAGAAATGAGCGCGTTTTATACTTTGCCTTCGAAGAATCTCCAAGTCAATTCTTGCGTAATATGTCCTCCATTGGAATTGATCTTGAGCCTTTTGAAAAAAATGAAATTCTTCATTTTCATGCTGCTCGTCCAACACTATATGGATTGGAACATCATTTAACAACCACTATAAAATTGATTAACAAAGTTAAACCGCGGGTTGTTGTTCTAGATCCAATTGATGCCTTTATAATGGGTGGAAATCAAACAGAAGTAAAAATTATGTTACTGCGACTTGTGGATTTTCTGAAAGCAAACAATATTACGGCACTTTTCGTAAGTCTGACAAACGAGAATGATAATAATCGAGAACTAACAGATATGGCGATATCATCACTTATTGATACTTGGCTTCTTCTTCGGGATATTGAAATCGGCGGCGAACGAAACAGAGGATTATACATACTGAAATCACGGGGAATGTCTCACTCTAATCAAATTCGGGAATTTAAATTAACCGACAATGGTATTGATTTACTCGACGTCTATGTTGGTCCAGAAGGTGTATTAACAGGTACAGCCAGAATATCGCAGGAAGAAAAAAACAAAGAAGAACAATTACAACGTCAGCAGGAAATTGAACGTAAGCAATTTGCATTGGATCTTAAACGTGCCGCAACTGACGCTCAAATTGTTGTATTGCAGTCGGAATATAAAACGGAAGAATCTGAAACTCAAAAAATAATAGAGATGGAGACAGCAAAAACCGAAAGATTCGAGAAAACATCAAAAGGAAATTACAGAAAGTAGAAAAGCAGATCTATCAGAGAATTTTCCAAAACTGTAACCTGAAATGGGAAATAATGTTAAACAATAAAGGAGAAATGTCATGGGTAAAGGCCAAAACAGTAAAAGTAGTTCGAAGAAAAAAGCAGCTAAAACAATGAAAGAAAAAAAAGCCGCAAAGAGAGGGAAAAAAAATGATATAAACAATCATAGCCTAATTGAGGAAATAAAAAAATAAAAGAATTGGTAATGAAAAATATATCTTCATTTAAAGTTAAAATAGAAAAATACAAAGAGAAGACAAAAGCTAAATATTCCTCTGACTCTATATTTGCGAAATTTTTTATTGAAGTTTATTCTATATCAGTTTTTGCAATCCGCTTTTTCAGAGAAGTTTTAAAGCCGCCGTATGAATTCAGTGAATTTATGAAACAGTCGTTTCTGATTGGATATAAATCTCTTCCATTGATTGCAATTACCGGGTTCATAATTGGATTAGTGCTGACAATTCAATCGAGACCGACTTTAGCAAAGTTCGGTGCGGAATCATGGCTTCCGGCGATGGTTGCGGTATCATTGATAAGAGAAATTGGGCCCGTTATTACTGCGTTAATTTTTGCCGGGAAGGTTGGTTCGGGAATTGGTGCAGAGCTGGCATCTATGAATGTAACCGAACAGATTGATGCTATGCAGGTGTCGGACACAAACCCATTTAAATATCTTGTTGTTACAAGAATTGTCTCAGCTACTTTAATGCTTCCGCTTCTTGTTGTTTTTGCGGATGCTGTTGGTTTGTTGGGGACATATGTGGGAGTTAACCTGAAAGGAAATGTCAGCGCATCATTATTCTTTCCTCAGATATTTCAAAGTATAGAATTTAGTGATCTTTTCCCGGCTGTTATTAAAACATTTATTTTTGGTTTTGCAATAGGACTTATTGGATGTTACAAAGGATATACTTCCAACAAAGGGACAGAAAGTGTCGGTAAAGCGGCTAATTCGGCTGTAGTATTATCTTCTTTAATGGTTTTTATAATTGATATGATAGCTGTACAAATTACAAGTTTACTTCAATACTAAAATGAGCAGCAAATAGAATGACAGATGTTACAACTAAAATAGAAAAAGTAAATGATTTTCAGCAGGATGAATCAGTTGTAATTGAAATGCGGCATCTCAAAAAATCTTTCGGGAATCACGATGTGTTGCAGGATATAAATCTGGTTATCAACAAAGGAGAAAATCTTGTAATACTTGGTCAATCCGGAACAGGAAAATCTGTACTTATAAAGTGCATTGTTGGTCTAATTCAAATTGATGACGGCGAATTAATAATATTTGGTAAGGATATTGCTGAATTGAATAGTAATGAATTGGTACAAATGTATAAGAGAATCGGGTTCCTTTTTCAAAGTGGTGCTTTGTACGATTCTATGTCCGTTAGAGAGAATTTGGAATTCCCATTAAGAAGAAAAAAAAGATTGATGGGAAAAGAAGAACTAGAATCACTGATTAAAGATGCATTGGAAGATGTTGGTTTAGATGAAACAATCGACCTATCTCCTTCCGAACTTTCGGGAGGGATGCGTAAGAGGTTGGGTTTAGCAAGAACATTAATACTGAAACCCGAAATAATGCTTTATGATGAACCTACAACCGGACTAGATCCTATCACTTCAAAAGAAATAAGCAAACTGATATTAGAGGTACAAAAAAAATATAACACTTCTTCAATTATTATTACGCACGATATAGATTGCGCCAGATTAACCGCAAACCGGATAATGGTAATTAAAGATGGTGAATGTTTTGCGGAAGGCTCTTATGCAGAACTTGAGAAATCAAGAGATCCGTGGATAAGAGCCTTCTTTGAATAGTTATTAAAGAAAGAGTTAATAAAATGATAAAGAATACTAGCAATAAAGTAAAATTAGGGATATTCATTTTCGTCGGTTTTTTATTGATTATTGTTGGAATATATTTTATTGGTGAAGGTCAGCAATTATTTAGATCTACATTCAGCGTCACCGGTATTTTTAAAGATGTTGCCGGGCTGCAGGCCGGCAATAATGTAAGATTATCCGGAGTAAATGTTGGTACAGTAAGAAATATAGTTATTATTAGCGATACATCAGTAAGTGTAGAAATTTTAATTGATGAAGATATTCGTGAATTTATTAAAAAAGATGCTATTGCTATTATCGGTTCGGAAGGATTAATGGGTAATAAAGCCTTGATAATAAATCCCGGTACAGGGAAAAGACAAATAATAGAGAACAACGATACTATTCATACAATTCAACCGGTGACTATAGATGATATAATTCTATCTTTGAATGCAACTATTGGTAATACGTCTAATATTACAAGTGATTTAGCAAGTATGACAAATAATATTGAGTCGGGACAAGGGACGATTGGAAGATTAATTATGGATAAAGAATGGCGGGAGAATTTTGAAACTACATTTATTAACCTGAGAGAAGGTTCAGAAAAATTCAGAAATTTTATGACAAAAGCAGATGAACTCGATGCGATTATATTGTCTGCTAAAGAAACAGCTCAAAATGCATCCGACATAACACAAGACCTTGCAAGTATTTCCGGAAAAATTGAGTCGGGTCAAGGTACTCTAGGTCGATTATTAATGGATCAAAAAACCGCGGAAAACCTCGATTCAACCATAATATCTTTAAAAGACGGAGCGAAGGGACTTAATATACTTTTGGAGGAAGCAAAAAGCAGTTGGCTGCTATGGGGATTTTAATTCAGAGAACTAATAAAATTTACTCCATCAAAATTTATCTAATTTAAATAATATTTTTCTTCTTTTTAAACTCATCCTAAAGATGTAGTCCTTTTTTCATTCCTTTGATCGATTGTTTTCATCATATAAAAAGCGTTATCCTTAAGCTACTAAGAGGAGAAGAAAAATGAAAAACATAATTCTAATTACATTGCTCTTAATTTCAACAAATTATTTTGCCCAGGATAAGGTCATCGTAAAATCAGAAGCAGTAAATGAACAGACTAATAACTGGATGACAAATATTGCGACTAATTCTCAATTACGTTTGGATATGATGCAAATGATGATTGAACAGACAGTAACCAATCCTGACGAAATGCAGTTACTTGTAAATCAAATATTGAACAATTCTGAAATGAAAACGATGATTCGAAAATCGTCATTTCAGGAAAACAATGCCAAGACTAAGCCTGAAATAGATAATAAATATAATGATATTATGAAAAGGACAGAAACACATCAGAAACCGAAAATTAAAAATTAAACTATAATAATTTTCTAATTAACGTTTTTTAATGTGTAGTTATAGAAAATTATGTGTGAGGCTTAATTGAAGAAGATTAGACTGCTATTAATTCAAAACGATAGCCTTATCAAAAAAAGGATTCATGCATTAAGTAATAGCAACAAAGATTTTTTTATTATTGGTTTACATAGTGAATTAGAAGATACTCTTGCGGAAATCAAAAATTCAGAGCCAACAGTTATCATAATAGATGCGGTATTGTTAAGTCAAAGCTGCCTCTCGGTAATTGAAATTATAAAAAGAGATTTACCCTTGGCAAAAATTATCATTTCTGGTCTCGAGGAAGATCAAGAAAATATATTAAAATTTGTACAAGCACGTGTAAATGGATTCATCCTAAAAAAATCTTCTCCTAAAGAAATTATAACCACAATAAAAAGAGTTGATGACGGATCAACAGTACTTCCGCCTTTATTAATTAATCAGTTATTCTCTCAAATAGTTAAATACTCAAATCATAAAATTGATCTAAATTTTGAAGAACATATGACGAATAGGGAGTCGGAAGTAATGGAATTTTTAGGCGACGGTATGAGTAACAAAGAGATCGGCAGTAAAATGCAAATATCAACTT
This sequence comes from uncultured Melioribacteraceae bacterium, assembly GCA_963821715.1. GTDB lineage: Bacteria > Bacteroidota > Ignavibacteria > Ignavibacteriales > Melioribacteraceae > CAWGET01. Next base: position 9,688 of record CAWGET010000005.1, read on the forward strand.
ATACTGTAAAGAGCCATATTCATAATATTATGGAAAAGCTTTCATTACATACACGTTTGGAAATAGCTAATCATTCATTTTACTCTCCTAAAATATAATAAATGAGGAGATGTTCTTACATTAACAACTCTTTAATTTATAGAACAACATACTATGAATAAACCAAAAGATTCCGGGAGTGCAACAAAATATGTTTTCTCTGCCGCTGCATTGGTAATTATAATTGCCGGAATATATCTGGCTCAATCGGTTGTCGTATTAATACTCGTATCGATATTCCTGGCATTACTTGGAACACCTCCTGTGCAATGGTTGAAGGTAAAGAAATTCCCATCCGGTTTAGCAGTTCTTATTGTTATGTCGTGCATGGTAATAATTTTGATTTTAATCGGAGCGCAGATAGGTACATCATTTAGTGGATTTACACAAGATCTTCCATTATTACAAGAACAGCTTAAAGGTCAAGTTAAATCGTTCAGCGATTTTCTAACCGCTAATGGAATAGCTGTTAATGAAAAATTTTTCCTTGAGTATATAAATCCCGAATCAATTATGATTCTTACCGCTGCTTTATTAACGGGATTAAGTTCAATTCTTTCTGACGTGGTTCTAATATTGTTAACGGTAACATTTATATTACTCGAAGTGTCAAACTTCCCGGTGAAACTCCGTGCGATACTCGGCGATCCGGAACAGGCATTTCCTCAGTTTACATTGTTTGCAGGCGACATAAAACGTTATACGATTATGAAAACGATACTAAGTCTTACTACTGGTGTTTTAATAGGTTTGTGGCTTTTAATTTTGGGTGTAGATTATCCTGTATTATGGGGTTTTCTTGCTTTTTTACTTAATTATATTCCCAACCTCGGATCAATTATTGCTGCTATTCCTGCTGTTATTCTTTCTCTTATTCAACTCGGGTTTGGCAGCCTCGTTACTGGTTTTAGCGGGATATTTCCTGGTTAATTTCATTATAGGCAATATGGTTGAACCGAGAATAATGGGAAGAAAACTTGGACTCTCTACATTAGTAATTTTCATTTCGTTAATTTTGTGGGGAAGTTTACTTGGTCTTGTAGGTGCAATTCTTTGTATCCCTCTAACAATAACAGCAAAATTCGCTTTTGAAGGGAATGAAAAAACGCGATGGATCGCTATTCTTCTCGGCTCCGAAAAACTTTCAATGTTTCAAAGTCCGGCTAAATCATGAAATAAATCAAAATTCAAGGGTAATTATTACTCTCACCGCACAACAAAACGAAAAGATGTAGTTCCTTTTTCATCCCTTTGCCAACTATTGGCATATACCTGAATTTATAACAGAGTACATTTCTAATAAGAAAACAGAAATTAAGTAATAGAAGTAATAAATTAAATAGCATCCTTAAAGGAGGATTAAATGAAACACAAACACATTTTCATATTAGCAGGATTTATACTGATCGCATTATGGATTGCAGGCTGCGGCGGTAGTCCGGACGTAGTTAATAAGGAAGCTTCAACTTCTGCAATACGTGCAGCTCAAGAGGTCGGTGCAACAGATGTTCCTAGCGCATCACTTTATTTGCAGCTGGCAAAAGAACAACTGGTTAAAGCAGAAACACTTGCCCAAAGTGGTGAAACAAAACCAAGCGGAGTCCATGCTCCAACGTGCTCAAGCTGATGCTGAATTAGCAATAGTTCTTTCTCACGGCGATGCAGATAAGAATGAAGCTGCGGAAGCTTTGAAACGCGTTAAAACATTACGAGAAAATAACAGGTAAAAATTTATAAGGAATTAACAAATGAAACTATTAAAATATCTCTTCAGCATAGCTATTGTTGCTCTGCTAATCGGTTGTTCTGCCAGTGCTCCCCCTCAAGAGCTTATAAGCGCACGTCAAGCATATCAAAGGCAAGCAACGGTCAGGCAGCACAATTAGTTCCTGCAGAACTGCACAAGGCTCAAATTGCACTTGAAGCAGCAGAAAAATCATTTAAAGAAGATCCTAATTCATTTACACCAGGGATCTCGCTTATATTGCAGATAGGAAAATCAAAATTGCCGTGGGACTAGCCGGTAGTGCTTCAGAAAAAGCATCAACAGTAAAATCTAATGAGGATTATGAAGCAGCACAGTCCGACTATTTTAAAGAGTGCAAAGGAAGATCTTGCCAATTCGGAAAAAGAAGCAAAGCTTAAAACTGAACAATTAGGATTAGAACAAAAAGCAAGGTTCGAAGCTGAGGCTGCACTTGCCAAACTCGCTGCAAAAGAAGAAGAACGCGGGTTGGTAATTACTCTTTCGGGAAGCGTTCTTTTTGCTTCCAATGAATGGGTTCTTATGCCTGCCGCACAAAACAAATTAAACGAAGTTGCCGACGCACTCCTTAAAACAAAAGAACGAAAACTGACTATTGAAGGGCACACCGACTCACAGGGCGCTTCAAATTATAATGTAGAATTAGGTCAGAAGCGTGCAGATGCAGTTCGTTCTTTTATTATATCGCGCGGATATCCGGGCAATATGATTTTCGCCCAAGGAATTGGTGAAGGCAGACCGATAGCAGATAATAACAGCGCCGAAGGTAGAGCTAATAACCGTCGTGTAGAAATTATTATTGCTCGTGCCGACTAAGTTTCTTTGCTTGTAGCATTAATTTTTAGAAAATCTATTCAAGTAAGGTTATTCAAAGTAAAAAATATATTCCCGGAATTATAAAAGATTCCGGGAATCTAATACAAATCCGAAATTATTCAGAGTTAATACCAATGATCGAACCCAAAGAGTTTTACAGAAAATTAGATTCACTGCTTAGCAAAATTAATATGGTTAATTCGGGTTCAGATTTCTTATTCACTATTGTGAATGAGCTTGGAATAACTTTTGGCGATGATCTTCATATCGGTAGAGGACGTGTTTACGAGAAGAATGGTGAAGAGTATGAATTGGTTTCTCCTCTTTCACATTTTGAAAATATAGATATTGAAGCAACCCTATTAATAAATTCAGAGTTAGTTCAATCAGTTTTGAACTCAAAAACATACATTTTCGACAATTTTGTTTCCAATACCTTATCAAAAGGTAAACCTCAAAAAGTTTATACAATTCCGGCGGCTATCGAAGTCCATAATCAGGAACAGAGCTGGATTTTGTTATTCGAATTAAAAAGCGGGTGGATAAGGGAAGAAATAGAATTTTGTTTAAATGCGGTCAGAAACATATTCAATTACAGGCTTCAATCGGAATCAATGAAAAATGAATACGAGCAGGCATTAATTATTCAGAAAAGTTTATTGCCAACAATTTCTCCCGAAATCTCCGGTTACCAAATTGCTGGGAAATCCCAACAAGCAGAGTTAGTTGGGGGAGATATTTTCGATTACTATAAACTAAATGAAGAAGAGTTCGGTTTTTGTATTGGTGATGCAAGCGGACATGGTATACCAGCAGCATTAGTGGCGCGCGATGTAATTGTAGGGCTGCGGATGGGATTGGAAAACCAGACTAGGATGGTCCATACTTTAAAAAAACTGAATAGGGTTATTTATCAAGGTGGTTTGTCTGCAAAATTTATTTCTCTCTTTTATGCTGAAATCGAAGCGAATGGTAATATGTTTTATGTTAATGCCGGTCATCCCCCGCCGATATTGGTATATGAAAATATTGTTAAAGAATTAGAATCAACCGGTATGGTTTTTGGCGCTTTACCGGATATTGATCTGCGACGCGCATATGCGAATATCCAAAAAGGCAGCCTGCTTGCAATGTTTAGCGACGGAGTTATAGAGAGAATGAACAAAAAAGGTGAAGAATTCGGAACATCCTTTCTAAAAGAAGTAATTATTAAGAACAAAGACCTGGATGCCGAAGGCGTATTAAATGCAATTTTTATCGCAGCTGATACTTTTGGTGATAACAAAAAATGGAAAGATGATGCAACTGTTGTTGTTATTAAAAGGATTGAATAATTATTCCAACGCTAATCTGTACCTCTAATGTTTTTATGTCATCCGTACAGATAGAATATGAAAAAAGCTAATTCGAGGGCATAGTTTTTTTCTCAGTTTACTTTGTTTGCAAGCGACACGAAATGTTATATGATTCTTCTTATTGATGGTATGAAGTATTTTTAATTAAAAATTAACTTTTAGGTTCTAGAATGAATAGTAAAATAGCTACGTTCTCTTGGACTATCCTATTGATGGCAACGGTTTTAGGTATAGTATTAATATACACAGTTTCCTTTACCTTAATTTCTTATTTATCTAAAATATAACCCTCATATGTTTAGACAAATCTCATTCAAAGTCAATTTTAAAAATGCAAACGTCCTTATGACGCATCTGTATTCTTCTTCATCAATTTAGGCATTTCTGCATTTTATCTTTCCTCTTTCGATATCTGCTTGTTTATCATCAGCATTAGATTTGTGTCGGTACGGGTATTACATATTTGAATTTTCAAAAATTGATCTGAAATGAATCAAAAGTACTCTGCCATTCACTCTGCCAATTTAATTATAAACTACTGGATTTTTAACTCCGATTGTTCGATTACAGAACTGGCACTGAACTTCGGCTTCGTACCAGTTGATCCAGCCGCTCATATCCACCTCCTTTCGGTTCGTAGATAAAAAATAGCCGCACCGGAATGAACCGGAAACGGCCGTTGTTAAGCGAAATGGTTATTATTTTAGACCCCGATGGCTCGCAACGGATTTGAATTTGGGTTCCAATTCGTCTACAGCTACAGACCAAGGCAGACGGTGGGGAAAAATAAATTCTTTCAACTTCTCCAAAGAACTATTACAATTTTAATTGTCCGGAATTACTTTATTCCTCTTGACTCTTTACTTATTAAAGATGTTATGCGGGCAGTGATTTAAATAAGGTCCTTTGCCAAGGGCGCGCCAATCACTGGAACAAAGAAACGCTCGTAGTTTAGCGGTGGTTTTCCGCCGTAGGCTTTGCCGAAGTTTTGCTGGATCATTCTCTTCCTCCTTCTTCTAAAATTTTATTTCGTGAATTAACTCTGATCTACTCTCTGCTGCCGAACAATCTTGCTTATAACAGCAGCGCGCCAGGCATTGATTCTAAAAGATGTACTACAGAATTTAATTACCGTCAAAAAGAGGCAGGAAATGGTGAGACACGTCCGAGTTTATATGCGATTTATATGGCGCTGTAATTACTCGATTTATACATTAAACTGTCTTAGATGATGGTCGGCGTGTTTATAGGCCAAATAGCCTGCTTGTTCTTTTTTTACTTCACCGAAAAATGGCGCTTCATAGATATGATTTGATTCTCGCGGGTATTCCTGAATTAAAGAAATCCATTTCTTTTTTTCGGTGGCTAAATCACTGTTGATATTTTTTTTTACTTTAAGTTCATCAACTGCAGGTAGATAGCGTTTCAATTGACTATCATCCTTTACAAACCCTTTCAAAATCATCTTTCCAAATAATCTACTAAGGAATGATCGTTTTACTTTTCTCTTGCCTAATAACACCTCTTCCCACATTATACAATGTCTTAGCATATTGTTAATATTCATCTTGCCCCATTGCGCTATGCTATTTTCATTAAGCGAATTGATTCTGATGATTAATTCATCTCTTGTTGTTTTATCAAATATTGTTTTCATAATTCTTATTATATAATCTTATTATACTGATAGTTAACTTTCCAAAAACGAAACTTAATCCCTATATACTCTGAGGTCGCATAGAATTTTTGTAAGAATGGCCTCGCGACATCGGCGACCTCTCGGGAATGTCCGACCCACGGAATATGTCCTCCCACAGGGATGACGTGAAACTTTCCATCCGGAATTATCCGGGCAGCCTTCCTTCCAACATTAGGTGCTCAGAAAGCATCCCGTTCGCCCCAAATCAGCAGAACAGATTGACGGATCTGGGCTAACTGTTCTGCCGTTAGCGCGACCTCGGGACGCGCACCTGAAGTGCTAAGACTAGGCGCTCACCGTACCAGGGCTTGCGGTCACCATTCTTCGATATCGGTAAAACCTACAGCGACAGCAATTGCGGTAGCAAAAACACAGAGTAGCCCTGGGTCCGTCAGCGTTAGGTTATATGCTTGAACCTCTTCTCTTCTTACCCAATAACGACAGACACCCTTGTCTCGCCACTCCATTTCATTGCTACGGCGGTCTCAGGTACACAAACTACAAGTGCCCTGATCTCCATCCGACTATCTGGCTCGAGACTTGATCTGACATCGAACGTATGAGATATAGTCTTCTCAGAATCACTAGCGGTGAGATCGAAGGCTGGCGAGAAACCGAGAAAGTCGTCCTTATTTCCTCGTGCTGCCCTTTGAAGAAATAACTGCTGCCAGTTGGGTTGAACAGAATAAACATCCATTTGCCCGTCGATCTCATATAAGGCTATTCTAGCTTTATATGACAATCCAAGCTCCCTCTCCAGCCTGGTAAACTCTATATCGGCCTTTACTCCGACATCGAAATTGCTATGCGCAATGGTGTCCTGAGGTGTATGAACGGCTATTTCCTTAATGTGTGGCATTGATACCTCCTCTTATTAATGTGTTGTGAGTGTATGTAACTATTACATGTCCTGAAAAGTCTAGTGCTTAACCCGTCAATAACAGGAATTCCCGAATAAAGCAACAAAGGCGATGGTTTGTAAGTCGTCCTTTACAAACAGGAGAAAAAAAATATATAATTACAATAGTAGAGAGAGTGATGATGAATAATAAAAGAGGACTATTAGAATCGCACTGGACGTCTTATTTATATTAAAATATTATTTTAATTTCAAGTAAAAAGCCGGGAAATTAATCCCGACTTTTTTCAATGAGCTTTTGGCTCTCAAGGTATTACTATAGTGTTACTGCATGTTCTTAAGGTATTATATGTTATTTCACGAGTAGCATTTTCTTCACATCCACGTAATTAGAAGTTTCTAATCTGTAGAAATAAGTTCCGCTTGAAAGTCGAGAGGCATTAAATGTCGTCTCAAAAATTCCGGGTTGTCTGAACTCATCGATCAACACCTTTACTTTTTCTCCAAGTAAATTATATATAATGAGTTTAACATTTCCGGGTTCCGTTATACTGAATTTTATATTTGTATTTGGATTAAAAGGGTTGGGATAATTTTGAGCTAAACGAAAATCCAAGTCCTTCTCTTCAACACTTTTTATTCCCGTAACGCCATCATAATGAACCACTAACTCTGTCTCGCGTCCATAATAAAAATTATTTCCATATATATCATCAAATTCCATTATTCCATTTGTTAGAACCCAATTAGCGCCGTCCTTACCTTCATATCTTCCGTGGACTAAATCCTGATTGTCGTTATACTGATACGTTGCTCTCTCGGCTATTTCCCACTGATCCGAACCAATAGGAAAATAATACTCGTGCAGAATTAAATTATTAAATGAATTATAAACAAATTCTTCTTTCCTACTCTCTATCCATTGTTCATTTTCCCACTCTTCTCTTAACATTTCTATCAGTTTTCCAGCATCATCATAAATATAAGTTTCAATCCAATCGTTTACCCATTTTTCATCAACCCAGTCTTTTGCAAAATAGGTTACTAATCTATTTTGGGAATCATAAATTAATGAATCCCGCCAGGTATTTTCGAAGTCTACCACTGCTTCCTTTAAAATTAAATTACCATGCTCATCATACGTATATGTTTCTTTTACTCCTTTTAACCACGATCCAAATAATCCCCAGTTAGAATACTGCCAGGTTTTCTTAAAACCGTCATTGTTAAATGTATATTCACTCCTCCACCAATTATCCCATTCGCCGTCGCTCCAAATTTTTCCCAATTTTTCAATAATATTATTATTATCGTCATAAGTTTTAGTTTCGCGTGAATAATTAATCCATTGGCTGGAATCAGTATCCCAAATTTCATCTAAAATATCCGTGATAAAATTTGAATCGCTATAAGTAAATGTTTCTTTATGTTTTTGATAATCATTATACTGGTCGTACTGATAGTATATAACGCTATCAATAAAACCGTTTACCATCTTAGTAAAATTCAAATTATTATACATTTTAACAGATTTGCTTCTATCATTTTCTATTATTGATTGGGAGTTAATTTTAGCGAGAGGGAGAATGAAAAATAGAATTATAGAATAAACAAATAATCTTTTTTTTCTAGTCATTTGAAATCTCCAAAAATTAAACATAATCTCAGGAAATTAGAACAGAATATGAAGACTGCTTGTCCTGTTTTATAAAAAAAATAAAAGATTATAATGCAAATAGCAAATTTGTTATGAAATAAACAGCTTTGACGATGAGAAGAACTTATTTATGAAAAAATGCCTAACCCACAAATCAACCTGAATTTGCCAGCCGTGGGTTTTTTTTATTTTGGTTATTTTTGGTTATTTGTGCTAGCAAATTTAACCTGAAAATATTCATCCGGATCTTTGTGTTTTCCGTATTCTTCGGGATCAATAACATAAGGGGTAATCCTTGTCTTCTCCAGAAGCATCTTTACTGCTTCTTCAGTATTCTCCGGACCAACCTGATCATTATCAAAAGAGATGATCAAATTCTTGATCTTTCTTTTTCTCAAGGCGTCCAAATGTTTAACACCTAGCTTGCCTTGACCAGTAGCAACGATATTTTCTATTCCGAAGGGTCTGAGATAAATTGCATCCGGATATCCTTCCACGACTATTAATGTATCTTCGGTTGCTTTGACTTTATCCAGTCCGAACAGATCATCCTTATTTAATCCCGGAGTGCTGTCCCAGCGAACTCCTTAATGTTCCTTACCATCATAAGTAGTAACTGTTATACCTTCTTTAATGTTCGATCTTTTCAGAAAACCGGTGATTAGTCCTTCTTCATTCCGGTATGGAAAAGCCAGCCTGAAATTATCTCCAAAATGTCCCTGAAGTTTTAGAGATCCAACTGATTCCTTCCATTCTTCCTTCTCTTCGATCAACATTTTCTTGATATCATACTCTTCAGGAAGATAGAACCATTCAGTTTCTTTCAGCTTATCTATCTCATATCCTCTTACTTCAGTCAGATATTTTAAAGCTGCTGAACCTTCCTCTTCATAAAGTTTTTCCTTTCCGATCTCGACTATTCTGGAGAAGATCAGATGCTTTTCTTCCATCTCCTGTTTTTTATTTATCTCTTCCGGAGTAGGTTTGTTGATATTGAAGTTATTGCTGAGATCAATTTTCAGATTGTATTCTTTGATCAACCATTTTAATGATTCCAGTTTAGATAGGTGCTTGACTTGCTCGACCAGCGATATTACATCGCCGCCGATTCCGCAGTTCCAGCAATGGAATAACTGCTGACGTGAGTCTATGTGAAATGATTTTTTACTGCTTGATGAATGTCCTGTCGGACAGGTGCCGATAAAATTGATACCAAAATTCTGAAGTTAAAAGTAAAAAGTTTCTGAAAAAAATTACTCCCTTTTTACTCCCCTGGGTGCTGGACTAAAAATCGAAAGCCCTGTAACTTATTTAGTTACAAGGCTTTATGGAGTGAGCGTGCCTGGGCTCGAACCAGGGACCCTCTGCTTAAAAGGCAGATGCTCTACCACTGAGCTACACGCCCAAATTTCAAGATTTTAAAGTTAATCTTTTTTATGATTTTTTTCAAGTTGTAAGAAGAATATTTCTTAATATTCTTATTTACTGCCCCCGAACGAATCCAGTATATCTTTTTTGTTTTTCGTTTTTGGAATTACGTGATCGTATAGTTCCTTCTCAAAATCATTTAAATTCGGATTTTCTTTTATCGCGAATATCTGCACATCTTTATCCTTGCGAAGATTCCTAATCTTCTGCGCAAATAGTTTTTCGTTTAATAGAGGAAGATTCTCGCCAAGTAAAAGTATTTTCGGTTTCTCTTTCATAAAAATTGTGAAACCTTCTTCGCCCGATTGACAATCGAAAATTTTATATGATTCTTCTAATTGTTTCTTAAAAGCTTCCCTGAAATCCTTGTCCCTATCTACAATAAGAATTTTTTCTTTTTTAACTTCGCCCTCAACAGCTGAACTTTCTTCCTCCGCTTTCGCGGCGTTCATCTTTTTAATGTTATCAAAAATTTCTTTAATCCGTTTATAAGCTGTATCGTAAATAAGCGGCTTTAGCATATAATCGAAAACTCCCAAGTCCATTACCTTACTTACTACTTCTTTTTCGCTAACGGCGGTAAGCATAATTACGGGAAGGTCTTTGAATTCACTATCGGCCCTGATAGCTTCCAGCGTTTCAATACCGCTCATAACAGGCATAGTAACGTCGAGGAACATTACTTCCGGCTTTTCTTCTTTAATTTTGGATAACGCTTCAAGACCGTTCTTGGCGGTAACCACATCGCACATAAATTTGCGCATCAGCAATCTGCTGATGAATAAATTTACAGTTTCGTCATCGTCTACTACAAGTATTTTAAACATATAAAAATATTCGAATATTTTTCGATTATATTAAGTAACAAAGATATAATAATATAAACAAAACTAAAATAAATTTTATTATTTGATTTCTCAAAGCCGCCATTTACCTGAATAATTTTATTGGCTGTCTTTAAATAACTAAAATGTTATATTTTATTAGAGAAAGATTGAACCCAAAATGATTAGAACTGAAAAAATATTAATTGCCGATGATGACGAAACTTTGTGTTATCTTCTTAAGGAAGAATTAATTAGCGAAGGTTTTCTTGTGGATACCGTTTACGACGGTAAGTACGCTATCGAAAAGCTAAAACACAAACAGTACGATATCCTGCTTCTCGATTTGGAAATGAAAGAAGTGCAGGGAGAAGAAGTATTAAAATTCGTTAAAGAAAATGTACCTTCGGTTGAAGTTATTGTTCTAACGGGAAAAACAATAATTCAAACAGCAGTTAAATGCACAAAATTGGGTGCGTACGATTTTATAACCAAACCGTATGATTTCAATAAGCTTCTTGTAACCATAGATCGTGCACTGGAACACGCGAAATTGCGCGCGGAAAATGATATTCTTACAGAAAAGATAAATCATAATTATCCGAAAAAAATTATCGGCGAAAGCCAAGCAGTTAAAAGTGTAATAAAATTAGCCGAAAAGTCTGCTGCATCGGAATCGAATGTTTTGCTGGAAGGTGAGACGGGAACCGGGAAAGAGCTTTTTGCAGAATATGTTCACAATAGATCCGACCGAAATAAAAAACCGATGGTAGCAATAAATTGTGCTTCTTTACCGGATCAACTGATTGAAAGTGAATTGTTTGGATATGAAAAAGGAGCATTTACAGACGCTAAGGCATCGAAGAGGGGATTGGTTGAAATCGCGGACGGGGGAACTTTATTCCTCGATGAAATAGGCGAATTAAGCCTGGCGCTTCAGCCTAAATTGCTTCGATTTCTAGAGAGTGGTGAATTTCGAAGAGTCGGAGGGATTGCAAATCTTAAATCGAACGTTAGGATTATAAGCGCGACTAACAAAAATTTGATGGACGCCGCCGAGCAGAATTTTTTCAGACGCGATCTTCTTTTCCGGCTGAATGTAATAACTCTCCGCATTCCGCCGCTACGCGAACGTGAAGAAGATATTGCAGTTTTGGCCGATTACTTCCTGAAGAAAAAACTTCCTCTCAGAAATCAGAAAGAATTATCCGACGATGCCAAAAAGGAATTAGCAAGATACAGCTTTCCGGGAAATGTGCGCGAGCTTGAACATATAATTGAACGCGCAATAATTTTCTCCGATGATAAAATTATTAAACCGAAAAATTTAAATATTCCAAAAGAATATAATCCGCTTGCCGGAGAAGAAACTGAACAGGATGACAGAATTTTGTCTCTTGAAGAAGTTGAACGGCTTTACATTAGAAGGGCTTTGCAGAGAACAAACTGGAATAAAGGCTTAACCGCAAGCGAACTCGGAATTAGCCAGAAGACGCTTTACTCGAAAATCAAAAAATATAATATTAAGTAGAATGGGAAAAAATCTCTCCAAATCGGACGGCTCTGAAGGCGCGGTTAATTTATTATCGCTGCTAAAAAATTTTCCTTTCCCGTCTGTTATAATTGACGCTAATAAAAATGTTCTCTGGAAAAATGAGGAGTTCGAAAATAATTACAGCGACAAGATTTTCTCGGAAAATAAAATTAACGATTCTGAAGCAACATACATTCCGCTTGTGATAAATAAACCGCTCGAAAAATATCTTGTATTCTTCCCGCATAAATCGAAAGAAAAGAATAACGGGATTAAGGAATTAAAAAATCTATCGCACGATCTTAACAATATTTTATTAAGTATTTTAAATAGCGTTGAAATTTTGAAAAAAAAGCTGGAGGGAAAGAGCGAATACGATTATCTTCTTAAGAATATAGAAATCTCCACGAAACGCGCCGCTGAACTAACCGAAGACGCTATGAGCGCAAAGGAAACAAGCAGCATCATCACAAAAAAAGTTAATGTAAAACGGCTCTTGTTTGAACTAGCCGAGAGTCTTAACCAGACGGTTACCCGTAATGTAATCCTCACTAAAAATTTTGACGATAATATTAATAATATAAACGGCAACTATAACAGACTATATCGGGCGCTGCTGAACCTTATTGTAAACGCCAAGGAAGCTATTGACGATAAAGGCGAAATCAAATTATCGGCGGAAAATGTTTCTCTTCAAAATAAAAAAACAACTTTAGATTTAAACGACGGAAGCTACATAAAAATTAGTGTGGAAGATAACGGAATTGGAATAGAGGAAGAAAATCTTTCCAAAATTTTTGATGAGAAGTTTTCCACCAAAGAAAAAGGAAGAGAATCCGGATTTGGCTTGAACATAGTAAAGAAAATTATAGAAGAACACAGCGGAAAAATTTCAGTAATTAGCGAAAAAGGCAAAGGGACAAAATTCGAAATCTATCTGCCTGCTTTAATTAAAGCTAAAATGGACAAGTCTAAATCTGAAGATAAAACAAAAACTATATTGCTGGCGGACGACGAAGATAATCTGCGCGATCTTTTGGCGGAATTGTTGGAGTCGCACAACTATAGAGTTGTCCACGCATCGGACGGCATTGAGGTTATTGATAAATTAACGGAATTCACCGATGTAGATTTGCTGATAATCGACAGGAAAATGCCGAAGATGGACGGCTTGAGCAGCATAAGAATTGTACGGGAAATGAATTACGATATTCCGGTTCTGCTCGTATCCGGCTCACCATATCACGGCAGCGTTGATAAATTGCGAAAGTTAAAAATTGGCGGAGTGCTTAATAAACCGTACGATTTTGAAAAGATGCTGGAAGTTATTGAAGATTTGATTTCTGCGTAAATCGTGAATCGAAAACCGTATCACAGATTCACACAGATCAATCTCTCACAGATTTTCACTGATTAAAAAAGAATCTTTCAATGTTGTAATTCTTTTTTGCGACAATTCCTTTGTGTAGTTTTTCACTTCCTTTGTTTCCCGTTGTCGGTAAAATCTTCGCATCACAAAAATCGGTAAATTTTACCTGTAAAAATTACACCAACATGTAAAAATTACATTTCCTAAAAACCAACCTTTAATAATAATCTTCTAAATAATGCTGTTTTAGCGGTTTTACTTCGGTTTTCCGGTTTGGCATCCTATTAGCATAGTATAAAGAAACGAAATTACAATCCGATAATAAAAAAAAGATTGGATTAAGAAATGGGACAGCAGCAATTATTATTAATAGTATTAGGAGTTATTCTGGTGGGAATCGCCGTTGCGTTCGGGATAAATCTTTTCCGCGCTAACGCGGTTGACGCGAAACGGAATAACGTAATTGAAGAATGCGTAAATCTCGCTTCTATGGCTCAGCAATACTATATGCGTCCCGAAGCGTTTGGCGGCGGCGGAAGAACATTTGACAACTGGAAAATTCCCAATCAGTTAGCCGTAACAGCAAACGGTTCTTATAAGACAGATACAGAAAGCGATAAAGTAATAATTATCGGAACAGGCAATGAAGTGGTAACCGGAAACGATTCCGTAAAAGTTAAAATGACAGTTTCTTCTCATAATTATGTGACTGAGATCATAAACTGAATCGGTAAAAATTACCAATGCTAAACTGTGTGTAAAAGTTACCGATAATGGTTAGTAAAGCAACCAGAAGCTAGATGCGAGAAGTTAGAAAAATAGAAGTTCTGAAAGTGAAGTTCTAAAAGTATTGAAAGAAAATTAAGAAGCGGTGTTAATTTTCAGTGGAAAGAGGTTGGGCTAAAGCCCGAGGTTTATAGATTGCCGGGTTTCCCAAGCGTAAACGCTTGGGTTATTATAAAAGTTTTCCCGTCTCACATCTCACGTTTGACATTTGACGTTTGATGTTTGACATAAAGAAGAAGTTCTTATAAAAAATAATAACTAATAATAAACACACACAAACAAGGAGGACCTAATGGGTCAACAACAATTATTGCTCATCGTATTGGGCGTTATCATAGTCGGTATCGCGGTAGTAGTAGGTATCAACGTATTTACGGCAAGTTCCGTGTCAGGCAAACACAGACGCAGTAATATCAGACTGCCAAACTTTGGGTGCTATGGCGCAGCAGTATTATAGAAAACCGACATCAATGGGTGGTGGAGGACAAGATTTTACAGGTTTTAAAATTCCAGCTTCTCTTACAGTCGATGAAGCGATGCTAACGAGCAGTTATGGAACTGCAACAGAAGCAACTGTGATACGATAGGTAGATAAGACAATACTGAACTGTTACTGTAAGGGAACTGAAGAATATCATAGATGGTACTGAATGAAATGACAGTGACAATGGACTGTAACTCACCATGAGATGAAAGTAACATAATTAATAAATAAGCCGCCTCGGGCGGCTTTTTGCTGCCGGAAAAACTGTTACTTTAATTCCCCTTTATATAGTCTTCTTTTTCGGGCGGCTTTTTTTTCAATGCAAGTCCAAACCTAATTAACCGCGCTTTTAGATACAGAGAGATAGATTCGCTTTTCAGCCCATAGCTTCAGCTATGGGAGATAGAACAAAAACCCAAAACAAAAACCATTTTAATGGTTTCCAACTGATAAATCGTTGAAACGATTAAGCAGAATATTCGTTTATCTCATTCCTCCCACGGATAAATCCGTGGGCTACGAAACAAAGCATTGAATACCTCAAGAAGTATATCAACCGTGCTTTTTTATGCGGAGAGAGATGCGTTTTTCAGCCTGGCTAACCGCGCCCTTCAGGGTGCGGATAGAAAGTTCAAGCAGATCGATCGGGCTTCAGCCCAATGGCGGATTCGTTTTGGGCTAAAGCCCCTTCGGTTTTGGATTATTCCTACCTCAGCCTAAAGACTGAGGTTAATGCCGGTAGGCGAGATTAAATTTTGTTATTAGACTCTTTTCATCTCATTAATATGCTGCGAAACAATTATGCAAATATATGTCTTCTCTTCCCACGGATAAATCCGTGGGCTGCGAAACAAAGCATTGAATACTTCATATAACTAATTAACCGCGCTTTTTTATGCGGAGAGAGATGCGTTTTTCAGCCTGGTAACCGCGCCCTTCAGGGTGCGGATAGAAAGTTCAAGCAGATCGATCGGGCTTCAGCCCAACAGCGGCTCTATCCGGGCTAAAGCCCCTTCGGTTTTGGATTATTCCTACCTCAGCCTAAAGACTGAGGTTAATGCCGGTAGGCGAGATTAAATTTTGTTATTAGACTCTATTCATCTCATTAATATGCTGCGAAACGATTATGCAAATATATGTCTTCTCTTCCCACGGATAAATCCGTGGGCTGCGAAACAAAGCATTGAATACTTCATATAACTATATTAATCGCGCTTTTTTATGCGGAGAGAGATGCGTTTTTCAGCCTGGTAACCGCGCCCTTCAGGGTGCGGATAGAAAGTTCAAGCAGATCGATCGGGCTTCAGCCCAATGGCGGATTCTTTTGGGCTAAAGCCCCTTCGGTTTTGGATTATTCCTCCCTCAGCCTAAAGACTGAGGTTAATGCCGGTAGGCGAGATTAAATTTTGTTATTAGACTCTATTCATCTCATTAATATGCTGCGAAACAATTATGCAAATATATGTCTTCTCTTCCCACGGATAAATCCGTGGGCTGAAACAAAGCATTGAATACTTATATAACTAATTAACCTCGCTTTTTTATACGGAGAGAGATCCGCTTTTCAGCCCATAGCTTCAGCTATGGGAGATAGAACAAAAACCCAAAACAAAAACCATTTTAATGGTTTCCAACTGATAAATCGTCGAAACGATTAAGAAAATATTCGTTTATCTCATTCCTCCCACGGATAAATCCACGGGCTGCGAAACAAAGAATTGAATACTTCAAGAAGTATATTAATCGCGCTTTTTTATGCGGAGAGAGATGCGTTTTTCAGCCTGGTAACCGCGCCCTTCAGGGTGCGGATAGAAAGTTCAAGCAGATCGATCGGGCTTCAGCCCAACAGCGGCTCTATCCGGGCTAAAGCCCCTTCGGTTTTGGATTATTCCTACCTCAGCCTAAAGACTGAGGTTAAAATGTGCCCCAGTCACCCGGAATTAACGATCTCAGGGGCGAATTGAAATCACGGTTTCAGCCCAACTGCGGCAAACAGTCTTTTGCTTCCGGCTCCGACAGACGGCGGATAACATAGAAGCTTTTTTTATTTTTCTAAATTCTTTCTCTCAATAAATAGTTATTACTTCCGATAATAAATATAAAAACTTAAACTAATCCGAAGAACATAAAATGATTGAACTACGCTTTAACGCGCTAAAGGTAAACGGACAGACATTAAGCGGAACTTTAACCGCTCCAACTCCCAAAGAAGGCAAGAGCAAAATACGCCAACTGGCGGAGAAACATCAGTTAAAAATAAAATCGATTGAGAAGAAATCTACATTCCTTTATAAGATCCGCAAAGGGAACGAGAAACCGATAAACGGCGAGCAGAAAGCTTTTTCTAAAGAGGAAGTGCAGCGCGCGCTTTCCAAACTCGGCTACGAAGTAGTTTCGGTAAACAAAAAACTCATCGATGTAAATATGAAACCGCCGAAGCAGGACGTTCTTTCATTCGTAAAAATAACGGCGGAATTGTTGGAGCAGAAACTTCCCTTCAGCGAAATTCTTTCTCTACTTATAAATGATATTGAAAATAAAACTCTGAAGGAAACCTTAAAGCAGATAAACAACGATCTGAAAAAAGGTGCCGACAGTCAAGCGACTTTTATGCGCTACGAATCTATCTTCGGCAAGTTTACGGCTTATATGCTTGGGCTTGCGGCAAAAAGCGGAAACATGGCGGAAATTTATAAAGCCACCGCAAAATTTTTGGAACGGAGAATGGAATTCAAAAAGAGTATGCGAAGCGCGTTGATTACGCCGCTTGTTACTCTGTTCGTTTTCTTTCTCGCAGTAATATTTTACGTCGGTTACATCTTCCCGGAGACGGCAAAATTATTCCTCAAGTTCGATATTCCGCTTCCGCCGATGACAGCGGCTACTTTAGGATTCAGTGATTTTCTTATGAACAATATGATATTGATTGTGATCGCGTTGATCGCGCCGTTAATTGCGCTTTGGCAGACGAGCAAGAATAAAAAAGGAAAGATGTGGCTCGATAAAACGTTGATGAAGATACCGGTTATGGGCGGATTGATACACAAAACCGCGATTGAAGTTTTCTGCCGCGTTTTCTACACTCTATATACAGGATCCGCTGAAAGCATTGAGCCGATCAAAATTGCCGCCGAAGCTTCTGGCAACTCATATTTTGAACATCAAATAAAAAATGTAGCGATACCGATGATGATCAAACGGGGAGTCGGCATCTCCGAAGCGCTTGAGGCGAGCGGAGTATTTACTGATACGGCTATTTCAAGATTCCACTCCGGCGAAGAAACGGGTACTATCAAAAATACGGCTAAGCAGCTTGCCAATTATTACGAAAGCGAAACAGTTTTCCGTCTGAAAAACGTAATTGAAATGGTGCAGGTTTTTATCGCGATGGTAATTATGATTGTGATGATAGCGTTGACATTAATTTCTGCCGAGACGGCGACAATTAATCCGAAATCTCCGATGATGTAAAAGTCGAGAAGCTAGAGGCAAGACTCGAGGAAAATGGTTGTAAGGAAAGGGTTCGCCCTTTCCGGAGACAAGAAGACATTAGTAAGTAGTTGGTAATTTTTAGTTAGCATTGCAAGGTGTTCCGAAAAAATATTTAACCGCAGATTACACTGATTCACACAGATGAGTCAATCGATAATCTTGCAATGTTTTTTAATTCTTTTATTAAATGGTTTTAAAAGGGAATAAATGTTCGATACTCAATTAGAAATGACAGACAAGATCGGTTATCTTTTACTGAAAAAAGGGATAATCGATACAAACATACTCGATCAAGCGCTCAAAACTAAACATGAAGAGCAGAATTCAAGGAAGAGAAATCTGGCTCAAATTCTTGTGCAGGATTTTAAATTTGATCATGATACAATTTTTAAAGAAGTTGCGCTTTTATATGCCTTCAAAGAAATTGTTATTGAAATTGAAGAACTAACCGATGCCCGAATACGTAGTATCCGGAATTTAATGAACGGCAAAGGAGAAGATGTAAAAAATCTTTTGCTGGAACTCAAGGTCATTCCGTATAAATTCGATAAACATCAAAAAGATAAAATAATTCTGGCCGCGACCGATCCTACGGAAAAGACTCTGCCAAAACTTGCGTACGCATTAAACGCCAAAAAGTTCGAAATAAATTATTTAAAAAAATCGGTTTACGATAAAATAATCGAAGTGATCGTTCCTCCGGAAAACGAATTTCTCAAAATGATTGAGGACAGCGAGGAAGAAATGTCGGTAGAGACCGACGAAGCTTCGTTGGATGAGGAAGAATTAGACGCCGAAATAAATAAATCGGCTTTAATAAATTTAGTGGAAGCTGCTCTTGTGGAAGGTGTTCGCAAAGGTGTAAGTGATATTCACATCGTACCTAGCGGAAGGAAGAAGACGGAAATCCATTTCCGCGTTGACGGAAAACTCTCGCTTTGGCATACTCAGGACGGGACTTTGCCCGAAGCGGTGATGGCTGTGGTTAAAGACCGTTCAAAGGGAATGGACAGGTTTGAAAGAGAACGCGCGCAGGATGGATTTATTCAGCGCGAAATTGACGGACATATTATCCGTTACCGTGTTTCGGTTTTGCCGATGGTCGGGACAGAATTGAAAAATAAATTTGAAAGCATAGTAATAAGAATTCTTGATGATAGAAAAGTAATTAAAGATCTGAATAAATTAGGGCTAACCGGATATTCCCGCAAATCGTTTGAGAAAGCTATAACTCAGCCTCAGGGAATGGTGATACTAACCGGTCCTACCGGAAGTGGTAAAAGTACTACACTTGTTGCGGCTTTGTACCAGGTTATTAATCCGATGGTAAACGTACTGACGGTTGAAGATCCGGTTGAGTATGTTATTGAAGGCGCCCGCCAGTTGAAGATCGGACATAAAATGGATTTCGAGCAGGCAATTCGATCCATTCTTCGTCACGATCCCGACATCGTTCTTGTGGGCGAGATGCGCGATAAAATTACTGCGGAAACAGCGATCAAACTCGCGAACACAGGTCACTTAACTTTTTCCACACTTCATACAAACGACGCTCCCAGCGCCGTGGCACGACTCTACAAAATGGGAATCGAGCCATTCCTTATCGCATATGCCATCAATATAATAGTTGCGCAGCGGCTTATAAGAAAATTATGCGACAACTGCAAAAAGAAAACCGAAGATCTGGACGCCAAATTAATTGCCGCTGATTTGAATCCTGAACATTGGAAAGATGTTGAGGTTTTCGAATCGGTAGGTTGCGAAAAATGTAATCACACGGGCTTCAAAGGAAGGCTGGCAATCCACGAAGCGCTTTATTTTACAAAAGGTATTAGAGAAATAATTGTAAGATCGGGTGTGGAAGTTGACGAGGAGAAAGTGCGGGCACAAGCGAGAAAAGACGGAACTTTGAGTCTTAGAGAATCCGGATTTGACAAAGTGAAATTAGGCTTAACTTCAATACGTGAAGTACTTTCGGCAACTACTGAGGATTAAAATTTTAAATAGCAAAGGGGTTTAGAGCGCAGAGGGAAAAACTTTCACTTCATTCCCTAAAAAATTATGCATCATAGACGAGCCCCAATTTGTTATAAGCCGGAAACAGAAAATATCTTTGAATCTATCAAGTGAGAATTTGTGAATAAATATGCGGAAATAACGCCTGCGGCAGGCAGATCGTGAAAGATTATTTTATCGCATATATAGAATTGAATAGAATATTCCTTTTTAATCGAAACGATTTTTTCGCATAAATAAATGATAAAATTTACTTAACAAATTATTTCTTCATCCGATAATATTTACAGACACATTAAAATTTAAACGGTTTGGTAATTATGTTTAAAGAAGCAAAAGAAATACTAAGTGCTTTTTCTGTCGAAATTCCCCCAACAGTTCTCGGCGCGGAACGCATCAACTATATAGTAGATAACATTGATCGGCTGGAAGTAAATCAAAAGCTGCTTTTACATAAAACGGCTAATGAAATACTAACGCTAATGGTTCAGCGCGAAGCATCCGATGTCGAGATAGGAGGATACGGAACAGGCGGATTCGTTTGGTTCAGAATATTCGGGAAGAAAGAGCGTGTAAAAGATCTACCGCAACTTACTTCAGATGAAGCTTCCACATTAATTATAAGTCTGCTTACCGGAAGTCAGGCGGATATGCTTCTAAAAAACCGTAATATAGATTTCAGTTATACTTTTTATTACGAAAAAGAAAACAAGCAAATAAGATTTAGGGCCGACGCATATTTTGATCTCGATTCTCTCGCGTTGAACATGAGAGCCATCGCGGCAAATGTACGTTCGGTTGAATCACTCGAGTTTCATCCGTTCTCATTTAAGATGATGAGCCACAACTATATGAAATTCGGTCTTTCTTTAATTACGGGAATAACCGGTTCCGGTAAATCTTCCACCCTCGATTCGATAATAGATTATCACAATAATTTTGATCCGTCGCATATAATCATTATTGCGTCTCCGGTGGAGTATGTACATAAATCGAATGCCTCTATAATTAGGCACAGAGAAGTAGGGCGCGACGTTACTAGTTTTAAGGATGGTATCGTGCAGGCATTAAGGCAGGATCCCGATATTATAGTCGTGGGTGAGATGAGAGATCCGGAAACTATAATGGCTGCGCTGGAAGTTACCGACACGGGACATAAAGTTTTTTCAACGCTCCACACTTCTTCGGCCGTTGAATCATTAGACAGAATTATCGCCGAAGTAAATCCCGTTGAGCAGGAACGTGTGCGAAACAGACTTGCCGATGTACTGGTATCGGTTGTATCTCAAAAATTGGTTCCAAGCGTTGACGGAAAACGTGTTTTGGTAAAAGAAGTAATGATAGCTACGCCAAGTGTTAAAGCCGCTATCAAA
This sequence comes from uncultured Melioribacteraceae bacterium, assembly GCA_963821715.1. Classification (GTDB taxonomy): domain Bacteria; phylum Bacteroidota; class Ignavibacteria; order Ignavibacteriales; family Melioribacteraceae; genus CAWGET01. The sequence continues at coordinate 31,184 of CAWGET010000005.1, forward strand.
AATAATAATACAAGTGAAATTTACGGTATGATTACGCAAGGAGCGCCGCAGGGAATGAACACAATGGAGCAGGACCTTGTGCGTTTATTTAAACAAAGAAGAATATCTAAAGAGAACGCAGTTACTTACGCTAACAATAAAACAAGAATATTACAACTACTTAAAGCGGTATAAATATGAAACAAATTATAACTGTTTATTGCGATGGAAGCGAGACCAAGGCAGTGGTCCTTTCCAAAGAAAAAGACCAGATCAAAATCCACAAAGCTGCCTCTTTAACTCTTACCAATAAGATGAGTGAAAACGCTTCTGTCGGTAAGAATGTTTTGGCGGATTTTAACATGGAAGATTCCGGAGGCGATATTTCTTTCGAAAATATCGACGACGCGAAAGTATCTTCAAACCCATCGGACAGTTCCGATTGGGGGGTTTTAACATCGGCGCTTGAAGGCATTAATCTTAATCAAGCTCAATTTGTGCCGGTGGTTACGGAACCCGTTCTTAACTACCATGTGTATGAAGGAGTTAAGGAAGATGATCCGAAAAAAATGAAAAACCTTATTCTTGAAGATATTGACAGAAGCAAAAACATTCTTGTTTCAAGAGATCATTTGGATTATACCGAATTGGCCGACGGCTCAGTTCAGACTGCTTTCGTTGAAGGCGATATTCCCTGCGTAACTTTCATTAATTCTTTTGCAAACTACAACGGGAAAAAATTCTATAAGATACCGTCTATAAAGAGCGCAGAATTATCACTTGCATATTACGTAGCGAAGAAAAACAAATTCTTCCCTGAAGATCATACGCTTATCATCTACACAGGAAAAGAATACAGCAAATTGATTTTCCTTGAAGGCCAAAAGTTCAAACACATCGGCGCGACCGTGGACATCGGCACACAAAATCTTCATACCTATGATGTTTATTTTTCTAAAATATTATTGGAAATGGAGAACGGCGGTATTCCTCGTCTCGATAATGTTATACTTTGCGGCGAAGATAACTCGGAAAATTTACTTCTCTCTTTTTACGGAACATTTCCGGAAGCCAATGTAACTGAATTAAAATTTGACGATTTCGAAAAAGAAGGTCTGCATCTTGACGAGGGAGAATCTCTTACTAACTTTTCTATTCCAATAGCTGCCGGCTTGGAATTTTTTGACGAAGAAGATAAGAAGTATAAGGGAATAAATATTCTTCCCAATTACATAAAAGAAAATCAGAAAATGTTCCAGTTCGGATGGCACAGTTTTGCTATGTTCCCGCTTTTGTTCGCAGCCGCATTTTTCTTTAGCTATAACATAAGCAGCAACAAAAGTAAGATAACCGAACTTGATAATGAAATTGTTAAGCTGACCGATCTGAAGGTGAGGAACGAATCTCTTCTTACCGAAATAGCCGACTATGACGCAAAAGTAAGCGCTTTCGGTAAAACTCAAACCATCCTCGATTCTGCTTCAGCAGGCGCGGAAATTTGGGGAAAAACTTTGAAGAGAGTTTCCGACTTTGTGGGAAGCAACAGAAGTTTTTGGATAACACAGGTTAACGCGGATAGTAAAGGCGAAGTAACGGTTAAAGGATATTCACTTTCCAAAAATATAATTCCGCAGTTCGCCGAATACAATCAATCATCGGTACTAAAAAGCGTTTTATACGAGCCGCTTAGAGAAAAAAACGCTTACGCATATACTTTACAATACAACACAAATAATTTGGAAGACGGTAATGAACAGGAAAATTAAAAATACACTTGTACTGGCTGTTATTCTTCTGTTAATAGTGGCAGCCGGAGCGGTTTATAGTTACGCGTATCAAGCCAAAGATATTGAAGCGAAAACTAAAGAAGTTGAAGAGTTGAGCAGCGTGGCTTACGATACCGAAACATTAAACGGACAGCTTGAAGATTTAAAACTTCAGGCGGAAACTATGGATTCAGTTTTAGCTGCAAGGAAATTTAATATTCCGGTCAATTTACCGCAGCATAAATTTTATGAATTCATAAACCAGGTAAGCTCTACATTTTCGCCTTATTCTTTCGTGAATGTGGAATACAGGGAAATGGCAAAGGGCTCGCATTTCAATCATTTTACTTACGACGTTAGCGGAACCGCTACTTACAACGATTTTTACGCGCTGGTTTACGCAATTGAGCAGAGCAAGGAACTGAAAAAAGTTGAAGCGGTCAATTTAGATAACAACGTTATGGTGGATGACGACGGCATTCCTCACTATCTGGTAAAATACAAAATTTCGGCTTCGGCGTATCATTCAAATAATGACCGCTTTGCCTCGTCTGCATACGCGGAAAATAATTTGAGTCCGGCACACCAATATGATGTTTTCTATCCGCTGATAAGGAACGAGATTCCGCCGAATAAAGATGGATTGCTCGATGTTCAGAACGCCGAACTCCTCGCCTTAATTCCATCGGGAGCTTTCATATCCGACGGTTCCGGCGAAACATTCCTTCTTTGGGAAGGCGACCCGGTTTATCTGGGATATGTTACCGAAATAAATTATGAATCCAAAACAGTTACTTTCGTATTGAACAAAGGCGGAATAATTGAAAGAGTAAATTTAAATATTGAAAATAAAATAAAAGCAGAAGGCAAGTAAGATGAAAAAACTTATAACAATAGCCGTGTTTCTTTTTTGCGCAGTTTCAATAAACGCGCAATATGATATTAAGGATCAGTTGGAAGGATATTACACTCCGGAAGAAATAGTTTCACTTTCGCAGAATGTTCCTTTTAATGAAGCAATGCAGATTCTTAGTAATGTAAGTGAAAAACTTGTAGGGAAAAAAATCGTTTCCACAGCGGGCATAACAACCCCTATCGGAATTCAGATCGACAATATGCCTTACAAAAAAGCTCTCTTAATTATTTCTCAATATAACAATCTTACTTTTGAAGAGAGAGAAAACGTAATTGTAGTTAAGAAGAAGAACGATCCGACAGCGGATTTAAGCGACGATGTTTACGCTCCCGTAGAAGCGAGAGAAGTTAAGATATCCGCGGTTTTCTTCGAAGCGAATATTTCCGAAATGCGCGAGCGCGGAATTAACTGGCAATTGTTATTGCAGAAAAGCGGCTTCTCAATAGGGCCCGAGTTGAAAACTTTCCTTCAAGGCAAGCAAACAAGCGACGACGGTACAGACGGCGGCGGCGGACAGGAACAGCAGGAATCTCCTCCCGATTTCGTTGTTGGCAGCGAAGGCGATTTTGATCTTGGTTCCTTTACCGGAAACGCTCTCGGCGCATTCAAATTTTTTGAAACGGAAAATCTTGGTGAAATTATTGCGCGTCCTACAATAAAAGTTAGAGACAAACAAAAAGGAAGAATCCAGATCGGTTCCGATATCTCAATTAAGCAGAGAGATTTTGCGGGCAACGTGATTGATATATTTGTATCAACCGGTACAATCATCGAAGTAATTCCTTACATCTATAAAGAAGACGGTGTGGATTACGTGTTGATGAAATTAAATGTGGAAAGAAGTACGGCTAATCCCGATATTATCTCAACGGAAATCAAGAAAACTACTGCCAGCACAGATATACTTATGTTAGATGGCGAGGAAACAGTTATCGGCGGTCTTTTTGTAAACGAAGACAACACAATAAGAAGAGGAATTCCGGTATTGAAAGATTTGCCCTGGTGGGTTCTCGGCCTTCGCTACTTAACCGGATACGATCAGCACTCAATAAGAAAACAAGAAGTAATTATTCTTATCCAGACTGAAATAGTACCGACTCTTAAAGAAAGAGTAACGATGAAAAAATCGGAAAATCCCCTGAAGGAAGAAATTAAAGTAAACCAGGACGAATTAAAAAGATTAAAAGTTAACAAGCCAAAAGCTCAAGGGTGGGATAAGTAAAATGGAATCCATATTAATAGTAGACGATGATATAAATTTATGCGAAGCGCTTTCCGAAGAGTTAGCGGAATATGGGTACGAAACCAAATTTGTAACAAGCGCGGATGATGCGGTGGAAGCCGTCTCCGCGCCTAACAATTTCGATTTGATATTGCTCGATTTAAAAATGCCGGGTAAAGACGGGCTTTATGTTCTGAATCATATTAAGAATAACGATCTGGAATATAAAGTGATAATACTTACAGCTTACGCGGATATTAAAAGCGCAATAGATTCGGCCCGGCTCGGCGCTACGGATTTTGTAAACAAACCTTACGATTTCGACAAACTGCTTGCGACTATAAGGAAAGTATTACAAAAAGAAAAACATGAAGATTAATGCCCGTATTTTATTAATTAATTTTGTTGTCGTTGCATTAATAACAGTAAGTTCAACGGTAATTTATTTTTCGCTTACAAATTCACTGCTGCAGAGCCAGCAGATGAAATCTTTATCCGGAGCATCGAACGATTTTTCACTCGAGCTGCGCAAAGAAATTGAAGAGACCGAAATAGACTTTAGCAATCTTGTCCCGGTCTCTTCCGGTTTTAAAGATCTCGATTTGAATTCTTCGAGCATAGATATTCTCTTCACTTCGGACAACGATTCCCTTATAAACTTTAATAATTTTTTTGTGAAGACCGGCGTAAAAGTCAATTCCAAATCTTCGCTCATTTCAAAATTTATAAAAGATAATCCGAACCTTGTTTTGAAATACGCACCCGTAAAGGATAATTTTTATTTTTACGGGAAAATAATTGACCATACACTTCTCGATAAAATCGCCGAACGAATAGACGCGGATATTGCATTTATTTACGGCGGAAAAGTTATCGAATCTTCCAATGAAGCAGGAAATACGGGCTATCGGGAAGAGATACTTTCCGCAAGCGAAACATTCAAATCGGAAACTCCGGAATCGTACAGTAAACATTTGGAAGGAAATGATTTCCTGGCAGTACGTGGTAATATAAAAAATTATTTTGCTTACGAAAACGATCCTGAATTTATAATATTCACTTTGAATAAAGAGACTTCCCAGTTTCGTTCAACGATGGGAATGATAATGGGAATAATGCTTTTCGCCGGTATAGCGCTTTCTTTAATTCTGGTTCTTCTTTTTACGTCCAAATTCAGACGACAGGTTAATCTTCTTAGTAAATCTACAAAGATAATTAGAGGCGGAGATCTCTCATACCGTGTTCCAGTCATTTCGAAGGATGAGATGGGAAAATTCGGAAGCACGTTTAATAATATGCTGGACGAACTTGAGAAAAGAATTAAGGCTGAAGAAGATTATTCTGATTTCATAAAACTTATAAATAAAAATCCTTCCTTTAAAGAAATATCCGATGCAGTTCTTGCAAAAATTGTTGCGACTACGGAATTATCTATGGGCGTTTTATTTAATTCAGTAGATGACGAATTGGAATTTATTTCTTCTTACGGAATTGAAAAAGAATTTATAAACGAACCTTGGCAAATAAATTTTTATAGGAAGGCTATTGAACAAAAAGAAGTTGTTGAGTTAAAATTTGAAGATCGCTTTCCGGTAATAAAAACAGGTCTGTCCGAGATTGAACTTCGATACATCCTTATTATTCCAATTATTTACGGCAGCAGGGTTGTTGCCGTGATGGAACTGGCGTCGGAAAAAATCCCGAACTTTAACGTTAAAGAATATATTGAAAATATTAAAGATCAGCTGGCTATTGGATTAACAAACGCGAAAGCATTTAACCAGCTTGAAGATATTGTGGCAGAACTGCAAAAACTAAATGACGATTATCAAAAGCAGAATGAACAGATTGTAGGGCAGAATGATGAATTGAAAAACCTTCATCACGATTTGGAAATAAAAGCTGCAGAACTCGAGATTCAGAAACAGAGAGCAGTGGAGTTGTCCAAAACAAAATCACAGTTTCTCGCTACTGTATCTCACGAGCTCAAAACTCCCTTAAATTCTATACTTGGATTATCCGAATTGGTACTTAAACAGGGCGATGGAAACGAGGAATCGAAACGAAGACTGGAAATAGTTCTGAAGAACGGTAAAAAGTTATTATCGCTTATAAATAATATTTTGGAATTTTCAAAAGCCGACTCAGGCAAAATTGAAATCAAAAAAGTGAATTTTAATTTAAGCGGATTGACTGAAGATATTTCCGATTTTATTGCGCCTCTTGCCGCCGCCAAGAATTTAGTACTTACAATTAATGCTCCTAAAGATACCGATTACACGATATTTTCCGACAAGGAGAAACTGGAGCAAATATTATTGAATCTTCTGAGCAATGCCGTAAAATTTACCGATGAAGGATTCGTAAAAATGCTCGCTTCAGTAAATGAGAATTCGGAGCTTCAAATTAAAGTCTCCGATTCAGGAATCGGAATTTCAGAAGACGACCGGAAAATAATTTTTGAGGAATTCAGGCAGATAGACGGAAGCGAATCGCGAAAATACGGAGGAACCGGTCTGGGACTTTCGATTAGTGCAAAGTATGCGGAATTTCTCGGCGGAAGTTTGACCTTCCAAAGCGAGGAAGGAGTTGGAACTACTTTCACTTTAACACTGCCGAACTGTATAGCCGGAAGAAAAGAGTTCTCGTCTCCTCCGCGTTTAGAAAAAAATAATTTAAATTTAAACGAAAATCCGCTAAAGAATAGCGTGCTAATTGTCGATGATGATAGTGATACTTTATTTACAGTTGGTGAAATAATCAAAAGTCTTGGCTGCGATGTTCGTTTCGCTAATGACGGAATTGAGTGTTTGGAGAGATTGGAAGAATCAATTCCCGATATAATTTTGCTGGATATTATGATGCCGAAAATGGACGGTTTCGAAACAATAAAACAGATACGAAGTAAAAGAGAACTTAAAAATATTCCCGTCTTTGCTTTAACGGCGCACGCAATGCTGGACGACAAAGACGTGGTTGAAAAAAACGGATTTAACGATATAATAACGAAGCCTTTGGATACTTCAATATTAGCATTCAAGGTGCAGAGAGTATTTAATAAATTTGAAAGAGCGCTGAGATATGAAGAAAATATTAGTAGTTGACGATCAGCCGGATAATGTATTCATTCTAAAAGACAGGCTGGAAAGAGAAGGATATCAAGTAATATCGGCATACGACGGAACCGCGGCAATTGAAAAAGCCAAGGAAGAAATGCCGGATCTTATTCTATTGGATGTTATGATGCCGGATATGTCCGGATTTGAAGTCTGCGAAAAAATTAGTCACAGCCGGGAAATTAATTACGTCCCGATAATTCTTGTAACCGCGCTGACCGGTTCGGAAGATATTAGACAAGGTTTGCAGGCAGGCGCTTATGATTATATTAAAAAACCCTTCAATAAAATTGAATTAATTGCGCGTGTAAATTCGGCGCTAAAATACAGCGAAACACGGAAATTGCTTGTGGAATTGGAAAAAGTTAAAACCTTTGCCGCTACGGTCGTAACCGCTAATCACGAAATTAAACAGCCGCTTACTTTAATAAGTTTATCAACAACGGCAATCAGAAGAGAACTGGGGAAGGATGAAATTTCCAAGGAGATGCTTTCGCGCAGAGTTAACTTTATTGAAAACGCGTCGAAGGAAATTAATAAAGTTCTTGAAAAATTTAATTCCATCAGAAATCCTGAATTTATTGATTACGTGAACGACGTAAAGATGGTAAATTTAGAAGAAGAGCAGGCGCATCTTTTTGATCAGTAAAGATATGAAATTCATGAATTGCCAAGAATTAAAAATAAAGAATTTGGATTAGATTTGGTCCTATGTCTTTATGGTAAGTAAAAAAATTAAAAAAAAAAAAAAACTATCAAAATCTCTGTCGAATTCGTGTAAGCGGCATATTTAACGGAATTAAATTTCAGTTGTAAGAAACGACAAACTTTCTTCTAATTATTTTTAAAACTAAAAATCGAAATTAACAAGCTGAATTTGTTGAAAATTTATTAGGAATAATCCCATTGGGATTAAATTTCAGTAAAATTAAATTTGAAAAAGGAAAATAACTCCGTTAGGAGTTAAATTTATTGTAAGTCTATGATTTTATATCTATTCAACTCCTATCGGAGTTGGGATATGCAGTTTAAAATATTTACTACTGAAATGAAACTCCTGACGGAGTTTCTGTTGCAGATTTAACTTAAGCCAAAACGCGTCTTCTCTCATCTCACCATTTTAAGTTATAACTCTCTTAAAATAATTATATCTTTTCAAGATTCTGTTAACATAAGTAACCGGCTCTAAACCTCTGGCAAATCCGTATTTTACAACCGGGTCTTCGTAATATTTTTTTTTCGATTTCTGCATCAGCCAGAAAGCTACATCGCTCCAGACATATTTGTTGTCTCCGTATTTTTCCGCAAGTCTTCTCGCGTCTTCAACGTGTCCGATTCCGACATTATATGAAGCGAGCGCGAATTTTAATCTTTCATTCTTATCGCTGATAGAATTCTTCCAATAAATATTCAGGAAATCTAAATATTTAATTCCGCCGCGCAGATTATCCTCCGGATCGTAGCGGTTGCTTACGCCGACTTCAGCGGCGGTTGCGGGCATAAGCTGCAGAAGTCCGACGGCTCCGGCCCACGATTCCGCGAACGGCTGAAAACTCGATTCCTGATAAACTTGCGAAGCAATCAGCCGCCAATCCCAATTGTATTCTTCCGCAAGTTTTTTTAATAATTCATCGTACTGAGAAAGCTTGCCTTTTTCTGCGTTCAAATATTCAACTATTGTGCGCTCTTTGTATCCTCTTCGGTTAAGAAAATATTTTTTATAAAGATCGTCAAACAATTCTCCTTCTCTTTCCTTTTGGATCCAGGCATCCAAAGTATCCAATAAATCATTGGAAGTTGTGCGAACTGCCCAAGAAACCATGTGTTTCGGTGCGACAGAAGGCAGAACAAGCAGATTAGTAAAATATGACGCTTTTAATTTCGCCACATTTTCTTGTGCCACCGTAAGTTCATATTTCCCGCTCGCAACTCCCCGTATTATTTCTTCGGAAGATGGTGTGTCATCCAATTCCACTATTTCGATATCACCGTTTATATCATTACTTAATTCAACCAAGGTTTCTCTGTAAGGAGATTCTGTTTTGAGCGTCACTTCCTCTCCCGAAAGATCGGCAGGTTTACGAATTACTTTACCGTTAATTCGTATCGGATCTTTAATTTCGGATTGTTCAATTTCGATTACTTCCTTCGCCGCTTCTGTTAGTCTTGAATCACTCGGTAATTTTTTCGCCTGAACTACATTAGGTTTTGTGAAATAAAGAGCATCGGTGAACAAAACTACTTTTTTAGATTTTTCAGTTGGAACTAGTCTCGCCGCGGCAATATCGCCCAAACCTTCATTCAATTTAACAAAGATACTGTCGTTATCATCAACGACAATCATTTTTATTTCAAGATTATTATCGTCCGCAAATTTTTTAAGAAGATCATATTCGTAACCCATTTCCTTGTTGCGGTAAATAAAATATCCGGTGGAATTATACGCTGTCAACACTCTTAAAGTATCTTTCCTTATTCCCGGAAGATCACGTTCAACGGGATCGGGAAATTCGAAAACAGCAAGCTGTTCTTCTTCATCATTGGGTAGAACGATTTTCTCATCCATATTTGTTTTGCAGGATAAAAGAAAAATAATTAGAAATATAAAAGAAAAGTAAACTATTCTAGCAAAGCGCATTCTATCCACCTGAAGTTAAGATTAAAAAAATGTATCAAATAAATTTTTCTTAAGCAAATCTAGTAGAAGAATAGCAAGAGTACAAAATTGCAAAATTGCAAAATTTTAAGAACCACAGTCTTTGATGATAACTACTTGCAGTTTCTCGCGTTTATCATTTCATTTCATTATTATAATTCTACAATTAATAAAATTCTCCGGTCAATTCATGGAACTTATCCTCTTAAAAGATATATTGATTATTTTCATCCTTTCGACGGTTGTAGTTTATTTATTTTACCGTTTAAATCTTCCCGCAATTATTGGATTTTTAATGACGGGAATTCTCGCAGGACCATTCGGTCTCGGACTCGTGGAATCGGTTCACGAAGTGGAAATTTTGGCTGAGATCGGAATCCTTCTTCTCTTATTTACAATTGGCATTGAGTTTTCATTTCAGGAAATATTAAGTCTGAAGCGATCTGTTTTGATCGGCGGCGGATTGCAGGTTGGTCTTACTATAATCGCAACCCTCATTTTAGGAACGCTCTTTTTTACCTCCGAATTTAACGAACTCATTTTCTTTGGATTTTTGGTCACGCTCAGCAGCACGGCTATCATCATAAAACTTTATACAGACCGCAGCGAGTTGAATACTCCGCATGGAAGAACAGCCCTCGCGGTTTTAATTTTTCAGGATATCATTGTTGTCCCCATGATTCTTTTTACTCCGATTCTCGCCGGAGAAAGCGGCGATCCGGTTTCTGCAATTCTTATTTTATTCTTAAAAGCTGCGGCAATAATTGTGTTTGTAATAGTAAGCACAAAATATCTTGTCCCAAATATTCTTTACCAAATTACACAGACAAAAAGCCGGGAGCTTTTTCTTCTTACCATTTTTGTTATCTGTTTCGGGATAGTTGCGCTTACTTATTGGCTTGGATTGTCTCTTGCTCTCGGCGCTTTTATTGCAGGACTTATCATCTCCGAATCGGAATACAGCCACCAGGCTCTTAGCAATATAATGCCTATCAGAGATGCGTTCACTTCTCTATTTTTTGTTTCTATCGGCATGCTCCTTAATTTCGATTTCGTCCTTTCCAATTTAGTCTGGATCTTAAGCGGAACTGTTGGGGTGATACTCCTTAAAAGTCTTATCGCTATTCCGGTGATAATGCTTTTGGGATTTCCATTGCGCACCGCGATCTTATCGGGATTGGCTTTGGGACAAATAGGAGAGTTCTCTTTCATCCTGGCAAAAAGCGGAATAGAGTTCGGCTTTTTTGAAGATGATCTTTATCAAAAGTTTCTCGGCGTTTCAATTTTTACAATGGCGCTCACTCCTCTTCTAATTAAAGCCGCGCCTGCTTTTGCAAATAGTTTAATTAAAATTATTCCCGATTATAGAGAGAAAAAAATAGTACCCGATGAAAAGGAAGATCATCAATTAAATGATCATCTTGTAATAATAGGATTTGGAATTAACGGGAAAAATATTGCGCATGCGGCTAGAACCGCAAATATCCCCTACATTATTATTGAAATGAATCCGGCTACCGTTAGAAAGGAATTGAGCAGCGGCGAAAATATTTTTTACGGAGATGCCACGAACGATACAATTTTAAAGTTTGCGGGTATAAATACAGCGCGCGTTGCGGTAATTGCCATTAATGATCCGACTGCGACAAAAAGAATTTTAAAAAGTGTGAAAGATATTAATCAGAATATTTATGCGGTTGTGCGTACACGTTTTGTGCGGGAAGTGGAGCAGCTTCAAAGACTCGGTGCCGATGAAGTGATACCCGAAGAGTTCGAAACATCGATTGAAATTTTTATACGTGTGATGAACAAATACTTAATCCCGCAAAATAAAATTGAAGAACTGGTGGATGAGATCAGATCGGATGAATATAGAATGCTGAGAAAATTCCCAGATTACTCTAGCTTAACTCCGGCTCCTTCACCGACTAATTTTCCCGGACTCGAATTTTGTACGTTCAGCGTTGAAAATAAATCCAAAATCATCGGTAAATCTTTGAACAGACTTTCTCTCCGGAAAAAATTTAACGCTTCTGTGATCGCGATAAAACGAGGCGAAAGATTGATTACAAATCCAAACGCCGAAACAAGAATTTTGGAAGATGATATGGTCTTTATCTTCACGGAACATAAAAAAATTGGAAAGATCGCTGAATTATTTTCAAGCGGAGAAACAGAATAAAAACAGAGAAAATTTTACTACAGATTCACATAGTTTTTTCCCCGCTCCTCGTATATGGTTTAGCTCTGGTATTTTGCTTTTTAGAAACTAAAACTTATGCCGACTTTAAAAGTCTCATAAGTTAATGGCGTTTCTGTATTAAACGGCCAGTTCATATTATCGCGCTGGAGCAAATAAAATCCGTAGGAAAAAGCGTTCTTCAAAAAGAAATTAACAACCGGTCCGGCTGCCGGCGAGGCATTCATAATCTCCTTCACAAAAAAATCAATTGAACCGATGCCGATTCCTTTTATCAGCAGGCTCAATGAATTTTTCCATACTAAATATCTGGGATATACAACCGCGGCTTCGTAACCGGCATTTACTGATATAAATGAGTTGTAATTCAAACTTATTCCGCCGGCGTTTGCAACACCGAAACGGAACGAGCCCTCGTAGCGGTTGATGATATCCAGATCGGAAGTCCCTTCGGGGAATTCATCCATGTTCAGTTTCGACCAAACAAAATCATCTTCAGTATAAGGAAAAATTCCGACGTCGCCAATCTTATATCCGTATGCTTGTCTCGATCCTAAACCGAAACGGATCAATTTTGATTCGAGACTTACGGCGCTTTCGGCAGATGCAATATCGCTTGTAACCCCGGAAAGAAAAAGATATCTTTTGTCCAGCTCAAAAATAAAATCTTCATATTTATCCAGCGAATTATAGCCGAGTTTTATTTCCGCCAATCCGACATCGGAAAATGAGCTTTCGAATTTTTTATGCTTCGGCTCACCGATTCCGTAATTCAACTCGATAAAAGGGCGCGAATCCTTATACCAATTGAAAACGTCAAATTCCTTTTCCCATTCATCCCAATCGTCGTCATCATTTTCCTGTGCAGATAAATTTATCTGCACAAATAATATCATCAGAATAAAGTAAAATAATTTTTTCATTTTTAAAATCCTTCTATATTTGTTCCTTTAGACGAATATAATTTGTGTTGGTTACATATAATGGTAATCAGTTGGATGATTTCACAGGCTCTACAATTTTACAGATGAATTAGAAATCCCAATCGAGATCGGTTAAAACTATTTTAGATGTATCGCAACATCAAGCATCGCTATGGTGTTCACTTTAATTATTTAGAATTTTGAGGGATTCTTTTACAAGATCTTCGATAGATACAGATTTATTTTCGTCGAGAATTTTTCTGATCGCTTTTTCCGCGGTTTTTTGATTATAACCGAGATTAACAAGTGCGGTAACGGCATCGTTTTTTATCTTCATAGAACTATCGGGAATTGATCCGCCCGATATCTCAACTTTCTCAAGTTTATCTCTTAATTCGAGAATTAATCTTTCCGCTGTTTTTCTTCCGACTCCGGGAATAGCAATCATCCGCTGAATATTCCCTGATTGGATAGCGTCATATAAATCGTCAATCTGAATTCCCGATAAAATGCTTTGCCCTAATTTAGGCCCGACTCCGCTTACACTTATCAAGAGTTGAAAAATTTCTTTTTCGGGGAGAGAAGAAAATCCGTACAAATCCATCGAATCTTCCTTAACGCTCAGATATGTAAAGAGAGAAACGGCTGTGTCTTTTTCCGGAAGTTTTTCGAATGTATTCACAGAGATATTAACAATATAACCAACGCCGTTAACGTCAAGCATAATTTGCGTCGGTTTTTTCGAGATTATTTTTCCGGTTAAATAGCCAATCATAGTATTAGTATTTATAAGATTAGGTAATAAAATTTTTAAAGTTCTAAGTGAATTTCCCGGTAAAGCTTTGGCCTTCATAAAAGTATCTGTTAAATTATGATTCAGCATTCAAATCTTTTTCTCGCTTCTCGCCTTTAATAAGAAATTACTCTTTCCGGATTCGATTCGATAAAAGATTTCCAGCTTTTGGAATTACCCGAAGCTAAACTTCCCATTTTCAGTGAATGACAGACAGCTACTGCAAGAGCATCGCTTTCATCAAATTTCATTTTTGTATCCGGAAGGTTGAGAATCGCTTTAATCATAAACTGGACCTGCTGTTTGGATGCAGCCCCTTTGCCTACTACTGCTTTCTTTATTTCTTTCGGAGCATATTCAACAGCCGGAACGTTATTATGAATTGCGGCAAGGAGTGAAACTCCGCGTGCGTATCCAATCTTTAAAGCTGATTGAACATTCTTTCCGTAGAAAGCTGTTTCAATCGCAAATTCATCCGGTTTATATTTTTTGATGAGGGAATCGAGACTATCGTAAATTACTTCGAGTCTTGGCGAAAGTTCTTTTACCGCCGGAAGCAGAATTGTGCCTCCGTGAAGATGAACCGCTTCGTTATTCTCGTATTTTATTATTCCGAAACCTGTACAGATTGTTCCGGGATCCACGCCTAAAATTATCATTTGATTTTTAGCTATTCTTCAATAAAATCTGCGTTGGAATATACATCCTGAACATCTTCGCTATCTTCTAGCGCCTCAATTAGTTTCATAATCGTTTCAGCGGCTTCACCTTGTACTTCAATATTGTTTTGGGCAATCCATTGAAGCGATGCATTTTCAATTTTTAAACCATCGTCTACAAGTGCTCTTCTTACCGGTTCGAAAGATCCCAGATCAGTTGTAACTTCGAAGTATTCATCTTCGCTTACTATATCTTCGGCTCCCGCTTCCAAAGCAGCTTCCATAACTTCATCTTCCGATTGATCTTCGCGCGTAATAACAATAACGCCTTTCCGGTCAAACATCCACGCCACCGAACCGGACTCACCCAGTCCGCCGCCGTATTTGCTGAACAAATGTCTTACTTCCGCAGCCGTTCTGTTTTTATTATCCGTAACGCTTTCAACCATAACGGCAACTCCCGACGGACCGTAACCTTCATATGTTAACTCAAGATAAGTAGCGCCTTCAAGTTCACCGGTAGCTTTTTTTATCGCTCTGTCAATATTATCCTGCGGCATATTTATCGATTTTGCATTATCCACAGCGAGACGTAAACGCGGATTCGCGTCAATATCCCCACCGCCTTCTCTTGCAGAAACCGTTATTTCTTTAATCGCTTTTGTAAATAATTTTCCCCGTTTAGCGTCTATTGCCGCTTTTTTTCTTTTGATGGTTGACCACTTTGAGTGACCCGACATAAACTGCTCCTCTATCTAAATATTATTTTACTTTTATATCCTTAATTCTAATTTGAGGATAAATTCTTCCATCCCTGTTAATTTGCTCAATCGTAAAGGCAATATCCATTAAATTTTTGTCTTTATCAATAATGTTGGCGAACGCTCCCAGATTAAAACCGATGCAGTCATAAACTTTATCGCATCCATCCTGCTTTAGGCAGGAAAGAAAATGATTTGTACCTACAATCCTTGGATTATTTGCCACTTTTACATTCTCCGCCATAAAAATCGGTCGGTGATTTCCCGGTCCGAACGGTGCGAACTGATCTAAAATTCTCACAAATTTTGGAGATATCTCCGAGAAGCTGATCAATTCATCAACAGAAATTTCGGGTAGAATATCTTCTTCTGCAAGGGTCTGCTTTAAAATAGAATTAAATCTTTTTCTAAACTCCGGAATTTTTTCAATTTCAATTGCAAGTCCGGCAGCGGCTTCATGTCCTCCAAATTGAAGAAGAAGATCGTCGCAGCTTTCGAGCGCTTCGTAAATATTAAATCCCGGAATACTTCGCGCCGATCCTTTAGCTACGCCGTCTATTGTGGAAAGCATTATCGCCGGACGATAATATTTTTCTACCAAGCGCGATGCAACAATGCCGATTACGCCGGGATGCCAATTCTCTTCGTGAAGGACAATCCCGAGATCATTTTCAATATCAACAGTCGACTCAACAAGTTCAATTGCGTGGGAAAAAGTCGATTCGTCAATTTTTCTTCGTTCGAAGTTTTCTCCTTCAAGAATACCCGCCAGACGTTTTGCCTCTTCCTCGTCGTCTGTTAAAAAAAGATCGACCGCGCGCTGGGCATCGCCCATTCTTCCAACCGCGTTAATTCTCGGCGCTATTGTAAAAACTATTTGCCCCGCCGAAAGATTTCCGGGTTCCATCCTCGCGCTTTTTATTAAAGCTCTAATTCCCGGCCGTGGATTCGCGTTTATTTGCTCTAATCCTTTGCGGACTAGAATCCGGTTTTCATCTACTAGCGGAACAATATCCGCAGCTGATGAAAGTGCCACAAGGTCGAGATAATTTAGTGCGAGATCTTTTTTGCCGAATCGATCCCCGACAGCGCGCGCTAATTTAAACGCTACTCCGGCTCCTGATAGATATTTGAATGGATATTCACAGCCCGGTTTTATGGGATCCAAAATAGCATAAGCGTCCGGCAATTTTTCTTTTGGCTGGTGATGATCGCAAACAATCGTATCGATACCGAAAGAATTTGCGTAATCGATTTCTTCTACTGCCGTAATTCCGCAATCTACGGAAATAAGCAGAGTAGTTTCTCTTTCGTGAATAATATTGATGCCGGCTTTGGAAAGTCCATAACCTTCGGTTAAGCGGTTTGGAATATAAACATTAACAGCAGCGCCTAAATTTTTAAGAAAGGAATACATTAACGCTGCGGCACATGTTCCATCCACATCATAATCACCAAATACTGTAATCTTTTCATTTTCGGTAATTGCTTTTATAACGCGTCGGGAAGCCTCTTCCATTCCGTCCATCAGGAAAGGATCGTAAAGTGAATCGAGCGAAGGGCGGAAATAAGTTTTAGCTTCGTAGAAATTATTTATTCCGCGTTTAATTAGAAGACTGGATAGGACATTTGTGATATTGAGGCTGTCGGCTAAAGCAAGAATATCATTATATTCTGCTTCATCGGAGCGAATCCATTTTTTCTTTAGCATGATCGTTTTACGAAGAAACTGATGAATCAAAGCTGTAAGCCGAATTCTGTATTCCCAAAGGGAAGGCGATTATTTATCTAAACCATAAATTACTCTATGGTTTCAGCGGTCCACCCAAAAGTACTGCGAAGCGAACAGCTCCTTTCTCCCGCAAGGGGAGAAGCCTTTCTGCTTGACCTTGCTCCAGACGTGGCTTGCCTTGTTCCGCCGCGAAGCGGAATCCCTAAATGGGACCACCGACATTACTGCCGGCGCGGTGGGCTTTTACCCCGCCATTTCACCCTTACCCCGATTGCTCAGGGCGGTATCTTTTCTGTGGCGCTTTCCGTATCCCGATTTTCATCGGAACCCCGGGCGTTACCCGGCGTCTCGTTCTGCGGAGTTCGGACTTTCCTCTACTCAATGTTCTCTTCCTTGAGCAGCAATCGCCTGCCTTGACTCATCAATCTTCTTCTTTTCCTATTTATTTTTCATTTTTTTTCAATTAAAATAAATATAACAAAAAAGTGAAATTAAATCACCTGAAAAGAATTGCTTCGCTCAAGAAAGTGATAAGCAAACATTAAGCCGATAAGATATATGGGTTTATAAATAAGTTAGATTATCTTATTTATTGCTTGCCTTTGGCGGTTATTATACCTAAACTTTTTTACCATTTCTTCAATTCACTCAAATAAACCTTCTCTTTTTCTGATTTTACTAAAGTTGAATTCACCGAAATGAAAATAATCGTTTCAATAATTAATTAATAAAGGAGAAGCAAAATGCATATAGCCAAAGAAGCTATTGATGTAAAGATGGAAATTCCCGGAGCAATTATCCGCCAGCATTTAAATTTTGGCGATGCAAGCGGGTTGGGAAAAATCAGCGGTGAATATTTTAGTCTTGCCAAGGGAGTAGACACCACGCCGCTTTTTGAAGGATTGGATGGCGATTTATGCCAATGTCCACATTGGGGTTTTGTGCTTCGGGGTCAATTGACGACGACCGATGCGGACGGCGAACAGGAAACTGTAAACGCAAACGACTTATTTTACTGGCCTTCAGGACATAACGTAAAAGTAAATGAAGATGCGGATTTAGTAATGTTTAGTCCGCAGAAAGAGCATACTCACGTCATCAATCATATGATTGAAAAAGTGAAAGAATAAATCTAACTGAACAGGAGCAGAAAACGGGGGACAGGAATCCGGAAATAGAAATAACTTTTTATTTTCCTACTGTTCTCTGTTTCTTCCTTTCCGCATCTTCAAGATTCATTTCTTGGTTTAGCGTCTAATATTACATTCATCCTCTATTCCAAAATACTTTGTTTAACGTATTGCCGCACTCGCGTCTGACCTCGGACATTTATCATTTGACCTTCGTCATTGTAAAAATCAGTAAAAATTTTATCTTGCCAAGGTTAAAAATACTTTGTCATCTTCTTTAATTAACTTGGAGTTTTAGATGAAAAACATGTTCTCAATTATTGCATTATCTTTTTTACTTTATAGTTCAATAAGCGCGCAATCAGAATGGAATTACGGAATTAAACTGGGCGTATCAAGCAGCGATTTTAAGGTGGAGTTTAAGGAGCGGGTGTGGTATGAACCTGCGTTTGAGAAGAATTCTGTCAATCCTTATCTTGCTTTTTTTATTAACAAAAATTTAGTTCCAAATCTTGCTTTGGAAACGGAGTTATCGTATATCCAAAAAGGTTATCGAAAGACAGAAGAGGTTATGTCAACAGATGCCGCGGGTAACGAAACAGGGAATACCAAATATACTTATGGAATAGATGCCCGCTATTTAGGATTAGGATTTAATTTAAAACCTGTTCTTGATATCGGAAAAATAACCGGTTTCGTTATCGCAGGAGCTTCGATCAATTATAATATTCTTTTAACAAATTTATCGCAGAATGAAAATAAGGATATAACCTTCAGCTATAATTTAGGGTTTGGAGCCGACATCCAAAAATTTATTAATTATCCTTTATTCTTGGAATTTAAATACAGCGAGGATTTTTCTGATTTTTATTCCAGCGATTATTATAATCTAACCAACCGACTATTTATTTTTAATGTCGGTTTGAAGTTATAGATAGTTTTGGGTTAAATATGCAAATCTAAAATTAGGTTTTCATTTATATAGCGGGCAAGATTAGGAAACTGCAAACAACGATTTCAGGTACTAGACGTTGTTTCGTAATGTCAAAATACGATGTATTGTCACAGTGACAGTTTGTATTTGCTACATAATACAATAGAATTAACACTAATCATATTTTAAACTAAGATTAAATCTGGAATCCTTTACGAATATTTCTATTATTAATTTTAATAATTAATTATTAAAGGCAAGAGGTATCATTTACAATGGCAAATAATTCTGAGTTATTTTTATTGTTTGTGGGATTCTGTAAACTCTCTGCGCGCTTTATTCCCTTGATTTTTTTGCCGATTTTAGCAATTTTCACGTTAAGTTTATACTCAATTCTTTAAAGGAATTTAAATTGAATAAAATTATCGCGGCATTATTTTTTGTTCTGACGACCTTCAATTATGGACAAACAGTTATCGGTAAATATGCCGGCGAGTTTATGTCAATAGGAGTTGGCGGGCGCGCACTGGGAATGGGGGGAGCTCAGGTTGCAGTTGTGAATGATGTAACTTCCGGATACTGGAATCCCGCCGGATTAGCTCGTCTCGATTATCCTCAATTTTCATTAATGCACGAAGAACATTTTGGCAATCTCGTAAATTATAATTACGCAGCAGTTGCGCTTCCTTACGGCGACGATATGAGTTTCGGCTTGTCGGTTATCCGTCTTGCTGTGGATGGAATCCCCGATACTCGCAATGCGCAGATAGATTTAAATACAAGAGAACAAATTTATGATCTGAATCATCCAAACTGGGGATTGGATTATTCCAAAATAACGGAATTCAGCAATCAGGATTGGGCATTTTATCTTACATTTTCCAAAAGGCAGACGGAAAAATTTTACTGGGGAGCCAATGTAAAAGTCGTGCGGAGAGACCTCGCTGAGTTTAGCGCCACAGGAATCGGGTTTGACGTCGGAGCGGTCTATTTCCCGACAAAAAGTTTGAGTCTCGGCGCTAACATAATGGACGTTACTACAACTTTGGTTGCATGGAGTACCGGCAGAAACGAATTAATAACTCCGACCGCAAAAGTAGGCGCTGCTTACCGTCTTCAATTCTTGGGAGGGACAATTATTCCCGCGCTCGATTTCGACGTTCGTTTTGAAAACCGGCAATTTGCTTCAACATTTAACGCCGGGCCCGTAAGCGTGGATGTTAGAACCGGTTTGGAATATGACTTCAAAAATGTGATTGCAGTCCGGGGCGGTTATACCGATTTAAACCAGTTTACAGTCGGTGCGGGAATTAAACTCCCCAAACTCAACATCGATTATTCCTATGCCGTTATAAACGATTCAAAATTGGAACGCTTGCCCGATACGCATCGGATTTCTTTAATGCTTACTTTGGAAGAACCAAAGTATAAAAGGGGGAATTAAACGCTCCCTCTTTTTTGAAGAAGATCTCTAATCTCAGAAAGAAGCTGGATGTCCTTTGGCGTTGGAACGCTCGACTCTTTTTCATCCTCGGCTTTTCTTTTTAAGGTATTAAAGAATTTTATAAAGATGAAAATGGTTGAAGCTATTATTAAAAAATCGATGCCGTTTTCTATAAACATTCCATAATCGATTGAAACAGCGTCTTCAATTAATCTGCCGGATTCATCAAATATTGGTTTTCTCAAAATAAATTTAAGATTTGAAAAATCTATCTTTCCCAATATATAACCGAAAGGGGGCATAACAACATTTTGAACTAACGAAGTAACAACTTTGCCGAACGCTGAACCGATTATAATTCCCACGGCCATATCCAGCATATTCCCTTTTACCGCAAATTCCTTGAAATCATTGATTATCTTCACAATAAACTCCTCTGTTTAACGGAACTTTTTATTGTTTGAAGATTCTAAATTATTGTAATTATTACAACAAAAATATTGGTTAAGAGATGCTTACTTTTTTGATTTGGCTGGTTTTGCTTGTATGCTGTTTCCCCCTTGCGATATTAGCTCTAATTTTATATCCGTTTGTCTGGCTGCTCTTATTACCTTTCCGTTTGATTGGTATAACTGTGGACGGAGTCTTTAAATTATTATCAGCGATAATAAAATTACCCGCTAGGGTTTTGGGAGGATGACAAAATTGATTTTTGCATCCTAATACCGAACCCCTCCTATTTCCTCCCCTTTGGCAAAGGGGAGGATGATTACAAAATTTCATTGCCGGTTAGTTCTATTATTCTCTGCTCAACCTTTTCGAGAATTTTATTTTCATCTTCGAATAATTCTTCGTTTTTAATTCGTAAAAAATTTATACCGAACGATTCTAAAAATATCTGTCTTTCTACATCCCTATTTTTATTTTCAGGAAGGTTATGAATTTTGCCGTCGATTTCCAGAGCAAGTTTCAATTTCGGACAATAGAAATCTATTACAAATTGGTCAACGGAATATTTCCTTAAAAATCTTACACCCAGTTGTTTTTTCCGAAGATGTTTCCAAATGATTTTTTCTGCGGCAGTCATGTTATTTCTTAATTGACGCCGTAAATTCTTTTCCGATGCTCTATTATAGTGAATTGTCATAAAGGATATCATTTTCGATAAATTTAAAAGTCACGCCCTCTTTTATAAAGGGGAGGATTTAGGAGGGGTTCACAATATATAAACTTATTATTTAACTACCTCTCCCTCCAGCGCCTTTGTAACTTTTTCTGCGGCGTCCTTCAGGCTCGAGGCCACTTCAAAATTCAAGCCCGATTCTTTCAATAATTTTCCGGCTTTGTCAGCGTTGGTACCTTCCAATCTAACAACAATCGGAACTTTTACATCTATCTCTTTTACTGCGTTGATAATTCCCTGTGCAACGCGGTCGCCTCTAACAATTCCCCCAAATATGTTAACCAAAATTGCTTCCACATTTGGATCCGAAAGAATTATTTTAAATCCATTCGCAACAGTTTCCTGGTTTGCGCCCCCGCCTACATCCAAAAAGTTTGCCGGTTCTCCGCCTGCCAGTTTAATTATGTCCATCGTCGCCATCGCAAGTCCGGCACCGTTTACCATGCAGCCGACGTTACCATCGAGTTTTATATAATTCAAATCGAATTTGGATGCTTCTATTTCCAACGCTTCTTCTTCGTCAAGATCTCGCAGTTCAACTATATCCTGATGGCGATAAAGTGCGTTATCGTCAAAATTCATTTTCGCATCAAGAGCTAAAACATCGCCATCTTTTGTAATTACAAGCGGATTAATTTCCGCGATTGATGCATCGCTCGCATCGTAAGCTTTGTAGAGACTAAGGAAAAACTTAACAGCATTTTTTAATTGCTTCCCATCCAATCCAAGGCCAAAGGCTAATTTACGAGCTTGATAAGCCTGCAGACCGACAGCGGGATCGACACTTTCTTTAAGTATCAATTCAGGATTTTCCGCCGCTACTTTTTCAATTTCAACTCCACCTTCAGTTGAAGCCATAACTACATTTTGGGAAGTGGCTCTGTCCAAAGTAATTCCGACGTACAATTCTTTTGCGATGTTAATTCCTTGTTCAATTAACAGCCGTTTTACTTTTCTTCCTTCAGGTCCTGTTTGGTGAGTAACCAACTGCATTCCCAGCATTTCTTTGGCCATAGATTTTACTTCGTCCAGACTTTTCGCGATCTTTACACCGCCGCCTTTTCCTCTTCCGCCCGCGTGTATCTGCGCTTTAACCACCCAAACTTCGCCGCCTATCGTTTTAGCGGCTTTTACCGCTTCCGCCGCCGTAAAGGCTACTTTCCCTTCGGGAACGGCAACGTTATACTTTCGTAAAATTTCCTTCGCCTGATATTCATGAATTTTCATTGATTTTCCTTTATGTTATTACCGATATTAATAATAAGAAGTTATTGAAAATAAATCATTCGATATTCATAATCAATTTTCTAAACATATTAATATTTTTTTTCGATGATATAGTGAACTATCAGAGTGAAATATGAATTCAAATCAGAAAAAAATAATTTTGTTCGCAAGCGTTTTTTCGTTGCTCTCTTTTGCGATGTGGGCGGTTTCAGGATTTCGTATGCTTACTTCTTTTGATGAATCTTTTTTATGGGGGTTGGATCTAACTCTTCTTGTGAGTGGAACAGCCTTAATTAGCGGCGGAATTTTATTCCGAAAAAAAGCAGTTTAATCATTTTAAGAAAAAATAGATTATTCGTAGATTTTAATAATCGCACGAATGATCGCAGAGATATCGTTAAAAGCGCCATGCAATTCTGGTTTAATGGTTTAATGTCCAATATAAGAGCGTTAAACTTTATGTCGTCTGCTTTCTATTTTCTAACTTCCGAAACAAATGCTGAATTACTGGGAGCGCTTTCGTTCTTCAATCTATCCAAAGCGGTTAAAATAAATACAGCTTCTTCGTAGTCGTCAACATTTTCCAATCTATATTTTCTTATATCTCCCGGAATAATATCCAAAATGTATTTCGGATTTTCCAAATCGACTTCATTCTCATTCGGAAATTTGTATATCAAAAAATAATTTAAGTCGGAACTATCTTTAAAATCCTGATTCCATGATAAATTTACGACGCCGTTAGTATCCATAACTGCCGATAAATTTTCCGGCGGAGCGGGAGCACTTGTATCTTTCCATGACATAACAGGAGGAAGCGCCGGATATTTATAAAAATTATTTTTAAGGGAATCTTTAAAGCTGCCGTAATTTTGTGATATAGATTTGGCGCTGAAGAAAACTTCTCCGTCAACATTAGGCGTTGCGCGATTCAAACGAAGCTGATCGCCCAATTCTGATTTTGAACCGGAATAATTTTCCGCCGCCATTTTGCTGGAATATTGTCCGATGTAAAGATGAACACTATCGGAAACTTCAGCCCACCACGGAAGCAGTTTCGCATAGGGCGCGGCTTTATGGTCAAGTTCCCAGTAAAGCTGGGGATTTACATAATCTACAATTCTATTTTCTATCCAGTTTATCGGATCGCAGTACAAAATATTATATGATTCAAATCCGTTAGTTCCGGCATATTTATTTTCCACAATTCCGAATGGACTGATTCCAAATTTCACATAAGGTTTTTCTTCTTTAATTAAATCATAAATATCAGCCATTAAGGAATTGATATTGTAACGCCGCCAATCGTCTATGTTTGAAAAATCTTGTCCATAATTTGCGAAAGACGCAGAATCTTCATTGGAAACTTTTGGTGAATAAGGATAAAAATAATCGTCAAAATGAATTCCGTCCACATCATATCTTAACAAAACGTCCGATACAATATCCAAAATATATTTTTTTACTTCCGGGTTCCCGGGATCGAGCATCTTGTAATTTCCGAAATTCAAAATCCATTCCGGATGCTCTACGGAAACATGATCTTCTGCCTGCTCATAAGCGCCCACGGTTTTTACGCATCTGTATGGGTTAAACCAGGCGTGCAGTTCGATTCCTCTTTTGTGCGCTTCGTCTATAGCGAATTTTAACGGATCGTAAAACGGCGCCGGCGCTTCTCCTTGTTTTCCTGTTAGCCAATAAGACCAAGGTTCGATCTGAGAATCGTAAAGTGCGTCGCATTCTGTTCGTATTTGAAAAAGTATCGCGTTTATTCCCGCGGAATCGAGCGATTCTATCATATCAACTAATTCGCATATTTGTTCGCCGGAGGAGGAGTTTTTATCTATCGGCCAATCGATATTCGCAACTGTCGCGATCCACGCACCTCTGAATTCACGTTTTGGATATTCCGTTTGAGCGGTTGAAGTAATAAAGGCGGCCAGAAATAAAATCAATATAATTTTTTTCATTTTTAGGTTCGATAAGTTTGGAAAAATTTGATATGAAATATAAAAAAAATATTGGATTGAATAGAAGAAGAGAGAAAAGAAGAAAGAAGAAAAAGAAAAATATTGGAAATTGATTTGCGAGTCTGGTTGTTATTTACTAAATCTATGTTACTGCAATTTAATAACTATGGATTACTTTGTAGAAATTATCCTCAACTTCTCCATTTACACTCTACATCGTGTTTCTGATATTGACGAAAAAGATTTCCTTTTTAGGCAAAAATCACTTCGAAGCAAGTGCCCTTGCCTTTTTCGCTTTCTACTTTTATATCAGCGTTATTAAGAGTGCAATATTTTTTTGTTAACGCTAAACCCAAGCCGTTGCCTTCATACTTGCGCGCGTAACCCTGGTCTTCCTGACTAAACGGTTCAAAAAGAGCACCAATATATTCTTGGGAAATGCCAATGCCGCTATCTTTAATTTTCATCGAAAGTTTTTCTTCGTCGGTTCTTGCCAGCGTAATTTTTATTTCTCCTTCATTGGTATATTTCACAGCGTTGTCTATCAGATTCATAAATATCTGGTTAATTGTATATTTATCGCCGGTTAAAGTTGTATCACTTGTTTTCACTTCAATTGCCATTGAAACGCCTTTTTCCTCGGCGATTTCTTTATATTCGTTAAATAGTCCCAGTACTATTTCTTCGTGCAAATCTAATTCTTTCGGAACGAAGTCGTATGATCCGGCTTTTAAATCTGCCATGTTCAGCATCAAGTCAACAGTTCTAATAATTCTTTTACCCGCTCTGTTTATTATATCAAATCCGGTTTTAAGGTCATCATCAACCTTGTCCTCAAGATCGTCATGAATTAAACTCGTAAAACTCATTATAGCATTTATAGGGGTTCTAATTTCGTGCGACATTTGTGAGAGGAATTCCGATTTTAATCTATCCGACTTTTCCGCTTTTTCTTTCGCTGTGAGCATCGCTTCTTCGGCAATTTTTTTCTCCGTCACATCTTCAACAGATCCCTCGATTACTAATACATTTCCTTCTTCATCCTTAATTGCTTTTCCGTTTATCCTTACGAATATTTTTTCTCCATCGTACCTAAACCATTCCGTTTCAAATCCCTTTATATATCCTTTTTCCTTGAGATTTTTTAAGAAAGTATTTCTGTCCGATTTATTAACATATATATCGGCTACATCTATTTTTGATACTTCTTCGAATGAAGGATAAGCCATCAGTTCAATCAATGCCGGATTGCATAGAACAACTTTTCCCTCCGAAGTAGTTCGGTAAATTCCTATCGACGAATTCAAGTATATACTTTTGAATCTTTCTTCGCTTTTCTTCAGAGCTTCTTCGGCAAATTTTCTGTCCGTTATATCACGCCCGACAGATTGAATTTCTATTAGATTATCTTCTTCGTCAAACACTCCGCGATCGGTCCATTCGTTCCATCGTATTTCTCCGGAAGGAAGTTTTACGCGGAATTCGGAAGGGCCCATTAGGCGGTTTTCGGGATCTAAACTTTTAATTTTTTCTTCAAGTCCTTCCGCTTCCTCATCAAGTACAAAAGGCAAAAACGAACTTCCTGCTACTTCGTCGCTTCTCAGATTAAAATATCTACAGTAAGCTTCGTTTGCAAAAATTCTCGTACCATCCGGAGCCCATCGAACGATAAATTCAGTTTGGTCCTCAATTATTGCGCGGTATCTTTTTTCACTTAGAGCTAATTTTTTTTCTGCGTCAACTCTTCCGGAAATATCTTGTCCAACTCCAATTATATTTCCGTCGGATCCAGGGGAATCTTTCCAGAGCAGACATAATTTCGCTCCGGTTACTGTTTTTAAACACTGTGTATATGGTTCTTTGGCGAGGGGAATTCTGCCTTGGGCACACAGAGCGATGTATTCTTTTTTCTCGTTTACATTAGTAGAGTCGATGTTGGTCTTTTCCCACCAGCCGGATCCCAAAAGCTCCTGCGGATTAAATCCCAGAATAGTTTTTGCTGAAGGGCTTACGTATTTAATTTCTCCTGACGAATTTGCAACAATAACAAGCGATGAAACTCGCTGGAGTATTTCATCTGACAAAGCCTGCTTGCTCTGTAGTTTCTTCTTTTCGGTTATGTCTTCACCTGAAGTTAAAACGCTAACTACATTTCCGTTTTCATCTTTGGTAACAGCATTTTTCCAGGCTATTATTTTCTTGTTTCCATTTTTGCTAATTATTTCGCTTTCAATATATTCCAGATTACCGATTTCGCCTCTTAACAATTGATTAAAAGCGCCGATCCATTCTTCCCATTTTTCTTCGGGAAAGAATGTTTTGAAAAAATTTACTCCCTTAGCCCAATCTGCCGAACATTCAAAAACTTCGCATCCTTTTTTGTTTAATTCTTCAATTTTTTGATCGCGGTTTATAACTACCAGAATGGTCCTTGCAGCATCGAAATATTTTTGTGCTTTTTCCTTTTCAGCAAGAAGTTCGCTTTCGAAATTCTTGCTGTCAGTTATATCTATAAAGCTTTCAATTCCGCCGATAACCTCGCCGAATTCATTTCGAAGAACTTCAACGTTTTTCATGATATGAAGAACGTCACCTTCTTTATTCCGGATTTTACAGTTAGCTCCGACTACCGGCTTTTTAACTTTATCTGCCAATAAACCGCAAAAATTCGGGCAGGGATCAGCGGCAAAAGTTAGACAGGATTTGCCTATTATCTCTTCAGATGAATAGCCGGTAATATTTTCAGCCATCCGGTTCCAGCTTGTAACTTTGCAGTTAAGATCAACTGTAAATATTGCGCTTGGTACAATTTCATTAAGCAGGTTGGCGTGGCTTTTGGCCTTTTCTAATTCAGACGAAATCTTGTCCGAATCCGAAGTGTTGCATTCTCCGTCATCTACATTGTTGAACGGAGAAGCTTTTTTATCTTTTAAAGCTTTTATAAAAGCTCCGATTAGACCTCCGAAAAATAAACTCAAATAAGCGCCTTCAAACCCGGAAATATTTTCAGGGATACCGGTTGAGGTAAAGAATAATTCACCGGCTCCTGCGCCCGCGGCAAAATATGCTGTATAACTTAGAATTGTTTTAAAAGAAAAAGTTTTTTCGTCGTAAATTTTATTTTTCACTGATTTGTTTTCTGTCAATTGATAATCTCGAAACAATATTTTTCCTGAACTTTCTTTTAATATATAGACGTTATCGTAATAATATTATCGGATATTTCCTGGGATTATTTAAGAAAAATCCGATGAATTTTGAAAGAAAACTTTTGCCGGAATTCGTTATCTTTTTATTCAAAAAATTTTTTCGGGTTCAGGAATGAAAGTTTTCAGATATTCTATTTTTACAAAATTTATTTACAGATACGCAAATATTCCGGTAACATTTATTCTCGGCTTTTATTTTTTGGTTTCTGCATTAACAATAACAGAATCCTGGTTCAGCGTTGCTTCTGCCGTTATTCACGCGGCTCTTATAATTATAATTAATAGATATTATTTCAAATCATACAAAGTTTTTCCGTACAAAATTGAAATCGATAACGAAAGAATGATATGTTCTGATTACACTTTTACAAATAAAAAAGTAGAATTGAAATTAAAAGAAATTGATAAGATAAGCGGAGGAATTTTTGGGCGAAGTTCCACGCGGCCTTTGTATATTTATGATAGTTCGAACAACACAAAGATTGGAGTTCACCAGCATTTAAAGAAATTTAATGAACTGCTGACAATTATTCTGAGCAATGTGCCTCAGGAATTGTATAATGATCTTCTCGAAAAAGTAAAGAATTTGAAGTTAGACAGGTCTGATAAGAAGAAAAAATAAAGGCTGCTTCCTGAGAGAAACAGCCGCTGGAATTTGTTATTATTTCCCGGTTTGTTTTTGGGTTCCTTCTGTTGCATCTTTCAGTGCTTTTGAAGGACGAATTTTAACAACATTTTTTGCCGGAATTGTAATGCTCTCGCCTGTTGAAGGATTTCTTCCCTGGCGTTTTTTCCGTTTTGTCATTACTACCTTGCCAATACCCGGAAGTGTAAAGTCTTTTTTCGCTTCTTTATAAGTTAGCTGTGCAAGCTCATCCAAAAATCCCTGAGCTGTTTTTTTAGGAGTGTCTAACTTGGAAGCGAGGTGATCTACTATCTGAGCCTTGGTCATTGGTTTTGCTGGCGCTTTTGCCATTGCTCCCTCTTTGGTTAGTGAAAGAAAGTTCGTAAGGAAAATAAATATTTTTTTTGTAAAAGCAAATCGATTTTTACTATAAACGACGGTTTTTTTATAAATCTTATCTTATTTTAGCTATATTTTACGGTAGTTGTATCGATTTTTAATTTTTACGGTCAAGAATCAGCTTTTATTTGTAAGGGTTTATTGGAAGAACCGATTTAATTTTGTTTATTTAATTCACCAAAATTATTTAAGAATGAAGATAATTAAACTCACATTTCTGCTAATCTCTTTTACGGGATTTTGCTCGCCGGTCTTTTCGGATGAAAATACAACGGCAAAAAATTTTTTCTTTTCCCAAGATTCGATTGTCGTTCAGGATTCTTCACTTATTGTCGACACCTCAAAAATTGCCGATAGCTTAAAAGTAAAAACAATTGTCGATACTTTACTGCCGATTGGAAATCAATCGTTGGGAGATGATTCATTCAGCTACAAATTGATGCGAAGTGAAATTGAAGAATTAAATTACAGCGGAGCCGGAGATCTTTTCGAGTATATTCCTTTTGGACTGAAACAGGATTTGGGAAGTCCGGGCCAGCCTGATGAAATTTTTCTTTACGGTAATGGCTTCGGCGGCATTTCATATTTGATGGACGGCATCCCGATAAATTACAGACTCACAAATTCATTCGATCTTAATTTAATATCTCCAGAAATAATCGACTCACTCGAAGTTCTTCCTTTAACTTCCGGCTTTATCTACAATAATTTCAACAATCCGGTTACAGTAAATTTTTTAACGAAAGATAAAATCGCAGCGCGTCCATACTCTAAGATAAGATATTACCAGGCGCCCGACGAAGGATTCATCGACGGGATGTTTAACGCTTATTTGATGAGCCGCATGAATCTCTTCCTTAATTTTACCAACGCTACTTTCGATGATCAAAATAATTATAGAAACTCATACTCAAATTCGTGGAAAGCAAATATCCGGCTTCGCTATTTATTGTCGAAGAAGATCAGTCTTGTGGGAACTTACAATTACGCAAAATCAGAGACCGGATTATTCGGCGGATTGAACTCTGAAATATCGGAAGGAGATTTATTTAATATTTCCAGAAGAGACGCCGGTGTTAATTATTTAAATCGTTATCAAAAAAAGAGGCGCAATAATTTTGATCTGAAAATTTTAGGAAGAATAATAAAAAATTCGCCGACAGAACTTAAGCTCTATTATCAATTTGCGCTGAACGAATTTAGATTAAATGAAAATGTAGAAGTTGATTCGACCGAAGCTAGGATAAAGAATAATAACAAATATAATCTCGTCGGAATATCGTTCAGGCAGAAATTAAATTTTTCTTTAATGAAGATCGATTTTATTTCAAACTATGAAAGGATCGATCCGAAAGCCGATTTTATTTCTAAATATACTTTGTATACTATACTCTCAAATTCTCTGAAAGCCGATTTTAATTTAGGAAAATTTACTCCTTCGGCATTCGCAAAAATTTTAAATTACACTGGGGAAAATTTAATAGGGTATGGATTTGAATTAAACTATGAGCCGGTTTCCGAACTCGATTTTTATGGAGGTTATTCAGAATACGACAGATCTTTCAGTCCTTCCAACATAAGTTATTCAAACTATCGTAGTCCATCCGATTATATATCAAGGTCAAAGAATATTCAGCTTGGAGTAAAATTTAAATATAATTTTTTGCAGGGTTCTGCTTCTTTTATAAATATAGAAAATGAAAAGATCTCCGATAGCGAGTTATGCTTATCTTCAAGCGAGAATGCTCTTGGCTGACGATGATATCTTTTTTCATAATGAAAGCTATTCCGGCGTAAATTTAAATTCGAAACTAAGAATTTTGTTTTTTGAACTCACGAATAAACGGTTCTTACTATTTTGACAGAGAGAAGATTTCTAAAATATTCCCGTCGGAAAATTTTATACGCGGGGATATATTATGTGAACGATCATTTTAATTCCAATCTCCATTTAAAAACCGGATTTGATTTTCGATACTATGGAGAACAGAATTTCCGGAGTTATGATTTCGAAAAAAGTATACCGGTCTTATTCACCGTTAATAACCTCAACGCGTTCGCTCCGTTTAAAACGGAGATGACCGATCCGGCTTTTGTTATAGATTATTTTCTCGCGGGAAGAATTCAAGAACGGGCAGTCGTTTATTTCTCTCTGGAAAATATTTTAGATAATAACTATTATATCGTCCCGATTTATCCTGCAAGAGGAAGAACGGTTAAATTTGGATTTTCCTGGGAATTTTTAGATTGATAACTTTTTTTACAAGGACTTTTTATTTATGATTAAGATATTAAACGCTTTTTTTCTGATTCTCTTTATTCAAATTTCAATAAGCGCTCAGGCAATAACCTGGCAGCCGGTTTACGCAACAGACGGAGATTCGCTAGTCGTTTATTTTGACGCGACCGAAGGTAATGCCGGACTCGAGGGTTTTACGGGAGAAGTTTACGCGCATACCGGCGTTATCACAACTGAAAGTGTTGCTCCTAACGATTGGAAATATGTGAAAACCCCTTGGGGATTAAACACTTCCGAGACAAAATTGCAGCGTGTAGGCGCCGATTATTATAAATTTGTGATCAGCCCTTCTATACGCGAATTTTACAGAGTTCCGGACAATGAAGAAATTCTTGAGGTTGCGTTCGTGTTCCGAAGCGCTTTGGCTTCCAACAACGGCGGATATTTTGAAGGGAAAACTTCCGAAGGCGAAGATATTTTTCTTCCGCTGAGATACGGGTTCTCAATTCTTCAACCAAAAGAAATCCCGCTTTTTTTGAAGTCCGGCGAATCTTTCGAGCTCGCAGTAGAAAAGGTTAGTATTGTTGATACTTTAAAATTATTTATCAACGGTCGATGCGATCTGGAAACTGTAAATGATACTTTACGTTATTCCATCACAGCAGAAACCCCCGGAAAACATTGGGTAAAATTGATCGGCGTTATCGATTCTGATTTGAACGCGGTTGATTCCTTTTATTATTTTGTTCATCCGGAACAGGTTGTAGAAGAACTTCCCGCCGGAGTTAAACCCGGAATTAACTATCTGGATTTAAATACTGTTACTCTAAATCTTTACGCGCCTAATAAAGATTTCGTTTATCTCATCGGAGACTTTAATGATTGGAAAGTTGACGAAAACTATATGATGAAGATTACGCCGGATAGTAACAATTATTGGATCAGCCTGAATAATTTAACGCCTATGCAGGAATACGGTTTTCAGTATTATGTTGACGGCGAGATCAGAATTCCCGATCCTTACGCCGAAAAAATTCTTGACCCATGGAATGATAAATGGATAAGCGATGAAACTTATCCCGATCTGAAACCTTATCCGAATCTCAAAACAAATAATATTGTTTCTGTTTTTCAAACGGGTCAGGAAGAGTATGATTGGAAGGTAGAAGATTTTAATCGTCCCAAAAAAACGGATCTTGTAATTTACGAAATGCTTCTCCGCGATTTTTTGGAAGAGCACGATTACGAAGCTTTGATTGATACGCTCGGATATTTAAAAAATTTGGGCGTTAACGCGATTGAACTTATGCCTGTTATGGAATTTGAAGGAAACGAAAGCTGGGGCTACAACCCGATGATGTATTTTGCGCCGGACAAATATTACGGAACTCCTGAGCAGCTAAAACGATTTATCGATGCCGCTCATCAAGACAGCATTGCTGTAATTTTTGATTTGGTCTTAAATCACGCTTACGGATTAAACCCGTTGGTTAGATTATATTTTAACAATTCGCTTAACAGACCGTCGGCTGAAAATCCTTGGTTCAATCAAGTATCTCCCAACCCTGTTTTTTCATGGGGATACGATTTTAACCACGAAAGCGAGGCGACCAAAAAATTTGTTGATAGCGTTACTACTTTTTGGATTGAAGAATACAACATTGACGGTTACCGTTTCGATTTTACAAAAGGATTTACAAACACTCCCGGCGACGGCGGCGCTAAAGATCCGGCGCGCATTGCAATACTAAAAAGAATGGCGGATCATATCTGGTCTGTCGATTCGTCTTTTTATGTGATACTCGAACATTTCGCTGATAATCTCGAAGAGAAAGAACTTTCCTCATACGGAATGATGATCTGGGGAAATATGAATTACAATTATAGTGAAGCGGCGATGGGTTACAACGAGAGCGGTAAGTCGAATCTGACCGGTGTTTCGTATAAATCGCGCGGTTGGACCGATCCGCATTTAGTTTCTTATATGGAAAGTCATGACGAAGAAAGGTTGATGTTCAAAAATCTGCAATACGGAAATTCTTCCGGCGCTTACGATATTACAGATACATCGACGGCGCTGAACAGGATTAAATTAGCTGCCGCATTTTTCTTCACAGTTCCCGGTCCAAAAATGATCTGGCAGTTCGGGGAACTTGGTTATGATTATTCTATCGATTTTAATGGAAGAGTTGGTAATAAGCCGATTCGCTGGGATTATTTGGATCAGCAAAAAAGAAATAATCTATATAAAGTATTCAGCGCATTGATAAATCTGAAAACAGAATACGATGTTTTTGAAACGCGCGATTTTAAAATAAATCTCTCCGGCGCGTTGAAAACTATTCATCTCAATGATCCCACGATGAACATTGCGGTTATAGGAAACTTTGATGTTGTGAATCGGGAAATAAATCCGGCGTTTCAATCTGCGGGAACTTGGTATGACTTTTTCTCGGGAGACAGCATATTCGTAACCGATCCGACTAAAAATATTTTATTGAAGCCTGGTGAGTTTCATATCTATTCTACTGAAAAATTACCGACCCCTGAAGCCGATATAGTTACAGGCGTTGAAGATAACCGCGAAGAAGTTGTGATTAACTCGTTTGAACTTAGACAAAATTATCCGAATCCCTTTAATCCTGCTACAGTAATTGAATATAATCTACCGGAAATATCGCGCGTTAGCCTAACAGTTTACGACGCGCTAGGAAGAGAAGTGATCCTTTTGGTTGATGAAGAGCAGCCGCGCGGCGTTTATAAAAAAATATGGAACGGCGTAAATAATTCCGGAGTTCAGGTTTCAAGCGGCGTTTATTTTTACAGATTGGAAACCGGAAGCTTTGTTAAAACTAAGAAGATGATTTTGTTGAGATAGAGGATTTAGCGGCGTGTTTGTTGAGAAGTTATATGCAACGTCTCTACATGAGTTTCATGGGTTTTCCAGGAACTGAGGCTCGTGGAAAATGATGAAAAGAAGCGGACGGCAATAGACTTAATTGTAACACTACAACCTGCTGCCAAAATCGTAGTAATTACATTGCTTAAAATTTCTCAAAATCATATCTTAAAAGAATTGAAAATACTGGAAACCCGATGAGCGTTATATTAAATTTTATTCTGCTAACAATAGCAATTTTTGCAGTAGCAAAACTTCTTCCCAACATTCATATTAAAAATTTTACTACCGCGCTTGTAGTCGCGTTCGTTTACAGCCTTATTAATTTCTTTATAGGCTGGTTTATTATTTTTATCTCCTTCCCATTTTTAATTATTACTCTAGGCTTATTTAAGTTTGTGATCAACGCATTTCTTTTGTGGCTGACTGATCAATTAGTAAAAGATTTTAAAATAAAAGGATTTGGTACTTTGCTGCTTGCCGCTTTCCTAATTACCGTGTTAGATCGCTTTTTGCGATGGATAATTTAAACCAGGAAATATTTATGAGTGAGATAATTATTAAATTTATTGAAGAACTGGAAAATGAAGTTATTCCACTTTACCGGAAATCGAATATGGCATTTTTCAACGCGAGTATTTCCGGCGTCGAAAAAGATTTTGTAAAAGCATCGGAATTGAAATTGGAGTTGAATCAAATCTTTAGTGATAAAGAAAGATTTGAGGAGTTAAAAAAGTTTAAAGAAGGAAAAATTTCCGATCCGGTTTTGAGAAGGGAAGTTGATTTGTATTTCAACGATTTTGCTTCTAATCAATTTGATGAAACCCTCTTAGAAGAAATAATTAATCTATCCACAGAAATCGAAAGGAAGTTTTCCATTTTTCGCGCTAAAGTAAACGGCAAAGAATTGACTGACAACGAAATAGACGAAGCGCTTAAGTCATCTAAAAATAATAAAGAGCTTGAAGAAATTTGGAAAGCGAGCAAAGAGATTGGCGAAGAAGTTCACGAAGATATAATCAAACTTGTGAGACTCCGGAATAAGTCAGCAAAAGAATTGGGTTACGACAATTTCCACGAAATGAGTTTAAAACTTTCAGAACAGGATCCGGACGAGTTATCGACACTTTTCGATAAATTGGACGAACTTACAAGGCGAGAATTTCAATCCGTTAAAGAAGAGATAGATAATTATTTATCAAAAAGATTCAGCCTCCCTGAAGAAGAGTTAATGCCATGGCATTATCAGGACAAATTTTTTCAGCATGCACCGGAAATTTATGAGCTGGATCTCAACCAATATTATAAAAATCAAGATATTGTTGAAATAACGAGAGAATATTTTAAGAGCCTGGATTTAAACATAGATGACTTGTTGGAGAAGAGCGATCTCTTTGAAAAAGATGGAAAATATCAACATGCTTACTGTGTAAATATTGACCGGGGCGAAGATGTGCGCGTAGTCTGCAATGTAAAACCTAACAACGATTGGATGGGAACTATGCTGCATGAGTTCGGTCATGCGGTTTACGATAAATATATTTCGGCAAAACTTCCCTGGCGGCTGCGCGAACCGGCACATATTTTTACAACAGAGGCGATCGCAATGTTGTTTGGAAGATTCGCTTCGGATCCGGATTGGCTTTTTGCAAACGGATTGATCAATTCGGATGACCGCAAAAAGTTAGTATCCGAAAGCGGAAAAATTTTGAGGATACAGCAGCTTGTCTTTACGCGCTGGGTACAGGTAATGTTCCGATTCGAGAAAGCGATGTATGAAAATCCCGATCAGGATTTAAACGAGCTTTGGTGGAAACTGGTTGAGAAATATCAATCTCTTAAAAAACCTGAGGGTAGGAACAAACCCGATTGGGCGGCGAAAATTCATATCGCTTTGTATCCGGCATATTATCATAATTATATGCTGGGCGAACTGCTTGCTTCACAATTATATTCTTATATCACAAGAAAAGTGTTGAAGGATAAACCCGATGTTGATAAAAGTTTTACAGGCAGCGCAGATGTCGGAAATTATTTGAAGTATTTATTTTTCTCTTTCGGTGCCTTGTATCCGCATTCCGAAATGATTGAAAAATCGACGGGAGAAAAATTAAACGCCGGATATTACGCCGAGCAGTTTGTAAAGAATAATTAAAAAAGGGATTAGGGAGGCAGCAATTTCTTGTCGAACCCTCGGTCTTTTCTCGTAGTCCGTGATGGTTTTAGTGATAAAGCCCGAAGTTATTTCGTTTTTTAATCCGTGTTCTTTTTTTCGTTTATTTTTTCGTTTTCTTTGTTATCATCATTGTCGTCGTCTTTCATGGAGTTTTTTAATTCTTTAACTCCCTGACCAATTCCCTTAGCAAGTTCAGGAAGCTTTTTAGCTCCGAATAAAAGAACAAGCACGAATAGAATAATTATAATTTCCGTTGCTCCGACTGATCCAAACATTTTTATCTCCTTTTAAAAACTTAATTTATTCCGTTTCAATTTAATTTCGGAGTAATTCCTACCGTAAATATTGCAAATTAAAATGGAAATAAAAACTGCAATCCGATTTCCCATGTTCAAAAAAAATCTGTCCCGGTCATTGAGATCGTGAATGATTTCTACGTTGAAAGAATTTAAAACTTCCTCTAAAACTTTTTCGCTAACTATATTTTTTAATTTTTCTCAGCTATTCAAATCAAAATTGCGGCGTCTATCTTCTATAAGAAAAACTCCGGAACGTCTTTACCCTTAAATAAATAGCTTGTGTTATAATCGCTTCCTAAGTCCTGAACTCAACCCACTGCCCTCCCGACAAGTCGAGACCGGCTTTCTTTTGAAAAGAGAAGGGGAGAAAAATGGCTGTATTCAAAGTCCCTCTCTTTTTAAGAGAGGGACTAAGGGTGAGTTCGCTTTTAGTTTTTTAATTTTCACACAGCCTTTAAAGGAACGGGCAAGCCTGTTCGCTATTTCTAATTTTTCCACAGAAAGCGTCTCTTTGCGGAAAAAATATTCTTTAAAATAATTTAATACGCTTTTATTTTCCCCTGTCTTTCGGTCGCCAGACTGTCCCATTCTTTTGCCGTAGTTTCAAGGAATTTTCTTTTATCGTCTCGCAGAAAATCCATTTTAAGCTTCACGTATTCCTGCGCTTTTTCGCGCGTCCAATTTTCAGGCATATCAACGGGATAGCGCGCGCCTTGTTGAACCAATATAGTCGCCAAGACCCTACGGGCTTCTTCAGCTTTCTGTATTGATGTTCCGAGGACGCGAAGAATTTCAGTGGGAGAATGAAATCCCATACTGTTGGAAGCGGCAGCCCAATCCCATCTCCATTGCGATGATCGGATAAGATCCTGAGCGGGTTTTATTTCGCTTACGGAGGCGCCGTTATCTAAAGCCGTTTTAGCTTCTATGTGCGCGGCAGCTAAAGCTTTTTCAGCCAGTCTTCTTAGTTCATAAACTTTATCCTGACGTTCGTTAACATCTTGAACCAACGCATCCGTATCTTCGCGGTGACATACCTGGCAAGAGTTTGCAATATTATTTAGCGGACTTTGTAAATGATGATCAGTAAATTTTACGCCGCCCTCAGTTTTGTAAGGCATATGGCAGTCCGCGCATGAAACATTTCTATCAGCGTGAACGCCGGTTTTATATAATTCATAATCGGGATGCTGAGCCTTTAGCATTGGAGTTTTACTAAGCGCATGAGTCCAATCTACAAAATCGATTTCATCATAATATTCTTCCATATCATCGGCGCTGTAACCGTTGTCCCAGGGAAAAGTTAAATAATTTCCTTCTTTCTTAAAATAATATTCAACGTGGCATTGGGCGCAAACGAGCGAACGCATTTCCTGCCGCGTAAAATCTTCAACTTTTTTCCCTTGTCTATCCAAGGCTTCGATTAAAGCCGGACGCGTTATTCTTAAGTTCATTGTTTGGGGATCGTGACAATCCTGGCAGCCAATCGGGTTGATAATTTCCGAACCGAGATCAACCCATTTTTTATCGTAGAATTCCGCAACGCCAATTGAATCCATTACCCGTGGAACGTCTGTGCTTTTGCAAGTCCAGCACGTAGCCGGCATCGGGCTAACTTCTACGCCGCCGGTTCTTAAAGTGTTGCGGATATCTTTTACAGCGTTTGCGTGTCCTCTTCCCTGAAAATATTCTTTAGAGAATCCATAGCCCGCCCACATAATTACGAGCTCAGGATATTTTTCCAGATAATCGTGGTTTACAGAACCGCCATATTTACTGGCGAAATTTGTATCAAGAGTCCGGAGATATCCCTCATATTCTCGCGGAAAATTCTGACCCCAAACTTCATTTCTTGGTTCCCATTCGCCCAAGTTCTCAACTAATTGGAGCTGAGTTGTTTCCCCTCTCCGCTCTACAATTGAAGAAGCAAAAAGACCGATTATGAAAACCACGACTATTGTAGTAAAAAAAAGGACCCATCCCAGCCAGGGTTTCTCTTTTAATATTTCCTGAATTGATCTCATCATATCACCTTTATTAAAATAAATTAATTTTATTTTTTTAAAAATTTTCTAAGCCAATCGGGAACTACGGACTTGGGATTCGGAGCATTAACGTAAGGCGCTGAAGATAAACTATTCACCATTCCGTGAGGAACTGATCGGTGACAGTCCCAGCATTTTACATCGCTTCCTTCGGTTATCATATCATTCGAAACCGCTCGTATCGAAATGGGGTGAAGCTGATTTTCGTGACACCTAATACAATTCTCCTGAACAGCTTCCCGCCCGGCTTCCTTCATATTTATGACTTGCGGTTCGAGCCGGAATGTAAACATATATGCGTGATACATTCCGTCTTGAGCTTTGAACGCATAGGATTGAATAAAATTATCTTGCGGCACGTGGCAGTCGTTGCAGGTTGCAACGCGTCCGTGGCTGCTTCTTTCCCACGTTGTGTACTGCGGAATCATTACGTGGCAGTTAATACACGCATTCGGATCGTCGAGCATATAAGAATACGCTCTTGAAATATAGAATACATAGAAAATTAGTCCTACAAAAATTCCTAATGTTAGAATTACAGCGAAACGCCATTGGGGAGGCGGCGTAAAATATTTATAAATTTTTCGCTTTCCATCTTTACTTTCCGAATACATCAAATCTCCAAAAGTTTTTAAGAGGTTAATATCCAATTTTGATGCCAGCTTTAGAAATACAAATACAACATAAAATCTAAAAACTTAATTTTAAGATGACGAAAATCCGCCGCCTTTGTTATTTATTCGTTGATTCTACATTCATCTTTTTCATACCGGCAGCGGTTTTGGGATGATCCAACATATTTATATTTTTATAATGATCTTTATACTCGTCCGCTGAAATATCATTCTGCCAATTCCCTGTCACCATTCCAAGTCCGGTTACTACAATAAATAAAAAGACGATTAAACCTGCAACTAATTTCTTGTTAAGTTTTCTCTTTCCGAAAGATTTAATATCCAAAGTATTCGCCACCGGACAGGCGTCAACGCAGCTTAAGCACGATGAACATTCATCAGATAAAACTGTTTTTACTTTATGCACCTTTATATTTGATGGACAGGCTTTGGTGCAGAGTTTACAATCTATGCACGTATCCACATTCCTTTTAATTTTATTCGGACTAAGAAACGAAGTAATTCCTAATAGCGCGCCATAAGGGCAAAGATAGCGGCACCAGAAATTTCTTACTAACACAGAGAGCAAAAAGAGAACGGCTATCACAATTATAGCAAAACGGGAAATATCGGCGAAGAAGTAAAACATCTTAACGTCGGCAAGTTTATTATATGGGCTGCTTAAAAATGCGCGCAAAGAATTTATATCCATCGCAAAGAATATAACATATATGAAAAATCCGAGCAGAAGATATTTAATGCTTCGGAAAAAGTAATCGACAAAGCGGGGAAGACGGAGCGTCCGCTTAAAAATTTTCTTTTGTATTTTCTCTCCGAAATCTCCGATCATTTCCGAGATATAACCAACCGGGCAAATCCAACTGCAGAATGCTTTTCCCGCGAAAAATGAAACTGCGAGAATGCTCAAGAAGATAAACATTCCTGCTGGATGAGCCGAATGAATTTCGCCGCTAAGAAGAAAATAATAAAAACTCATCATCGCGCTAATGGGAAGAAAACCCTCTACTCCGGGAGGCCTGTAAAAAGATCCGGCAGCTCCGTTAGTTTCCAAAAATTTTATAAAGCTGATGAATTCCAATCCAATCCAAATGCAGAGAATAGCAAATAAAGACTGGATTATAAATCTATATTTTTGAACCGGCTGTTCAAGGTTTTTTATATATTTTGGCATATTATAATCAGATTAATTATTCTGATTATAAATTAAGGTTTTATGGAGATTTAGTCAATACAAAAAGGGATAAAACGAAAGTTATCGAGTATAATAAAGCTAATGAAATTTTATTATAGGAAAACGGCTTGGCGCTTCCGGTCTTGCCTTTAGCCATATTTATTTTTGTCTTCGCTTACATAAGACGCCGCCGGTTTGACGTTTCGCCAAACATCCGTATTCTTTTCTGCCTGCCACAAATCGTAATTCTTCTGCAGATTCAGCCAGCTATCCGGCGTTGAATTGGGAAAGGCTTTCGACAATCGCAACGCCATCAAAGGCGTAATTGATTTATTTTCATTTACAATATTTGACAGCGCCTTTCTCGATACGCCAAGAATTTCAGATAACTTTGTAATAGTTAAATCTAAAGGAAGAATGTATAGATTTTTTAAAATAGCGCCCGGATGTGTCGGACGTCTTTTTTTCGTATTCATTTTTTTGTATTTATTAATTTATTCTCATTTTAATGATAATCAGTATAATCAACATTAAATACATCGCCGGATCTAAACTGAAAAACGATCAGCCACTGCTCTTCACTCTTTCGCGATAAACATTAGCGAATTATAAAACTTTTCTCATAAATCCCGAATCTTATTCAATGTTTTTTCTTTCAATTCCGAAAGAGATTCTTCGCTTAACATCCGGTACGCCTCGTCTCTGAGTTTTCCCCATTTTTCGTGAACCGGACACGGTTCTTTTACGCTGCAGCCGGGAAATCCGAGAACGCAATCGTTAAAAACGTCCAGCCCGTCTATCGCTTCAACGATGTCGATCAATTTTATTTTAGATGGATTTTTGGCGAGATAAAATCCGCCGAATTTACCTTTTTGTGATCCGACAATTTTGCTTTCGGTAAGGTGCTGTAAAACCTTTGAAACAAATTCACGCGGTACTTTCAGTTCTTTGGAGATTTCTCCGGCGGAAAATTTTTTATTCTTCTCCTGGGTTGAAAGGAATAAAACCGCCTGCATACCAAGTTCGCATTTTTTTGAGAAGAAGACTGTCATAAACGGATACTTTTTTCTGATTTAGAAATTTAAACTAACCATTTTTTCAGAAGCGGCAAAACATTTTAAGTTTGCGCTTACTCTTTTCCTTATAATTTTCTATCTTTTGAAGTAACATTTGCCCGAATTAAACTTTTGACACGTAAAAATTATTGAACAATCATGACAATAAAAGAAACGCAGCAAGAAATAATTAAAGAATTTGAAGAGTTTGACGACTGGGAAGAACGATATGGATACATTATCAAACTTGGAAGAGAGTTGGATGAGTTTCCCGAAGAAGCGCGGACGGAAAAGAACAAATTGAACGGATGCCAGTCACAGGTTTGGACTATAGCCGAATTCGACGGTGATCGGGTTAAAGTAAAAGCAGACAGCGACGCGATGATCGTTAAGGGATTGATCGCTTTGGTTTTAAGGGTTTACTCAGATCATACTCCGGATGAAATTCTTTCGAATCCGCCCGATTTCGTTAAGGAAATCGGGATCGACAGCCATCTTTCCCCAACGCGAAAAAATGGTCTCGGCGCTATGCTGAAGCAAATTCAAATGTATGCACTTGCCTTTAAAACACTAAAGGAAAAGCAGCAGACTTAAAGTTTATTTCTTTAAGTCTTCCGGCATAAGATCTTTCACTTCTGCAGTAATTTCAATTTCATCATGATTTTTAAATTGAATTACTGCCTTTGCCGTATCTCCCAAATTTAGATCATTATGCAGATTGACAAGCATTACATGATGGGCACCCGGCTCAAAGTTGAATGTGCTTGTAGGTTCTACAACAACGCTGTCAACATGCCTCATTCCCATCATATCATTTTCCCGATGGAACGTTTCGTGAATTTCAGTTAGACCGGCAAGATCAGAAGCAGCTCCGGTAATAATAAGAACCGAATCAGTATTATTTTTTAGATCAAAAAACAAAGCCGTGTTTGCCCCTTTGGCGGCAGGTCGGAACCAGGGATTTGTAATCTCCACAGGTTCTCCGGTATTGGCTTCGGTTTTTAATTCAACTTCTTCTTTGTTATCATTACAAGAAACTAAAATTAATGAAAGTAAAAATATAACCGTCAGTAAATTTTTCATTCTGAATTCCTTTTTTTTAATCAGCAAGAGTTTTTACATCTTCAACAACTTCATCAATCGGAGCTTTGCTTCCAAGATAATTTTTCCGCAATCTATTTTCAGAGTCGAAGAGAGATATTCTATCTGTGTGAATAAAATAGACATATTCCTCGCCGGAACTTGTAACGGATGTATCCCCCGGAACGGCAACAATTTTTAATCTACCCATCAAACTATCGATAATTTTTTTATCGCCGGTAAGGAATGTCCAGTTACTTGTATCTAAATTGCGGACCTCGGCAAAACTACTGAGCACAGAGGGTTTATCAACCTTTGGATCGAAGCTGATCGAAACAAATTCAACTCCCTCAACTCCTGCGGCGTTTACTTTTTCCTGCACTAACCGCATATTGTTTGTTGTAAGCGGACAAATATCCGGACAATTTGTAAATATGTAACCGACCACTGCGGTTTTTCCTTCAATAATATCAGGAAATCTTACTTCTACGCTATCCTGATTCAGAAGCGGGTAGCTTTCACCCGATAAGTCTTCTTCAACCGGAAGCTCTTTTCCGCACCCGGTGAAGAGTAAAATAACTGCGCTAAAAAACAGAAGAAATTTGAGTTTGATCATATTTAAGTTATAATTATGTGTTAAATTTAAAATTAAGAAAAAGAATTGAGAAAACAATAAGATGTCAATATCCTTAAAAAGATTTTTACTTCTTATTTTACTCACCGGAATTTTTGTCTTTAACATCAACGCGCAGAAAAAAAATCTGGTAGTAGGTACAAAGATAGCCGAGCCTTTCGTCATTAAGGAAGCAGACGGAAGTTGGGACGGAATCACCTTTGATCTTTGGCGCGAAATCGCGATAAATCTGGATTTGGAATATGAAGTTAAAGAGTATGATTTAAGCGGACTATTGGACGCTGTCGAATCAGGCGAAATAGACATCGCGGTTTCACCGTTAACATTAACAGCGGAGCGCGAAGAGAGATTTGATTTTACTCATCCATATTACACAACGTCTTTGGGCATTGCAGTAAAATCGAAAAAACGCGCAAGCATTTTAACCATCGCTAAAAGTCTTATCTCGGTTGAGTTTTGGACGATAGTCGGAGTTCTTACTTTGATCTTATTCGCGGTAGGATTTTTAATCTGGCTCTTCGAAAAAAAAACCAACGAAGAGCAATTCGGCGGAAGAACACACCACGGATTGGGCTCAAGTTTTTGGTGGGCTGCGGTTACGATGACGACGGTAGGTTACGGCGATAAAGCTCCGCGTACTTTTGGCGGAAGAATTATCGCTTTGATTTGGATGTTCGCCGGAATCATTATGATTTCCAGCATAACGGCGGCAATAACTTCAGCACTTACAGTAAGCCAATTAGATACTAATATCAAAGGAGTGGAGGATCTTTACTCAAGTTCTGTAGGCACGGTTAAAAGTTCTTCGAGTGAAAAGTATCTAAACGAAAAAAGAATTTCTTCTGTTGTTTTTGATACGCCCGAAGAGATTGTTAAAGCGCTTTCGGATGAAAAGATTGAAGCCGCGGTTTATGACGCACCGATATTAAAATATTTGATCAAATCAAAAAAATTTAATGAGCTTTCGGTTTTGCCGAATCAACTGGAGCCTTTGTATTACGGGTTGGCGTTGCCTCGTGAAAGCAAACTTAAAGAAAAATTGAACAGAGAAATTCTAAATATAATTGACGGCGAAGAGTGGCAGAATATATTGTACGGATATTTGGGTGAGAAGAAAAAATGAAAAAAGAGATACTGCTTCCGGGAGGAAGTGAACAGTTTGAATTTTTAAAAGATAAAGTAAATTGGGAAGGAATGAAAATTCTTGTCGTCGGAGCTTCGGCTGAACCGATCGCAGAAAAATTGTCTGAAAACGGAGATGTTGAAATAATTGTAGAAGATTATGAATCGCTGATTTCTGCAAATCTATTATTAAAAAATAAAATTCCCGTAAAGCTGATGGATTTTTCCGTTACCGATTATGAATCTGAAACATTTGATCTAATTTATGCTCAAGCGTCCGTTTCGTCATCAAACAGAAATAAAATATTTAAAGAATTGAAAAAACTTTTGAAGCCGGATGGATTTTTATGCATTGGGGA
This sequence comes from uncultured Melioribacteraceae bacterium, assembly GCA_963821715.1. Taxonomy (GTDB): domain Bacteria; phylum Bacteroidota; class Ignavibacteria; order Ignavibacteriales; family Melioribacteraceae; genus CAWGET01. The sequence goes on from CAWGET010000005.1 coordinate 75,742, forward strand.
AATCTATTTGATGAAAGAAAATCCGCCGCAATTTATAAAAGATATATTAGAAGAATCCGACCAATTAATTTTAACGGCTGAAGAGCTGGAAAAATATTATCGGGAAAGAAATTTTAAGATAACCGAAATGAAAAACTTAACCGGCACATTGAACGATTACTATTCAACCAGCCGAAAAAAACTAATTAATTCATTGGGGAATTTGAGCGAAGAGGAAAAATCGTATTACAAAAAATTATTAAAAAAAATAAGTCACGAAACAAACGCATTTTTAAAACTCGGTGCTGATAAATATTTGGGATTTAAAGCGTTTTTATTGAAGAAGGGGAATTGATGAAAAAAGGTGAAGTACTCGAATTGAAAATTGAAGGCTACGCATACGAAGGAAAAGGGATTGCAAAAGTTGATTCAGAAAACTCAGAAAAAAAATATGTGGTTTTTGTTAACGGATCTTATCCCGGCGATATTGTTGAAGCTAAATTAAGAAAAGTAAAAAATAGTTATGCCGAAGGAAAAGCGGAAAATATTTTGCAAGCATCCCCGGAGAGGACTGAAGCAAGATGTAAATACTTCGGCGTTTGCGGCGGATGTAAACAGCAGGACTTGAAATATGATTCACAAATAAAATATAAAGAGATGCAGGTAAAGGAAGTGTTCGAACATCTGGGCGGACTGCAAAATTTTGAAGCCGAAAAAATTATCCCTTCCGAGAAGATCTTTTATTACCGCAACAAAATGGAATTTTCATTTTCGAATCAAAGATGGCTTACCGAACCGGAACTTAATTCCGGGGAATTGATTGAAGATAAACATTTCGCTCTGGGACTGCATATTCCGCGTCAGTTCGAAAAAGTGTTAGATATCGACGTTTGCTATCTCCAATCGGAAATTAGCGCAGAGATATTAAATTTTACCCGCGATTTTTTCAAACAGAGAAACGCAACCATTTATTCCACAAAAACTCACAGCGGATATTTGAGAAATCTCGTTATTAAGCAGGCGCATAAAACTGACGATCTTATGGTTAATCTAGTTACGTCGGAAGAAAAACGGGAACTGATGCAGGAATATTCGGATGAGCTGATTGAACGCTTTCCAAAAATTACGACAATTATTAATAATATAAACATGAAAAAAGCTCAGGTAGCAATAGGAGACTATGAGCAAACATATTTCGGCGAAGGCGTAATTTATGATTATATCGGAAAATATAAATTCAGGATAAGTGCTAATTCGTTCTTCCAGACGAACACTTTGCAAGCCGAGCATTTATATGAAACCGTAAAAGATTTTGCAAAGTTTTCGGGTGATGAAATTGTTTACGATCTTTATTCGGGCGCGGGAACAATTGCGATTTATATTTCCAACAGTGTAAAAAAAGTTATCGGATTTGAAAGCGTGAAACCGGCTGTTAAAGATGCCGTTTCGAACTCAAAGTTAAACGGAATTGAAAACTGCAGATTTTACACAGCCGATTTGAACCGGTCTTTTCTTCCTATAGTTGACCACAGAGAGATTTCTAAGCCGGATGTGATAATAGCTGATCCGCCGCGGAGCGGAATGAATCCGAAAACTGTAAAGGATATTTTAACATTGAGTCCCAAGAAAATAATTTATGTTAGTTGCAATCCTACAACTCAGGCGCGGGATATAAAAGCACTCGGCGATTCTTACCGTCTTGTAAAAATTCGTCCGGTCGATATGTTTCCGCATACTTATCATATCGAAAATGTAGCTTTGCTGGAAAGACATTAAAAAACATTACAAAAGAGAATTGCAAAAAAGAATTACACAAAGGAATTGAACAAAAGAATTTAAAAGAAGAGATGTAGCAGTCTTTACGGCCGCGGGTGAGTCTAATTTCCCCTTTCTAAAATCTCTTGTAAATTTCTATAAATTTGCTTAATTTTTGAATCTTTGTAAATAAGATAAGTGGAGATAAAAAAATGAAACGGACTTTTCAGCCGAGCAACAGGAAAAGAAAAAATAAACACGGCTTTAGAGCAAGAATGGCTTCTAAAAACGGAAGAAAAGTATTAGCGAGAAGAAGAGCTAAAGGTAGAAAAAGATTAACAGTTAGCGACGAATTCTAGGCTTTGAAGCGTTTTTCTCTTCCTAAAAAGGAAAGAATTAAAAAAAAGAATGATTTTGAGAAAATATACAGTTCCGGAGAAATAATTTTCTCCGGCAGCAGAAAGTTAAAAACTGTTTTTTATATATATGAGAATGTTGAAGAGCCGGGAATAAAAACCGCGTTTGCCGTTTCTAAAAAGGCCGGCAATGCCGTGTGGCGAAACAGGGCGAAGCGGTTATTACGCGAAAGTTACAGATTAAATAAAGAGATTCTTGCTCTCCCGGTTCATCAGAAAAAAAAATTACTTTACTTAGTATTTTCTTTGAATCATATAAGTAAAAAAAGATATGAGAATTTGTATCTCCAAGATATTATGCCGGATGTTATTGACATGATGGAACAAATTAAAAAAAGATTATGATATGCGACGCATTTTTGTTTTTGTGATACGAATTTATCAAAAAGCAATTTCTCCCCTTTTCCCGCCATCCTGCCGTTTTTACCCAACTTGTTCCGAATACGCCGTTCAATCGTTCACCAAATACGGTGTTTTTAAGGGAGGCGCGAAAGCTGTGTGGAGAATTTTAAGGTGCAACCCTTTTAATAAGGGCGGCTACGATCCTTTAGATTAAATTGGAAAATTGATGGATAAAAGAACTACTCTCGCTTTTGTACTTATCGGACTATTATTAATTGTTTGGTTTTACATTAATTCACCCACTCCACCGCCGCCGATGGATCAGGCGCCGGACACTTCTGTGGTTAAAGCAGATTCTCTTCGCCCAAGTCTCGAAGAAGAAATTCAGCAATCGGTTGCTAAGGAAGAGCCGGCTGCGGCTTTTGTTGATACGACGGAACAAAAAGACGAGCAGATCATTACGATTGAAACGGACCTTGTAAAACTGGAACTAACGAGTCGAGGTGCGGCAATCAGAAAATACTACCTGAAGGAATTCCGTACCTGGTATTACAGAAGACTTCCGGATACAGCAAATTTTTACGACAGGCACGTTCAGCTTATAAATAAAAGTTCCGACGGTAAGTTTGGCGAATTCAACATGGTCTTTGTTACAAAAGAAGGAAAATTAGTAAACACCTCTAACCTTTATTTCGATTCCGATGCCGATAACTATTATTACCAGGTTTCCGGGGATGACTCATTAAAAATTTCTTATTCTTACCAGGTTGCCGACGGCAGCACGATACAAAAAGATTACATATTTCACGGTAATGATTATGCGTCCGATGTGGATGTGATTCTCGAAAATATGGATAATGTAATTTCGAGTTTAAGATATGATATGGTTTGGGAAGACGGAATAAATTTTGTAGAAAAAAATTCTGTTGACGAAGCCAACCAGGCTAACGCCAGCGCATACAGCGGTGGCGAACAGGTTGAGGTTGATGCCTCGGATGTTGGCGAAGAAGTTTCTAAAGAAATAAACGGCAGAGTAGATTGGGTTTCCGTACGGAATAAATATTTTATTGCGATAATAGCTCAGCAAAATCCGAGCAGCGAAGGCGGCGCTTTAATGGAAGGCGTAAAAACCATTAATCCTGAATGGGGCGATAGGGAAATTTACAGCGTTAGCCTCAAAGTTCCTTTCGAAGACAGAGATTATCAAAAAAACAGATTTCAACTTTATATAGGACCAATCGATTATGACCTGTTAAAATCCTACGATAAGGATTTTGAAGCGGCTTACGATTTCGGAGGTTACATGGGATTGCAGGCGGTTATCCGTCCAATTTCCGAATATATTCTGCTTCCGCTTTTGATATTCCTGCACAAGTTTATACCAAATTACGGATTTGTAATTATCATCTTTTCCATAATTATAAAAATAGCTCTTTACCCGCTTACGAAGCAGAGCTATAAATCGATGAAAAAGATGCAGCAGCTTCAGCCGAAAATTGCCGCTATGAAAGAGCAGTATAAGGATGACCCTCAGCGCGTGCAGAAGGAGACGATGAAGCTCTACTCTACTTACGGAGTAAATCCGGCAGGCGGCTGTTTGCCTATGCTTCTTCAGATGCCTATTCTTATTGCACTTTGGAGTCTCTTCAATGTTGCGATTCAGTTGCGAAACGAGCCGTTTATCTGGTGGATTCATAATCTCGCAACACCGGATGTTCTTTTTGAACTTCCTTTTAAACTTCCGTTTGTTGGTATCGATCAAGTTGGCGGACTCGCAATTTTGCTTGGTGTAACGATGTTCTTCCAGCAGAAAATGAGCGTTAAAGATCCGAGTCAGAAAGCCCTTGTTTATATTATGCCGGTTTTTTTCACGCTCCTTTTTATGAATTTTCCCGCAGGATTGAACTTATATTATTTTATGTTCAACCTGTTATCAATCGGGCAGCAGTATTATATAAATCATAAAAAAGGTGAAGCCGAATTAGTTCCGGTAAAAAATCCGAAAAAGAAGAGCGGCGGATTTATGCAGCGTATGATGGACGCCGCGGAAAAACAGGCAGAAGCACAGAAAAAAGGCGCTAAGAAAAGACGATAGATTTTATCTATCCGATTTATGAGATGTATAAATATTTTAAAACATTAATAGTAATTGCTTTAACAGCAGTTACTATTTTTGCCGGGGAACCGGTAATACTTAAATTGGATTTAAAGGAAAAAGAAATTCCTTTTGGTATGAAGGAATTAATTCCTGTCAATTTTCCTAAAATTTCAGTTGTATTAAGCGGTGGCGGCTCACGCGCAATTTCACAACTTGGTGTATTGAAAGCCTTGGAAGAAGCGGAAATACCGATCACTTCCATTTACGGTACAAGTATGGGAAGTATAATCGGCGGACTTTATTCCGCAGGATATTCGCTTGAGCAACTTGATTCAATTGTTACGAATGCTGCATGGGAAGATTATTTTTCCGCCGAACGCACAAACCGAAACGATCTCTTTATCGATCAGAAAATTACTGAAGACAAGGCAATACTAACAATACGTTTCGATGGATTTACTCCGATAGTTCCTACTTCAATAAACACCGGTCAGTCGGTCGCAAATTTTTTAACGCTTCTTGCCATTAACGCTCCTATACAGACGGATTCTTCTTTTGGAAGTCTTCTTTACGATTTCGGAGCAGTTAGCGCCGATCTGATTACAGGAAATTCGATCCTTCTTTCAGGCGGTTCTTTGGCTCAGGCAATGCGCGCGAGTTCCAGTGTTTCTCTTTTGCTTCCGCCTGTCCGTCAAGATTCCTTACTTTTAGTTGACGGCGGAATAATTGCTAATGTTCCCTGTAAAAATTGCCAAAGATCTAAACAGCGATCTGATCATTGCCTCCAATGCAACAAGTCCTCTCCGTAAAGAAGACGAGTTGAAATATCCTTGGGAAATTGCAGACCAGCTTGTGAGTATTCCGAGTAAAATTATTAACGATCAATATCTTCAGTATGCGGATTTTTTAATTGTACCGGAAGTTGAAGCAAAAAAGAATAATGATTTTACAAATTTGCGCACAATAATCGATAAAGGTTATCAAGCGGCACTTCCAAAAATTGATTCCATTAAGAAAAGAGTGGAAGACGAAATTAAAAAATCACTTCATAATAATTTGATTTACTTCAACAATCTCAAATTGGAAGAAAGTCCTTCATCAAGAGAAAAAGAATTGCTGCAGAAATTTACTGAGAAAGATTTAGTCTCAAACGAAGAACTTCTTTACGAATTATACAAATTATATAAAAAAGGAGGAATAAAAGATCTTCATCTTGAGATTGATACGGCCGGCGGAGCAAATGTAATTTCACTTGTAGAAGAAGAAAATCCACTTGTAAAAGATATAGTTTTTTCGGGAAATTCTCCGGAGTTGAAAAGCCAGCTGGTTCATACTTTATCGGGCTTAAAAGGAAAACCTTATTGCAGTAAAAGTTTATTTAACGCGCTGCTCGATGTTACGAGGTTCTACCGGAAAATCGGTTATTCGCTTGCGCAGATTGAAGATGTTGAGTTTGACGGAGAAAAGAGAGTTTTGAGCGTAAAGATCTCGGAAGGAATTATCTCCGACATTTTTGTGGTGGGTACAAAACGTACGAATCATCAAGTGATTACCAGGGAATTTCCGGTTGAAACCGGAGAAATATTCCGCTACGCAAAAGCTGCCGAAGGATTGAGAAATTTGCAAAGCACGGGATTGTTTGAAGCGGTGGAAATTTCCATTGTACAGAAAGGTTCAAAAAATATTTTAAATATCATCATCGAGGAAGAATATTCCAAAATACTCCGGTTCGGAATCCGGATTGACAACGAGTATTTAACGCAGGCATCGATCGATTTTAGAAATGAAAATTTTTACGGAACCGGAACGGAAGTAGGTACAAACTTAACGCTGGGAGTAAAGAACCGATCTTACATTTTAGAGCATAAAGCTAACCGTGTTTTTGATACTTATTTTACTTACAAGTTGCGCGGATTTTATTCAATGCGCGATATAAATGTTTACGCGGACGATTCTTCCAAAGCCAATATTGACAGGAATAAATCCGCGGAATATACTGAATCGCACACGGGAATCTCGCTGGGGATTGGAACCCAAGTTGAACGGCTGGGCAATTTTATCGTCGAAGGTAAATTTCAGCAAGACAGGATAAAAAATATTTTGAACTTTAACGAGGGCTATTTGATAAAACTCGCTGCGCTCCGATTTGTTATGTCGATAGATTCCCGAAATAAATATCCGTATCCGACCCGCGGTTTTTTAGCTGAAACATATTATGAGACTGCGCAGAAAGTTTTAGGGGGTGATATTACTTACACAAAATTTGCCCTTGATTACAGCAGCTATATTTCGATAAATAAATTCCATACAATTATTCCACATTTCATGCTCGGATTCGCAGATGAAACTTTGCCATTATCGCAGCAGTTTTCATTGGGCGGTCAGTCTTCATTTTTCGGATTCCGTGATTATGAATACCGCGGCAGACAAATATTCTTATCTTCTTTAGAATACAGGTTAATGTTTCCGGTAAAAATCTACTTCGATACTTATATTAGTTTCCGTTACGATCTCGGATCAACTTGGAAAGAGCAGGAGCAAATTCGATTTCGTGATCTTAAGCATGGAGCCGGTGCAACAATATCATTGGATACTCCCATTGGTCCTGCGGATTTTTCTATCGGTAAAAGTTTCACTTTCGAAAACAAACCCCAGGAACGTTACGTAAACTGGGGAGATACTTATTTTTATTTTACAATTGGATATTATTATTAAACCGTCAAAGGCCAAATGTCAAACGTCAAAAGGTTAGAAGACTCAAAAAATTTGTTAAATATAATATTTTATTTACCTCTGTTTCACCCAAATTTTTCACTGTTCACTGCTTAATTTTTCACTTTTCTCTTTGAGAGGATTTTTCTCCTAGCGCGTAGTTTCTTGCTTCGTTTTGAATGTCACCCAATTTCTTGTATAGATTTGCCAGCGCATAATAGATCTTACTTTTCTTATGGACTTTTCTTACTCCGTCTTCAACATAATTTAGAATTTTTTTGTTCGAAGGAATATCCAATTCAATATTATATAGATTTAATAAGGAGATATAGGGAGAAAAATTTGTCGGTTCGGTATCCGCGGCTTTGATGTAATAATCCATAGCGCGCAGCATATTTTCCTGTCCGGCAGATTTGTTTTCAAAAACCTGTGCCGTCCAAATATAATATCCGAATTTTTGATCGGGAAATTCCCGACAGAGTTTCTCCGTAAACATAATTATTTCATCCGGCGAAAGAACAGGATTTGCCAGCAGTACTTTGTATATTTCCGCTTCTTTTAAATTATTCTCAATCGCCGATTGGAAGGCGTCAAAAAGATTATCCTGAGAATCTGATTGACGGAACGTGTTTTCAATTTTGGTTTTTTTCTTTTCATTCATAAGGCTATTTTACTACAAAAATTTGAATTCTCAAAATATTTGAGTCAAACCATTAGTAAAATGATTTTGCAAAACCGCTTCATTTATTGTCTCATCATCTAAATTTAAAAGAATTCCTTGCTTCAATTTCAACTTCCTGCGGAATGCTTTTAATACAATTAAAAATGCACGACGGACTTTCTCTTATCTGAATGCAAAAAAAACTTTCTCAAAATTTGTAACAAACTGAACCTTTCGTTCGTCTGTATATTAGAAGATGAAAATTAAAGCGCTTAAATATCGATATTTAATTCAGCAGTATAAGAATAACATTTTTAATTATTCAATGTACCTGCTAAGGAATCGGATGGACGCCGAAGACGTTACGCAAGAAACAATGATTAGAATATGGAAAAACATGGACGCATTTAAGATGAAATCGGCAAAACAATACATAATGAAAACAACGCATAATTTGTGTATAGATTATTTACGAATAAGGAAACGGAGCCTTCAAAATGAATCTTCTTTTGACGATGATTTTGATTATTCGAATATGAATGTAAGGTCTGAAAACGTAGAAGAAGAGGTTCATCAAAAAATAATAAGCGATAGAATAAAGGAAGTAATAAATATTCTTCCGGAAAATTTGAAGTCGGTTTTTGTCCTTTACGAAATGGAAGGAATGAAATATAAAGAGATAAGCGAAATTTTAAATTTACCGATGAGCAGTGTTAAAGTAAATCTTTTTAGAGCGCGTAAGAATCTTCGCGAAAAATTAACGACTTATAAACCCGAAGAAGTGATATGAAAATGAACGAAGAAATGGAAAATAAAATTATCGCTTTGGTTTACGGAGAACTGAATTCCGCTGAAAGAATTAAAGTTGGACGGATTATAGAAGAAAATGACGAAGCGAAAAGAATTTACGAAGAGCATAAAAGAGTTCATAATTCGGTTAAGAATTTAAAGCAGGAAGAATGCCCTGAAGACCTGATCCAGAAAGTTAATGCCAAATTTAAATTAGGCGAAAATAAAAAATCGTTTCTCGCAGATCTTTACACGCTTTTTATTTCCAGACCGGCATTGGGCGTGGCCTCTGCGGTTGTAATTATTTTTATAATCGTATCAACTCTTTTCATCAATCGTCCGGCGCAATATAACGGCTATACAAGAGCCGAAGTAGAACTCGCAAACCGGCAGGTGGAATATTCGCTTGCAGTTATAGGTAAAATTTTTGATAAAACCGAAAAAACAATCGAAAAAGAAGTTCTTGCAACAAGAGTAGGAAAACCTATTAAAGAAGGAATCAATTTAGTAAACCATTTATTTGTAGAGGAGAATAAAAATGAAACATCTAATTAAAATATTTGCAGCGTTATTTTTACTGGTAAATTTCGCAACAGCTCAAGAAAAAAATTATTCCAACGAACCGGGTTATTTAGATTTCGGCAGTTTCGAGCAGTTCGAAGATAACGAACAGGTAACCGAAGTTGTGATTGAAGAAAATCTATTGAGAATGGTTTCCAAGCTTGCCGGTAATGAAGATCCCGGACTGAAAGAATTATTGAGCGGATTGAAATTGATACGCGTAAACACTTTTGGCCTTACTAACGCGGATGGTAAATCGCTTGAGAACAGGATCGAAAAGTTGAATAAAAATCTTATGAATAGTAAGTGGGACCGAATTGTCCGCACGAAAGACAGAGGCGAAATGGCCAACGTTTATATCAAAACTGATGGTAACGATAATATTGTTGGACTTGTTGTAATGGCTCTTGACCCGAATGGAGAAGCAGCGTTTGTTAATATAGTCGGAAGGATCGATCTGGAAACTATTGGAAGATTATCGGATAAGTTTGATATTCCTTCGCTAGACAAAGTTAATGTTCACGATTAATATTGAGGCGTAGTATGAATTTTAAAATACGAAATATTTTTGTTGTTTTAATAGCAGCCTTTCTTCTAAGCGGCTGCATAGGCGTTAACAGAGATTTCCAAAAAATAAGAGCAAACATTTTGGATTCCGTCGACGACGAATTTCAAAAAGATGTGGAATTCGCCGTGGGGCCCGGATTAATTTACTTCGCCGGATTATTCGTAAGATTTGCCGAAGAAGAAGATGAAAATATTGAGGAGATTTTTGATAACGTTTCTAACGTTCAAGTCGGTGTATATAACCGAAGTAATTACGGAAGCGGGGAAATCAATCTCTCCTATCTAAAAAATGTAGATTCATTTCTCCAGTCCGACGGTTGGGAATTTCTCGTTAAAGCACGAGATCGTGACGAGATATCATCAGTTTACGTTAAAGCCGAGGGCGAAGATTTGAACTCGATCTTTGTTATCGCGCTTTCGGATGATGAACTTGTGTTAGCTGAAATTTCAGGAGACCTTGACAAATTAATAGAAGTTATTATAAGAGAAGAGGGATTGCATCTTGCTTCATCGGATAATTAATAATTTTTTCCCAAAACGATACAACTTTTTTTATTTTCGTAAGTCTAAATTTCTAGTTATCCGATTATACTCATAGGAAAAATGATGCGAAAAGTTTTACTGTTTGTTTTTGTTTCTTTCATTACAAGTCTGGCTTATAACGAAACTCCCGTTAAAATTACGGGCTACAAATTAGAAAATCCTATTATTTTGGACGGTAAGCTCACTGAAAAAGTCTGGGATAATCCCATTATCTCAAATTTTGTTCAAGCCGATCCGCAAGAAGGAAAACCGGCTTCCGAAAAAACCGAAGTCTGGATTGCTTATGATAACGCTAATCTTTATGTCGCTGCAAAACTTCACGATTCGGCGCCTGAATCTATTGACGCAAGTATGGCGCGGCGCGATAATTATGTAGACAGCGACTGGTTTTATTTTTACGTAGATCCGTTTCTGGATAGACGCACCGGTTATTATTTTGCAGTTAACGCCGGCGGTTCTATGATGGATGGAACAATTTATAACGATAGTTGGGATGACGATAGCTGGGATGGGAAATGGGAAGCCAAAACAAATTTAAATGATGATGGCTGGATGGTAGAATTCAAAATCCCTTTTTCTCAGTTGCGGTTTCGCAGTATGGAAGAAATGGAATGGGGAGTTAATTTTCAAAGGCGCATCAAGCGGAAACAGGAGCGGGATTATTTTGTGATGGTTCCGAAAGACCAGAGCGGATTCGTTTCGCACTTCGCAATCTTATCCGGATTGAACGGTGTAAAACCATCGAACAGAATTGAGGTAATACCATATTTTGTTCAGAAAGCACAATATTTACAGCGCGAATCCGGCGATCCATTTTATAAATCGAATCAGTATAAAACTTCTTTCGGCGCCGATTTTAAAATTGGCATCGGAAGTAATTTAAATATCAACGCAACCATAAATCCTGATTTTGGTCAGGTGGAAGTCGATCCCGCGGTAGTAAATCTGAGCGCTTTCGAAACATTTTTTCCGGAGAAACGATCTTTTTTTATCGAAGGATCGGAAATATTTTATTTCGGATTCGGCGGAGTAAATAATAATTGGGGATTCAATTTTGGAAGCCCGGAATTTTTCTATTCAAGAAGGATCGGCAGATCGCCGCAGGGAGATACGCCCGATAATGAATATGAAAATTATCCCTCCGATACAAGAATTTTAGGCGCGGCAAAACTAACCGGAAAGATCGGTGAAAATTTTACTGTCGGAGCGCTTAGCGCAGCAACCGAACGAACTTATGCAGAGATAAATTCCAATGGAGAGTTTTTCGATCACGAAGTAGAACCATTTACTCATTACGGAGTTTTAAGGGGAAGCAGGGAATTTGACGGCGGCAACAGCGCACTCGGATTTATTTTTACGTCGGTCAACCGCGATCTAAGAACTCCAGGTTTGGAATCATCACTATCCGAAGCTGCATATGTGGGCGGAATTGACGGTTATAAAATTTTTGGGGATGACGATCAATACGCAGTTAACTTTGCAGCCGCCGGTTCTCATACACGGGGAACGAAAGATTATCTCGTTGAACTTCAGGAAGCGCCTTACAGATATTTTCAACGTCCTGATGCGGAATCATATTCGCTCGACAGTTCCCGCACATCGCTTTCGGGATATTATACGCGAATGATGTTCAATAAACAGAAAGGAAATTTCTACATCAACTCGGCGTTCGGTATGGTTTCTCCCGGGTTTGAATATAACGATCTCGGTTTTCAATGGATGGGCGACCGGATTAACGCGCACACAGTTCTAGGTTACCGCTGGTTTAAACCGGGAAAGATTTTTCGCAAAAAAAGTTTTTACTTCTCTCATTTCAGAAACTATAACTTTGACGGTGATATAACGAACAACGGATTAATGTTATTCACAAATTTTCAATTTTTGAATTATTACACTCTGGATTTCAGACCGAGCTATAATTTTGAAGATTATAATCAAACATTAACTCGCGGCGGCCCGTTAGTGCGCGATCCGTCTGTCTGGCAATTCAGTTTAGATATAAGTTCGGATACCAGAAAAAAAGTAATATACGACATTGACGGAAATTACGCCGTGGATAAATTGGGAAGTTATTATTACGAATACGGATTTGACGTTGTATGGAAACCGTCCGCTCAGGTTAGTTTTAGTGTTGGACCGGAGTTTTCGAGACATTTCGAAAAACTACAGTGGGTTGATAGTTTCAGCGATCCTTTCGCGCAGAAAACTTTTGGCAAGCGATACGTCTTCGGAGAAATTGATCAGAAAACAATAGCCGCCAATATTAGATTAAACTGGACTTTCACACCTACGCTTAGTTTACAGCTTTTTGTTCAGCCCCTAATTTCGGTCGGAAATTATTCGAGGTTTAAAGAACTTGCCGAACCGGGAACAAGAAATTTCAATATTTATGAAGACAACGGCGGTTCTATTTCTTTTAATGCGGAAGATGAAGAGTATACGATTGATCCGGACGGAAACGGCGATGCGGAACCTTTTACTTTTGAAAACCCGGATTTCAATTTTAAGTCCCTGCGGGGAAATTTAGTATTAAGATGGGAAGTTATGCCGGGATCTATTTTCTATTTTGTCTGGACGCATGATAAATCCAATACGCAGTATCCGGGCGATTTTAAATTCCAAAGAGATCTCAAAAATCTTTGGTTTGAAGAACCGGATAATATCTTTTTGATGAAATTTAATTATTGGTTTAATTTGTAAAATATTTAAGACTCCAGAAGCGAGACGGGATAAATATTTTGTCAGAATAATATTGTTGCCTTCCGCTTCAGGGGGAGTGTTGATGAAATAAAAATCTTAAGGCGCTTTAGCCGCCTTATATATCGCCAGACTAAATCCGGTTGTTGCTCTGGACGGATCAGTTTTGTTTTTGCTCGCGTTCCCGCCTCTTGCTTCACACCACTCCAATGAAACTTTCTTTGCTTTTAATTGTATCATTTGTAGTTTATACTTACCCAAAACTCCAAGATTTATTTTTTTAGTTTAAGATTTCGTTGCGGCTTTATGCGGAGTTTTGGCTGTTATATTTTAAATAAATTTATACGAGGAAAATAAAATGGCATTTAATTTTAACAAATTTACTGTGAAAGCGCAGGATACGGTTCAGGACGCCGTAGAAATTGCGCAGAATTATAATCATCAAATTATTGAACCGGAACATATTCTTGCCGCGATGCTTCAGGATGCAGAAGGGATTGCTGTTTCGATAATTCAAAAAGTCGGCGCGAATGTAAATCAGCTTAAAATAAAAGCAAGTGCGCTTTTGGAAAATCTACCTGAAGTTTCAGGCGCCGGAGTAGGAAATCAGCAAATGTCTCAGGCATCCGCGCAGCTTTTCGATAAAGCGTCAGAAGAAGCTAAACGACTGAAAGACGAGTATGTTTCAACCGATCATCTTTTGATCGCACTCTCCGACGATAAAGGGAAAGCAGGTCAATTGCTTCGCGATAACGGCGTTGAAAAAAACGCTGTGATGACTGCGCTTCAGGGAGTACGCGGAAATCAAAGAGTAACTTCTCAAAATCCCGAAGATACTTATCAATCATTAAAAAAATATGGAAGGGATTTAAACGAGTTAGCGCGCGCGGGAAAGCTTGATCCGGTTATCGGACGCGACGAGGAAATAAGACGCGTGCTTCAGGTTTTATCCAGAAGAACGAAAAATAATCCAGTATTGATAGGCGAACCAGGGGTTGGAAAGACCGCGATTGCCGAGGGAATTGCGCACAGAATAGTTTCGGGAGATGCGCCGGAAACTTTGCGCACTAAAAGGATTGTAGCGCTCGATATGGGCGCGCTAGTTGCCGGAACTCAGTTCCGCGGACAGTTTGAAGAAAGAATGAAAGCTGTGGTAAAGGAAGTTCAGGATTCTAACGGCGAAGTTATTCTTTTCATCGACGAGCTTCATCAGTTAGTCGGGGCGGGAAGAACGGACGGATCGATGGATGCGGCGAATATTCTTAAACCGGCTTTGGCGCGCGGCGAGCTGCATACGATCGGCGCGACTACTTTGAATGAATATAAAAAATATATCGAAAAAGACGCTGCGCTTGAGAGAAGATTTCAACCGGTAGTTGTTGCTGAACCATCGGAAGAAGACGCTGTTTCTATTTTGCGCGGATTAAAGGAGCGGTATGAAGTTCATCACGGGGTTCGTATTACGGACGGCGCGATTGTCTCGGCCGTTCAGCTTTCCAACAGGTATATAACCGATAGATTTTTACCTGATAAGGCGATTGATCTGATAGATGAGGCAGCTTCAAAATTGCGGATTGAAATTGATTCGATGCCCGAAGAACTTGACGTTTTGGAACGGAGAATAAAGCAGTTAGAGATTGAGAAAGAAGCATTGAAGCGGGAGAAAGACGATGAATCGAAAAATCGTTTGGAAGAACTGAAAAAAGAATTAAGCGATCTTTCGGAAGAGAGAAATGAATTACGGAGCCATTGGGAGCTTGAAAAAGAGAACATACAAAAAATACGTTCGATGAAGAGCGAGATAGATAATCTAAAAACACAGGCGGAAAGATACGAGCGCGAAGGCGACCTCGGGAAGGTTGCAGAGATACGATATGGAAAAATTACGGAACTGGAAAATGATCTGAAAGAAGAAACAGAAAAACTGAAAGAGATTCAGAAGAACAGGAAGATGCTGAAAGAGGAAGTCGACGCTGAGGATATTGCGGAAGTTGTTGCAAAGTGGACTGGCATTCCCGTAAACCGAATGCTTGAAAGCGAGCGGAGTAAGTTGATCAGGATGGAAGACGAACTGCACAGGAGAGTGATCGGGCAGAACGAAGCAGTAGCCGCCGTTGCTAACGCTATCAGAAGATCACGCGCCGGATTACAGGATGTGAACCGACCGATCGGATCCTTTATTTTCATCGGGACAACTGGAGTGGGAAAAACGGAATTAGCCAGAACACTTGCCGAGTTTCTCTTTAATGATGAACACGCAATCGTTCGTATCGATATGTCGGAATATATGGAGAAGCATTCCGTTTCAAGATTGATCGGAGCGCCTCCGGGATACGTCGGTTACGAAGAAGGCGGGCAGCTTACAGAGGCTATCAGACGAAGACCATATTCCGTCGTACTTCTGGACGAGATTGAAAAGGCTCATCCGGAAGTTTTCAATATTCTTCTTCAGGTTTTGGAAGATGGAAGATTGACCGACAATCAGGGAAGAACCGTAGATTTCAAAAATACGATAATCATAATGACTTCGAATCTCGGTTCGCATTTAATTCAGGAAAGGCTTGAAGATTTTAATGAGGATAATTATGAAGAGATTCTCGGCGATCTTCGGGTAAAGCTGAGCGACCTCCTGAGGAAAACGATCCGTCCTGAATTCCTTAACAGGATTGACGAAGTGGTTCTATTCAAACCGCTTCTTAAATCTGAGTTGAAAGACATAATCAATATCCAGCTTCAGCGCGTTAATAAAATGCTTGCGGATAAAAATATGCAATTAAAAGTTAGTGACGATGTGAAGGACTTTTTGCTGAAGATCGGTTACGACGTCAGTTTCGGCGCGAGACCGTTGAAACGAACAATTCAGAAATATCTTACAAATCCGCTTTCTACCGAATTACTTATGAATAATTATTCTGCGGGCGATACGATTGAAGCCAATTATGACGGAGACGGAAGAATAAAATTCGAGAAGGAATAATTACTAACCTCATCAAATCCTCCTCTTTGACAAAGGGGAGGACTTTTATTAGACTAAGAAATTGTATTTTATTCGTGTCAAATTTCGATTCCGAATACAATTATTAGTTTATAATACGAAAAAAACAGTCCAATTATTACCGCTTTTGTAATATTAACTTGATGCTCTTTTGTCATCTTATATTAAATGATGGGTTTACCAACCGGCTTTTTGAAATTTCTATTGCCGTCAGTTTTAACTGACGGATAAAATTAAATTAAAAAACCGGCTTTAGCCGCATTAACACTAAAATGAAAGTTGGTTTTTCTGAGTAACATTTAGGGGGCTAAAGCCCATATCTTTCTTATGAAATCTTTTTACCGTTGGCTGAAGCCAACGGCAATAGAATCAGCGAATTAGAAGCGCAGATCAGAAAGATTGGAATGCATTAACCTGTGCTGATTTATCCTAATTTAACATTAAAATTAATTTTAGCGTTTAATGCTCTAAACACTTTCAAGATAGTTTCGAAACGGGCGTCTGTTAAATTATTTTCAATTTTTGAAATCTGCGCCTTTTTCACGCCGACCATTTCCCCAAGTTGGGCCTGGGTTAAATGTTTTTCTTCGCGAATTCTTTTTATTGTTTGTCCTAAAATGTCTAGGCGTAACTCTTCCTCGAAAGCATCCCGTTTTTCAGTTCCTATTTTGCCTATATGATTATCGATCATTTGATCTAGGCTCTTTCTTCGTAATTTATCTTTTTTCATTTTTCTTCTCTTTCATTTCAAAATAGTCTTTCCTTATTCCCTCGGTTTTTTTTAATTCGTTCTTCGGAGTTTGCTTTGTTTTTTTGATAAAACCATTAGCCGCAATTACTAGGATTTCTGTTTTTTCTGTTTTATCCCAAAATACCAGAAGTCTATAATACTTTTTATCATATAATGTTCTGAATTCCCAGATATACTCTGTTAATTTTTAAATAATTCCGGGTCATTAACTAATTGAGCTTTTCGTGCGTTATAATATATTTTCCTGCGAGCCTTTATGTCTAAGGAATCCATGAAATCAATCGCATCGCCCAAAAAATCTATTTCGAATTTTTTATCCATTGAAATCATTTACTTTAAAAGAAAGACAAGAGTTTCCTTATGAAGAAACAAGACATAAAGAAAACTCATGCCAGAAATTTAAATTATTCGCGGGTATCATATTACTATTGTATTCTGCTTTTGATTTTCACATTATAATTCCTGAGCTAAAATTATATCCGCTTTTCATTCGAGCCTTCGCAGTAACCTTCTTGATTGGTAATCTTGGTAATAAATTTTATCTTTTAAAATGAAAAATAATTTCTACAAAGATTACGACCTTGAACGTTTTAGCGAAACTACAAGAGACGAAGATTACCGGACGGAATTCCAGATTGACCGCGATAGAATTATTCACTCGTCCGAGTTTAGGCGGCTGCAGGGGAAGACGCAGGTTTTTCTTCCCGGCGAGTACGATTTCTACAGAACGCGATTGACTCATTCAATTGAAGTCGCGCAGATCGGAAGGTCGATCTGTAATTTTTTGAAGAAAACCGATCATCGTTTAAATGAAAATTATTTCATCGATTCCGATCTGGTTGAAGCGGCTTGTTTAACTCACGATCTCGGTCATCCGCCATTCGGGCACGCGGGTGAAAGAACGCTGAATAAATTGATGCAGCCTTTTGGCGGATTCGAAGGTAACGCTCAGACTCTTCGGTTGCTTACAAAAATATTTTATACTACCGAAGAAACGAGACGCGGAATGAACGGGACGCGCGCCTTTCTTGAGAGCATTTTAAAATATAAATCACTTTACTCACAGTTAGAAAATCCGGAAAATCATTTTCTTTACGACGAGCAAAATGAAATTCTCGCTAATGTTTTTAGAGATATAAATTTGTTGGAGTATTTTAAGCCGGGCGAAGAACTGAATAAATTCCAGAGCGTTGAATGCCAAATTATGGATTGGGCGGATGACACCGCTTACGCTATAAATGATTTGGTGGATAGTATTTCGGGTGGGTTTTTGACAATACAAAAATTGGAAAACTGGAGAGAAGAAAAAGGAAAAGAATTTTCGGATAATCAGAAAAAAATTATTGATGAAATAATCTCAATTATCAAACAAAAAAATTATAAAAGAATTTTCGGCGCACAGATAGGTGAGTTTATTAACTCATTCGAGCTTAGAGAGAAGGAATCTTTTTTAGACGATAAAACGAACCGCTACAAATATGAGTTAGTTACCAACGATGAAATTTGCGAAAAAGTAACCTTCTACAAAAGGATTTCGGTTGAATTGGTTTTCCGTTCCGCCCAGCTCCATCAAATGGAGTTGAAGGGAGATATGATGCTGCAGTCCATATTCCGCGTTTTGGAGGATAATTATGTAAAAAACATGTCGGAAATAAAATTGCTTCCGGATTTTTCTGATAAGATAGTGCGCGATGAACCGGATAAAAATAAGCGCGCAAGACTAATTTGCGATTATATAGCTGGAATGACGGATACTTTTGCGATGCGGATTTACAAGCGGCTCTTTGATCCGGATTATAGTTCGTTCATTAATTATGCGTGACAATGCAGGTAACAGAGAAAGAGCTTAATCACTAAGTTCACGCGTAGTGCAGGAAGAAATATTTACTTCAAAGTTCAAATCCGCGGCGTTGGACAAAAGGAAAAACTTATCTTGCAAGCTTCCAAGATTCACTCATTAAAATAAGTTTTTCCATTTAAATTAAAGACTTACAATATCGCTGTAAATTATAAAGGCCATTAACGCTAAAAGCAGCACAAAGCCGGCATTTTGAATAGCGATTTTAAATTTTAGCGGAAGTTCTCGTCTCATTATTCCTTCAATGGCAATTATTACAAAATGACCGCCGTCTAAAGCCGGGAAAGGAAGTATATTGATTATTGCAAGACTCAGACTAAGCATCGCGAGAAAATATAAGAAGGACATCATTCCTCGTTCAGCTGATGTTGCCGCAAACTGCGCAATTTTTACGGGTCCGCCGAAAGCGCTGCTGAATTCCATTTCGCCGGTAATAATATTTTTTCCCATCGCGAAAGTTAAAGCGGTTATTTGTCCGATATCGGTAAAACTTTTTTCAACCGACTCGCCGAAACTATACTTTTGTTTATGCACTGGTCCGGCATACATACTCGCGATGGCCACGCCGATTTTTCCTTCAATTCCGGGATTGACCATAGTCCTAACAGTATCTTCATTCCTTAAAAGCACAACCGGAATATCTTTCTCTCTATTCGAAGAAACTATATCTATTACGTCCTGACTTTCATTAATTTTATGGTTATCAATTTCAAGAAATATATCGCCCGCTTCTATTCCCGATTCTTCGGCGGGAGAATTTTTCATCACTTCCGAAATATATGGCTCCGTATTTCCTATCGGCAGAAACATACCTTCCTGCTGTGCGTCAGTAATTACGGAAGCCGGAACAGCGAATTTTACTTCTTCACCGTTACGCATTACAACAACTTCTTTTTCTTTACCCACATTTGTAAGAAGAAGATTATTCATTACTTCTTCCCAGTGATTTACTTTCGTTCCGTCGATTGAAATAATCTCGTCTCCGGATTGAAACCCAGCATCGGCGGCAAGGCTTTGTTCGCTTATTGTTCCAACGCTTGTGGTATTGTAAACTTGTTTCCCCTGCGAAAAATTTATTCCCCAAAAAACAATAAGTGTTAAAAGGAGATTCATAAGAACGCCGGCGCTGATGACGAATAACTTTTGGTAAGTCGGTCTAGAGCGGAATTCGTAGGGCTGGGGTTCGCGGTTTTTATATTCTGTATCGAAACTTTCGTCAACCATTCCTGCAATTTTCACATACCCGCCTAACGGAAGGAGACTAAGCCTGTAATCAGTATTCCCCTGTCCGTCAAAATCCTTGGGAAGAGAGCCTGTGGTAAATCCGGTTAATTTATTGTAACCGAAGAGTCTTTGTCCGAACCCTATAGCGAAAACATCCACTCTCATTTTTGATAACTTTGCAGCGGCAAAATGTCCGAATTCGTGGACGAACACCAAAATCGCTATTGTTATTATAAAATAAAATATATAATCCATTTAAAATCCTTTAATTGTATTTTTTCTTTAGAAACTCTCTAGTTTGACGATCACAGTCGAAAATAGTTTCAAGATCGGGAGATTGGCGGTTCTCGATCTTCGCTAGGGCTTCGTCAATAATTTCTGGTATTTGTAGAAATTTAATTTTATTGTTCAAAAATTTTTCCACAGCAATCTCATTTGCCGCATTCAATATACAAGGCGCGGTTCCTCCTTGTTCCATAACATGGTAAGCTAAATTAAGACAACGGAACTTCTCAAAATCGGGTTCGGAAAAAGTTAATTCCCGTATTTTAAATAAATTTGTATTTACAAAATTACTCTTCAATCTTTCCGGAAAAGTGAACGCATACTGGATCGGCAGTTTCATATCGGGGGCGCTCAACTGAGCTTTTATCGATCCGTCGTCAAATTCTATCATCGAATGAATAACCGATTGCGGATGAATCACAACTTCAATTTCTTCTTTAGGTTTATCGAAAAGCCAATGAGCTTCAATAACTTCCAGACCTTTGTTCATCATTGTGGCGGAATCGATAGTGATCTTATTTCCCATCGACCAGTTTGGATGCGCGAGCGCTTCGCTAACCGATACATTTTTTAAATCGGATTTTGCTTTGTTCCGGAAAGGGCCTCCGGAAGCCGTTAAAATAATTTTTTTTATTGAGCTAGGATCCTCGCCGACAAGACACTGGAAAATTGCGCTGTGTTCGGAGTCTACCGGAATCAATTCAGAATCGTATTCCTTGAGCAGAATTTTTATTAATTCTCCCGCAACAACAAGAGTTTCTTTATTGGCGAGAGCTATCCTTTTATTCTGTTTTATTGCTTCAACTGTAGGAGCGAGTCCGGAAAATCCGACCAACGAATTTAGAAAAATATCATAATTTGCCGAACGAGATAATTCAAGTAACCCTTCCGGTCCTTCGAGTATTTCGCAAGGATGATCTAATCTTTTGCGGAGAATCTCCGCTTTCTTTTTATCTATAACCACAGCAGCAACAGGATTGAATTTTTTTATCTGTTCTTCGAGCAAGTCGATATTGTTATTTGCGCTTAATGCGAAAAGCGAAAACCGATCGGGAAATTTTTCAATCACTTCCAATGCGTTTACACCGATCGATCCTGTTGAACCGAGTATTAAAATATTTCTTAACATAAAATAAGCTTTTTAAAATTCATTTAAACATATTAAAATAACTAATTAATTCAACAAAAGTAAGTGAAAGGGGAAAGGGAAAAAGCGCGGAAGAATGAAATAGCAGGCTTAATCGCCGCAACTATGTTTTGACCAGTATGTTTTGATTTTTGTTTTACAGCCCATAGCTTCAGCTATTGGAAATGAAAGAAAAAACCTCAATAGATAAACCATTTCAATGGTTTTTGGCTAACTTTATAAACCGTTGAAACGGTTATTAAAATTATTATTAATCCTATAAACCCACGGATAAATCCGTGGGCTGAAAATCTTTAGAAACTATTCAAAGCCTGTCTTCGGGCTTTTTATCCGGCAGAAAAAGTATTTTGTTCCATTTATCGATTGAAAACACTACACCGTCTATCTCTCGATTGAGTTTATGGGCGTAAGTTTTTTTCCCCGCACCGGTATTTCCTACTATCAAATGGATCATACTATTACCTTTAAGAAACAAAAAGCATTCTGCTTAATGCCAGCAAAAGATTAATCGTTACCAAAATGTTTATCGTCAAATTAATTTTAAACATCTTTTTTAATGATGATATTTCCGTTACACTATTTATAGTGGCTGCTTCCGTTCTTACTTTTTTCGCGGTCGGAATTACAAAGGCGAAAATCAAAACAAGAATTATTATTAGGATGAGCTGTTTAGTAACAAGCCAATGGTTCGAAGAGAAATCGAAAAAACCATAAGCGCCGCTTGTAGACACAAGATAAATGCCTGTAATTAAAATTCCCATGGATCCGATAATCCCGAGGATGTTTACAAAATTCAGATACACGCCGATCAATTTCTTCGATGTTTCCGGATTAGCGGCTGAGTAAATATTTTTCTTTAGAACCGAATCCGAAATGAAATTAACAATCCATATTCCGGCGAAAATTATATGAAGTGAAACAAACAGATGATAAATCATAAATTCCTTCTTTCTTTTTCATTTTCAAAAATTTTTGATAAGGTATAATGACAATACATAGAATTTCTAAAAACTAAAAAAACCTCTTTTCTCAGCAAAAATAAAACCTGCTATCCGAAAGATAATAATAATTGAAAATAGAAGATAAAATATTTAACTTTAATCTTATTTTAAAGTGTATTATTACAAAAAGGGTAAAGATTTACATAAATTAAATCTCTCCCGAAAGATTAATAAATAGAACCAGAAGAGGTATAGATGTCATATTTATTCACATCAGAATCGGTTTCGGAAGGGCATCCGGATAAAGTGTGCGATGCGATTTCTGACGGTGTTCTCGATGCAATATTCAAAGAAGACCCGAATGCGCGGGTTGCATGCGAAACTTTTGTAACAACTGGATTAGCACTTGTAGGTGGTGAAATAACAACTGAAGCATATGTTGATATTCCAGACATTGTAAGAAAAACAATAAAAAATATCGGCTACACAGAAGCCGAGTATAAATTTGATTCGGAATCGTGCTCGGTGCTGAATGCTATCCATGCTCAATCAGGCGATATTGCCAGAGGCGTTGATACCGGAGGAGCCGGCGACCAGGGAATTATGTTCGGCTACGCTTGCGATCAAACTCCCGAATTAATGCCCATGCCTATTGTATATGCTCATAAACTCGTTAAAAAATTGGCGGATATAAGAAAGAAAAATAATGGATTAATGCCTTACCTTCGTCCAGACGCTAAATCGCAGGTTACAATCGAATACGATGATAACAATAAACCGCTTCGTGTTGATGCCGTTGTTATTTCCACACAGCATGATAAAAACGTGACGCAGAAAAAGATTAAGCAAGATATAATTGAGAATGTGGTAAAGACTGTAATTCCAGAAAAATATTTAGATAAGAATACAAAGTATTTTGTAAATCCCACAGGCAGATTTGAAATAGGAGGACCACATGGAGACAGCGGTTTAACCGGAAGAAAAATTATTGTGGATACTTACGGTGGCTGGGCTCCACACGGAGGCGGCGCGTTCTCGGGAAAGGACCCGAGCAAAGTTGACCGAAGTGCGACATACGCTGCAAGGCATATTGCGAAAAATATTGTCGGAGCTAAACTCGCGAAGGAATGTTTAGTTCAACTCGCATATGCGATCGGAGTAGCTGAGCCGGTTTCCGTATATGTGGATACGAAAGGGACCGGAGTAATTTCCGATAAGGAATTGGCTGAGATGATTAAAAAAGAAGTCGCTCTAACTCCAAAAGGAATAATTGACAGACTTAAATTAAGAAGACCAATATATCAGAAAACTGCGGCATATGGGCATTTCGGGCGCAGCGGAAAAGATTTTACATGGGAGAAATTAGACCTTGTCCCTGTATTCAAAAAATATGCTAAGTAAATAACGAGAAAAAAAGAGGAAGAAGAATCTATGGATCATAAGAAAGGTAAGTACAAAGTTCGTGATTTAAGTTTAGCCGCTGAAGGACGGAGAAAGATTGAATGGGCGGAAAGCAGAATGCCCGTAATGATGGCATTGCGAGAAAAATATAAGAAATCGAAACCATTAAAAGGTTACAAAATTGCCGGTTGTCTTCATGTAACAAAAGAAACCGCAGTGCTAGTGGAAACTTTGCAGATCGCCGGAGCACAAATAAGCTGGAGTGGATGCAACCCTTTATCAACTCAGGATGATATTGCAGCGGCGCTAGCAAAAAAAGGAACTGAAATTTACGCCTGGCACGGAATGAACACAAAAGAGTTTTACTGGTGCATCGAAAGAACTTTGGATATGAAACCTAATCTTACATTGGATGACGGTGCTGATTTAATATTTACTGTTCATAATAAATTCCCCGAACTCGCACAAAATATTATTGGCGGAACCGAGGAAACAACGACAGGCATAAAACGTTTGCGCGCAATGGCGGACGATGAAAAACTTCTATATCCTGTTATTGCAGTTAACGACGCCGAAACTAAATGGGATTTCGATAATGTTTACGGAACAGGTCAGTCATCAATTGACGGAATCTTGAGAGCAACCTCAATTCTTCTTGCCGGAAAAACTTTTGTAGTTGCCGGGTATGGACATTGTGGCAAAGGATGCGCTATGAGAGCATCGGGAATGGGTGCTAACGTTGTAGTAACCGAAATTAAACCGACTGCCGCGCTTAAAGCAACGCTCGAAGGTTTTCGGGTTATGCCGATGGATCAGGCAGCGAAAGTTGGAGATGTGTTTATTACCGCCACCGGCGTTAAAGATGTCATTACCAAAAAACATTTCGAAAAGATGAAAGAAGGTGCTGTGGTTTGTAATACCGGGCACTATGATTGCGAAATAAATATTGACGATCTGGAATCGCTGAAAAAATCGAAAAGAGAAATAAGAAAAAATAACGAAGAATATGTAATGAAAGACGGAAGAAAAATATATCTGCTGGCGCAGGGAAGACTTGTAAACCTTGCCGCAGCGGAAGGTCATTCTTCCGAAGTTATGGATATGTCATTTGCAAATCAGTTTATGTCGCAGCTTCGCTTAACTGAATCGGATAAAAAAGGCGAAAAATTATCGCCGAAAGTTCATGATATTCCGGAAGAACAGGATCAGGAAATTGCAACTGTTAAATTAAGAACTCAAGGTATGAAGATAGACAAACTTACCAAAGAGCAGGAATTGTACATTAAAGATTACAGCGCCGGAACGTGATCCATATTTTAGCCGTCTCAGTATTGAGACGGCTTTTTTTAGAGGGCGGGAGAAATGATTTTCAGATTAATATCTATCCTCAGTGAATTAGTTTCTTCCAAAAATTTTCTTGTAACTCAAAACATTTACGCACATAAAATATTAATCCTAAAAAATTATTTCAGGTTGTCACTTCGTAAATGTTAGTCTGTTTTCCCGATCTCCGGATGGAGAGGTTGCGGATAGTCATTATTCTATTTCTTATAATTTTTTATGGGACAAACTTTCTGAATGATACTTAAAAGATTCGAAAATGTTTTGCTGGCAATAATAGCCGTAGTTGTTTTTGTCGGATTGTTTGTCGCAAGCCAATACAATTATAATTTGTTCCACACCTTTGCGGAATTATTCAGTATTATGATTTCTGCCGGTATATTTATGATTGCGTGGAATTCGAGGAAATTTGTAGATAATGAATATCTATTATTCATAGGTATTTCATTTCTTTTCGTTTCAACAATCGATCTGTTGCACGTTTTTACATACAAAGGTATGAACATACTTAACATTGAGGGAGCGAATATTCCCACGCAGCTTTGGGTCGCATCCAGATATCTGCAAAGCATAACCCTTTTAATCGCGCCTTCATTTATGAAATATAAGTTTGACGGGAAAACTTTATTTGTAAGTTACGGTCTCTTTACACTAATAATTATTCTTTCAATATTTTATGTGCCTGTGTTCCCGACAGCTTATGTTGAAGGTTCGGGGTTAACAAATTTTAAGATCGTCAGTGAATATATAATCTCGTTTCTTTATATCGGCGCAATTTACAAAATGTATCAGTACAGAAATTTTTTCAATGAAAAATTTTTCAAATTAATTGTATGGTCCATTGCCATTCTTGTATTAGCCGAGTTGATGTTCACTCTTTACATGAGCGTCTTCGGGTTTGCCAATATTCTGGGTCATTATTTAAAAATCGTTTCTTATTATCTTTTATACAAAGCAATTATCGAACAGGGTTTAATCGATCCGTATCAGGTTTTATTCCGGAATTTAAAAAAGAGCGAAGTGGAATTACAGAAATATTCTGAAGAATTAAAGATTTCCAATGTAAATAAGGATAAGTTTTTTTCAATCATTTCACACGATCTGCGAAGTCCGTTTAACGGGATATTGGGATTCGCAGAATTATTGCGCGACGAGACCGACGAGTTGGAAAAGTCGGAAATAAAAGATATAGCCGGAAGATTACACGGTGCGGCAACCGGCGTTTATTCACTACTCGAGAATTTGCTGCAATGGTCAAGGGTACAACTTGGAGTAGACATTTCCGATCCTGATCCGGCAAAATTGGAAGATGTTGTCTCCGCGAGTGTCGAGTTGATGCAGAGTTCCGCACATAAAAAAAATATTTTATTATCGGTAAAGGTTCCGGGCAAAATTTTAGTTTATGTAGATCAAATTATGCTCGCATCCGTTTTGCAGAATCTTATTTCCAATGCTATAAAATTTACGCCGAATGGTGGAGAAATAAAAATATTTAATGAACTTGAAGATGATTTCGCAGTATTGTTTATTAAGGATACCGGAGTTGGAATGCAGGAATCGGAAGTTTCTAATCTTTTTAAGATAGAAAAAAGTTTTTCAAAGCAGGGGACTGACGGAGAAAAAGGATCGGGGCTTGGATTGATTTTAACGAAGGAGTTGATTGAGAAAAACGGCGGAGAAATTGAAGCAAAAAGCAAACCGAATAAAGGAACTACTTTCATATTAAGAATACCGCTTTATAAATAGGAAGACAAAAAGAATAACAGTAAATCCTTGCTGTGATATATACAAAATTTCTAATCTTTATTCTTACTTTAAGATCATTCTGAAACTTTTAAAAGACATATACGTCAAAATTAAATATATTTTCATTTATATTTTCAGTCACAAATTAGGAGAAAAGCATGAGAGATTACATTATCAATCTATGTTTGTTCTTATTTGTTTTTGCTGTTTCCCTTTCTGCGCAGGATAAAGAGCGTACGGAAATCGAAGATAAGTTCAAATGGGATTTGGAAATTCTATACCCAACGCTTAACGATTGGCAAAATCACAAAGCTGAAGTAGAAGATCAGATAAAAAAAATTGCTGAATATAAAGGTAAATTATCTGAAAGTTCTGCAACAATGTACGATGCACTGCGCTTATATTTCGACACATCAAAAGAATATTTACAACTTTTAGTTTACGCAAACCGTAAAGCCGACGAGGATCTTCGTGTAAGTGAAACCCAGGCGTTACGCGAACAATCATCGGCTCTAGGAACGAACTTTGCAGAAAGCGCCGCTTTTATCGATCCGGAAATCCTTACAGTCGATCCTTCAAAAATTAAATCTTTTTATGAAGAAAAACCTGAACTGAAAGAATTCCAAGTTTACATCGGAGATGTGCAGCGACTAAAAGCACATACTTTAACGCCAAGTCAGGAAGAATTATTAGCCGGTGCCGGAACGATGTTCGGCGCATTTTCCACAACATACAATATTTTTGGAAACGCCGAAATGCCGAATCCCGTTGTTGAACTTCCTAGCGGAGAAGAAGTTGAGCTTTCTGCTGCGGGTTATTATGTTCAGCGGCAAAGTCCCGATAGAGAGGTGAGAAAAAAAGTATTTAAAGCATTTTTTGAAAATTATGGGAAATACCAAAATACTATCGCTTCAAATCTTGGCGGAAAAGTTAAAGGCGACGTTTATTATGCGAAAAACAGGAAATACAATTCGGCTTTAGAAGCTTCCTTAAACGATAACAATATTCCCGTTTCAGTTTACGAAAATCTGATAAACCAGATTCACGCAAATCTTCCCACTTTGCACAGATTTTTAAAATTGAAAGAAAGAATGCTTGGCGTTGATACATTGCATTATTACGATCTTTACACGCCGATAGTGAAAGAAGTGGATATGAAATTTGAAGTTCCCGAAGCACAGGAATTATTGCTTGACGTATTTAAGCCGATGGGGGACGAATACCTTGCTACGGTAACAAAAGCGTTCAATGATAAATGGATTGACTTCTACCCTTCCAAAGGAAAGCGGAGCGGTGCATATTCGTCGGGTGCGGCTTACGATTTTCATCCATTTATTTTGATGAACTGGACGAACGATTATGAATCGCTTTCCACTCTTTCTCACGAACTCGGCCATACAATGCACAGCTATTTTACGAATACAAATCAGCCGTTTGTGAATACTGATTACGCTACGTTTGTGGCGGAAATTGCTTCAACGATGAATGAAAATTTGCTGAATAATTATATGATCGAACATGTTAAATCGGAAGACGAAAAACTCTATCTTCTCGGATCGTATCTTGAATTGTTAAGAACCACGATTTTCCGTCAGACGTCTTTCGCCGAGTTTGAATGGGAAATTCACAAACTAATAGAAAACGGCGAACCGATAACTGGCGAAAAATTAAGCGAAATATATTATGATATTGTGAAAAAATATTACGGTAATGATGAAGGTTATTGCAAAGTTGATCCGTATATTGCTTATGAATGGGCTTACATTCCTCATTTTATAAATTATACTTATTACGTTTATCAATATTCTACATCGTTAATTTATTCTACCGCTCTGGCGCAAAAAATAATTGACGAAGGAGAGCCTGCCGTTGAAAAATATTATAGCATTTTAAAAGGTGGCGGTTCGGATTATCCGATTAATTTAATAAAAAAAGCCGGTCTCGATCCGCTTTCTTCTGAAGCTTTCGATCTGACAATGAATAAAATGAATGATGTTATGGATCAGATTGAAGAGATTCTGGATAAAAAGGGTTAGTGTTTGTTTTATAATTTTGTGTAACGAAATTTTCCAAGACCCCTTTCATTAAGGAGAGGGGTTTTTTAATTGTTAAAAAGTTTTCCGAACTTATCGGTGATGAATAAAATAATCCCTATGGAGAAACTCGGTTATTCTTAATAATCCCTTATGCGAATTTTTCGCTTCTTGCTTCTCGTCTTTCTAAATTTTCACGGATTTAAATTTTAATTTTGGTTCTTCTCCTTCGTGCGAGTACAGAAGGTATTGAATTTTCGGATCGTCGAAATCTGTGTTATCTATCTCCACAACGCCAAAGTTCAGCGCTCCGAGAGGATTTTCGTCTTCCTCCCCTTCATTTTCTAAAAGATGTATATCCGCAGATACCATTTCATCTTCGGTTTCAATCTTTTTATTTAATTTGATAATCGTGGTGGAACCCCAGTACACAAACGGGCTGTTCAGATTTGTTATTCCGCTGCTGATAAATTGATAAAATTCATGTGGATCTTTTTTCCAATTTATCCTATGAGCGCAACCGATGTGAATATCGCCGCTTAATATTACGACTTTCTGTTCCGGAAAATCCGATTGATGTTCGTGCAGCTTTTTCAGCATCCAATCTCGATCTTTTACGTGCGCGCCGGTCGACCAGCGGTCAGAAAAATCTTCTCCCGAAGCAGTAACACTCGAAAATAATTTTGCAATAAATTTAGGTAGAAAGACAAGTGGGACACTCATCAAAATAAAAATAGCCGGTTTGGTTTTATTCTCTTCTAGAAAATCCAAAAATGAATCTTTTTGGTATGAATTGAAGAGTTGACCATTATCTCCAAACTTTCTGTTCGTCCTCAAATCCATTACAAAAAAAGCGCAATTGGCGTAGCTGAATTTAAAGTGATAATCTTCGTTCTTGCGTTCACTCTCTTCAAAAACCCTGCTTGCCTGGTAATCGAAATAGACATCTATAGCTGCTCTTCCAAGTTTTGCCCACTTCGGTTCCTGGTGTTCTTCAGCCGAACCCCAATTGTCAATTATATCGTGATCGTCCAAAACCATATATGACGGATATTCTTTTTGAATCTCGTGCATTTCGGGAATATTCCAAAAATATCTGTACCTTTTCCTGTATATCTTTTTAATTTCTTCTTCGCTGCAATCGAGTATGCTTTCTTTACCGCAACCGAGCTTTTTAAAATAATCTTCGTTAAAGAGGGACATAGACTGAGGATAGTCTGAGTACATTTGGTCGCCGCCCATAAATATCATCTTCACATTATGATTTTGTAAAGCTTTTTTTGTTGCGATGAGCATCTGGGTTCCTTTTTCGAGCGGCTTTCCGTTTTCATCAAACGGTTGATTGCAACTCATCAATCCTATAGCGAATTTTTTTGGAAATTCCGATTTCGAAGAAGGCGCTGTTTCAAAGGAACCGGCGCCCAACAAGCGGCCGTTATCATCATCATCATAAAAAACTTTATAGTGATATTTTGTGAAAGATTTTAATTTTTGATTCTGAGGAATTTCAATAGATTCTGTATTGTCGCGTTGGTTGTTTTCGGGGATGATCAGAGTATCTTCAAAAAAAACAGAAGGATTTCCTCTTTCTTCCAATCTTATTTTTAGCTTACATGGTTTTTCGGCTCTTACCCAAAGCCTGGCAGAATTTGTATTTATGGCTCCTACTGCAGCAAGCTCTTTAAGAGGTTCAATCGCAAAACCTTCTTTGTTTTTCCCATCCATTGTAATTCCGTAATTCGTTTGTCGTTTTATAATATATGAAATTAAAATAAAATTTTGGCAAGAATTGTATCTTGCCGCCGTTTGAAAATAATTAGAAAATTTGTCTTCGGAACATTTCACGGCTGTAAATTCCCGATTCCAGAATTTCTTTAGAACCTGCTAAATCTTTATTCGGACCGAATGTATGCAGCTAATTTGAAGTTGATTTAGAAAGCCCTATTCAAATGTTTAGGAAGTTAGGTGAAACATTTTAACAAAAAAATTTTCTGCATTTATCTTGATTCCAAATCGGTAAATTCATTTAATCCCTCCATCTGCTTTTTATTAACTATCCGGTAATGCGGATGATAATGTTGAAGATAAGTTTTACTGTGATGACCGATAACAATTCCTTCGTCAAGATTATTTAAAATCTTTATTTTGTCCTCTTCATAATTAAGAAGGTTAAGATCCATTTCTTCAATTATTTGCAATATCGAATTCCATTCTTCTTTCCATTCGACAATTTCTGGTTTATCCACTGAGTTTGCGCTTTCTACAAACGCATCAATCAATTCCCCCTTTTCAATTTTATTTTCTTTAATTAGAATGAGGTTTATTCTGAAAAAATTTTCTTCATATCCAACCGGTTGAATAAGAATAGAATCGTATTCTTCCGCTTTAGTTAATTCGTATTCAAGATAATTTTCGGCCGATCCCCGATTTTTTATTAAATGTCCCGGACCAAATTTGCCCTGAAAGAAATTTTTGTATAAATCCAATAAAGTTGCTTTTGGATGAAGCTTAATTTCCAAAAGCACAGTTCTTTTCACGGCATTTTCATTTAGAAGAGAGTGGGGTTGAGAAATTATTACCGACTTAAAAATAAGGATGAAACAGAATCCGAATATGATATTTTTCATTTCGCTATAATTTTTGTGGTTATGTTTTTTCAAATTACTTAAGGTCAAGTCTGAAACCAAATAAACTCCTAAGGAGTTGGACGGAAATATAATAATTTACCGCGCTATTTAATTTAACTTCTAACAGAATTCCCTCTTGCTTTTATATCGCCAAAAAAAAAGCCGCTCGTAAGCGGCTTTAATTTAAGATTATAACTGTTTTACTTTACTAAATTCATCTTTACGGTTTTCATAAAGGATGAACCGGCGGTTAAGCGTGCAAAATAGATTCCACTTGCCACTTTGGTTCCGGCGCCGTCGGTACCATTCCATTTAGTCTGGTAATTTCCAGGATTATATTCCTGATGATCGATAATCCTGTCAACCAATCTTCCCTGAATATCATAAACTTCAAGAGTTACTTTTTCGGCTTGAGGCACAGAGAATTTTATATTGGTAGTCGGATTGAACGGATTTGGGTAATTCTGTTCAATGTTGAAAGATTTCGGAGTTCCGGGATTTGTCTCTACAATATTAGAAGGATGAGCGGTACTATGGCACGGTTCACAGTCCATTTTTGTAAGCACATTAAAAGCGCCGGCTGATCCGTGGCATGTTAAACAAGTTTTTACCGAATCGGGATCGGTATAAGTTGAAACAAAAGAATTAGCAAAATGAGCGTTCAAAATTTCTGCGGTTTTAGCCGCGACATCTCCGGCAACTCTTGCACATCTTTCTTTTCTTTCGGCATCTCCCACTCCTTTATCGGCAGCTAAGCACCATTGCGATACAGAAGAATGGCAAAGAGGGCTTCCGGAAACATTTTGAGTAACAGTCCCTTCAAATTTTTTCTCTACATAAGTTGCCGCGTTAGCAGCATTGCTCGGCATTGCTTCCTGAGTGTACCATCCCCATAATTCATTTACAAGGGGGCCGGAAGAAGCTTTATCAGTTGCGATGCTTATTAAAGCAGCTCCACCGTTTAATGTTCCGCATATTGTTCCCCAACCAACTCCGCCTCCGCGTCCGAATAACATAACTTCCATAGGGATGTTAGTCCAAGGTTCGCCTACTTTTTCCTGTAGTTCTGTTAAGAGAGCGCCAAATACTCCGGAACAGCAATCCATATCATTGTAATATAAAGAATGGGCTTTTACTCTTACAACTTCCGGATCAAGTTCCTGATAATTCCAGGGCCATTCCTGCACCGGGCTTGCTTTCGCCAAAATCTTTCCGCCCGCAAGTGCGTTTAATCCGGCAACTCCCATTGCTGCGCCAACCGCATATTTGGAAGTATTGGTTAAAAAGTCTTTTCTCGTAAGATTTTTCTTTTCCATCATTTCCTCACTGCTGATAATTGATATTGTTGTAGTTTATTAAGAACACTTTTAATCAAAGTGGATTCTTTATTATCTAGAGAAGCTATCTTAAAATACTGTATCGATTTTTTTATATCGCAGTAGAGCCATAAAATTCCAAGTCTCAAATTCTCTTCCTTTTCCAAAAGGTCAATTGAGCGGTCATTCATTTGACGGATAATTTCAGGGCAAGGGCAGTCATCATTTATTGGATCGGTATTTAAGATAATGTCAATATCGGTTTCTATCAAATTGTGAAATAGTGTTAAAGCTTTATGAATTTTACCGATTTGCGCATAACATATAATTTGTTTCTTAATCACTAAATTATTGCAGGGATCTTTCAATAAAACTCCTTCAAATTCAGCATGAGCGGCAGCGAAGTTGCGCGCCATAAAATATTGATTACCTAACATTTCGCTCATTTATTTTTCCCGGAGTATATTATATTTATTTTATATGTTTTAATAAAGCTTCCGTTAAATTAATTTCTACTCCACGTGCAACTGCAATGCCAAATAAGATTGAAGGATATATAAGTAAAAAATTCTCTTTTTAGTGAGCCGATTGTTTCAGGTGAAACACTCCTGAAACACAAAAATTATTTAACCTCTTATATTATAGGGTGTTAGCCAGAAATGAAACGCATTGTTTCAAAATTTAAAATGAAACACTTTTGAAACGATAAAATAAAAGAAACAGCTTGGGTATCTAAACGGAAAAAGTTATAAGGGTTTTTTTAGATGAGTTAAATTTTTACCGAAAAATAATTTTTGTTGCAATTCGATTAAACATTTTTCACATTTAAAAGTATAGAGAAGATATTAAGTATCCTTATTGTGCGGAAAAGAAAAAATTGAAAAACAAACTGCTTACATCGATTGTTATTATTTTCAGCCTTACTTATTGCGGCATTCCCCATGACCCTTCAAATACTTTAGAAAAAATAAGAAATGACACGATAAAAGCAGGAATTGTAGATAATCCTCCTTGGGCTATTTGGAATAACGGAACGGCTTCCGGTGTTGAAGTTGAAATTTTAAAGGGCATTGCCGGAGAGCTTAATTCAGAAATTAAGTGGAAAGCCGGTTCAGAAGAAGAGTTATTTGCAGCATTGGAGACCGGAAGTTTAGATATAGTAGTTTCGGGATTATTAAAATCTTCACCATATACGGCTCTTGTTGGTCCTACTAACCCTTACGTAAAGACGAATTTAATAATCGGTATTCCTCCGAATATTAATTATTCGAAGGCAAAAATTAAAAAAATGGTTATCGGAATTCCGTTTGGTTCCGCACGTAAAAGTCTCCTCGAAAATAAAGGATATAAAATTAAAGAGGCAGCCGATCTCAAAAGTTACAGCGGACCCGTTTGCGCTTATGAATATGAAATGGATTCGCTTAATAAAATACCTGTAGGCAAAGCATTAAAAATAGAAAAACATATTTTGCCTGTAATGAAAGGTGAGAATGGGTGGCTCGTATATATTGAGAATTATTCCCGTAAGAACCAAAATAAAATAAAAGAGTATTTGCAAAATTACGGCGGAAGAAAATGAAGATAGGCCAAAAATTTGAATATCCCGGCCGGCTACAGAAAGAACTTCATAAAGCGAAAATGCTCGAATGGATAACTATAGCCTCGATTGTAACTATTGTTGCCGTAATGTATCTATCGATGGGATCCTCGCAGGCAATGAAAACAGCTTGGTTAGAAGATCTGCTTAGTTTTATTCCGCCCATATCTTTTC
Organism: uncultured Melioribacteraceae bacterium; assembly: GCA_963821715.1. Taxonomy (GTDB): domain Bacteria; phylum Bacteroidota; class Ignavibacteria; order Ignavibacteriales; family Melioribacteraceae; genus CAWGET01. Next base: position 110,298 of record CAWGET010000005.1, read on the forward strand.
TTATAGCTTCTAAAATTTATCACAAAAAACCAAATAAAAAATTCCCGTTCGGATATCATCGCGTGAGTTCAATCTCATATTTATCCGGTTCGCTGGCTTTGCTTGTAATGGGAATGTTTTTGATTTTCGATTCCGGAATGGGATTGCTGAAAGGAGAACATCCTACAATCGGAACAATGCAGGTTTTCGGGCAATATGTCTGGCAGGGATGGATAATGATCGCGGCTCTTATTTACAGCATTATTCCTCCGGTTATATTGGGAAGAATGAAGATCGGACTGGCGAAAGATCTGCACGATAAAGTTTTGTACGCCGACGCTTCGATGAATAAAGCCGATTGGATGACCGGTGCAGCGGCAGTATTAGGAATAATCGGGATTGGCTTAGGATTTTGGTGGGCTGATTCAGCCGCGGCTATTGTAATTTCTTTAGATGTTATCCATGACGGCTGGAAAAATGTAAAAACCTCCATCAAAGATTTAATGGATAATGCTCCGACAACAATTGAAAAAAGAAGACTCGATCCCTTGGTTAGCGAATTGGAAAATTATTTGAAAAATTTGGATTGGGTGGACGACGCTGTGGTAAGACTTAGAGAAGAGGGACACGTTTATTTCGGTGATGCTGTCATCGTTCCAAGCGATCAGCGAATTAACGTTACGGAAAAAATAGACGCGGTTCTGGACGAGCTGTATAAAAAAAATTGGAAACTGTACGATTTTTCGGTAATGCCTGTAAATAAAATAGATGAAAACACAAAATCAGATTTGTAATTTTTGGACCGGGAAGATTTCACTAAGTTTCTAAAAGTCCGCACGAAAGTAACTCCAAGTAAAAATTTAATTTGCATTTACCTCAATACGAATTTACATTTGACGCTTTATTAAACCCTCAAAATAATTAACCTGAATGTGGAATTTACAAATGAAAAAATTAGTCTACTGTATTGTTTTTACTTTCTTTTTAACAGCATGCTCTCAAAATAACGATGACGAAATGGATAAAATATTCGAGCAATATAAAAATGAAAACCCCGGCGCCGCTGTTATGATTATCGATGATGGCAAAATAATTTTTGAGAAGGGATATGGAATTGCCGACTTTAAAAGTAAAATTCCCGTTTCGGAAAAAACAAATTTCCGTCTCGCTTCGGTTACGAAGCAGTTTACTGCGATGGCGATTTTACAACTGATTGAGAAAGAGAAATTAAAATTCGATACGAATTTAAAAGATATTTTTCCTGAATTTCCGGACTACGGAAAATCGATCTCTATAAAAGATCTACTCCAGCATACTTCGGGTTTAATTGATTACGAAAGTCTGATACCCGATTCGGCTAAGGTCCAGGTAAAAGATAAAGACGTTCTTAAAATGATGACAAGCATCGATTCAACATATTTCAAGTCCGGCGCAAAACATCAATACAGCAATTCCGGCTACGCTCTACTCGCGATGACGGTAGAAAAAATTTCGGGAATGCCGTTTCGGGATTATCTAAAACAAAATATTTTCGAGCCGCTGGGAATGGATTCAACGCTTGCCTATGAAAACGGGATAAACGAAGTTCCTAACCGTGCCTTTGGTTATACAATTTCGGATACTGGAATTATTATGACCGACCAAAGTATAACAAGTGCGGTTTTGGGCGACGGCGGGATTTACTCTAATCTGAACGATCTCTACAAATGGGATCAGGCGTTTTATGCCGATAAAGTTATTGATAAAGAATATCTGGATGAATCATATACACGCGGGAGTACTAATTCCGGCGAAACTTTTGATTACGGATTCGGCTGGAGATTGGAAAATTATAAAGGGATGGAAATAAAATATCATACCGGAAGTACGCGAGGATTCAGAAATATCATTTACCGAATTCCGGAAGAAGAATTCAGCGTAATTATTTTGACGAACAGGGATTCCGGTTCTGAGTTTAGTACTCTCGATATCGCGCACAAGATAATCGATCTCTATTTTTAGTCGCTTTCAATTCGCGGGAATCCTAGTGATTTTTGTTAAATCTTTCAATTGACAGATTCCCGCAAATTTTCTAATTCAATTCCGGATGTTTTAGATGAAAGTCCGTCATCTTCTGAAACGCTTTACCGACTGCGATTATTTTGCCTTCCTCAAATAAATTGCCTATAAAACTTATACTTGTCGGATGTCCGTCATCCGAAAAACCGTTCGGAACCACAAGCGCCGGATGGCCGGTCAGATTAGTAAGGAGAAGATTATCTCCATTCCAGGACGGCGCGATTATCACATCAACGGAATCCATTAATTCTGCCATTTCCTGGATCAATAAATATCTTATCCGCGAGGCGTTGATATATTCAACCGCGGGAATAAATCTTGCCGCGCGGAAAACATTGGGCCAAGCATTTTTAACTTGGCGAACGAGAAGATCATCTTTCCCGCTTCTTGTCAGATCATCGAAAGCTGCGGCGGCTTCAGCCGAAAGCATAATAGATACATCATAAATTTTATGTTTTGGAAGTTCCACCGGAATCAAATTAATTCCTGATTGACGAAAAGTTTCGAGCGCGAGCGAATCATTCTTTTTAAAATCGTAAGTTGAATCAAAATCGTCTTTCAGGTAACCGATCCTCAATTCATTTATATCGAGATTCGCGTTATAGTTAAAAGGAAAATCGTAAAGAGTCTGATCTCTTCCGTCCGGACCGGCAATATAATTCAAGACGATCGCGCAGTCTTCGGCATTTCGGCATATTGTACCTATCTTATCCATAGTCCAGCTCAAAGCCATTGCGCCGCTTCTGCTCACTCTTCCGTAAGTAGGACGCAGACCTGTAACTCCCGTGATTGTAGACGGAGAGACGATTGATCCCCAGGTTTCCGTTCCGATAGCGAAAGGGAGAAGTCCGGCTGAAACAGAAGCCGCCGAACCGGCCGAAGAGCCACTTGATCCTTGAGTTGTGTCCCACGGATTTCTTGTCATTCCTCCGAACCAGACATCTCCCCACGCTAACGCACCCATTGTTAGTTTGGCGGTTAAAACCGCGCCTGCTTCGTGCAATTTTTTAACAACAGTTGCGTCTCCATCAATCATTTGATCTTTATACGGTTCCGCGCCCCAAGTTGTTTTATAATTTTTTGCGGAAAGAAGATCCTTAGCTCCATATGGAATTCCATGCAGTAATCCTTTATAATTTCCGGCAGCAATTTCCTTGTCGGCTTTTTGCGCTTGTTGTAAAGCCAGCTCTTCGGTCAGGGTTATAACCGATTCCAAAACCGGACCGTATTTTTTCAGCCGCTCTAAATAAAATTTTGTTAATTCTGTCGATGAGATTATTTTTGTCTTCAGAAGATAAGCAAGTTCTCCTATCGAATAGAACGCTAAATCCTCAATGTTTTCGGGCATCTTTGTAGATGAAAAATCTCCGGGTTCAAACTCTTTGCGGCCGCCGTCAAACTTAAATCCAACCGGTAAAGGATTAAATTGAATTGCGGGCGGAACAGAATTCGGGAGATCATAATTTCTTATTTCTTCATAATTGCTGCGCTGTTCATTTAAAGCGTCAATCATTGAATCGCGTTCCTCGGCGGTGAATTCCAAGCCTATTATATTTTCAGCATCGGCTATTGTTTGCTGTGTAATGTCCTTCTGCTGATCGGATAAATATAAAAATGAAAATATAATTGCGGCTGTAAAAAGAATGGATGAAATTATAAAAAACTTTTTCATGGCTGCCTTAAATTAATTTATTTTGTTTGTTGCTTCATTTGCGGAAGGCTGCACACTTCGACAAAGTGGGAATCTGCAACCTCTCATTGGGAACGACATATTAAATTTTCTAGTAGTCCAGCGTAATTATTCTGCCATTGGTAAAATTGAAGAAAGCATTTTTGTCAGCCGCTTTTACTCCTTCCATCAAATCATCAACAGTTTTTCCGGCAGCCTTCAAACAGCCGGGGCAAGCGTAAACGCCTACACCTTTATCCAATAACTTTTTCAGTGATTCATGCGCGCTTGGAAATGCCGGATGCTTAATGTCCTCGGAATCTTGAAGAACAAATTCAACGCCTTTAATATCGATGTAAACCAAAACATCGTTCTCTTCGGAAATCATATTTGCCATATTTAATGCCATCGCTACGCGGTGCGCGTCGTCGTAACCGTGACTGATGTGAATGAACATTCCGTCCCGCACGGATGCATTCTCTTCTTCCTGCTGAGCTGTAATGTTTAGGTTTAATAGTAGTGCGAGTAATAAACTTGAATAGAATAACTTTTTCATTTACCTCTCCTAGCTTTAATAGATGCGCGTTTTTTAAGATCAGAGTAATAAGTTATTTTTTATCGAAATAAGTTGCAATGATTTTTTTATAAACGCTATAAAGGACACAGCAGTTTTATTACAGATTGATTCATCATCATTTTTTGTTAAATTAAAAAACGTCTACAAAAAGCTATCCGCAAAATTAACTTATTGCTAACTTAGAGATGCCTGTAAATGAAAACTAAATTCCTCAATCTTTTGGACTCAATAAAAACTAGCTTCTGGTTTATACCTTTCCTTATGGTTTTATCCGCAATCGGATTATCAATCCTGATGATTTATCTTGATCGTGAAGAAGTATTTACAAAAGAAGGTTTTGGGTTATTGTTTAATGCCGGCCCCGAAGGAGCTCGATCGGTTTTATCAACAATTGCCGGTTCGATGATGACAGTTGCCGGCGTTGCGTTTTCAATTACAATCGTGGCGCTCACTCTAGCGTCTTCTCAATTTGGCCCTAGAATGCTAAGAAATTTCATGCAGGATAGAGGCAATCAAGTGGCGTTGGGTATTTTTATTTCCACATTTATCTACTGTCTGCTAATTCTACGTTCCATCGACGGAGAATCTTTCGTGCCGTATATTTCTGTTACCTTTTCGGTTTTTCTCGCATTGATAAATGTAGGAATATTAATTTATTTTATTCATCACGTTTCAGTCTCAATCCGCGCAGATAGTGTTGTAACGGCAGTCTATAAAGAATTGGAAGGAAACCTAAAACGATTTTTCCCTGACGAACTTGAAGAGAACGAAATTAAACAAGAAAAGAATGAAACTGAAATCAACGGCAGTCATAATTATATATACAATTTGAGCGCATCCAAAAACGGATATTTACAAGCTGTTGATTTTGAAACGCTGATTGAGTTAACAACAGAAGAAAATTTGATCCTAAATATATTAAATAGGCCGGGTGAATATATAACAGCCGGAATTCCTTTCATCATCATTAACGGCATTTCTACTTTAGAGAAAGATACAAAAGGAAAAATTTTAAAGGCGTTTATTATAGGGGAAGAACGGACTCCCGCCCATGATCCTGAGTTTGCGTTCGATCAACTTTCTGAGATTGCAGTCCGCGCTCTTTCACCAGGCATTAACGATCCGTACACAGCAGTTGAATGCATCGACAGACTTGGTTCGGCGCTCTGTTATCTGACGGATAGAAAATTTCCCTCTGTCAGCCGCTTCGATTCCGATGGTAATCTGAGGGTAAAAATTAAATCTGTTACATTTGAAGGATTCGTAAACACTTCTTTCAATCAAATACGGCAGTATGGAAGTACGTCGGCGTCTGTTACAATTCGCCTGCTGGAAGTATTAAAAACCATTTTAATTAGATCGCGAAATGGAGAGCAGATTTCGGCGCTGCTTTCTCAGGCAGAAACAATTGAACATAGCAGCCGAAGACAGATAAACGCGGAATATGATCTCTACGACATTCGGTCGCGCTACGAATTGTTCCAGATCGCTTTACGCGAACATCCAATGATAAAGAATAATAATGATCTTCTATTAAAAATCTACAAAGATGCAGGACAAGAAAAGGAAAAGTTTTTAAGTGAGTCGAGATTAAAAATCGTCTATTATAAAAAGGAACTTTTGAAATATAATTCCGAAGTTGAAAAAAAATATTCCGGTCAAAATCCCGATCCGGAAAGGCAGATTGAAAATCTTAACAACAAATTAGAACAGATAGAAGAAGGTTTAAATGAAATAAAGTATAGCGATGATGAAGAGTTTGAAAAATTAAAACTTCGAATAGATAAATTATTGGACGAGTTTGGTATTGAATTTTTAAATATCCGAGCGATTAAAGGCTAATTTTATTCAAAACAGCTTTTACATTTCTTTTACACTTCCCGCCGTAATTTATAATTAAATTAGTGCCAGTTATGTATACCTAAACGAAAATTATGATTATGCAAAATATACCTTTACATAAATTTCACATTCCCGTAATGGGTCTCGGTTTTTCAATAGATACGCCTGTTAAAACAGCTCATTACGGAATTGACTCCGTCATTTCAATTGTAGATGACGATCTCGTTGAAAAAATGCGAAAATTTCACAGCGCAAATGCCGGCATCGAATTTCATCCGATAACCACAAAAGTTGAAGATTACCGCGCCAAAAGAATTACGGCCTATTTAAATTTGGTTGATGATTTGGTTGCGGAAAATTTTAAAGATTTAAAAAATTCTTATGGCGATGATCAAGGCGAATTCCAAAAATACATCGATCTACTTCCGGAAGATTCCGACGTAAAAGCGGAGTACGAAAAGAACTCCGGAAATAATTCGCTTGATGAAATAAAGGATTCTCTTCTTTCGAAGATTAGATGCGGAAGTATTGATGTTAATATTATGACGAAAGTTGACAAAGCTAATTATGATAAAGATGAAAAACTTCCCGCAAAATTTAACGATGCTCACGCTGCATTGCGCGGATACGCAAACAGTAAATTGAAATCGTCAATTGTGTTATCGGCAGGTATGAACCCGCGGCTTTATAGTTACTTTGAAGAATTTGAAGATTTTTATCCTGATAAAAACGGAGCGCTTAATAAAAAAATAATTTTGAAAGTAAGCGATTATCGTTCGGCTCTAATTCAAGGAAAGTTTCTTGCTAAAAAAGGTTTGTGGGTTTCCGAATATAGAATTGAATCAGGATTAAATTGCGGCGGTCACGCGTTCGCTACGGAAGGGTTTTTGATGGGCCCCATACTTGCCGAGTTTAAAAAGAACCGGCAGATATTGATTGATATTACGCACGAGATTTATAAAGAGGCTCTGGCTAAAAAAGATAAACCGGTTCCCGCAAAACCGCTTGAATTAATAATTACTGCTCAAGGCGGAGTCGGTTCTTACGAAGAGCAGCAATTTTTACTCGATAATTACGATATCGATTCAGTCGGTTGGGGAACTCCTTTTTTGCTCGTTCCCGAAGCTACAAATGTTGACGAGGAGACTCGCGCACTTTTGAGCGAAGCAAAGGAAGATGATCTTTATTTAAGCAGAATTTCTCCGCTCGGAGTTCCGTTCAACAGTATACGCGGAAACACGAAAGATATTGAGAAATATAGAGACGCAATTGAAGGAAGACCGGGCAGCGCGTGTCCCAAAAAATATTTACAATCGAACACGGAGTTTGGTGATAAACCTATTTGCACGGCTTCGCGTAAATATCAATCAAAAAAAATAGAGCAGTTAGAAACGCAAAATTTAGATAACAATGATTTTGAAAAAGAATATCAAAAAGTAATTGAAAAAGCATGTCTTTGCATCGGTCTGGCAACATCTGCTCTTAAAAACAGCGGAGCAGCGGATAAGGTTGACGGAGACGGAGTTCTCGTTTGTCCGGGACCAAACCTTGCTTACTTCTCTTCAATAGTTTCTTTACGGGAAATGATAGATCATATTTACGGCAGAACGAACTTGATAATTAGAAAAGACCGGCCGAATATGTTTATGAAGGAATTGAAACTTTACCTCGATTATTTGAAAGAAGAAGTTGCAGCTGAAGCCGGAACTCCTTCCGGTAACAGATTAAAATATTACGAATCATTTTGTGCAAATATATCAGACGGAATTGATTACTATCGCGAACTCTTTTCGTCATCTAATAAAAAACTCTTTAAATTTAAATTTGCAATTTTAAAAGATTTGGAATATTTAGAAGAAGAGTTTGGTGGAATAAGACAAAAGATGATTACTCTTGATCTTATTTCGGTAGAAGAAGAGAAATTGGCGGCGGTAAATTAAATTTTTGATAGCGGCTTCAGTCGTCTGATTTTTTAAGAAGTCCGGACTAAATACTCTTGATAATCAGCGAAGAAATCAGTGATATTCTGTGAAAAGCATTTAACAACAATCTGCCTGACGCAGGCAGGTTGCCACAGATTTGCGCGGATAAACATCATCAAACCTGCTATTCTACAATTCAATAAATTAAATCTTTTTACTAAATATTATTTCCGTAAATTTAAAGTTTAAATAGAATGAGATTTATAAAAATCAGGGAAATGAAACTATGACGTTTGAAGAGATTGGAATTGAAAATAAATATGTACGCGCTGTTGAGGAACTTGGATTCAAATATCCGATGCCGGTTCAGGAAAAAGTGATTCCACATTTGATAGCAGAAAACCCGGCGGATCTTATCGCTCTCGCGCAAACGGGAACAGGTAAAACCGCAGCATACGGTCTTCCGCTTATTCAAAAAACCGATCCGTCGGTTAAATATATTCAGCATTTAATTTTATGTCCTACACGCGAACTTTGTCTTCAAATTTCAGACGATCTGAACGATTACGCAAAATACGGTGACGGAGTAAAAATAACCCCAATCTTCGGCGGCGCAAGTATTGAAAGACAGATAAGCGTTATAAAAAAAGGCGTTCATATAATTTCCGCTACTCCGGGCAGACTGCTCGACTTGATTAAAAGAAAAGCTATAAAAATTTCGAATGTAAAATCCGTAGTCTTGGATGAAGCCGACGAAATGCTGAATATGGGATTCCGCGACGAACTTGAAGCGATACTGAGAGAAACACCGGAAGAAAAAAGTGTTTTTCTTTTTTCGGCCACGATGCCTAACGAAGTTAGAAAGATGGCAAACCGGTATATGAAAAATCCTGCTGAAATTACAATCGGTAAAAAAAATGTAGGCGCCGAAAATGTAAATCACGTTGCGTATATTGTTCACGCACGCGACAGATATCTTGCTCTGAAACGGATTGTCGATTTTTATCCGGATATTTACGGTATTGTATTTTGCCGTACGCGCAAGGAAACGCAGGAAGTTGCCGATTGGCTTTTGCAGGACGGCTATAATGCAGAAGCGCTTCACGGCGATCTTTCTCAGCCGCAAAGAGACAAAGCTCTTTCAAAATTCCGTGCAAAACAATTGAGCCTTTTGGTTGCTACCGACGTTGCCGCCCGCGGCTTGGACGTGGAGAGTTTAACGCATATCGTCAATTATAATTTGCCCGACGATCTGGAAGTTTATACTCACAGAAGCGGAAGGACAGGAAGAGCGGGACGGACAGGAACCTCGATCGTCATAGCAAATATGAAGGAAAAGAATAAACTTCGGATGATAGAAAAACAGATCAACAAAAAATTTGAAGTGAAAACTGTACCGCTGGGGAAAGATATCTGCGAAAAGCAGCTCTTTCATCTTATAGATAAAATGGAAAAAGTTGAAGTGGACGAGAAGGAAATAAATGATTTTCTTCCGGCAATTATGAATAAACTTGAATGGTTAGACCGCGAAGAGTTGATCAAAAAGTTTGTTTCGATCGAGTTCAATAGATTCCTCGAATACTACAAACAGACACCGGATTTGAACGCACCCGAAACTTCACGCAAAAAGGACGGACGAAAAAGCAATGCTGCAAGAGGTGACGGCGAAGCATTTACGCGCTTTTTTATAAACCTGGGCAAGATGGATAATCTCGGCCCGGTGGATATTATCGGAATGATAAATGATTACACCGGCAGCAGAGATATTGATATTGGATCAATCGACATAAAGAAAAACTTTTCTTTCTTTGAAGCTGATTCAGAATTTAAAAAAGAAATAATAGACGGATTTAAAGGCAAAGCATTTAAGAAAAGAAAAATTAATGTTGAAGTTGCCGAAGGTGAAAGAAAATCTGGCGGTTTCGATTCCGGCAGGAGCAAAAGGAGAAGCGGGCCAAAACGGGGTTCGGCTTCCACAGGATTCAAAGGAAAGAGAAAAAGATATAAATAAATAATAATGTGTTGATAGATTTTTATCTGTTATCTCCCATAGGTGAAGCTATGAGAGATAAAACAAAGGATTATCCCGAAGATATAGCCCTACCTAAGCAAAACCATTTTCTTCGTAAATATTTTTCCCCCGGTTTCTAACGAATAAAAATAAATTCCGCTCGCGAGTCCGACGGCGTTAAATTCAATTATATGACTTCCGGGTGAAAGCTTTTCATTTAGAATTGTTTTTATCTCTTTGCCGAGCACGTTAAAGATTTTTAATTTCACATACTCAGGACCGTTTTTATCCGGAACTGTAAAACTGATTTTTGTTGTCGGATTAAAAGGATTAGGATAATTTTGATGAAGAACAATTTCATTTGGAAGTGATGAATTATTTTCCTCAATGGCAAGCACTTCATCCAAAAGTTGAAATCGGATCGCGTCGGCTCTTATAACATCTCCTTTTGAAAAACCACCTGCATTTTTTACTGTTACGTTTACCGATACATTTGCGGGGAAATAATTCTGAGAAATATTTTTCCAGCTTCCACTTCCCTCATTCTGATCCGTGGAAACTGAATCAATTATTTCGTTGCCAACCGAAATTATATATAAAGCATTATCGGAACTGTTTACTGTTTGCGGAATTAATTCTTTTATGGTATAGTTGCCCGACTTAAATAATTTTACCATGAACGAAGCCGAAGCATTTAAATTGGATAAAAAAGAGTATCGGCTCGTCGGACCGTAAGCGTTTGCAACGGATTGACGCCAGTCGCCGGACTCGGAATAACGCAGCGGAATCTTCGTTGTCCACAATTTCAAAATATTGATTTGCATTTGCCAGAACAGGAATTTTAATTTCAGGATAGATCCCGTCATCGCATAAAATAAAAAGCGTATCAGAGAAAGTTTGAATTTCATCAGATGAAAATTTTACGCTAATCCGAATTGAAGAATGGGGTTCAATAATAACAGGATAATTGCCTTCAATTTTAAAAATATTTTTTAACGATGATATAGAATAAACGCTCAAATTTTCGGTTCCAAGATTTTCAAATTTGAGATTTTGCTTAACCGAATCGTAAATACTTACTTCACCGAATGATAAAACTTTGGGAGAAACTTCCAACCGTTTTTCGGGAACGACGGCGCTCGCCTTCAGAACATCGGGCGAAAAACTTCTCAGTTCCTCGGAACCATTAACAGCTTTTAAAATTATTGTATTGTTTTCTGATGCGGATAAATCAGCGGCTGAAAGAAACTCCCATCTTCTTGCTTCAAATGGTCCGGATACAATTTTTGAAAATTGAACAAATCCATTCTGTAATAACTTCACCTCGAAGGAATCGATTAGGTTTTCACCAGGGGCGAATTGAAAAAATAAATTATATAATCTGCTTTCTTCAATGGGTAAATTAATACTGACGATCGCTGAATCATTTTTTTGAAGCTCTGCAATATCGGAATTTATTCCCCAGGCGCTTTCATCCGATTTTACAAAATTATTTGTAAGCGCCGTAAAACCTGCGTCAATATTATCGATTATCAAATCGTCCGGAAGAAAGCGTATTATTTCAGTCGAGAGATTCCCGACTGAATCCGTAACGGCAATTCCCGCTTTCACTAAGTTATTTTCTTTTCCTGCAGGAAGAGTTTCCCATCTGTTTTCACCGGTCTGCCTGCAATTCAAAACTTGATATTCGTCGTAAATATTTTTTACGGCGATGAAAGGCTTCTTTTGAAAAATCGGTTCGTCGGATTCTATGGCGAATGTTATTGCATCGCCCGAATAATTTTCTTGAATTGTAATTTGAGGCGCGGTTGTATCCGCGGTTTTCAGCCATGCCTGCATTGCTTCAACCGCCGTTGAATAATGAAATTCAACATCGGGATATTCAGATGATTTTTGTTGTATGCGCGAATGAAGATCTTCGATCTGTTGAAGAAAATCCTGCTCGGGTAGATGAGACCAGAAACAAGCGACTTGATCCTTTCCTGAGGTTGCTTCGGAAAATATTTTGTCCAGCATTTCTAAGCTGACGCTCTTAAAATATTTCGAGCGGACATTCCAGCCGTTGAAATTTCCTTCAAGCTGATAATTTTCTGAAGCAGGATGAAACGGAACGAATTCGGAAGTTGCCTGCGACCAATCGAAAATATTATCTATCGGTTCAGTGTCTTCAAGCCGCTTAGCCGGGTAATCGTTGTGCATCGAAAATGGAAGCAGTTCGTCCAGATAATTCTGCCATTCGTTATCCATATAATGCCAGCCACTTCTAAATGAGACGGGAAAAACTTCTTCTTCCAATAAATATTGCGCAAGCGTGTAATCGAAATCTTCTCTGCATTCCGTAAAATTTTTCGCCTGGTTCCACCAATAAACTCCGTCCTTATCATAATCGGAATAAACCCAGGTATGATAATGAAGCGTTAACTCGTCTCCCAATTCTTCAATCGATTGACCGTGATATTTTTTCATCAGATATAGCGGAAGATAATTCGGATGCGGAACATTTTGGTTCGTTCCGTAACGAAAAATATTCCCGCCGTGCATCCACCAGGTCAGCTTTAGCGGATTGCCGCCGGAATCTTTTATTCTGCTCCTGAACGCCGGATCCATCGCGCGGTAAGCGTTTTCGTCCGGATTAACATAAACATAATCGCCGTAATAATTATCATAATTTTTTGTGTCCATTCCCTGCCAAATTCCTGTATCGGAACCGAGTACAAAATAGATTTTACCTTGCGGGAAAACTGATCCGGCATAAAAAACTATCAGAAACAAAATCTTTAGAAATTTCATACGACATTTATTTTTTTAGAAAGTCTAAAATAATTAAATCTCTATTTAGATGTTATGAGTTCGATTATTAAGAAAAAATAATTTTTATTCGATGATAAACAGACGGAGTTTTTTAAGTTTGAAATTTAATCAACAATAATTCTGCAGTTCTCTAATCAAAGCTAAGGAAATTCCTTATGAAGAAATTAATTATCAGTTTAATGTTTGCAAATGTTTTACTCTTTGCCCAATCGAATGAAACCGAAGACAAACCTCTCGGCGGAAAATATTCACTCCAGTTTTCGGTCGGGAGTAATTTTAACATAAGTAGTTTTGAAGGCTATCTTTTTTCCGGTAAAATCGCTTTCAACAAAAAATTCGCATTGCGCGGAGGTATTAGCTATTTTTCATCAAATGGGGAAGATGATTCAATTATACAACATTTCGATATGAATCATGATATTTTTCGGATAGATACTTCCAGTATAGATCGTATAAGTTCCAATCTGGAACTCAACGCCCATTTTCTTTGGAACGTTATCCGGAACTCCGACATATTCTTTTATCTCGGCTCCGGTCCTTTCATACATTTAGAAAGCACCAAATCAGAATTGAAAGACGGTAAGGAAGAAAGATCACAAAATATTTACGGTTTATATTTTGTTAACGGAGCAGAATGGTTCGTCAAAAGGAATATTAGTTTATTCGCAGAATATTCATTTTCCTTAAGCCATCAAAAGTATACTTACAATAAAAATGTTCCAAGTATGATTCGGGAAACCGAGGAGGCAGGAACGAAATTCCAAAGCTCGGGCGCAAGACTTGGGATTAGTTTATATTTTTAATTATGGAATTAATTAAAAACTTAAAACATAATTTTTTGGGAAGATTAATGCGCGGCGAATTTGGCTTGCCGGTTACATTTTGGTTTTACGGCGGATTGGTCGGATTTATTTTAAACTTCATCGGTTACGCTCTGATTGCAACAACGGCATTGATCTCCCAAAATTATATTGCGCTTCTCGCCGTAATTTTAATAATTACTGTTTTCTATCTTGCTTACGGAATCATTGTGATGATTGGAATTTGGCGCGCTGCGGATAAATATGAAGGCGCTAAAATTTGGGTTTTACTCGCAAAAGCGTCCGTTATTTTCAGCGCCGGAATGACATTTGTTGCTGCCGCTGGATATTTTATGTAAAAATAGAACGCGGGAAACACGGATCAAACTTATCTACACTGAATAAAAAATTAGATTAATTTGATTCTTCCCGTTTTATATCTCACGTCTCACAAATTAACAGAAAACTTTAGCCTTGCTCGCGTCTTGCTCCGCGCCCAATTCTCATCACTGCTTATAAACATGAGCAAATGTTTTAGCAAATTCGTTTATTGAGGTCGGCATAGTGGTTTTTTCATTTCTCTCGTATTTAAGTTTGCGGTCGTTTGCGGCCTGCGCTAAATCTACATATCCAGTCGCGACACTCTGCGAAGCGCCCATTCCAACCATCGCCCTGTGAAATTCATCATACGGATATTGAACGTAAGCAAGATCTTCTTTCCCGATTTCTTTACCGAATATTTTTGCGATCTCATTATAAGAAACATCTTCTTTTCCCAAAACATATTGATGCGATTTGCCGGAAAAATCTAAATTCTTTAATTTTTCAATGGCAACTTCCGCAATATCTTTTGTGGCAACCATGGGCATTTTAAGATCCGCTTTATTCGGTGCACCCATTGTTCCGTAGGCTTTTATCATTCCTGCCTGCATCAATGTGTTTTCCATAAAATAACCGGCTCGCAGAAACAGAACATCCACATCATTGAGTCGGTTTAGTTTTTCTTCAAGATCGTGCAGACCCAGCACAACTCCGGTTCCTTCGTTGAGGTCGGCGCCGATACTCGAAAGTGCCACAACTTTTTTAACTCCCGAACTTTTCAGCGCTTCAACTATTGAATCGTTGACTTTATTCTGATAAGCTCGAAAATCTTCCGCGTCCAATTTAGGCGGAACTAAAGCGTAAACCGCGTCCGCTCCGTCGAAAGCTTTCGCAAGGAAATCCTTGTTTAGAACGTCGCCCTCAAAAACTTCCGCTCCCTCAAATTTTTGCAGTTTCTCTTTGCTTCTTCCGATAACCCGTACTTTGTTTCCGGCTCGGAGTAATTCTTCGGCTATTACACTTCCGGTATTTCCGGTCGCACCCATCACGGCATAAGTTTTACTCATCATTTCTCCATAGGACAATTTGTATTAGTTTAAACTTAATAAAATCAAATTTAGTTCAATTATGATTCATTAAAGAGAAAAAAAATTGCCAATTTTAGCTTCAAATAATTACCGCGTAATTTTACTTAGAAATGCTCAAAGTCATTTGTAGATTTTACACATTATCGCTCAAATATATCAAATTCTTGTTCTCGTTTTTAAAGTTTATTTTTTTATATATTCTTAAATACATTTAATTTAAAATAAGCGAGTTTCTAATACAGATGGACGACAAAAAACATTGGTATGATGGGTGGTTTTACGACAAATTTATTGCCCCGAATCAGGATAAGTTATTCAAAGAAGTTAAAGAAAAGATTGCGGAAAATTCTTCCGTACTCGATATAGGCTGCGGAACCGGGCGGCTTGAATTTCAACTTTCGGATAAAGTAAAAAATGTTATCGGAATCGATTTATCTTCATCCAACATTGAAATTGCGCGCGAAGCTCTAAAGAGAGACGGTGCGGGCAATATTGAATTCATTCATTCGGATGCGGAGGACGCGGTTCATCTAACCAAAGAAAAATTTGATTACGCGATTTTTACATTTGTGATACACGAACTTCCGGCGGAAAAAAGGGAAGCGGTAGTCGGATCGGCTTTGGAGATAGCGGACAAATTAATTGTCGGAGATTATACTGCGCCGCAGCCGCAGAATATCTGGCGTGCATTAAATGCCGCTGTGGAATATTTTGCAGGACGCGAACATTATGAAGGTTACCGGAGCTTTCTTAAACATTGCGGAATGAACGGATTGGCAGCTAAAATGAATTTGAATATTCTGGAGGAAAAATCTGTCGGCGCTAATACTTCGCTTTATGTGATTGAAAAATAATATAAAATCTCGAAGGGAGAAGAAATGTTTTTTGACGGCTGGGAAGATGTTGTTCGTATAATCATTATCGCAATTTCAAGTTACATCGGAGTAGTGGTTCTCCTGAGGATTTCGGGCAAACGGACGCTTTCCAAATGGAATTCATTCGATTTCATTGTTACAATCGCACTCGGTTCGGTTCTTGCCTCTCTCATCCTAAGCAAAGATGTTTCTCTTTCGGAGGGGATAACGGCACTTGCCGTTTTAATTTTATTGCAGTTCATCGTAACTAAAATATCGGTTCATTCAAAATTTATGCGCGACGTAGTTAAAGGAGAGCCGACTTTACTTTTGTTGGAAGGAGAGTTTATTGAAAAAGCTTTACTCAAAACTCGGGTAACAGAATCGGAAGTTTTAGCTACAATCCGAGCATCGGGAATCGGCGCTATAGAAGATGTGGGAGCCGTAGTTTTGGAAACAGACGGAAGTTTTACCGTAATTCAAAAATCCAGTATGAATAGCAGAACAGCGTTAAGAGATGTGGAGTAAAAGTAAGAAAATTAGTATAATCAAACTGATCCAGCAGATCCTTTATACTCTTTGTTATTTCACTCCCAATCAGTTGCGTTACGCTGCATGTATACAGAGGTAAAAATTATTTTGAAGACACTTCTTTTAATTTGTCCGACAAATTTTCTCTGTGATGAATCAACTGCGGAAGGCACTCCGAGCATATAAAAGTATCGGCGCCGGAATATTTTACAGATACCAAGGGCACTTCGTTTTCATTTCTTTTGCAATTGAGGCATTCGTGTAATTTGTTCGTTTCCATTTTATTTTCCCTTTTATTTCAATAATCAGATTTAAGGTGTTAATTTAATAAAATTTGAGGATAATTTTAAGTGTAATATTTCCGAGGCGAGCAAGTTGTTATAGTTTGGCTATTATTTTTTTGACTCTCTCTAAAACGATCAACAAATATTTGTTTTTTTTGATATTTTTAAAGTTGAATTAAAATCAGGGAGGAGCAAAATGAACAAGGCAATACAGGATTTCATCAATTCCAAAAATATCGCAATAGTGGGATATTCACGCAGCGGAAAGAAATTCGGAAATATCGCTTATAATGAATTGAGCAAAAAAGATTATAAATTATTCCCGGTAAATCCTTATGAATCTGAAATTAAAGGCGTAAAAGTTTATCCGAACCTTTCATCCATTAAAGAGAAAGTTGACGCCGTATTTATTGCCGTCCCTTCCGCTCAGGCAATTCCTGTTCTGGAAGAAGCGCATTCGCTCGGTATAAATAATATTTGGATTCAGCGGGGAGGGGAATCGGACGAAATTAACAACTTCGCAAAAGATCTCGGATTAAATATAGTAACAGGGAAATGTATTTTAATGTACGCTCAGCCGGTAAAATCTGTCCACGCGTTTCATCGGGCAATTGCAAAATTGTTTGGTAAGCTATAACGGGTAAGTACAGTCTAGCGATTAAAGAGGGTTCGCTTCAATTCTACCGGAACCCTTTTAATTATTAATCGCCGGCTAAAAAAATACTTTCCGTTCAATCGTGGAGAAATGCTCAGCGGTCATTTTAGTTTGATTTTGTTGAGTCAGTTTCCATCGGTTGTTTTTTTATCTCGGTTAACAAACTATTCAGATGCTCTTCGCCCCAATGAGGCATTAGTTCATTGTCGGATTCGAAGGATTCAAACTTTTCTTTAGATCGAAGGAAGATCGGTTTCGCTGCATCGGCTCCCCCGCCGAATTGTTCCGGCGTATAATAGATATTTAGCCCCATCAGGTATTCGGGGCGAGGATTTTTAGGGTTTGCTTCCAGCGCTTTCTTGAAATATTGATCCGACATCGAGCCGTATTTTTGCCATCTCGCCATAGGATCGATCTGCATTCTTGCCTGTGCTATCATTCCCATTAAATTATAAATTTCCGATTCCCCCGGTTGCAGAGAATCGGCCGTTGAAATAAATTTATCCGCTTCATCTAAATAAATATCTTTTTGTTCGTTAGACGAATCTCGGAAACTCGCGAGAGTGTAGCTCATCGCCGAATAATAATATGGAAGCCATTTATCTTTTTCTGCTTTGGCTATGCGTTCAAATCCGTTTGCTGTTTTTACAAGCGACTCTACCGAAGAAGCCGTATCTATTTTAGTCAGATTTTTTTTCATCGCGCCGATATATTTTGCATGTTCCTGCGCATATCCAGTAATCGAGAACATCAAAAAGATAAAAAGTAAATATTTCATTTTTTCTCCACTGTTTTAAAAAGGATTTTCGCCTATCGAAATAAATAGCCCAATAAAAGCTGAACGAAGCGCGGCGGCTTTAACCGGAACGCGTATGCTCCCGTCGCTCGAAAATCTGTAATTATAAATATGGTCAATTCCGAGTAGATTATCCAACGACATAAACAAGACAGTAAACTGACCAAAAAAATTTGTTATATAGCTGATGTTCATACTCAAGTTATTATACTCTTTTGCGCGGTCGCCGAGAAAATCCTCATTATTCGGATTAAAATACGGCCGGCCGGTGGCGAATGTGTATGTTACTCCGATGCTTGTTGTGATTGACGGCAGCCAATGTTTAAGCACGAGTGAAAAGGTATGCGGAGTTGCGAAGGTGGGAAAAGCCGGTTCAGGATAGTTCCCGAATTCGCGCTCGGTATCGAGATAAGAATAGGAAATCCAATAATCTGTATATTTTATTGTCTTTTTATCGCGCCAAAAAATATCAATCCCTTTTGCGTAACCTGAACCGGCGCTGCTGAATGGAACATAAGGAAGATCGAAATATGGATAAGTGAAGACAGTTCCTTTAGCCAAATTTTGATAATCTTTATAATAAGCCTCTATGCGGAACGTATGATATTGTCCGATGTATTGATAATTAGCGATGTAATGAGTCGCTTGTTCGAAATTGAAATTTTTATATTGGAATAAAAAATCCTGACGTGGAGTTTGGTAGAAATGCCCGTAAGCAAAATTAAGCTGATCATTTTTTCCGAGTTTATAAGCGAACGCAACTCTTGGCGCAATGTTCGATTCGTCAATTATATCGGAGTGTTCGGCACGCACTCCTATTTTAGCGGCTATTTTTGAAGAGAGTAAAATATCGCTTTCCAAAAATCCCGCCGAGTATATTTCTTTATTCCGAAGGTTGAACTCGTTAAACTTCGTATCGTAAACAATGTTTTGTACTTCTCCTCCAAAACTGATTACCGCTCTTTTTGACAAATTTTTTGAAAGTATGATTTTTCCAGTGTTCAGGGTTTCTTGATTCTTAATTTTATCCGGCGTAAAGTCAATATCCTCGTTATCGATGCTGAATGAATATCCTGCGAAAAAATTCCAATTGCTGAAAATAATATCGCGGTAACTTCCGTTGTAAAAGAAATTACTATTGTTCATCTTAAAAAAATCTTTTTGCGGAATGTTGTCTAAGTCGGATATGAAAAGCGAAAGATCTGAAAAACTATAAGATAAAAATGATTTTATTATTCCGGTCTTAGTAGGTTTGTGCCTAAAGTTTATGGAGCCTTCAAAAGATTCCGGGGCTTTATCCCAATCGGTCCGCTGTTTTTGTACATCGAAGTATGGGCCGAGGTTATAATAACCCGCTTCCGCGGAGACTGATGTATTTTCCCAACGCTGAGTATGAGCCCCTCCGAACCCGAGTATCATCAAGTTTATCGCGCTCATCGTCTGGTCCGGCAAATCGGCGGTGTTGAGAACAAGAACCGAAGAGAGCGCCTGACCATATTGAGCCGAATATCCGCCTGTGCTGAATATCGTTCCCTTGAACAGAAACGGAGAAAATCTTCCGCGCGAGGGAAGATCGGGCACACTGCTGTAGAACGGATTTTGAACGATCATTTCGTCGATTATAGTTTTTGCTTCCGCCGCCGATCCGCCACGGACGAACAATCCTTCGGTCTCTCCAACTGTCTGCGTGCCTGGCAAGGTTTGCATCGCCATATAAATGTCGGCTTGCGTGCCGGTAAGCGTAACGTCCAGCGGACTTAGAATGACGGCTTTCTTTTCGTCGCTCGCTTCGAACGCTCCGGCTGATACAACGATATCGCCGAGCTCCGGAGAATCTTCTTCCAATTTGATTTTTAAATTTACTGATGAGTTATTTAAAACAATTGTTTCTTTGAAAGTCTGATAACCGATGAAACTTACAAGCAGCGTAAATTCGCCCTCTTCTTCTGTTTCGAAGTTGAAACTTCCGTCTTCTTCCGAGGACGTTCCGTCGTAAGTTCCCTCCAGGTAAATGTTGGCGCCGGGCAAGGGATTTTCATCGTTATCAGTTACGATTCCGGAAATAACTGTTTGCGCAAAATTTATATTAGATATTATCAGGATGGAAAAGAGAATAAAAACAGTTTTCACTTTATCCCTTATTTATTCGGATTAATATACAAAAACTTATTTAGAATCTCGTTACTCACAATGCAAAACAGATTTCCAACCGGTTATTTAGCTGCTGTATATCCAAATACAGTTCGCTGAATTTACTGATTTTTACGATAAATAATCCGACGAAAAATCGTTCTCTTCCTTATCCGGATTAAAATCCTGAACTTCCTTGAAGCTCGGAGATAAGAAATTGACTGCGGAAAAATAAAGCAGCGGCATAAGAGGCAGTACAAACAAGACACGCATGCTGTAACGAAATATATTTGATCTTCCTTTCATTTTGCATCTCCTTAAAAATTAATTGTGAAGAAACCTGATTTTAAATAAACCCTAAGCCATCTTTTATTCATTTAACAAAAATTAAATTAATCTACTTTAGAGGAAACTTTTATATCAGGAATTCCATAATTCAAAGTTTCGTAATTTATTTTAAAAACATCATCTTTTTTGTTTCTTTAAAAGCGCCGGCTTTTAATTGATAGAAATAAACTCCGCTTGCCAATTGTTCTGCGTTAAATTCAACTTCATAAATGCCGGAGGGTTTTTCTTCATTAATTAATGTGGTTATCTCTCGCCCAAGAATATCAAATATTTTTAATTGAACTATAGAGTTCTCGGGAATTGAAAATTTAATTATTGTTGCAGGATTAAACGGGTTCGGGTAATTCTGCTCTAAACTGAAACTTTCTATCGCGGCTGCATCGTCCTCGTCATCAATGCCGGTAACGCTTTCGATGCTTAATACTTTCCAGCCTCTATTGTTATCATTGTGTATTTCATCAATTTTATTATCGGGATCAACTACAACATAAATACGCGGGAAGGTGGAGATATCCTGCGGAACTTCCCAATTGAATTCTACGGTTTTGCTGCCGCGGGCTTCTATAAAATCATCCGTGCTAAAAAGAGATTTCCCGTCGGTGCTTGTAATTAATTCTCCTCCAGAAGCCGGATCTTCAACATAAAACCGCATTTCAACAGGAGCCGATGTGTTTAGAAGACTAAAATTATGGATGCGGGCCGCAATGTTCACCATATCTCCGGGCTTAGGATTATCCGGATTAAATATTATTTCTTTTGTCTGTTCTTTCTTATCATCCGGAACATTAAATCCTTTTTCCGTATCCAGTCGCCAGGGCAGAATTAGCGCCGGGTCGGATTTGTGACTGTATTTTTCCTGCCACCATGTTTGTGGAATACTTATGTCCGAAGGTCTGGGATTTACGGCGTAATCCAGAACCAGCGCGCCGTTATTCGCCCAATATGCATAAGGCGTTACAGAGTAATATGTTTCGCCAATGCTTAAATCGATCGGGCCTAAATTTACATCGAGACCTTTTTTATAAGTTACTTTATTTCGCCGGGTCGAGATATCGCTTCGCGAGTAATCTCCGTTTAGTTCAAAGTTAGGAATGTATTTAAATGGGATATTGAAATCAGCAGAAGCTCCCATGCGCCAATGAACTTCATTCGAGCTTACGGTTTCAGTTTGATTTTCATTTTCGAGCGACCAGTTAAAGTTGAATCCCGGCGAACCGTCAAGCGTAACTTCATCCGATGTATTCCACTTTACCGTGCTCTTTAAAGAACTATTATCTGAAGGCGAGGCAATTTGATTATAGGATAAAATATTTCCCACTTCGTGATCGGGAAGGTATTCGTTGGCTTGTGGACTTTTACTTGGGAACCAGGATTTTTTTAATTCGCCCGGATCAACTACTAAAGTATAGCCCTGGATTTCGCCGTCGGCGATTACAGGGTATTCCCAAATTTCATAATCTACAATAGTGGCATAGATAAAATCATCATTACTCGCCGTAATATTTTGATTTACTCTGAATATCTCTCTGTCCGTTTCTACTTTCGAAAAATTCTTTCCGTATTCCCCTTCGATTTTTAATTCAACTCCGATTTCAAGTTTTGGAATTTTAAATCCCCCCGAAACACTACCACCGACAGTCCAGCCTTTATGCACTTCGGTTTCAACTTCAATATTTGTCTCGGACTCGGTGTAATAAGTAGAATAAAAATTGCTAAGCTGATTATTGTAACTTCTGTTTACGTCGAATAATGTATCTCCGAAAACATCAAAATGAGTCGGCGGTGCATTGAGGATGACAAGAGGCTGCACTATATCCGTTGCCGAGAAATACATCGGAGTTCCAAGCCGGATTCCGCCTCCGTCAAAATCTCCCGCCGTCAAAGCATAGTAATAACCGCCGTTTCCTGCCGAAGAATCGATTCGCTCGGTAGCTCTTAACGGCATGGAAAGTATATCTCCGGAAGCATCAACAATGGGTTCATATACCCGGACATCCAATGTTACGTAATGTTTAAAATTATCCGGTTGAAACTGAGTTGTGGATGATAAAATTATTTCGGGTTTCCAAACAGTGTCTGTTGTGGAAGCATTTAAATCCGCAAGAGCCATTCTGTTCAGACTCCGGTCATTCGTGCCGTAACTTTCGCCTGCTTCACGCTGCAATTTTAGATTTTCATCCGCGCTGTAAATTCTTATTCTACCGTCCCCGTCAATTACAATTTCATCATCCCCGTCGTTGTTAATGTCGCCGCTAATCATTCCAATACCGATAAACGAACGTCCGAGAGTTTGGAAAATCCTTTCCTCATTTTCATAATCGACCTTGATGGTATCAAGGTCCGGTGTTACAAAAGCCGGAAGCAGATGATTGTAAGTTTCCGAGTCGTTTCTGTAAAGCACAAAATCGACTACAAATTCGTCAATTGTGTTGCCGGTAAAATCTCCGGCGGAAACTAAGAGGCTGTTAATACGATGAAATGGATCGAAGAAATTATCCTGCGTATAAAAATCTTCTTTTTCAACTTTCGGAATTATCTCATAAACACCGGCATTCATTTCATAATCGTAAATTTTTACTTTCATCTGCCAAACGTTTTGCGATTCTTCGTTGTAAGATACGAGAACAATTTCATCACGAAGGTCGCCGTCAAAATCTCCGCCCGCAAAATCGTAAATGCCCGCGTTATTTTGTTCCGGATTCATAAATTCATCAGCAATTGAATTCAGTTCAACAATATTTAAATTTGTCGAATCGACGTCGAAAATTCTTATTTCAAGTGAGCCCTCGGAATTCCAAAATGCCAGCGCGAATTCCGGATAGGGGTCAGAATCGAAAAATCCTTTTTTCAAAACAAATTTTCTCGAATTAAAATTATTTGAATTTGCGTATAAAATTTTACCGAGATTAATAACTCTTTCTTCGTTAAAAGTTAAATCATTTTTATTGACGTACGGCATGATTAGTTTTAAGGAACTGTCTTTATCCTGCCATGCAGAAATTATTTCATCCAGACCGTCACCGTTAAAATCGGCGGTTATCATTTCGATATGCTTTCCGCCGCCAAATCCGGATTCTCCCGAACCGGCTTTTTTTTCTTTGGGATCGAGGAAAAATTCTCCCGCGGTTCCGAAGTAATCAACCATGCGCTGTTCAACAGTATCCCCGTTATTGGTATAGTTCCATGTCAGAAGGATTTCGGAAGAAGTAGCCAAATTATAATTTCCCTGGAATGGATCCGCTTTTTCGTTTCCGCTTTGCGAAAAAAATAGCGGTGGAAGCAACAGGTATATAATTATATATATCTTCTTCATTTTTTCCTCGAACTGATAGTTTTTGCCGGAAATTTATTACTTCAGAACTCTTACAATCAAGCTTTATAGGAGGGAATATCGATCTGTATTTAAGATGCGCTTGAATATGATTTTATAATAAGAATTTAAATATAATAAAACAATAAAAAAAGATATTCCATCTTAATTTAATCAAATCGTAAGTTGTCAATTTTGAGATAAAAAGCTAATAGCTTCTATGAAATTTTGTAAAGCGGAATCAACAGAGATTAAAACTCAAATTATTTAGGTGTCAAATCAGTTCCGCGTTCTTATCAACTTTCTGAACATCTTTTCGATAATATAATTTAAACAGTTTAAATTTGAAGAATATTAAGAAAAAAGATGAGCAGAGAATTATTGGAGATAACACTTGCGGCTTTTGTGGGAAGTTCAGTTCTCTCAATTGCTTTCTATTCCATTTATAAAAATGAAAAGAAAAATTTTTTATTAGACTGGACGATAGCCTGGCTAATGTTATCGATTGGCTATGTTTTCGTTTATTGCTCAGCTTACACCGGAAGCATAATACTTTTAAAAATCGGCTCGGAAGTTTTTGGTTTATTTCACGCGATTTTTCTTTTAAAAGGAACAGCAAAATATATCGAAAAGAATTTTTCCAAAATTTGGTATTGGCAAATCGGTATAATCATTTTATGGATATTCGCTTCAGATTTTTTAAAAATTCCCGATAAAAATCTTCCGCAATTTCTATTTTTCGCTTACGTTCATTTCATTACCGGTGTAAAAATTTTGAAAAGCCGCAATAAAGGCGCGGGCAAATATATCGCCGGATTCGCTTTAATTACATGGAGCATTCATAAGCTGGATTATCCGTTTGTCCATGGAGTCCCAGTCTTAACAGAGTTTGGATATTTATTTTCTCAGTTTCTGGCGCTGTTAACAGGAATAGGCGCTTTAATCTTTTTCTACGAACAGAATAAACGAAAACTATCTTTGAGTGAAGAAAAATTTAATTTTATGTTCGAAGATTCGCCGGTTTCTATTTCTGCATCAACAGTTGACGGAATTCTAACAGATGTAAATAATTCTTATTTAAAACTATTTGGATATGACCGCAAAGAGGAATTGATCGGCAAATATAGCCTGGAACTAATTGCTTCGGAGAACCGGGAAGATTTTCTGGAAAAACTACTGAAAAATTTTGATGATTCTGCTAAAAATTATAGAACAAACGGATTGCGAAAAGACGGAACTAAATTTCCACTCGAGATTGAGTTGGGAAGAATTAAATTGCCTGAAGGTGAAAGAAGTATAGCTTATTTGAGAGATATATCGGAATTAAAAAAATCTGAAGAAAAAAAGGAGAAATTAAAAAAAGAGAAAGAAAAACTCCTTAAAAATATTACTGATGAAATTGAAAATATGCCTATCGGTTATATATTACATGATAAGGATCTTTATGTAACTTATTTAAACTCTGAAGCAGAAAGAATTTTCGGCTATTCAAAATCTGAATTGATTGGAAAAAAACCGCTCGATGAAGGTCTTATAGTACCAAAGTCATCCAAAAAAATTGTTGAAGAACGGTTTTTGAAAACGCGGTTAAACTCAGGTAAGGTTGTGGAAATTAATCAAAATATAACTAAAGACGAAAGAATAATTTATTGTGAATGGACTAACCAAGCGGTTTATAATGATAAAGGTGAACTTGAAAATATATTAACAATGGTAAGTGATGTTACTGACCGAATAAAGTCGGAAAGTGCGCTTGCAGAAAGTGAAAGAAAATACAGACAGTTGTTTGAGGAGGATCTAACCGGTCACGTTGTTACAAATCCTGAGGGTGAGATTCTTGAATTTAACTCAAAATTAGTTGAACAATTATGTTTTGATGATAATCAAGACTTTGCGAAAAGGAACTTCAAGGAATTTTATATAGATATTAAGGATCGGGAAAAGGTAATTGAAAAAATAAAAAATGATGGAAAGGCTGAGTCATTTGAAATAGATTTAAAACGTAAAGATGGATCAATTGTCACTTTTCTAGAAAATGCTACCGCAAAATTTGATGAATTAGGAAATATTAAAGAACTAAGAGGATATTTTTTCGAGATTACCGATAGAAAAAGAACTGAAATTGAACTTGAGAACTACAGGCTTAACCTTGAGGAAAAAGTTATAGAGCGGACAGAAGAACTTAAATTTTCAGAAGAAAGATTCAGAAGTATTGCCGAAACTTCACAAGATATTATAATAAGGATTGATGAGCATGACCAAGTCCTTTACCTCAACAATTCTGCAAAACATTTTTTTAAGCAGATTAACAGAATATCAGTCGGTAATAAAGTAGTGGAAGGAGTCTCCAATAAAAACAAATCTATTGTGGAAGAATACCTGGGAAAAGTAAAAAGATTAAAAAAACCGTTGGATATGGAACTTCTTCATCCGAATGGAATATGGCTGGATTACCATATAATTCCTGAAATCGAAAATGGCACCGTTAAAACAATTATGGCTTATGGCAGAGACATTTCAAAAAGGAAGAATGTTGAAGAGAAAATTACGGACGCTCTTCAAAAAGAACGCGAAATAAATGAAATGAAATCAGCTTTCGTTTCGATGATCTCTCACGAGTTTAGAACACCGCTTACTGCTCTCCTTTCATCTGTTGAAATATTGGAAATGTACGGACGAAATTGGTCGGAGGAAAAATACAACCGGCACATCGATGTTATAAGAAAATCAGTGGATAATCTAACGATTATGATAAATGATATCCTGTTCCTCAACCGTGCGCAAGCGGGTAAATTAGAACTTAATTCAGAACCGCTAGACCTTTATGAATTGATTGAGGATATAATTAATGAATGTAAATCATTCGCCGCTGCAAACCATCATTTTCATTTAAATTATGAACCGGAAAAGCGTTTGTATTATTTAGATAGGACACTTATAAGAAATGTTGTTTCAAACCTCATCTCGAACGCCATAAAGTATTCTCCGAAAGGGGGAAATATTAAAGTTGAAGTTTCCGATAATAATTTTAATTTATCAATTCAAGTGGAAGATGAAGGCCGAGGGATTGACGATCAGGACCTTAAACAAATTTTTGAGCCGTTCTCGAGGGGAAAAAATTACACAGGAATTCATGGAACAGGATTAGGGTTATCGATTGTAAAAAAATCGCTTCAACTATTAAAAGGGAATATTGAAGTGAAAAGTGAATCAGGAATCGGATCGAATTTTATTGTTAATTTACCTTTGAACGGAAAAAATGAAAAAACGATTGGTAGTTATTGAAGATGATAAAATTGTACGGGAGAATATTTTAATCATACTTACCGAAGAAGGCTACGAAGTAAATTCAGCGGACAATGGTTATGCGGGATTGGAGTTAATCAAAAAGGAAAATCCCGATCTGGTTATCTGCGATATAATGATGGAAGGAATAAGCGGCTATGATGTTTTAAAATTAGTGAGAGAGGTAATGGAGAAACCTGTTCCTTTTATCTTTCTCACAGCAAAGATCGATTCGGAAGATTTGCGGAAGGCAATGGAGTTGGGCGCTGATGATTATTTGCACAAACCATTTAAATCTTTGGAATTATTGAAAGCTATCCAATCGCGATTAAACAAAATGGAAATGACTCAGCATTATTTTTCTGCGGCAAAAGAACGTAACGAGGAAGAAAAAAAGAAAGAAAAAAAATATCATTTAGACGATAAAATTTTGATAAAGATAAATAATGAACCGCAGTTCATTATTTTAAAAACTATCAAAGTGATTTCCGCTGAGAATCAGTATTCCAAAATATTTCTGGAAAATAAAAAGGATTTCCAAATAAAAAGGTCTTTGAACGCGTGGGAAAAAATGCTGCCTGAAAAAACTTTCGTCCGAATCCACAGATCGACAATTATAAATATTAAGTATATCGAAAATATTCAAAAATGGTTTAAGAATTCGTTGAAAGTAAAAATCGTAGGAATAGAGGAAGATTTTATTATAAGCAGAAGATACTCGAGTAAGCTGAAATCATTATTTTAGAAGTAAAAATCCGTTTTAAAAAAGTGGTAATTTTTCTGACGCTTCACTGCATTCCTCAGATTTACATAAAAAACCGACTTATATGCGCGAACATAATATCAGCGCAAATCATGACCATTCCATTTTTTAGAATTCTAAAGCAATAAACTTATATATTATAATAAATACTCACTTTCACTTTTAATCTAAAGTGTGCAGCTCATCCATTATTTTTTCATCAAACAAAAGATGTTCGTAAGTTTCGCGGCTTCGGGTTGAATAATAATTTTCTCCGTCGACGATAATTTCCGGCGGTCTTCTTCGCCCATTATAATTGGAAGACATAACCATTCCGTAAGCGCCCGCTGTCATCGCGGCGAGATAATCTCCGGCTTTCATCTGTTGGATCGTTCTCTCTTTCCCGAGGAAATCGCCAGTTTCGCAAACGGGTCCTACAATATCCGCATTAATTTCATCATCGCCGTTTAATTTCAAAGGCTGAATATTATGGTAAGCTCCGTAAAGGCTTGGTCTAAAAAGTTCTGTCATTGCCGCATCGGTTACAATAAAATTTTTGTTTTTATTTTTTTTCATATAAAGAACTTCAGCCGCCAAAATTCCGCCGTTAGCGGTTAAATATCTTCCCGGTTCAAACATAATTTTACAATTTAATTTTTTGAAGATAGGAATAAGAGCGTCGGCTAATTCTTTCGGATTAAAAATTTTCTCGTCTTTATACATTACTCCCATTCCGCCGCCGATATCAAAATGCCGTAATTCAATTCCTTTGGACTTCAATTCAAAAAAAAGATCCGCCATTTTCTGAACGGCTTCTACATAAGGCGATACTTGGGAAATCTGAGAACCGATATGCATATCGATTCCGGTTAATTTAATGTTGGTAAGTTTTGAAGCTTGTAAAAATAAATTGAGCGCTTCTTCTGAATTAACGCCGAATTTATTTTCCGAAAGTCCTGTTGAAATATATGGATGAGTTTTGGCGTCAACATTAGGATTAACTCTGATTGCAACCGGAGCAACTTTGTCCAATTCTCCTGCTATTTTATTGATAAGATGAATTTCACCTTCCGATTCTGCTTTTATTAAGAAGAACTTCTTTTTCGATTCCAAGTTTAATTTCGTCTTTTGTTTTCCCGACTCCGGTTAGATATAATTCTTTTAGGATCGGCGCCGATTTTCAAAGCTCGGAATAATTCACCGGCAGAATTGACATCGATTCCGCTTCCGAGATCATAGAAAATCTTCATTACATTCAAATTAAAATTGGCTTTGGATGCAAAGAAAATAGTATGATCAATTTCCGCGAAAGCTTTTTCAAATTCGTTGTATCTTTTTACAAAAAAGTTTTTGCTGTAAATAAAGAGCGGCGTTCCGAATTCTTCGGCTAATTTTTCTACGGAAACATTTTCGCAAAACAATTCATCATTTACATATTTAAAATATTCAAGAGGTAAAAGACGCATCTAAATTCTCCAAAGGGATGAAAAAATATAATCCTTTAAAATAAGGAAATTAAGGGTTTTTAAGAAATGGGTTTTTGGAGTATTCTCAGTGGACTGGTAAAATTGTAACCCAGACTATTAGTTTATGTAAATCCACATTACTCAGATAGGATTGTCTGAGCACAGTTGAGTAAATCAATTTCTTATATGCTTGTCTCTCACTTCTTGCCTCTAGCGGCATGCCTTTCCGTTTCATTTCCTTTCTTGCTTAACCTTTCCTTTTTTGATACTTTTAAAGTTTAAATTTAATTATGAATGAACGGGAAATTATGAGATATCCTTTTGAACAAGTAGAGAAAAAATGGCGGGATTACTGGCAGAGTAACGATGTTTATAAAACTGATTTATCAGATCTCGAAAAAAAATTATACTGTTTAGTGATGTTTATTTATCCTTCGGGTTCTAAACTCCACATCGGGCATTGGTATAATTACGGTCCAACGGATTCCTGGGCGCGATATAAAAAATTAAAAGGCTATAATGTTTTTGAGCCGATGGGATACGACGCCTTCGGGCTTCCCGCGGAGAATTACGCTATTAAAACGGGCGTTCATCCGCAGGACAGCACGCTCGAAAATATTGCCGATATACGCGAGCAGCTTAAGAGTATGGGATGTATGTATGACTGGAACGCCGAATTAATGACCTGCGTTCCGGAATATTATAAATGGAATCAATGGCTCTTTCTTCAGATGTATAAAAAAGGATTGGCATATAGAAAAAACGCGCCGGTAAACTGGTGCCCGTCATGTCAGACAGTTCTTGCCAATGAGCAGGTTGAACCCGACGGAAACTGCGAAAGATGCGGAACGACGGTTGAACATAAGAATCTTACTCAATGGTTTTTTAAGATTACCGAATACGCAGACGAATTGTTGGACGGATTGGAAAAAATCGACTGGCCCGAAAAAACCAAACTGATGCAGAAAAACTGGATCGGGAAAAGTTACGGGACGGAAATAAAATTTAAAATTGATGGATATGAAGAAGAGTTTAGTGTATTCACAACTCGTCCCGATACATTATTTGGCGCAACTTACGCGGTTCTCGCACCCGAACACGATCTGGTTGAAAAGATAACTTCCGAAGAACAGTGCAAAAAAGTCGAAGAATATAAAAACTCTATCAAATCTTTATCCGAGATCGAAAGAACTTCGACCGTGAAAGAAAAGACCGGAGTATTTACGGGAGCTTACGCTGTCAATCCGGTGACCGAAGAAAAAATCCCTATCTGGATTGCAGATTATGTTCTTTCGAGTTACGGAACCGGGAGCGTAATGGCTGTTCCCGCGCACGATGAAAGAGATTTTGAATTCGCTAAGAAATTCAGTCTTCCAATTAAAAAAGTTATTATTGAACCGGAAACGGAAGAGGAAAGCGAATTGAAAGAAGCTTACAGCGGACACGGAAAGATGGTAAACTCAGAAAGATTCGACGGAATGAATTCCGATGAAGGGAAAAAAGCAATTACCGATTTTCTTGCGGAAAAAGGAATTGCCGAAAGCAAAATAAATTACCGTCTCCGCGATTGGCTTATATCACGCCAGCGTTATTGGGGAACTCCGATTCCGGTTGTTTACTGCGATGAATGCGGCGAAGTTCCCGTTCCTGAAAATGAACTCCCTATTAAACTTCCTTACGAAGTTGAATTCAAATCGGGAGGCGGAAACCCGCTTGCGACAAACGAAGAATTTAAAAATGTAAAATGTCCAAAGTGCGGCGGAAATGCTAAACGCGAAGTCGATACGATGGATACCTTCGTGGACTCATCCTGGTATTACCTCCGCTACCTCGATCCGAAATTTGATTCTGCAATATTCAACAAAGAGTTGGCAGACAGGTGGACTCCGGTTGATATGTATGTCGGCGGCGCGGAGCATTCAACGATGCATCTTACTTTATGCAAGGTTCGTTCACAAATTTTTGCGGGACATCGGACTTGTATCGAGCGATGAACCTTTCCGCAAATTGATTCATCAGGGAACCATAACGAACAACGGCGCGAAGATGTCGAAATCGAAAGGGAATGTTGTAAATCCGAATTCCTTTATTGATGAATACGGCAGCGACGTTTTTAGAATGTATCTAATGTTTATGGGACCTTATGAACTCGGTGGAGATTGGAGCGATAAAGGAATCGTTGGTGTGGATCGCTTTGTTCAAAAAGTTTATACGGCTATTGACGAAAATAAAAATTTGGCGTCTGTCACATCCGGCGCAGACAAAGTATGTGATAAGCGGATTGACCGAAAACGAAAAATCCGTTTACAGGAAAGTAAATCAGACGCTGGCAAAATTTGACGTTGAGATAGATAATTTCAGATTTAATACGGCTATTGCGGCGTTGATGGAATTGATGAACGAGTTAAGTAAGAATCTAAAAGAAGTTAGAGACGATTTAAAAACTTATTCACTGGAAAGACTCGCGGTTATGATGGCGTCAGTCGCACCTCATATGGGAGAAGAAATTTGGCAAATGCTTGGCAAGGAGAAAACCCTTTTTGAAAATCCTGTTTGGTATGAAGCCGATCAAGAAGCGCTTTCTGTTGACAGCGTTACGGTAATGGTTCAGATAAACGGAAAGATACGCGGGAAGATTAAACTTCCGGTGGATAGCGAAGAACAAGAAGTAAAGGAAGCTGCAATGCTGGATGATAAAGTGAAATCCTATGTGGAAGGAAAAACTATCGTAAAAGAGATTTACGTAAAAAATAAGATATATAATATAGTTGTTAAATAATTATTTAAGATGAAGAAAAGAATTTGGAGAAACGATGCTTGACTTAAAATTTATTCGTGAGAATCCCGAAAAAGTTAAAGAAGGAATAAAGAATAAAAACGAAAAAGATACGGTTGATGAAATTTTATCTCTCGACGAGAAACGGCGAGAATTAATTGTTCAGGTTGAAGAATTAAAAGCGAAGAAGAATCAAACTTCTCAGCAGATAGGAGAGATGAAAAAATCGGGGGGTGATGCATCCGGAATTATTTCCGAAATGAAACGCGTCGGCGATATGATTGCTGATCTCGATACTCAGCTTGGCGAAACGCAGCATCAGTTAGATCAATTGCTGATGTGGGTTCCGAATCTTCCCGCCGATTCTACTCCGATCGGATCATCCGCAGAAGAAAACGTTGAATCGAGAAAATGGCAGCCGGAAGATTTTGATACCGAAAAAGATTTCGAACAGTTAGATCATATCGAGCTCGGGAAGAAATTGGATATTCTTGATTTTGAAAGAGGCGCTAAAATTTCCGGCTCCGGATTTCCTGTTTATAAAGGAAAAGGGGCTACTCTCGAAAGAGCGTTGATAAATTTTATGCTGGACTATCATCTAAATCATCATAATTACAAAGAAGTTTTTGTTCCGTTTCTGGTGAACAGAGAATCGATGAAGGGAACCGGGCAAATTCCGAAACTTGAAGAAGATATGTATGCTACCAAGGATGATGATCTCTATTTAATTCCGACAGCAGAGGTCCCGATCACAAACCTTCACAGAAGCGAAATAATAAATGAATCCGATCTGCCTAAATATTACGTAGGTTATTCTGCTTGCTTCAGAAGAGAAGCTGGTTCTTACGGAAAAGACTCGAAAGGATTTTTACGAGTTCATCAATTTAATAAAGTGGAAATGGTAAAATTTGTAAAACCGGAAAACTCATTTGAAGAGTTGGAAAATTTGGTAAGCGACGCCGAAGATATTTTGAAAGAGTTAAAAATACCGTATAGAATTCTTCTTCTCTGTTCAGGCGATCTAAGTTTTTCCGCCGCGAAATGTTACGATATTGAGACCTGGTCGCCCGCCGAAAACAAATGGCTGGAAGCTTCATCGTGCAGTACATTCGGTGAATTCCAAGCCCGGCGCGCTAATATTCGTTACAGAAAAGAAGATACCAAAAAACTCGAATTCCTTCATACATTGAACGGTTCCGGTTTGGCTACGAGCCGATTGATGGTATCGATATTGGAAAATTATCAGACTCCGGAAGGAAAAATAATCGTTCCCGAAAGTTTTGCAGAAATATACCGGTTTTAGAGTGATTGAGTAACGATAAAAACCGTAGTTATTTTACTATTAATGGTTATATAATTCTTTAACCACTAAGCTTGCAAAGAATACACAGAGCACTCTAGGATTTTTCCCCTTGGTGAACTTATGCCTTCCTTGTGAATTTAGTGGTTATACCTTTTCAAAAATCCTCTCTTCTTTACTCCCTATTCATTTCCCAATTGATAGAATAAATGGAACACTGATGACGCTGATTCAGTGGATTTAGGCTGATTAAAAGCCTGAAAGAAATAATAGTCTTTTGAACTTAATATATTTCATTTTGTTTTAGTATCTTTAATATTCCAATTTATAGATACAAAGGATATATGGGCGGATTATCCTCTTTAAAAAAATATTTTCTGCATTACAAGAAGAAACTCTTTATGGGAGTTCTGTTTATTCTCATTTCGAACTCCGCAGAAGTTTATATCCCTCTTCTTCTTAAAAACGGCATTGATGCGATACAAGAAGGCTTCAATTATGACGCGATTCTTCGTTACGCAATAATGATTGTCGGCGCGGCGCTTATAAGCGGTATTTTCCGTTTCTTAATACGACAAACTATTATTGTAATTTCCCGAGAAATAGAATACGATCTTCGGCAGGATTTCTGGAGTCATATTCAGAAGTTAACGTTGCGATATTTCCAGAATAATTCTACGGGAAATATTATGGCGCACGCTACAAATGATATCAGCGCAGTTAGAATGTTCATAGGTCCGGCGGTTATGTATTCAATCGATACAGGCACCAAATTCATAATCATCATCGCAATAATGGTAACGATGAATTGGGAGTTGACTCTTTACACTTTGCTGCCGCTTCCTCTTTTATCATATTTCGTATATAAACTCAGCAAAAAAATTCACAAAAAGTTTACAAAAATTCAGGAGAAATTTTCTGAGCTGACAACCAAGGCGCAGGAAAATTTTTCCGGCATCCGCGTTGTGAAAGCATACGGACGGGAAGAGAGCCAGATTGGCGGATTTACAAATTTAAGTCTCGATTATCTTGACCGGAAAATGGATATGGTTAAAATCCAAGCTGCGTTTCAGCCGATATTGTATATCATTTCCGGAGTATCAATCATTATCGTTATATGGCTTGGCGGTAAGATGGTTATAAACGGAACGATGACTATTGGGGAGATAACAGCGTTTGTAATTTATCTCGGTATGCTCATCTGGCCGATGATCGCATTCGGCTGGATACTGAACATCATTCAGCAGGCGAGCGCAAGTATGAGGAGGTTGGAAAAAATATTCGCGGAAAAAATCGAGATCCGAGATAACGCTAAAACAAGTTCCGCCGTCAATTCCATATCTGGGGATATCGAGTTTAAAAATGTTTCTTTCCGGTTTGGTGAAAAACTTCCATATGTGCTTAAGAATATTGATTTTAAAATTCCGAAAGGTTCAACCGTAGCCATAATTGGGCATACAGGTGTTGGAAAGACCGCGCTGGTAAATTTAATTCCGAGACTTTACGATATTACGGAAGGCGAGTTGACGATTGACGGCATTAATATTAAGGAAATTCCGCTGAAAGTTTTACGTAAGAATATCGGGATGGTTCCGCAGGAAACATTTTTATTCTCGGATACGCTTACAAATAATATTTTATACGGAACGGATAACGGCGATATGGAACTGGTAAAAAAAGTTTCGCAAATATCGCAGTTAGATAAAGATGTAGAAAATTTCCCCAAAGGATTCGATACTGTTTTGGGCGAACGGGGAATAACATTATCGGGCGGACAGAAGCAGAGAACTTCTCTTGCACGCGCTCTTGCGGCCGATCCTAAAATATTAATATTAGACGATTCTTTTTCGGCGGTAGATACGAACACAGAAGAGGAGATACTTGATAATCTTAAAGAATTTATGAAAGATAGAACGAGCATAATTATAAGTCACAGAATTTCGACCGTTAAGGACGCCGATAAAATTATCGTCCTGCACGAAGGAAAAATTGCTGAGGAAGGATCTCATCTGGAATTAATTTCACAAGAAGGAATTTATGCAGACCTTCATTTTAAGCAGCAGCTTGAAGAAGAGTTGAAAGAATTAAATTAAGCGAAGATTGGATTTATTATGGAAAAGAAAAAAATAGTTTTTTTTGCGACGCCGATAAAAGAAAAAAATTATCTGAAGAAAAAATTAAAAAAGAAAAATTATGATCTCGAATTTTACACTGATTCATTAACGGAAGTGAACGCAGAATTAATAAAAGGCGCGGAGGCTATTTCGGTTTTCA
Organism: uncultured Melioribacteraceae bacterium; assembly: GCA_963821715.1. Classification (GTDB taxonomy): domain Bacteria; phylum Bacteroidota; class Ignavibacteria; order Ignavibacteriales; family Melioribacteraceae; genus CAWGET01. The sequence continues at coordinate 146,127 of CAWGET010000005.1, forward strand.
TCTACTCAAATGTATCCAAAAAAGTTTTGGAAAACGCCGATAAACTAAAACTGATTGCTACGCGAAGCACAGGCTTTAATCATATTGATCTTGACGAAGCGAAGAAAAAAAATATAGCCGTCGCAAATGTTCCTTACTACGGCGAGAATACTGTGGCGGAACATACATTTGCTTTAATCCTGGCGCTATCCAGAAATCTTCATAAAGCATACATAAGAACTTTACAAAGTAATTTTTCGCTGGAAGGATTGCGCGGCTTCGACTTAAAGAATAAAACACTCGGAGTGATAGGCGCCGGAAGCATTGGAGTTCATGTGATGAAAATGGCAAAAGGTTTTGGGATGAAAGTGATCGCCTTCGATGTAAACAGAAATCATATACTCGAAGAACTGCTTGATTTTACGTATGTAAATTTTGACGAGTTGCTCGCGAACTCGGATATCATTTCTATGCATGCGCCTTATAACAAGCATACGCATCATCTAATAAATATGGAAAATATCGAAAAAGTAAAACGGGGCGCGCTATTCATCAATACGGCAAGAAGCGGATTAATACAGCCGGACGCGCTTTATTATGCGATTGAAAAGGGAATATTCGGAGGCGCCGGTCTCGATGTATTTGAAGGCGAAGATCTGATGAACGATGAAAATCAAATGCTTACTAAAAATGTTCCGGTCGAAAATCTTGAAGCAGTATTAAAAAGAAATTTATTGATGAGGCGGGAAAATGTGATAATCACTCCGCATATGGCTTTCGATTCCGTTGAAGCAGTTGAAAGAATTCTTGATACGACCGCTGAAAACATTGATTGTTTTTTCAACGAAAATAAATATTACAAAGTTGTGTAACAGGAAATTAGATGCCCGAAGAAAAAGACGATGAAATATTAGGGAAAGCATACGATTCTAAATTGATGAAAAGGCTGCTGACCTATGTTAAGCCTTACAAGAAATATGTGATCATCGCAATAGTTTTGAATTTGGTTGTAGCCGGACTAGGACCGTTGCGTCCATACTTAACAAAAGTTGCCATCGACGATAAAATAGCGAACAGCGATGTAAACGGATTGATCGTAATTTCTTTAATACTGGTAGGCTCGTTGCTCCTCCAGTCAGTTATTCAATATGCGCTTACATATTACACACAGTTGATGGGACAAAAAATAATTTACGACATGCGCGTAAAATTATTCAGGCACGTTCAAAAACTCGCGTTAAAATTTTTCGACAAAACACCAATAGGGAGAATTGTTACGCGCAACACTAACGACATTGAAGCGCTTAATGAATTATTCTCATCCGGCATAGTGATGGTCTTCAGCGATATATTTATAATCGTCTGGATACTCGGCTTTATGTTTTTTATGTCTTGGGAATTATCCCTCGTCACTTTATCGGTTCTGCCGTTTCTATTTTACGCTACATTTCTCTTCAGAAAGAAAGTGAGGGAAGCTTACCGCGATGTGCGTTTTCATCTCGCCAGGCTGAATTCCTATATGCAGGAGCATATTACAGGAATAAACATAGTCCAGATCTTCACGAAAGAAAAAGACGAAATGAAACAGTTCGCATCGATAAATAAAGATTACCGGACAGCGAACGTCCATTCTATTTTTTATTACGCTCTTTTTTATCCGGCGGTTGAAGTATTAAGTTCAATTGCGATCGCTTTAATTATCTGGTATGGCGGCGGCGAAGCGATACAAGGCGCTATGACCATCGGCGTGCTTTTCGCGTTTATTCAATATACCGAAATGTTCTTCCGTCCGATTAGAGATCTATCCGAAAAATATAATATTATGCAGACTGCAATGGCGTCATCGGAAAGAATATTTAAACTTTTTGATAACGAGACTTTTGTAAAAGAACCGGAAGAACCGCAGCCTTTGGAACAAGTAAAAGGAAAAATCGAATTTGAAAATGTATGGTTCGCGTATAATCCAGAAGATTATGTTTTAAAGAATCTTTCATTTAAAATTGAGCCGGGAGAAAGCGTTGCAATAGTCGGAGCTACCGGCGCGGGAAAAACGAGCATCATCAATTTATTAACGAGGTTTTACGATATACAAAAAGGAAAAATATCGATTGACGGAAAAGATATCTCATCAATTAAACAGAGGGAATTAAGAAAATATATCTCCATCGTGCTGCAGGATGTATTTTTGTTTTCGGGAACTATTGCATCGAATATTTCGCTCGAATCGGAAAATATTGAACGGGAAAAAATAATTGAAGCTGCAAAAATAGTTGGAGCTCACAAATTTATTTCCGAACTTCCAAATAAATATGATGAAGAAGTAATGGAAAAGGGAGCGACTTTAAGCGTTGGGCAAAAGCAGTTGATTTCCTTTGCGCGCGCTCTTGCGTATAATCCGCAAATACTTATCTTAGATGAGGCAACTTCGAGTGTAGATACGGAAACAGAAATTTTGATTCAAAATGCGATTGAAAAATTGTTAGTAGGAAGAACATCGATTGTTATTGCACATCGACTTTCCACAATCCAAAACGCCGATAAAATATTGGTAATGCACCGCGGCGAAATAAGAGAAATTGGAACTCATCAGGAACTGCTTTCCAACAAGGGAATTTACTATAAGCTGTATCAGCTTCAATATAAAGATCAGGAAGTAATAAAAAGCGCATAAACAAAGGAGAATATTAAATGGCGCCCAGAAGAATTATGACTCTTGAAAGACACATCCTTGAAGGAGAGAAAAAACATCCGGAAGCCACGGGAGAATTGTCTTCATTATTATCAGATTTATCTTTAGCCGCAAAAGTTATTTCTTTCGAAGTGAACAAAGCCGGACTCGGCGATATTCTCGGTTTTACAGAATCAAACAACGTTCATGGAGAAACACAAAAAAAACTTGATATTTACGCGCATGAAATGCTGCTCGGAGCAATGAGGCACCGTGGGCAAATGGCGATTATGGCTTCCGAAGAAGAAGAAGATATTATTCATACTCCTGAAGGATTGGAGACGGGAAAATATGTTCTGTTGTTCGATCCGCTCGACGGTTCGTCCAACATTGACGTAAACGTAAGCATCGGGACAATCTTTTCGATCTATAAAAGAGTTTCTCCAATGGGAACTCCCGGAACTTTGGACGACTGTCTTCAGCCCGGCGATAAACAAGTAGCAGCCGGTTATGTGGTTTACGGTTCCAGCACAATTATGGTTTATACAACCGGCGAAGGAGTGTTTGGGTTTACACTCGACCCGACTGTTGGTGAATTTATACTTTCGCATAACAATATGAGAATTCCCGAAAAAGCTAAAATTTACAGCATCAATGAAGGGAACTATAAATATTGGCATATGGGATTAAAGAGATATATAAAATATCTGCAGGATGCCGATGACCGGCGCGGGTGGCCGTATTCATCGCGATATATCGGATCGATGGTTGCGGATGTTCACCGTAATTTAATTTACGGAGGAATATTTATGTATCCCGCCGATAAAAGAAGTCCGCAAGGAAAACTACGCTTAATGTATGAATGTAATCCGATGGCATTTATTACGGAAGCGGCAGGCGGAAGAGCGATTGACGGAAACAAAAGAATTATGGAAATTCAGCCGGAGAATCTGCATCAAAGAGTTCCAATTTATATTGGCAGTTCAGACGCGGTTAATACTCTGGAACGATTTCTTAAAGAGCAGGAAGAGTTGGAGAGTTCGTAGAAAGAAATTATAAAAAGCTGAAATGAAATTAGCCGCAAGAATTATATGTCTCTTAAAAGTTTGAGCTGAAGCCCGAAGAAACTGTCTGACTAATAACTCCCAAGCGTAAACGCTTGGGTTAATCACAGAAGATTTATTGTAATAATTCTTGCAGAGCTCCTTGATGTTAACCCGAACCTTCAGGCTTTGGATGAGACTTCAAGCTTATCTAAATGAGGCTAAAGCCGTTTTTTGTTCATGATTAAACTCCGTTGGCTGAAGCCAACGGCAATAGAATTTTTGAAATAGCTTTTAGAGTCTATTACCGTCCGCTTTAGCGGACGGGGAAGAAGCGGCAATGGATTGTGCGAAGATTTTATGCTCTAATACTTTTCAAATCCTCGTCAATTTTTTTTGCGAGTTCTTTATCGGAAATTCCGACTAATTTAATTTTTGTGTTTTTTACGCTTATAACCGGAGCGTCGCCTTCTCCGCGCATATATTTGTAGAGATTATATCCAAGTCGGTTTCTGTCATTCGGAATCGGAATATTCTCTTTATATTTTTCCACTATAGCATAAACTTTGCTTTCGAGTGAATCTTCCGGAAAAGATTTTGTAGAAGGAGGAGGTAACGTCGTCATCTTAAACTCTCATTTTTTTTCTTACTAAATTAACAATAAATTTATATCCTAAAAAATAATCTTTAAAGATAAAAAAAAATAATGACGGTTCCCGAAAATCCAAAAAATATTCTAGTAATTCGTTTCAGCTCTCTTGGCGATGTTTTATTGACTTCGCCTTTTATACGCGCATTAAAAAAGAAATATCCAAACGCCGAAATTGATTTTTTAGTTAAAAGGCAATTTTCTGACGCGGTGAAATTAAACAAATATCTAAACCGCGTTTATATTTATGGTGATGAACCGGACGAATTTATTAAAAATAAATATGATGTGGTCATTGATTTACAGAATAATGTAAGAAGTAAAAGAGTAGTAAGAAAATTTAAAGCCGCAAAATTTAAATTCAGAAAACCGAATCTTAAAAAATATTTACTGGTAAAATTTAAAATCAATTTGTTTGATGAAATACATTCTATCCCGCAAAGATATTCAACCGCTTTCCCCGGTTTAAAACTTGACGAGAACGGCCTTGATCTTTTTCTTCCGGATGAAATTAAGCCTTCTTTACGCCGTGGAAAAAACTACATCGGTTTCTGTCCCGGATCAAAACATTATACAAAGCAGTGGCCCAAGGAATATTTTATCCATTTAGGAAATATGCTTGCCGAAGAAGACTACACAATTTTATTATTTGGTGGAAAGGACGATGAAAATTTGTGCGCCGAGATAGAAAGTGAAATTCCTAAGGCTGTAAACTTATGCAACAATAATAATCTGTTTCAAACTTCCGCAGATATGAAATTATGCAAGGCGGTAATCTGTAACGATTCCGGCTTGATGCACACAGCCTGCGCATCGGATATTCCGGTTGCCGCAATTTTCGGCTCTACGGTCAAAGAATTCGGATTCTTTCCATACAACGCCACAAGTTTAGTTTTAGAAAATAAATCGTTAAGTTGCAGACCTTGTTCGCACATTGGGCGCAATCGATGTCCTTTAAAACATTTTAAATGTATGAAAGATATTACACCCGATTTTGTTTATGTTAAACTCCATGAATTGATGAAATCCCTATGAAAAGCTTTTGGTATTTTATATATAATTATGCTGTTATTCCCCTTTTAAAATTAGCCTTCTATATTGCCGGACTTTTTAATGAAAAAATACGGCGAGGAATAACCGGAAGGAAGCGCTTGTTTGAAAAGATGATAATTGATCTTACCGATTTGGATAACAGGAAGAAGCGTATAATATTCCATTCGTCTTCTCTTGGCGAATTTGAGCAAGCCAAACCGATCATCGAAAGACTGAAAAAAGAAAATGACATTTATGTAATCATAACTTTTTTTTCCCCTTCCGGTTACGAAAATTCAATAAAATATCCTTATGCCGATGTTATCGCGTATCTTCCGTTTGATACCGGCTTCAACACAAGGCGATTTGTTCGCTTGCTTAAGCCGGATTTAATGATATTTATGCGATATGATATTTGGCCTAATTTAATCTGGCAGCTTAGCAGTCGAAAAACACCAATATTTATTGTTGACGCAACGATGAAAGAGAACTCTAAAAGAAAACTTCCTGTCGCAAAAAATTTTCATAATACTCTTTATGATAATATTACCAGAATTTTGACTGTAACGGAAACCGATTTGAATTCCTTTAAGGATTTTAAGATTAATAAATCGCGGTTGAAGGCGGTGGGCGATACGCGTTTCGACCGGGTTTATCAAAAAAGTCTGAAAGCAAAAGAGAAAAAATTATTCAGGGAAAATTTTTTCGAAGATAAAAAAGTTCTGGTGATGGGAAGTTCGTGGGAGTCGGATGACGAAGTAATTCTGCCGGCTTTTACAAAAGTGATGCAGTACGATCCAAGCACAGTTTTGATAATAGCTCCACACGAACCTACAATTTCCCGGTTGGAGGAAATTGAGCATTCTTTACCGGATAATTTAAATACCATCCGATTTTCTCATCTCAACAACTACAAGGGAGAAAGAATTATTATTATCGACTCAATCGGTATTCTCTCGACGCTCTATATTTATTCCGATGCCGCGTATATTGGCGGAAGTTTTAAGCAGGGAGTGCATAATGTTCTCGAAGCTGCAGTATACGGTGTTCCCGTTTTATATGGTCCAAAAATAGAAAACAGCCGTGAAGCGGTTCAACTTGCCGAACTTGGCGGAGGAATTGTAGTTAGAAATAAAAAACAGGCATACAGAAGATTAAGAACTTTATTCGCGGATAAAAATATTCGAAGAGAAAAAGGTGAAATTTCCTACCAATTTGTGCAGAATAATATAGGCGCCACAGAAAAGATCCTTTCGGAAATTAATCAGTTTATTTAAAAGCATAGCAAAATAACCTTTAAAAATCCCTGTTCGCCATATCTTTACGCCCTGTGATTTGCCAGCGAATCAAATTATTTATGTTAAATAATTGTTAATGGATTGATAATAGAGAAAAAATTCACTATATATAGAACCAAAATTTTCAAGCGGTTTTAATTTGTAATTTTTTGTTATTATTTGTATCTATCATAGATAAACCATTCTTAATTGATCGAAATATTAATTAACTGTTATAGATAGGAGAGATGTATGAAATCAACTGAAGTGATTACACAGGAACTGGAAAAGTTAGGAATACGCAATTTAAGCCAGGTTTCTTACAATTGCAGCACACCTGCACTTTACGAGACAACTATGCGCAGACGCGAAGGTATGATCGCTCATTTAGGCCCGTTGGTTGTAAGAACCGGGCAGCATACCGGAAGGAGCCCTAACGACAAATTTATCGTTGAAGAAGAATCGAGCAAAGAGAACATTTGGTGGGGCAAAGTTAACCGACCGATTTCGCAGGAGCATTTTAACGGATTATTCAAAAAAATGCAGGCTTATATTCAAAATAAAGATGTATTTGTTCAGGATTGCTTTGCGGGAACCGACCCGGAATACAGAATGCCGATAAGAGTTATAACGGAAACAGGTTGGCACAGTTTGTTTGCGCGCAACTTATTTGTGCAGGCAAAAGAAGAAGAACTCGATAATCATAATCCGGAATTCACAGTTATAAACATGCCTTATTTTCAAGCCGATCCGGAAATGGACGGAACGAATTCGCCGGTTTTTATTGTAGTAAATTACGGTAAAAAACTTGTGCTTATTGGCGGAACATCATATGCGGGCGAGATCAAAAAATCGATTTTCTCCGTATTGAATTATATTCTTCCGCTTAAAAACGAAGTACTTTCAATGCACTGTTCAGCAAATCAAGGTGAGGACGGAGACGTTGCCATCTTATTCGGATTATCCGGAACGGGAAAAACTACTCTTTCCGCTGATCCGAAAAGAAAACTTATTGGAGACGATGAACATGGCTGGAGTGACAAAGGCGTTTTCAATTTTGAAGGAGGCTGTTACGCAAAAGTAATCAGGCTTTCCCCCGAAGCCGAACCCGAAATTTACGAAACCACGAGAAAATTCGGCACCATTTTAGAAAACGTGGCGATGGAAGTTCATTCCAGAGATCTAGATCTCGACGATGCTTCTCTGACGGAAAATACCCGCGCGGCTTATCCGCTTACACACATAAGCAATATTGTTCCAAGCGGAATGGGAGATCATCCCAAAAATATTGTAATGCTTACTGCCGATGCTTTCGGCGTATTGCCTCCGATAGCTAAATTATCTACCGAACAGGCAATGTATCATTTCCTTTCAGGCTACACTGCTAAAGTTGCCGGAACCGAAAAAGGCGTTACTGAACCGAAAGCAACGTTCAGCGCATGCTTCGGCGCTCCTTTTATGGCTTTGCGTCCAAGTGTTTACGCAAAATTGCTCGGCGAAAAAATAGAAAAACACGACGTAAAATGCTGGCTTGTTAACACCGGATGGAGCGGCGGACCTTACGGCGTTGGCGAAAGAATGAAAATAAAATACACCAGAGCAATGCTTAATGCTGCATTAGCCGGAGATCTTAACGATGTTGAAACTTTCGAAGATCCAATTTTCGGGCTCAATGTTCCGAAAAAAGTTGACGGCGTGCCGGCCGAGGTATTGAATCCTAAAGATACTTGGGATGACAAAGAGAAATATGATGAAACTGCTAAGAAATTAGCCGGAATGTTCCACGATAACTTCAAAGAATTTGAAGCGAACGTAAGCGATGAAATTAAAAATGCCGGACCTAATAAATTCTAAGGTTTTTCATTTTAATTGAATTAAAAAGCGTCCTTTCGGGCGCTTTTTTTTTGTCCCCTTCTTTCATCTTGAGAAAAACAATGAAAAAAGTAGGAAATGATATAATTTTGGAATGATGGAAGAAATGTGGCATGATCGGAATAAAACGTAAAAGCGAAAAACCCTCTCTAGATCTTAATAATCAAGATAATCAAGTAAATCATGGTTAAACTTTGGTTGTTCCTGTTCGATAATACCCATAGGTAAAGGAATACTTATATCTTCATGGATGAAGAATGAACTCTCAAAATGCTGAAATCTTTTCTGCTGTTCCGGATGAGGAACGCATATCTAAAGATTTATTTGCTGCAAAATTTAATAAGATCGCCAAGGATCTTTTCCAGCATTATTCTGTTGGAATAACCGATCCTAAGGAAATTCTTGAAGAATATTCTCAACAGGTGAGGTATAACCTTCCCGAAGAAATAAATGAATTCTTTATCGATAAAAAATTTGCTCCCCTATTCTGGATATCGCAAAATCCGATAATCAACAAGATTTATAATATTTCTTTATCCTCGGTAAACTCTTCCGGCGAAAAGATCAAATTCAGCGAAATCCGTTCTTTTTACTCCAAATGGGTGCTTCAAAAAAATGAGAACGAAAAACATTATTTTGCTTTCTCGACGCTCAATCTTTTAGACAAGATAAAAAATCCGGAAAATATAATTAAGAATTTTCTTACCGGTACTCTCTATTCATTTGACAAAGAACTAAACTCGCCCGAAGACGCGCTGAAAAATTTTTCCGAGATCGGCGTAAAATTAGATACTGTCCAAACGGATATTAATTTTCGTAGAGAAATTAATTATCTTACGGAACTTTTTTCCGGATTTGCGCTTTGGGAAACCGGCGAATATGAACTGATAAAGCAGAAATTTTCTTCGGCGGTAAATGCTAAATCTCACGGAATGACTGCTAATTTTTACGAAGCTCTTGTCTGCCGGCTGATCGGCGATAAAGAGAGTTCTTTAGAAAACATTGCCAAACTGATCGATTATGATAAAAGAAGAATTCAATATGCCGTGGAGAATAATAATTTGGAGTTATTTTCGTTCTTTCTTAGAAATCTCTTCATTTCAAGAGTCTTCCGTGAAAAAAGTTTTTCATCCTATTTAAATGATCTCAATTATCTCATCAAATCAACTTTACCTCACAGCGAAAATTCTTTCAGCGCTTTGATGAAAAAGATCAATTTGCTGAAGGATCACGATCTGACAAGATTTTTTAATAATGAAGTGCGTGAAAATTTAAAATTCATTTCGGGATTCATGGGCGCTTTCGATTCCAATAAAAATATAATGATACTCAATTCAGCATCTTTGTTGGGCGACAAAGTTTGTCATATCAAAGATTTGATCTTAGATGAAATTAAGGATCAGGCTGAAAAGGAGAGAGAAGAGAAATTAGAAATTTTTACAAGATCAATAAATGAGAATAAAGAATTGATAGAATATTGGAATGCAGAATTAGAGGAGAAAGTAAAAAAGTACAAGAAAATTTTAGAAGATAATTTGAAAAATGTGGAAGAAAATATCTCTTTTCACATCACCAAATTGGAACAATCCATTGACAAGCTGGAAACGAAAGACGATTTCAATCCTTCCAAAACTTTTAACAACAGTATGGTTTACAATACTATAATATCCCTTTTGATTTTTATGATTGGCGGATTCGCAGGCGTTTTTGCGGATGATTATAATCACTTTGAAAGAGGATCTATAGTAAGCAAAGTTATAATTGAAGGTTTGAAGTGGGGAGGAATAACTTTTTTGCTCGGATTGATGGTTGCAATTCTAACTTCAATTTCCACATTTTGGGAGAAATCTTCTGAGAAGCAGAGGATACTAAAAAATATAAGCTTTATGAAAAATCAGAAAGAGAAAGAAAAAGAAAGTACGCGAAAAATCTTTGAAGGAAAAATTGTAAAACAGAAAGAACATTATGAAACGCAAATAAAAAAATATCTGAAGGAAAACGAAGATACAACCCAGGAAATGCAGCTTTACGGCGAAGAACTTAAGCAGGCAGCAGATAAAACAATAGCAAGTCACAAAATAGAATTGGATAGCATTCTTGACTGTTAAAACGAATGAAAATTTACTTTTAACTTAGCAACACACATCCTCCAATACACTCTTTCAATCTTGTAATTCCATAATAATATTAATTTACTTCCCTCGAACATATGTACAATATTAGCCACCCAATGATGAAAACGCTTTAACATTTAATTATTGTTTAGAGCCGAAAACATTTTGGCACGCCGATTGATTAAAAGATAGCAGTTAGTAAAAAATCAAAAAAAGGCGGCAGCATGAAAAACTTCGATCAATCGTTAACACAAGCATATGATCTCTTTTCGCAGAAAGATTTTTCGCACGCGCTGGAAAAAATTTCGGAAGCTGAAGAGAAAATGATGTCGGATTATAAATCCGATGAAAAAGATAATTATACACGAGGAATTGTAAGTATTGAAAATTTTAGAGGTTTTGTTTATTTGGGTTTAAACGAGACCGAAAAAGCGAAAATCAGCTTTGAAAAATCTCTTATGCTTAATCCTAATTCTTCACAGGCTTGCGCCGGTTTAGGAGAAGTATTATTTCTGAACCATAACGATGAAGAAGCAAAATTGATGTTTGAATGGGCGATTGATATAAATCCTCTGAACCATTTTGCCGTTGCCGGTCTGACAAAAATTAATAAACAGCTTGGACTTCAGGAAAGCCATAACTCGCTCGATATCGATTCGACAGAAGAGGATGAAAGCGTTAGATTTCACAAATTGGTTGATGAAGCTTATCAAATATTTGAACAGAAAAATTTTGACGAAGCGTTAAATAAAATTGATGCGGCGGAAGATATAATAACCGTAGGCGTTATGAGCCATTCCAAACTGATGAAGATCAGCAGTCTGGAAAACTTTAAGGGCTTTTGCTACTTGTCTAAACAAGAGTATGAAAGCGCGCGCGAATGTTATGAAAAAGCACTCAACTTAAATCCGAAATCATCGCAGGCTTGCACAGGACTCGGAGAGGTTCTATTTATTAATCACGAAGATGATTCGGCAAAAACAATGTTCGAATGGGCATTAAAAAATGAGCCGAATAATCAGTTGGCATTGGCAGGACTCCACAAAGTTAACAAATCTTTAGGATTAGCCTCAGCAGATAATTCATTACAAAGAAAATTCGAAGAAGAAATTTCAAATGAAATTAGTCAGTTGATTCAGGACGGATTCCGACTTTATTCGGAATTGGAAAATGAAGAATCATTGTTGAAACTTCAAAGAGCTGAAGATTTGGTAGAAGAAAATTTTAATACCGAAGATGTAACAGAAATTCTTTCCAAATTGTACAATTTCATCGGTTACAATCTTATTGTTCTGGAAGATCTGGAAACCGCTCAAACATATTTTGAAAAAGCGCTGGAAATAAACGTAAATTCATCGGCGGCATGCACAGGTATGGCTGAAGTTTTCTACCAATCAAACAAAATTGAAGAAGCTCAGAAGATGTTCGAATGGGGAGTAAAGAACGATCCATCGAACCAGACAGCAAATGAAGGCCTTCTGAAAACAAACAAAGTTTTAGGAAATTCAGAAAAATACAATAGTTTATTGGTTTAAGCGGTTATGGGCAGCGTTACTCTGAGTATGATCGTCAAAAATGAAGAAAAATTTTTGGAAGGCTGCCTTAAATCCGTTAGCGGAGTTGCAGACGAGATTGTAATTGCTGATACCGGTTCCACAGATAAAACGCTAAAGATAGCCGAGAAGTACGGAGCTAAAGTTTTTCATTTTGATTGGATTAACGATTTTGCCGCAGCGAGAAATTTTGCTCTTTCAAAATCCTCAGGAGATTGGATTCTGTATTTGGACGCCGATGAGCGATTGAGTGAAGACTCCGCAGCGGAAATTAAAGAAGCTTTAAAATTAAAAGATAAATACGGCGCAAGATGCAGCGTTGTAAGTAAAAATAGTTTTAAGAAAAACAAACAGATATTCAAGTACGTCCGGTTTTTTAGAAATGATCCTGCAATAAAATTCGAAGGCAAAGTTCACGAACAGATAGAGCCTTCGCTGCTTAAAAACAACTACGAAATTTTAGATTCAAAAATTACCATTGAACATTTGGGATACGATATTTCGGACGAAGAGCTTCACATAAAAGCTGAAAGAAATCTTTCGCTTTTGAAAAACGAAGCAGCGAGTAATTCGACAGGTTACGTGCTCTTCCAAATTGGGCAGACTTACCTGGTGCTGAATAAGAAAGAAGAAGCGATACCCTATTTTATTCAGGCAATTGAAGACGAGCGTTTAGAAGTTAATCACGCTGCGCAAGCGAACAGAATTTTAGCCGCCAACGAATTTCACAACGGAAATCTGTCTTCAGCCGAAAATTATATTTTGCGGGCATTACAACTTTCTCCCGATCAGATATTAAATAATTTTGTAGCCGCGCAAATATATTCCGCCAAACAAAATTTTTCTTATGCGGAAAAATATTTCAGGATTGCGCTGGCGATGAACAGAAAGTTATCGGAGAGCGGAGAATCCTTTTTTGATACAAGTTTTGAAGATTCAGAGTTAATTAAGTTCGCTCTTCAGCTGGCAATTCTAACAGAGAATAAAAATCTTTTTAACGAATTTTACGAAGACTTTTTAACCGGTTCCGATGACGAAGTTTTGGAAGATCAATTATCTTTATTCAACTCATTGATTAACAACCTTCCGATTGAAGAAAAAATTGTTGTAAATCTTCCGGTAATAATAAAACAGATTAAACCAGCAAGACTATTAAAATTTACGAACAAATATTCTCATCAGAATAAAAAGTTTTTAGTTTTTGATTTAATGGAAAGCGGTATTACGGATACTCAGTTTTGTCTCAATTCCATCAATTATTTTTTGGATGAAGACGATATTCTCTCGGCTGAAAAGGTGATGGATTTTATGAGTGAATCACATGGCAGTGATCCGAAAGCGATGTTAGCGTTGGTGAAATATTATTCCGAAATGCAAAGATTTGAAAAATTAAACCTTTTGATTGAAAAAGCTTATTCAACTTTTGAAAATTATCCATCTGTTATCTCGATACTTGATTCGATACGTGCGAAGATAGAGGATGAGGCATTAAGAATTTAATAAGTGGACAATTGAGAAGAGTTCTCTCTAAAAAGAATAGTTTCCGCAGAACCATAATTCCAGTAATCATTTAATCAAAAAAATCATGGTCAATATTGGACACCTGTTTATAATTATTTATTGAAGCGAATATTTCTTTTAGGAACAAAAATAAGTCATCTAAAAAAACCGTTTTTAAGCCTTATAATAAAGGTTTAGTTGATTAGAATAAGAAAAAAGTTGGCAAGATTATTGTTTTAGGAATAAAAGGAATTTAACAAAAAGGGATTAATAAAATTCCAATTGAAAATAAGATTGACTAACAAACAATAAAAAGGAGAAACCATGCCGTTTCGCGTAAACACAAACACAGATGCATTACAGGCTTATTATCAGTTAGCCAAAGTTAATGCCGAAACAACAAAAGCTCAGATGAGACTTTCGTCCGGTAAAAGAATTATGGGCGTAGCAGACGATACTTCCGGATTTAACGTCGGAACATCGCTTAAAGGAAAAGTAGCGGTTATGAAAGGCGCGCAGAGTAATATCGCTGCAGCAAAAAATATGCTTTCAACTGCCGAAGGAGGTTTGCTCGGAATTAACGACCTTCTGACAAAAATTGAAGGAAAACTTTCCGATGCTACAAACCCGACAAACGACAGATCGGCGCTTGCAAGCGATATTCAAGCTCTTTCGGAAGAAATAAATTCTATTTTATCCAATACTAAATTTAACAACGCTCAGCTCTTAAGCGGTTCAGATGTTGCGGACGGCGATAAATTCATTTTCCAAGTGGGAGAATTTAACGATAATCTCGACCTTGATTTTGCCGTTAATCTGGCTTCTTCCGGAGCGGCTACAGGTGGTACGAATGTCGCGGACGAATTGGCAAAACTTACCGGAGTAGTTTTAGGTTCGTTAACTGACACAACGGGCGTAGGTGCGTTGAATACAGCGCTAACTAACATAAAAACCGAAGTTACAGACTCGCTTGGTAAAATCGGTAATATGGTTCAGCGGCTCGATATTAAAGACGAGACTTTAAATACATCGATTGCCAACGCAGAATCGAGCATAAGCAGATTGTTTGACGCTGATATGGCGATGGAGCAATTGAATGCAACACGCGGCTCAATTCTACAGCAGGCCGGAACCGCTATGCTGGCTCAGTTGAATATGGCTCCTCAACAAGTTCTTCAATTATTCGGTTAAGGAGGATATTATGGAAGCCACATTAATGAATAAAACAGAAACACCTGTTTACATAAACGAAGTAATGGATTTGAATCCGAAACAGCTTTTACTTAAAGTATACGATTTTGCTTTGGAAGGCTGCGAAAAAAGGAATGTTGAAAAAACCAACAGCGCAATTTCAGAAATGATCTCGTCGCTCAATTTTAACAGCGAAGAGACGAATAAAATTTCGGGCGAACTTCTTAAATTATACGAATTTTGTATGGAAGAAACCAAAAAAGGGAATTTTGAAATTGCAGCGCAAATTCTTGGTGGACTAAGAGAATCCTGGAGCGAGATATTTAACGCGAATTAGTTTCAATCTCAAAATAATATATTATTAAAAGGCGGTTTTGTTTCCGCCTTTTTTATTTTAAAAAGTTTATTTAGCCGCTCTGGATATCTCTCAGTATGATGAATAGAATTTAGAGCGAAAAAGAACTTCTATAATTAAAGCTGATCATCATTTTAAAAATTTTCACTAACTTGTGTTTTCAACCAAATTAACCTGGTACATTTTGCTTGAATTTATAATTCTTCTATTCTTTCTTTCAGCGATTTTTTTAATTATTTACCTGGTTTGGTTCTCTATCAAAGCTCTGTTTCAAATGCCTTTGGAAGATCTTAAAGAAATGAAGCCGTCGAAAAAACAGATGACAACAGGATTATGGAATGTTCTAAGAAGATTTTTAAGATGAGAGTTTCTAAGATATAGTGCTCAGTATAATCATCTATTACAATCTTGAAGATCGTAAGATAAAAATATTGCTTCATAACAAAGCCGCGAACGAAATGATTATCCGCGGCCATTTTAAACACTGAATAATTCTCTTTCCATAACCTCAATCTAATTCACTGCGTACCTTTGTAACAGTTTTAATATTCAGTTTCATTGCTGCCTGTATTAATAATTTTATTTTGTTTTTCTTTCATACAAATTACTTGATCACCGCCATTTTCTTAACCGCGACATTTTTATCCGTAGTTATCTTGTAAAAATAAACTCCGCTGGAAAGATTTCCTCCTGTCGCGTTGCCGCTGAATTTATATTTATATTTCCCCGCGCTTTTGTATTCGTTATCTATAAGTGTCGCAATGCGTTGTCCGGCAATATTATAAACCTCGAGCGAAACGCGGGTTTCTTCCGGCAGTCCGAATTCTATTGTTGTTGAAGGATTAAAAGGATTCGGATAGCAGTCGTTCAAGTAAAATGCTTCGGGGATTTCCGAATCAGCAATTTTGACATCCGAAACTACCGTTGCGAATTCTGAAACCGCTTCTATATGTTCATCGTCTACGCTGCTAATTCTTATTTTATAATTCCGATCTGATTCAAGAGTTTCGGGTGCTAACCAGGAATAGCTATTCTCATTTACCGAATCAGCGATCGTCATTAAATATTCTCCATCGGTGCCTCCCGAAGCTGCCTCCGCGGAAGAGTTCAATTTTTACCGCTTCGTCAAAATTTCTTTCCCACTCAATAACACCTGATTGATCGCTGAAGAAGATCTGGTCGACGCCGGGCGATTTTATTTCAATATATTTTACGCGAAGAAGAATATCTTTCGATTGCGACGTCGAACCGGAATCGGGATATTGCCTTAAGTTTCTTAAATCACACCGGTAAACGGTTGAATCCTCTTCTTCTTTCAAATTATAAATAACCAATTTTTTGTATGTTGCGCCGGTTATTTCTCCATCCAAATCCACCAATAATATCTCATCATCGGAACCTTTAGTTTTCTTTACCCATTGATATCCCGTAGAATCTCCGCTCATGCAATCAGCATGGATTTCAAAAACAGCATTTTCTTCCCGATTAACAACCACTGCTTCTGTTTGTGAGAAGATAATCGGCGGATATATTTTTTCGGTAATTGAAAAATATTCGTCAGTGTAATCGGCAATATCACTGTTGGTTACGCTTTCGATACCGATTATACAATTCGTTCTCCACTGCATGAGTTCAGGAATAATCCATATAAAGGATCCGTCGCTTTCCGTGGAACTCGATATATCAAAAATGAATCCTAAATTGCCGCTTAAATATTTGATCCTGACGTTTTCCTCAATATTATCGGTCCATTTAATTTCAATCGTATCACCCGCCATAAATTTTTCGCCCCCGTTAGGCGACAGTACGACTATTTCTTTATAAATAGCGGTAGTAAAATTAAACTTATCACTCCATTCTCCAATCACGGTTTCGTTTTCTGCTCTAACTCTCCAGTAATATTTCTTCTCGCCTATTAAATTATCTGCGGGTATTTTAAATTGGTTAGTGCTTGTCGTATCATCTATTACGCTCGCTAAAAACAGAGCATTTGCAGCGATTTCAATCCATATAGTATTCCGCTTTCTCGAGTTCGTTCCATTCTAATATGGGAGTTAAAGATTGATTGATCGGAGTTATTCGCAGGAGAAATCAGTTCCGGTATTCCCAGGTTTTCTTCTATAGAAAAGTCGGCATCGGAAAAATCAAAACATTCTTCATCCTCCGCATTAACAATTTTGATTCTATAATCGTCGGCGTAATCAATTCCATCGGGAGTCCAGTAATAGCTGCCATTATCTTCAGTGCCCGCAATTATTTCTGAATAAAATCCGGAGGAATTATGGAGTTCAATATTTACATTCGCCGATCCGCTACCATACCACGAAACCTCAAAAGGCTCTCCTTCTTTCAAAACTTCTCCGCCGTTCGGCTCAGCTATGTTCAAACCGCAGGACATTTGTACTTCGAAAGTAATCGTGCTTCCCATTGGTCCGACATTCTTGATCGATAATCCGCCCGCGGATCCGTCCTCCAAAAAACTCGGAGGATTTGTAAAATCATTTATTGATGTTCTTCCAGAATTGAGGGATAATCCAGCCAGAGAAATTGTTCCGTTCTCGGTTGAAGTTCCGTTCGGCCTGTAGATATATACTTCATCCGGCGGTCCATCCGCGTTTCCGCTAACAGTCGGATTAATTCTATAAACAAGCAGTCCTTCTCCGGGAAGAGAAGATTCAAAAGCACCTTCTCGTTTTCTGTATTCTACAAGAAAATATTCCTTTGTAGAATTTGGAGATGCGATTTTAAATACATTATTTGAAGGAGAGACCAACGGGTCCATTTCATAAGTACCTGATTCGGTAATTTCCGGAATCGAATTTATCCAGCCGCCGTATTTGAATTTCATATACGCCCCCATGTGTTGAGGAACGTGCTGATTGGCTCCCATTAAATCCCAGGTGCCTGCCGGACTTAGACCATCATATGAATAGTGATAAAGATCCGGAGCCCCAAGCGAATGAAACATTTCGTGTGCCAGTACTCCGTTATAAATACTTGCATCGAGTTGAAAATTATAATCCCAGACCCTTTTACCGTTTATACTTCGCTGTTTCAGAATAAAGCGCCCAGCGGTGAGGCCAAAGAAGAGAACTCCATCCTTCGGTTTCTCCCTGGATTATGAAGCAGATATTATCGACGTAGCCGTCACTATCGCCGTCAACATTCAGAGAAGTAGGGACCGAATTTTGCACGGCATTTACCGCATTTTTCAGCAATACATGTTCCCGTCTGGTTCTTTCGTCGTCAGTTTCATATCCAATTGTATTTGTCGAAGTGTTATAAGGAACGTAATAATCGCGTGAATGAGAATCCTGGTAAGAAACTATCACTCCGCCAGCCGCTTCGGGATAAAATGATGTAGATATTTCAAGTTGATTATAAGAAACTTCTTTAAAATAATTATACATTGAGTTTGCTGAAGAACTTTGGTCGTTGAACATATCGTCGTAAAGAGAAATCTGATCGGTAAACTCATCCTGATCGCTGAAGCGGATAAAAATAACAATGTTATTGAAAATTCCTTGCGTAGGAGCGTTGCCCACATTTTGCGGTGAGGAAGCCTCAAAATCTTTTCTTTTTTTGATGATTTGCTCGACCGAAATATTTATTTCCGTTTCTAATCCGGCTTTTTTAGGATCGTCTTTACCCGGAATAAACCTAGTCGGAATCAAATTATCGGCTTCTATATCTGCGTAAACATACCAGCCTGTTTCTTTATTCTGAATTATTGTAAATCCGTTTTTATCGTGAAGCCAGTTGTGATACTCGTCTCCGCTGGCAAAGCAGTGCAGCGTTTCTCCGTCCGGTTGAAAGACGGTTTGCGGAACGTCTTTAAGCGGAGCTCCCATTAAAATTTGTGTTGCAAAAAAGATTAAAGTAAGAAGGGTATAGTAGATTTTGCTCATTTTGTTATCCGATATTTTTAAAGGTAAAAGCCGGTTTTTATCTTGTTTTTTTTGGATGGCAAATTTAAAAATTAGTTCATTCTATAGTCGCAAATTTTGAAAAAAAATTTAGCAGTTCAAAATATTTTCGTTTTACTTTACCAGATGAAAAAAATTAGAAACATATTCTATTGTATTAAATTTTTCTCTTGACGAAATCGAAACCTTTCTTCATATTATTACTCTTACCATAATTATTATTCGGGAGAAATGTTAATTGATAATCCTTGGCTGGCTTCTGCTAACGCTTTGGTTTATATGCTTTGTGATTATGTTATTCCTCATTTTTAAGGATTAACTTTTTTAAGTTGAAGGAAACAGGTAGTAGGTGTGGAATAGATTACGCTGCACAAGTTCCTCCAAATTTGCACAAAGTTCCGCAAAGTAAAAACTTAAATGGCGCATTTATTTCATAGTATTAAATTGCTCTTTTATTTCAGCATCATCATCTTTTTCGTTTCGATGAAATTGCCGGACTTCAATTGGTAAAAATATATTCCGCTGCTGAGTTTGATTGCATTGAATTCAACTTCGTAATTGCCAGCTGTTTTTTCTTCATTTATTAAAGTGGAAATTTCTCTACCAAGAATATCAAATATTCTTAGCTGAACATTTGATTTTTCTGGAATGGAAAAACTAATTTTTGTTGATGGATTAAAAGGATTAGGATAATTCTGCATCAATGAATATTTTGAAGGAATTGAGGAATCGCCATTATCATCATCAACTGAAACAACAATATCATTTCCGACGAATTTGTGAATATAATCTACATATTCTCTAACAACTTCGATTGAATTAATATTGTCTGTTCCCTGGCCTACAACATAAGCGAGAAGAATTTCTACCGGTTTGTTTTTTACAAGATTGAATTTCCCAACGTTTAAGATAGTTCTGTAATCAGTACTTGTGTTGTTTATCCAGCCTGTTTGGGAAACGGGATCGCCTGAGCCGACAAACAGCGGATTGACGTCTTCGCAATTGATTCCCCCTTTTACATCGGCATATGGGAACGAGCACGGGTCTATATATTCGCCCAACCTATTTCTGCCTTCCATATAATTTCTTGCTTCCTCAGCTTTATCGGGATCTCCCAAATCAGGATCTGAACTTATATAAAACATACTGGACGAGGGAGTAAAATTTTTAGCGCCCGGGATAATTTCCATTTCTCTCAGTTCTCCTCTGAAGAATTTTGCGCTGTCTAGAGGAATATCGATCCCTTCATCGAATACATCGTTATTATTTGCGTCTGTAAAAGTTTCGCCGGGAATATATTTAGCGGGACCGTTTAGAACCGGAATCATAAGAGCCGGCGGGGCAAATTCAATATAATCGTCCCTTCTATTGCTATTATAAACAAGCGCTGCGTTTCTTATAGTATCAACTCCAACTAAATCATCTGTAGCGTCTCCAATATCGGGATCGGAAAATGCACTGAAAATTACATCTTTCAAAGTGTCGGAAACTAAGCCGGTGTTTTTTATTTTGTATCTAACAAAAATAGCATTTTCTAAATATTCCCTGTCGTAAGCGAACGCCGTTTGAGAGATTTCAATTCCTAAAGGATTCACGCCTATAAATCTATCTCTCTCGGAACCCGGAACTCCGTCGTTATATATAGTCCACACAGTTTTATCTCCGATGATTTCAGGAGCGTCTTCGTTTTCATCCCAAACCCCGTTATTATTTAAATCAATCGGTTCGTACTTACCGTCATTATTCCCGTCATAAAAAGGGGCTCCGTAATCAACGGCACTTTCCCACACTTTCCATCCTTCGCCGAAAGGTTTATCCGATTTGTTAATTAACCAAATTCCCGGTTCATCAACGCCTACGGGACCGGAAACAAAATTTTCTACCAGCGATGTAAAAGCTTGTCCCGCAGCCCATAATTTTTCATCTGTGAAACCGGAAATATAAAAACCGCCATCATATAAAAAAGGCATATCTTCATAAGTTGTAAGTTCATTTGTTAAATCCGATCGACCAAGAGTTCCTTTATTGCTAATCTGCATATAAATCCGGTTTGTGTCTAGCTCATATCCATAAACAAAGTAATAGTTAGGATTTATCGACGTATCGGGATGATAAAGCGCTCCGTTTTTTGCAAGAATAAAACCATAGCTTTCATTTAGAAAAGCGGCGTCTCTTGCTTCCGCTCCGGCAGGTAATTTGAATCCTAACCAACTATTTCCGCTGTCGCTGCTTTGATATAAACTTTCTTTTTCCAGAAAATATATTTTGGAGACGTCTCCTTCAATAAATTCAAAATCTACTCCTACTCCCGCACCTTCAATAACGGATGCAGTATCCCAATCGGCGCCGCCATTAACGCTTTTAAGAATTGTATTTTGGTGATATCCTTCGCTAACCGCTATTCCGAAATTTTCATCATAAAACTTTAAAACTTTTACTTTGAAGGAATCGACTTTTTCCCAGTTTTCTCCGCCGTTTACCGTTTTAAAGATTCCATCCGACAAAGCCTCGCGAGGCTGATAAAAACCGGTTTGGGAATCTACGAAATCGACTTTTCTCCAATAATCGAAAGTAGAAAGCGGAAATTCGGGAGGGGTTCCTATTTTCCAGCTGTCGCCGAAATCCTCTGTTCTAAGCAATAAAGGATGAGACGCCGTAGGCAGACTGCCTCCCATTGCAACGCCAGAACCGTCTTCAAAAATTTCAATATAATTGATAGACGTGGTGGATGTATTATTTTCAAATACTAAATTTTCAGTTTTTGAAACTAAATCAATTTTATAAATATTGCCTTTTTCTGTGCTTGCTAAAACTTCAGTCCGGGAAATCATTTCAATGTCGTATGCATTCTCTTCCAGAGTAACTAAATCCCAATCAATTCCATTTAATGTAAAATAGATTTTGTTCGGAGAAACAGAGAAAGCGACCGAGTTCGAGTCGTAAATTTCGATTGCATACGCTTCTGTCCAGTCTCCCGGCGCAAAAGCTTCAATTTGGTACCATTGGCCATATGTTGAAATTGATAAAGTAATGATTGCGATGAAAACGAAGAGATATTTCTTCAATAACATTTTACACCTGTTAAATATTTAATTTTTAAAATTGAAATTATACCGCCGGGAATGGTTGGAGAGGAATTAAATGATGGAAAAGCTTTCATAAAAGAGCCGCAAGTATTTTATTGTTACTTAAATTTAATTTTAATAAATATTTATGTCAAGTTGTGTTCGTGCTGTGATAAAGATTAAGTGATGGAGATCATTCTACGGTGTTTCACAATTAAATAAACGCGAGAGGCTAGAAGTAAGAAGCTAGACCATTCTGTAAAAATCATTACGAAAATCCGCGTGAACCTGTGACACAATAAAGTCTGGATTTAAATAGAATAATAAGCAGCTAATGCGCGAATGTAATATTTTGGTAGATCTTAATAATCAGCGGCTGCCTGCCGCAGGCAGGTTATCGTCGTTATATTGATAACCCTCTTTAGTTTCGTCTTAGCTTTTAATTCTTTTGTGCAATCTTGTAATTTTCTTTTGCAATGTCTTTATTCTGCTCTTACCAATTCCGCTACGCTGTGATCTCCTTTTTTACTTATCATCAAACGGTTCGGAAATTCCTCCTGAACATCGCGATTGTGTGAAACGACAAATATCTGCTTAAACTCCTTCGAGATTCTATTGAACGCGTTCAGCAGTTCTTCTCGCCGGTCTTCATCCTGGCTTCCAAAAACTTCGTCGAGCGCGAGAAAACCCATATTGCTTCGTCCGGCTAATCCCGAAACCCGTTTGCTTATCGCAATGCGCAGACACAAACTCGCCAAATCTTTCTCACCGCCCGAAAGTGTATTCAAGTCGACTTCCAAATCATCGCGCGTTACAACAAAATTAAAATCATCGTCAATACGCAAATTATAATATCTTCCTTTCGTTATTTCGCCGAACAACTGCGAAGCGCCTTTCGAAATCTCCGGCAATTCCCGCGACGTCACTTTCTCCTTGAACAGACTCGCTGTCAATTTCAGCCGCTCATACACTTCAATTTCCTTCTGCAGATCCGCAATCCGTTTGCGCCGCTTTTCGTCTTCCGCTAATTTTATTCCAATTTCTTTAAGCGAATTTTCCGATCTCAATAATTCGTTCTTTAATCTATGCAGGTCTTCTTTAAATTTACTAAGCTCATCTTCCTTTTCTTCCCGAAGCTGTTTTACAGTTTCGTATTCGTCAGGACTGAATTTTAAATTTGCCAAATCATCTTTTAGTTTTGCCAAATTCCTTTTTTCGTTTTCGCCCGATTCATTCAGCTCTTTTATTTTATTTTCTTTCTCCGGAATTTCGCCGGCTTTTGTTTCAAGCCGAAGACATTCTTCGTAATCCGGTTTTAATTTGCCCTCCTCGTCTCGCGCTTTTTTCAGATCCTCTTCGCTGAAAATAATTTTTCCTATCTCTTCAATTTCCGCTTCACGCTTTTTTATCTCGCCGCGTATTATTTCTGTTTCGCTTTTAATTTCGCTAATAGCTTTTTCAAGATTTCTTAAATCTCGGCTTCGGCCCGCCTGCCCGCTTATTTCCGCATTCAATTCATCAATCTTTTTCTGATTTTCCGCAATCTGATCTTTAATCTTTCTTAAATCTTCATTCTGATTTTCATTCCGCTTATTCAGCTCTTCAATTTCGCTTTCATACTTTTCCGTCAATTTATCGTAATGATCTCCAAGCGGACGTTCGCACTCAGGGCAGTCGGAATCTTTTCCCAATTCTTCAATATCTTTCAGCTTCTTCGTTTTCTCTTTTAAATCTTTTTTTATCGAGCCTAATATCTCGTTCGTCTTTCCCAAAGCGGAGTTAAGAGATTCCGCCGTTTCCAGGTTCGCTTCTTTCAACTTATTAAGCACTTCGGTTTTCTCTTCAATGTCAGCGTAGCTATTTACCTCCAAAGCTTTCTCTTCAATCTTTTTTTGTTTGATGAGAAGCTCTTCATTTTTCTCTTTTAAAGCATTTTCAAGATTTATTTTTTTCTGATATTCTGCCCGTAATTCCTGAAGCTCGGCTATCCGCTTATATACCTTTTCATATTTTTCCTTTTGCGGAGTTAAATTTTCGCAACGCAATTTCGCTTCCTTCAACTCAGCAAGTTCCTTTTCGTTATCGGCTAAGTTCGATTGATTATTTTTTATTTTTGTAGAACTTATTTCAATACCGGAGCTAATTCTGTCAAAGTCCCGCTTCGTCTTTTCCAGCTCGGCGTTCTTATCTTTTATCTTTTTATATTCTTCGTTTTTTCCTTCTACTAATTTTTCGTGCTCTTTAAATTCTTTCTTCGATTTTTCAATTTCAGCTTTTTTTTCTTCAACAGATTTTTTAAGCGAATCTATCTCAACATCCGGAAGCAGTTCGTTTTCGCTTCCACGCATTTCCGATTTCTTTTCGGAAATAAAATCTTTAACCTTCGCTTCAAACTTATCTATCTTCTCAAGTCCTAACATTTTGCGCAGCGAACTTTGCCTGTCGGTTCTTCCCATATTAAGCAGAGAATTAACATCTTTTTGATGCGCAAAGTATGAATTCTTAAAATTTGAATAATCTATTTTTACAATTTTTTTAATTTCTTTATCTACTTCGCGCGTTCCCTCAGCAACAAAATTATCTTCTTTCAGTAGCTGCGCTTTGGGAGTAAGATTTTTCCCCCGATATTCGCGCGTAACTTTGTATCTCGTTCCCCGGTCTTCAAATTCCATTTTAATTATTACCGGTTCTTTTTCCGAAGCTTTATCGTTCCGGATCTTTTCTTTTGCGCTCTCTAACTTTCCATAAAAAGCATTCGTCACTGCTTCAAAAATTGTGGATTTTCCGGCGCCGTTTTTTCCGATGAATCCGGTCAGACCTTCCGGAAACTCGATACTCGCGTTTTTATACTGCTTAAAATTCTCAAGTTCAATTTTATGAATTTGCATCGGCTTCCTCCTCCTCAATTTCCTCCCAAAATCTTTGGGATAATTCTCTTACTTTAGCGAGGTTTTCTCCTTCAAATTTTTCAGCTAAGTCTTCAAAAAAATATTCTTTCAAGTCGAAAGAATCGCTGTCGATTTCAAATTTCTCATCGGATCCTCTTACGGTTCTCGAAACGCTGTAATGCAAAGCTCCGTCAAAAATATCTTCAAAAATTGATTTCGGAAAATCATTAACCCTTGGTGCATCAATTTCCAAAAGCTGAATATGAAAAATTCCTCCTTCAATTTTGTCTTCGCCGCAAATGTTTTTTATCTCCATAATAATTTCTTCAGGTGATTTATCGCAGCAGTTCACAATTTTAATTTTTTCAAAACGACGCAGCTTCAAAGGAATGAATTCTGCATTCGTTCCGTCACCGTCCATGCTTACTTTAACAATACCCTTGTCGTAGCCGGTTTGCATATCGCTCGTTCTTTCGGTGGAGCCGCAGTAAAAAACATTGCCGTATTTTTTTAGATGATTAAAACGATGCCAATGCCCGAGTGCCACATAGTTGAAATCTTTCAGCAAATTCTGCTTTTCCGCCGGAAAAACTCTTTCGCCGAATTCATCCATCAAATAATTTGGAAGCGCAAGATGCATCGATAAAATATTCGGCTTCTCTTTGTTTTCGATTTTTATTTTTTCCGTTTCTTCCAGAAATTTCTGCTCGCTGTTGATATGCGGAAGAAGGTGCAAAACGTAATTATCGGTTTCGAATATTTCTAAGTTTTCGCTGTGAACAATTTTAATTATATCGCTTATTTTATAAAGATCGTGGATCGGACTTGTGAAAATAGATTTGGGAAAATCGTGATTTCCGGCGATCAGATAAAAAGGAATTCCCGCTGCGGCTATCCGGGAAATCTGCTTAGCCGCTTCAACCAATGTTCGGTTGGATGGAGAAGAACGGTGAAAAATATCGCCGCTGTGAATAACAAAATCAGGCTTTTCGTCAATTATAATATCCACCGCGTCGGAAAAAGCTTTGTAAACGTCCTCTTCGCGTATAAATTTACCTTCTTCATCCTGTCGGTCAAGATCGCAGAATCCGAGATGAGTATCGGATAAATGAATAAAAGTTAAAGACATAATCATTCCGTTAATTTATTTCAATTCCTAAAAATAAAATAATTGAAGACGAAAATCGTATCATTATCTGATATTATTTATTAAAATCTTTCTATTAGCTTATTCTTTTCGCTCCGTATTTCCTTGTCGTGAAAAATACGACAACAATATCATATTTTTTACTATTGATAATCATCCGAAAATATAACAATATATTTTAATCTTTTTATCCAAACTTATCTTTATTAATACAAATCTCGGAGGGTATAATGTTTTACCATGTAAAGGAATTACAATTTGACGCAAGGATTGATAAACCGGATCCTAAATTTGCTACGCTGCTGCTGGAGCAATTCGGCGGTGGAAACGGAGAGCTTAAAGCCGCTATGCAATATTTTATGCAGGCATTCGCGTGCAAAAAACCTCATCCGGATAAATACGATATGCTTATGGATATTGCGACCGAAGAACTTGGTCATTTAGAAATTGTAGGGGCAACAATTACCATGCTGCTAGACGGACTTAACGGCGAATTAAAAGACGCTGTCGAAACCACATATCTAAGTAAATTGATGAACGGCAAACAAGGGAAAGAAGAAATAATACATTCGGCCGTAGCGCCCCAGTTTTTAACTTTTACGGGCGGCGGACCTCATTTGACTAACAGCCAGGGGTTACCGTGGAGCGGAGCTTATGTAAATGCCAATGGAGATTTGACGGTGGATTTGCGTTCCAATCTGGGAGCCGAAAGCCGTGCTAAAATAGTTTATGAATATCTGCTTCAATATACAGAAGATAAGGGCGTGCAGGAAACATTGAAGTTTTTGATGGCGCGCGAAGTTGCACATTACAAACAATTTGAAGCGGCGCTTGAAACTATTCAGCCGAATTTCCCTCCGGGACAACTACAGGCTGATCCGAAATATTCTCACGTTTTCTTCAACACTTCAAGAGGAAATGAACGCGGACCGTGGAACGAAGGGCAGGGAACTTGGGAAAAAGGGGAAAGCTGGAATTATGTAGAAGATCCCATTAAACACGTTGAAAAAACAAAAGGAATGAAAGAGCAGGAAATTAAAGGCGCTTCGATGACCGAAAAAGAAGCCGAGAAAAAAAGTAAAGAACAGAGTAAGAAAAAAAGTAAAGAAGTGAAAGACGCGCTAAAGAAAAATCCTAATTCGTGGTCGGATTACGGTAAAAAATAAAGAGAAATCTGTTTGAATAATTTGCAGGGATAAGCCGCGGCTCGTCCCTGTATTTATTAGTGGGACTATCCTATTATTTTTGAATAAGCTTTTAAAGTCCATTGCCGTCCGCTTCAGCTGACGGGGAAGAATATAAAATACTCATCGGCTTTAGCCACATTGAATTTTGAAGTTCAAAAATATTGCGCGCCGACGGGCTTTGTTGTTTTCATATGATCACTGATCACCGATTACTGTTCACTGCATTTCGGGCTTTTGCTATTTACTAATTCAAAAAAAATTATTATTATGGGTTCACTAACAGGATAATGATATACTATATACTATTTGATCCATCTGTTAATAAAGTAAAATTTTATGCACGAACTCTCGATTGCGCAGAATATAATTGAAATTGTGAACGATACATTTACGAAAGCTAAAGCCAAAACCGTAAATGAGATAGAAATTGAGATAGGTAAATTTTCAGGCGTTGAATTGGATGCGCTTGAATTTGCGCTGGAAACTTCGATGGAACAAACGCACTTAGAAAATGCGAAGGTTGATATAATTTCAGTCGAGGGAAAAGGAAGCTGCAAAAATTGCGGCAATAATTTTGTGCTTAAGAGTTTATATGATGACTGCCCGGAATGTGGGAGCGCCGCGATAGAGATCCTATCCGGTAAGGAGCTAAGAGTAAAATCCATAAACGTTGATTAACCGGAGTTGAAATGTGCGATACTTGCGGCTGCACGCAGCCGGATGAAGCGGTTAAAATACTTTCACCGCGCGAAGCGGTTCAAATTTCAGGCGATGAAAATCACGCTCATACTCACAATCATAGCCACGGCCATGAAAACCACGAACATCATCACGACCACGAACATTTGCACAATCATGAAGTAAATCATTCGCACGGTTCAACCATTTCAGTCGAAACAGATATTTTAAAAAATAATAATTTACTCGCCGAAAGGAATCGCGGATTTCTCGAAGCGAAAAATATATTCACGCTCAATTTAGTCTCATCTCCAGGGTCTGGAAAGACCTCTCTTCTTGAAAAAACCCTAACCGAATTAAAAAATGAAAAAAACTTTTATGTGATCGAAGGCGATCAGCAGACGATGAACGACGCAAACAGGATTGATGCTATTGGTATTCCCGTAGTTCAGGTTAATACCGGCAACGGGTGTCATTTAGATTCCAATATGGTTAACAAAGCGATCAAAAAATTGGAAATGAAAGACAATTCAATTTTGATGATAGAGAATGTAGGGAACCTTGTATGTCCATCTCTGTTCGATCTCGGCGAAAGCAAAAGGATCGTCATAATCAGCGTTACAGAAGGAGACGACAAGCCGATAAAATATCCAAATATGTTCGAGTCGTCCGATATTTGTATCATCAATAAAATTGATCTTCTTCCTTATGTCGATTTTAATGTTGAAAAAGCAAAAGATTACGCGTTAAAAGTTAATCATCATCTTAAGTTTTTCGAGTTGTCGGTTAAAACCGGCGAAGGATTTGATAACTGGCTCCAATGGCTTAAGAACAATTAAATTCAATCAATCAGTAGGTTGCCTTTTTGTCTCTTTCTACCAAAACGAGAAAAAGAATAGAAGTAAAAGGTATTGTCCAAGGCGTCGGGTTCCGGCCTTTCATCTATCGCCTCGCGCGAAAATACGAGCTGGGCGGTTTTGTGTCCAACAATAACGACGGAGTGGAAATTGAAATTGAAGGAACCGATTTAAAAATTGACGAATTTATCCGGGCAATATCCTCGGAAGCTCCGCCGCTTTCCAAAATTGACGAACTTCAAGTCTCCGATTCTTTCATCCTTGAATTCCAAAGATTTTACGATTGAAAAATCTTTTCCCTCTTTAGGTAACCGGACATTTATTTCGCCGGATGTATCTATTTGCGAAGACTGCAGGAACGAGCTTTTCGATAAAGACGACAGACGTTTTCTCTATCCATTTATAAACTGCACAAACTGCGGACCGAGATTAACTATAATCGAAAATATTCCATACGACAGAAAATATACTTCGATGAAATATTTTGAGATGTGCGATGAATGCCGCGAAGAGTATGAGGATCCGATGAACAGAAGATTCCACGCTCAGCCGAACGCCTGCTCGAAATGCGGACCGAAAATTTGGCTCGAATCCGGTTCAGAAATTTATTATGAAAATGCGATTGAGAAAACTGTAAATTTAATTTTGGATGGCAAGATTGTCGCTGTTAAAGGCTTGGGCGGATTTCATTTGGCAGCGAACGCGAACAATTCCAAAGCGGTGAAAAGACTACGCGAAAGAAAAAACCGGGAAGCAAAACCGCTCGCTGTTATGGCGCCAGATCTCGAGTCAGTTCGTCAAATTGCCGAATGCTCCTCTGATGAAGAAAAATTATTGAGCGGAATTGAA
Source organism: uncultured Melioribacteraceae bacterium (assembly GCA_963821715.1). Taxonomy (GTDB): domain Bacteria; phylum Bacteroidota; class Ignavibacteria; order Ignavibacteriales; family Melioribacteraceae; genus CAWGET01. Next base: position 175,957 of record CAWGET010000005.1, read on the forward strand.
AGACCGATCGTCTTATTGAAGAAAAAGAAAAAATATTTTTTGGCGGATGAAATTTCTCCCGGCAATAAACGAATCGGAATTATGCTTCCTTACACGCCGCTTCATTATGTTTTGTTCAATATTTTAAAAGAAAAATACGGCATTAATTCAATACCATTTCTAGTGATGACGAGCGCGAATTTATCCGAAGAACCGATCGCGATAAAGAATGAAGACGCGGAAGAGAGATTAACAAATATCGCCGACGCATTTCTTTTTCACGATAGAGAGATTTTAATTAGAGCCGATGATTCCGTCGCCATCATTATAAATAAACAGGAACGAATTTTAAGACGCAGCCGGGGCTATGTTCCGAAGGCGCTACCTTTGCTGCAAGAAAGTCCACCGATTTTGGGTTTGGGCGCAGAGCTGAAAAATACAATTTGCCTTACAAAAGAGAAAAGCGCTTTTGTAAGTCAGCACATTGGCGATTTGACAAATCTCAGAGCGTATGAATTTTTTACCAATACGATTGAACATCTGCAAAACCTTATGGACGCGAAAGCAGAATATTTGGCGTTTGATCTTCATCCCGATTATTTGTCTTCAAAATGGGCGCGGAATAATAATGGATTTAAATCGTTCGAAGTTCAGCATCATCACGCGCATTTAGCTTCTTGTATGCTGGAAAACCGGTTAGACGAAAAAGTTATCGGACTGATTTTGGACGGAACCGGATTTGGATATGACGGAACAATTTGGGGCGGCGAAGTTTTGATCGGAGATTATGTTGAGATTGAACGCTTCGCGCATTTAGAGCGGTTTCCATTGCCGGGCGGAGACGCGGCGGCGAAAGAGCCTTGGCGAACTGCTTTGAGTTATGTTTATAATTCGTTCGATCGGGAAATTCCTTCATCCAAAATTTTTGACCGGCTTCCTGCAAAAAATGTTTTACAGATAATCGAGAAAAATATTAATTCGCCTTTAACAAGTAGCGCCGGAAGATTATTTGACGCAGTAGCTTTCCTCGCCGGCGGACCGGAAAAAATAAGATACGAAGCGGAAGCGGCAATCCATTTAACGCAGGCTGTCACGGAATTAAATGCAAAAACTTTTTTTTATGATGAATTTGACGCTCGCAGTAAAATAATTTCGTTAAAAAAATTAGTGAGAAATATTTTTGAAGCAGCGGTTTCGGGCGAAGCGTTTACGCAAATCGCGAACAGGTTTCATTCCACGCTGACGCAAATGTTGACGGAAGCTTGTATTGCTGCGTCCGATCGTCATCAAATAAAAAAAATAGTTCTCAGCGGCGGCGTTTTTCAGAACGAAATACTGCTAACACAAATAGAGAACAAATTGCGGGAAGAAGGATTCGAAGTTTTTTCGCATTCGAAAATTCCGACAAACGACGGCGGAATTTCGTTCGGTCAGGCGGGTGTGGCTTCCAAACTGATTGTGAAAAATTTAGACGCGCCAATATTTATAAATTAAGAGGAGACAAAATGTGTCTTGGAATGCCGGGAAAAGTTATTGAGATAAATGAAGAAGACGGTTTACTGATGGGAAAAATAGATTATTCGGGGAGCGTTAGCAAAGCCTGTCTCTCTTATTGTGGCGAAGTAAAAGTCGGAGAATACGTAATCGTCCACGCCGGATTCGCGATTTCGGTATTGGACGAGGAGAGCGCGCAAGAAACTCTCGGTTACTTCAAACAAATGGCTGAAGAAGCCGCAAAAGACGGGAAGGACTTTCTGGATAATCCTTTACCGGAAACGGATAATTAAATGAAATATTTAGATGAATTCCGCGATTCAAAAATCGCAAAATATCTTATAGATGAAATTCATTCCGTCGCAAAAAAAAAATGGACGATAATGGAATTGTGCGGAGGACAAACTCATACAATTGTTCAATACGGAATTGACAGGCTGCTGCCGGAGAATGTAAAAATGGTTCACGGTCCGGGATGCCCGGTCTGCGTAACCCCTTTGGAAACGATCGATCGCGCAATTGAAATTGCCAAACGTCCGGAAGTAATTTTCACTTCGTTCGGCGATATGCTTCGCGTGCCCGGTTCGCGCACCAATTTACTAAAAGCTAAATCTGAAGGAGCCGACGTTCGGATTGTCTATTCTCCGTTGGAAGCGTTGAAAATTGCGAAAGAAAATCCGGAAAAGGAAGTTGTTTTTTTCGCGATCGGATTTGAAACAACCGCTCCGGGAAACGCAATGGCGATTGTGCAATCGCACAGAGAAGGAATAAATAATTTCAGCGAAGTAGCGAGCCACGTTATGGTTCCTCCGGCAATGGAAGCGATTTTATCTTCGCCCCAAAATAGAGTAAACGGGTTTTTAGCCGCCGGACATGTTTGCGCGGTCATGGGATTTTGGGAATACGAACCGATAGCTGAAAAATATAAAGTCCCGATTGTGCCTACAGGATTTGAACCGGTGGATATGCTGGAGGGAATTTATTTAACAATTAAACAACTCGAAGAAGGGAAAAGCGAAGTTGTAAATCAATATAAACGGGCGGTTACGCGCGAGGGAAATATCGCCGCGCAAAATGTAATTAAGGAAGTGTTTGAAGTGACCGACAAAAAGTGGCGCGGCATCGGGGAAATTCCGATGAGTGGCTACAGGATAAAAGATAAATACAAAAAATACGACGCTTCGATAAAATTTGATGTTGAAAAAATAAAAACTGAAGAATCGAAAATTTGCATTAGCGGATTAATTCTTCAGGGATTAAAAACTCCGAATGAATGCCCGGCTTTCGGTAAGGAGTGCGTTCCTGATCATCCGCTTGGAGCCACGATGGTTTCCGGCGAAGGAGCTTGCGCGGCTTATCACAAATATCACAGATTTGAAAAGGCTTTCACAAATGGCTGAAAACAAAATTAAATCGGCGTCGATGGATTTATCGCAGGGATTCAGCTGTCCGCTCCCGATAACCGATTACGAAACAATCCAGTTAGCTCACGGCTCCGGCGGAAGAATGATGGCTGAGCTATTGGATAAGATGATTCTTTCCGTTTTCAAAAACGATCATCTTGATAAAATGGAAGATCAGGCGACGCTGAATATAGCTTCGTCAAAAATATCTTTTACAACCGATACATTTGTAGTCGATCCGATATTTTTCCCGGGCGGAAATATCGGCGAGCTTGCCGTGAACGGAACAGTAAACGATCTTTGTATGAACGGCTCCGTCCCGAAATTTATAAGCGTAGCTTTTGTTTTAGAAGAAGGATTTCCGCTTGAGCAGTTTCATCAAATTATTTTATCAATCAAAAAATCGGCTGACGAAGCCGGAGTAAAAATTGTTACCGGCGATACAAAAGTAGTTAACAGAGGATCGTGCGATAAAATATTCATCAACACCGCTGGAATAGGCGAATTGAAAGACGAGATAAATATAAGTTCTTCGAACCTTAAACCAGGGGATAAAATAATTATTTCAGGCACAATAGCAGATCACGGAATGGCGATAATGACGAGCCGCGAGGGATTATCGTTTGAATCTAAAATTGAGAGCGATACGGCGGCTCTGAATAAATTAGTAGAAACGATACTTATTAAAACGAAAAACATTCGCGCAATGCGCGATCCCACGCGCGGCGGAGTTGCGGCAACATTAAATGAATTTGCTAAACAGTCCGATATTGGAATTAAAATTTACGCTGATAGAATTCCAATAAGGGAAGATGTAAAGGGAGCGTGCGAAATTTTGGGAATCGATCCGCTTTTTGTAGCGAACGAAGGTAAGTTGATCGCGGTTGTAAAAAATGAAGACGCGGAAAATTTGCTGAAGGAAATGAAAAAACATCCGTTGGGAAAAACTGCCGCCGTCATCGGCGAAGTTGTAGAAACTCATAAAAAGCTGGTTGTAAAGGAAACAATACTCGGAGTTGAACAGATTGTAGATCTCCCGCTCGGAGAGCAATTGCCGAGAATCTGCTAAGGGAAAAGTGTGGAATTGGATTGTATTGAAGACTTTCCAGTCTGCGGCTTTAAATTAAAAGAAAAAAATACATACCGGGAAGCGAACAATGGTTAGAATAATATTAAGTATTGCTGTTATATTTATTGCGGTTTCTTGCGGAGGAGAAATTAAGAATGTAAGTTTTTCCGAAGACGTTAAGCCGATCATCGACGAAAATTGTCTCCCTTGCCATAATGGTGATGAATCGCAGGGGAAATTGAATTTTTCAACTTATAATGAACTGATGTCTTCAAGATATTTGAACAGGAGCGAACCGTTGGCAATAGAAGGAGACGCGGCGCAAAGCAGATTGTATTTGGTTGTGCATTCAAGTAATCCGGCAATACGAATGCCCCCAGAAAATAAGGGTTACGATAGATTAAACGAGCGCGAGATAAAGACAATTAAAGTATGGATTAATGAAGGAATTAAAAATAATTAGAAATAAAAGAAATTATGGAAAAGAATAAAATCGTTCGGCTTATTTCGGAGAATGAGGAGATTCACAAAATAATACGGAAGATAGATCGTGTAGTCGATTCCAACAGCGCAGTTATGTTGGTTGGAGAAACCGGCGTCGGAAAAGAGATCTTTGCCGAATATATTCACCGGAGCAGCAACCGATCCGATAATCCGTTCGTAAAACTTAGCCTTTCGGCATTGCCGGCAGATCTTCTGGAAAGTGAATTATTCGGACACGAAAAGGGATCTTATACAAGTGCCCATTCCGAAAAAAAAGGATTGTTCGAGATAGCAAACACCGGAAGTATTTTTCTAGACGATATTGACGACGTGCCGCTGCCGATTCAGACAAAATTACTTCGGGTTTTGGAATCCCGAGAATTGATGCGGATTGGCGGAACGAAATCTATTCCGATAGATGTGCGTTTAATTACGGCTTCGAAAATCGATTTGAAAATTCTCATCGAAAAAGGACGTTTTAGAAACGATCTCTATTACAGAATAAATGTAGTTCCGGTTTACATTCCGCCGCTTCGGGAAAGACGAGAAGACATCGAACCCCTTTCCCGCCATTTCTTCCAAATTTATTCACCGGAAAAAAAATACTCTTTTACGGATACTGCACGGCACGCTCTGAAAGCATATTCCTGGCCGGGAAACGTTCGGGAATTAAAGAATGTAATTCAACGGCTTTCTCTTTTTGCCGATGAAGCGATTGATCACGAGGATTTGCCGCCGGAAATTAAAAATGAAGATCCTATTGAATTAATTATTAAAGCGTGCGACAAATGCTATCGCGATAATAATATGAGCTTTGATCAGGTAGTAGCTTGTCTTGAGAGCAATCTTTTGAAAGAAGCGCTTCAAAACTATGAGTGCAATCAGACTAAAGCAGCGCAATCCCTAAATTTAAGCCTCTCAACTTTTCGCGATAAAATTAAAAAATACGATATTAATTGTGAAAATATTCACAATAAAAGACATTAGGTCTGCGGAAATCCGCATCTAATTAGCGGTAATCCGTTAGCAAATCAGAATAAAACTACTCAAATATCCCATTCTAATCTATTTTCCAATCGGCACATTAATTGCCTTTATATTTGTATGTCGAAGAATATCATACCAACCAAAACAGAAACATTTCTAACTGCTCCCCTAACGCTTCAATGCGAAATCATAGAAACATTCGAGAACAAAACCGAAACCATCGCAAAAATTAAATTTAATACCGGCTTTTTAGAATTAATGATCGATACGAAAAATCAATATCATCTGGGCGACGAAGTAAACGTAAGCGGCAAGTTAACTATTGAAAATATTGAGCAGAAAGATTCTAAAGATATTTATTAAATAAAATAACTATGGCAACGGAGGATAAATGGCAAAGATTGTAATTGACCCTTTGAACCGGGTTGAAGGACATTTAAAAATCGAGGCGGTTGTTGACGGAGGAGTAGTTACCGAAGCCAAAAGCGCCGGAACTTTGTGGCGCGGAATTGAGACTATTCTTAAAGGAAGAAACCCGTTAGACGCTCAGCGCATAACGCAGAGGATTTGCGGTGTTTGTCCTACCGCGCATTCAACGGCTTCAACACTAAATTTGGATTCCGCTCTGGGAATTGCGGGTAAAATTCCTGATAACGGAAGAATTATGCGGAATTTAATTTTCGGAAGCAATTATCTTCAGTCACACATTTTACATTTTTATCACTTAACCGCGTTGGATTATGTTGATGTTGCCGCCGTCGCAAAATATAAGGGAAATGATCCCGGACTTCGGCAGGTAAAAGCATTTATCGAAAGAGGAGCTCTTGCCCCGTTCTTCCCGAGATACGAAGGGGACTATAGGCTATCCGAAGAAGAAAATATCGCCGCGGTTCAGCATTATGTGGAAGCTCTTAAAATGCGGACGGTCTGCCACGAACTACTCGGAATATTCGGCGGGAAGATGCCGCACAATATGGCAATGGTTCCGGGCGGAGTTACAGAAAGACCGACCGTAGATAAAATTGCCGATTTTAGATGGCGATTGGAAAAATTAAGAGATTTTATTGATAACGTATATTTGCCGGATGTTTTAATGGTTGCGGCAAAATATCCAGATTATTTTCAAATCGGATCCGGAGTCGGACGCTATTTATCTTACGGTGGATTTGAACTCGACTCGAACGCCGATTTAACAAAACGGAAACGATTATTCCCGCGCGGACGAACTTCCATCAATACATTGGAATTGGAAGAATTTGACCCTGAAAAAATAACGGAAGATGTAAAACACAGTTGGTATAATTCTTCAAGCAAACTTCATCCATCAAAAGGGGAAACAGAACCGGACAGAAATAAGAAAGGCGCATATTCATGGTTGAAATCTCCGCGCTACGACGGACAAGTGCACGAAGTGGGACCTGCCGGAAGACAACTGATCGCCTATTTATCGGGATTTGAGCCAACCGTAAAATTAGTAGATACAGTCTTGAACCATTTCAGCGCGCCGCCGAGCGTACTTAATTCAACTCTTGGAAGACACGCGGCGAGAGCTATCGAAGCTAAAATAGTAGCGGACTATATGGCCCAATGGGTCCTGGAATTGAAACCCGGGGAACCAGTACACACTCCTTTCGAAATTCCGGAATCCGCCGAGGGAATGGGAATTACCGAAGCTCCTCGCGGTTCGCTCGGTCATTGGATCACAATTAAAGATCATAAAATAGATAATTATCAGGCGGTGGTTCCTACAACCTGGAACGGCGGACCGCGCGACGACGAAGGACAGCCGGGACCGTTTGAGCAGGCTCTCGAAGGAACTCCGGTGAAAGATCCGAATAATCCTTTTGAACTCGTAAGAATTGTAAGGTCCTTCGATCCGTGTCTCGCCTGCGCAATTCATGTTGTAACGCCGAAGGGAAAAGAAATTTCCAAATTCGTTATTGAGGCGTAACCGATGAAAAAGCCGGTAATGATCATCGGAGTTGGTAATTCTATTCAGATGGACGACGGAATCGGGATTCACGTTTTGAGAGAGTTGGAAAAATATCCTCTGCCGGAGGAAGTTGAATTGTTTGACGGAGGCACTCTCGGCATTGATCTAATGCCTTACATAGAGGGTAGAGAAAAACTAATATTTATTGATTCCGTAAAAGCCGATCAAAAACCGGGGACAATTTTCAAATTTGAACCGGACGATCTGAATTATGACGACGCTCCGAAAACGTCAGTCCATCAAATAGGTCTTATCGAATCGCTTCAAATGATATCGATGATAGGGAAAGCGCCCGAAAGGATTGTGATTTTCGGTGTGCAGCCTGCTGTTATTAATTGGGGCGAAGACTTAAGCCCTGAAGTCAGATCGTCGATACCAAAATTAATTCCGCACTTATTAAAAGAAATTGAAAAATCAGTTAAAGAGATTGAAAATAAAAAAACGGAGGAAGTAAATGGCTAAAAATAGAGAATGGACCCGTCGGGAATTTGTTGAGCTTCTCGGCAAGGGAACGGGATTACTGATGGGCGCGAGCTTGTTTGGAATACCGGGATTCGACAAAGTTTTTGCCCAGTCCGTAGCGGAAGTTCCGGTTCTCTGGCTTCAAGCCGGAAGTTGCACCGGATGCTCCGTTTCTGTTCTAAATTCCAAAAGTCCTGAAATTCAGGATATTCTCCTAGGCGAAGTTGTTCCCGGCAAACATATAAGTATGCTGTGGCATCCTAATGTTTCCGCAACCCAGGGGCACGACGCGGTAAAAGTGATTGAGGATTTGAAGAAGGGGCCGGAAGGAAGTTTTGTGCTGGTAATGGAAGGCGCTATTTCTACAAAGGATGATGGAGTTTACTGCGAAATAGGAGAAAGAAACGGACATGGTATAACGGCGCTCGATCATCTGCTTGAACTGGCTCCCAAAGCTATGGCTATAATTTCACTCGGAACATGCGCTTCATTCGGTGGAATTCCCGCGGCTCCTCCAAACCCGACAGGCTGCATGCCGGTTGATAAAGTCCTTGAAGAACATGGAATCTCCACTCCCGTTGTAAATGTTCCCGGCTGTCCGCCGCATCCCGATTGGTTCGTGGGAACAGTAGCGACGGTATTAATAGGCGGTTTAGAAATGATAGACGTAGATGAACATAAAAGACCAAAAGCATTCTACGGAAAATTAATTCATGATAACTGCCCGCGACGCGGTCAATTCGATCAGGGAAATTTCGCAAAAGATTTCGGAGACGACGGATGCCTTTATGCGCTCGGATGTAAAGGTCCGGTAACTCATTCCGATTGCCCGAGCAGAAAATGGAACAGCGGAACCAACTGGCCAATCGGAAGCGGTCATCCTTGTATAGGCTGTGTAGAGTCATTCTTCCCATACGAAAAAGATATGTATGCCCAAGTCCCGATTAACTATGCTACTTCGCCGGTTTCATATCCGGGGATCGTATCCGAAAGAGATTCTACAATCGATCCTTGGGTTACAGGATTAGTCGGCGCGGCGGTTGGAGCCGGAGCGGTTTCGGCTACAATGGCGCTGAAAAAACAGAAAGAAAAAGAAGAGAAGGAGGCTAAAGATGCCGGTTAGCAGAAGAAATTTTTTCAAACTGTCGGCGTCTGCGGTCGGAGGAAGTTTAATTGCCGCTAAGAGTTTGAACGCAGCGGAAATTAATCAGGATAAATATGCGGATAATTACGGAATGCTTAACGACTGCACGCGCTGTATCGGATGCCGCGGATGTCAATCCGCTTGCAAAAAATCTCATGCATATCTCGGACTTGAGCAAACGGGAGACGATCCTCGTTACGAAATGCCGTTGAATATTAACGCCGATAATTTAACAGTGATTCATCTATTTAAAGAAAGCGATGATAAATGGTCTTTCGTTAAAAAACAATGTCTTCACTGCAACGAACCATCGTGCGTATCCGTTTGTCCCGTCGCTGCGTTCAAAAAACGAGACGATGGAGTTGTTTCATACGATAAAGATAAATGCATAGGGTGCAGATACTGTTTAGTCGCTTGTCCTTTCAACGCTCCCACATTTGAATACGACAGCGCGACGCCGAAAGTTCAGAAGTGCGATTTTTGCAAAGATATAAGGCTTGCCAATGGTGAAGAACCGGTTTGCGCCAGCATTTGTCCGCGGGACGCTATAAGTTTCGGTAAACGCGGAGATCTGCTTACTGAAGCAAAAAGGAGGATAAAAGAAAATCCGGAAAAATATAATGAGCACATTTACGGCGAGACCGAAATAGGAGGAACTTCAATTTTATATCTCGCTCCGAAAGATGTTTCTTTCGCCGATCTCGGTTACAAAATGTATGGAGAAACTCCTCCCATAGAACTGCACGAAGAGATACAGCATGGAATTTTCAAATACTGGATTCCTCCGGTGGCGCTTTACGGTGCGCTTGGTTATTTGGCTTTCACCAATATGAAAAAAAGCGGAAAAAATGAAGCGAAGGCTGAGGAGGGAAATAATGAAAGTTGAAGCTAAACCGATGAATAAAAAACTTTGGACCAAAGGATTTACAATCGGCGTGATAATTATTGCAATCGGATTGGTTTTCACTATTGTCCGATTTACCGCCGGAATTGGCGCAGTAACAAATTTGAGCGACGGCGTTCCTTGGGGATTATGGATTACTTTTGACGTCGTTACCGGTGTGGCTCTCGCAGCCGGCGGTTTTACAATGGCTGCTTTGGTCTATATTTTTAACGGAGGAAAATTTTCGCCGCTTCTCCGTCCAGCGCTTATAACAGCTCTTCTCGGTTACGGCGTAGCGGTTATAGCAATAGTCCTGGATGTCGGAAGATGGTGGCAGATCTACAATCCGTTACTCCCTTCTTCCTGGCAGGGGAATTCGCCTCTTTTCGAAGTTTCGCTATGCGTTATGACTTATTTTACCGTTTTGCTTCTGGAATTTGTTCCGATAGCTCACGATAAATGGGGAAATAAAAAAGATGGATTTTTCGCTAAGATAGTAAATTTTCTGGCTCCTTTTGTAAATAAGATTCTGATATTCCTCATAATTCTTGGTGTTGTGTTATCCACATTGCATCAATCGTCACTCGGCGCAGTTATGCTTATTGCTTTCGAAAGAATTCATCCTCTTTGGCATTCACCATGGCTTCCGGCATTTTTTCTTATTTCGGCTGTTGCAATAGGATATCCTATGGTGATAATTGAATCGACGCTCTCTGCTAGGACGTTTAATACAAAATCGGAAACGCATCTTCTTTCTAAGATTGCAAAATATACTCCATATTTTCTTGGCATTTACATCGGATTAAAGATTTTTGATCTCGCCTATTACGGAGAATTCGGTCTGCTCTTAAGCGGCTGGGGCGTTTTATTTATTGTGGAAAATTTATTGATCGCCATTATCCCATTCTTCCTGCTGATCAAAAAGTCAGTTCGCGCGTCTCAACACTCTCTATTTTTAGTTTCAATAATGATGGTATTCGGACTAATTCTTAATAGATTCAATACATACTTAATTACATATTCGCCCCGTCCGGGATTCGATTATTTCCCGTCGCTTGGCGAATTTTTTATTACTGCGATGATGATAGCAATTGTATTTGTCGGCTATAAATTACTTGCTAATTACTTCCCTATTCTTCCGCGGGAAGAGAGCGGCGAACATTACGGTAAAATTTAATGGGAGATGAATTATATATTCTTGCTTTTACGGCGGCGTCAATCGGGTTTCTACATACAGCGCTCGGACCGGATCACTATCTTCCCTTTATCGCAATGGCAAAAGCCGGTAAATGGTCGATGAAAAAAACTTTATGGATAACCGCTATTTCCGGCGTCGGTCATGTTTTGGGCTCTGTTCTGCTCGGTTTTGCGGGCATAGCCGCTGGAATAGCTCTGGTTAATCTCGAAGCTGTTGAATCGGTTAGAGGAGAAATTGCCGCCTGGCTCTTAATCAGTTTTGGTTTTATCTATTTCATCTGGGGAATAAGGAAAGCGGCAAAAAGTAAAAATCACAAACATTGGCACTCGCATTCCGACGGGTCTTTTCACGATCATCCGCATACTCATCATAATGAGCATACGCATGTTCATCAAAAAGAAAAAAAATTAACGCCCTGGGTTTTATTTGTAATATTTGTATTCGGGCCTTGCGAAGCCTTAATTCCACTTTTAATGTTTCCGGCTTCCAAAATAAGTGCCGGCGGGCTCGTGCTAATTATTTTTATTTTTGGAGTTGCTACAATTTTAACAATGCTTGCCGCTGTTTTTGTTTCGCTGTATGGAATCGGGTTTATACGATTGGGCGGATTGCAAAAATACAGCGGCGCTCTGGCTGGATTTATTATAATGATGAGCGGCATTGCCGTGCAATTTATTGGTTTGTAATTCTAAAATGGTTCTTGTTTTTATTTGTGGTGAATTAGATTTCTCCTCATTTCAATCGTCTAAACGACTGTTCGTCTTCGCAACTTTACACTGTAGAAGTAACAACAGAGTCTTTAAAATAATTATTGGATATAGTGAAAATTACTCTCTCACATTTACGGATATTCCTATATATGGTTGCGCTTCATTCGCTGTTTGTAGGGATCGCTTTGATGTTTCTTCCGGCAAAATATTTTGTCAATTTCGGGTATAATGAAATAAACGAAAATTTTTTCCGCGCTCAAGGTGGAATTTTTCATATAGTAATGGTTACAGCATATTTAATAGCCGCCCGGGATCCGATCAAGAATAAGATTATGGTGAGATTTTCGTTCATTGCTAAGATGATAGCAACCATTTTTTTAATCGGCTACTTTTTGCTGGTCGATTCTATTTTTGTAGTTCTACTCTCCGGCATTGGGGATTTTGCGATGGGAGCGATAATCTATTTTATGGCTAAAGAGAACGGAGCGCTCAATGGAACTTGACAAGAGGAACGGAAAATCAAAACTTCCAAAAATACTGGTCACGGGCGCTTCCGGATTTGTAGGACATTATTTTTTAGATCTAATAAAAGAGCATTTTTTAATTTACGCCCTCGAAAGAAGAATCCCGCAAAACTCGCCTCTTATAAGTCATCCTAATATTGTGTGGATGAGCGCGGATATTGGAGATGTTAAATCCTTAAATAAAGCGCGCGAAACAATTATAGATTACGGCGGCGCCGATTTTGTGCTTCATCTTGCCGGTTATTACGATTTCAATTACGACAATAATCCCGAATATGAACGGACTAATATTCAGGGGACGAGAAATGTATTAACGATTGCGAAGGAATTAAAAGTAAAACGGTTCATCTTCGCTAGTTCGGTAGCCGCTTGCGAATTTCCGGAATCGGGGGAAAGGATAAGCGAAGAAACGCCGCCGAACGCCGATTATGAATATGCCCGTTCTAAAAAAGCGGGCGAAGAAATGGTGAAAGAGTTTTCAAAATACTTTGATACCACGGTAGTTAGATTTGCCGCCGTTTTCAGCGATTGGTGCGAATACGGTCCGCTTTATATTTTTCTTTCAACCTGGCTCTCAAAAAGTTGGAAAGCGAGAATATTAGGCGGAAAGGGGAAATCGGCAATTACATATATTCACGTAAATTGTTTAATTGATTTACTTCTAAAAATTATTCAACAAAGCGCCGATCTGCCGAATTTTGATATTTATCACGCGAGTCCCGAAAATCCTTTATCCCACAAAGAATTATTTCTGAAAGCTACAAGATATTATTACGGAAAACAGAAGAAACCTATTTTTATGCCGAAGAACGTAGCGGCATTCGGCGTTTATTTTATGGATTTCTTCGGAAGAATAATAGGCAAACGTCCGTTCGAACGCCCCTGGATGATGCGTTATGTTGATAAACAGCTCAACGTAGATTCGGCTTACACACGGGAAAAGTTAAATTGGCGCGCTTCGGAACGCTATAAACTTCAGCGAAGAATGCTATTTATGATTGAGCATATGAAGAGTTATCCATACGAATGGCAAAAAAGAAATTTGAGAATGTTCAAAACAATTTCACTAACGCCTAATTTCAAAATTGCGGCGAAACTGGAGCTTGTGCGTGAAGAAGTAATTAATTCAATTGTAGAACATTTACTCGATGAAAGGAACAGAGATATTTTCCCAACATATGAAAAAATAGAAATAACCCAATTAAGAAAAGATACGCAAACAATCTTCCAGTTTTTATCAGTAGCGGTCCGTTCAAAAGACCGTGTTTCAGCGCTTGCTTACGCAAAACAGATTGCGGAAGTAAGGTATCAGCAGGGATTCCGCTGTTCGGAATTAGTGAACGCCATCGATACGATAGGAGATATAATTAGAAAAAGATTATACAAGGAAGAAGAACTTGAAGGAATGGAACAGGAGATTTATGATGAAATCACCTTTACATTCCAACTAATGGTTGATGAAATAGAAGGACGATACGAACAAATCAAAAGGGAAAGAACACCGCTTGAAATTCAAGTTTAAAAATAACAGCCCTCGCTCCGGAGGAACCAGAGCAGAGGGCTGAATGAGGGCAGGGAAAATTAGGTATGGGCTTATTTAAGTAAAACTAGTTTTTTCGTCTCCGTAAATTCTCCGGCTTCAATTCTGTATAAATAAATTCCGCTTGCAAGATTACCGGCCGAAAAATTAACTCTGTGCCTTCCCGCTGACTTTTCTTCATCAATTAGAGTTGCAATTTCTTTCCCGAGAAAATCAAATACTTTCAAACTTACATTTGTCTGTTTCGGAAGAGAAAACTCTATAGTTGTTCTCGGATTAAAAGGATTCGGATAATTCTGCTCAAGCGCGAATTCTGAAGGCAGATTATCCTTTTCTTCAACATCAACAGTTTGGCTAACAAAAATTGAAACCGGAATTGTGCGGTTTCCTCCGTTGCTGTTTACAAAAAGCTGTCCGGAATAGTTACCTTCCGCTAAACCGGTTGAGTTATATTGAACCGAGATTGAAGCGGTTTGACCCGGAGCTAAAGATCCATTCGATGGAGTAATAACAAATCTTTCCGTTCCGCCGGAACCTGTAACCGTAATTTGCCCGGTTGTTTGATCCCGTAGCCTGCTTATCGTCCATTACCATTAATACATAATTATATGTTCCTTCAGATGAATATGAATGATTGACATTTACGTCTCCGCTTTGCGTTCCGTCTCCAAAATTCCACAAGACTCCCGCTATCTGCCCGTCGTTATCATAAGACTGCGATGCGCTGAAAGAGATATTTTCACCCACTTGAGCCTGATTAGTTGAAACAGTTGCTACAGCCGTCGGCGGTTCATTTCCTCCGCCTCCACCTGTAATTGTCATTACTCCCGACGCGGTTCCGGTAGCTCCTTTATCATCCGTTACAGTTAGTTGAATGTTATATGTTCCTGCGGCGCTGTAGGAATGCGTCGCAATTTTTTGGGGACTGCTTTGCCCGTCGCCAAATTCCCATAAATAGCTCACAATCTGCCCATCGTCGTCTCTGGAATTTGAAGCGTCGAAAGTTATTTGCTCGCCTACCGCAGCGCTCGGTTTCGAAAAGCTGCCCGAAGCAATGGGAGGTTTATTCCCACCGCCTCCGCCGGTTTTTGTGCCGACTGCTCTAATTAAATACGCTCCGTTTTCATATCCGCTTTCTTCATTCATATTTTTTGGTGAGAGAGGCAAAAGGAAAATAAAATGCATTATTCTTTACAGTCGCATTCATATCGTATGCCGCCGGGATTATAAGCTAAATTATAAGCGTCAATTTGTATATAAAAACTTTCGCCGGCGGGAAAGCTGTAAGTTTGATCCAGAGTAGCCTCAAACCATTGTCCTTCTTTGCTGTTAGCGGCTTCGGCATAACCAAGAGCAACATATTCTTCATTTTGATTGTAAATCGTATAAGCAAACCCGTTTGTGAATGAATTTTCGGAACGCATATAGACTCTTATTTTTTGCAGATCAAATCCGTAATCATGCAGATCAAATTTGTTCATCCACATAAATCCGGTGTAATTTCCGTAGCCAAGAAATATATCAGCGACATCGTCTCCGTCGTCATTATAAAGAACATCTTCGCTGTCGATGCTCATTAATTTGGTAAGACTATTTTCTTTATTAATTGCGCGTTCACTTTTAATCCCATTCCCAAGAGAGTTTTGAGAATCAGTATCCGAAGAAATTATTAATTTTTCTATTTTATTATCAATAACCGGTTTGGAACTACCGCCCGAAGCAGTTATAGAATAATTTAGATTTGCCGTACCGGTATTTTGAATTGTGAAGTTTGCATTTGCGGTTGCATCCGGTTTAACGTTAATATTAAGTTGGTTTACGCTAAGTGTAGCCACGGCGGTTCCTGCTGTTCCGTCAGTTTCTCCTACAAATGCGCCTCTTCCGTGGGTTCCAACAAATACTTTTCCGTCGCTCTTTCGTCCGGTAACATACTCTGTAACTGTGTTCCCGATTAAATCGCCTGCTGTTTGAGTCCAGACAGTATTTGAACCGTTTAATTGAGCAGTAGAGAAAAGTCCAATACTTGTGGCGGCAAAATACAAATTTCCATTACCGGAAGGTAAAATATAAACGCTTCTTATCGAAGGTCCGGGATTATCCTCAGTTCCGTCAAGATTTCCTTCTATCGGAGTAAATGACTGTCCGCCGTTTATTGAATGATATAAACTTTTAACATTGTAATTGCTCAATGTAGCTATAATTTCGTTTCCGTCATCAGGATTAACGGCAATATTATGAACGTAAGCTCCGGAAGGCGCGCCGGTAATAACTAATTCCTGGGGGTTTGCAGTAGAAGAAGCGGAATTAGTTAATTTGTATAATTTGGGCGCCGCTTCCCGACTGCTTGCTCCGTAATATAAAACGTGATCAGGATTACTTTTTGAAATACTTCGATTGCGGAAATAATATACCCTGAAGGAACTGTATGATTATCTAATTTTGTCCAGCCTACGCTTGTGCCTTGTGAAAAATCCGGAATCTGTGAAAGCTGTGTATTCCGCCAAAGGACATTTCCGGATGGATAATACATTACATCTTCATTATTCGGATCAACTACAAAAGGATTCACAAACAACTGATTTGCAGAGCCCTTTGGCATAATAAATGAAATAGGGTCAGCAAATCGGACATCGTTATTCTGATCGTAAGAAAGTCGAATAACTTCGCCATTTGGTCGGGAAATAAATGCGAAATTTTTGCCGAAATATGAATAAGAGCCGTCTCCGCTGCTAACATCAGTATAAGGCGTGGCGGAGTTTCCATTAAATCTAAAATAAGGTGTTCCATTATCCTGAGTTCCCCCCATAATTCTTGTATCATTCGGCTCATCCGGAACTGAAAGATGATAAAACTGAGTTACGTTATAGCCGTTGTTTTTATTTTCCCAAGGGAGAAATTGTGCATAAGAATTGTTACTGATATCAGCTGTATAACTATAATCCGCCGTCATTACCCACACCACATTTTATTCGGATTTGTAGGATCGAAGAGAAAATGAATGAATGTCGGGATGAAAATTCGGATAGAAAAATGCTGCGGAGGATCATAACATATCCGCCTATCCAATCATTTTTTGGCATTAGAGGGTTTTGTTGCAAAACCGTTTGTTGAGCGGAAAAGACTTGTGGCACCAATCATAACAAAATTTTCATTGTCCGGTTTTACGGCAACTACCATATTATAAGAACCTTGAGTATTTATAAATCCTTCGCCGCCAAGATCGGGAAGATTCGCGCTTCTATCTTCAAAAGAGTCGTTTGTCAGATTGATTTTATAAAATTTTATTTCTTCTCTCTGGGTCTGATTATTAACCTGACCGGTAAAAGTAAAAGAATAGAACAATATTCGGATTAGCCGCTGGAAACTCCAAACACAGTTCGCAAATGCGATTGCGGAAAATTTGATGGAGTAATATTTGTCCAGTTTATCTCCGTCGCTAGATTTATAAATCCCGGGGAATTTTTCGGTTGATTCCAGTTTAGGAAATGATGAAGAAATTGCGCCTATCAAAATTCCAGCGGAAGTTACCGCAATATCGCTCCAGACATGTTCAGTTAATCCTCCCAAAGATAGAGAAAAATTAGCTCCGCCGTCTGTCGATTTGAAAATTCCATAACCGTTGCATGGCTGCATAAATATCACCGGATATTGGATGAATAATAATTCTCGTAGCTGAATGAAAATGGCGTTCCAGCCAACATTATTATTAGCCGCCGTAGAGGAAGCAGTCTTCCAGGTTTCGCCGTTATCAGTAGATTTATAAATTCCTTCTCCCGTAAAATGTCGCTCTGCCTCCTTGATCGTTTGATATAGAACCGTATAAATTCGCCGGTGGAATAATACCAGGTATTTGTATGTCCTTCTCTTGTATCCTGCGCAATTGAAGTTATACCCGAAATTTCGACGCCTGGCTTTTTAACTGCCAGGTATTTCCGTTATCTGTCGATTTCCAAATTCCGCCTCCGGCTCCTCCCGCTAAAATTGTATTCGGATTTTTAACATCCACGGCTAAAGCCCGCGTTCTTCCGCCAACGTCTACCGGACCTGCTTCTTTCCAGGTAATATTTTCTATTTCCGAAGGTTTGTTAAGCAAAGAAGCTTTTTCATTAAGTTCTTTGGCAAAAGCTAATTCTCTTTCTCTTATAGCTTCAGGTATTTTCCCTGTTGCCGGATCGCGAAGCATTCTGAAAAAATACTCCTGCCTTCCTTTTTTCATTTCTATTCCGGCTTTGGGCGAGAAGGTTTTTGTAGCAGGTTGTATTTCCCTGTGCTCAACTCCTGGACTGCTAAATTCTAATATGAAATAGAGTGAGCCGATTATTATTACAAACAGAAAAAGGAGCTGTTTCTTTATGGTAATAAACATAATGTGCCTCATATTAATTAATGATAGATCAAATTAATTTGCCAATATCTTTCGCTTGTATTTCTCGAAGGGATGAATGTAATTTCTAATTTTATTTTTTCATTTTTATTTTCAAGGGAAGTAAGTAAAGATTTCTGTGTTTTATCTAAATAAGTTCCAAAAGCTTTAATTTCAGAATCGACAGCCAATGGAGGAGTTGCCGGACCATATCCGTGAACCGTATCGATTTTAATTAGAAATTCGAAACCATTTTCCATAATAGAATGTTTTAAAATGCTTGCTGTAATTTTCGCCGTGCCATATGATAATTTTGGCAACGAATAATTTGATTTCTCCAATTCAATTTTCCCGTTTGATGCTTTTTGATCGGAACTACAACCATTAATGTAAAATGTTGAAAAAATTATTATACTTAATACTTTCAGTTTCATAAAAACCTATTTTAAATGATCTTTGCCTACATTAATACATGCGTAAAATTTATGTGAAAAGGACCATGAAGAAAATCTTCAGATTAAGAAGGATATAAAGCTTGGAAAAATTAATTGAAATCAACTCATTTGAAGACATCCCGGAAGAATATCTAAACACACCGATAGCCGATCTGGTAAATTTCCATAATTTCGGGAGAGAAAAATCGCTCTACACTAAGCCGGATCTTTTGATCGGGACCTGTATGGATAACCGGATCAATCTAAAAATTCCGGAAAACTTTGCTTTTGTGATGAGAAACGGCGGAGCAAATTTGAAGGGAAGTGAATTTAAAATATCGTATGCTTTATCTGTCGGAAAAATAAATTACTTCGCATTGATTGGTCATACCGATTGCGGAATGGTAAATATTGATTTAAGAAAAGATCAGTTTATTGCCGGACTTGAGCAAACGGGATGGAAAAAGGATTCTGCCGAAGAATATTTTGATCAAGAAGTCACATCTTCCGAAATTAAAAATGAGATTAACTTTACTTTATCGGAAGTAAAAAGATACCGTGAAATTTATCCAAATATTTTAATTGCTCCTTTAATTTTCAAAGTGGAAGACAGAAAATTATATTTCATTAAGGAGTAATTTCATAGTTCCTAATTTCTGACTTGTCATTCCGGACTTGATCCGGAATCTAAGTTTCATAATTTACAAGAGATTCTGAAATTAATTCAGAATGACCCCTGAATTAAATACGAATTTTGAAATTAGGACACTGCTAATAATTGTTACGTAGTTTGAAAAATCGAAATATCTTATTACTTTGTAATCCTTAGGGCAAACATTCTATCCACAAAAAAGAAAAATTGATATGACAAATTTTAATGAACTAACTACTACAGAAGTATATAATTTACTGGACGATGACAGCGTACATATCATCGACGTAAGACCCGTTGATGCTTACAACGGCTGGAAGTTGAAAAATGAAAAACGAGGCGGTCACGTAAAAGGTGCAAGGTCACTTCCTAATAAATGGACGCAGTATATGGACTGGATTGAAATTGTTAATCATAAAGGAATTGATCCGAAAAATAGAATAGTGGTTTACGGCTACAATAAAGAAGAAGCTCTGAACGTCTGCGAATCTTTTGCAAAATCAGGATTTGACGAGGTATACATTTATAATAATTTTTTGAACGAATGGACAGAAAATGATGAAATGCCGATGGAAAAATTGGAACGCTTCAACAATCTGGTTTATGCTGATTGGGTAAAAACAATTTTGGAGGGTGGAACCCCGCCCGATCATAAAGGAGGAAAAACAGTAATTTGTCACGCACATTACAGGAACAGAGATGCTTATTTATCGGGACACATTCCAACAGCAGTCGATATCGATACACTCGCACTCGAAGCGCCGGAAACTTGGAACCGCCGGTCTCCTGAAGAATTAAAAAAAGCTTTGGAAGAACATGGAATCGATTCCGATACAACCGTTATTTTGTACGGAAAATATATGCTTCCGAATAATGAAGATGAATTTCCCGGAAGCGCTGCCGGACATATCGGCGCAATACGATGCGCTGTTATTATGATGTACGCCGGAGTGAAAGATGTAAGAGTTTTAAACGGAGGATTCCAATCCTGGAAAGATGCCGGTTATGAAATTTCAACAGAAGATGTTCCTAAAAATCCTGTAGAAGATTTCGGAACCGAAATTCCTTCTCGACTTGAATTATTTATAGACGTTCCCGAAGCGAAAGAATATCTTGCAGCTGAAGATGCAGAACTTGTTAGCGTTAGAAGTTATCCGGAATTCATTGGAGAAGTGAGCGGATATAATTACATCAAAAAGAAAGGAAGAATCCCGGGCGCGGTTTTCGGCAATTGTGGGTCGGACGCTTATCATATGGAAAATTACCGCAATGCTGATCACACAATACGTGAAGCTCAGGAAACAAAAGAAATTTGGCGTGAAGCCGGAATTACGGATGATAAAAGATTGGCATTTTACTGCGGAACAGGCTGGCGCGGAAGCGAAGCATTTTATAATGCATGGCTGATGGGATTTCCGCGAGTTTCGGTTTTCGACGGCGGCTGGTTCGAATGGAGCTCGAATCCCGATAATCCGTTTTTAACCGGGGAGCCGGAAGAAGAATTACTCAAAAAGTGATCTCTTTATTAAGTGATAGCCCTTATTGCTCTCCAAATTTATTTTAAGAATATTTAAATATTTGAATCTCAATTTATTTTAGAGTTATGTGGCTAAGACTTCCTCTTACCACTGTTTGGCTGCAAAGGAATCTCGATGCAAACTGTTGAAACTAGGGTTTCTGCCAAAATTCGTTAAAACAAAGGAGAAGAAAATGAAACCAGCAGTTGTAAACTCCCCGTCTGACGCCCAGGTTGAGGTAGTGAGAAGCTTAGGCGCGTCAGTTAACGCAGTTTGGAAACATTTCACCGACGTCGATTTGGTTCGTCACTGGATGCTCGGACCGCCGGGCTGGTCGATGCCCATCTGCGAGATGGATTTTCGAGTCGGCGGTAAGTACGAGAACGTGTTTAGAAATGAAGCAGACGGTTCGGAGATTGCAATTGTCGGCAACTTTCGTGAAATCGAAATGCATAGCAAGATCGTCCAAGACGAAAAGCACCTAATAGGAAATTCAGCTGATGACACAAGCCAAGAAACGGTCATCACCATAACTTTTCAGGAGACGGAACAGGGAACGATGGTCAAGACGTTGATCGAGTATGCGTCAACAAAGGCACGCGATGAGGCATTAGCTACTGGGATGGGAGATGCAATGGAAATGGGGTACTGTCGCATCGATGAGCTGTTAGTTATTGAATAGTAAATAGTGAGTAGTAAACAGCAAGTTCTGTTTCCAGATAACTCTGATCCTCGTCAGTTATTTTTTCTTTTTAGATTTTGCATGCGCTTCATAAATAAAAACTTCGTCCAACTTTACATCAAACGCTTCCGCAATTTTAAAAGCAAGTTCCAGCGAGGGAGAATATTTAGCCGACTCAATCGCGTTGATTGTCTGGCGCGAAGTTCCCGTTTTGTCGGCTAATTCCTGCTGAGTCATTTCTCCGGAATTAAAACGAAGTTTCCTGATATTATTTGTAATTTTAAATTTGCTCATCTTAAAATCCCCGCCGGTAGAAGTAAAGCTGCGATGTAAATCCCGCAATTTCCGCGAGAATAAAAGAGAGCAGAATAATATTCGCAATCAAAATAGACGAAGAGTGCGAAAAATAAACTAAGCCCTGAAATCCATACTCCGGCTACGAGAAAGAAATAAGAAATACGAGTAGCGCGCAGTTCAATTAATTTTTCTCTTTCGTCTTCCCCTTTTACCGCTTCATTTCTGAAAGTAATTGCAAGAACAATGTGCAGAATTATTTGAATTACAGTTATAAGAATAATTGTCCCTATAAAAATTCCGAGCAGCGAAGTGCGCGCTGCTTCAGCGGAATTATTTTTTATTGTTGTAAAAGCAAACACAAAATAAAAGCCGAAAATTATTATTGTAACTATCAACGATACCCAAATACTTTTTTCCTTGAATGACATAACCTAAACCTTTCTTTTGATAGTGTATAAAATTATAGACTTAATGTAAAAATATAATTACAAAATGTCAAATATATTTTACATTAAGCGAAATTAAAATATTTCCGGTAAAACGAGAATAGATTAATATTTGCAACTAATAAATAATTTTGATAATTTTAACCGATCTAAAGTAGAACAATAAATTTCTCTTTAGATATAAGTATAATTGACAGTATCTTTGCACGAAATACCGTTTTTACACGCTTCACAAAGCTCTGTTCAATTTTCATTTTTTTAATAATATTTAAGGAGCATCTGTATTATGGCAGAGCGCAATCAAGGAACCGTAAAATGGTTCAACAATTCTAAAGGTTATGGTTTTATTCAACGCGAAAACGGCGAAGATGTTTTCGTTCATTATCAGTCGATAGTTGGAGACGGATTCAAAACTTTAGAAGAAGGTCAAAAAGTAGAATTTACTATTGTTGACGGACAAAAAGGACTACAAGCAAATGAAGTTGAAATCCTTCAATAAATTTGATTTAATGTAGTAACCGGAAAGCCTCCAAATTTTGGAGGCTTTTTTTTTGCATAGCAAGCAGGATAAATTTTTTTTTAGCGCAACTATTTTAATTTTTTTAAGAGATTAAAATTTCTTGATTTAGAATTTCTGATTTCAATAATTTCACCTCTACGAGGTTCTGGTGCATTTCTTAATTTTGGTTCTATTTAACCACGAAGCTCACAAAGAAGGCACAAAGTTCACAAGGGGAAGATGTCAAACATCAGACGTAAAAGCGCTTTTTAATTCTTTTTTTAATGCTTTGTTTAATTACCTTGTTTAATTCTCCTGTTCAATTCTCTTTTGTAATTCTTCTTTGTAATGTTCCTTTGCAATGTTTTCCTCCGCTTTCATTTCACTTATTTTACGGTTCATCCCTTCTAAATACAGGTTCATCCCCTTTAATTTTTTTTAGTTTGGTTTCTCGCCTATTTTTCGCATAGAAATTAAGTCATCAAACAAAAACATAAAATAAAGGAGAACAAAATGAAATCTGCAATATTAACTATCGCGTTATTTTTCTTAACAATAGTTTCTTTCGGACAGGAACGAGAAAATCATTTTACAACTTGGGGCGATACGGAAATCGGCGGATACGTCGGGCTTTCGGGAAGAGTGACTGAAATTGGAGACGACGTTTATCCGGTTCTCGACGCGAAAGCCGTCATTGTTCTAAACGGAAGCTGGGGATTGGGTGTTACCGGCTCTGCTTTTGATTATGACGAATCTTTATCCGAATTAGTTGACGACGGAACTTACAGGCTTGAAGCTGCTTACGGCGGATTTTTTGTAGAAAAAATATTTTCGATAAATGAAAATTTTAAGTTAGCATTATCTATCGGAACGGGCGCCGGAACCGCGCAATACCGTTACGAAAAAGATTACAGAAAAGAAAAAAGATGGACCGAAGAATATATAGACGTCGTTCAGTTTGCTTTCTTCGAGCCCGGAATTGAAATTGAACATAGAATAGCCGGAAATTTTTGGATCGGCGCAACCGGAAGTTTTAGAAATACTTCTCCGTTGGAATTGATAGGAACAGATGACCAGCTGCTGCAAAGCTGGAACGCCGGAGTAAGCGTTAAATACGGAATTTTTTAATCGGCAAATTTTCAGCCCGGATTGCAAAAAGATCCGGGCATTTTTTTTATCATAAAAATTTTTAATCTAACTAAATTTGGTAAACTGTTTTTTAATTGTCGGCAGCATAAAAAAATGAAATTGAATAAAAGAATTATCTTAATAATAATATCGGGCGCGGCGTTAATCCAGACATTCATAATTTCTTACAACGCTTTTACCGGGTTTATTTCTGTTCCGAGTATTGTAAATCTATTTGAAAGATTGCTGATTGGAATTTTTTTTACAGCTCTTATCGGTATTGCTATTGTGGCAGCGGAACTAAAAATTATTACCATGCTCGACCGGTTAATTCCCTGGACAAAAAATTCATTTTTAAGATTTGTAATTGAATTTTTTGCCGTAATTATTGTAGCGGTTTTGGGAGCTGCGATTGTTACTTATTCAGCAAATATTCCGTTCCCTTACACGGAAGGAGTTTTCAGAATCTTCGTAAAAAATTCGATGATTTTTATTGTTGTTAATGGAATTATAATAGGAATTCTCGAAGCGATCATTTCTTTTAAACGGAACGAGCAATTTAAATTAGAAGCAGAACGTTTGCAGAAAGAGAACGCGCAATTCCAATTTGAAATGTTGAAGCGCCAGTTAAATCCACATTTCCTTTTTAACAGCCTCAATGTTCTATCCGCTCTGGTTAGTTCGGATGCTAAAAAAGCCGAGAGTTTTATAGATGAGTTTTCTTCCGTTTACAGATATACTTTAGATGTAATTGATAAAAAAGTAATTGAATTGAAGGAAGAGATAGAGTTCGTAAAATCGTATTTGTTTCTCCAGTCTATCCGTTTTGAAAACGCGGTAAATTTTGAAATTAACATTGATGCGGAAAAGCTTGAGTATTTTGTTCCGCCGCTCGCGCTGCAGACATTGCTCGAAAACGCATTCAAGCATAACAAAGCCGACTTAGAACATCCGCTCAAAATATCAATTTTTAACGAAAATGATTATCTTATTGTTATAAATAATTTGCAGCCGAAATCAAATTTCGGAACCTCGAACAAGGTAGGTTTGCGGAATCTGGAAAAGCGCTACAAATTTTTAACCGGAGTGGCGCCGTCATTTTCGGTAACAAAAAACGAATACATCGCAAAAATTCCAATCATCAAAATGGATTAGATGAAAGTAGTTATAATTGAAGACGAAAAATTAGCGGCGGAACGGCTTGCGGGATTGATCAGCGAAGTCGATCCGGAAATCGAAATTATGAAAATTCTAGGCTCGGTACGCGATTCGGTTAAATGGCTTACGGTAAATAAACCGGATCTAATTTTTTTGGATATTCAGCTTTCCGACGGATTGAGCTTTTCAATTTTTGAGCAGATAAAGACGAACATCCCGATAATTTTTACAACCGCTTACGATCAGTATGCTATTAAAGCATTTAAGCTGAACAGCGTGGATTATTTGCTGAAGCCGGTTCGGAAATCGGAGCTTGAAGAGAGTCTGAGTAAATTTAAAGAAATAAAACAAGAAGCTTCTCTCAATTTTGAGAAGCTGCTTAGTGCGCTTAAAGGAAAAGAACCGGCTTATAAAAAACGGTTTCTCGTTAACTTCGGACAAAAAATAAAAAATGTGGAGACCGAAGAAGCGGCTTATTTTTACGCGATTGATAAAAACGTATTCCTGACAACTTTCGATAATCACATGTATCCGGTCGATTTCACGCTGGAAAAATTATGTGAAGTTTTGGATCCGGAGAAGTTTTTCAGGATAAATCGTAAAATAGTTATTAATTACGATGCGATCAAAAATATGGTTCCGTACTCGAGATCGAGAATAAGGATAGATTTGAATCCACCTTCGCCAAAAGATATAGATGCACTTGTAAGTGTAGAACGCGCCGCCGATTTTAAAAAATGGCTGGATAAGTGATTATTATCAAAAGCGGTTTTTATTCTTTTGTTTGCCAAAGGCATCCCTTCCGGACAATTCTTATTTGCAATTTGTTTTTAAGCGAAGCAATTCTTTTTTATATTTCGCCATTCTAAAATAATTTTGAAATAATAATGATCAGAAAAATTTTAATTTTATTTACAGCGGTAATATTAGTTAACTGCAGTCAGGAAAATAATACGGAAAAAGGAAGCGAAGAATATATTCGGTCGATTAACGAATGGTCGTCCGCGCGTGAAGAAAGGTTGACGCGGGATAACGGGTGGCTTAATCTTGCCGGATTATTTTGGCTTGAAGAAGGAAACAATAAATTCGGATCGGATAAATCTAACGATATTGTTTTTCCCGAGGAAGCTCCGGATTTTATAGGCAGTTTTATTTTAGAAGATACGACTGTAACCGTAATAATAAACGAAGATATACCGGTGCTGGTCGATAGCCAGGAAATAAAATCCGCTGACTTACGAACCGATATAAGCGGCGATCCACAGATGATGGATTATAAAAATTTACGATGGTTCTTGATTAAACGGGGAGATCAATACGGAATAAGGCTGCGCGATCTGAATTCGGAAGCTGTAACAAATTTTGAGGGAATTAATAGATTTTCAGTAAATGAAGATTGGAAAATTGACCGCCGAATTTATTCCGTTCCAAGAACCCAAAAAAATAAACATACCAACAATATTAGGAACGATTGAAGAAGATTATGCTCCCGGCAAATTGACTTTTACGAAGGAAGGAAAGGAGTATTCTCTTCTTCCTACATCCGCGGGCGAAGGATTATTTGTGATTTTCGCAGATGAGACTTCCGGCGAAGAAACTTATGGCGCAGGAAGATTTTTATACACGGAGAAACCGGATAGTGCAGGCAATGTAATTTTGGATTTTAACAAAGCATATAATCCGCCTTGCGCTTTTACAAAATATGCTACGTGTCCGCTTCCTCCAAAAGAAAATTATTTGAAACTCCGTATTTCAGCGGGAGAAAAGAATTACGGAAATCATTGAAAGATAAGTGGATTCCGAATTGCCGAATTTTACGAAGTAAAAATCGGAATTCATATTAAACACAAAGAATTCTCCTTCGCTAATTAAAGCTCCGGATTTGAAATGACGTTTTTTAGATAGAGCGATTAAACACCAACTCCGCCAGGAGTTGCATTTCAGTAGAAAAAATTTGAAAGAAGGATAACCAACTCCTTTAGGAGTTGCATTCAACCGGACAATAAATTTTCGAAATGATTAGTTAAGATCTAATTTATCCTAAAGGCAGGAAAATATAACTCCTACGGAGTTATGCATCTTTTCCCTTGAATGCAATTCTACTGAAATGTAATTCCTACGGAATTATTCTTGCGCTATTTCGGAAACTGTGTAAGTATTCAATTTAAATTCGTGAATCATTGATATAAGATTTTTTAAATATCCTGTTTCTATTTGATAATTTTGAGCATCGGAATCGACAGGACAATGCGCATATAAAACAATTATTTCATTATTATCGCCGGCGCGTTTAAGGGCATTTCTCAATTCATCCTTTTCAATTTTAAAATTTTTATCTATCCCGAGCGAAGAAAATATTTTTGATTCGCCTTTCCGGTAAAAGATTTCATCAACCTCATCTGCATTCTTAGTACGTGCGTATCGCTGCTCATCAGTTACATCTCTAAGCGCGGAAAAATATTTGAGTAAATATGTATCCAGAGAATCGCTGTTCATACCGTATGGATAGGAAAAAGATTTTGGTTGAATGCCGATAACCTTAAGAAATTTTATGGAAGGTTCAATTTCGTTTTTATAATATTCCGTCAAAGTGTGGTCTTCTAAATATTCTACGGCATTAATATGGTTGTAGCCGTGGCTGCCAACCTCGAATCCCTCGGCGTAAAGAGTTTGTAATTCTGCTAATTCGTCCGGCTCTAAGGTATGTATTTTTGTAACATAAAATGTAGCATTAATATCATTTTCTTTTAACAGGTTCGAGATCTCGAACCATTCGTCAACAAAAGTATCGTCGAATGTAATGCAGACACCGCCTTTTTCCGTTTCAATCGGCTTTACTAAATCGTCGCTGCAGCTTGCTATTAAAAGGAGGAGAAAAAATCCTATAAATGCCTTACTCATTTAAAGAACGCTCCCTGTATTTAACCTGTAATTTTTATTGATATTGTATTTTTACAATTATCATCGGAAAAATAATTTAAAATTTTATGTCGGGCAAGAATTAATCTATTTCTTTATAGTGATATCATTTCAGTCCAAAAAGATTCAAAATTGCTGGAATCGTATTATCGAAATATTAACCATCTACTTTTCTTAGCGTAAGAAAAGTAGCAAAAGAAACATGCTCTGCAAAAGAATTCGCTAAAAAATCACTGCATTCCGCTAAGATAAATTAACTCGGTCTCCCGCAAAATATTTTTAACATAAAGAATGCGGTAGACCTCAAACAGAATTTATCTTTTAACGTTTCATTCCGTGATTTTTCTTCACCTGCCTGACTGCGGGCAGGCGCAATTCTTTTGAGGAGCGAAAAACAAATATCAGTAAAAAATTTAATTCAAAAACCTTTTCTTCACCTTAAATTAAACTGAAAATCAATTATCTTTATTCTTAAAATTAATTTGGACAATAAAGAGTGATATTTCTGCATTCAAATTTTTTCTGAAATAATTTCCCGAAATTTATATATTAAACGATTCACGAGGGCGCTAAAAAATCAGGGAAATTCATGGTAGCTGAACTGCACTGTCATACATCGGAATACTCCGCCTGCAGCCACGTAAACGCTGTTGAACTAATTAACAGGGCTTACGAATTGGGAATGCAGGCAATTATAATAACTGATCATCATTATCAATGGAGCGATAAGGACTTAATAGAGATAAAAAAGAAGGCGGGTGTGCCGAACATTTTTCACGTACTCGCGGGGCAGGAATTTAAGACTTCGAATTTTGGAGATGTTCTTGTTTACGGAGTAAAAGAAACCATCGAGAAACAGGAACTTTCATTAGAAGATCTGAGAAAAAAATATCCGCAGGCGGCAATTATTTGGGCGCATCCTTATCGTCATAATAAAATTCCGAGAAAAGAAAAACTGCTTCACCCGTCTTTGGACGGAATTGAAATCTTTAGTTCGAACTATACTGTTTCCGAATCCGCAAGAGCATTGAAAGACTGGCATGAATTAAAATATACAGCCATTGCCGGAACGGATACGCACGCTTTGAGTTACACAGGATCTTACCCGACTATTTTCGATCATCCTTTTGATTCTATTGAAGGATTGGTTAACGAATTAAAATCGGGTAGATGCAGACCGTACTTCAAGGAAATTCCGAGAACGGGAACGACCGGTACAAAAATAACGGAGGTCTCTATTGGTCCAAAATCTTCGTCATCAAGAAATAAAATTATTTTAAAATCTTATGACGATATAAATTCATGGCAGGAAGGGGAACGGACTTATCAGGTAGTAAATGAAATTCGTAAAAAAGGATTTTATGACGGAAAGTTCAGGATCCCTAAACCGTTAGATAAAGACCGCGGCAATTTGTCATTGATGGAAGAACACATTTCCGGCGAAACGCTTTACGATAAACTATTGAAAGCCGAACCGGACGACGCCAAAAAATATATGCGTTTGGCCGCGGCCTGGCTGGCAAAATTTCATAATTTAAAACTAAAAATTACGCCGGATGACGAATACCTTAACATAGAAAAAGATAGACTGGATTATTACTTGAGCGGATTACGCGAAGTTGATCATCCGCATACTAAACGTGTTGAACAAATCGGGACTGAAGTTTGGAAAAACGAAAAAAGAATTTTTGAATCGACGCCGGAAATTTTAATTCAGAGTCACGGCGATTTTCATCTTAAAAATATTTTTATTGGGGAAGACAAAGAGAGCGGCGAAGAATACGCGGCGGCAATCGATTTCGATAGTTCGTATCAGCTCCCGCGCGCTTTTGACGTCGGCTCTTTCGCGGCGCAGTTTAAAAATATGTTTTTTGATCATCCTGAAGTTCGGCGAAAAGCTCCGCTCGAAATTTTTATAAGAGAATATATTCAGGCATCGGAAAATTTGAATAACGATTTTGACGCGCAGGTAAATCTTTATAAAGCGAGAACAAATCTTAGCATTATTTATTATCTTGTAAAAGTAGGCAAAGGTGACAGCGAAAATCTGTGGACGATTTTGGTAGATTCCGAAAAGAGTCTGGCGCAAATGGCTTTCATCAAAGCCAATAAATAAAGGGCTTCCCTTCAAAAAAATAAAAGGTGAATAATTGGAACTACAATTTATGGGAGCCGCGCAAACGGTTACTGGTTCGCGGCATCTGGTATCGGTCAACGGAAAGAAAATTATTACTGGAGTGCGGGCTATTCCAGGGCAGAAGGAAAGATACATACGAAAAGAACTTAAATTTCCGTTTCGATCCTTTAGAAATTGACGCGATGATCCTGTCGCACGCTCACATAGATCACAGCGGGAACATTCCCAATCTTGTTAAGCAGGGGTTTAAGGGGCCGATTTACGCCACGGTCGCAACGGTTGATCTTTGTCAACTTATGCTTCGCGATTCGGCTTATCTCCAGGAAAAAGATATTTCCTGGATAAATAAAAAGAAAGAGAAACGCGGCGAAGAGCTTATCGAACCGCTTTATACAATTGACGATGCCGAAAAAGCGATGCAGCATTTTATCGGGCTGCAATACGATAAACCGATGGAAGTATTCCCCGGAGTAATTTTAACTTTTAGAGACGCCGGGCATATTCTGGGATCGGCGGGAGTTTTGCTTGAAATAAATGAAGACGGGAAAAAAAGACGTTTAGGATTTACCGGGGATATAGGCCGTAATGAAATGCCGGTTTTGCGAAATCCCAACGTTTTAAGGGATCTTGATGTTTTAATTATTGAGAGTACTTACGGAAACAGACTTCATCCGGTTGAAGACGAAGTGGAAGAAGAACTGGCAGAAAAGGTAAGAGCTATAATAAAATCGGGCGGTAAATTAATAATACCGGCGTTTGCAGTAGGCCGTACACAATTGATAGTTTATATGCTGCACAAATTATTTGATCAAAACAGGATTCCCAACATACCGGTATTTATCGACAGTCCTTTGGCTACAAACGTTACGGAAGTCTTCCGTCAACATCCCGAGTGTTTCGATAGGGAAATGTACCGAATTTATCTTCAGGATGAAAAAGATCCTTTCGGATTTGGGCGGGCGACTTTTATACGCAAAACCGAAAGATCTAAAGAGTTGAACAATTATGATAAACCTTGCGTTATTGTCTCAGCGTCAGGAATGGCAGAAGGCGGAAGGATTCTTCATCATTTAAGAAATAATATTGAAGATCCGAAAAATATGATCCTGTTTGTAGGTTACGCCGCGCAGCATACTTTAGCGCGTAGAATTATGGACGGGAATAAAGTGATTAAAATATTCGGAGAGGAATTTAACGTAGCTGCCCGAGTAGAGAAGATGGACTACTTTAGCGGACATGCCGATAAAAGAGAGCTGCTGGAATATGTGAAGTATAACAAACCGGAAAAGCTTAAAAATATTTTTCTTGTGCACGGTGAAGACGAGCAGGCTCTTCCGTTGAAAAATGAAATTGAAACGTCGGGATATGAAAATGTTTACTTCCCCGAACCCGGCGAGAAATTCGAAATAAAATAAAAGGAGAATGAAATGGGAAGTTTTATAGATGACTTTTTACAGAGCAAAGGAACTGAGATTACAGCTCAAATATCTGATAAACTCGGAATTGATTCTGAAAAAGTAAGCGGAATGCTCCCGAACATCGTCCCGATGATTTTGGGCGGATTAAAAAAAGAGAAGGATAATAAAGGGGGAGCCGAACGCGTCGATCATATTTTAAATAAACACGGGAATAAGGAAGACGCGGAAAACATAGGCGGAGTTGTGCAGTCGGTAAAACAAAAAGATAACACCGATCCCGGTTTAGGCGGATTACTTGGAGATTCAGGATTCAAAGCCGCAGATTTTCTCGGAGAAAAATTCGGGTTGAGCAAAGAGCTCACTTCTCAGATCATTCCGATGGTTGCACCGATAGTTCTCGGATTTCTGAAAAAGAAACGCGACGACGATGGTTTGGGTACAAGCGGAATAGCTTCGATTATTGACAGGGACGGTGACGGCAGTATACTTGACGACATAGGCGGATTTTTATCTAAAGGATTGGGAAATTCGGATCTTGGTAAAAGTTTGGGCGGATTATTTAAATAGTGAAATGTGAAACGTGAGAGGTCAAATGTCAAACGGAGAAAAATATTAGGCTAAAGCCCAGAACGTTTTCTAATTTGGTTTTCCGCGAGTTTCAATTCGCAGCAACTATTTAACGTTGCGATACTTTATCAATCTCAGAACCCATCGGTCTAGCAACTTACTTGTTACGATTCACAATTTACGGATCACCACTAATGGTTCTTAAAGTAAAATATTCCGCAAATTGTTTTTGCGTCGCAAATTTCGCCGGAGTTAATTTTCTCTTCAACTTCTTCCAAACTAAATTCGAAGACTTCCATTCCCTCTTCGCCTTCTTCCCGGGAATGATTTCCGTCTTCAAGCTCTTCGGCAAGATAAATGTGAAGTATTTCCGAGCAGAATCCGGGAGTTGTGAATATTTTTCCGAGCTTTAAAAATTTCTCCGTCCGGTATCCGGTTTCTTCGGTCAATTCTCTTTTAGCGCATTCAAGCGGCGCTTCATTTTCTTCAAGCTTTCCCGCCGGAAGTTCGAGCAGACTTTTATCGAATGGATAGCGGTATTGCTTAACCATAACAATTTTATTTTCTTTGGTAACCGGAACAACAACAGCGCCGCCCGGATGAAGCGCAACTTCTCTTACGCCGCCGTTACCGCTTTTATCATATTCAATTTTATCCACCTGAACGTCAAATACTTTTCCTCGGAAAACTATGTCGCTGGACTTCACTTTGAAATTCATTCAATTCCTCCTTCTTTACAATCTTCTACTTTTTCCGCGTTCGAGGACGGGACAATTCCTCTGCCGTATCGTACGGTTAAAACATAAGCAAACTCGGCTCCGAAAAAAACTATCTGGGCGGAATAGTAAATCCAAATTAGTAAAATGGCAAGGGAACCGGCAGCGCCGTAAGTTGACGCGTAACTGCTCGCGCCTAAATATAATCCGATTAAATATTTTCCTAGAACAAATAACAGAGTTGTTATTAACCCGCCGCGCCAAACATCCCGCCAGGCAAGGTGAACGTCCGGCAGAACTTTATAGATCATTGTGAACATCACAAAAATTACACCAAAGGAGATGAGGATATTGGAAATTTCCAAAATATAAAACGGGATAGTAAAATAAGAGGAAAGGAAATTTTTTAATCCAGTTAACAAGGCGCTTACCATTAAGGAAACTAAAAGGATAAAACCGAATCCGACAACCATTCCGAAAGAGATGAGTCTTTCGCGAAGAGTCTGCTTAATTACATTGCCGGTTTTCCTTCTTACCCGCCAAATTTTATTTAAAGAATCCTGCAGTTCTACAAAAACCGCTGTCGACGCAATTACCAAAGTCACCACGCTGATGATAGTTGCGATAACATCGGATGATCCTTCGCTTGCGTTCTTAATTGCGGTCTGAACTATTTTCGCTCCTTCTTCTCCTACCAATCCATTTATCTGATTAACAATTTCTCCCTGCGCCGCTTCATTGCCGAAAACCATTCCGGCCAGAGCGATTGCAATGATAAGGAGCGGCGCCAAAGAAAATATTGTATAGAATGAAAGAGCGGCGCCAAGTTTCGGCGCCTTATCTTGCGACCATTTATCGCCAACATCATAAAAAAGTTTGCCGATGTTTTTTATATTCTCTTTTATGGAATTATTTTGTGCCATAAAAGAAACTACTAATTAACTTTATATTTATCAAACCAGTCAAAAATAGTATTCCACCAGAGCCGGGCATTTTTTGGTTTCGTAACAAAATGATATTCATCCGGGAAATATAGAAGTTTACTATCTATTCCTCTTCGCTGTAAAGTTGTAAATAATTCAAATGCCTGACCTTCCGGCACTCGGAAATCATTCGCACCCTGAACTACAAGCATTGGAGTTTCGATTTTGTCGGCAAAATAATGCGGCGACCATTTTTGATACAATTCTCTATTTTCCCAAGGCGCGCCGCCGAATTCCCACTCCGGGAACCAGAGCTCTTCGGTAACGCCGTACATACTTTCAAGATTATAAACTCCGGCGTGCGAAACTAAAGCATTAAATTCAGTATTGTGCCCGGCAATCCAATTAATCATATATCCGCCGTAAGAAGCTCCAGCGGCAAAAGTATTGGCTGTATCTATGTAATCGAAATTATTAAGCGCGTAATTGTAAGCGTTCATTAAATCGGTATAAACTTTTCCGCCCCAGTCCTGCGAAATTTCGTCGGTAAATTTTTGTCCGTAACCAACGCTTCCGCGCGGATTAGGCGCGACTACAACGTAACCTTTTGAAGCGAACATCTGCGTATTCCATCTGTAATGGAAATCGTCTGTCCAATGTCCCTGCGGTCCGCCGTGGATCAAAAATATTAAAGGATATTTTTTTGTTGAATCGAAGTGAGACGGTTTTATCAATAACGACTGAACCTTTGCTCCTTCGGCGCCCTCGCTCCAAAATGTTTCTGTGTTGTTCATATCAATATTTGAAAGGAGCTTTTCATTCACTTTAGTGATCCTCTTCAAGTTTTCGCCGTCAACTCCTATCGCAAAAATTTCCGAGGGCATAGTCGATTTTTGGTTTAAGAAGAATAGTGTTTTACCGTTGCCTGCAATAACCAAATTTTTAGAAACTACTTCTTTTTTGATGATAGAATTATTGCCGGTTTCAAGGTCAATTTTATAGATTGAATTATACACTTCATTAGGAGCGTTGTAATAAATTGTTTTTGAGTCCGGTGCCCAAACTACTTCGTCAATTTTAAGATCGATTTCCTTTGTAAGATTCCTAACTGATTTTTTCTCACGATCATAAATCATTAAGGAATATTTATCGGCTTCAAATCCGGCTCTTTCCATCGAGCGGAAAGTGATATATTTTCCGTTCGGCGAATAAACCGGCTGATTGTCATTCCCTTTACTTTCTGAAATTTTTGCGTGGTTTATTTCGGCTTCTTTCGGAAGACTATCAATCTGTGCAGTAAAGACTTCGTTGTTTGTGCTCGCCGCAATCATCGTATCTTTATTTGCCGCGAAAGCCGTCTGCATCCCGTCCGGCGAAATATCATAATCGTGCGAACTGCCCAAAGCCAGAGGCGGAACGTCGTATTCGGCGTTTATAGTCAAATCAAATCTTTCGTTAGTTTTCAAATCTTTCAAAAACAGATGGCTCCGTTTATTACCGCGCCATTCATTCCAATGGCGGAACATCAGTTCATCAAAAATTTTTGCTTTTACTTCATCGTTTTCTTTTTGTTTATCTTTATTTTCGTTGCACTCGTCTGTTGTACAATCAGGGTAAACTTTGGAAACAAAAAGAAATCTGCTGCCGCTCTCATCAAACCTTACTCCCGAAGCTCCGGTATAAATATTTGTTAATTGTTTCTCATTGGAGCCGTCGAGTTCGCTTATCCAAATTTGATTGTTGTAAAGATAAGAAAGCCTTCCGTCCGGCGAAAATATCGGTTCGGAAAGATCTTTTTCCGCGTCTCTGAATTTTCTCAGATCAGATCCTTCGCTGTTAACCAACCATATAGACGTTGTACCGGAATTCTTTTCCATATCGTATTCCGTAATAGTAAATGCTAAATTTTTACCGTCGGGTGAAAGATCAAAACTCCCGATTCTTTTCATCGACCAAAGATCTTCTATGGTCATTGCTCTTTTTTCCTGCGCCATAATTACCATTGTTGTTATTAGGATTAGTGAAAAGATTACTAAGATTTGTTTCATCATTACCTCAATTATTCTCGAAGAACTTTAATGATATTAAATATTTTTTTAAAAGGAAACAAATTAGTAAACAGGTAAGTAGCGAACAGTGTTGTGCCGTGAGTAATCACCAATAATCCTGTCTCACATTTCATAGCTCACGATTCATTTTTAATAATTTTCAGCATTCCGATACACCATCTTCCAATGCTTTAGTCCGCTCACAACCCGAAAGCAGCCTTTCACAACTAAAAGGAACCATTTACAACTTTTTATTTTACAGCTTAAAAATTCATCCGAAAATGTATTATGAATAAGGGAAAGCAATGTATTCCATTTTAATTATCGAAGACGATAAAATTGTACTAAACAATATCCTTCATTTTTTAACTATGGAAGGATATGCGGCAGAGGGCTGCGAGAACGGATTAAAAGCTCTGGAGACTATGCAAAAGTTCCATCCAGATCTGATAATATCCGACATAACAATGCCTGAGTTAAATGGATTAGAATTTCTGAGCGATCTTCAGAAGAATTCTGAAACAGCCAAAATTCCATTTATCTTTCTAACCGCGAAGACTCAGGTAGAAGAAATAAGATACGGAATGAATTTGGGAGCTGACGATTATCTTACGAAACCTTTCAAATTCAAAGATCTTTTGGCGGCTGTTGAAACTAGATTGAAAAAGAAAAGTCAGTGCAACACCGAGCTGGAAGAAATTAAGATGAACATTTCCCTCTATGTTCCGCACGAGCTGCGGACACCGCTAGTTTCGATAATGGGCTACACGGATTTACTTTTAGACGATTTAGACGATTTATCGAAAGACGAAATAAGAGAGATGCTTTGGGATATAAAAAACTCCAACAGAAGACTCCATAAACTGATAGAAAAATTTCTTCTTTACACCCAACTCAATTTAGATTGTTCATCCAACCGCTTAGACGCGGATCTTTTTTATTCTAAATATAATTCCTTTAAAGATTTAGTGGTTGAAGAAATCCTTGATTTAAATGAAGCCGCCGTAAGATACGATGATATTAAATTAAAAATTGAAGCCGAACCGCCGGATATTCAATTAAAACATATGAAATTTATGCTTACTGAATTGATGGAGAACTCGATTAAGTTTTCGGATAGAGGAACTCCGATCGAAATAACGACAGTACAAAACGGCGGCTTTCAATTAAAAGTTAAGGATTACGGAAGAGGAATGACTCCCGAACAGATCAAAAATATTTCTCTCTTTAAACAGTTTAACAGAAATGTTTATCAGCAATCCGGAAATGGACTCGGACTAATTATTACAAAAAAGATTTTAAATATGTACGGCGGAGAATTAAGCATCCGGAGTGAGAAAGATGTTTTTACGGAAGTTGAAATTCATTTACCGCAAAATTTAAATTAAATAAATAATAAGGACAATTAAAATGTTAAAAGCATTTTTACTTAATACATCCAACAGAATAGGGTTAATACTCTGTTTTGTTTTTGCCGCATCTTCAATTCTTGTTGCGCAAGATGGAGATTATTCAATCAAATTTTCCGGATATGTTCGCAGCGATGCAATGTTCGATTCAAGGCAAACGATTTCTGCGAGAGAAAATCATTTTCTTCTTTATCCGGCAAGTGAAAGGTTTGACGCGGAAGGCGAAGATATAAATTCGAAAGCCTCGTTAAATATGCTTTCAATACAAACAAGGCTGCGCGGAAAAGTTATGGGCCCCGATGCCTTTGGAGCTAAAACTTCCGGCTTGCTGGAAGGTGAATTTTTTGGACATTCTGACGGAGATATTAATGGTTTTAGACTCAGACACGCATTCATCAATCTTGATTGGGAAAACACATCTTTATTAATTGGGCAATTTTGGAATCCAATGTTTGTGTTAGAGGTATATCCCGGTGTTGTTTCATTTAATGGAGGTGTACCTTTTCAACCCGTTGCAAGAAATCCCCAGGCCAGAATAACGCAAAAACTAAATTCGATCCACGTTTCTTTTACGGCGGCGTTTCAGAGGGATTTTACAACCCTGGGACCTTCGGGAGCAAGTTCGGAATATCTTCGAAATTCACTTTTACCCATACTCGATCTACAAATTAAATATATAACGAATAATACCATATTCGGCACGGGCGTCGATTATAAATCAATAGTTCCTCAATTAGTTACCGAAGATGAATATAAGACTTCTGAAAGAGTCGGTAGTTTTGCCGTTATGGCATATTCAAAAATAAAAATTAATAGAGTTACGTTGAAAGCCGAAGGTCTTTACGGCGGCAATATGACAGACCTACTGATGCTTGGCGGTTATGCATGTATTTCGAAAGATCCGGAAACCGGGGCGGAATCCTATTCTCCAATTTCAGTCTTCTCCGCCTGGACGGATCTTTCTTATGATTGGTACGCGAATCCCGGACTATTTTTAGGATATACAGAAAATCTCGGAAGCAAAAAAGAAATTGCCGGAACCTCCTACGCCAGAGGAAGCAATATTGATTATGTTTTCAGGATTGCGCCCAGATTAGAAATCAAATCGGGCGCTGTTGCTCTTCAAATGGAATTAGAGTATACAAATGCCGCTTATGGTAAAACCGATTCATTCGGGAAAGTAAACGAATTAAAAAATGTGGCTAACACAAGACTTCTCTTTGCAGCCGTATTAAATTTTTAACAAATAAATATCTAAGGAGAAAAAAATGAAATGGTTTAACAATATGAAATTAAAGACAAAGTTACTCTCTTCGTTTTCAGTAATTGCATTAATAGTTGGTATAATTGGTTATTTGGGCTATTCAGGTTTGGATGAAACAGAAAACGCATTGGAAGAAGTAGGAATAGTGCGTATGCCCAGTACACAATTCCTGTTATCAATCGATGCAGCTCAAGCATCTATTCTTTTAGCAGAGAGAGGTTTATTAATAGATCAAATAAAAGGAGATATAAGGAAAGCTCAGTTTGAATGGATAGATAAACAATATAGTGCTTTAGACAATGCTATGGCTAGATATAAAGAATTAGAGAAATCAGAATCGGAAAAAGAGCTTTGGAATCAATTCAAAATATTATACGAGAAATTTAAAGAAAAAGATGAAAATCTTTTAGCTATGGCAAGAAAAAAAGATGAGATCTTAGCTAGAGGTGTAAGTGAGAATGATCCTATAATTCAAAATCTAGACGATGAAACATTCCAAGCTTCATTGGAAGCACGTTCTGCATATCTAACCTCTTATGAAGTTATGCAGAAATTAATTGACAAAAATAATAATATAGCCAACCAGTATTATCAAGATGCATCAAACTCAGCAGAAAATGCCAAAACACAGTTAATAATATTCATTTTATTTGGATCTTTTCTAGCGGTAGGTTTTGGCTATTTTATTTCAAACTCTGTTAGTAGGGCTATTAAAAAACTTTGCATGTAGCTCAAGAACTTCAAAAAGGGCACGTGAAAGTAAGAGCGAATATCAATACTGAAGATGAAATAGGCAGCATGTCACAGATATCTGGATCAATTTTGTGTACAGTTAGACCAGTTTGCTGGTGCAATGCATCAAATTGCTCAAGGAGATACTTCAGTTCAAGTTCCTGCTTATGATGAAGGAGGACGAACTTGCTCCTGCATTGAATGCAATTTCTTCAACACTAAGAGAATTAGACGAAGAGACCGGTAAATTGACTAAAGCTGCAGTAAACGGAGAGCTGGAAAAAAGAGGAAATGCGGATAAATTTAAAGGCGGTTATAGAGAAATTGTAAAAGGAATTAATGAAACTCTGGACGCAGTTATTCTTCCGGTTCAGGAAGGATCGGATGTACTTGAAGAAATGGCGAAGGGAGATCTTTCAATACGCGTTAAAGGAAATTATAAAGGCGACCATCAAATAATAAAAAACAGTATTAACAAACTAGGTGTATCCTTAAGTCATTTAATTATGCAAGTAGGTGAAGCTGTTGCTGCAACCGTAAGTTCGGCAACTGAAATATCATCAAGCTCGGAACAAATGGCTGCGGGTGCGCAGGAACAATCCTCGCAGGCAAGCGAAGTTGCAAGTGCAGTAGAACAGATGACTACTACAATTCTTCAAACTACAAAGAACGCCAACAACGCTTCGGAAAACGCGCGCAATGCCGGAACCGAAGCAAAAGACGGTGGAAACTCAGTTAAAAATACTATTGCCGGAATGGCAAGAATAGCAGAAGTTGTAAGACAATCGGCTGAAACTATTCAGAAGCTTGGAGCAAGCAGCGATCAGATTGGAGAAATTACAAAAGTGATTGACGAGATTGCGGATCAGACAAATTTACTTGCTCTTAACGCGGCGATAGAAGCCGCGCGCGCCGGCGAACACGGAAGAGGTTTTGCGGTTGTTGCGGACGAAGTAAGAAAATTAGCCGAGCGAACCACTAAAGCTACAAAAGAAATTGAAACGATGATTAAACAAATCCAAACCGATACGCACGGAGCGGTTGAATCGATAAATAAAGGATCGGAAGAAGTTGAACAGGGGAAAACCTTGGCTGAGGAAGCAGGAGTTTCATTAGAAAAAATCATCGGCTCAAGCGTTAGAGTTGAAGACGAAATAAGACAGGTAGCTACCGCAAGTGAAGAACAATCGAGCGCGGCAGAACAGATAAGCAAGAGCATCGAAGGAATAACAAGTGTATCGCATCAGTCGGCAGCCGGCACACAGC
Organism: uncultured Melioribacteraceae bacterium; assembly: GCA_963821715.1. Classification (GTDB taxonomy): domain Bacteria; phylum Bacteroidota; class Ignavibacteria; order Ignavibacteriales; family Melioribacteraceae; genus CAWGET01. The sequence continues at coordinate 216,401 of CAWGET010000005.1, forward strand.
AGATAGCAAAAGCTGCGGAAGATTTGAACCAGCTTACCGAAAACCTTCAGCGTTTAATTTCGCAGTTCAGAGTTGAAGACGCAGCTAAAGGCTATTCAATCAACGAAAAAGAAATGGCGCTTAATTAGGAGAGGATGAATATGAATGCAGAAGTGAAAACAGAATTTGATACCGCGACCGATTTGCTTCAATTAGTCACATTTAAATTGGGGAATGAAGAATTTGGGCTTGATATCATAAAGGTAAAAGAAATAAATAAGATGATAAACGTCACTTCAATACCTAGCGCTCCAGCATATATTAAGGGTGTTATCAATCTTCGAGGAAATGTTATTCCAGTGGTAGATTTACGTACAAGACTGACTCTGCCTAATAAGGAATATGATCAAGCTACAAGAATAATAGTAGTTGAACTTGAAGAGAGAACAATTGGTTTTATAGTAGATGAGGTTTGTGAAGTTCTTAGGATACCAAGAGGAATTACGGAAGCTCCACCAGAAATGGTGGGAGGGATAGATTCTGAATTTATCACGGCAGTTGGAAAATTGGATGATCGTTTAATAATTCTAATGGATCTCAAAAAACTTTTCATTGAAGAAATGGTTGTTTAAAATTCTCATTAAAATGGGCTGCTTTGGTCTTGTCAAAAACATAACAATGCCAAAGCAGTTTTTAAGTTAATTTTTTATAAATTATCCCAATTCATTTAATCAGGAAACAACAAATAAAATACAGTATTGCTTAACCAACTGACGTAAAACTTGAAATATTTGATGTTCTAGGAAATAATTTTTTTGTTTTAGTAGATGTCAAGAATAGTGGCACTTATTAAGTTGTATTTAATGCAAAAAATCTATCAAGCGGTTTATAGAAAGATGCAGTTCTAATCTTCGGGAACGTAAGAAATAAAAGAATATAAATTGGATGATGTTTACGATTTTAATTCAAAACTTACAGCTGCTTTTCCAAGCTCCATCTTAAAATAAGTAATATTTATCGGTAGATCCCGGTCTTCTAATAATTTGTTTGGGGAAACATAAATAAAATTCCCGTCCGGTTCCACGCCTTCCGGAAGAGAATCTTCGGGTATAAATCGGGAAATTGCGTTTAATATTGATGTAAAGCTTTTTTTTAGCAGCAGACTATCGCTGTTCAATAATATTTCTAAAACTATAATTTTCTTTTTCGGCTTAAAATCTGAAAAAACCACTTTTAAGGGAACCGATTTAGAAAACATTCCTAGAGATATATCAGCCTGGAATGAAATACCGTTTTCCAATCCTTTAAATTCGATATCGGCGCATTAACATACGCCGGAATTGCGTCCGCTATTTCAGTTGTAGATAATTCGAGATACGCCATAATTTTTTTCTCTCAATAGTATCTTTTAAATAAAAGTAAAAATTTCGTCAATAGAAAATATTGATTTTATTTTTCTGGTTTTTATCTTATCATTAAAATAAAACTAAAGATCGATGTATTACAAAATTATTTTTGAAAATCCGATTTCTTACGATAGCCTGAACGAAATTGAAGACGAAGATGGAAATATCCCCAACACTCAATTCAACCATTTTACCGGAGCCGAGTCCGTAATCTATTCGAACTCTCAAATTGATTTAATTCTGAATGGCGCTGCTGAAATTGCCGGTCTGCAAATCTGCAATGAATGCATTAAAACTTTCAATAGAGAGTCATCTTCTTCATCTAACTTATAAATTATTGGACGACGAAAATTCCGCCGAGCTGATCGACGGAAACGGCTTCAAAGATTTTTTAGATAAAGAAGCGTTGGAAGAATATTTGTAAAAATATTTCTTATAAAGATTAAAACCGTTGTTCAGAAATATAAGACGAATTGATATGAAAAATTATTATTCTATAGATTATTCCAGCCCTGCCCAATGAGAAATCTGCTTATTAAAAATTATTACTTCCGTTATTAGCTGAAAATATTCACATAAAATTTCTATTTTTGTAAGCAATAATTCTCCCGGAGAAAAAATGTATAAATTTACTTTAGTAATATTTTCACTGTTTATAATTGGATGTGGAGCGAAAAATCAGGATACGAAAAATTTGGAAGACGTTCCCGAATGGGCAAAGAAAGCGGTTTGGTATCAAATTTTTCCAGAACGATTTAATAACGGAGATTCGGATAACGATCCTCAACCAAAAGATATGAAGGGAGCCTGGCCTTATTTCGTGCCGGAAGGATGGGAAAATCATCCGTGGACTTCCGACTGGTACAAACTCCAATCCTGGGAAAAGAAAACCGGCGAAGATTTTTATCGGAATGCCGGGCTACAGATGCTATGGTGGAGATTTGCAGGGTGTAATTAGTAAACTTGATTACCTGGATGATCTCGGAATTACCGCAATATATTTTAATCCCGTTTTTGAAGCGCCTTCGCTTCATAAATATGACGCCTCAATGTATCATCATATCGACAATAATTTTGGCCCCGACCCGGAAAAAGACAGACAAATTTGGGCGCGGGAAGATCCATCCGATTCTAAAACCTGGCAATGGACTTCAGCCGATTCACTATTTTTAGAATTGATTAAAAAAAGCTCACGATAAAGATATAAAAGTAATCATAGACGGAGTTTTTAATCACACCGGAACGCAGTTTTGGGCTTTCCAGGATATTGTAAAAATCAGGAAAATTCAAAATTTACCGATTGGTATTTTATAAATTCTTTCGACGATCCGACAACAGACTCGAACGAATTTAGTTACGAAGGATGGTATGGAGTTAAGGATTTACCTGAAATTAAAGAAGACGAAAATGGTCTGGTTGACGGTCCAAAACAACATGTTCATGAGATAGTCAAAAGATGGATGGATCCAAATGGTGATGGAGATCCTTCCGACGGGATTGACGGCTGGAGGCTTGATGTTGCCGAAATGGTAAGCCATAATTTTTGGCGTGACTTCAGAAAATGGGTTCGCGAAATAAATTCCGAAGCATATTTAACAGGCGAAGTCTGGTGGGACAATTGGAACGAAAATAAAATGTTCAACGCATCGCCCTGGTTTGGAGATCAAATTGACGCGGTGATGAATTACAGATTTACCCGTGCGATAAAACAATTAGTTTTTCAAACGGAAGAAGATGTCGGTCCACAAGGATTTATTGATTCAATCAAAACCCAATACAAAGAATATCCGAAAGAAAACGTTTATGTATTGATGAATCTGCTGGGAAGTCACGATACTGAAAGGCTTGCTTCGTTAATTGTAAATCCGAATAACTGGTATGATCATCAAGCAAGCGCAAAGGATAATGCTGATTTCAATGTGCGTAAACCGAACGCGGAAGAAAGAGAGAAACAAAAATTAGCAGTCGGTATTCAAATGACAATGCCCGGAGCGCCGCATATTTACTACGGCGACGAAGCCGGAATGTGCGGCGGAAGATGATCCCGACAATCGAAAGCCGATGGTTTGGAGCGAACTGAATTACGAGAATGAAGCCGCTCATCCTTTTGGTAAAGAGAGACCCCCGATACAGTGGAATTCAACAGTGGGTTATTTGATTATTATAAAAAGATGATAAAAATCCGTAAAGAGAACGAAGCACTTTCTCTCGGCGATATAAACTTTTTTGTAATAGATGAAACCAGAGAAGTATTTGGATATAGAAGAGTTTATGACGGAGAAGAAATTTGGATGATCGTCAATAATAATCCCACTAATTTTGATTTGAGTTTTATGAACGATCTTTTTCCAATGAATAAAAAAGCAAAGGACCTAGTTAGCGGCGAAGAATATCGCTTCGACAACAAAAAATTACAAGCGAAATAAGACCGTATCAAATTCTCGTATTAAAATAAATGATTTTGGAAAAGAGGGAACGGAGGAAAGTTGTCGCTTTAGACAGCAAGAAGGTTCGGTCGTAAAAATAAAGGGAAGTATTCCGCAAACAGAATGGCAAAAGAAATAGATGCGAACCCATCCGAGATTAAAGATTATATTAATTTGATCAAAGAAAAGCCTGTTCCTAAATCTTTTTATTTTGTTCTGATATTCCTGCCTGTTTTGTTTTTCGTTCTGCTTGAATTTGGACTTAGGCTTTTTAACTATGGAGACGATTACTCTCAGTGGGTTCCGGTTACAAAAACTCAGATGGGATTGAACCCTGAAATAGGAAGAAAATATTTTCAATCCACAAACGCATTGCCGGAATCTATTCAGGATGTGTTCGACAAAGAGAAGCAGGATAATTCATTCAGAGTTTTTGTTTTGGGAGGAAGCAGCGCAGCCGGTTATCCTTTCATGCCGCTCGGGTCGTTTTCGCGTTATATTGATCAACGGTTAAAGCATGTTTATCCCGAAAGCAAAGTTGAGGTAGTAAATCTTAGTCTTACTGCGGTAAACAGTTATACAATAAGGGATTTTATTCCGGAGGTACTAGAACAGAAACCCGACCTGATGATAATCTATGCCGGACATAATGAATTTTACGGCGCTCTCGGAGTCGGCTCAATGGAATCGCTCGGAACTTCGAGAACTGTTGTTAACGCGCTGCTCTATTTGGAAA